>NZ_JFBL01000007.1 GCF_000597725.1 Sulfurospirillum arcachonense DSM 9755
TCAGGAGCAGCAGCTTTTTCGCTGCTACTTCCGAACAAAAATGCTACACTAAAAATGAAAAAAAACCCTAGAGAAAAAAGAGTTTTTTTATTCTTCATAATTAAATATTTTCTCCCGCAATCATACCGAATGTTAAACAATCAGTTACAGCTACACTTCCTAAACGGCTCGCTCCATGAGTACCACCTGTTACTTCTCCAGCTGCATATAATCCTGCAATTGGTTTCATTGTGTTTCCTGAAATTACTTGTGCTTTTGTGTTAATCTTAACTCCACCCATTGTGTGGTGTGGTTTTGGTTGTAAACGAATAGCAAAATAAGGTCCCTTATCTTCTATACATTGACCTTTATAAGTTTTTACTGGTTTACCAAATTCATCAACACCTTTTTTTGTTCCATCATTGTATTTTTTAATACTTGCTTTCAGTGCATCTACTGGAATTTTGTAATGTGCTGCTAATGCATCAACAGTGTCGAATTGTTTCATAACATCAGCTTTAAGAGCTTTTTCTCTTGTAGCAATAACATTTTTATCAAATGTATTTGATGTACCAAACGCAACAGGATTTGCAGTCGGATCTTCATGAAGAATTCTATATTCAGCATCAGCACGAGTTTTTCTATCAGCCATTTCATTCATGAAACGCTTACCATTTCTGATATCTACAGCGATACCGTATTTAAAAACACCACCTTGAGTCATATGTGGAGCTGTACCAAAACCTCTTTCATCAGGACTTGCCCATGGACCTTGTTGAATCCATCCAATATGAATTGGCATTGCACCAATTTGGAATGCTTTTAACATTGCACCAGAAGTTGCACCTAAATGATTAGTCACATCTTGATCAACACCTAATCTAGGATCTTGAAGTTTTCTGAAAACTTTATCTGCACTAAAACCACCAGCTGCTAAAATAACACCTTTTTTAGCTCTAAATACTTTTTTCTCACCAGTTGTGTTTTCTGCATCATCACTTAAAAGTTTTTTATTGAATCTATAACCAGTTCTAACTGTAATTCCAACAACACCACCTTTGTCATCCATTACAAAATCATCAAACTTAGTTCTTCTTACAATTTTACAACCAGGAAGACCTTCAACAAACTTAGTCATTGGTTTAATAATTCCTGATCCACTTGAATTTTTTGTAAAAACTGAACGAGGAACAGTGTGACCACCAAATTGAAGAGGTGGCTTATCATCTTGAAATTTAGCACCACATTCTACAGCAAATTCAAATGCTTCATGTGCTCTATTTGCAATAGTTTCTAAAAGTTCAACATGGTTAATTCCAAGTCCAGCTTTTAAACAATCTTTTATAAATAATTCATTAGAGTCTTTTATACCATATTCTGTTTGTAAACGATTTTTTGGTACAGCCATACCACCACCGTTGATAACTGAGTTACCACCAACACGACCCATCTTTTCAACAACAAGTACTTTTAAACCTCTTTGAGATGCTTTAGCGGCTGCTGCAAGACCTGCAAAACCTGTACCAATTACGATTACATCATATGTTTCATCAAATTTAACATCTTTTTCAAGGATTGTTGCTGCTGTTGCATTAGTTGCACCTAGCATTGCTAAACCTGCTGCACCTAAAGCACCTATTTTAAGGGCATCTCTTCTTGAGACCATTTCCTTTTTCATTTCAAACCTCCATAAAATAATTTTGATATGGAAGTTTAACAATAGCACGTGATATCTTACGTGACATCTTAAATATAAATATAAAAATTTTTATTAATAATTATTTTAAGAAAAAATTTATATTTATAAAATTCTTTTTGAAGAAATAGAAATTTGTTTTAAAGCTTCCAATAAAACTTCATTAGACATATATAGCTTCTTTAGTAATTTTGCTTTTTAAAAATTGATTCATTTTATCTCGAATTCTAACAACATCAACACGATTTTCTAATTTATCTTCTAAATCTTGCTTTATACTTGAAAGAGTAAAAAGGTTTGGTTTTTTTAGTTCAACTACAACATCAACATCACTACTCTCATTTGATTCATCTCTAGCAACTGAACCAAATATACCTATCTTTGTAATACCATAGTCAGCATCATGTTCTATTTTATATTTTTTTAAAATATTTAGTATCTTTTTCTTTTCTAACATAATTATACTTATATTCTAAATTCAGCGGACTGTTTTCCAGTTAAAATGATATTAATTGAGAGAATTCCATTTTTGATTGTGGCATATCATATTTTAAATCAGATATATTAGTATACATCTCTACATGTAGATTTAATTTTGTTAAACAAAGTCTTCATGATAAAGTCTATTTGTATGTATGCTATAATCAAAAAAATTGATAATAAAGTGATGTTATGGAAACACTGTCTTTAAAAACTAAAAAACAAATTGTACTCTCTCGAATAATTTATGATTACATCATTAATGGAATAGCTGATTCTATTAGCACCATATCAGAGCAAGACCAACAGCTTCTTATAATGAGAATCAACATGCAAGCAATCACACATGCTATTGATATATCTCAAGAAGAAGAGATAACAGATTTTAATTACTCTTTTAATCAACTAGGATTATCATTTGATGCTCTTGTGCCTTTATCTGAGATTGAGTTTTCAAATGCATTTATAGATACTCATATAGATCTTATGCGTACTGAACTAGGTGAGGATTTTGTAAATATGGTCAAATACTTAAAAAAGATGGAAAATACAGTTGTATGAACTACATTTAGGACTATAGACATACCTGAAATAAAAAGCTTGATAAATCTGCTAGATTGTTAAAATACAAAAAGTTATTATAAAAATTTAAGTGGTTTGAAATATTTTGTTTTGAAAGTTAAAAATAAAATGGCTCCGGATGCTGGATTCGAACCAGCGACCAAGTGATTAACAGTCACCTACTCTACCGCTGAGCTAATCCGGAACACGCTAACGAGGACGAAATTATAGTAAAAAATCTATTCAATGTCAATAGTTTTTTGAAAAAAATTTCAAATTCTTTCTAATTATATGGCTAATTTAGCTTTTATGTTAAAAACAGATAAAAGTCGATAGAATAATTACCATATATAATTTTTTTAAAAGGAGTCTTTATGACTAAAAAATTAGCAACTATCGCATTGGCTGGAGCACTTAGCATCCCTGCTTTTGGTGCAGAATTCATCACTATTGGAACAGGTGGAGTTACTGGTACTTACTATCCAACAGGTGGCGCAGTTTGTCGTCTTGTAAACAAGATAAAGAAAAAAACTGGTATCAGATGTTCAGTTGAGTCAACTGGAGGCTCTGTTTATAATGTAAATACAATTCGTGCTGGCGAGTTAGATTTTGGTATTGCTCAAAGTGACGTTGTATATTATGCACTTAATGGTGAGAAAAAATTTGAAGGTAATCCTTACAAAGGATTAAGAAGTGTTATCGCTATCTATCCTGAATTATTAGCATTAGTAGTTAGAAAAGACACTGGCATAAAATCTCTTGCAGATTTAAAAGGTAAAAAAATCAATATAGATGTACCAGGTTCTGGAACTCGTCTTACAGCTGAAATTGTAATGAAAGCTGAAGGTGTTAGCCCAAGTGATTTAGCTCTTAAAAGTGAGTTAAAGTCAACTGAAGGCCCTAACATGCTTAAAGATAAGAAAATAGACGGTTATTTTGGTGTTTTTGGTCATCCTACGGCAAATATCAAAGATGCAGCTAACTCAACAGATGCTTATATCGTGCCTGTAACTGGTAAAAATATTGATGCATTAATTAGCAAATACCCTTATTATGCAAAAGGTACTATTTCTGGAACTTTTTACAAAGGAATTACTAATGATACTCCAAGTATTGGTGTAAAAGCTGTTCTTGTAACTAGTGATAAAATCAGTGACAAAGCAGTATATACTGTTACTAAAACAATTTTAGACAACTTTGCTGCATTTAAAAAATTACACCCTGCATATAAAACTATTACTAAAAAATCTCTTTTAGATGGTTTAAGTGCTCCTCAACACCCAGGTGCTATAAAAGCATTTAAAGAAGCTGGACTTTTATAGTTCACACAAACTCAATATATATGTGAGATACTTCTATAGTATCTCACACTGAGAATTTAAACATGGATATTACTTATGAATTATGATGAAAAAGAGATAGATTTAACACCACAAAGTGATACCTTACTCGAAGAATTATCTGAAAAGAGAGATCCTTTTGATAGTGAAGAGGAACTGGATGCTGAAGAAAAGTTAATCACAGAATTAGAAGGTCAAAGAATCTTTCCAACAGGACAATGGCAATATTGGATGGTTGCTATTATAGCCTTTGCATGGTCATCCTATCAACTTTATGTTGGTGTTGTGCCGGTAAATAGTGTATTTGTGCGCTCTGTGCATTTAGCTTTTGCTATTGTACTAGTATACTTCATGTACCCAATGCAAAAAAAGCCTCACTTGCGTTCGAATATAACATGGTATGATTTTATTTTAGCCACAGTTTCTGCTGCTGGAGCCCTGTATGTTTATATAGATTATACTGGTCTTTCTTATAGACCGGGATTATATTTACAAAGAGATATTATATTTGCAATAGTCTCTATTGTACTTATTTTAGAAGCTTCAAGACGTGCTCTTGGGCCTGCACTTTCCATTATTGCTCTACTCTTTTTAGTGTATGATTATTTTGGACAATATATGCCTGATTTGATTGCACATAAGGGTGCGAGTATAGCTAAAATTTCAGGACAAATGTATCTAACAACCGAAGGGATATTTGGTGTACCTCTTGGGGTTAGTTCGAGTTTTGTTTTCTTATTTGTACTCTTTGGTGCACTTTTAGAGAGAGCTGGTGCTGGTGAATATTTTATCAACTTAGCGTATGCTCTACTTGGAAAATACAGAGGAGGGCCTGCAAAAGCTTCAGTAGCAGCTTCAGGACTTACAGGTATTATTTCAGGTTCATCTATCGCAAATACCGTTACAACAGGAACATTTACTATTCCACTAATGAAAAGATTAGGTTTTCCTAAACACAAAGCAGCCGCAGTTGAAGTAGCAGCCTCAACAAATGGTCAGCTTATGCCTCCTATTATGGGAGCTGCAGCATTTATTATTGCTGAGTTTTTAGGGCTGAGTTATACTGATGTTGTTATGGCCGCTTTTATTCCTGCTTTTGTATCATATTTTGCACTTTTTTATATAGTTCATTTAGAATCATTAAAACTTGGATTAGAGGGAGAAGACCCTGCAAAATTACCTAAAAAATGGGACTCATTTATAAGAGGGATTCATTATATTATTCCTATCTTTTTCTTAGTATATACACTTATTGGATTAAGAGAGTCTGCAACAAGTGCAGCTATGAGTGGTATAGCTTTTATGATGATGATTATGGTGGTACAAAAACCAATTTTTGCCTTGATAAAAAAAGAAAAACTTACAAAACATGTATTTTTTGAAGGTTTTATAGATATTGGTCATGGTATGGTCAATGGAGCAAAAAACATGGTACCAATTGCAATTGCAACAGCAGTTGCTGGTATGGTTGTTGGTTCTGTTACGCTCACAGGAATTGGACAAGTCTTAATCGAAGTCATTGAAGAGTTATCAAATGGCTACATTATACTTGTACTTGTTCTCACTGCTGTTACTTCACTTATACTTGGTATGGGACTTCCTACAACTGCAAACTATATTGTAATGGCAAGTTTAACAGCTCCTGTTATTATGACTCTAGCATTTGACAGTGGTTACCTCATACCTGCAATTGCTGCACATATTTTTGTATTTTACTTTGGGATACTCGCAGATGATACGCCACCAGTGGGAATTGCCGCTTATGCGGCAGCTGGTATAGCAAAATCTGACCCTATTAAAACAGGTATCCAAGGCTTTACTTACGATATGAGAACAGCTATATTGCCTTTTATGTTCTTTTTCAATAATGAACTTTTACTCATAGGTGGTGTAGATGCTATCGATCCTGATGATGCAACAAAATGGCAATGGATAACAGATCCTGTACAAATTGGTATTATTTTTATAACTGCAGTTATAGGTATGTTTGCCTTTAGTTCTGCAACACAAAGTTATTTTATAACGAAGGTAAATACAATAGAGAGATTAATGTTTTTAGCAATAGTTCCTTTGATGTTCTTACCAAAGATTATGCAACCAATTTTACATCTTCCAAGTCACTACTTATCATATGTGATTGGTATAGCTATTTATATAGCAATATATTTCATGCAAAAAGCAAGAATAAAAACTTCTGCTAAAGCATAAACAAAAAAGATAGGGCTTCTTTAAGCTCTATCTTTTAACTTATAAAAATTAACCCCAGCAACACTCTTTACATGTAAGAAATTTTCTTCTACTAATTGTTCAAGTATTTGTATACTTTTTGTTGAAAAACTAATATGAACATCATCAAAGCTTTGTGGTCTTTTATCTATCATATTTAAGATCTCTTCTTTGGTAAAATCTCTTTTTTCCTCACTATAATCCCGTTTATACGCTAAACTTATAGGAAGTGAACTTAAGATACCCGCTAACTCTTTGAGTCTTGGAATAGAAACACTTTTTACATCATAAGCTGGTGGTCTATCTACCGTACTGATATCAATTCTATCTGGTTGTATCTCTTTTAAAATAGTTCTAAGTGCTTCAAACTCTTCTTCTTTATCATTGATACCTGCAACAACTAAAATCTCTATAACAAGCTCTTTAGAGTATATTTTTCTAAACTCTCTTATACCTTGCACAATATCTTCTACATGTAAACCTTTTAAAGGTCTATCTATCTTGTTAAAACATCTCTGTGTTGCACAATCTAATGAGAGTTTTACTATATCTATCTCTTTTAAAATTTCTCTTGTTTGTTTAGATGAAGATGTAGCACCATTGGAAAGTATCAATAACTTTGAATCTTTTTTGATACTGTTTAACTCTTGTATCAACTCTTGTAAGTGAGGGTAAAGTGTTGGTTCACCATTTGCAGTCAGAGTGATGACATCTATATCTTTATACTTTAAAAGTGCCTCTTTTACTGCATCGACTACTTTTTGTACTGAAGGAGGATTTTGTATAGTATCTACTGGTTTTGCACCTTTTAATTCACAATAAATACAGTCAAAATTACACTGTTTTGCATCAGGACTTAAATCTATACCAAGAGACTGTCCAAATCTTCTTGAAGTTATTGGACCAAAAACGATTTTATTCATGGAATTCTCTTTACATGTAAGGATAAGGAGGAAAACCTCCCTTATTGTTTTATCTTTTAGTTTGTTCTTGAACTTGTTTAATAAAGTATTTTGCATTTTCAACAGGGATATCTGGCAATATTCCATGACCAAGGTTGAAAATATGACGGTTATTGTTATCCATAGTTTTTACTATCTTTTCAACACCCTCTTTAATCGCATCTTTATTATAAAGTCTTGTTGGTTCCATATTGCCTTGAAGAACATACTTGTCACCAAGTTTCTCTTTAGCAAGTTCTAATGGAGTTGACCAATCAACACCAAATACATCAAAATCACCATCAATTTTATCTAAGTAACCACTAATTCCTTTAGGGAACATAATCACTGGAATATGAGGGTATTTTGCTTTTAAATGCGCTGAAATTTCTTTCATATAATCCCATGAAAATTCAAAATATGCACTCTCTTCAAGAGCAGCAGCCCATGAATCAAAAATCATAACAGCATTAACGCCATTTTCAATTTGTCTTTGCATATAGATTTTAATAACTTCTGTTACTTTTCTAAGAAGTGCGTGCATAAACTTAGGGTTTGAGTAGATAAGCTTTTTAACTATTGCGTACGTTTTTGTACCTTGACCCTCTATCATATATGTAGCAAGTGTCCAAGGAGCACCACAAAAACCAATAAGTGCTTTATCTGCTGCTAGTTTGCCACGAATAAGACGGATAGTCTCATATACATACTCTAATTTATCTGCTGCTTCTTCAATACATAATGCGTCTAAATCTTCCATTGTTTTTATCGGATTTGGAAAAAGAGGACCTTCCCCTTTTACAAATTTCAATTCCATTCCCATTTCCATAGGAACAACTAAAATATCACTAAACAAGATTGCTGCGTCAACACCAAGTATATCCATTGGCTGAAGAGTTACCTCACAAGCTTTTTCTGGGTCTCTACAAAGAGATAAAAAATCTCCTGCTTGAGCTCTTACTTCCATATATTCAGGAAGATATCTTCCAGCTTGTCTCATCATCCATACTGGTGTATGTGATGTAGGTTTTCCAAAACACGCATCTACAAAAATCATTCTTACTTACCAACCTTATTTAAAAAATATAATCCAATAGCAAGTCCCATAATCGAACCTGCAAAATATAGCATCTCTAATGCCCCATCATAACTTGTATGCAAAACTCTTTGAAAAAAGTTTACAACTAAAACCATCACTACAACTTTTGCTATTTTATCTTTTAACTGGTCTAAAGAGGTGATGTGAAGAACTTTTGATTCTCCACCTTCGTTAGTTTCTTCTATCTCACATATAAAAAGCTCATAAATACCAAAGCTAAAGATAAATAGCACAACACCAATAAGATATAAATCAATAGCGCCTATAATTTCACTTACAATATCTGCATGAAAGTTTTCAGGATGATATGCAGCAAAAAAATATTTAAACGTTATAATTGAAACGTGTACTATATCTGCACTTGCTATTAAAAATAGAATTATTGCTCCTAAAAGACCAAAAATTACTGCAGATATAGTTAAAAGTCTACTTGACCATAAAGCCTTTTCAAACATATATATAATTAGCCTTCCATCTCAATCCACTTTTGTGCAATACGAACAGAGTTTGTTGCAGCTCCCACTCTTAATTGATCAGCAACACACCAAAGATGTAGTACATTATCTCTATTAATATCTTTTCTAATTCTACCAACATAAGTTTCATCAGTATCACTAGCTGTTGAAGGCATTGGATACTCATTTTTAGCCGGATCATCTATCACTGTGACATGTTGTGCATCTTTTAAAGCTTGTACCGCTTTTTCTACGCTTATATCATTTTCAAAATGAATAGTAATTGACTCACTATGACTTCTTATTACAGGAACTCTAACACATGTAGCACTTACTTCTATGTTTCTTCCAAGAATTTTTTGAGTTTCGTTTACCATTTTCATCTCTTCTTTTGTGTAATCATTTTCCATGAAAACATCAATATGAGGAATGACATTTAAAGCAATTTGATGTTGAAATACTTTTGGTTCACACTCTGCTAATTTAAAAGCAAAAAAGTCTTGCATTTGTGAAACTAACTCTTCCATACCAGCTTTTCCAGCTCCACTTACTGCTTGATAAGTACTAACATCAACTCTTTTAATACCAAATGCATCATCAAGTGGTTTTAAAACTTGTACCATTTGAATAGTTGAACAATTTGGATTTGCAATAATCCCAGTATTTTTCCAACTAGTAATATCGTCTGGATTACACTCAGGAACCACTAAAGGTACATTTTCTTCCATTCTAAAGTGACTTGTATTATCTATTACAACGGCACCCGCTTCTGCTGCAAATTTAGCATAATGAGCAGATATTGAACCACCTGCACTAAAAAATGCAATTTCTATGTCTTTTTCTTCAAAAATATTTTCTGTTAACTCTAAAACTTTGTAATGTTTGTTTTTATATTCTATATCTACACCAGCACTTCTACTACTTGCTAAGGGAATTAAATTATTAATTGGAAAATCAACTTCTTCTAATATTCTAAACAACTCTTCGCCTACAGCTCCTGTTGCACCTACTATTGCTACATTATATTTTTTCATAACGCTACCTCTATGTTATATTTATTAATTTTTTTGTCTAATACTACTTTACTCATACCCAAAATTTTTGCAGCTTCCAATTTATCATCTTGTACACTCTGCAAAACTTCTTGTATCAACTCTTTTTCCATACTATCTATTGATTTCGTTTTATTTGTATTTCTACTATCTAAAAAAAGATCTTCTAAACTAATCACATTATTATCGCTTAAAATAGCTGCTCTTTCAACTACTGAAATTAATTCTCTAATATTTCCTGGCCAACTGTAACTATTTAACTCTTTTAAAGCCTCTTTTGAAAACTCTAACTCATCCAGTTCATATTTTTTACAAACTTCTTTTAATGTATAATTTGCAATTGGTTCTATCTCTTCTTTTCTTTCTCGAAGAGAAGGGATTTTTACTGGTATTGTATTTAATCTATAATACAAATCTTCTCTAAACTCATTTTTTTCGATTGCTTTGTGTATATCGGCATTTGTTGCACTTACTATACGAACATCAATTTCTATCTCTTTAGTCCCACCTACACGTGTTATAACTCTTTCTTGGAGAACTCTAAGAAGTTTTGCTTGTAAGCTTATAGGCATCTCAGCAATTTCATCTAAAAACAGTGTCCCTCCATGGGCAATTTCAAAATGACCTTTTTTTGAAGTTGTCGCATCTGTAAAAGCACCTTTTTCATATCCAAAAAGCTCACTCTCAAGTAAATTTTCAGGAATAGCTGCCATATTTATAGCTATAAACTTTCCTTTAGCCCTTGGAGAGTTTTTATGAACAAAATTTGCAAATAACTCTTTTCCCACTCCACTCTCACCCATAAGTAAAACTGAAGCATCGGTTCTAGCTGCTTTTTTTGAAAGTTTCAATGCCTTATCTAAAGCATCTGAACTTGCCACAAAATCACTATTGTCACTTTTTGAATCGTCTTTTTTACTACTTTTTACTTTTTTACTTATTATTACTTGTCTTTTTATAGCATCTACCAAAGTATCAACTTCAAAAGGTTTTGTTAAAAAATCTTTAACTCCTAACCTAACAGATTCAATAGCACGATTTAGTGTAGCGTTTCCAGTAATTACAATAATATCATATCTACCATCTAACTCTTTTATGAATTCTATCCCATCCATCCCTGGCATATTTATATCAGTGACTATTAAATCTACACTACTATCTATCTTTTTGAGCGCATCAATTGCACTTTTATATGTAGTTAACGAAAATTCTTTGTATTCACTTAAAGCGAACTCCAAAGATTTTCTCATATTGATGTCATCTTCGACTATTGCTATATTCACCCAGTTATCCCCTTTTTAAAGAAATATTTAGAATCTATCTTAAAACACTTATATTAGCAAATTGGTCTTTAAAATCTACTGTAAATTGTGTGGGGGTTATAGTAAGTACGCTTCTATCTAATACACCTTTTGTCTCAATAAGTGTTCTACTTATCACTTGTGTACTCATTGGATAAAAACAAGGAAGAAGTTTATTAAAGTTTTCATTTAAAAAATGAAGGGTAGATTGATACTGCTTTTTTTGAGTATCTATTTTGCATAAAAATTTATATTTATCATTTTTTGAATCAAGCATTAGAGGAGAGATATTTCTCTCCTCATATACTATTTGTTTATTAGTAGTAGCTGATTTATAGGAAAACCAAAAGTTTTCACTTGAAATCAAGTTACATGTAAAGAAAATTAATAAGCAAAAATTTCTTTCCACCTAGCACCATTCATCTTTAGTTCCATTCTTACTATAAATAAACCATCTTTAAAATCATGCTCAGTAATAGTTGCATCTTTTACAAGACCATTTACTTGAGATACTATTCTAGAATCATACAATGCTGCATTTTTGATAGTATCTTTTGCATTGATTTGAACACCATAAAGTTTTTCAGCCATTTGTCTATATGCATCTGCAATCGCTGCTCTTTTTGCTAAAGCCATTGCTTGAGCTGGAGAAACAGTATTTTGTGGTGCAATCCCTTCACCATTTACTGCAAAAACTCTATCTGGGTTGTTATTAAGATAAATAAACTTTTCTTCTTGAAGAATTTGTTTTATATCTTCTCTATCAACTTTTTGAACAATTACCTTTGGCTCTTTCTTTACTTGTGCTGTAGTACTTGTTTGTGTCATAGCACATCCAGAGAACAGCATAAGCATACCCATTCCCGTAAACAGGGATATCATCCATTTATTCATAGCATACCTTTGTATCAATTTGCTAAACATAAGCAACTCCTATTCCAACTTTTTATTTTTATAAAAAACTAAACTTTTCTTAGAGTTTTATATCATCTATAAACTATTCTACTAATGAACCTTCATCATCCATTGGTTCATCTTCTTCCTCTTTTTTAGGACATCTAGCAATACTTTTTACAACATCTTTTCCAGATACATTTACAACGATAACGCCACTTGTATTACGTCCAGCTTTTCTGATAGTTTGCATATCTACTCTAATCATTTTACCAGCAACTGTAAGTGCCATCATATCCATAGTTTCATCTACCATTAAACAACCAATAACATTTTTACCTGTTTTTGGTGTCATTTTCATAGCAATTACACCTGAACCACCACGGTTAGTCAGACGGTATTCCCCAGCTTCTGTACGCTTTCCTATACCTTTTTCACTCATTACTAATATCTCTTGCTCATCATGTTTAATGATATTCGCATCAACTACCTCATCACCTTCAAGTTTAAATTTAATACCTCTTACACCACGTGTATTTCTACCTTGGTCACGAGTTTTTTCAATATCAAATTTGATACATTGAGACAATTTAGTCATGATAAAAAGTTGTTTTATCTCTTTATCTGCTATTTGTGCTGTTATGATTGAATCATCTTCATCTAAATTAATAGCTTTTACACCATTGCTTCTTATGTTTGAGAATTCACTTAAATTTGTTCTTTTAACAATACCATTTTTTGTAAAGAAAACTAAAGATTTTTCTTCACTAAAGTCTGTTGTAGGGTTGATTGATTGAATTTTTTCATCCGCTACAAGATTCAGAAGATTTACAACTGCTTTTCCTTTAGCTGTACGACTTCCTTCAGGAATTCTGTAAACTTTTAACCAGTGAAGTTGTCCACGGTCAGTTACAAACAGAAGTGTATCGTGAGTGTTACATGTAAAGAATCTTTCAATAAAATCATCTTCATATGTAGTAACGGCTGTTTTGCCTTTTCCACCACGTTTTTGTTTTTCATATGATTTTAATGGTACTCTTTTGATATAACCTCTATGAGTAATAGTAACGACCATAGGCTCATTTGGAATCAGATCTTCCATATCTATATCGTCATAATCATCTTCAATTTCAGTTATACGAGGAGATTTAAATTTAGCTTTGATCTCTTCTAACTCTTCTTTAATAATATTACTTAAAAGTGTTTCACTTTTTAAAATTGCACTTAGTCTTTCAATCTCTTCATGAAGAGCTTTTAATTCGTTCTCAATTTTTTCTCTTTCTAAACCAGTTAAACGGTTTAGTTTCATATCTAGAATTGCCCCTGCTTGAAGATCGCTTAGACCAAATTTTTCTACAAGACCTTCTCTTGCTGATTTTGTATCTTCACTCCCTTTAATAAGCTCGATAATTGCATCGATATTGTCAAGAGCAATTTTAAGACCTTCTAAGATATGTGCTTTTGCTTTTGCTTTTTCAAGTTCAAAAATTGTTCTTCTAATAATGACTGTTTTTCTATGATTTAAAAATAGTCTTAAAAGTTCTAGAAGTTTAAATACTTTTGGTTCTTTATTTTCAATAGCAAGTAAGATAACACCAAAAGTTACTTCCATATTTGTTGATTTATAAAGGTTGTTTAAAACAATCTCACTCATAGCCTCACGCTTAAGTTCAATGACAACTCTAATACCTTCTCTATCACTCTCATCTCTAAGCTCACTTATTCCCTCAACTTGCTTCTCTTTTACTAAAGTTGCAATTTGCTCAATTAGACGTGCTTTATTGACTTGATAAGGAAGTTCATCTATGATAATAATATCTTTATTACCTTTTTTCTCCATATGTATTTTAGATCTTATCTTAATACGTCCACGTCCTGTACTATACGCATCTAAAATACCTTTTTTACCAAAAATAATCCCTTTTGTAGGGAAATCTGGTCCTTTTATATATCCCATCATCTCATCTAGTTCAATCTCAGGGTTATCTATCATTGCTAAAAGGCCATCAATCACTTCATCCATACAGTGAGGAGGAATATTTGTAGCCATACCAACAGCAATACCACTTGAACCATTTACTAGTAAATTTGGAACACGACTAGGTAATACATCAGGCTCACTCATAGAATCATCGTAGTTAGGAGTAAAATCTACAGTATCTTTATCTATATCTTTTAAAAGCTCTTCAGCTAAAGGCGTCATTCTAGCTTCAGTATATCTCATCGCCGCTGCACTATCACCATCGATAGAACCAAAGTTTCCTTGCCCATCTACTGAAGGGATACGCATAGCAAATGGTTGAGCCATACGAACTAAGGCATCATAAACAGCAGTATCACCATGTGGATGATACTTACCGATAACATCACCAACAATACGAGCTGATTTTTTATATGGGCTACGAGAGCTGATACTTAAATCATTCATAGCAAAAAGTATTCTTCTATGTACTGGTTTTAGACCATCTCTGGCATCTGGTAAAGCACGACCAATAATAACACTCATTGAATAATCAAGATAACTAGCCTTTATCGAATCTTCGATATTTATGCTTTGTATATCTTGGTTACTGTCGAAAATATTTTCCATACATTAACCTCACTATTTTAATTTTTCTTATTTTACTCAAAAAAGGATTAAAACTAAATAGGGGTCAGGTCTAAACTATAAACTTTTTAAGTATTTTTACTATTTTAATAGCATTAAATTAATTTTTCTTTCTTAATAAATACTTTTTTAATGAAAAAACAACAAATTTAAAGCAACAATAACTGCAGAGATTCGAACCAACCATTTAAAAATATTATATCTATCTCAATCAATATTCCATCTTCTAAAGCTTCTATTTCAAAATTAATTGGCTTTTGAAACATCAATGAAGACATAGGTCCAAAAAAACGATACTCATGAAAAAAGTTTTTGTTATATTCGTGTCCTAAGTCATTTATAATGTAGGCTTGAAACAGTCCTTTATAAATGTAAAAGAAAAATGAAGGAATATCTCCAAAACGATATATATACTCATTTTTTTAACTACATGCAATGAAGTAATATTTAAAAATCTATCCCAAATTTCTTCCTCTAAAGCTAATACATCTGTTTTCATTATCTTACTCTTTTAATTTTTTAATAATTTTTGCTACTCCTGCACCACTCAAACCTATCTGCTTTGCAATTTCACTTTTACTGTACTCTTCTTCATAAGCTTCTAAGATAGCTTCATTCCTCTGTTTTTTATTCTCTACATGTAAAAAATATTCACATAAATTTTTTTTCTTTACATGTAAAACTTTTCCATCCTCTTTTTTGTATCGACTCTTATGAAGTTTCTCTATATTTTCAAGTTCATCTTTCTTAAGTGAAATATTTAATAGATCAAACAACTCATGAGTATGATAATCACGCAACACAAAAGAGTTTTGCAAAAAAGGAGGTATTGCATCTTTTAATATGCTATAGGTTGCACAATACTTATATTCACCTATTTTGTTACTTATTTTTGCTTTGACTGGATTTAGTTCTATATAATGAAAGAGTGTAAAAAGATAGTTCTCATTTAACACATACCAAGACTTGTATCTACCTTGCCAAAGGTGCCCTACTCTATGGTGTCTTTTGTTAAAATAACTTGCATATTGTGAATTTATTTGACGCATACCATCGGAGAGATTTTCTTTTTTGTTTTCTATTAGAATATGATAATGATTAGACATAAGACAAAAAGAGTGAATGTTAAACTTGTACTCTTTTGATACTTGAGAAAGTATTTTTATAAACTTTACTTTATCGTACTCATCTTCATAAACATTACTCTTGGCAACACCTCTATTATAGACATGATGATAACCACAGTTTTCTACTCTCAATCTTCTTGGCATGATGTTTCCTTTGGTAAATTATATCAAAAAGTTTAGAGTTTAGACCTGACCCCTATTTGTTTGTAAGAAACTTTTTGTTTTACATATAAAATATTTACTTAATCTTTTTTCAATACAAACTCATTATAATAAGCCAAAAATTATAAGGAAAGTGTGTGATAACAAAAATAGATATGAATTCAACAGAATTCTTAACTCAATTAGAAAAAACAGAAGCATTTACTGATAAAGTATGTCAGGAATTTGGTTTTGAATATACCCCTCTTGATGAAGTAAAAGAATCAATCCAACAAGGACTTACACGAAATAAAATCATCTATGGAAAACGTTATTGTCCTTGTTTTATGGTTATTGGTGCAACCAAAAAAGAACAAACTGAAGCAGACAATCGTTTATGCCCTTGTACTCCTGCTCTTAACGAAGAAATTCCACAAAATGGCAAATGCCACTGTACAATTTTTTGTACTCCAGAGCATGCAAAAGAGCTTGCACAAGAAGAAGATATGGAAGAAGCAGCACATACACACTCTCGAGGATTAAGTAAAGAAGAGTGTCAAGCTTTAATGAAAAAAAATCAGATTGATGGAAATGAACTTGAATCATTACTAGAAGCCAGAGAAAATGGCTGTGTTAATTTTAATCTTGTAGATACTCGTGAATGGATGGAGTGGGTAGCAAATCGTATTAAAGGTACTGATTTTTTAGTCCCTACAACAAGCTTTCACAATGCAATGTCACAACTAAATGGACAAGAAAATATCCCTGTCATTGTTTACTGTTACAGTGGTAGTAGAAGTGAATACTGTCAACGTATATTAAAACATATGGGTTATAAAACAGTCATCAATCTTGAACACGGAATCATCTCATTTGATGGGGAAGTGCTTAGTGGTGAGTAAATAACTTTAATATTTTTACTTTTTAATAAGGTTATGCTATTTCTATGCTACGAACTTAATGTAAAATTTTTTTGCAAAACGTTTTAAAGAAGATATCTTGATTAAAAAAAGGTGCCGGTTCAAACTGGTCAGATTAAACCATTAATTTATTTTACTAAACAATACTGGTTTAATATTATTTAACTTTTAATTAAAAATTATCAAATAAAGGAAAAATTATGGCAGTAAAAATTACTGATACTTGTATATCTTGTGGAGCATGTATTGATGAGTGTCCTGTAGAAGCTATCGTAGATGACGATGAAAATCCAACAGGTGCTGAGATTTATTATGTATATGCAGACAAATGTGTTGAATGCGTAGGCCATCATGATGAACCTGCTTGTATGGAAGCCTGTCCTACAGAAGACTGTATTGTAATGGATGTTTAATAAATTTTGGTAAGGCAGTTACATCTGCCTTACTTTATGACGGTTATATTATAATTTTATATCTTCTTTAATAAAGTATGTGCTATCCTGAAAAAAAGCTATGGATAGTGTAACATGTCTAGTAATCTTCATTTTGAAATTCCTCTTTATGCTATTAAAGAAGAAACTCGTATACCTTTTAACATATATAGAAAAGAAGAAGAATTTTATTCGATGATAGTAGAACAAAATGATATCTTTCCCAAAAAACTTGCATCTATTATTAGCCAATCTGCCAATAAAGCTATGTATATTAAAAATGAAGATACTAAAAAATACTATTCCTACTTAGAAAGTGTTTTGGGTAAGATTACTAGCGATACTTTTGTTTCTTTAAAAGATAAATCAAAACTTATTTATGATACTTCATCAAAAATAGTTAATGACCTTTTTGAAAAACCAGAATCAAAAGAAGCGATTGAGCGTTCTAAAAAATTAGTTGAAAATACAATCAATATTATATTGTCAGATGATTCATCCATAAGAAGTATGATGGAAATTGGCTCACATGATTATTATACCTATACCCACTCTGTTGATGTTGCTGTTTTTTCTATAGGTTTTGCTAATTATCTCAATTTTTCTTATGAGGATATATCTAACATAGGAAATGCTGCGATGATGCATGATATTGGTAAAAGTAAGATACCTCAAGAAATCATCAACAAAAAAGGTAAATTGAGTGATGAAGAGTTTGAGATTATGAAAACTCATCCTATCCATAGTTATGAAATATTACAATTTCATAATGAAAAAAATGAGGATATTTTAAAAGCAGCTAGAAACCACCATGAAAAAGCAAGAGGAAATGGTTATCCAGATAAACTTACATCTAAGAATACTCATACTTTTGCAAAAATAATAGCTATTAGTGATATATTTAGTGCTCTTACAACCAAACGCTCATATAAAGATGCCTTTAGCTCTTTTGAAGCCCTACGGCTTATGAAAACACAAATGATAGATGATATTGATAAAAATTTATTTATTGAATTTATCAAATTTATGAGTAAATCAAGTATATAGTTTATAAAAAATAATTTAATCTTCCCCCCTATTTATTATTTAAATGTGAAAGCTAATTTAATTATTAAATTAAAAACCCTATAATCTATACTATTAAATACTTTTAAGGAGAAAATTTATGAGTATTGAAATTTGGTTAGCATTTGTATCTACCGTTTTTGTTTTTGCGATTATTCCTGGGCCTACTGTAATATTTGTTATAGGACAAGCAATTACTTATGGCAAAAAATCTGTAGCACCTCTTGCTTTGGGAGTTTTATTTGGTGACTTTATAGCTATGGTAATCTCATTATTAGGGCTTGGAGCAATACTATCTACTTCTGCCGTGCTATATGGTATTCTCAAATGGTTTGGAGTATTTTATCTTATCTATTTAGGCATTAAAGCTTTCAAAGAAACCCCTGAAGTTAATTCTAATATGTTTACACAAAAGAATATATCTCAATATAAAATGTTTAAATCATCAGCAATAGTGACAGCTTTAAATCCTAAAAATATAATATTTTTTGTTGCTTTTTTACCCCAATTTGTAAATACTTCTGCAAATGTTCTTCCTCAATTTATAATTTTAATGCTTTCATTCTCTTGTGTAACTTTTATGACTATATCTTCTTTTGCAATATTTTCTGGAAAGATTCAACATAAAATAAAAAATTACACAGCAAGAAAAAGATTAAATCAAATAGGAGGAACAGCTTTAATTGGGGCTGGAATCTTTACTGCAACTATGCACAAAAATTCATAAAATAGATTTAACCTCTGCATCTATTATTTTATGAAAAAAGTTTTTTCATCGTTGAAAAAAACAATTTAAAAAGCCCTTTATTTTCGACTAGACTATTTATAAAATTATCATATGTAGTATTATTGTTTTCCAAATATCCATAAAGATATTTTTCACTAGCCTCCATGCCACCCTCTTTTTCAAGTTCTAAAAGTTTTGCATAAATTGGTTCCATTGTATCTATAGCTTCTCTGGGTGCTGCTTTTCTAAATGCAGTATGAGAAAGAATTTGATTTGTAAGAGGATCTATCTTAGGCTCAAAATCTGTTACCACCCAATAATGATCACCACTTTTTGCTAAGTTTTTAACAACAGCCATAATATTTTGGCCTTTATTGATTCTATCCCACATCAATTTAAAAACAATTTTTGGCATATCAGGATGTCTTACAATTGAGTGAGGTTTTCCTAAAAGTTCCGCTTCACTATATCCAGCAATCTCTATAAAATAATCATTACCATACGTTATAATTCCCTTTGTATCTGTTTTAGAAACAATATATCTTTTAGTACTAAGTTTTATTTCTTTATTAGTTGGTATTGGATGAGACATAATTTAACCTTTTATAAAAAATATAGTTATTATATAGTATTATTTCTGAAACAATATAAAAATTTCTTAAGAAAATAGGATATTGCTTAATATGAATAAAAACCAAACATTACAAAAAATGCAAGACATAAGAAAGGTCCATGTTTTCCAAACAGATAAAATTCTTGCTGCCATCACTGGTCAAAAAATTGATAAACCTACTGCACTAAATAGTACAGAATGTGAATTTGGTAAATGGCTTTACGATGAAAATAATCGTTTAAAAGATTTATGGGGATCTATTTTTTTTAATGATATTGAAACCATACATGCACAATGGCATAAAGAATATGCAAAACTATTTGAAATATTATTTAAAAAAAAGAAAAAAGGCCTTTTTTCAAAAATGATGAATTTATCTGATATAGATCCGTTAGATCTAGATAAAGCAAAACTTTATTATGTAGAACTTAAAGAGACAACTTCTCAATTATTAAAACTATTATACTTATGCGAAAAAAGGGTTTCTGCTTTAAACGAAGAAAAATTTCACTAATGCACTAAGAACTTTTTATATTAAATTTTAATTAGTCTTATTTTTATCCCGCCTTTATCTTTATAATGAATAAATTTTATTTTCATAAATATAGAAGTACCTACAAAAGGACTATTGATGAGTGTAAATCTACTATTAATTGGCGCAAATGAAGCAACTACACAGGAACTTGTTTCTTTAGTTGATGCAACTCTTTCGACAACAGCAATCTATGAAAAAGCAACACTTAGTAATTATCAAAATTATGATGTAAACAAATTTGATTTAGTTGTCTGTTTTACTAACCGTTATGACCAAATGGTAAAAGAATTTGGAAAAGAAGTTGTTGTTGGTGTAGAGTTTATCCCTCCAACTGATTTTTTTATCGAAGTAAGCCGTATTCCAAAAGATGAAAACGTTGTAATTTTTAATAATAGTAAATCAGGTGCCAATGTCACACTCAAGTTTTTAAATTACTATGCTCTAAATCAAGTTCATTATACAATTGTTCCTTTTGATGAATGTAGCGAATCAGAAACAAAAGAAGCTTTAAGTAATGCTAATTATATTATAGGAACAGATGGTTATGTTTCCAAAGGTAAAGCACTTTATAGTAAATACAACCACTATTTAAAATCTAACGTCAAAGTTATTCCAAGTCCTCCACGCTCTGCTACAGCTAAAAGTGTTAGTTCATTAGCTCAAACAGTAACTGCTATTAACAGTAATAAATCTTTACAAGACGCTCGAGATATTTCTAAAACATTGGCTGCTCAAACAAAAGAAATTTCATTAATTACTCAAAACACTTCCCAATCCATCGAAAATACTGCCAGTACAATAGGTATTGTGAATAATAAACTTACATGCGAAGTTGAAAATGTACAAGTTACTAATAATATGGCACAACAGCTCAATACAGCAGTTGATCAAATTGGTTCAATTACAACGGCTATTAAGTACATCGCTACTGAAACCAATCTTTTAGCACTCAATGCTGCAATTGAAGCTGCACGAGCAGGAGAACATGGACGTGGATTTGCTGTAGTTGCAAGTGAAGTACGTAAACTCTCAGATCAAAGTAACAAATCAACTGATAGCATTCGCTTATCAATTATGGATGTACAAAATGTTGTGGATCAAATTGTTCCTGCATTGCAACGTACTGTTGATGAGATTATTAACACTCAATCAGAAATTGAACGTATTAGTATTGCAGCACAAGATGAAAATAAAGCTATGAATGAGATTATTAAAAAACTTCAAATTATTGTTGATGTTTCTCAATCATTAAATAATGCAGAAAATAAAAATATATAGTAGTATTGGTATGTATTTAACATTTTACTACATAGGTGGTGCTTTGGGTTCTATTAAATTTAAGTAAGCACGTCTTTCATATAAAGAACTCTTAAGCACTTTTTTCTATGATACATAGTAAAATTATCATCAAAGCTTTTTAAATCATGAGGGTTTTATGCGGATATTAATTTTAGAAGACAATGTTACACTGGCTATGGGACTTAAAAAAACACTATGTAGTGAAGGATATGCTGTTGATGTTTTTCATGATGGTGAAGAAGGTGCTAGTGTTTTAGAGTATCAAGAATATGATCTTCTTTTATTAGATCTTGGTCTTCCTAGTATTGATGGGATTGAAATTTTAAAAAGAATACGTAAAAATCAAAAAAAAATTCCTGTAATTATTATCTCAGCAAGAGATAAATTAGATCAAAAAGTTTTAGGTTTAGAATCTGGTGCTGATGATTATTTGTGTAAACCTTTTGAGCGAGCAGAAGTTATTGCACGTGTCCATGCAATACTACGACGAGTAGCACAAAATGGACAATCCTTAATCACTATTGGAGATTTTTTATATAATACAACCACGAGAACTCTTTCTAAAAATGATATTCGTATCGAACTTAGTAATCGTGAGCTGAGTGTTTTTGAGTATTTAATCACTCATGCTAACCAAGTTGTTAGCAAAGACAGCATATCTGAGCATATTACTTCTTTTGGAGATGATTTAAACTCTACTGCTGTTGAAACTTATGTTTCAAGAATACGAAAAAAAACAGGCGATAGTATGAAACTAAATACGGTACATGGCTTAGGCTATATCCTTCTTACATAAACAATGAAATATCCTTCTATTAAAATAAGACTTATAAAATGGCTTATTTATTCTTTAATATTTATTTTGATTATTACATTTAGCCTTATTTTCTTTTATCTTGAATATAAAATCAACCAATACTTTGATAATGTTTTAATGCATGAAAGCAGTAGTATTATTGAGCGTTTGTATGTTCAAGACAGTAAAGTTAAATTTAAACAACCCAATATGGGTATTCATATGCAAACCTCAGCAGGAGAAAGTAGTGTTTTTTATAGTGTAGAAGATTCTACGCACAATCTTCTTGCTGGTTTTGATGATATCCCAAAGCCTAATTTAACACAAAATACTCCAGCATACATGTACTATAACACTATCTTTTTAGGTAAAAAAATTCGCTCTTTGTATATAAAACATCAAATGCTTCGTAATGGAAATACTTATGTGGCATTTGTTTATTTAGCAGAAACATTAGAAGATAGAAATGCTATTATCAAAGAAGTACTTATTGTTATTAGTACAATTATCTTTATAATAATGATAATTGCAATTTTTAGCTCTTTATTTGCTGTTAAAAAAGGAATTGAACCTCTTATTAACCTACAGTATTCAATAAAGCGCCGTGACATTAATGATTTAACTCCTATTAAAGAAGTAAAAATTCCTATAGAAGTTATCTCTTTGGTCAAAAGTATTAATCAACTGCTTATTAAACTCAAAAAAAGCTTTTCTCATATTGAACGCTTTAATGCAGATATTTCTCATCAGCTAAGAACACCTCTAGCAGAGCTAAAAATGCTTACTGAAATGGATGAATCTATTGAAAATATCCCTTATAAAAAACGTAATTTAACTCTTATTTCATCTATGATTAATATCACTCAACAACTTTTATTATATGCTAAAACAAATCCAGATACTTTTAATCGTGTACATTTTAAAGCTATTAATTTTACATTATTTTGCGAAAACATTGCTAAAGATAAAATCTCTTTTATCTATAATAGAGGATTTAAATTTGTATTTGATGCAAAAGATGAAATATGGATTTTTGGTGGCCCAATCATTTTAGAAAGTATGTTAAATAATCTTATAGACAATGCCTTAAATTATGCCGTTGATAAAAAGGACAATCCACAAGGTACCATTACCTTAGCACTTACTCAAACTAAGGATACTGTCATATTGTGCATAAAAGATGAAGGTCCAGGAATTCCAGAAAAATATTTAGACTCTATTTATGAGCGTTTCTTTCGACTTGATTCAAATAAACAAGGAAGTGGTTTAGGTCTAAGTATTGTCAAACAAATTGTAGAATTACATAATGCACGTATTTCTATTAAAAATGAATCTCCACAAGGCTTATCTATTAGTATATTTTTTAAAAGATATACTCCTGAAAAAACTATGGCTTAATAAGATATTGGTATTTTTTAAAAATTTTATTTGTTTCATTTAATATTTTTGTTGATTTCTCCGGTCCTGTCCATGTTCCACCAACTTTATTCTTTTTTAGAGCCCTTTGAACACTTTTTTTAGCCATAATAAGTTTAAAAGCATCTTCTATTATTTTATAACGTTCAGGATATTTTTTCTTATAAGCTGCATTCAGAGCAAATCCTCTCATATATCCAGGAACTAATGGAATTTTTATTCCAAGTGAAGATAAAGCTTCATTTACTGTTGGAATATCCCACTCAGCTTGCCTATTATTAGAATAAATTGCTAAAGGGGTTATATATTGCCTTATGAACTCACTACGTTTTGAACTAATCATAATAACATCCACATCTCCATTTGAAATAGCTTTTCTTGCATCTCCTCCACTATTATATTTATGCAAATCAATTTTATCCATGGAGATATTCATCTCTTTAAGTAAAAAACGTAATAGTAGATATCCATTAGAATTTTCTACCACAGCTACTTTAAACTTTTTTGTAGAGTTTTTTATTGATAAAAGTAAATCAACTAAAGATTTAATTTTTAACTTTCCATAAACAGCGATCAAATCATACCCATACCATTGAATATTTAAAAAATCTAAATCTTTCATCGTAAATTCTACATTTTTTTGAATAATTGCTGCTGGAATAAAAGGAGAGAATGCTGAGCAAAGTATGGTGTTTTTTTCTAATGGTACATCTAAAAAAGTTTCAATAGCAAGAGCAGACCCACGTCCAGGTATATTTCTTACATTTACTTGAATATCTAATGCTTCTGATAAATATGGTGCCATAGAGCGAGCAAGTGTATCTGTACTTCCCCCAGGTCCAAATCCAACAATTATTTCTATAGGAGAACTTATAGAATCATTTGATGCATGAAGCGGTGTATAAAATAACAATATTACTAAAATACAAAAATAGTATTTTAACCAATGAGTAATCATAAACATTTACCTTTAGATATAATTGTGAACAATTATATCTAAAGAGTATTTATATTTTGCTATAGATTAATTTTACCAATAGCCTAGGAATTTCCACCAAGCACCACCAACAACAAGCCAAACACTTAAATTAAGTACACTAAAAATAAATCCCATTTTCCACCACTCTTTTAAACTCACATAACCTGAGCCAAAGATAACAGGAGATGTTCCTGTAGCATAATGTGTTAATGCCATCATTATTGAAGAAGCCGCAGCTAAGATAAATGCTAAAAATAGAGGTGGTGCCCCCAATGCTATACCAGCAGCAAAAAATGCTGCAAACATTGCTGTAATATGTGCTGTTGTACTAGCGAAAAAATAATGCGCATATAAATATACCAATACCAATATAATCACTGAGAGTTCCCAACCAACTCCTAAACTAGAGATATTGTTTTGTACCACGCCAGAAAACCATTTAACAAGTCCTAGTTTATTAAGATAAGTTGCCATCATAACAAGAGCAGCAAACCATGTAATGGTGTCCCAAGCAGCTTTTTCTTTTAGAACATCATCCCAAGTAAGTACACTTGTTACTAGTAAAATCGAAAGTCCTAAAAAAGCCACTGTTGCTGAATGCAAAGCGTATGCTTTTCCAAAGATCATTGCTGGTACACCCGCCCATAAAAAAAGTAATAATGCAAATACACCAATCATGATCTTTTCATTAAAAGACATTTTACCCATTTCTGATAATTTATTTTTAGCAAATAAAGGAGCATCTGGTGTCTCTTTAATCTCTGGTGGAAAAAATATATTGACAACTAAAGGAACAAGAGCAATACAAACCATACCTGGAATAAACATTGCCAATGCCCACATTGTCCAAGTAATACTAACATTTGCACCTGTTACATCTGATACAAATTTTACAATAAGTGGATTTGGGGCAGTTGCTGTAATAAACATTGCTGAAGTAATTGGATTAATATGATAATTGACCAAAGCAAGATATTTACCAATTTTACCTTCTGTATGATTCTCAACAGATGAGCCTAAACTAGAAGCAATAGACTTCATAATTGGATGAATAATCCCACCACCTCTAGCTGTATTACTTGGCGTTACTGGAGCAATCACAAGTTCTGAGATTGCTAGTGCATATCCTATACCTATTGTTTTTTTACCAAAAAGTGAAATAAAATAATATCCTATTCTATTTCCCAAACCCGTTTTGGCTAAACCTCTGGAAATAATAATTGCAATCCCAATTAACCAAATAAGTGAATTAGAAAATCCACTCAATGCATTTTTGATAGACATCTTTGGACTAGGATCAGTAACACCTGTAATAGCTACTAACATGATAGCTATAATAGCAAGAGAGCCTATTGGCATTGCTTTACCAATAATAGCAGCTATTGTACCAATAAATAGTGCTAATAAATGCCATGCTTCTGGAGTAACCCCTTGAGGCACAGGAATCATAAACCAAATAAGAAGTGAAATACAAATTGCTATGACACTTGGTATTAATTTTACCTGACTTTTCATAACTAATATCCTTTTTAAAGTTTATTTAATAAAGAAATATTAGCAAGTAATGCTGTCATATATCTGTCACGTTATTAATTATGGTTTTTCTTTATAAAAAGTTTGAAGTAAATTCTATTTATCTTCATTTGCATCAGCTAAAACAATTGCAAAAAGTACATTTACATTGGACTTTTCACATATTTCATTTGCTTCAATAAGAGTATTTCCTGAGGTGACTATATCATCTATCAAAATGACATTAATATTGTCTTTACATGTAAGAGTAAAATCTCTTTTCTCTTTTTTTCTTACATCAAGTTTTTGTCCTGAATATCTTGTTCTATTTTTTGCTCTTAATTTACTATAGAGTGGCCGTAAATACTTACTTAATTCTTTTGTAATAATAGCAGAATGAGAATATCCACTTCTTATATGATCATCAATAGGAAGAGAAAATATATCTTTACATGTAAAGCTTTTTATAAAAGGGAGTACCGCATGTTTACTTAAAAGTGAAAATATTTTTGCACCATGATACGTATGTTTCGTATGAAGGAGGTTTGAAATTTCAGAATATTTATAAAAACTATAAACTATCAGGCCATTTTCTAATACTCTTTTTGAAGGAGTTGGAGTTAATATAGTAGATAAACAGTTTTTACACAGTGGATGCCAACTTATATTTAAACAAAGTTGGCACCTCATAATTAATCTAGTTTTAAAACTGTTAAGAATGCTTCTTGAGGAAGTTGAACCTTTCCTATTGATTTCATTCTTTTTTTACCAGCTTTTTGTTTTTCTAATAGTTTTCTTTTTCTTGTAATATCACCACCATAACACTTTGCAGTAACATTTTTACCCATAGACTTTACTGTCTCACGAGCAATTACTTTATTTCCAATACTTGCTTGAACAGCTACTTCAAAAAGTTGTCTTGGGATTATCTCTTTCATAGCTTTTACAAACTCTCGTCCTTTAGTCTGAGCACTCTCACGTGGAACAATAATAGACAAGGCATCTACTACTTCACCTGCAACAAGAACATCAAGTTTTACTAAGTCACCTTCTCTAAAACCTGATTGGTCATAATCAAAACTCGCATATCCTTTAGATACAGATTTTAGCTTATCGTAAAAATCCATAACAATTTCATTCATAGGAATTGAATACTCTAAAAGAACTCTCTCTGGAGTTAAATAGTCCATTTTTTCTTGAATTCCACGTTTTGTATTGAGTAAGGTAATGATATTTCCCAAAAACTCAGTAGGAGTCAATATAGTTGATTTTACATAAGGTTCTGTTATTTTTTCTATCTCATTAACTGGTGGTAATTGGCTTGGATTTTGTATATCTATAATCTCTCCATCAGTTCTTTCTATTTTATAAGTAACTGTAGGGGCAGTTGCAATTAAATCTAAATCAAATTCCCGCTCTAATCTCTCTTTAACAACTTCCATATGAAGAAGACCAAGAAATCCTACACGAAAACCATATCCCAAAGCAACAGATGTTTCAGGTTCATAAGAGATACTAGAATCATTGAGTTTTAATTTATCAAGAGCATCACGTAAATCTTCAAACTTATCAGTCTCAATTGGATAAATTCCTGCAAATACAAATGACTTAATCTCTTCAAAACCTTCGATTGCTTCTTTAGTTTTATTTTTATAATCAGTAATTGTATCACCAACTTGAACATCACCAATATTTTTAAGTCCAAGAACTACAATCCCAACTTCACCAGTTTTAATAACTTGTGTTTTTTGTAATGCTAAAGGATGAGGATACATAAGGTTTAAAACCTCATGCCTTTTTCCAGTTCCCATAACATAAATATCTTGACCTTTTTTAATTTCTCCATCATATACACGAACAAGAGCAAGGGCACCTAAGTAATTATCAAACCAACTATCATAAATTATTGCTTTTGTTGGTGCATCTTCATCTCCCTCGGGTGCTGGGATAGTATCAACAATTTTATCAAGAAGTTCAGTCACACCTATACCACTTTTAGCACTTACTCCTAAAGCATCTGTACAATCTATGCCAATAGTATGTTCTATCTCGTCTCTAACACGATCAGGATCTGCCGCAGGAAGGTCTATTTTGTTTAAAACAGGTATTATCTCTAAATCATTTTCAAGGGCTAAGTAAACATTGGCAATAGTTTGAGCTTCCACACCTTGACTAGAATCTACTACAAGTAATGCTCCATCACTAGAAGCAAGTGAACGCGATACCTCATAAGAAAAATCAACATGACCTGGAGTGTCAATAAGATTTAATATATATGGTTCACCATCTTTAACATAAGTAAGTCTAACACTTTGCGCTTTAATAGTAATCCCACGCTCTTTTTCTATGTCCATGGTATCCATCATCTGAGTACCCATTTCTCGCATACTTACTGCACCACATTCTTGAATGAGTCTATCTGCTAATGTACTTTTCCCATGATCAATATGAGCGATTATGGAAAAATTTCTAATATTTTTTTGCATTTATACCAATCTTATATAAACAAGCCATTAACGCTTTCATTGTGGTAAACGCGTCTAATAACTTCTGCAAATGTTGGAGCAACACTTAAAACTTTAATTTTTTCACACTCTTGAGTCAAAGGAATAGAATCAGATACTAAAAGCTCATCTAATTCACCTTCTGTAATTCTATCATATGCTGGTCCACTTAAAACTGGATGAGTACAACATGCCATAACACTTGTTGCCCCTTTATCTTTTAAAACTTTTGCTGCTTTTACAATAGTTCCAGCTGTATCAATCATATCATCAACCAAAATAACGTCTTTGCCTTCAACATCACCTATTATATTCATAACTTCTGATTCATTTGCTTTTTCACGACGCTTATCAACAATAACAATATCCACGCCAAGTTTTTTTGCAAAACTTCTTGCACGTGCAACACCACCAATATCAGGACTAGCTATAACAGGATTTTTTAATCCTTTATTTTTAATATAGTCAAGAAAAATAATTGAACCATATAAGTTATCAACTGGAATATCAAAGAAACCTTGAATTTGTCCTGCATGTAAATCAATTGTTACAACTCTATCAATTCCTGCTGTTTCAATCATATTTGCAACTAATTTTGCAGTAATTGGAACTCTTGGAGCTGCTTTTCTATCTTGTCTAGCATATCCAAAATAAGGCATAATAGCTGTAATAGAACTTGCTGAACTTCTACGAAGTGCGTCTGTTAAAATAAGTAACTCCATTAAATTAACATTAGCAGGTGCACAAGTAGGTTGGATGATAAATACGTCTTTTCCTCTTACACTCTCACTAATTTGTACACTAATTTCACCATCACTAAAGCGTTTTATTGATGCTTCAGATAGTGGTAAAGATAGATATTTAGCTACTTTTTTTGACAATTCTGGGTTAGCTGTTCCCGTAAAGACTTTATAGCCTCTCATAATTCGTTTCCTTTGATGATGTTTAAAAGTCTTCCATTTTACTAAAAAAGGTCTTAAAAATACATTTTGCTATATCATTAACAAGCTATTAAGATATACATGTAATAATTATTATTTGAATGATTAAATAAGGAGAATTGTCATGGTAAATTTAAGACGTTTTACATCTTTATGTATTACATTTGCATTTTTGATTATGGTTTATACTGGTATTATGTTGTTTATAGTACCTCAGGGGAAAATTGCTTATTGGACTAACTGGGAATTATTTGGTTTATCTAAAACTCAATATGGCTCTTTACATGTAACATTTATGGTCTTGTTTTTAGTCGGTATGGTTTTACATTTATATCTGAATTGGAAACCTTTAATATCTTATTTAAAAAATAAAAATCAAGAATTTACACTGCTTACAAAAGAGTTTCTTTTATCTCTTATTTTTACTTTAGCTTTTTTATTTGGAACACTTTACGAAATTCCTCCATTTAAAACTTTTTTAGATTTTGAAGATTCTATTAAAACAAGCTGGGAAGAAGATGGAGGAATTCCACCTTATGGACATGCAGAATTATCGAGTCTAAAATCTCTTTGTAAAAAAACAGATATTGACTTAAATAAAGCAATAGCGACATTAAAAAATAAAGGTTTTATAGGAGTTAGTGCAAATAAAAAATTATTGGATATTGCTGAAGAAAATGGATATGCTCCTAATGCAGTCTATAATCTAATTGATATAGAAGAAAATGAAATAATAGAAGAGCATCAAACAAAAAAACAAAATATAAAAATATCAAAAATACCTAAGATGGGCTCAGGACTAGGGAAACTAACTCTTAACGAGGCTAGTCAAAAATATGGTTTAGATCTCAACAAAGCTCTCAATATTATTCACAAAATAGCTCCAAAAATTACTCAAGAAAGTACAATGAAAACTATTGCAGAAGAATTAGAAACTACACCAATGGAGCTTTTTGAAAAACTAATGTAATATTATTTACACGAACTATATTTAAATAAAGGATATAGTGGGCAAAAGCCTACTATTCCTGTTATAAGAGGAATAATCCCTGCATATGCCATAGGCTGATTTGCATAAACAGCATATGCTATCAATGCTGTTCCAGTTACTAATCTATTGATTCTATCTCTTCCTCCCACATTACATTTCAAACTCTTCTCCTTTTGTTTTATAATCTAATACTTCATCTAAAAATATCTCTAAATCTTGTTTTGTTGCTCCAGCAAAAGAGTTCTCTAGAAACTTATTTATTCCTTTTTTATTATGCTCTATAATTGGGACTATTTTGATACCAGTAGTCTCACTCATAAAACGTGATTCATCCCCTTCTTCATAAGCATGGAGTAAAATTGAACGAGAAAAACTACTTAAAATATGATAATAAATATGTAAAAACTCTAACTCATTCACTTCTAGCCCATAAAAATGTGTACATATTTTCCACTCATGAGATGCTATAGGATGAACCTTGTCTTTTTTTATAGTAATTCCAATCTCTTCTTTTATCTCTCTTTTAAGAGCATCAAGTATATCTTCATCTTCTTTCATACCACCACCAGGGAAACCCATACGGCCATCCCATCTGTCTATCATTATAACTGCTGGGCATCTTGTATGTTTTATATCATCTTTAAAATATTTCCAAGGAGCTATGTCTTTTACATATATAGCTAAAAATACTGCATTATTTTTAGCAGGATTTATCTTTCCAAAAGCAATACGTTTTATCTCTTCCAATTGATGTCTCTTCTTTTTCTTCTAAGTATAGTAAAAATATAATAAAAATATCTTATTAACACTGGGTTAAGATAGTAGATATATAATTAACTTATATAAATTAAAAGGATGTATTATGAAAATTTCAAAATTAATTACTCTTTTCTTGGGAATTACTTTATTTGGTTCGGTGTTAAATGCTACAGGTATGAATCCTATACCCTTTAAAGCTTTTGATCATGATAGAAATGGATTCGTAACTAAAAAAGAGTTTATTATTACGAAAAAAGCGCGGATGAAACAAAATACGCATGATGGTAGATTACTAAGAAAATCTCCTAATTTACTAAAATTCACTAGAATAGATAAAAATAGAGATGGTAGGATAACAAAACGAGAATTAATTCATGCCCAACAATTACGTAAACAAAACAAAGTAATTAAGAAAAAAGGTAGAGGCAAAAACTTTAATTAAAAAGAGAGGAAAATTCCTCTCTACTCTATCCAACCACCACCAATAACTTGATTTTTTCTATAAAAAACAGCCATTTGTCCAGCCGCTAAACCTTGAACATCTTCATATAGAGTCACCCTAGCATTTTTTCCCTCTACATGTACACTGCACTTAATCTTAGGACTTCTATATCTGATTTTTACAGAACACTCAAAATCTTGTTCATCTATGAACATATTAATATCTTTAATTTTAAATTCTTTAATATTTAAATCTTCTTTGAGTCCAACTGTAATCTCATTAGTTTTAGCATTAATTGCTGTAACATAATGAGGCTCATGCGCCAGTTTTACATCAAATCCTCTTCTTTTACCTATTGTATAATGCATATAACCTTTATGAGTTCCAACTACCTCACCCTGAGTATTTAAAACATTACCAGGTTTATCTATGTCCATATGTTTTTTTAAAATATCTGTATAAGCATTAGGCACAAAACAAATTTCACTACTCTCTTTTTGAGTAGAAAACTCTTTTAATACTTCTATAGTTGCAGCGAATTTTTTGACATCAACTTTATGCATTGTTCCAAGAGGAAACTCAATAAAAGCTAAATTTTCTTTTTTTACATTTGCTAAAAAATATGTTTGATCTTTACTATCATCAATAGCTTCAGTGATTAATCCATCTTTGATTTGTACATAATGGCCAGTTGCAAGTTTATCCATACCTAACTCTTTTGTAAAATCTAAAAGAGCTCCAAATTTTATATTTCTATTGCACAATACACAAGGATTTGGCGTTAAGCCATTTTTATAAGTATTTACAAATGGCTCATAAACAAAATCATTAAATTTATCACTTAAATCAAGGACATGATATTTAATATCTAGATAATCTGCTACTTTTTTTACTTTTCTTATATTTTCTTCATGGGCAAGTACATCGTCATGTAAACGCATATACACGCCTTCTATATCATGACCAGCATTTTTTAACTTATATGCAGTAACAGTAGAGTCAACTCCACCACTCATTGCAACTAATATTTTTGACATTTTTTTACTCTTTATATTATAAATATTTTAGACCAAAAAACTAAATTATCTATGACTTTTGAATATGGTCTATTGCTTTCTTATAATACTCAGTATCGCTTAAACCACTATTTTTTAAATCATTAATATGTAAAATTAATCTTTCATCTATATCCTGAGCGATTTTATCAAGATTATCTGTAAAAGTTATAAGTTCAATATCTTCAGGATTTATAACTCCATTTTCAACCATTTCATTTTTTATAAAATCATATATTTTATCCCAGTATTGCGTGCCTACTAAGAATATACTTATTTTTGAAATTTTGTTAGTTTGGGTAAGTGTTAATGACTCAAAAAACTCATCTAATGTTCCAAATCCACCAGGAAAAATGACATATGCTAAAGAATACTTTACAAGCATTACTTTTCTTGCAAAAAAGTAATCAAAGCTCAAATCCTTCGTAGTATAGCCATTTCCACCCTGTTCATGTTCTAATTCTATATTTAATCCAATAGATTCAGCTTTACCACTCTCATAAGCTCCTCTATTAGCTGCTTCCATGATACCACTTGAACCACCAGAAATGATATTATAACCCTTATCAGCTAGCATTTTTGAAAGTTTTCTAGCTTCTTTATAATACCTATTCTTTTCATCAAATCTCGCACTACCAAAAAAAGTTACTGATGGACCAATATCTTTAAGTTCATCAAAACCTTTTACAAAATCACTCATTATTCTAAGAACACTCCAAACGTTTGAGCGTTCCGTATCTTTTATATGTTTACTTCCTGATGTCATATACTACCTAAGCTTTTCTAGGCGTTCTCTTTTTGTACCTATTTCACTTATTTGTACACCAAAGTTACCATCTATAATGACAACTTCACCTTGAGCTATAATTTTATCTCCTACAAGAATTTCTAAAGGATCATTAGCAAGTTGATCTAATTCTATGACAGAACCTATATCCATACTTAATACATCTTTTAAAAGCATTTTTTTTGAACCAATTCTTACCCTTATAGGAAGTTTTACATCTTTAATAAGCTCAATATTTTTCATCTCTTCATTTGATAAATTATGAGAATAACTAACCTTCTCATGTTCTACATGTGATGGAACTTCTTCTAAAGCTGGAGAATCTTCTTTTTTTTCACCCATTATTGCGGCTAAAAAATCTGAACTAAATGCAAAAGATATATTATCAGTAGTACTTTGGATTCCCATATCAAATACATACAATTTAGAAAATCCATCAAAATTAATATCACCTGTAGGCTCTATATACCTTATATCATCCACACTAAAAGCAAAATTTGGCATGCTTTTTTGTCCACTTAAAGTAGTCGATAAAGAACCCAGAATATTTGAGATTATCTCTTTTGTTGCATCTAAATCATCATCATCCATCTCTTCTTTTTCAATGCCTTCACCACCAAGCATCATATCTCCAAGAGCCGTTGCTAATATAGCAGATATTGTAATTCTCAATGATGTATCTAAATCACCACTTACACTGACATCTAAGACGGCAAGAGGTGGTAATAATGTTGTTTTATCATCTGCAGATGTCTCTTTATTTAACACTACAGTAGGAGCAATTCCTGTTAAACCTTCAATTGTTGAGACTATTTCACCCTCTAATATCTTTACAAATTCATTTACCATTAATGCCCCTTTTCATTGAACCTAGAGTTGTACTAAAAGTAAACCTCTTTTTATTTTTTTGTTTTATCATATTTCTTTGTTTTCATTATTTTCTTCAGATGTAGCATAAATTTTTTCCATTCTTTTTGATTCTAATTGTTCTAAAACAGATTTAACTTCATCTTTATCAGTTTTTATTAATGATTTTAGTTTTATTGATTTTCTAAATCTATGCAAACCAATTTCTGCTAAAAATAAATCTTTTTTATCTATAGACACTATTGCATGATCATCAGCTGCCCTGTCAAGTATGATAACATCACCTGCTTCAATATCAAGTAATTCTCCTACACTTAAATCAGCTGTGCCTAAAATAGCCTCATTAAAAACTTCTGCACGACTTACAAGTGCATTTAGTTCTTTATTCCTACTCTTTTTAGCACTCGTCTCACCAAGCATAATATCTCTATTGGCTAAGCGTGACAAAATTGGCTCAAGATAGATAACAGGATAACAAAGATTTATCATACCACTAGAATTTCCAATGATAATTTCCATAACAACCATAATTACAATTTCATTTTGACTTACTACTTGCACAACATTTGGACTAGACTCTTTAGTCTCAACAACAGGATACATCTCTGTAATTGGTCCCCATGCTTCTCTAAGTCTTTGCATAACTATTCTTAAAATTGCATCTAATAAGTTTAATTCAATATCTGTTAATTCTCTAGTAGATTCAAATGACTCTCCTAACCCACCTAAAAGTCTATCAATCATAGGAAAAGCTATAGAAGGATTAATTTCTATAACACAGCTTCCATCAAGTGGCTTTATAGAAAAAACATTAAAACTAGTAGGACTTGGTAAACTCATTAAAAATTCACCATAAGTCATCTGATCAACAGAGTGAAGTTGAATTTCAACGATACTTCTCATTATAGAAGAAATTTGAGCAGCAAGATTTCTTGCCATTTTATCATGTATACCTTTTACAGCACGAAGTTGCTCTTTTGATACTCTATTGGGACGTTTAAAATCATAAAGAATTATCTGTCTATCATCACCCTCTTCTCCAGATTCAACAGATTCTGTATCTCCATCTTCTTCAACAACTTCCAATAAGGCATCAATTTCTTCTTGACTTAATATATCAGCCATTGCCTAATCCTAACTCTTCTTTTATTTTTGATAATAATTTTTTATGAATCTGAGAAATTCTAGACTCACTAATTTCTAATATAGCACTTATCTCTTTGAGATTTAATTCTTCAAAGTAGTATAGCTGAATTATCAATTGTTCTCTTTCATTAAACTTCTCCAAAATCCCTTTAATTAAATCAATAAGCTCATCTTTTTCAACCTTCTGAGCAGTATCTTCTTCAGAAAGTATTGTTATTTGCTCATTTATAGGCATTAAAGCAACTACTCTTGTACCACTTCTTGCTTCTTCTATTTTTTCTAAACTTTCTTCTAAGACTTTTGCTAAATACTCACTAGTTGGTTCTTCTTCATACTCACTAAGATATTTTTCAATTTCTCTATCAACTGCTTTTATTAATCTTCTATTTGATCTGCTCATAACATCAAGACTTCTTAAGTAATCAAGCATTGATCCATATACTCTTTTACGTCCATATCCCCAAAAAGAATCATTTTGACTTACATCATATTTACGAGAGAGTTTTATCATTTCCTCAGTAGCAATAGAAATTAAATCATTAACATCAATGGATGATGGTAATCTTTCTCTTAATCTATATGCCATTGCTCTAACCGCAGGCAAGTATTGTAATACTAAATCATCTTGATCTTTTTTTATATGTTTAGAATATGGATTAAGCTGCTTTTTTATGTGCATCTACTTCAGGTTCTTTCTTTTGTTTTGTTTCTTGTTCATATTTTATATTCATTTTTTCTACTTCAAGAAGTAAACTATCCATTCTTTTTTCTCTAACATCTAGTTCACCAACAAAATATTCACTAATTTCTTCATACTCTTTTTTATTAAAAAGACTCACGCCAAAACGTTTTATGTCCACAAAATTCATGATTACAATATGTATAAAAAGATAAAAAAAGAGTGTTATCTCTGCAGTGTAAAGAATAATATCTTCTGGTAATGTAAAATTTATTATCGTAAATATTAAACCAATAAAAAAACCACATACTGTAAAAAAATAAATAAAATTATTTGGACTAACCACTTTTTAACCTTTAAAACTTTTCTATAAGACTCTTTATAAAGTTACCAAAACCTCTGCTTTCGTTGTTATTAAGCACTTTGTGTTCCAATCTATAAACTAAATTATTCACAATCCTTTTTATATCTTGTGAAGCTAAAGAATTTGGTGCATCATCTGTAAAGAGTGTTCTTTGTTTTATACTCTTTGCAATGAGTTTATCCTCAGGAAGACGTCCTAATAAATTTAAACTCAAATTCTTAATATTTGCCATAGCTACTTTAGATATTTTATCATAAATAAGTTCCGCTTCTTTAGAACTCTTTGTCATATTTAATACTAAATGGATAACTGGTTTGACTTTACTTGTTATTTTAATCGTTGCATATGCATCTGTAATAGCTGCAGGATCTGGAACAGTCACAACGATAACTTCATCAGCAGCTTCTAAAAATAGTTGTGTATGTCCACCAATACCAGCACCTGTATCTATTATCATAAAATCCAAATCATCTAAAACCTTTGTCTCTTCAAAAAATCTTTCATATAAAAATTGGTCGTTATATTTTAATATCTCATCTCCACTCTCACCAGGTATTAAAAAAAGATTCTTTTTTACAGAAACAACGATATCTTCAAGTTTTGCTTCACCCTTTAGCACGTGAAGTATATTTTTTTCTATTCTTACATTTAAAATAACATCAAGATTGGCTAATCCTATATCAGCATCAAACAAACCAACTTTATAACCATTTGTAGATAAAACATTAGCTAAATTTGCACTAAGCGTACTTTTTCCAACTCCACCTTTTCCACTTGTTATTGCTATATACTTTGTTTGTTTATTTTTTTTAGTAGATTGTGTACCATCTTTAACAAGTTCTTGAAGTTTATTTGCTTGAGTTTGCATCTTTTTGCTTCCTTTCAAAACCATTTAACATACATTCCACTAAAAAATCACTATTTGCAACTACTATATCATCAGGAACTTCTTGCCCTACTGAAAAGTAACTCACCGGTCTATCTATATCATAAATCAAAGAAAATACTGTTCCAAAAACTTTTGTTTCATCAAATTTTGTAAAAACAAGTGTATCAATATCTAAAAATGAAAAGTTTTTATAAATCTCTTTTAAATCTTCTAATTTGCTTCCTGCAGAAAGCACTAAATTAACATCTATTTCATAATCACTATTTTGAATAAACTTACTTAATTTTGATAATTTATCTTTATCATACTGAGAGCTCCCTACAGTATCTATTAATATAACATTACAATGACTTAAAGAACGAAGTGCATTGTTAAAATCACTTGGATCTACAACATCTTCTATTGGAAGTCTCATCATTTTTGCATACTGAAAAAGTTGTTCTACAGCACCTATTCTATAGGTATCGAGTGTAATAATGCCTACCTTATCTCGTTTTTCTTTTATATATGAAAAACGAGCAGCTAATTTTGCTATAGTTGTTGTTTTGCCAACTCCTGTTGGCCCTACGAACATGATAAGTTTTTTACTTCCTTTGGGAACTTCCCTCTCATGACGAACAGGAACCATTTTACGAAGAAGCACTTGAAAATATCTTTTGATTGATTCACTACTTTGTCTCATCTTCTGAGGCATATGCTCAAGAGTCAACTTCATTATATTATCCAAATGGTCTGGTCCCATACCACTTGTTTTTGCTAACTTATATATTTCAGAAAACTCTGGTGGTATTGCTAAGTTATTTCTCTGTGGTGCTTTTTCTTCCCAAAACATTTCTTGAATAAGTTTAATTTTATCTGCAAGTTTTGTTATTTCTACTTTTATATCACTTACATCTTCATCTTTTCTACTTTTTTCTTCTATAGAAATATTGGTTTTTCTTTTACCGGGCATACTCTCATCAGTTACTCTGGCAATCTGAGAAATTTGTTTTGCTGCTTCTGATATATTGAGTAATACATCTTCGCTGCTTTTTAAATTTTCTTTTTTAGGAACTTGAGGAGCTGCTACTTTTGCATCTTCTACTGCTACAACAACTTCATAAAGAGCAGGGGCATTCACTGTCTTTTTTTTCACTTGTTTAGTACTGACAACTAAGGCATCTTCACCACACTCTATTTGTGCTTGTTTTAAAGCAGCTGCTGGTGTTTCTGCACTAAAAGTTAAAAACTTCACCTATATTTTCCTTTTCAAGTTTAAAAGTGGTAGAACCACGGACTCTCGCTCAAACCACTTAGGGTGTGGTATCACTAAATTTTTACTTCGAATTTGCATATTATTAAAAAATATTATATCCAAATCAAGTGTTCTTGGGGCATTTTTAAAACTTCTCTCTCTTTTAAAAATCTTTTCTACATGTAAAAGAAATTTTAAAAATGCCTTTGCACTCATAGACGTTCGTAAAACAATAATAGCATTGTAAAAATCATCTTGTTCTAAGTATCCAAAAGGTGGATTCTTTAAAATCGAAGATGTTTCACTTATACTTATCAGTGGGCATTTTAAAAGATACATGTAAAGATTTCTAAATCTTTTTCTCATATCACCCTTATTTCCACCAATGCCAACTACTGCTTTATATTTATAATTTTTATTTTCATTTTTTACAATAGGAAAAAACCTATCACAAAAAAATGTCATTGACCAATAACCTCAGCACCACCGTTTGTAACAACTATTGTATCTTCGATTCTTACACCAAATTCATCTGGAAGATAAATCCCAGGCTCAATTGTAAAAATCATTCCTTCTTCGAGTATAGTTTCACTTTTGGAAGATATTATTGGTAACTCATGGATATCTAAACCAACCCCATGACCAGTAGAGTGAATAAAAAACTCACCAAAACCAGCTTTATCAATCACTTCTCTACAAGCAAAATCAACTTCACAAGCTTTTATACCTGTTTGAACTTTTTTTATGCCAGCTTCTTGTGCTTTTAAAACAGTATCATAAATCTTTTGCTGTTTTGCATCACTAAAGGTTTGAATTTTAGAAAAATTTATCTTTTTATCAAACTGTGCTGTTCTTGTTCTATCTGAACAATATCTTTTATACTTCACACCTGCATCAAAAAGAATTAAATCATTTATTTCAAGAGAATCATTTGAAGGAAGAGCATGACACTTTGCAGCATTTCTTCCTAATGCAAAAATAGGAGAAAAACTTAATTCATATTCACCTTGTTTTTTCAAAATATTTTCTGCTTCATAATGTAATCGTTGTTCACTTGCACCTAAAGAGTTTTCATTAAGATACTTTGCAAATCTATCAAAAGCATCTGCGCCAATGCTTGAAGCATGTCTTAAAATATCTAACTCTGTATCACTCTTTATTATCCTTTTTTCTTGTGAAAAATTAGGAACTTGTTTAAAATTTACTTCATCTAAATCTAAAGTAAATTTTTCATATTTTGCTAAGCTCCACTCATTTGGATTAAAAACAAGCTCTTTTATATTTGATTTTTTTATAAACTCTCTTACTGTTATAAACAAATCTCTTCTATCCCCAACAATAACCTCTGCATTTTGAATATACTCTTTTGCTTCAGTATCATATCTAGAATCTGTTATAAAAAAAGCTTCACTTCCAAGTTTTAAAAAGACAACATTATCACATGAAAAGCCGCATTCATAAAATACGGCATTTTCATCTCTTAAAATAAAGTTCATTATTATACTTAAGCTTCTGCTTGTACTTTTTGAGCTTCTTTTGCTGCTTGAATTTCACCTAAAATTTGTGTCATAGAAATCATTGCTAAATGGTAACCAAATGGACCAAAACCAACAATTTGACCTGCACAAACTGGAGCAATTAAACTTTTACTTCTAAATTCTTCACGTCTATGAATGTTAGAGATATGAACTTCTACTACAGGCATTGCTGCTGCTGCAACTGCATCTCTAATTGCAATTGATGTATGAGTATATGCTGCTGGATTGATAATAATACCATCAGCATCACCAATACACTCTTGAACTTTATCAACAATCTCACCTTCTAAATTAGATTGAAAAAATTCTATTTCAATTTTATTTTGTTTTGCAATATTTTCCATTTGAGTATGAATCTCTTCTAATTTCATTGGGCCATAGATATTTTGTTCTCTATGTCCTAATAGATTTAAATTTGGACCTTGAATTACTACGATTTTCATTAAACACCTTTATATAAATTTTTGCTATTATACCTATTCTTAGCATAATTTAAGTATAATTCAAAAAAAATACAAGGACAAATTTGAAGATAATAAATGCAAGTTACATCCTTACATGTAACGATGAATTTGAAATTTCAAAAGATAAAGCAATTTGTTTTGATGAAAAAATTATAGATATAGATAATATTGAGGTTTTGAATGTAAAATATCCTGATGCAGAAATAATAAATCTACCAAAAAATTCTGTGCTTATGCCAGGACTTATTAACCCTCATGTTCACTTAGAATTTAGTGCAAACAAATCTTCTTTAACTTATGGTGATTTTATAGCCTGGTTAAATTCAGTTATCGTAAAAAGGGATGATTTACTTTTGGCTTGTACAGATGAAATTATAGAGGAACAGTTAAAAATCATGCAAAAAAGTGGTACTACTTCTATTGGTGCTATTAGTAGTTTTGGTAAAGATTTTGAAGCATGCCTAAACTCTCCTCAAAGAGTTGTGTTTTTTGCAGAAGTTTTAGGAAGTCGTCCTGATGCAGTGGATATACTTTTTAATGATTTTTTATCAAGACTAAGAGCTGCACAAGATCATCAAAGTGAAAGACTTATCCCTGCTATTTCTATTCATTCACCATACTCTACTCATCCAATTTTAGCTCGTAATGCACTTGATATTGCAAGAAAATATAATTATGTCGTTTCAACTCACTTTATGGAAAGTGTAGCTGAGAGAAATTGGTTGGATAAAGGAGATGGGGATTTTAATAACTTCTTTTCAAATTTTGCACCAAACTCAAAACCTATGAGCAATGCAGATGATTATATAAAACTTTTTAAAGGCTGTAAAACACTTTTTACTCACTGCGTCCAAGCAACTCCAAAAGAAATTAAAGAAATAGAAGATGAAGGAGGAAGTATCACTCACTGTCCTGTTTCTAATAGACTTCTTGGAACAGGTAAACTCAACATTAGAAATATTAACAACCTGACAATCGGAACAGATGGTCTAAGCTCCAACATCTCTTTAAATCTTTGGGATGAATTAAGAGCAGTAATTTTAACACATGAAAAACAAGATATTAATTCACTTGCAAAAAAATCTCTTCTTGCTGTTACGAAAAATGGAGCAAATGCACTCAATCTAAACTGTGGTGAAATAAAAAAAGACACTTTGGCAGACTTTATAGTATGTGAACTGCCAGAGGATGTTTACTGTGAAGAAGACATTCCTTTAGAACTAATTCTCCATACTAAAACAACCCACTCGACTTATATAGGAGGTAGGAAATTATGATAATTTTTAGATGGATAGGCAACTTCATAAGTTATATCCATAACCATTTCAAAGCTATGCTTTTTCTTCTTTTATTGTTTTTTATATTTAACCCTTTAAACAAAGAAACATTACAAAAAGCAAATCTAGCAACAATACGAATTGAAGGTCAAATAAATCAGATAGACACCATCTTAGCAAATATTGAAAAAGCAGCACTTAATAAAAATATAAAAGGTGTATTACTTAGAGTAGACTCTCCAGGAGGTGCTTTGGCCCCTTCAATTGAACTTAGTATGGCTGTTAAAAGATTAAATCAAATTAAACCTGTTGTTGCATATGCAGCTGGGAGTATGACAAGTGGAAGCTATTATGCATCTATTTGGAGTAAAAAAATTATAGCAAATCCTGGAGCTTTTATAGGTTCAATCGGCGTATTATTCCAAGCACCAAACATTAAATCACTTGCTGATAAACTAGGAATTAGTGAACAAGTTATAACAGCTGGTGAATATAAACAAATGGGAACATTTACAAGAGAGTGGAATGAAAAAGAAAAAATGGCTCTTAAAGAACTTATAAGTGATGCTTACACTCTTTTCACAACAGATGTAGCAAATGCAAGAAATCTTAAAATAGAAGATACAAAAAGTTTTGCAAATGCAAGAGTTTTTATTGCACAAAAAGCAAAAAAAGAGGGCCTTATTGATGAAGTTGGATCTTTATACACTGCCCAACTTGAATTAGAAAAAATTAGTGGTGTTCAAAATCCTATTTGGGAAAAACCAAGTGAAATGGATATGTTTTTACAAGAATTAAAAGGTGTCAATGCCTTAAGCTTTTTTAATATTAAAAGTTCTCTACGATAAAAGAGTATTTCACAATACTCTTTTATTTACATGTAAAGGTTTATACAAAAAAAGCAAAAGTAACTATAGTGCCTTCATTCTCTTTACTTTGAAGTTCAACCTTTCCACCGTGTAATGTAACAATCTTTTCACAAATTGCCATTCCTAGACCAGTTCCTCCTGAATTTTTGTTTCTGCTTTTATCAGTTCTATAAAATTTTTCAAATATTTTTTTATGTTCTTTTTGAGGAATTCCAATACCAAAATCTTGAATACTGATAATATATTTCTCATCCTTTATATAATTTTCAACTATGACATTTTCATTTTCATGACTAAAAAGAATGGCATTTTTTATAATATTTTTTATAGCCACTTTAAGTAATTTTGAATGCCCTTGCATCTGCATAGCATCTTTTATTTCATACTCTATACTCACATTTTTTAACTTTGCAAAACTCTTAAGTTCATTTATTGCCTCAAGTGTTACTTCATCTAAATATATTAACTCTTTAGAATTACTATTTAAAGGTTCTTCAGACTTTGCTAAAAAAAGTAAATCATCAATAGTGCGTTGTATAATTAAAATTTCTTCTAAATTATTTTCTAAAATCTCTTTATACTCCTGAGTAGTTCTCTCTTTTCTAAGTCCTACTTCGATCTCTCCTCTTATAATAGTAAGTGGCGTTTTCAGTTCATGTGAAGCATCGCTACTAAATTGAGAAATTTTATCAAAAGAAATTTCCAGTCTTGATAAGAGGCTATTAATCTCTTTACTTAACAAGTCTATTTCATCATTGTTATCTAAAGTTTCTAGTCTTTTTGATAAATCTGTTGCATTGATTTTTTTTAAATTCATTAAGATTTCGTTAATTGGTAAAAATGATTTATAAATTAAAAAATATCCTCCTGTAGTTGATAAAATCAATACAATTGGAACTATAAAAAATAGAATATACAAAAGATTTTCTAAAGTATTATTAAAATAATTTTGATTTGTAGCAACTTCTATCACATAATCTATATTTTTTATATCTATTTTCACTCTACTAATAACATAATGATTTTGATGTTCAAAAGTAATAGTTCCTTGTTTTAAAAATTTTAAATCTGAATATTGACTAGAAATATTTTTAGGAAATGTTAAAGAACTTATGGTTTCTAAAGAATCACTGACTTTTAATAACCTAAAATACAAAGGCTCAAATTTATACTCATTTTCTTCATTAAAATTAATGCTATGAAGTTCATTTTTATGATGTACTATATCATCTGCAACATCTAATACAATCACTCTTAAAGTAGTTTTTAACTTATCCATGGTAGCTATATCTAAAGATTTATATAAAGAAAAAGAGAAAATACATAAAACAATAAGTTGTATAAAAAAGCCGTAAATAAGTAACTTTTTTTTAATAGATAACTTATTCATCACATATCTTAAAACCTAAACCTCGTACAGTTTTAATCAACTTCTGCTCATAAGGTTTATCAATTTTATTTCTTAGTCTATAAATATATACATTTACCGTATTACTTAAATTCATTTCATCAATATTGCTTAATGATGAACTTATCAATGTTTCAGATAAGACTCTACCTTTATTTTTTATTAAAAATTCTAAAAGAGAAAACTCTTTTGCGGTTAATACTATATTATCGCCGTTTCTTTTTGCAGTTTTTTGCAATAAATCTAACTCAAGATCTGCAATTTTTAATTTAATATCAGATGTGTTTTTTGCTCTTAATTGTACTCGAATTCTTGCTAATAGTTCAGCAAAGGAAAAAGGTTTTGCTAAATAATCATTAGCCCCTACATCTAATCCAATTATCTTATCTTCGATAGAATCTTTCGCTGTTAACATGATTATTGGTGTTTGAATATTAGAAGAGCGTAATGTTTTGCATACTTCCATACCATCTTTAACTGGGAGCATAATATCTAATAAAATTAGATCATAATTATTTGTAGAAGCCAGATATATACCTTCATCACCATTGAGTGAATAATCAACTGTATAACTTTCTTCTTTTAAGCCTTTTTTCAAAAAATTTACAATTTTTATATCATCTTCTATAATTAAAATTTTCATAATTTATTGTACCTTTTTTGAAATTAATTTTAAAATAGTCATTTCTGCTTTTGCTTTATACCTATAATCAATACCCCAAGTACCTAATCCTTTATTGACATAAATAGCAGTTTTATTCACATAAAAAAGGCCATTTAAAAAAGGTTGTACTAAACGCACAAGATAATGAAAAGGAAAAATTTGTCCTCCATGAGTATGTCCACATAAAAAAAGCTCCGTTTGTGAATTAACAGCTATTTTATAATCTTTGGGCTGATGTGCTAAAAATATCGATGGGCTACTTTTTTTTAATATATTTTTTATTTTTTTTTCATCTCTTTTGTGACCAAAAAATTTCGAAAATCGATCACTTAAACCTATTATATTTATACTATTACCCTTAAACTCAATTGTTTTTATTTGGTTATCTAAAAAAATAAAATTACTTAGAACTTTTTGAAGTGAAGACAAGCCGTAAAAGAGATCATGATTGCCACTAATATAATAAACACTTTTTGATATAGAATTTAAAATTTGCAATTTTTCTTTGATAAATTTTACTTTACAATCTATAATATCCCCAGTCAATGCTATAAAATCAACCTCTAAATCATTACACTGTTTTACTAATAACTTCAATACTTCACTATTCGTTTTTTTATTGATATGCAAGTCACTTAAGTGAAGTATTCTAAGGTTGTTTAAAGAAGTATTCTCTACAAATACTTCTAAAACAGTAGGTTCTACAATATGCATCTTGATTACTCAAAAACTTTTGCTAAATCTTCTTTTGTTGTAATGAAATTTATACTTTTGATAACTCCATTTTCAAGTTTATAAATTGTTGATTGATCTTCTTTATGTAAAAATCTATCATCATTTTCTTTATATATTAGTAAGATGTCATGCTTATAATCTCTCATTTTAGGAAGAGCGAACAACTTTGTAATAATTGAAGGCATCAAAGAAATATCTGCAATAAATACTGCTTTATGCTCTTGTAAAAAACTTGGTTCCTTTGATGCCAAAAAATCATTAACCAGCTTACCTGTATCTTTTTCAAAAGAGACTATTATAATTTTTGCTTTATTATCTACAACATGAACTTTGTCAAATTGATCTGGTAAAGAAAAACTACCAATAGTATCACTAACTTTAAAACTAGCTCCAAATATATATACTGAAAATAGTGTTAAAAATAAGATTTTTTTTATCATTTATTTACCTTTTTATATGTTAAATTATAAGTTATATCTATTTGGTCTCTCACAGTTAAAAACAATAATGTTGGTGGTGTCATATCATACTGTGTTAATTGAATAGAGAAATTTCCTTCTAAACTCAAGTTATTACTATCTTGTTTGATTGAAGCTATGGAAAGGACATCTTTTTGAACTCCATTAAGCGTTAAAACACCTGCTATTTGGTAATCATCTTTTATTTTACTTATTTCTTTTATTTCATATGAAATAGTTTTATGAAGTTGTGTATTTAAAAGCTCATACATATGCTCATCTCTATCTTTTTTATCACTATTTAAAGAAAGAGTATCAATAAATATTTTGCCTCTTAGTGACTCTATATTAGCATCTATCATAAGTTTTGAGTGAATCTCTTTTGTACTTGGATTAATATTACTATCACCAAATATCTCTGTATGTGCTGATATATTTCCCTTTTGTAAAGTTAAATCTGAGGCATTTGCCCAAAGACAAGTTACTAAAACAAAAATAACTATTCTATACATGACGTATCTCCTTATTTATTATACTTAATTTCTCATAAGATATGATGATTCTAAAAAATGCAATTAAAAATATAATTGGTACAAATAAAATCAAATTTTCTACAGCAACAAATAAACCTGTCCCAGAAGCTATCCATCCAATAAATACCATATAAATTGATATTGTTTTTAAATCTTTTTTCAATATTGTTTGAAGTATGACAACATTATAATAAGAAATAACAAACGGATAGACAATAGCTAATATATTAGCTTCTCTCAAAAAATATAAGAGATAACTTATAGCAAACAGCACCATTATCAATAACTCTTTTTGATTCTTTTCTAATTTCACACCTAAAGCTGCTATGACCCCCACAATGTGAAACAGAGCAATCTGAGAACTATAACCACCTCTCCATATAGAAATACTTAAATCTCTAGAAAGGGATTCAAACAAAGCAGAGTCTAAAAACACCCACAAAACCATAGCAAAGAGTGAATAATTTTCATATTTCATTCTAGAAACTTTTTGTTTTGGTAAAAATCTTGAACAGACTAAAGTTATGAGACTTAAAACTATAGCTATACTCCCTCGCTCAGAAGCTTCATAATTAAATAAGAAAGTTCCAACAACATAAGAAAGACTCAAAGATAATCCTATATCCAAAGCCGTAGCTTTTTTTAACTCATTAATTATAAGTGGAGCTAAAGCTCCAACACTAATGCCTAAAATAAAAAGCATAATAAAAGAGAATTGGGGATATAAAAAACTCATAATAAGCTGAATAATTAGAAAAAATAATATTTTATTTGAATTAGATGTTTTTATGTAAAAGCTTAAAAAAGAACCTAATACTCCACCTATAGGAAGTGACGCAATCAAATAAATATTTGATGAAAAATACTCAACAATACCCGTTTGAGCAATAAGTAAATAATAACACAACTCAGAAGCTATAAAAAGCACTAGAATGAATCTTTGCATAACATCTTTCCTTTCTTTAAAAAAACTACATAAAAAAGTGCAAATACCAAATCAAATACACAAATAACTAAAGCTTCTTTCCCTAAAATATTTGCTGAATACAAAGAAAAGAATACTGCGCTTATAAAAACTCTTATTAATGCTGTAAGCGAGGTCAAAATATCTTCATGTTCTTTATATTTTAAAGCCATAAAATGAATAACTCCTGTAAGACTTACAAAAGCAAATACAATGTACTGGTACTTTCCATCAAAAGGTATTTGCATATAAGGGTATATAAAACTTGCTAATAAAATTAAAAATACCCCTCCTAAACCATCATTTAAAACCCCTAGTACATTGTATATTTGTAAATTCGTTGCTTTGATTTTATAATCTATAAATACGATAATAGATGCAAACGTGATAATTCCAAAGAATGTTCGTGCCATCCAAAGTTGCAAGATATCAATATCTATAAAACCTGCTTGTGATAAACCACTCACACTTAAAACACTAAAAATACCGAGCATACCTAAAAGATACACAGTATAAAAAAAGTTTTTTTGAAGTTCTTTTATATATTGTGTAAACATAGCAATTACCATAAAAAATGCACCTATACCCATGGCTACATGAGCGTGAGCTACCACTAAATCATTTCTATGAAATACCCATCGTAGTTCTGGAATAAAAAGAATATTGCCTTCAATATCTACAAATACAAAGGCTAAAATTGATACAAGAAGAGCTTTTTTAGCAAATCCTTCAATATGAGTATCCTTATACCACTTGTAAAGTAATGGCACATACAAAAATGTTAAATACTGTAAAAACCACTCTTGATTATAAGTAAGTGGCACAAAAAAGATTCTATACAAAACAGAAGAAAAATAAAAAATAGTAGGAATAATCCAAAAAATATTCCACTTAGCAACAAATTCACCTTTATTGAGTAATTTTATAATCAAATAATACAAAGGGATCATCGATAAACTCATTCCTAAAGTATTATCTCCATGAGGTCCACTTATCGTTCTTTCAACTTGACCGATAATAGGATTCATTAAAATCAACAGTGTAATTGGCGCAATAATTACTATCTTTAAACATACTTTTACCCAAGTAGGTAACACCTTATATTGTTTAATAAACTTAAATAAAGCGATAATATAAAAAACACCTGCGAGTGCTAAAATAAAATTCAATTCATAAGGAAAATCATAAAAAGCTAAACCTCTTGTATTTCCAAAAAGAAGTGAGAAAATCATAAATATTAAAAATATATACCAAAAAATTGTATATAAATTTAAATAATGGAGTCCATCACTGCAACTTCCGACTTCTTTATTAATAATTAAAAAAGGAAGATACGAAAGCATTAATGTCACAAAACCATAAAGCATTAAACTAATATGGATTGATCTCATATTTGAAGGTAACAATGTTTGTGAATCTATAAAAATACCCAGTAAATTTAAAGAGTATATAATGCCAAAAAACAGTCCTAATGCAAAAAATACAAAAGATATTTTAAAATTTCTTTGAATAAAACTATTAAAGTTGTCCATCTTTCACCTCATATATTGTGTCTGCTAATGCAGCTAATTTTAAATCATGAGTTGCAACTATAATAATAGTCCCCTCATTTGATAACTTTTTAAACAATTCAAATACCTTTAACGAATTTTTAGAATCAAGGTTTCCGGTAGGCTCATCTGCAAATATAACAGTAGGTTTATTCATCATTGCACGCGCTATAGCTACTCTTTGCCTTTGTCCCCCTGATATTTCACTTGGATATTTATTAACTAATTCTTGAATATCTAATTTTTCTAAAAGTGTGTTAATTTCTTCTTCACTGACTTTTTCATTCGCAATTTTTAAATTATCTTTTACATTAAGATAATTGATTAGATAATGAAACTGAAATATAAATCCAATATTTGTTTGTCTAAAGGTATCTATATTTTCTATCTCTTTATAATTTGTATCATTGAAGATTACATCTCCCTCACTTGGTTTTAAAAGTGTTGATAAGATAGAAAGTAAAGTAGACTTTCCACTGCCACTCTCTCCTATTATCGATACAAATTCACCCTTTTTTATCTCAAGGTTTACTCTGTTTAATGCTAAATCATTATTGTATTTATGAGTTATATCTACTGCTTTTATCATATTCTATTACCTTGTATTAAACTAACAGGATCAGTTTGAGCCGCATTAAATGCTGGAATAATAGCTCCTATAACAGCCATAGAAATGGAAGTTAGAAAAATACTTAAAGCCAATGAAAAAGTTATCTCCCCATTTACATAACCTTGTAAATGAGAAGAATGTTTTATGAGATAAAGAGCAAATTCAGATAACAAAAATGCACTTACAAAACTTAAACATCCTAATATCAAACTTTCAAACATAATTGAATAAATAATCTTTTTCATAGAGATACCTAATGCTCTTTTTATACCAAATTCACTTTTTCTTTGATTTATAGTGATACTCATAATACTTACAATTCCAAGTAAGCCCATGGCAAAAGCAATTAATGAAATAACATTTGAAGACGTTTTGATGATTTTAAATTGATTATAATTATCTACAAAATTATCTGTAGATTTTGCATCGATATTAGTATCTAAAGATTTAATATTTTTTATTAAAAGTTCTATATTAGCATTCAAATCACTATTAACCATTATCATAGAAGCACTTTTATTAAATATTTTTCCTGCTTCATCAATATTTATAACAACACTCCCATTTTCAAAGCCTACATCACTTGTAAAAACTCCCGATATTTTAAAATCTTTATTTGCAATAGAAATACTATTTTTATTTTTTAGATTCGTATATATTGCTTCTCCAACAAGAGCTTCATTTTGCTTTGGATAATTATTTTTTATAAGTTTATAATTCTTTAACCTATTTTTAGTCACTCCATAAACAGCAACTATTGGTAGTTTTTCAACTGGTGATGCTCCTACTATCATTGCTGATGATTCTTTAACACCATTGAGTCTATCTATCTTGTTTATAAGATTAATATCAACATTAGAGAAGAATGTATCAGAAATCTTTGCTTGAGTTATTATGATATCACCATCGCTTTTAAGCATACTACTATACATACTTATAATCCCACTAGAAATTGCACTTATTAAAAATATAGATACAATTGAAAAAATGAGGCTAAAGTATATAAGAGTTGTTTTTAAAGCATTCGCTTTTAAAGCTTTTATTGCATTACTTAACAAACTATTCCTTTATATTTTTTGTAAATATAACATCCGAATATGAAAGGTTTATGAATTGTATATGAACAAATATTCATATTAAAAGAAGTGTCAAGTAACTAGTAAATTGTCAGTAAAAAAAGCAGTGAGTTTTATTTCTATTTTGGGTATAGTATCAGTTTTTTAATCAAAGGGTTCAGCAAAGTTTCTCCTCTAAGTACATAGAGTCTCACTTCATCAAATTCATATATATCTTTTTCTGCATCTGATTCTTTATAATTTTGCAGTCCATACTCATGAGCGGAAAATGTAAAATCACTACCAAGTGCACCCATTGAAGTTCCGTATGCTCTGACGCCATATCCAATTGGCGTTATACCATCTCTTATATACCAAGCTTCATATGCATCAATATAACATGAACATTCAGGGACAAAAACAAACATTTTTATATCTTTTTTAAAACTTTGTTTATCAACCCAACGAATCATACACCCAACATCATCAAAAAAATAAGTTCTTCCACTTGGAGTTACAACTTGTGCAGAAGTATCAAGTTTTTTGACCATCATGCCACAATCACTACATATAACAGTTTTTTCTTTTTTTATTTCAACTACAGGAAGAGGCTCTTTTTTTATATTCTCATCTACATAATATACATTTTCTGAAGTAGTCTGTGCATAATTATAGATAAAAATACCAAATATAATTAAAATAAAATATGGTAATACTCTTTTCATAAAAGCACTCCATTTTTTAAATAATAACTCACTACAAAATATGTAGATAAAGCAACAAATATGGTGGTAAACAATATACAATACTTATGCAAATAAGTATATTTTTTTAATGTTATAGATTCAATTATATAAGGAGATATACCAAAAAAAACTCCTAAAAAAAGAGAAAACCAAATAAAGTAGCCTACATAAAAATACTCTTTTTGCAACATGCAAAATGGACATTTATGGTTTGGTAATTCATAAATGTATGTGCCAAAAAAATACGTAACAGCATAATATGATGTAAATAAAAACAGTATATTTGCAAAAAAACTAATGATGCTTTTTTTATAGTACGATGATATTAAGATAACTACAAAAAGTAAGTAATATATTATCAGTAAGCCTGATGTGTTTAATTCAAATGGTAAATTATCTAATTTAAAAACTGTACTACAACAAAAGACTGGTACACTTAATGGTATATTCATAAAATAAAATAGCTCTAAGCAAAACTCTATACATGTAAGAACAAAAATAAAACTAAATAGATAATACTTCTCTTTTATATATGGAAAAACTTTTGATTCTAAGTCAAGTTTATTAATAATAATCCAAATACTAAGTAAAAATAACATAAAAATTTTAAACAACAATAAAATGTTTCCGTAGGAATTTGCTCCAATAACACCTGTTGCACACATAGCTCCAGGAACTAAAAGTGAAAGCTCATCCAATGATTTAACAAAAAAGATAAAAAGTACTATTTTTACTGATACTGTAAAATATATTATAGTATTAACCAAATAATTTCTTTTTTCCAAAGCATATTGAAAAGTAGTGGTTGCACTAAAATCCCAATATTTTAAAACTTTTAAGACAGAAAATTCACTAATAAATAACAAAAGTAATAAAATAACTTCTATAAATATAAAAACTACTATGTCATTTAACAAAAAAAGAGACATTAAATAATTGCTCCATCTTCTATATTTACATATGTATCAACAAAAGCTAAATTATCAAATATTGTATCATGAGTTGCTACAACTACCGTTTTATTTAATTGTTTGAATTTTTTTAAAATATCAACAAATATTAATGAATTATTTTTATCTAAATTTGCAGTAGGCTCATCAGCTAAAATAAGAGAAGGTGAATTGACTAAGGCTCGTGCAATTGCACACCTTTGTTTTTCTCCTCCACTTAAATTTGAAACCATCTGTTGAGACTTATGCGCTATGTTTGCAACTTCTAAAGCTAAATTAATTTTTTTCTTTAATTCATCTTGATTTATATTACTTAATACTAGAGGAGCTTTAACATTATCATAAACACTTAAGCCATCTACTAAATTGAACGATTGAAATATAAATCCAACCTCTTCATTTCTATATTGCGAGGAAAAAATATCAGGAAGTTTTGCAATATTTTGCTCATTTACCAATATATCACCGCTACTTGGTTTACTTAGTGCTCCAATAAGAGAAAGTAAAGTACTTTTTCCACTGCCACTAATACCTTTTATAATAACAATTTCTCCACACTTTATATTTAAATTTATATTTTTAAGGGCAAAAAACTCATTTTCTTTTTTTTCATTATAAATCTTGTATAAATTTCTTATTAAAATTTTGGATCTCATTTTATTACCTCACTCATATCTTCTACTGCTATTTTCCATGCAGGCAATAAAATAGAGGCTAAAAAAGGAATAACAGTAAATATAAACATAACAAAAAGTGTTTTTACATCTACAATAGGTGTAAATATAATATGGCTAGCATCATGCCCTAAAAATATATTTTTTAATAATGGAGCACCAAAGATAAATACAAAAATATATGCTAAGAATACACCTAAAAAGTAAGAACAAAGAGCAACTACACTATTTTGAATAAATTTAAGAAAAATAATATCTTTTATCGCAAACCCTATACTTCTAAATATTGCTATTTCACGTTTTTTTTCACCAAATACAGAAGATATTTGATTTTTTAAAAGAATAAAAAATGATATCATCGATACTATATATAAAATCATAAATATACCTCCTTTATAATAAAAAACATATTCATAATCTGACTTTAAATCATTTTTTGTTTTTACCTTTATATCAGGATACAAATCAACTATTTTTAGTGAAATAAAATCTATCTCACTATTATTAGGAACTAATACATCTAGATAAGAGTATTCATCTTCATCCATATTCAAAATTTTTCTTGCAATATCTTCGTTTACTAAGATAACATCATTAGAAATGATATTGGATTTAATAACTTTTTTAATATCCAAGCTAGTAATACCATCTTGGGTTAAAAAATTAAATTGAGTGGTGTATTTAAATTTTGCTAAAATAGATTTAATTTCAGAAGATATAATCATACTATGCTCATCTAAAGATTCATCAACAACTATATGAAAATATCGTCTATCTTGAGCAAAATAATAATAGCCATCAACTTTACCTTTAACGTTATCCACTCCAGAAATTTGTAAAATACTATCAATATGCTCTTCACTTAAAGGTGTATACCTACCAGACTTTGTATTTTTTACTATAATTTGGTGCTGTTTATCCAAAGCTATAAACAGATCATGTTTAATAGAATCTGATATAAATAAGATTGAACTTGCTAAAAAAACAATAAAAGTAAAAATAAAAAAACTAAATAAGTACTCTTTTTTATCTTTTAAAAGTAAAAGTATAGAAAAATCAACAAAATTTTTATTTATCATAAACAAACTTCTTATATTCTTTTGACGCAAAGGAAAAAGAGGGAGATATAGAAGTCATTTTTGAAGAAATCTCCTTAATCTTATCTTCTTTTTCAACATAATCATAAGTCACTAAATCACCAATAATGATTACTAAAAAAATGAAAAAAATAATTAATATCCTTTTTATAAAAAACACTACAGCTCCTCAATCTCTTCTAAAACATCTTGATCAATGTCATAAAAAGTAAGTACTTTTTTTCCAAAATGATCTTTTTTAAATGCATACGCACTAATTTCAGAGCTAAAAGGTATAAGCTCATTTCCCATAGGACCATATACGTTAGATCCAAATACAAAATATGCATCTTTAGCTTTAATTTTCGTTGTTGAAAAATAATCAGTTATATAAATATTTTTTACATCTATATCTTCTTTATGAGAAAAAATATACTTTATCATATCTTTCACACCATCAAAATAGAGCTTTTTATCTGCATCTATCATAGCTGCCCATTTTGGATACTTATGAACAAACATACCACATATAGGACATTTTGCATCTTTTGGTACTTTAATCGAACCTATTGCCCCCATTTTTTTATGAAGTTTTTGTGTATCCCAAAGATATACAGCTACAGCTTGCAAAGCTTTATCTTTTGAAATCTTACATTCACTTTTTAGCCCTGCTTTTAAAGAGGCTATACTCTCAAAAGCTTCTGGGTTTACTTTATTACATTTAGCTAAATACAATTTTTTGCCAACTTTATAGACTTTTTTTTGTCTTTTTGTATTTATCATTGATGTATCTTTTTTTAAATCTATTTTTGCTAATTCATATGCTTGTGCAAAATCAACAATTTGTCCACCATATTTTTTTCTAAACTCTTGTACATCTTTTTCTTTTGCAAATGCATATTTGCTATGTACACTCATTGTCCCTTTTTTGGTGCTATTAACCACATAATAAGCATTTTTTACACCAATAAACTTTAAACTTTTAGTATCTACAACTTTTGCATCTTGAAGTTTTTTTCCATTATTTGATTCAGCTAAACAATGTAAAGAACAGTACTGATGATTTTTATGAATATGATTTGTTTTATAAAACTTTGGTAAATTCATCCCGCAATTTGGACAATACAATTTTGTATTACCTTTTTGAACAAATGTCCCTTTGTCTTCAGATATTGACTGAAACATTTTTGCATTTGAAACAGTAAACATGAGTGCTAATATACATAAATACTTAACAAACATACTAATTTCCTTTTTTACTATCATCTAAATATTTATAATTGGTACATGCTAATTTAAGCCCTTTATCACAGGCTGTTTTAAAAAGACTTTTAGCTTTTATAGTATCTTGTTTTACACCATTTCCCTGAATATGTAATATACCAAGGTTATTACATCCTTTAGCAAACTTTTTATCACATGCTTTTTTGTACAATTGGGAAGCTTTTTTATAATCTTGTTTGAGCCCTAAACCATTTTCATGCATAACACCAAGATTTTCACAAGCCATATAAACATTACCATCACATGCTTTTTTATAAAATGCATTTGCTCTTTTATAATCTTTTTTAACGCCTTCACCATGAGCATACATGTAACCTAAATTATTACATCCTATCAAATCAAAACTTGCACAAGACTTTTCATAAAAAGTAGTTGCCATTTTTTTATCTTGAGTAACTCCATCACCTTGGGCATAGATTCGTCCTAAATTATTACAAGCTGCTCCATCCTTATCTTTACATGCTTTTTTATATAATTTCACTGCTTTTTTTATATCTTTTTTAACATTTTTTCCAGCGCTATAAATCACCCCTAAGTTATAACATGCTGAAGTAAATTTTTCATCACATGCTTTTTTATAATAACTCATGGCTTTAGTAACATCTTTTTTTATTCCATCTGAGCCCATATATAAAACACCTAAATTATAACAAGCTGATGCTTTTCCTTCATTACAAGCCTTTTGATATATACTTGCTACTTTTTTATGCTCACCTTTTTTATGCGCTTCAACACTTTCTTTTATATACCCAGCTTCAGCTGTAAGAAAAAACGCCATTAATATAATTATAATTTTTTTCATTTTGATTCCTTTTAAAAACCCATATCAGTTAACATTAAATACTCTATACAGCTAGCATTATCACCCATACTACAAGCTCTTTTATATATCTTTCTTGCTTTTGGGTAACTTTGTTTTACACCTCTACCTGTTGAATACAAAATAGCTAATTTATAACATTGTGTAGTGTTACCAACTTTACACCCCTCAGTATACTCATCAAAAACTTTTTTAAAATCTTTAGAATCAAGTGCTGCTACACTTTTTATTTGAATATCTACAAGACGAAAACAAGATTGCGTATCTTCTCGATCACATCCTTCTTTGTACCATTTTATAGCTTTCTTTTTATCTTTTGGCTCATAAATATTACCTAACTTGTAACATCCTAAAATTGCTCCTTTTTCACATGCTTGTTCATACATACTCACCATATTTTCTTTATTTTTATCAGGATTTAAAGAATATTGGTACATCCCTCCTAAATTATAACAAGCCAATGAAAAACCATTTTTACAAGATTTTTTATAATAAGTTTCTGCTTTTAAATAATCCTTTTCAACATTTACAATACCACCCTTATCAAAACAAACACCTACTTGAAAACAACCTCTTGCACTACCAAAAGTACATGCTTTTTCATATAAATTGAAAGCTTTTCTAAAATCTTGCTTGAGACTTTGTTTATTTTCATACATAAAACCCAATTTATAGCATCCATCTGCATTATTGTTATCACATGCTTTTTCATAATTTAGTGCTGCTTGTTTATAATTTCCTTTAGCGTATGCTTTTATACCATCTTCTAAAAAACTTCCATAAAGTAACATTGAACCCATAAATAAACAAATTATAATCTTTTTCATATCTATCCTTTTTGATTAATTTAATGTCTCAGTCATAATTGACTTTCTCAACATTGCTCTAATATTATCCATACCCATATAAAACTCCTTCATCATAGAAACAATAAGAAACTCTCCAAATCTAGTTGGATAAATAATCCCTTTTTTTATATCAATTGCTTTAACTCTTTTTAGCATAAAAATTTCTAATTTTAAAATGTTTTCTAAATTAACTTTAAATAGTTTATTAAACTTTTTAATTTCAACACAACCACCAAAAAGATATAGTAAAAATTGATATTGAATATGTTTTTTAAGTGTAAATAGCTTACTCGAAGCAATAATGGCATTAGTATTATTGGTAACTAATTCTTTATATTGATTTAAATCATAAGCATTTACATGTAATTGATTATTAATATGGCTAAAAGCTCCACTGCCTATACCTATATATTCACTATTCGTAACTGTGTATTCATCACTAATATTTGTCTTTGTTTTAGAAAATGACCATGCATTATTTAAACTATAATCCGCTAATTCTTCTCTTATAATATTATATAACTCAAACTCTTTACTCTTCTTCAAAGTCAAAAAATGCTCTAACATTGACTGATTTATGGCTTTTGAATTCATAAGAGGATATGTAGTGATTTGTTCAACATCTAATTGTTTTGCTATATGTAAATCATGTCTTAGCATCTCTTCATTTTGCATATCCAAATTAAAAATTAAATCTAAACTAATAATAGGGATAATTCCTACAACAGCAGAAATTTTATCTTGCAAAATTTCAGATGAACCATATTTATCATATCTTGAAATCTTTTTTAATATGCTATTATCAAAAGTTTGAACACCAATAGAGAGTCTATCAATAAGTCCTTTAAAATTTGTAAGGATATTTGCATCTATATGATTTGGTGTACTCTCACATGAAACTTCTTTGATATCAAAAAGTTTCTTTGCTAACTCTAACGTTAGCATAAGTTCTTTTTCATCGATTAGAGGAGTCCCTCCACCAATGTATAAAGTGTCAAAAGAAAATCCTTCTTCTTTTGCTTTTAATAATTCTAATCTTACATTTGCAAAATACTCTTTACATGTACTTTCATTGTATTTAAATTTGTGGAAAGTACAAAAAGTACAAAATTCATGGCAAAAAGGTACATGTATATATAAAAAATAACTTTTATTTTTATCAAAAATATGTTTTGTAGGTGATGTTGTATAACCTAAATCCAAATTAGAAGCCATAGATTTTCTTATTGCTTCTGCACTACTAAATAATGAGGCTGTTTCTATAATCTTTTTCATTGTTTTTTATTTCAATCTTTAAGGGTTGCTATTTTATAAATAATAAATCCAAATATAATAATTACGGCTAACGAATACCACAATAAAGAATCTTTTATAACTACGTAACTTACAATCAATGTTGATAACAAAGTTGGTACTTCATTATATGCTCTAAAAAAATGACCGCTTTTTGTACACTCATTTTTTGCTAAACTTACTCTATAGTATTCCATACTAAAACTATATATTATTAAAAAACCTAACGCTAAAATTTTTAAATGCATCCATGATTCTTGTAAAAGATATGGATTTAAATACAATATTAATCCACCACTGGCAATAGAAGCCCACAAAGCTGGTAAACCAATGTATTTATATAATTTGTATTCTTGAATCTCAACTACTTGAACAAACTCTTTTTTATGACTATGTTCTTTATGATAAACAAATAACCTTGGCAAATAAAACATTACTGCCATCCACGACATCACTGACATAAAATGAAATGTCAATATATATGTATAATACTCCACAATCTATCCTTATTTTTGAGTTTTAAACTCATTTTATTTAATTACTTTAACCGCTCGACCTCTATAAGCTAATGATGCTATTATAAGAACTATCAAAATCATATAATATACAAAATTAGGCACAGGTACCTTATCTCCTGAGGCATATGAATGAAGACCTGAGAGATAAAAATTGACTCCAAAATACGTCATTATAATTGATGCAAATGAAATAACTGAAGCCACTGAAAATACATAAATAGTATTCAGCTTTGGAATGAAACGTAGATGTAAAACCATGGTGTAAACAACAATTGAGATAAAAGACCATGTCTCTTTTGGATCCCAACCCCAATATCTTCCCCACGATTCATTTGCCCAAACACCACCAATAAAATTACCCACTGTTAATAACGACAAACCTATTATTAAACTTATTTCAGTAATTGCTGAAATCTGTCTTATTTGAATATCTAATCTAATTTCATTTTTTTGATTTCTAAATATCATCAATACTAGTGCAATAAAAGCAAGTAAAGCACCAAGTCCTAAAAATCCATAACTAGCAGTAATAACTGATACATGTATGCTTAACCAATACGATTTTAAAACAGGAACAAGCGTTGTAATTTGAGGACTAATAAAATTAAGATGCGCTACAAGCATAATGACTCCACCTAAAAGTGCTGATGCAGATAATGCTAATAATGATTTTCTAAACACTATAAGACCAGCTAAAAGTGTTGACCATCCAATATATATTAGTGATTCATAAGTATCACTCCAAGGAGCATGATTTGAAATATACCATCTCATAAGAATTCCAGCACTATGAAAGAGAAATCCAAAAAGTAAAAGATAAAAAAATATTTTATTTAAATATCTATAATTTTTTTCAAAAAATATTGAGATAATTGCAATTACTAAAATAATAAATCCCAAGATAAAATAAAAACTTATAAGCTTTTGAAATATTTTCAATTTATTAAATAAAATCTCAACATCTAATTGACTTTTTGTTGGCAATATATCACTACTGTATTTTAGTTGATTATTTTTTAACGCTTTTAATGCTTTATTAGCTTCAGCCCAATCATTATTTTTTATGCCTACTTTTAACGCTTTTATATATGTATACAAAGTTTCACGGATATTTTGTTCTAACCATATCTCTGCACTAGCATCTTGAGGGCTATACCATGTATTTTTTTCATCATTTGGTTTTGGAATAAACTTAGTAAAAAATCCTTTAGATGCCATATAAAATATATTTAATCTTTCATCTAATTTAATGAGATCCTTATCAAAAGTTCCTCTTTTAGCAGGTGCTTTTGCATTAGCCTCATCAACTTCATTTTTGAGTTTATACTCTCCATTTTCTTTAAAAATATCAGAAAAAGATATATATTTTTCTGATTGACGAATACCTATAAGTTTTTTTATTTTTTTATTTTTTATTTTAATTAATTTTACATCTTCCCAAACTAAAGGATCTGCTAAAATCCCTAACATAATTTGCTCTGGTTTTAAACCAAGTAATGAATCTTTTCCTGACATTTTGTGCATAACATCAATAGACTCTGTACTCATAGGTTTAATACGACCATTATAATCTTGCACTAAAAGTTTTCCAAAAGCTTTTGAGTGTTCTAGAGAATTCACTTTGTATTTTTCAATATATGCCAAAGCATCCGCTTTTAAACAAGTTGAGAAACTCATAAGAACAACTATCATAAGAGACAAATTACTTTTGTGTAAAAAACTTTTTAGTCTAGAAAACCTACTTCCTTTTGTAAAAAAGTTTAATACAAATCCTAAACTCAACAAGAAATAGCCTAAATATGTAGGCCATTTACCTGGATCATTATTAACAGAAAGAATTGTGCCTAACTCATCTCTGTCATATGATGATTGAAAAAATTTAAAACCTTTATAAGAGAGTGGGTGATTCATAAAAATTCTATGTTTAACATTAATATTTTCTTTTTCATCTATTAGTGTTACTTCACTAGCATATGAAGAAGGACTCATAGAGCCAGGGTATCTATCTATTTGAAAATCTTCTAATTTAATTTTAAAAGGTAAATTAATCAACTTTGAACCCCAAGATACTTGAACTTCTAAACCATCATAATAAAGACTACTTGGAGGCTCAATACTACCATGTCCCCCTCTTACTTCTATCTCTTTTACTTGTCCATTATAAGTGACTTTTAAAGTTAATTTATCTACATTTGTAATTTTAAAATATTGATACTCTTTAAATTCTACAATAAAGTTTTTACCTTCTATTTTATCTTCAAATTTAAAATTATTATTTCCTATTTTTCCAAGGGCAAGTAGATGCTCGTAGCTTTGATTTTCCGTATTGATTTGAAGGTATGACTCTTCTGATATTACTTTATACTCACTCATACCTTCTCTTACATGTAAAACTCCTTCGTAACCAAAATATCTTGTTACTCCAGCACCAATTAAGACAACAACAAATCCTACATGAAACACAAAAGCTCCAAGTCTTCTCCACATTTTTCTCTTATATACTAACCCTATTAATGAAACAGCTAAAAACACCATAACCACTTCATACCAAAGCGCATGATAAACTAATACTTTAGCAGTTTGACTATCATAATCATTTTCTATAAATGTAGCAATAGCTGCCCCAACTCCTAATATAAAGAGCATTAAAATAACAAAACTATAAGAGAAAAACACTTTTTTGAAAAAACCCATACTTATCCTTGAAATAAACTAAACAATTTATACGCTAAAAATTTGCCCTGCATACACTATAAATAGACGTAAACAAAAAACGCCAACTAAACTAGAAAGTCCAGATGTATAAAATACCGCTAATGAATTTGACATCTTTTTTCCTAAGGCAAAATTTAAAACTAGTGGTAATATAAAACCAATACCTACAACACCAAACCAAAACACATTTGCCCAGACTCCACTGTGAAATCCTTCTATAGCAACATGTCCTGATGCTCCACCTACTAATAAACCAACATAAAGCATGCTTAAAAACATTACTTCTACAAACATTATTGGCCATTCAACTTTATGAAGAATTTTCATATCGCCAGAATGCATATCTTCTTTAAATAATTTATGTGATACTAAACTCAACGATGCAACACCAACTGAAAGTCCAGAAACTACAAACAGGGCTGGTAAAATTGCAGTATTTAACATAGGAAAACGAACTAATATTGAAATTAGAAACCCTGTATAAGCACATATAATCACAGCAAAAAATACTGTCACACCTTCAAGAGGACTTCTTACTATTTTTAATAAATCTATAATTGGAGATAAAAATCCAAAAAGTGATTTAATTTCTTTTTCAAAAGCATATATAACTATTACACATGTTAAAGGAATATACACGGATATCGCAGCAACACCAATAGACATAACAGAAGAAAAATTATAATTTATTAAAATCTTCCAAAAAACAAAAGGTTTTTCCAAATCTGCTACTAAAAAAACCATTCCTAACATAATTGTCGAACAAGAAATTAAAGCAGACGATTTGTATACTGCTGTATTTTCAGTTTGCTTTTTATAAAACCGGATTGCTAAAGCTAATATTAATGCTCCTCCAGAAATACCTGCTAACAACAAATAAACAGCAATTGGCCAATGCCAACCTATCCCTTCAGTGAAACCAACTGTAAAATTAATTGATTCATTCATGATTAAACTCCTAACTTAACAATAGGTATGTATCTTAAACTAGGTTTTGTACCAAAACCTGGTTTCATACGAACAGAATCTTTCACTCTTAATAATTTATTTATATAAGATGTTTCATCATTTAAATCTCCAAATACTAAAGCTGTATACTTACAAGCTTCAACACATGCTGGTTTTTTGCCTTCTTTAAAATTGCTATTTAAACAAAAATTACAATTTTCAGCAGCTTTTGTCTCTTCATTAATAAAACGAACATCATAAGGGCAAGCAACAATACAATACTTACATCCTATACAATCATCCGCATTCATAGTAACAATATTTGTTATTGAATCTCTATGTGAAGCATTTGTAGGACAGGCTTGCACACAAGGAGCCTCTTCACACTGTTGACAAGAAACACGAACATATCTTTTCTCATCAGTATGATTCTGATCAGTTTTATCTTGAACAAATAGACGTTTTTGCCCTTTTGGTACTAAATTTATCTCTGCACATGCATTTTCACAATCAGTACAACCAACACATTTATTTTGATCAAAAACCATCCCATAATGGGGACTTTTGTCAACTTTTTGATTTTCTTCATTAGCACTTAAACTATATTGCATAGTGCTAAGAAGAACTGAACCAAAACCTATGCCCTTTAGGAAAGTTCTTCTATCATTTTTATTACCCATTTTTGCCTCCTATAAACTCTTTTACATTACTTCAAAGTTTTCTTTTTATAGTCTTTTGTATCACTCATCATCTCAAATTTTTTCTTTTGTTTCATTGCCCCAGGTTTTAAAACTTTGAGCAACTCTACTTCAAATGTTAAAACTGAATTAGGTGGAATATCTCTCATTTGAACATCCCCATAGCCTAATTTACTTGGAATCGTCAGCTTCAACTTTGAGCCTTCATGCATAAACATCAAGCCCTCTTTCAAACCTTCTACTATATTAATCATAGATAAATGTGCTGGAGATTTTCTTTCATAAGTACTATCAAATACATATCCATCAATCAGTGATGCTTTATAGTTAATAACAACTATGCTCTCTGGTTTAGGAGTCTGTCCTTTTCCATCTTTTATTATTTCATATTGTAAACCAGACTTTGTAACTTTTACACCATCTTTTTTACTATTTTTTTGAAGATAATCTTTTTCTTTTTTACTATTATCTTGCTGTAATTTTAAAATTTTCTCTTTTTTTGCTTTATTTAAATACTCTGCTCTATTATTTAAATTGGTTATAATCTCTTCTTCATTTAGTTTTAATTTCTTTTTTAGAGCATCATTAAAACCTTCCAATACGGAATCCATATCTATTTTAGCTCCCATTTGAACCTGTCCATATACTTGGTTTACAATATAATTACCAGTGGAAGCTCCTATACTATAAGACTCTTTTTGTACACTTGTTTTTAATTCAGATGCAAAACTTTGTGTTCCCACTAAAGCTAAAAGCATAGGTAAAATCAAATATACTTTTTTTTCTGCTAATTTCATCAACTTATCCCTTAATTAAATTAAAGGGTTACACTTTTACATGTAACCCCTTATTATCTACATAAAAGTAGACTATTTAGAAGCTTTCTCTAAAATTTGTTGAGCTTGCTCAACATAAGATTTAGCAGCTTTTGCTCTTCTCTCAGTGTATTTAAATCCATGAACACCCCAAGAACCGTCTTTTTTGATTAAATCCATAGCATCTTGAGCTTTTTCAATTAACTCATTAACTCTTGATTTATCAGAAACACTTAACTTAGTAACATCTAGCATTTCATAGATTCCTTTTATAGAAACTGTTACTTCTGCATATAATTTCTTAATAGGTTTTTGCCATCCCATTACTTCATCATATACTCTTTGCTGATCTTTAAAATGTAAAGTATTTTTAAGTGTTGACTGAACGATACTATGACAACCTTTGTTATCAACCATATCTTTATCTGCCCAAGATGTTTTACCACATGCCCACATCAAATCGATATAGTTATGTCCTTTTTCATTCTTAGCTAGATACCAGTTTTTATACTTTTTAGGAACTTGCTGAACTCTTGGAGCACCTGGAGGAGGATTCATTGTTTTGCTTTTTGCATCAACATTGATTTTCCAGATATGAGATCTTCTTTGAGTATCAAATCCAGCATGATCTTGATATTGAACAGCATAGAAGTTTTCACAACTCATTGTAAAAGGCATATGACATGACTTACAACTAACTTTGCTATGAGTATCTTTTGTGTTTTCTTTAATATACGCTGCTGCTTTGTGACAACTTTTACAATCTTTTCTGATTGCTGGTTTTGAATAAAAAGAACTTAGATAATCACCAGTATCTTGATAAACTCCACCTTTTTTAGCTGATTTAGTTTCAACATAACCTGTTACATCATGAGGATCATGACAAGTAGTACATCTCATACCAGCTTCATAATGCGCTGTAAAATAAGATTGTGAACCTTCTGTACCACAACCAGGGCCTGCTGATTTAAACTTAGAAGTCATTCCAAGTTCAGCTGCTCTATGACTTATAGCTGGGTTTTTAGATTTTCTAAATTTTTCAGCTAAAAATGGTCTAAAGCTAAATCTTTGATGACATCTCTCACAATTTGAAGTCATTAAACCTTGAGCACCATCTAAGTGACCACCAGCTCCATGACACTCTTCACAACTAATTCCTTTTGAAATTGTGTGATCATGTAATTTTTTTGCATCACCTAATGCAGAATAGAACTCTTTTTTATCTTTAAAGTCAAATTTCCATGGATGACATACTTGACAATAAGATGAAGCAGCTTGAATTGACATAGATTTTTTATATCTTGCAGAATATGAAGCCAAACCTCTTACATATCCACCATTATCTCCATGTTCTTTTAATGTAACAGGAAATTCAGGAATAAATTTTCTAATTTTCTTAGCAACTTCTGGGGTTAAATCATTGGCCCAAGTTCTCTGAAATTGATTTGCACCAGCTACAATTGTACCTGTTTCATCTTTGAGTAAACCACCAACTACATGATAAGTTCCTCTAAGTAACCATTTATCAAAAAATCCTAACTTTGTTCTAAGATGTCCTACGGTAGCATATATGCTATCAGTTGTGACTCCTTTAGGAAGTATTGAAGCAGTATTTTTGCCGAATACTGACTTTTCTAAATCATTACTTACTTCTGGATGCTCACCTGGAAATCTGATTGTGGTTGAGTGTCTTGAACGACTCCATTTTTCATACTGTACAGCATGACACTCTCCACATTTTTCTGGTCCAATAAACTTATTTGGGAAAACCAATGGATCTTGTGTTGGAAGACGATACATAGTTGCAGTAATACCTTTTCTCTTACTGTACTTTTGAAAGTCTTTCCCGTTTCCTGCATGAGAAAACTCTAGCCCACGATCCACAGATTTTAACTTACCTACAACTTTACCCTTAGGCAAATAAGTTTTAAAAATTGGATGATTTTTAAAAATCCAATCATATCTCTCTTTCTCTTCAACGATATAATCTTGAAGAGAAACTATACCTCTGGTAGCTTTTGTTCCATCTGGATTTGCCATTATCTCTATAGCATCGTGGCTCATCTGTATGGTTTTTCCTTCTGTGCCAGAAGAAGCAATAGCAACACTTGTCGCTATACTCATACCTACCAATAAACTAAGCATTAACTTTTTGCTTAATTTTTTCATGATTCCTCCTTTTTTTAGTTCTAACTCATCTAATTACATTCTAAAGACCCAATGAATATCTTCAAAATATACTTATCAGAATTATGAGAAAATTATAACTACAAAAAAGAGGGGAAAAGGGGGAATTATAATTTATTACTTAAAATAAAATAATAATTATATTTATTAAAATTACTTTTTATCAAGTCTTATTCTCTTTATCTTGAAGTTTAATATTGTTTGCAATATAATAAGACCTTTCATAAGAATGAATTTTAATCTAAAGGAAACCTAAAAATGCCTACTCTAAGACAACTATCTTGTTTACTAAGCTTTATGATAGTTTTATCTGGATGTGGTCAAATTAATATTCAAGAAAAACCTAGTGTTCCTCCTAAAAAAAATACTCATTATAAATATTGTACTAAACATAAACAAATTATGACTTTTGCTTCAAAATATATTGAAAAAGAGTTTGAAAAAGGGTATTTTCTACAAAAAGATATTATTGGGGCTAAAGCACAACTTTTTTTAATTAAAAACAAATCTCAAACTATTTTTGCAAAAAATATTAATGCTGCACAAGACTCTTACACTTTACAGTACAAATTAGCAAAAAAATATAAATGTGATGTGTCTAAGTTTACAATCTCTCCTATTGAAAAAATCAATAATACTATTAAAATTTTAGAAAAAAATCAAAAAGAGAAAGAATGACTTTTTTTAAATTTATTACCATTTTTTTCTTACTTACAGCAATAAATATATATGCACAAAATACAAAAATAGACAACTTACTTGAAAAAGTTAATCAAGCATCTACACCAGAAGAAAAAAAAGAACTTATCGAAAAATTAAAACAAGAATTAGCAACAACTAATAAAAAAGAACGAAAAGAAGCTGATGCTATAATCAAAGCAAAACAAAAAATGCCTCTTCATATTTATGATGATTCACAACTAAATCCATGACTTATAAAATAAAAATCTTACTATTAGAAGATGATACAATTTTGGCCCAAACAATGGTACAAATTTTAGAAGAAGAAAATTACGATGTCACATTAGTAAATGATGGTGAAGAAGTGATTAATGCTACTTATGAGAATAAATTTGATCTGTATTTATTTGATATTAACGTTCCTTTACTCAATGGTATGGATACGTTAAAACTCTTACGAGAAGCTAAAGATGATACACCTACATTTTTTATCACAGCTTTAAGAGATATTAAATCAACTTTAGAAGGTTTTAACTGTGGCTGTGATGACTATATCAAAAAGCCTTTTGACCTTGATGAGTTATTAGCCCGTATTCAAGCTACTCTAAAACGCAAAAACCCTGTTATACAGTACAATGATATAACATATGATTTATTAGAAAATAGAGTGTTAAAAGGAGGAAAAGAGGTAGCTTTAGGAAGTGTAGAAAAAGAAGTTTTTTCCTTACTTATAAGAAATATTGATATCACAGTTAATAAATCAACATTTTTTGATTATATGAATAAACCTAGTGATACTGGTCTTCGTGTTTTAATTAGTAAATTGAAAAAACTTTTAAATTTAAATATAACAAATACTAAAGGGATAGGATATAAACTTGAAAAATTATGAAAAAAAATCTCTTTTTACTACAATTTATCTTTTTTTCATTCCCCTTGTTATCTTTGCTAGTATTGTTCTTTACATGTATCACGAGGACAAAATCAAAGATATAGAACAAAATATTTTGTATCAAATGAAAGATTATACCTTTGATTTTCAAGGAGATACATTTTCTCTTGATATTGTACAAGATGATAAACAAAAAAAACTATTTAAAATTTATCACTGTCAAGAAGGACTTTGTGCTTATTTTCAAATACCTTCTACTGGACCTTATCTTTTAAAAGTAATTTACGATAAACAAAAGTATAAAAAAATTTATCATGAATTTTTAGTAAAAATATTAAAATTTAGTGTTATTGTTTTCTTTTTACTACTTTTCCTTTCTATCGGATTTGCTATGTACTCTATAAAGCCAATGAAAGAAGCTCTTCATCTTTTAGAAGATTTTTTAAAAGATTTAATTCATGATTTAAATACACCTGCAACATCTATTTTGCTAAATTCAAAATTACTAAAAAAACGTGGAGATTTTGAAGAGATTGAACGAATAGAACTTAGTGCAAAAAATATTGCATCTTTATATAAAAATTTAGAATTTATGAGCCCAAATACAATAGTAAAAGATGAAACAATATCGCTTGAAGATTTAATTCATACAAAAGTTGAAATTCTGCAAAAACTTTATCCTAAAATACATTTTACACAAAACACAACTCCCTTAGTAATTCAAAGCAATATAAATGGTGTTGAGCGTATTGTTGATAATCTTCTTACTAATGCGTGCAGATACAATAAAAAAGATGGCCTTGTAAATATCACTATTGAAAAACAAAAACTTATCATAGAAGATACTGGAATAGGCATTAAAAATACAAAAAAAGTATTTCAACGTTATTATAAAGAAACTACAAATGGTCTTGGTATAGGAATGAGTATCGTAAAACAACTATGTGAGACTTTAAATATAACAATTGATATAAAAAGTGTAATAGGAAAAGGAACAAAAATTATACTGGAATTTAAATAGTCTTAAAAGAAGAAAAATCATCCAAAGGTATGCAGTCATTTGGATGATTAGTATAAAATTGTCTAATGTTATTTTTCTGTAACTTTAGACATTTTTAATTTTTTACTTACAATTTCTTGTGCAGCTGGAAGATCTTTTTGATTCATAGTTGAAAGTTCATCATGAAGTTTTTTCATTAATTGACTTTTTACTTGTGCGTCTTTAGTGTTATTGATTTGGTCTACTAATGTACTAACACCACTTATTCCTGTAGCAAATAAACTTGTTGCTCCTATAATAGCTAGAACTGCTATTGACTTACGTAATTTCATCTTAATACTCCTTGTTTTAGTTAAAATGTGTTGAAAGTATAAGTAAAAAGTGTTAGTTAAGTGTAAGTTTATAACGCAATAAGAACGTATTAAAATTTAATAGTAAAAACAACTCCTTCTTCTAAGTTATGCACGCTTATTGTTCCATTAAAACTTTCTACAATTACTCTGCAAATATAAAGTCCTATTCCAGTAGCAACATTTAAATCTTTTGTAGAAAAATATGGCTCAAAAATTTTATCTATAACTTTTTCATCTATCACACCAGCATTATTTTGAAGGGTAATAATATTGTGGTTATCTTCACTAAATGCAGATATTTTGATTACTCTTTCACTAATATCTTTTGAAACAAATGAATCTTTTGCATTATTCATGATATTAACAAATACTTGTAACATTTCATTTTGATAACCATGAAATATAAAGTTATTTTCTACATTTAGGATTACTTCTATCTTATTTTTATTTAAAGTGGCTTGTAATAGTCTTTTAGAGTGCTCTAAAATCTCTTTAATTGGACTTTTACTTTTAACTCTTTTGGGTGAAAAAAAGTTTTTAAAGTCATTAATAGTATCAGACATAAAAGTAATTTGCTCATTTGCTTCATCAACTTTTGATGAAAGTTTTTCATTTGTTAAAATATTTTTTTGCGCTTGTAATTCAAGATTGATTAAAATATAAGAAAGCTGTGTTAGAGGCTGCTTCCACTGATGAGAAATATTACCAATCATTCCTCCCATAACAGCCAATCTATTTTGATGAACAAAAAGTTTTTCTTTTTTATCTTGTAAATTTAAATCTTTTTTTGAAATAATATAAATAAGAAGTATAAAAATCACAAACACTATAAACATGGCTAAACCACCAGTAATAAACTCTTCTTTATGATATTTTAAAATACTTGCAACTGAAATTTTCAAATAAATCATTGCTCGTAAATCACCAACCTTTTCATAATAGCCTGAAGTATTTCCATACTGTTCTACCATTCCATAAGGGCTATCTTTTGGGTCACCATGACACTCTAAACATGATTTTTTATTTCGTGCAATAGGCATTGCTATAAAAAAATATGATTTATCTTTTTCTTCAAGAACTGAAAAATAATCTTTTAATTCATTATTGCGAAATTTATTTAAGATTTTAGCTTCATATTCATTTGCTTGATGCATTGGATTAAGGGGGTTTGTGGCAACTAACTTATACTCATACTTTAATTCTTTATTTAATAATTGTCTATCATAGATATACTGCGTAATATAAGAAGATGAAAGAATTCTCGAATCAAATTCTCTTTGAGTTCCCATTTCATCATTCCACTTATTTACAATTGGTCTTTGTACTTCTTCGACATAATTTCTAATTGCATTCATTGTATTTAATGTAGAAATGGCTTCTTGTCTTGTATCTTTAAGTGCTAAATCTTTATAAAAATTAAAAAAAAGTAGGGTTATAATTGCGTAAAGCAGTACAAAACCACCTATAATTAATTTAAAATTATACTTCACACATATATCCAACACCGTAAATATTTTTTAAAAAATCAGTATCAATTTTTTTTCTCAATTCTTTTACGATAGATTTTATAGCTTCTTTACTAGGTTTTTCAAACTCCCACATATAATCAAGTATATATTCGTACGTTACTATTTCATTTGTTCTTTTTAAAAAATATTCTAAAAGCCGACTTTCACTTTTAGACAAATTAATAACTTCATCATCTTTCTCTATCTGTTTTGTACAGTAATTATAGGCACAATTATCTGAGAGTTTACGAGTAGCATTATAATCAACAAGCTCTAACGCTGCCTCATTTAATGCACTAAAAAGTGCTTTTCTATCACAAGGTTTTGTCAAATACTTGGTAATTTTTAAATCAACTGCTCTCCACAAGTACTCTTGTTCCATATGAGCTGATAATATTATAATTGGAATTTTTTTATTTATTTTACGAATCTCTTTTATAGCTGCAAGTCCATCCATATTTGGCATAGAAATATCAAATATCAATACATCGTATAAATTAGTTTTAGCTTCAAAAAGAGCTTTTTCCCCATCATTTACACCAGTAACTTTTTGAAAAAACATTTCCAATATTTCAACAATATTATTAAGAACACCTTTTTCATCATCAGCGCAAAGTACTTGTTTATCTGCTAATATATCTAAATAAGAACAATCATTCATAAGGCTAAACCAACTTCGTAAAAAATCATTTCAAATATTATCTAAATAACTCTTAAAAGTAAAATATAATTAAATTTTTTATTTTATATTATTTTTAGATATTACTTTGGCAACTACACTCTCTTTTTGGCTTTGTAGTTCAAAAATATCGTTTACATGTAAAGCTTTAAGTGTACTTCTTTTCCCCTCCACTACGATTTGAGCAACGCCTTCTTTTAAAGATAAGCTAGGGTCACTTCCAGCGTATATGCCTTGCAGAGAATTAAGCATATTTTCTTTTACATGTAAGAGTTTTTGCATAGAAAAATTTAAATCATGTTGTAAATTATCAATGCTATTTTGTCTATTTTCAACTAAGTATTGAAAACTTTGCTCAAACCTTTTAGTGAGTAAATCCACCTCTTTTTCATTGATATCTATTTTTGATTCAAAAGAGTGTGTTATAAACATTTTGTTTAAAGAATCTAGTTTTTCTTGTTTGTTATAAATAACTCTTTTTATATAAGAGTTCAGAGTCTCACTCATATCATCAAGTCGCATAAGCATCTCTGTTTTATCTGGAAGTACCATTTCCATCGCTGCACTTGGTGTTGGTGCTCTTAAATCTGCTACAAAATCACTAATCACATAATCAATCTCATGACCCACAGCGCTCACCACAGGAGTCACACAATGAAACAGGGCATCTGCTACAACTTCTTCATTAAAGCCCCACAAATCCTCTATACTTCCACCACCACGCCCTACGATAATAACATCTACATGTAAGGCATCTGCTCTTTGGATATTTTGTGCGATAATCTGTGCACTACTTTCACCTTGAACAATTGTATCAATAACAGTGATTTTGACTAAAGGCCAACGCTTACTCGCCACATGCAACATATCTTGCAAGGCTGCACCAGTCGCTGATGTAACTAAAGCTATAGAGTTAATACTCTTTGGAAGTACTTTTTTGTTTTCAAAATACCCTTTTGCTAAAAGTTTCTTTTTGAGTTGTTCATACGCAAGGGCTAAAGCACCTGCTCCTGCTGGTTCTATTTTTGTACAATTTATTTGATAACTTCCACGAGGAGTATAAACAGAAACTGAGCCATGAAGGACAACAGACATTCCTTCTTCAAGGCGAAATTTCATCTTCATAGCATTTGCGCGAAACATCACACAAGAGATTGTCGAATTTTCATCTTTAAGAGTAAAATATACATGTCCTGAATTATGAAAAGTTATGCGAGAAACTTCTCCTTCAACACTTACATGTAAAAAAGTTGTCTCAAGTAGAGATTTAATCTGATTATTTAAACTTGAGACAGATAGAGAATTCATTATCTTTGCTTTTCGCAAAAGAAAAAATAACTTTTTTTCATTATCTTTTCTTTGCAATTACTAATGTTGAGATATCCATAGAGAAACTTTTTACAAATTCTGTGGTAAATCCAGCTTCATCTAGTTCTAATTGAAGCATACTAGAAGTTAAAAATCCTTCAATTGAGTTTGGTAGGTACTCGTATGCTTCTTTATTTTTAGAGATAAATCCACCAAGTTTAGGTAAAATTTTATTAAGATAAAAATCTTTTATACCACAAAGAAAACCATTATTCTCATCTTTTGTAAATTCTAAGATAACAACATATCCACCAGTTTTTATCACTCTTGCAAACTCTTTAAATGCTTCTGTTCTTTTAACAACATTTCTAATCCCATAAGATATACTAAGTATATCTGCACTCTCATTTTCAAGAGGAATACTAGTAGCTTCACTAATAACAAAATCAAAATCAGGAAATTTTTCTTTCCCAACTTCAACCATACCAGTAGAAGGATCAACACCTAAAAGTTTTTCTATTTTACGTCCACTTTTATCTGCTTGTTTTTGCCAATATCCCATCATATCACCTGTTCCACAAGCGACATCTACAATCAAATCTATATTTTTTCTATATCTATTAAAAGTCTCATCACAAGCTTTTTTTCTCCACTGTATATCCACACCCATACTTAAAACTCTATTTGCTTTATCATATGTTGGAGCAATATTATTGAACATTTCTACTATTTTTTGCTGTTTATTTTCGTTATCCAAGATAGTACCTTCTTTTATAGTAAGATAGGATTATACAATAAGTTTTCTGAAAGGTTTAATACAATTTAAAAGACAACATATTTAAAAGATAAAAACCTATTTTTGATTGTTAGTATCACATACATTAGAGAGTATATAAATATAATAATTATAAACCTTTGAAAAATTTTAGAAAACATAAGTAAAGTTGCTGTAAACTATGGTTTTTAAAACTTGCATAAAAATTTGCTTACATAAAATTTACAGTAATTTTTTATAATCTATACACAGGAGTACACAATGCTAAAAAAAATTGTACAAAAAACAGCTATATTAAGTGTAAAAAAGATTATGCAAAATTCTATGGATAACCATCTTAAGATTAAACTTATAGACGAAGAAGTAGTACGTAACTTTAACAAAGAAAAATCATATCTATTGTATATACACGTTCCATTTTGCCATACATTTTGCCCATATTGTTCTTTTCACAAATATAAATATGATGAAGAGACTGCCACACAGTATTTCAAATCTTTACGAATTGAAATGAGAAAAGTAAAAGAAGAAGGATTTAAATTTAATTCTTTATATGTAGGAGGAGGAACAACTCTTATTAATGAAAAAGAGTTAATTAAAACACTTGAACTTGCAAAAGAACTTTTTAACATAGAAGATATTTCTTGTGAAAGTGATCCAAATCATATAGAAGCGAATTCTTTAAAAAACTTTCAAGGACTTATAAAAAGAATCTCTGTAGGTGTTCAAAGCTTTGATGATAATATCTTACAAAAAGTTTCTAGATCTACTAAATTTGGCTCTTCTAAAGTAGTGCAAGAAAAAATCTTAGCAATGAATGGTATATTGCCAATTACTAATATAGATTTAATCTTTAATTTTCCTACAGAAACAGACGAAATCCTTTTGAATGATTTGGAATGTGCAAAAAACTTAGGGGTAAACCAAATTACAACTTATCCTCTTATGAGTACAGATATGACAAGTAATGCTATAACAAAAGCATTTAATTCAAAAAATAATTCAAAAGAATACCATTTTTATAATCTCATAAAAGAGAGTTTAAAAGACTATCACAATAACAACTCTTGGTCTTTTTCTAAAGAAGAAACATCTCTAAACGATGAATACGTAACACAGCATAATGAATACATAGGTATAGGAAGTGGTGCTTTTAGTTTTATTAATGATTCACTTTATATAAATGCCTTTGATTTAGCACAATATGCTGAACTTGTAGATAAGAGACCTCATGCTATCATAGCAACAAGTACTTTTGAATTGAAAGAGCGTATCCAATACCAATTCTTACTTTGGTTATTTAATGGTCTTGTAGATATAAAGAAATTTGATCAAACATTTAATGTTTCTTTACGCAAAATTTTAAAACAAGAATTATATATGTTAGAAAAAGCAAATGCTATACAAATATCTAACGACAATATATATCCAACTGATTTTGGGAAATATTTGACTCTAGTAATGATGAAAGAGTTTTATAGTGGTATGGATAAAGTAAGAGCTCTATTTAGAGAAAAAAATGTTGCTACAGTGAAATAATACTATTTGAATAAGTAAAAGTTAATAATTTATTATATACAATAGATGAAATTTATTAAGAAGGAAAGAAATGAAGAAAATTTTAAAACTTGGTTTTTTAATTGCTTTAGTAATGGCGTTGTTTACTGGATGTAGAACGGCTCCTATAAGAAATTATAACAGTCCTGTGGTTCCAAATGCTTCTACAATCACACTAGATAAAGTTGCTAAAGAAATTATCAACGCTGGTGCTAGTCTTGGATGGCAAATGAAAAAAGTAAAAGATGGTGAAATCATTGGTACTATATATCTTAGAACACATATGGCTCAAATAAAAATTCCATATACGACTAAAAATTATAGAATCGAGTATATGAATAGTAAAGAGTTAAATTATGATGCATCAACAGGAGTAATTCATACAAACTACAACGGTTGGGTAAAAAACTTAAATAACGCGATTCAAGTACGTCTAGGGACACTTTAATATTTTTATGATAGGAAGCATAAACTTCCTATCATCTCTAACAAATAAAGGTCTACATTGAAAAAAATTTTCTTAGCACTTATAACGCTAAGTACGCTCGTATTTAGTTTTGACTTTGGAAGTCTTATCAACAGTGCAGAAAAAGTTTTAGCACCTAAGCAAGAGACTTCTACAAAACAAACAACAAGTTCTTCTCCATCAACACTTCAAAATTCTACTATAACGAGTGGTTTAAAAGAAGCATTAAATGTTGGTGTTGATTATGCAATAAAAGAGCTTGGCAAAGACAATGGTTATTTAAACAGTGCCATAGCAAAGATTCCTCTTCCTGAAAATTTAGCTAAAGCAGAAGGTCTTATAAGAAAAGCTGGTGGAGAAAAAGTAGCTGATGATTTAATCAACTCTATGAACAAAGCAGCCTCAAATGCTGCACCAAAAACTGCAACTATCTTTGCAAAAGCGATAACTAACATGAATATTGACGATGCTAAGAATATTTTAGCAGGAGATGATAAAGCAGCAACGAAGTATTTTCAAAAAAATACGAGCACTTCTTTGAAACAAATCATCACTCCAATTATTCAAGAGAGTATGAAAGAAAACAGTGTTGCTAAGTACTATCAAATATTTAATGATACTTATAGAACTTATGGCAAAGATTTAGTAGAGAGTACTGATATAATGAAATTTGCAAAGCAGTTTGGTGCTAATAAATTTCTACCTAGTAGTTCAGATGAAAATCTTGATGATTATATCACGAACAAAGCAATTGAAGGCTTATTTAAAATGATTGCTCAAAAAGAAGCAGACATAAGAAAAAACCCCGTTGCACAAACAACTTCACTTTTAAAACAAGTATTTGGTGACTAAAGAGGTATTATTTTTTTACCAACTGCTGTTGTTGGAATTTTCTCAACAACTTTTAATTTGATAGGGAATTTTATATTTCCTATCTTTTCTCTTAGTATCTTATTGATTTCTTTTAAACTTATCGCTTTTACACTCTCAAGATAGATTTCTAATGTTTCATCTTTTAATTCACCTTCATTGTATTTAACTACAACAAAAGCTTTTTTTACACTACTCATACTCTCTAAAATCTCTTCTACATGTAGAGTTGAAAATCGTTTTCCAGCGACTTTAAATATCTGAGAATCTCTTCCTATGATTTTAAATCTCTCTCCTTCAAACTCAACATAATCAAAACTTTGAACTTCTTTATTGGTATTTTTAAAACCATCTTCATATAAGAGTTCAGAGATAAATGGTGAATTGATTTTTAAAAGACTTTTTTCATTGGTTGAGACTTTTACATTTGGAAGGGCTTTCCATAAAGTATCATTTTGTTCTTTATATGCTATTCCTCCTGTTTCAGTTGAACCAAAAAGTTGTATAAGATTGGTATTGAACTTTTCAATAAACTCTTTTGCACTTTTTTCATCAAGAGGGGCAGTTGAGCTTGCAAAAAGAACATCACTTAAATCCTTCGTTTCTCCAAGTCTTAAAAGAGATTTGATATACAAAGGAGTTGTTACAACAAACGAATTTGGTTCGATACTTTCAAGTAAATCATGTGGTAAAAAATGCTTTTTAAAAAAAAGATCTATTCCGGAAAGATAAGGTAAAATAATAGCTGTAAGAATTCCATAAACATGAACAAAAGGTACAGTTGCAATAACTTTTTTAGGTTGGTACTGTTCTATTATTTTCATAAAACCTTTTACTTCTATCTCCAAATTTTCTTTCGTTTTAAAAGCTCCTACTGGTTTTCCTGTTGTGCCTGAACTAAAAAGCAACATAGAAAAATCAACATCTTTAAAATCCACTTCTTTTAAAAGCTCTTGAATACTTTGGTTTGATGCATCAAAGAGTACTTGTTTGACTCCATTTTTATACGCTTTTAAAATCTCTACGGCTGAGTTTTCTTTATCTGAAGAGTCAATATAGACTATATCTTCCTCACTATTTTCAAACTTTTCAACATCATAAACTCTTCTGCTCAAATCATCATCTAAAATTTCAATTTTCATATTAACCTTCTCCTTTAACTTCGAACAAGTCCAAAGTTAAATTCCTCTCACTAAAGCTTATGCTATGCATAGAATTATTCATTCTTATTCCCTATAACCAATAAAATAAATATAGCCAACAATCCCAATGTTGCAACCTGACCTATATAAAACAACACTCCAATAGTGCTAAAAATCAATACCCCAAAACCAGCAAATGTACTCATTAAAGAGAACACTATCGCTCTTTGGCTATTTTCATCTACCTTTTTTTCACTCATATATATCCCATAATCTATACTAAGAGAAACCACGACAAATAGCATAAAAATCTGCAGTATATTCACATCTCCCAAAGAGATAATAAACAGTATCAAAGCAATAGGAAAAAGAATAAAACTCAGTGCTTTAAAAAAGTTTTCTCTGCTTACTCTTAAAAGAATAAAAAGTATACTCAAAACGATTATAAATCCACATACAAATAACTCTTTATATACTAGCTTTAAGGATTTTTGAAAAAGGCTCGCTGAACTTACAAGATAAACTCCATCAGCCACTTCACCTTTTTTAACAAACCCAAAACTATAGTAAAATTCCCCATCAAACTCAACATCAAAACCATACTTTCGAATACTCTTTTCATCTATATTAGGTTTTTGTGGACTCAGTAATATTTCAGGATAACTCTTTTGAAAAAATCCCTTTCTAAAGCCTATGCCTTGTGCATGAGTAGAAATTTTTTCTTTTACATGTAAAAAATCAATCTCACTAAAAAGTTTGTGTTTTTTATCATACTCTTTTTTACTTATGAGATTTGAGAGAGGAACAATTGCATCTACATGTAAAGCTCTAAACTCGACACTTTTATCTATAAGACTTTCAAGAGTTTTAGCTTTTATGATAAAAGGAATTGTGTCTTTGTTTTGAAGTTTATTTGTAAAAAAGTTTTCTAATTTTTTTAGTTTTACATTGTCATAATCAAGACTTTTTATATTCAAATCCATCTTTACATGTAAAGAACTATAAACAATCACAGCCAAGAGAATAAAGACAAAATATTTATAATTTTTAAGCAAACTTAAATGTGGTATTTTTTGAGTTATCTCTTTACATGTAAAGCCAATTTTAGGAAATAAAAAAGTAAAAACAATATAAGAGTATCCTAATGAAATACAAGCATAAAAACTTACCTGTTTTATAAAAGCAAAATCGACAAACGATATGATAAAAAATGCTATAAAAGTACTCAAAAATCCATAAAAAACAGCCCTATTAAAGCCACTTTTTTTCTCGTAAAAACCACAAAAATAGTTGTGAAACATATAATCAATAGCGATAGTACTAATCGCCATTCCAAAAACCATAACAAATATAGAAACTTCTCCATAAACAGAAGTAACTACCAATAAAGCAAGTATTGAAGCACTTAAAAGTGTCAATATCGTGTTAAAAAGTAAAAAGATATTTTTCAAAATCACAACATATAAAAGTATCAAAATAGATAAAGCAATAAAAACTAAAAAGTTTACTTGTGATTTGATAATCTTTTCATTTTGCACAAAATAGAAGATAGGACTAAAAACTTTGACATCCGCTTTTAACTCTTTTTCAAACACATTATAAACTTTTTGAAACTCCACTCCATTTTCAAAAGTAAAAATACTCATATATCCATAATCTTTGAGATAATAGTGAGCATTTTTAAACTCTATTGGGGTGTTGATTTTTCTGTTTGAAAAAAGCTCTAAAGGGTCATTCTTATCTATTGCGTTGTAATAGGGATTTAAGAGGATATTCTCATAACTCTTTTGTAATTTTACTTCAATATTTTCTAAATTTTTTGCATCAAAGTTTTGTAAATAAAACTGGTACTTTTTTATATACTCTCTATACTCTTTGTTGGTAAAAAAGTTTTTTTTGAGCTTTATAAAGGAGTTTTGTAAAACTCTTTTTTCAAGATTTTTTATATCTTTAATGTTTTCACTTTTGATAGCCACTAAAATTTCCCGAGAACTTTGAAAGTTTTCATATACTTTTAAAAGTTTTGTCTCTTCGTTTTGTGGTAAAAGGGATATGAGATTGGTTGAGAGTTTATTATAGGGGGCAACTACAAAAAATAAGCCCAAGAGTGCTAAAAATATAAGTATATTTAAATATTTAACGCAATGTTTCAATCAAAATCCAATCATCATTTTGCATCTGTATTTTTATAAACTCTAAAATGTTCTCTTCTTTTTTATACTCTACTTCTCTTATATAATCTCGTAAAATTCCAACAGGAGTCAAAACTTCTTTTGTTTGAATTTTTTTTATCTCAAAATACTCATTTAAAAGAGCTTCATTACTACTATGAATCGCTTGTAATATCATATAAAAAGTTTTTCTTTGAAGATTTTCATCCTCTTTGAGATACGTAACTTTTTCTTCTTTTGGTTTTGTATAGACTATATCAATACTCTTTTCAAGAAAAGTGATACTTCCTTGAAACTCTATTTTTTTATCTATTGCATAAATATATCTCGTCTCTTTAAAACTCTCATTTGCATTTACATGTAAGACCAACAATAGTAGTATGAATAAAATTTTATACATTTTCAAGCCTTTTGAGAAAAATAAATTTTCTATGAAGATACTGTAAAACTCCACCAATTATAAAAACAAAATACCAGCCAAATGTTGCATAACTTATCCAGTAGTAATCATTTGAAGACAAAAGAACTACTACATGTAAAGAGACATTAACGAAAGAAACACCTATCCAAAAAAGAGTAGATTTACGTATATACTCTCTTTCATTTTCACTCAACTCTTTTTTTGAAAATTTATGTGCATACTTTACAATAAGTGAGTTTTTTTTAAGATGGGAAATTACCATCAAATATGTCACATACAAAGACATTAAAAGAGGTAAAGCTTTAAAATATATAGCATCATTTAAACCAATACCATGATATCTAAGTATAAAGAATATAAAAAGAGGATAAAGTACTTGTATCACTATCTTCATATAATTTTTTTATCCAAAAACAAGAACTAAACCTTTAAAATAACCAACTTATAGTTATTACCTTCTATAATATTTACTTTATTATAACATTTTATTGAGCGAATAACAGTTATGTATTAAATTGACTAAAATTAAAATTAATGATAAACTCCATCTTTAATAATATTCTAGGAGAGAAAATGAAAAAAATAATGCTTATAGTATTAATAAGTTTTTCAGCCCTTGTATTTTCTGGCTGTGCTGTTACAAGTAATACTGCAAAAGTTGTGCCTTACCATAACGATGTAAATCTTAAAAATTTTTACGTTCTACACCAACCAAGTGACAAAAGAAATATAGATGTTATAATCAGTAATGTACTAAAAGATAAAGGTTATAATTCTTCATCTGGAGACGGAAGTTATATCCCTGATAATATAGATACTATTGTAACATATGAAGATAGATGGTTTTGGGATATTACAAATTATTTAATACAATTAAATATTGAATTTCGAGATGCAAAAGATAAATATCCATATGTTGCTGGAGAAAGTATCCGCACTTCTTTAGCTAGAAAATCACCTCAAGAAATGTCAATTGAGATAATCAACAACCTATTTGCAAAAATAAATGGAGAAACAAAATGAAAATCAATTTAACTTATATATTAATTCTGAGTATTTTTTTATTTTCAGGTTGTTCAGTTCAAAATATTACTGCAAATGGTATGGCTGTTCAATCAGTTGATACTGCACATAAATTCAATACTACTGTAGCTGTTGATTCTCATGGAGGAAGAATAAAAGATCCTCTTGGTATTCCCGAAATATCTGACCCTCTTTTAATAGATGCTGTTAAAACCAGTATCCTCAACACTCAATTATTCAATAAAGTTGTTCCTGATCAAGCAGATTATAACTTAGAATTATTTATTGTAAAAGTTGGTCAACCTGTTGCTGGTTTAGATATGACAGTGAATGTAGAAATTGCTTGGGTTATTAAAAACAACAATAATGGAAAAATTATTTGGAAAAAATCAATAACTACATCTTCTACAAAAACCACTGACGATGCCTCTTCTGGAATAAATAGGTTAGTTATAGCAACTCAAGATGCTGCTCATATCAATATAGAAAATGGTCTTAATCTTATTTCAAAACTAGATTTAAATAAATAACTTCATTCTATCATTTCCTCTACTTTAGCTAAATAAAGTAGAGGAAAATAAATTTATTATCTAACCATCCCACCACTAATATTAATAACTTCTCCATTAATATATGTTGCCTTATCTCCTAAAAAGTAAGCTACCTCAGCCACTTCTTCTGGTTCTCCTAAACGACCTGCTGGTATCATTTTTACTATGTTTTTATCAACCTCTTCTACCATTTGTGACTTTATCACTCCTGGTGCAATTGCGTTGACTCGTATGCCATATCTTGCAACTTCAAGGCAAAGTGCTTTTGTAAAAGCGATAATACCACCTTTACTTGCACTATAATTTGTCTGTCCTATGTTTCCTACAAGTCCTGAAATAGAAGTAACATTTACAATTGAGCCTGATTTGTTTTTTATCATACCTACTATTATCTGTTTTGTAACATGATAATAACCATCAAGATTTGTTTTAATAACATCTTCCCAATCATCATCTTCCATAAAGAAAAAAAGTTTATCTTTTATAATACCCGCACAATTGACTAAAACATCTACATTTAAGTCTTTTAATGCTTCTTTGATACTTTGCTTGTCACTCACATCAAATTGTATAAGTGCTCCATTGTCTATCTCTTCTAAGAGTTTTTGAGCTTTTTCTTGACTTCCTCTATAATGAATATATACAAAATATCCATTTTGAGCATAATCTCGCACTATAGCACTTCCAATCTCTCCAGTTGCACCAGTAACTAATACACGTTTCATGCAAACAGACCTTTATTCAACATTTTTTTAACTTTTTTGATATCTACATCCATACGTCTGTCTTCGATAAGTGGTGAAACTTCTTGACGTAAAGTTTCAAAACATTGTAACAAAGCAGGAGAAACTTTTTCAGCTCCTCTAATGTCAATAGCTTGAGCAAGTCCAATAAAAGCTATACTCAACATATCTTCTAAAACTTTATTCATCTTTTTAAAATCAAGTGCTGCTGTTGTTCCCATACTTACTTTATCTTGATTGAGTGATTCTGTTGGGCGAGAATGGATTGATGCTGCAGTTGTATTTTTAATAATATCTGCACTAAGAGAACTTAAAGTTATCTGCATCGCTTTAAAACCATGATAATAATTTTGGGTCGCTATTTTGAGATTTTCTCCAATGCCACGGTTAAACTTGTCATCTACTAAAAGTGCAAACTCTTTATCGAGTAAATCAGCAACATTTGCCATAGAGATTTTCAGTGTATCCATAGCATGAGCTATGTATCCACCATAGAAGTTTCCTGAAGTATAAAGTTTTTTGTTTTTACCATCTATGAGAGGATTATCATTAACTGAGTTTATCTCTTGTTCTACCCAATTTTTTGAAATCTCCAAATTATCTCTTACAACTCCTAAAACTTGTGGAGCACAACGAATAGAGTATGTATCTTGAATATTGAGTTCATTGTCGTTAAAAAACTTGTCATATCTATCATCACGACCGTGAGTAAGACTTGAGCCTTGAATCTTTTTTCTGATATTTTTTGCTACTTCTATCTGTCCACTAAAAGGTTTTGACTCATCATGTACAAATTCACTCAAAGGCGTATCATCACTTAAAAGTACCTCATACATCCCTGCTACAAAAGACTCCATACTATCTAATAAAATTTCAAATTTTTTCAAACTCGTAATAGCAATAGCACTCATAATAGCTGTTCCATTCATCAGGGCTAATGCCTCTTTTGGTTTAAATACATAAGGCTCAATTCCAAGCTCATTATGTACTTCTTTACTAGTTCTTTCTTCACCTTTATAGTAAACTTCTCTCTCACCAGCAATGACTGCAGCGATATAAGACAGAGGTGTTAAATCCCCACTAGCTCCAACTGAACCTTGTGAAGGGATAATAGGAATCATATCTTTTTCTAAAAGCATCTCAAGTCTTTTTAAAAGCTCAAATGAAATCCCAGAATGTCCTTTAGAGAGCGAAACAAGTCTAATGAAAACCGCATATCTGGCAGTATCATAACTCAAATTTTCACCAACACCACATCCATGAAAACGGTATAAATTTTTTTGTAAAGTTTGTGCATCATCATATGTGAGATAATTTTTTCCACTAGAACCATATCCTGTAGTTACACCATATACAGGTTTTCCTCCACGAATTTGTTCCATTAAAAACTCATGTCCTAAAAGAAAATGTTCGATAAACTTTTTATCACTAGAGAGTTTTACACTTCTTGCTTTTACTATCTCTTCATACTTTTTATATTTACTATCTATTACCAAACTATTTCTCCCAAAAATTATAAAAATTAAACCAGTCTTGTGGGTATTTTTTTATATTCGTTTCAAATCTTTTTGCATATATTTTCATGCACCTCTCTACTTCTATATCTTTTTTTTCATTATAGTTTATATCTATTTTAATATGATCTATCATATATGTTTGAGGTTTAACATAATTAATAAAAATTGCATTTAAAGGTTTTTGTGTTTTATAGGCTATCTCAAAAGGATTTTTATTAAAATACCCCGTATCTCCAAAAAACTCTATTCCTTTTTTACTTTTTTCACTCACTCCTCTATCTGCCATCATAGCTACAATTTCATCGTTACTTAAAGCTCTTGCAATTTCAATTGAAACACCTATATCCTCTTTTGCAATATCTATAATTTTTATTTTTGGTTGCTTTTTTGTTTCAAGTGTTTCTTCTATACTTTTAATGCTTTGGATTAAAACTTCTTGCATAATAATATTGACTTGAATGTCCCAGTTATCCAAACAATTTGCAATACTAGCCCAACCACCAAAATGAGAACAGAGTAAAAGACCACCTTTTTTTAATTCATTTTCTATTTTTTTTATATCATCTGCTATAAATGTATACTCTTCGGGCGATACAACAGAAACAAATCTATCACACATACAAATAGCAAAATGTCTTAAATGCTCATGATGAACAGAAGGAGTAAACTCCTTTCCAATATGCTTATAATATATAACTAAAGCATTTCTAACATTTTTTGCTTTTAAATAATAGAAGTACGAAACAGGGTACATGAGGTAATAAATAAATTTGTAACCAAATAATCTATACAAGTTAAATACGAGTTTTATACTCCATCCACTTCCTCTTTGACGAACTTTCATCTATTACTCGGTAGTCTTTTAAGTATAAATTTTAAAGGCAATAATCGAATATGCACCCAAACAATAGCCGCAGTATCCCAAAACTTTTTAAAATGACTTACCCTCTCTTCAGGACGAGGATAATAGCACTCAATCACTTTCTCCTTTATAAGCCTACCTTTCCAAGCATGTTTTACTAAAACTTCCATTTCCCAATCAAATCTTTCAGTTTTTATACTTAAATCAAGTATGCTAGTGGGATAAAGACGAAATCCTGAGAGTGAATCTTCTATATGCTGGCCCGTATCCCAACAAGCCCACATATTTGAAAACCATCTTCCAAATTTTGAGCCATTTGGAACATCTTTTATATCAAAATTTCTTGCACCTATAATAATTTGGTCTTTATCATCACACTCTTGTAAAATAGACTCTATTTGAGATGCTAAATGTTGGCCATCACCGTCTAATGAGATAAAGTATTTATAACCTAATCTCTTAGCCTCTTTTGCCCCAGTAATAATTGCCATACCTTTTCCACGATTTACTTCATGCCTAATAATGCTTAAATTTGCTTCTTCTTTTAATGCTACTTTAGGAGTTGAGCCATCATCTACGATAAGTAATTTATAACCATGGTTTAGTACATCCTCAGCTACTTTGTCTATGGAGTTTGGATTATTATATGTAGGTACTACAACAATTATTTCAGACTTTTTCATATACTATACTCGCAATCTTTGTTTCTGCATTTTTTATCTCAACATGAACAGTACTATTTTTATATATAATTAAAAAATCTAATATATCTTCTGGTAATGCTTGATTCATAAACTTTGATTTTTTTATCTCTTGTATTTCATGGTTTAAAATTTCTGCACAAATCTCTATCATCATAAATCCAGGTAAAAGAGGATTTGTTGGAAAATGCGCTTGAAAAACAGCATGATTCTTATTGGCTAATTGGATTTGAAAATTTTGCTCTTTTTTGTTGATTAAATTATATAAATTAGTCGTTAACATAAACTGTAAACTTTCCTTCTGCAATATTTTTTACTTCAAAAGAAAAAAGATGCATATTACCCATTTGCATTTGTGCATTTACTTGTATCTCTACACTTTGATTTTCTACTTTTTTATGTAACTTTAAAGAACTTGCAGCCACTAAAAAACCCTCTTTTTTATCATTTGTATTCAAAGCAACACTCGATTGTGCAGCAGCTTCTAAAAGCATAGGTAGTGAGGGAGGATATGGAAATTCACACTCTACTCTTGCACTTTTTTCATTTTTTTCTATAATTTTTTTTGCAAAAAGAATTGGGGCTAAATGAGGAAGATTCATATGCTTACTTCCACAATAGGAGTTTTCATATTTTGTGCTTTTTGTGCAACTTGCAAAAGTTCACTAATAGAGTTTGGAACTCCTACAATATCACTTTTTTCAACTTGAATATTTGCTTTTTTATCTGTAGCTTTTACTTTTAAAGCTACCCCACTCTCCAAATATTCAATATAAGAATTGACTTCTTCTATATTTTTTATATTTATCGTTTCAAAACATAAAAGCAATATTTCATCCCCATCAAGCGCTTTGATTGCACCTGCTTTTAAAACAGACCTCGCTGTTTTGTCCCCACATGAGAGAGTTGTTATCTCATGTTTATTTTCACTTAAAATTGAAAGATAAGAGACTGCTGTATTATAAACAGAGTTTTGAAAATTTGTTGGACTTATACTTTGATTTTCTTTAATTGCTTCTAATATCTTTACTGTAACCTCAAGTTCACCATAATTAGTTCCATTTATAATTCTGCCATCTTTAAATCCAACCATATCTTGAAGTTCAATCGCTATTTTCGCTGCTCGGGTAAGTCTTCTTCTAATAATCATTTTAGGGACTAACTCTTTTGTATGAAGATTTTCTATTTGTTTTTTTCCAAGTAAATGAGCAGCTGAAAGTATTTCTAAATTAATTTTCATTTTATTGTTCCAAAAAGGAGTGATGTATTATTTCCTCCAAAAGCAAAAGAGTTACTTAAAATATAATTTATCTCTTTTTCTTCTGCTTTTAAAACATAATTCATACCTTCAGCTTCTGGATATTCTAAATTGCTATTTGGCATTATTATCTGCTTTTGTAGAGACACCACTGAAAGTATAGCTTCAAGTGCACCTGCAGCCCCTAAAGTATGTCCTGTAATAGATTTCGTAGAGCTTACTGGGACGCTTTTTCCAAACAGACTCTCTATTGCACTTATTTCACTGCTATCATTTGCTTTTGTTCCTGTTCCATGTGCATTTATATAACTAATATCTTCAGGTTGCAAACCTTTACATGTAAGAGCATTTTGCATAGCTTTTTTTGCACCCTCAGGATTTGGTTGAGTCATATGAAAAGCATCAGAACTATAACCCACCCCACAAAATTCAACAGATGTATCTATTTGTTTATTTTGTAAAAGTAAAATTCCTAATCCTTCAGCCACATTCATGCCATCTCTATTTTTATCAAAAGGTTTACATCTATTAGCACTTAAAACACCAAGTGCATAAAATCCACCAACTGTTGTTTTACAAAGCGTATCATAACCAACTACTAAAACATTTTTATAAACACCTTTAGATATAACTTCATAGGCATAACCAAGTGCATTTGCACTCGACGTGCATGCTGTCGAAAATGATAAATCATCCTTAAATGTATATTTTTGTGATATTTTATAACTAATAGAATCTATTACATGTAAAGCTGGATTGATATTTTTATAACTATTATCTTGAAAATATTTCTCTTCACTTAGTCTCATACCACCAACAGATGAGCCTATAACTAAAAGTGTCTCTTCAAAATTATCTAAATTACTATTTTTTAGAACTGTTCCAATTTCCTCTAAAAGAGATTTTTCAAGATCAACTTTAACTATCCCAATGCCTACAGTTTTATCTGCATAAAAAGTTGTACTTGTTTTAATACCACTTTTTTGTGTGCAAACTACTTTAAATAAATCCTCAGCATTTAAAGCAGCTGAGCATACTGCCCTATAAGAATTTACAAAAACCCTATTGATTTGCATTTATATAATCTAAAAGAGTTTTAGATGTTGCAAAGATATTTTCATACTCTTTAGAATCTGCAACTTTTACTCCAAACTCTTTTTCAAGTGTCAAAACTAATTCGATTGAATCCACAGAATCAAGTCCTAAACCATCTTCACCAAACAATGCCATATCATCTTCTATATCACTGACTTCTATATCTTCTAATTTTAAATTCTTTATTATTACTTCTTTTAACTGATCGCCCGTTATCATTCTTTTTTGCCCTTATTGAAAAAAATCTTTTACACTTTGCCAAGCGCTTTTACTAGTCTCTTTTGTCTCTTTTTTTATCTCTTTGGTTGTATCTTTTGTACTCTTCCACGTATCTTTAGTTGCTTTTTTTGTACTCTTCCAAGCATCTTTAGTTGCTTCTTTCGTACTTCTCCAAGCATCACCACCTGCTCCTGCCTCTAAAAAACTCATAGACAAAAATGCTACAAATAAAATTTTCAATAATATTTTCATGATTAGCTCCTTAAAAAGATAGATTTTAGCTAAATTTATATTAAAAATGAATATACTTCAAAAAACAAAAGTGAAGCAATGAATAATCTTTTTAGAAAAAATGACTCAAAGTCCGCATTAGAAGCTCAATATGAAGCTCAAAAAATAGCATTTGCTCCTATTATTTTTCAAGTAACAAAATCGATGAGAGACTTTGGTATTTTAGAAATTTTACAAAAAAATGATAAAATGGGAATAAGTTTAAAAGAGTTGACAAAAAAAATAGATTTAAGTGAATATGCAATTAAAACTCTTTTAGAAACTTCTTTAAGTGCCGACATTGTCAAAGTAAATAATGATAAATATCGTATAACAAAAACTGGCTATTTTTTACAAAATGATACAATGACAAAAATCAATATGAACTATAATCACTATGTCAATTATGAAGGACTTTTCCATCTAGAAGAATCATTAAAGCAAGAAGCCCCAATAGGTTTATATAAAACTTTTGGCGATGATAGTTCTACAATCTATCCAAAACTCTCAACTCTTCCTCAAAAAGCTAAAAAAAGTTGGTTTGAATTTGACCACTACTACTCTGATACAGCTTTAAATGAAGCTGTTGATATACTCTTAGATATGAAACCAAATACGATTTTAGATATAGGTGGAAATACTGGAAAGTTTTCTATGAATATTGCAAAAAAAAATAAAAAAATAAAAATAACTATTGCAGATCTTCCTGAACAAGTATCACTTGCAAAACCTAATATTGCAAAAAACAGTCTTGAAAATCAGATAGATTTTTTTCCAACAAACATACTAGACCACCAATTATCTCTTCCTAAAAATTATGATATTGTTTGGATGAGTCAATTTTTAGATTGCTTTAGAGAAGAAGACATTATTGCTATCTTAAAACGAGCGAGAGAGGCAATAAATACTAATGGAAAAGTATGTATTATGGAACCACTTTGGGATAAACAAAGATTTGAAACTTCCTCTTTTTGTATTATCAATACTTCACCATACTTTACTGCATTAGCCAATGGCTATAGTAAAATGTTTAATGCAACTGATATGCAAAACTATATTGAAAAAGCTGGATTAAAAATTGTAAACCAAATGGATAATATAGGGATTTGCCAAAGCATTATAATATGCAAATAAATTTTATTTTATTTTATTAATAGACTTCGCTAGCTTAAATACCTTCTCTTTTTTATTAAAAAAGTAGATAGCTTCTTGAGCTAGCATAGTGTCATAAAAACTCTCTTCATGCACAAATGTTTGAAAATTTAATACATATCTTTCATAAGTTTCTTGATAATCTAAAAGGCTGTCTAAATTTTCAAAATCTTTTTCTATACACTTTATAATTTTTTCATCAAAAACTTCGTAAGCAAGCTTTAATATACTGCATAATTTCGTATGAGTTTTCTCCAAATCTTTATATTCTGTATCAATATCATTTTTTCTATATGCCTCGTACTGCAAAATAAAGATTTGATTAAGTCTGTACAAAAGTACTCTAAATACTTTAGAACAACTCATACCAATATGAAAATGTAAATCCAAACGAGACAATCCTACTGCATCACATTTTTTTAAAACTAAACTTACATCAAAATCATAATTTTTAGGGTTTCCAAAAAGTTTTAAATATTTGGATTGATACCTTTTGTCATCTGTAATTTCTTGGAGTTTTTGTATTTTTTTATCTATACTAACCTTCTCTTTAGCAATAAGAATAAGTTTATTTAAGTTAGAAAGAGAGTTTTTATATTGTTCAAGTACATAAATACGGTCTTCAAACTCATATTTATAAGAATTTTTATCAGCATACTTATAAAGTGTACAAGAATTAGATTTTTCTTGTAAATACTCATGCAATTCTTTGCATTTATGAACTAAAAACTCTCTTTTCATGTTTATGCGAATACTTTTTCTACAAATGGAATAACTTGTTTTTTTCTACTCAAAACTTTTGGTAACCAAACTTGAGAATTTTCTAATTTCACATCAAATGCACGTTCAATTAAACTATCATCATCACTTACTACCAAAAGTTGTGATCCTTCCTCCATAATATCTGTTAAAAGAAGCATTGTTGTATGTCTATTACCTTCATCTTTTAAAGCTTTTAAATCTGCAAATAAATCATCTTTCATATTATCAAATACACTTAAATCAACAACTTCAAGCTGACCTACACCCACTTTTTTACCACCCATATCAAAATCTTTATAATCACGAGTTGTAAGTTCTCTGGGAGTTGCACCTTGTACTGCAGATTTTACTAAAAACATTTCCATCCCAAGTGCTTTTACATCTTCTATCCCAGCAATCTCAGCTAACTCTTTACACGCTTTTGTATCATTTCGAGTACAAGTTGGTGATTTGTATATAACAGTGTCACTGAGTATTGCACAAAGCATCATACCTGCTATATTTTTAGGAATATCCACTGCATAATAATCATACATCTCTTTTATCACTGTATTTGAAGAACCAACAGGACGTATCCAACACTCTAGTGGAGCTGATGTAGTAATATCCCCTAGTTTATGATGGTCTACTATACCTTTTATATTTGCTTCTAATATATCTTTAGGAGCTTGTGCTAAATCAGAATAATCCACAATATAAACATCTTCACCAGCGTACTCAGTTTTAAGAAGTGGAAGCTCATATCCAAACTTATTAAGTATAAACTGTGTCTCAGGACTAATCTCACCTTGACGAGTAGGGATACACTCTTCTCCAATTTGACTTTTCAAATACGCTAAAGAAATTGCCCCTACAATAGAATCACTATCTGGGTTTGTATGCCCAAAAACATATGCTGCCATAAACTAACCTTTTATTTTTTTCTTATTATATAGTTTTTGTGATTATGAAAAGTTTATGCTTTTAAATGTTCCCTATATTTTGCTATCTGTTTATCTGTATATACCAAATAGGGATCGCTATAAGGCACTCCTTCTATGTGTTCATAACCTTTAGTAGCAACTAAACCTTTAATATCTTTTAGAGTTACTATTTGGCTTTTAAATCCAGCTTGACTAAGGGCTACTCTCACTGTATGAAGTGACGTAGAACAAACAAGAACACCATCTTCATGAAGTAAATCATGGAGTATTTTAAAAACTTCAATACTTACCATAGAAGGATTTTTATCTTCACTAAATGGGTCTAAAAAGATAACATCAAATTTCTCATCAAGTTTTCTAAGACTATAGCGTATATCTCCAACAATAAACTCTAGGCTATTGTTTTCATCACTATAATAACTTTTCTCATAAAGAGCATGAAGTAAGGGATTATCTGCTTCTTTTAATATACTTCTATCTTGGTCAAGTGCTTTTACATGTAAAGAATTTTTTTTCTTTAGTTTTATAGCTTCAAGTGAATTAATTCCATAACCAAAGCCTATATCTAAAAGTTTTACATCCTTACATGTAAGGCGTTTTTGTAAATCTGATTTGTCGATAAAAAGCTTTTTAGCCTGTGCTTTTGCTCCACTTCTTGGATAGTAAAAATCTTTATATTTTTCACTCCAAAACTCACGATTAGTATCTGCTTTTCCATATCTGTACTGCATAGCTTGTACTATATACTCTCCAAATTGTCCTTTTTCCATATACCACAGAGGTGCTATTAAATCTTTATTAGGAGTATCCGTTGCGATTCTTATAATAGGGATATTTGAAGGTATCAATCTTAATAAATATATAAGTTCTTCTGCATATTCATACTCATCAAATATTTTAAATTTTCTCTTTGTATACTCATCGTGCAGTTGCGTATTTTTGATTACATGTAGATTATGAATCTTAATACCATCTACTTTACATGTAACAAGTTTTTTTACTGTATGTTCCCAATCACATCTGTTTTCATTTGGAAGTCCTACAATCACATGAGCAAAAATTTTTATCCCATAACTTTGAAGTTTCTGTATCGCTTCAAGACTGCATTTGCTATCATGTCCACGATTGATTTTTTTAAGTGTTTCATCATTGAGGGTTTGAACACCAAGGTCTACTATGACATCTATCTCTTTATTTAACTCTTGCAGATATTTTAAAGTCTCATCACTCAAACAATCAGGTCTAGTTCCTATGCTAATCGCATCAAAATCGTGAAATTTTAAAAGTTTTGAGTAAGTCTCTTTTTGCTGAGATAAAGTTGTAAATGTACCTGTATAAGCTTGGATATAAAGCATAAAATGCTCTGCTTTATATCTTCTTTTAGCAAATGCAACAGATTTGTGTATTTGCTCTTCTATACTTTTAGCATCCAGACTTTGGGCAGAACGAGCACCATTTTGCGGACAAAAAGTACACCCTCCACTGCCATCACTTTTTCTATTAGGACATCCCAAATCTAAATCAATAGGGATAGAGTAGAGTACCTTTCCATAAGTATCCATCATATAATTACGATAAGAATAATAGGGTAATTGACTCATGTTTTTATAAGAAAAAAGATAACTCTTGACATAAATCTAGACATTAAAAGTCCAAAAAATATAAATTCGTATTTCTTAGATATCACGCTTTTCCTTGTTTGTTAAGTGACTGTTTTGAAGTGAAAAAGGTACCATATTTCACAGTACCTTTTCCTTGTTTTTACTATTTAGTTTCTTTTTTAAAACTAAATTTTTGTTTTATTCTCACAACTAAATAAAAGAAAAGTGGAATAAATAAAACACCAATCACTGTAGCCGCTACCATACCACCAACAACTGTTGTTCCAATGATATGACGACTTGCACTCCCTGCACCTGAGCTAATTGCTAAAGGTAGAGTCCCTACTATAAAAGCCAAAGAAGTCATAACAATAGGTCTAAATCTTAACCTTGCAGCTTCTATTGTTGCATCAAATAGACTCATTCCATCGCGCAGTTTATCCATTGCAAACTCTACAATTAAAATAGCATTCTTCGCAGAAAGCCCAACAAGAGTAACAAGTCCTACTTGGAAGTATACATCAGCTTCTAAGCCTCTTAGCAAAACTGCTATTACAGCTCCCAATATTGCAAAAGGAATAGACAGAATAACTGCCATAGGAATACTCCAACTCTCATACAACGCTGCTAGAATTAAGAAAATAAAAATTGCCGCATAAACAACAGTATAATTTCCTTTAGATTCAAGTTGTTTTTCTTGAAGAGTTGTTCCCGCCCATGCTATAGTGTACCCTTCAGGTAAAATTCTTTTTGCTATCTCTTCGATTGCTTGGTTTGCATCATTTGATGCATATCCTATTCCTGGATTTCCTGTAATTCTTGCCGCATTAAACATATTGAAACGCTGAATAATACTTGCATTTACTACTCTTTTTGTATCTACAAAAGTACTCAAAGGAATAAGCTCACCATTGTTTGAGCGAACAAAAACATCTTTATAGTTATCTTTAGTTGCTCTAAATTTTGAATCTGCTTGGATATTAACATGATATGTTCTTCCATAAAGGTTAAAATCATTGATATATCCTTTTCCAAAAGTACTTTGTAGAGTTACATAAATATCTTTTAGACTTACACCCATAGCTTTTGCTTTTTCTCTATCTATACTCAACGAGTACTGAGGAACATTTGCATTTAGTGATGATCTAGAACCTGTTATTCTTGGATCTTTACTAGCTTCAGCTAAAATCTGCTGTGTATATTTATTAAGCGTTTGTAAATCTCCACCTGTTCTATCTTGTATCCACATTTCAAATCCACCTGTCATACTCATCCCACTAATTGGAGGAGGACTAAGAGGAATAACAAAAGCATCTTTATTTTGCATCATTCTCATAAAAAATTGTCCTGCTAGTGCTTGTGAACTTTGGTTTGGTAATTTTCTCTCTTCCCAAGGTTTTAGAGGCACGAACATAACTGAAGAATCTGTTTTATATGCAAATGTTGTTAAATCAAGTCCGGTGATAACTCCCGTGGATTCAATATCTTTATGACTTAAAAATGCATCTTCTATCCCATCTACTATTTTAATAGATTCTGATAATGAAGTTGCTGGCATCATATTAATTATTACTAACAATATCCCTTGATCTTCAGCTGGGACAAGACCTGATGGTATTTTTTGCATTGTGCCATATGTCGTATATAAAAGTCCACCAAAAAGTAAAAGTGAGAATACCCATAATTTTATTGTTTGTCGCGTAATACCAATAAATATCTTTGTAAGCCAATCAAAAAATTGATTAAATTTTCTAAGAGGCCAAATAGGTTCACTTTCATGCTCTTTTAAAAATACAGCACAAAGTGCAGGTGTTAGAGTAAGTGCAACGATACCTGAAATAACAACTGCTATAACAATAGTAATAGCAAATTGTTTATACATAACACCACTAAATCCACCACTGAGTGCTGCTGGTATAAAAACAGCCGAAAGTACTAATACAATCGCTACAATAGGAGTTGTCAACTCCTTCATTGCTTCTGTCGTAGCCTCTTTGACACTTACAGCTTTTGTTTTTAATATCCTCTCAACATTTTCTATAACAATAATGGCATCATCAACAACCAAACCAATAGCCAAGATAAGACCAAAAAGGGTTAAAAGATTAATAGAAAATCCTGCAACATATAATCCTGCAAAAGTACCTATAATAGAAACAGGAATTGCTAGCACAGGAATAATAGTCGCTCTAAAATTCCCTAAAAAAAGATATATAAGTATAGTTACAAAAACAACTGCTTCTAAGAGTGTTTTTATAACCTCTTGAATTGAAGCCTTTACAAATATACTTGTATCATATGTCATTGCATAATCTAAACCTTTTGGAAAAGTAGCTTTTAACTCCTCTAACTTTTTATCAATAGCCGCTGAAACATCTAGTGCATTTGCACCTGAAGATAAAAAGACACCAACTGGCATCATAGGTTTTTTAGAATACTTTCCACTTGTATAATATGTATCTGAGCCAAGTTCAATTCGAGCAACATCTTTCAAACGTAATGTTGATCCATCTGTATTTGAGCGAATAATAATATTTTCAAATTCTTGAACAGTTTTAAATCTACCTTCGGTGGAAACAACATATGTAAATGGTGCCTTTTTTTCTAATGGTTCAGAACCAACACTTCCTGCAGCGTATTGATTATTTTGACTTGATATTTGATTACTTATATCTGTAGGTGTTAAATTATAATGTGCTAATTTAGCCGGATCTATCCATACTCTAATAGCATAATCATTTTGCCCAAAAACTGTAGCTTCTCCTACACCGTTAATACGCTTCAACTCATCAATAATATTAATGCTAATATAGTTTGAAATGAACAATATATCATGTTCTGGATTATCAGAGAAAAAAGATACAACTTTAATCATATCAGGAGAACGCTCCTTAACACTTACTCCTTGTCTTTGTACTTCTTCTGGTAATTTACTCAGTGCTAATTGCACACGGTTATTAATATCTACTTTTGCTTGTGAAACATCTGTACCAACTTCAAAATAAACACTCATAGAAAGAATACCACTTGGAGCTGCTGTTGAAGTCATATATGTCATATGTTCAACACCATTAATAGCATCTTCAAGTGTACTTGAAACCGTTTTGGAAAGTGTCTGTGCATCTGCACCTGGATAAGTAGCAGTTATCTTAATTTGAGGAGGTGCAACTGCAGGATATTGCTTTACAGGCAACACTTGTATAGATACAACTCCTGCTATTATTATCAAAAATGCTATAACAGTAGCAAAAATAGGCCTATTTATAAAAAATTTTGAAAACATCTATTGTTCCTTGTTAATTACTTTATCTACCACGACTGGAGCACCTGGTTTTACTCTAAAGAAATTATTTACAATAACTTTATCTCCACTTTTCAGTGGTCCACCATTTAGAACAAACTTATCTCCTGATTCATTACCTATTTTTACTGGTCTAATAGCAACTACACCCTTGTCTTCAATAAATACAATAGTTCCAAGAGGATTTTGAAGTACCGCTTTTTGAGGTATTGTGATGATATTTTTTTGTGTAATATCATTTAATAAAACTCTTACAAAACTTCCGGACATAAGATACCCATCACTATTGTCTACCACGGCTCTCATTTTTACTGTTGATGTTTCTTTATTGACATTTACATCCATAAAATCTATTGCACCACTTCTCTTTGTTGCTTTTCCATCTATCTCTAAAGTTACATTAATCACTTTGTTTTCTGGCATTGTCCAAATATTGTTTTTTATATTTACATAATCACTAAAAGGCATAGAAAATTCTACAAATACTTTATCATTTTGAGTAATTTCTACAAGAGATGTAGGAGGATTTGACACAACTAAATCTCCAACATCAACTTTTTTTAATCCTATAGTACCATCTATAGGCGCTTTAACTTGCGTATAATCAAAATCTATTTGTGCTTGATGTAATTCTGCTTTTGATAAAGATAAAGAAGCTAATGCTTCATTATAAGAAGACCATGCTACATCTCTTTTTTCTTGCGTTGTTGCTTTTCTTGCATATAATCTCTTAACTCTTTTCCAATTGCGCTCAGCATTATCCAAAGTTGCTTCACTCATTTTTACAGAAGCATTAGCTGCATCTACTTTTGCTTTATATATATTATCCTCAATTTTATATAACAAATCACCTTTTTTTACTTTTTGTCCTTCTTCAAAATACTTATTTTCTAGTACCCCCAAAACTCTTGAAACCACACTAACATTTTGAAATGATTTAATTTGTGCTGGGTACTTTAATAGTATTGGTAAGTCTTTTGGTGCAGGAACAATATATATATCTGCTTTTGGAGCTTGTCTTTGTGGTGCTTTGGCACCTTTATTATCTGTTGCTTGTGCTAAAGTAGGTACTAGTAAAAGTGATCCTACTAATACTATTAGTCCTTGTTTTAGTTTTTTCATTTTATATAATCCTTAATATTTTTATTTGTATAGTAATAGTACGAAGCATATGCAATTTGAAGATTATTTAATGCTGTTTCATACTGGGCTTTAGCATTTGTTTTTACACTTAATGCATCTAAGTAATCTACATTATTAACTGAACCTGCTTTGTACTTTTCAGCAATAATTTTATATGCACTAATTGCAGACTCTAATGAACTTTTAGCACTATTGATTTGTGCTTTAGTCGTATTTATTTTAGATAATGCCAATTCTATATTTATATCTTGTTCTTCAGTAGCTTGTTTTATTTGGCTCTCTAATGCCATTTTTTGAATCAAAATTGATTCTTTTTGCTTTTTAAGATTTCCATTATCAAAAAGCTTTACGTTAAATGTTAGAAGTAATACATTTTGATTATCTAATCCATCAGGATGAGTAGAATCACTTCTTCCATAATCATATACATTATAAGTATCTTCTAATCTAATTTGAGGAAGATACCCAGAGTTGATTGTTTTAGCTGAATACTTAAATGACGATGCATTAGATTGAAGTACTTTTATATCATCACTTAATTCTTTTTGTATATTAGTTGGAACCTTAACAATAGAATTATCTAATGTCTCAATTTTTTTACCAATTTTTATACTAAGAAGCCTTTTTAAAGATAAAACTTGAAATTTTGTTGCTTCTATTTGATAGATATTGTCACTCAAAGCAGCTTGCAATTTATCAATTTCATCTTGAGTTGCACTTCCAACTTCATAAAACTTCTTAATTCTTTCAAGTTCAGCTTCTAATTGGATATTTTTTTCATTCAATGCATTTAAATTTGCTTCTTCACTTTTTATATTATAAAAATCTTCAGCAATTGAAAGTTGTAAATTCTTTTTATAAGATGATGTATCATACTCTGACGATTTTAATAAAGCTTTATTTTTTTCTATCGTATTATGTTTTTTTCCTCCATCATATAAATCAACTCCAACTGTTGCATAGCCTTTATATATATCACCAGCTATCCCTACAGATTTTTGATCAGAATTTTGATATGCTCCACCTAAATCAATAGTTGGATAATAAGCACTTTGTGCAACTTCTATATCTTTTGATTTTGACTCTTGTGTCAATGCTTTTGATGCTACCATATGGTTATTATTAATAGCAAAATCCATCAACGACTGCAATCCTTCTGCATACAATGCAGGAACTATAAAACATAGTAATGCTAAACGTTTCATTTATTTAATCCTCTGTAATATTCTTTTATTTGATTTAATACTCTAAGTGTTGTTTCATAATCTTTTTCATCTACTATTTCTCTTAACTCTTTTTCTCTTTTCTCAAAAATAGGAGCAAGCTCTTCTATATTATTTGCTGTTTTTTTAGTAACATAAATTTTATAAACTCTTCTATCTTCTTCTGAGTTTTTTCTTACTAATGCATCTTTTTTTACTAAGCAATCTATCATTCTTGTTATTGTAGTTTTATCCTTATGTAAAACTTCTGATATTTGTGTTTGTGTGCAACCTGGCATTTCATAAACCAACTTTAAAAGAAGCCCTTGTTCACTGCTAATTCCAAATTTTTTCAAATATATATTGTGTTCATTTTCCATAATATTTTTGGTGAGTTTAAGCTGAAATCCTATACAACTGACTAATTCTTTCAAAATACCTCCTTTATGCAATAGTTGCATATACAACCTTTGGCTATGCAACTATATAAAAATAAACCTTAAAAGTCAAGAAATAAATTAATATCTAACTTTTTATAAAAAGATATAATAGTTTATTCAAAATACAAAAGAGAAACAATGAGAGAATTAGAAAATTTTCTAAAAGTAGTGTATAACAATGATTTTGTTGAAGGCCATGAAGTTTTAGAAGACAAATGGAGAGAGTGGAAAAATATACCTAAAAAAAGAGAAGAGAGTTTTATCCTAAAAGGTCTTATCAATGGTTCGACTGCCTTAGCACTTAAAGTCATGAAAAGAACTGACCCAGCCAACCAAGTATGGGAAACTTTTTTAAAATACTCTTCTCTTATAGACAAAATAGATTCAAACTATACTTTACTTTACAAAGAAGCTAGAGAACTTCTACATGTAAAGTATAAAGAGTTTTTTTAGCTCAATCTATTTGTTTTCAGGAATATACTGTATAACAACAGGTTCTGAATAATTGGGTACATCATCATAAGTAAAAATTGAAAAATATTTACTTATATCAAGTGCCCCAAAATCATCATATGTATAATTATCAGGTCCTGCATAAATCTTTTGTCCATCTTTTTGAGAAGCAGGAAATCTATATGGATTTTTTATAACTTTTGTACCCCTAAATCCATTTTCAGTAGGATTTTCCCAAGTAAGTTTAATTTTTCCATTTTCAATAAAAACTTTTGCATTTTTTACTTGTGCAACAGGAAATCTTCTTTTTGCAATATGCTCTATTATGAGTTTAGGAGACAAATCTTTATTATTCACTTCCCATGCAACAATTTTATCTTTAATAGATTTTTTTGAAGACGTGGGTTTTAAAACAAAAGCTACATCGCTTCTATCTTTTAATTTTTGATTTAATTCACGATTTGAGAATTCATCAAACATAAAATATTGTGTTTGATTGTTCTTTAACTCATTTGCACTAACATCATATCCTATGTTTTGAATTACTTCTCTATTACTAATACCCTCAAAATCTTTATCGATACTCTCATCTACAAACTCTAAATGAAACCTAATATCATCTTTTAAATATATCTTCGTTGAATTTAATTCAAGGTATGCATTCACTATCATTGTCTCATTATATGGAGGAATAGTTCCTAAATTAAACTCCATAGTAGAATATATTTTTGATCCATCCTTATCAAATCCAGATATAAGCTCATTCTCTTGTATTTTGTTTTTGCTTATTGTATGAATTATTTTTGGATATATTGTTGTGATTTCTGGTTCTAATTTATATGTTAACTCTAATCTTGGTCTATACTCTAAACCTCCACTAAACTTACCATATCCTAAGTCCCATTGCATCATCTGTTTACTTCTACCAGCTTCTAACTCTTTAGGACCTTCTATTCTAAAGGTTATAAGTCCATTTTGAATTTGCTCATTTAAAGCATCACATTCTAGCCCTGAAAAATCCCATTTTCTCCAAATCCCTTGAGTAAGTTGATGTGATTTTGTAGGTTTACCTACATATGAAATAATTTTCATATTATCAACTTCATCAAAATTTGTTATATCCTTGATACTTTGAGGGTCTACAAGTCCTACGTTCCATTCACCATATTTTTCAATTGTAGCAGAAACTCTGTTTATAGGATAAAGACTAAAGTATGCAGACTTTATTGTAATATTTTTGGGTATTCTTAAAGGATTTATAGTCACTATAGCATATGATACTCCTTTGAGTTGATCAACGCCAACAAATAAAGAATTAACACCAAAATGCTGAGCATTATTTTTTAATTTTTCTGCTACATAGCCCGTCTTTGATGCTTGTGCATGGTATGTTCTTGTAAATTCATCAAAATCTGTATCTGTTCGCACTCTTATTTGTGGATAAAAAGCTGATTTTATGGTACGTGATTTATTTACCGCTCTGATGTTATAGTAATAATCAGTACATGATTCTAAATGTAAATCTGTAAATTCTAAAGACTTTGTTCTTGTAACAAGGTTTGAGCCCATACAAAAACTTTTATCTTTTCTACTTCTATATAATTCAAAATAGACATCTTTTTTTGAATTATAGGTCCATTTTAAACTTACACTTGAAGAGCCAACACTATTAATTTCAAAGGAGTCAACTCTTTTTAATTTTGCTTTTTCTCCATAATTTGGTACATCATTTAATGCTGAGAGGAGTGCCTCGATGTGCTCTCTTAAATGCTCATTCATATTTCCCATATAATCAGAAATATTCCTGGTACCAACTTCAACTACACTTGAGAGTATTCCTTTTGAATGATAAAATTCTCTACCGCTTCCAGAGATAAGTTTTGCAGGAGGTTTTCCTTGATGTATCCCATACTCTCTATAGGAGACTTTTCTAATTTTTTCAGCCATATTGGCACATAAAATATTAATATCTGTTGTATCAATTGCGTCTTCATGCCTAAAGTCATGTGCTGGGAAAAATACATTTCCTTGTGAATGATAATCTAGTGCAATAGTTATATTTGAATGAGATTCAACAAAATCTCTGAGTGCTATAGTTTCTGGTTCAGAAAATGGAGTTGGACCTCCATAAACATTTGAATTTGGTTTCGTTCCACTTACAAATCCAATGGGAAAGTTCCTATTTAAGTCTACCCCAAAACTTCCATCAGCATTTTCTCTTCTATTTTTTCTCCAAAAATTAAAATGACTTCTTGAGTATTCATAACCATCTGGATTTGCACAAGGTACCATATATATGGTGGCTTTTTCTAAATAGAGCTGAAGCATCAAATCTTGTTCTAAATTTTCCAATATATATTTGGTAAATTCAACAGCAAGTTCGTGCCCTATCCACTCTCTTGCATGTATAGTTCCTGTGAAAAATAGTGCTGGTTTTGTATCTGCACTTTTTATATCCTTAGAAATCGTTATTACATTAATTTCTCTTTTTTCCCACGTTTGACCAATAGATTCTATTTTAAAATGTTTAGGATATGTTTTTTCATACTCTTGGAAAATATTTGTAGATTCATTATACGATTTATATAATTTTTTCAAAGTTTATTCTCCTATTTTAAATCTTGATTTCATCTCACAAATTTTATTTTTGCCAATTCCTTCTATTGCTCTTAATTCATCGATAGATTTAAATCTCCCTAACTCTTGTTTTTTATCTAAAATAAGTTTTGCTAACTTTACGCCTATACCTTTAATTGATTTTAACGATTCACTGTCAACCTTATTAATATTATATCTCATGTCATCTAAACTTTCATCCCATATCAAAATCATATGCTCATCAATAGATTCAATATCAAGTAAATCAGAAGTATCTGTTAAAATATTACACTTAGCATACTCACAAATTTCAATCGCCAAATCTTCTTCCATCCCATGTAGGGTCATTATATCTGTTAAAGTTGCCTCATTTAAATTTATTTTTTTCATCACACAAACCTCTTGATTATCATGCTCTTTTAATAACTCATCTTCTATTGGTAAATCTTTAGGTTCAACAAGTTTTGGCATATCATATTCTTGACTTTGTTCAGCTATCTCCATATCAAACGTATCATTTATATCTTTAATAAAATATGTTCCATCACAACTTGGTTTATATCTACTAAACCCAATATATCTCATTGTTCTTAACAAATTAGAATCAATCTTACCTAACTCTTCCCATGAATAAAGAGGAACATGAGGTTTTGGAAAAACCCCCTTAGAAAAATCCCACATCAAATACTGACAAATCCAATCTCTTATGTAAGGAAAAGCTGCAAATGCAGTTGCACACTCTAAGATATAGGGTTTTTCTGTTTTTTTATCAATAACTATATCACAAGCCCAAAATTCTGCTTTTGCTGCCTTACTTGTTTCAACTGCAAGTTCAAGTGCACTCATAGGAACATTTTCATAACTCATACTTCCACCTTGACTAGTATTTGTTATCCATTCTCCCTTAGCAGAATATCTCCAAAAAGCACATATAGGCTTGTGCCCTATTAACATTATTCTTAAATCTCCGGAATTCTTCATACTAATTGCATTTTGTGTATATATAGGATTATATTTTCTTTTTTCTATTAATTCTTGAGCTTCTTTATAGTTATTAACTTTATGAACATAATATCCTCCATAGTTTGATGGACCATAACTTCTTTTTATTACTTGCGGATATTTTGCCTTTTTTTTCAAATATTCATAACCCTTTTTTTTATTATAAAAAATTTTTGTTTTAGGTGTAGAAAGATTATATTTTTTACAAAATAGAGTCACATTTTCTTTTGATTTATTTGGAAATTGTGTTTGAATGGATGGTACAAATCTAACATGTGGTAATTCTTTTGCAATTTGAACAAAAGTATCATACGCAGTAGCTGGAATATTTCCTATTAATATATCTATTTTCTTTTTTTTCATTTCTTTTATAAATCTATTTTTATCATTTTTCCAATGGTATATAACACTTTCTATAGGGTCTGGCCAGCCCTTAAAATTTGACTGATCAAAAAATCTTAAAACATAATCTAAATATAAAAATCCTAATTTAGGCAACTTCTGTTTGCTCATCAAATATCCTTTCTTTTTGTATCGCTTTTTGAGTTTTTTTATCTATTAAATCAACTATCAAATCTATTTTTTTATCATTAAAATTTAATCCCATTTTCTCTTGTTCTGGTGTTGCGAATGCAGGGATACCATTGACTTCTAATACTAAATATTCTTCATGTTCTCTATCATATATAATATCAATTCCAGCTATATCCAAACCTGCTATTTTGGCTGCTTGAAGTGCCAAATTAGCAACTTCATCATTCAATTCTCTTTTAAAAATAGAACCTCCACTTGTAATATTTGTTCTCCAATCACCTATTCCAGCACGTCTTCCATAACAACCCACCAATTTTCCATTAACAACATCTACTCTATAATCTGTATTGTCGTAATCTATAAATTTTTCAACATAAAAGTACCTTAAATCCATTTGATTTAAAAAAGGCATTACCATATCTAATGTTTCTTGACTATCTATTTTAGTAAGGCCTACACCACCCCAACCATCTGTAGGTTTATATACCATCTTTTTCCAATTTGCAATTAAAAACTGTAAATAATGAATATCATCTCTATGACATAAATTATAATTTGCTGTTTTTATGCCATTATTACTAAGTAAAAAAGAAGTTTGAAATTTATCTTCTGTTAATTCAAATGATTCATAAGAATTTAAAGTGGGGATTATTCTATTTAATGCCTTATACAAATACATTTGGTATTGTGTTTGTTCTCCTGCATTATAAGAAAAATAAAGATCTAATTGATTCATATTAACATCATTGCAAACTATATTTTTATTTTTTGCTAAAGCATTTCTTAAATTTAAATCAGTAATTGTTTGGATTTCTCTTTCTCGAAGCTTTTTTACTATTTTTTCTTGAATAACAGCTCCACCACCATTTGAATATAACCACATCCCAATTTTTCTTTTATACATAACAACCTCATTTATATATTGGTCTTTTGAAAATAGCTTAGAATAGTCGTCATCATTTTTATTCTTTGAATAAACGAACTTTTTAATGCTCTTTCATTGTTTGTATGATCCCCATCACCAAAAGGACCGAAGCCATCAAGAGTTGTAACTCCCATGTGTGCCATTATATTAGCATCACTTACACCACCTCTCCTTTGTGTATATATTCTTTCGTTAATTAGTCTTTCAAAAAGTCTTATTAACTCAAACTGTTTTTTATTCTCTTGCATAACATTTCTTTGAATTACACAATTTGCAGTTGATTTTGTTCCAGCCACATATGAAAAATCTGTAATTCTTTCTACTTCTTTTATAATACGTTTTTTTTCATCTTCAGTATTAAATCTAAACTCCATCATCATTTCACAATGAGGAGATACTGTATTGATACCTATTCCCCCTTCAATTTTCCCAACGTTAACAATAGTCCCTTTATCAAAATCCATTAGTTTTGAATACTCTTGAAGTTTATATGCAGCTTCTAGATTTGCATTAATTCCTTTTTGGTATGAAGTACCAGCATGAGATGCTTTTCCTTCAACTCTTATAATATATCTTCCTACACCCTTTCTTGCAGTTACTAATTCAAGTTTTTCTCCTGCAGCTTCAAATACAAAACAGTAATCATAATTTTTTGCTAATGAAGAAGTCAAAAGAGAAGAATCATCACTACCTGTCTCTTCATCTGAAACTAATAAATAATCAATATTTGTTATTTTTTGATTTTGTTTGTATATATTTCTAAGTGCTTCAAGTGCAACTATATTTCCACCTTTCATGTCGCAGACACCTGGCCCATAAATATACTCATCGTCTTCACTGAATCCTTCAAAATAGCCATTTGGGAAAACTGTATCATTATGTCCTAAAAGCAATATATTTGGTAAATTTTCTTTTTTCGGGCTTACATGTAAATGATGATCACCTATAAGTTCTCTGTTATAAGTAATTGTTTTAAATCCTAACTCTTCTAACCATCCAGACATAATTTGACTCACTTCATCTACACCAGCTTTATTTTGCGTATATGAATTTATAGTAACGATTTTTTCTAAATCTAATAGATACTTCATAATAATTTCCTATCTAAAGTAAATTATTATATACTATGAATGATTAATAATCAAGATATAATTAATCATTTTTAATAAAAAACAATTAATTATAAATAATTATTGTTTTTACTTATATTATTTTATAAAAAATTTAATTATGAGGTAACAAGAGAGAATCCATAAACTAAGCCGTAATATCTTTGCATACAAGTTTTCATCAAGCTTAGCTCTAATTTTTAATCCTAGAAATAATCCAATTAAAGAGATTGTTACAATCGGTATCATAAGTAATAAAAACTTTGAAGAAAAACTTCCATATATACCAAATATAACTATTTGAATTGCTTTACTAATAAAAAAACAAAAATTCATTACAATAATGGACTTTTCTTTTGGTATTTTACTTTCTATTATATAAATGATAAGCACTGGAATCATTATATTTACAAGTCCACTTACAATCCCACTGAAGAATCCAAAACTAATCATTAGTAGTTTTGGATTTTTTTGTATACTCTCATAAAGAGAAAATTTCATATGACCTGTATTTAAATATAAAAGTATTACTGAAGCTAAAATAAGAGTATACGCATCATTGTAAAATACAATAAGAAAATTTGTTCCAATAAAACTTCCTATAAGAACAAAAAGTATAAGTAACCAATACTCTTGCCAAACTTCTCTAAAATTCCCACTTTTTTTTATTACATTAGCATTGACAATCATCGTTGGGAAAAGTGTATAAAGAACAGATTCTTTAAGAGTTAAAAAGATAGATAAAAGAGGAGTTGCGACCATAGGAAAACCAAATCCTAATATGCCATGTGCTAAACCTGCTCCAAAAAAAACAATTATTTCAAATAAGACTAAATTCTCCATGTCTTTTTATACCATGTTAAGGTATCATTTTCAATAGGCATACTAAAAAATTCTTTAAGATTTTGTTCTAGAGTAATTTTATTGCCATTTTTCTCATAACTTGAACGATATACTAAAATATAATCAACCATATCTTTAATAGCTTCATACATTCCAAAACCACCTTCTATCATAACAAATTTATACTCTTTTATTTTATCTAAATTATCTTCTATAAATACCTCTCTATTTTTTATATTAAAAAGAGGTATATTTTTATCGATGTTTTTTTCTTTTGAGTAAATTAAAACATCAGGTGCTTTACCATTGACCATCCTAGCATCTAAGGTAGGTCTATCAACTCGTACTGTATTACCACCAATAACAAGTAAATCACACTTGTCACGTAAGGCATGAACATGAGTTCTTGAAGCTTTTCCTGTAATTATGCCACCGTCGATAACATTGTTTTTACTCATTGCTATTTTAAAAAAGACAAAAGTATCTTTTTGCCATATACTAAATGACTCTAATAATTCATCACATTTTTCTTTTAATATACCTATATCAACATTAATTCCAGCAGATTCTAAAGTCTTGACTCCACCACTTGCTTGCTTATTTATATCTAACGAGCCTATTACAACTCTTTTAAATTTCAACTCTTTTATTAGCTGTGAACAAGCTGGTGTTTTTCCTATATGATTACAAGGCTCAAGTGTGACATATATAGTTTTATCACTAAAAATTCCATTATGATTTTTTAATAAATAATCATGTATCTCGTGAGAGTTAACTATATTTTCTATATTTGTATCATGTGAAATTTTTAGATAAGCATTTTTTATAGCATTTACTTCTGCATGAGGTAAACCTGCAAATTGGTGAACACCTGTTGCTATAAGATTTGAATTTTTATCTGCTATTGCTGTACCGACAGCTGGATTTGGAAAAGTCAACCCTTGATAAGCCCACGCTTTATCAAGGGCAAGTTGCATAAAATATTCGTCTATGTTTACCATTTATAGTAAGTTCTAGCCTTTTCTATATCATCTAGAGATAGAGTTGTCACTTCACCATCTTCTTCAATAATTGTTATTTTTCCATCTTCCATAGATTCCAACTTACCTATAATTTTATCAGTATTTATAAGCTTAACTTTAATATCTTGGCCAATTGAACCTTTATAATGCTCAATTTTTTTTAGTGGTCTTTCAATTCCTGGACTACTCACTTCTAAAGTGTAAACACCATTTACTGGTGGTTCTAAATCTAGAATTGGAGAAAGTATACGGGTTACTTCTGCACATTTATCTAAACTAATTCCCTCTGGACTTGTTATATAAATTCTAAAAATCTTTTGTTCAAATTCACTTACAGTTTCTAGGTCATAAAGTTCAACATCACAATCATGAAGAATATTTACAATAGTTTCTTTAGTTGTCATCTTTATTTCCCTTTTTTAATTCTTTTGCAACTTGTTCAAACAAAGCATCCATTTGATTTTGTTTTTCTAATTTATCATCAAATTTAAATCTAAAATTGGGACATCTAAACCAACCTTCACTCTGCATACAATAAGTTTTTAAAACGGAATTAACTTTTCTTAGATGGTTTATAATATATTTTTTTTCTTCTTCATCAAACATCATTTTATCAAGATAAACTGTAGCATCATATTTTCCGCGAGTACACTCTACATCTATAACGCAAAGTCCTCGTAACATCTCATCATTTAAAGTAGAAAGTGCTTCAGGGATAAGTTCCCTCAAAACACTCTCTGTTCTTTGTAGTTTTATACTTTTTTCACTCACGTTTTATACTTCTAATTTAGCTTGTTCTTCTACTTCTTTAAAGCTTTCAATGAAATCTCCGACTTTAATATCATTAAAACCATCAATTCCAATACCACATTCATAACCTTTTTTCACTTCATTCACATCATCTTTGAAACGCTTCAATGAAGATACTGTACTTTCATATACAATAACACCTTCACGAATAAGGCGAACTTTAACACCACGGTTAATTGATCCATCAGTTACGATACAACCTGCGATTGAACCAAGTTTTGGTACAGAAAATACTTCTCTAACTTGTGCTTGTCCAATATTCTCTTCTCTTATAACAGGAGAAAGTAATCCAGAAACCAGTCCTGTTACATCATCAATCAAGTCATAAATAATATTATATGTTTTTATCTCAACACCACTTGATTTTGCTTTTTCTTTAACACTTCCAGTAGGACGAACATGAAATCCTAAAATCACACAATTTTCACTAGCTTCAGCTAAAGCAACATCACTTTCAGTAATTCCACCAACACCAGAACTAATAACGTTTATTTGCACTTCATCATTTTTAATTTTTGCTAAAGAGCCTTTAATAGCTTCAAGAGAACCTTGAACATCTGCTTTTAAGATAACTGGTAAGTTTTTAATAGCACCCTCAGCAATTTTTGAACTTAACTCATCTAAAGTTACTTTAGTAGATTTTGATAACTCTTTTTGGCGTAAATAATCTGCACGTTTTTGCGCATATTCACGAGCTATTTTATCATTTTGTACACTTACTAAATGCTCACCAGAACCTGGTACTTCACTTAAACCTAAAACAACAACAGGCTCACCTGGTTTTGCTTCTTTTACTGGTTTTCCTAAATCATCAAGTAAGGCTCTTACTTTACCATAACCAGTACCTGCAACAATAGTATCACCTACTCTAAGAGTTCCTTCATTGATTACAATAGTAGCAACAGGACCACGACCTTTTTCTACTGAACTCTCAATTACAGTTGCTTTTGCTTCTCTATTTGGATTTGCTTTTAATTCTAATAAATCAGCTTGAAGAAGAATAACTTCTAATAAATCATCAATACCTTTTCCTGTTTTTGCTGAAACTTCAACAAATTCATATTCTCCACCCCAATCAACTGGAGTTACATTCACTTCTGCAAGACCTGCTTTTGCCATATCTGGGTTAGCCGCTTCAAGATCCATTTTGTTCATAGCAATGATAAAAGGAACTTCTGCTGCACGTGCATGTTCAATTGCTTCTATTGTTTGAGGCATTACACCATCATTTGCAGCAACAACAACAATAACAATATCAGTTACTTGTGCACCACGACTTCTCATTTCAGTAAAAGCAGCATGACCTGGAGTATCTATAAATGTAATATTTCTACTATTTTTTTCTACCATATAAGCACCAACATGCTGAGTTATTCCACCAGCCTCACCACTTGCTACTTTTGAACTTCTAATATAATCTAAAAGTGACGTTTTACCATGATCAACATGCCCCATAATAGTAATAATTGGTGCGCGTTCTATTAAATCTTCATCATTTGACTCTTCATAAGCTCCAACATAATCAAACTCTTCTTGAGCATCGATTGTAGTTACTTCAACTTCAAAAGTCTCAGCTAAAATATCTATAGAATCTTTATCTAAGAAATCATTTTTAGTAACCATCATACCTAGTAAAAATAGCTCTTTTATAACTTCACTAACTTGTTTTCCAATTTTCTCAGCAAATTCATATACACGAATCTCTTCAGGAATTTCTATTGAAGATACAACTACATTATCAGTATCTATTTGTTTTTTAACACGTTTTTTTCTTCCACGTCTTTTAATACCTTGCGGTTGGATAAAACTAGGTCTTTTTGTAGTTCTAATTTGAGATGGATCACTATTCTTTTTAGTTCTTTGTTCTACTTTAGGCTCAATTTTAACAGAAAAATCTGGTAAAACTACCATATTATCTTCCAAGTCCATCTTAATATCTGCCATATCACTAAATGCAATATCTATCTTCTCAGCTGAAGTTTTTTTCTCTGCAGGAGTCTTTTTTACTTTTTTCTTTTTCTTTACAGCTTCACTACTATTTCCAAGAACAGATTCTAAAGTTTGTGAATTTTTCTTTTTAGCATATGGAGATGGAAAATCTTTTGGACTCTCTACAACTTTTTCTGGACGTTTCTTTTTAACAATTACTAAACCTCTACGTTTACGTACACTAGCGGTTGCTAAACTCTCTTTTTTAGGCTCTTCTACAGGAACTTCTACTTTTGGTTCTTCAACTTTAGGAGAGGTTTTAACTGGCTCAGTTTCTACTTTAACTGTTTGATCTACTTTCTTTTCTACTGTCTTAACAGCTTTTATAGATTCTTCTTTTGGTTTTTCTTCAGACTTTTTAGGTTCTTCTACTATTTTTTCAACTTTTGGATTAGCTGTTTTATCATTCTCATTTACGCCTGTTAAAACATAATTCATAAGTTTTTCGGCTTGTTCTTCAGTAACAGCACTAGAAGCAGCCTTTACTTCTAATCCTAAATCCATTGCTTTTTCAACAACTTCTTTACTTTTAATTCCAAGCTCTTTTGCTATTTCGTGTATACGCACCTTAGTCATATGGTCCAGTCTCCTTAATTGTGCTCTCGCACTTTGCTTGAGAAAAAATCCCCAAACTCTTCTAATTTTTTATATTTTAATTTAAATTTACTATTTATTACTCGTACTATGCGTTTCTCATCGAGTTTAAAACAATCTAAACACATATAACAACTACGACCTACTTTTGAAAATTGGGTTACTTTTCCATTATTTATTTGAAAGCGGGTTAGAGTGTTTTGTTCAAATCGTCCTCTACAGATAATACACATTCGTATGGGTTTTTTTAATTTGCACATGATTATACCAAAATTAAACTGTTTTTTAACTTTCGATTATTTCATAACCGAGGTTATCAAAATCAAATGATACAATTTTAAAATTTTCAAATCTATTTTTTAATTTTTCAATCAACTTTTGCTCATTTTTTTCATAAGTCATACTAAAAAAAGATGACCCACTTCCGGATAATGTACTCATTAAAGCTCCATTTGCTAATGCAATTTTTCTTACTTCAAACAGTTCTTTCATTTTTTTCATTCTTCTGTTCTCATGAATTCTATCTTTACTTACACTTCTTAAAAGTTCCCAATTTTCACTAAAAAATGCTGCACTCATTAAACCAACACGTGAACTATTAAAAATTACATCTTTCATTGAATAAGATTTTGGAAGTTGTGTTCTAGAATGTGCTGTAGACATCGCACGATCAGGTATAACCATCACTACTTTGATATTTTTAGGTAAATCTTTTTTTAAAGTCTTTACAACACCTTCATCAATAACAGAAGTTGTAAATCCACCATACACTGCTGGAGCTATGTTATCTGGGTGACTTTCATATTCAAGAGCTTTATTTAAAACACTCTGTTTTGTTACTTTAACATTTGCCATATGGTACGCACTTGCAATTGCCCCAACAATAACTGCTGAACTACTTCCTAATCCTCTTGAAAAAGGTATATAATTTTCAAATTCAAATCTAAAATTATCTTTTTTTCCTACTAAATCTTGATAAATTTCATTAAAAATAGATACAAATATATTATTTACTTTTAAACGTGATCTATTTTCACCTTCACCTTTTATAGAGACACTTTGGCAAGAATACGGTTTAATAGTTACGTAATTATATAATGATATTGCTAGACCAAGAGAGTCAAAACCTGGTCCTAAATTTGCACTTGTTGCTGGTACCTTTATACGCATTAAACCCCTTTAAACTGCTGGCAAGATATATAATGGTTCTATATCTTTACTAAAATTTTCTATTTTCAAATTTTGTGGAAGATAAAAATCACATTTTATTTCATCTTCAATAAATTCTGTTTTTATTAGTTCATCTTCTTTCACAAAATACATTTTTCGCATAGCTTTTATAGGACTATTTTGATTGAAATTAAATCCATCTGTAGCAAAAAGTTCAATACCTTTTACAATGGATAAAGTTCTTAAAAGTATATAAGTTATCTTAATAGCCATAAAACTACCAGGACCTCTTGCAAAGAAAATTCTTTTACATGTAAACTCTTCAAGTATATCTTTAAATATTAAAGGCAAGGCTTCACTCGTTTGTTGCTCACTACATATACTTTTAATCAATATATTATTTTCATATATACCCACTTGCAGTGGTGAAGTTAAAGATATAACAACAATATCTACTACCGATTTTATGCGAACACCTCTATGTATGCTAAATCATCTACTTTTGCGAAATCCCTTACTTCATAATTTTTTGGGTCTTTAAGTATCTCTTTAGTAAGTAAATGGTTTAAATTATGACTCCCTGCATATGATTCATAATCAGCTACAACAGGAGCTCCTAAAAGTGCTAAATCTCCAATAGCATCTAAAATTTTATGTTTTACAAACTCTTTTGGAAATCTTAATCCTTCAGGATTTAAAATCTTCTTATCATCAAGAACAATAGCATTTTCAAGTGAACCTCCAAGGGCTAAACCTTTACTTCTTAAATACTGTACATCTTTTAAAAATCCAAATGTTCTAGCACGCGCAATTTCTTCTATATACGCTTTTTTACTAAATTCAAATTGATAATCTTGTTTTCCGATAATAGGATGAGTAAAGTTAATAGTGAAATTATATATTGGTTTACGTGAAGGTTTTACTCTTGCAAATTTCTCACCATCTACAACTTCGACTTCTCTTTTGATAATTAAAACACTTTTATTCTCATCTAATTCTCTCATCTTAGCTTCATCTAACATCATACAAAAACTAATTCCACTACCATCCATTACTGGAACTTCTGCACTATCTAAAGTGATTAATATATTATCTATTCCATATGAATATATCGCTGAGAGTAAATGTTCTATTGTAGATATATAGTTTTGTCCATCGCCTATGACTGTTGCATTATTTGTATTGACTACATTTTCAGGACTTGCTTTTACACTCATCCCCACATCAGTTCTATAAAAAACTATACCGCTATTTGCTTCTAATGGCTCTAATGTTATTTTTATAGGCTCACCCTTATGTAGCCCTATACCAACACTCTCAACCTTTTTAGCAACAGTAGTTTGTCTCACCTCTAAATTTCCTTTATATCTACTTTTGAACCATTATAAGTTATTTTTTGTAACTTATCTTGTACTAAACTCTCTTTTTCTATAATTTCTCCATTGAAAATCACATTCCCATGATTTCCAATGCCATTTAGTACAATATAATCTCCATCACATTGAACTAAACCATCTATTGTGCCATATACTGAAACACTTTGTGTACAAAAAAGTTTTGCTCCACTATTAATACGTCCAAAAACAACCACTGGTAAATCTTCATTTATCTCTTCACCAGAACGAATTGGTCTATCAAATACCTTTAACTTATCTTTTGAAATAACTTTTGAGATTGCCTCTTTTTGCTCTTGTTCTTTAGGTTCTTCTTCTTGAACAGGTATCTCAACATCTTTTTTCACACTTGACAATTTTAATGAACAATTACTAATATCTTTAAAACAAACACCCTCATGTTCTAAAAAAATTACTACTTGCTCATCTACTTCACCATCTATAAGCAAAAAGAATTCCTTTAATAATACTCTATTTTTATTAAAATATTCAAGGAAACTCTCATTATTATCAATATTTATGTGAAAAACACGTAAATTCTTTTGTTTTACTATCATCTATCTATAATCTTTTTTGCTGATTTCATAACATCAAAAACATTATCTTTCATCCAGTTTTTATCCATCCACTCTTCTGGCCTAACTTCAACTCCTTGAACCAATATTCCAAAATGTAAATGATCTCCAAGTGCAAGTCCTGTAACTCCTGTTTTTGATATAACTTGACCAGCTTTAACATTTTCACCTTCGTCTACTAAAAAGCTTGAATTGTGCCCATATAAAGAATACACACCTAAACCATGAGAAATAATTATATTCTTTCCATATATGCCATTATACTTTGCAAAAACAACAGTACCAGAATTTGAGGCAATAACATCAGCTTCTGCAGTACTTGCTAAGTCTAACCCCAAATGATACGATTCACTTACTTGCTTTTTTTCATAACTAAAAAATCTATGATCACCAAAACTAGCAACTGCTGCTGCATTTTTTAAAGGATAAAAAGGCTTTAAACTAAAACCATTTATTTTTTCAGTAGGAACTTCAGAAGTTACCTCTTCTATAACTTTTTCATTACTATCTCTTAAATCTTCATTGACATATTTAAATCTTTCAATTTTATCCATACTTTTAGCTGAAGGAAGTTCTTCTTCAGCCAAATCTGCAATTTTGCCATTTAAAAAATTGTCACTTAATTTTAATTTTGAAACCTTATACTTTTTCCCTTTTAAATAAAATCTTACTCTACTTTTTGAAATATTACCTGCTTTATCTTGAGCAATAATTGTAGCTTTAAAATTTTTTTTATCACTTGGCCAAGCTAAAAGTGAAACATAATGGTCATCTTTATAAAAAGGTGTTGGGTAAAATCTTTTATCAAAATTTGTTTGTATATATAATTCTTTTAAATTTTCATCCTTTGCTTTAAATACAACAGTAGCAACTCCACCTTTAAGAATCTTATAGGAATTATTCACAATAAACAATTCTGGTCTTTTTGTATCTACATTTATAATAGATGTTTTAACTGCTTTGTTTCCTGAAAAAAAGTTCCATTTACTTGAATCTACAGCTTCTATCGTCAGTTCAAAATGTTTTTTATTACTAACAAAGCCTGTTCTTGGAAACTCTATATTTAGAGTAAACTCTTCTTGTGATATTTCAAAAAGTTTTTTCAAAAGTACAATACTATTTTTACCATCACTCAAAGTTGCTCTTACAAATTTTATACCACTTTCATCACTTATCTTCACTGCAATTGGTTTCTTTAAATTCCAATCTATTTTTTTTAACAGTTCCACACTAGGTACATTTCTTTCAAAAATTTTAGAGTTATATAAATATGCTAATAATGCTGTAAGTAAAATTAACAAAATCATAATTATAATACCTGATGAACTTCTTTTTCTTCTCATTTACCTATCTCCTGTTTACTGAACAAAATTTATCATTTAATTTTCTTCATTTTATAAATAAAAGCAATAAATCTTTTATAGTGCTTTTATTTGGTCTGTTATCTCTTTACATGTAGCTTTTGTATCACTACTATTCACATTAAAACCCGCTGCACCCTTATGTCCACCGCCATTATACATAATAGAAATTTTGGATACATCTATATCTCCATCTGAACGTAATGAAATTTTACAAAATTCATCTTGGGCTAAAACCATCAATGCTACTTTCACATTAGCTATATCTCTTAACATACTAATAATATTTTTAGTATCACTTCTTTTTGCTCCAGTCTCTTCTAAAATCTTTTTATCAAATATGATTGAAGCTATAGTAGCATCTACATGTAACTCAAAATTACTCAACATATAGGCTATTAATCTAATCTTTGCTAAAGATTGTCTACTTTTTACTTTTTGTGCTATCTCTTGTGCATTTGCTCCACATCGAATAAGCTCTGCTGCTGCTTCAAAAGTTTTTTCATCAACTCCACCATATCTAAAAAAATTTGTATCTTCAGCTATGGATGTATAAAGTGATATTGCACTCTCTTTTGGAATATCAATATCATTTTCTTTTAAAAGTTTATACACAACCATACCAGCACTAGAAGCTTCAGGTAATACTATGTTAATATCACCAAAAAGTTCGTTACTTTTATGATGGTCTATATTGATAATTTCAAAATCACCTTTTTTGATTTTCAATCTATCTAAACTTCCACAATCACAGCTTACTAACAAATCAAAAGATTTAGGAAGTTTATTTTGTATCTTAGAGTAACCTTCTAAAAAATCAAACTCTTTTGGTAATTCTTCTTTAGTCTCATTAAATAATGAAACCCTACATCCCACTTTTTTCAAAACACTATACAAACCTAGACTAGAACCAATCGTATCTCCATCTGGATGTACATGAGAAACTATAACAGTGTGTCTTGCACTTATAATTTTATCCCATGCTTTTTTATACATGTAAACTCCGTCTATTTAAAAGCTGTTAGTATACTTAACTTAGTATAAATTTTAGGTTATTCTACAAATTAAAGTTAAATAAATAGATAACGAACTTATATAAAACAAACAAAAATAGTAGAGGAAACAAAATAGTTTGAAATAAAAAAATAATTATCAAATCAACTATATGTTGACCAGTACTTTCTATAAGTCTCTCAAAATCTAAAAGTTTCTTTTTATAGTATGAAGATGAAAAATAACTTGCTTTGCTATCATCAAACTTATCTATTTTTTCTTTTGCATTATGCACTATATTTTGAGATACTTTTACACTATATTCTTGTTCTACAAAATTTACATAAACATATTCATTAGCATAACTCATAAAAGGAATACTAAATCGTAAAAAAATCAAAACAAAAGTAAATTTAAAAAATAACCTTCCTTTGAGTTTATCCTTATAAAAATAAACTACATTTGCCATAAATAAAATACAAATCAGTACTATATCAAAACCATTACATGTAACTATATTCATAAGAATTTTTTGTATCCCTAATGACGTTAAAGAAGCTAACATTACCCAAGAAAATTGTTCAACTAAATCATTAATAGGATCTAACACTTCTCCTATGGTTATAGTAACTCCAGGAGGTCCTACTTCAGTTCCTTGCACTAAAGATATTGCTGCATTTAACGCTTTAGCACTCGCAAAAACGCTTACTGCTTGTTTAAAAGAAATATCAATCCTACTGTCTGTTTTCTCATCTATATTAGAAAATACAGATAAATATACCACTAAGATTGATAAAAATAAAACTAAAATTTTATCCCAACTTTTTTTTATAATTTCCATATTAGTTCCTATCTTTTTGAGAACTTCTATACACAAAAGCAAGTACCTCAGCAACTGCTTTATAAAGAGTTTCTGGTATCATATCTTCTATTTCACACTCTTTATACAATGCTCTAGCTAATGGAGGATTTTCAACAACTTGAATATTGTGTTCTCTTGCTATCTCTTTTATCTTCAATGCTAAGTGATCAACCCCTTTTGCCACAACCTTTGGTGCATTCTCTTTTTCTGTATCATATCTAATTGCTACTGCAAAGTGAGTTGGATTTGTTATAACAACATCTGCACTAGGTATATCTTGCATCATTCTTTTTTTAACCATTTCCATTTGCACTCTTCTAATACGTGCTTTTACTTGGGGATCACCTTCCATCTGCTTATATTCATCTTTTATTTCTTGTTTACTCATACGTAAATCTTTAAAATAATTGTATCTAACAAAAAATAGATCAAACAAGGCCAAGCCTAAAAAAAGCATCAACATCACAGCAATTAAAATTAAAGCTTTATCTCTTAGCCATAAAAGCTGATCATAAATAGGGAAAAAGATAACTGAAGGTAACTCATGAACAAAATCAAACAGATAATAATAAGCAACAGTTAAAACAAGTCCCACTTTTACTATAGTTTTTATAGACTCTACTAATTTTTTCATGCTTATAAGATTTTTTATACCCTTAATTGGATCAATTTTTTTCAAATCAGGAATAAGCGGTTTTGTAGTAGTTATAAAACCAAACTGCATAACAGAGGCTAAAACACCTGAAATTGCTACTATAGCTGCTAAAGGCAAAATCATAAGAGCAAACTCTTGAAAAATTGTTATCATTACAATATGAACAGTATTTTTATCTAAATCTACACCTACAAAGGATTGAGTAAATCTATATAAACCAAACATCCTCTCTTTTATAAAAGGGAACAGTGCTAAAAAAGCACCAATTGCAACAACGAGTGTCACAAAACTACTAGTGTCTTGACTTTTAGGAACATTTCCTTCTTTTCTGGCATCTTCAATCTTTTTGGAACTGGGTTCCTCTGTTTTTTCCTGATCGTCAGCCATAAACTCCCTTTAAACTTCTTTTTCTTTATGCGTTATCTTCATAGAAAAATCAAGCCAAACTGCTTGGTGGATTAAACTTCCGCTACTAATAGCATCAACACCACTTCTTGCATAAGATTCTATGGTGTCATGTGTTATATTGCCACTAGCTTCTAAAAGGATATGAGGAGCAATATCATCTCTACATGTAACAACTTTTTTAATCTCTTCAATGCTCATATTATCACACATAATCATATCTACATTACAAGCCATTGCTTCTTTTGCAAATTCTATACTTTCACACTCTATTTCTATTTTTGTTGTATAAGGCAATGTTGTTCTTGCTTTTATAATAAAACTATTTAAATTTTCAATTGTTTTTAAATGTGTATCTTTTATCATCAAACAATCATCTAACCCCATACGATGATTATTACCACCACCACATCTTACGGAATACTTTTCAAATATTCTTAAATTTGGTCTTGTTTTTCTTGTATCAAGTACTTTTACTTCTGTACCATTTAAAGCTTGTATATATTTATTTGTATTTGTTGCAATTCCTGAAGAGTGTTGTAAAAGATTTAAGATAGTTCTTTCACACATCAAAAGCTTTTTTGATTTTCCTTTGAGAGTAGCTATTACATCACCATATTCTAAAATATCACCATCTTTTTTATGGAATTTATACACCAGTTTTTCAACTTTACAGAGAGCTTTTGCATAAGTAACACCTGCTAAAACTCCACTATCTTTGCAAATTATCTTTGCGGTTGCTTTTTTACTACTACCAACTAAATAAAATAGATCTCCACGACCAATATCTTCTTGTAATGCTTTTTTAACGAAACGTTTTATCATATTTATATCTCAAACATTCTATTTAATGCTTCAAAAGCATATTTTCTTGTCTCTTCACTAATAAGTATTTCACCCTCATAGTCACCTTTTTTAATCAATAAAAGAGTATCTCTCAAATCTTCTAATCGAGTTTCATTCATAGTTGGGCACTCTGGTTTAGAAGAAGATAAGACATACGTATTTTTTTCTCTTAATCTATTAACCATATTATATTCCGTTCCAACGGCTACTTTTTGCTCAACAGGAAGTTCTTTTATATATTTAATAAGTTGACTAGTTGAGCCAACAAAATCTGACGCTGCACATACTTCTGGTTTACACTCAGGATGTGTTACAATTAAAATATCTGGATACTTTTCTCTATAAAATTCTATATCCTCGACATCAAAAAGCTGGTGCACTGAACAAAAACCATTATAGCAAATAATATCAGCAGCTTTAGGATCACTTCCATCACCTACCACGCAAGATTTTAACCCCATATCTATTGCTATATTTTGGCCTAAACAACGATCTGGTACAAAAAGTATTTTTTTGCCACTTTGTAATGCTTTTGTGATAATAGTTTTTGCATTCGAGCTTGTGCACACATATCCACCCATTTTCCCTACAGCTGCTTTTACTTCAGCAGAGGAGTTGATATAAGTTACTGGCATAATATCTTCTTTTTTTATTCCACTCTTTTGCAAAATATTTACATTATCATCATAATAATTCACATCTATCATTTTGGCCATAGCACAGCATGCCATCTTAGGCATAAGAACTCTTTTGTTTGGGGCAAGGATTTTTACACTTTGCCCCATAAAACCTACTCCACAAAATACTAAATTAGGGTTTTTATCACGTGCAGCAAACTTTGCAAGTTCTAAAGAATCCCCTGTAAAATCAGCCAATTCAAAAACTTCATCTTTTTGGTAAAAATGCGCCACTATAGTAACGTCTAAATCTTCTTTTAATTTTAAAATTTCTTCTTTTAATGTATTGCTACTCAATATAAAATCCTCTTACATAATTATAAAGCTTAGCATTATAACAAATTATGTATAATAATCTCCATATTTTTAACCCTAGGATTTACATGGAATTATTTTCAAATATTAATATTCAATTTTATATTATTGCGTACCTTGTAGGAGGCATCCCTTTTGGACTTATTTTAGCTAAAAAATTTAGCTCAATTGATATTAGAGAAAGTGGTAGTAAAAGTATTGGAGCTACCAATGTTTTAAGAGTTTTAAAAGAATCAAATCCAACTTTAGCCAAAAAAATAGCTATCGCTACACTTATTTTAGATGCTCTTAAAGGCATGCTTGTTTTAATAATCGCTTCTATTTTAGACCTTAGCCATGAAACACTTTGGATGATTGCAATACTTAGTATAGTAGGACATTGTTATAGTCCTTATCTCAAATTTGAAGGTGGAAAAGGTGTTGCTACAGGATTTGGTGTTATGATTTATATGATACCTATAGAAACTCTAATCGCTTTTGCTGCTTGGTTCATCGTAGGAAAAGTCCTTAAAATTTCTTCACTTTCTTCACTTATTGCTTTAATTGCATTAATAGTTTCATCATTTATCATTCATCCTGATATTCCTGTTATAAAAACTCATGCACCTATACTTATAATTTCATTTTTAATTATTTATAAACATATACCAAATATCATGAGGCTCTTTAATGGAGAAGAATCTAAGGTTGTATAGTCTCAAGAGAATTTTCTCTTAACTTTTTTGCCCTTTTAAATAAAGAAGGATGAGAACTAAAATAACTGTTTTCATCCTTACTCACATTATGTTCCTTAGCAATTTTTTTAAATGTATTGGCTAGAGGAATTGTTGATATATGTAATTTATTTAAAGTCTTTATTGCTTCATTATCTGCTTCTTCTTCAAATTCTCTTGAGTATTTAGAATATAAAAGGGCTGAAGATATAGTTGCTACTCCATCAGTTATGTCACCACTAAAAAGAAATATTACTATTGAAGATAAAGATGTCTGTACTATATTTTTTAAAGAGTGCTTTTTATCTATATGAGCTATTTCATGTGCAAAAATACCCGTAAGTGCATCTTGATTAAAATTGGTTAATTCTGCCATTTCATCAGTTATTATGATGTACCCATTTGGCAAAGCTAAAGCATTAGCTCCAATCCATTTTGAACTACTTCTTATAAAGAGTTTATACTCTTTTTGTTTATTAATTCTATTAAAAGAATTTTGGACTAATTTTTTTTGATTTTTACTAAGCCTTGAGTTAAAAAGTAAATTTTCATCAATATATTCAAAACTCTTTTCTCCAATATATTTTACATAGCTTTTAGGGACTACTGGAGCAATAATAGAAGCTATAAAATGCGTTCCATGAAAAAAATATCCATACAACAAGAAAACTATTGTAAATAAAAAAATTACTGAATATTTCATTTTACTTTCAAGTAAATGAACTATATTACTTTTTTTGGTATGTTTTTGAAGATACTCATCTACCTTATCATTGTCACTAATTTCAAGTGTAAATTGATCTTCTTTTTCCATAATTCTTGGGATATTTGCAAGTCTATCAGAGATACTAAGTTCATTTAACTTTACATGTAAAGATAAATCTTTACCTTTTATATGGACATTTCCATCTTCTAAAAACGATACATCCACCTCCGTAGATGTAGTATTATGCAATAATCCTTTAAGTATCACCCTAAGTCCATATCAAAAAATTCACTACTCTCTTCTCCAAGTGATGATGCTTGATTGTTGGATATTCTTTGCAATTGTAAATCACCTATTGGGGTATGATAAAAATTTTCTGTTTTATACCTTTGTAATCTTATAGTAGCCCAAGCTCCCAATAGTCCAAAACTAAAAAATATCGCCACTATGTTACTAGCATAAATATACCCCATTTTAAACGGATTGTACTCTGATTTAAACTCTACATCTAATATATCAGTTTCTTTATAAATATAATTGCTTTGCATAGCATAATATACTCCTGCTAAAGACATTATTATCAAGATAAACACACAATAAAATATAGATAAAAATATCCCTATAATAATTACTGTGGAGTCTTTATCTAAGCCTTTTAAATAAGTACTCAAGCTTTGTCCACCATCAGGTAATGTAACGCCAAAAAATCCTGCTAAAATAAAAAAAATAGGGAAAATAAGAGTTATTCCATACACCTTTAACCACATTTTATAAAAAGGCCAAGATTTTCCTTCATATTCAAATTTCTTATTTGAAAAATGTGCACCATTTAAAAATAAATGAAAATATTTATTCAAATTATGTGGACCAGCAAGTCCTAAAGTAACTATATTTAACAAAATAATATTTAGAATATAAAACTTGTAAAAATTACTAGTTTTATTTTGATAAGAAAAATTTATACCCCTATATTTAACATAACGTAATCTAAATTTAAATGCTAAATGTATAAGATAAGGAACTATAACAACAAAAGATAAAGCAATTATCATGCTAATGATAGGCAAATGTAAAATATCTGAAAATACTATAAAAAGAGCATATGCCCCAACAACAAGTAATCTTCCTTTTAAAATGTTTACAGGATTTGCAGTGTATTCAAATGAAGAACCCTCCATATAAGTGTTAGAATACAAATATCGATTTTTTCTCACTTTCGCCCAAGCTGAATATATTCCTAAAGTAATTATTGATAAAAAAAGATTGACTATGTATATCTTAAAGTACTCCTTTGCATTTCCCTTAAACTCCAATGGTAAATAATCTTTTTCTTCTTTCAAACTATTCTCCTTATAAATTTTGATAATACTATCATTATAATAAATTATATTCAAGTTTTATGATAAAATACTTTCATGAAAATATATATAGAAAACTTAACATTTAAAGCAATAATTGGTATTTTAGAAGAAGAAAGAAAAACTCCTCAAAAAGTAATAATAAATTGTGAAATCAACTACACTTATAAAAAAAATAAATTTATTAACTATGCAGAAGTGAGCACATGTATAGAAAACAGCATGAAAAAAAACAAGTTTTTACTCATTGAAGATGCGCTTTTAAAGTTAAATGAAGAAATAAAGTCTAAGTTTCCATTAATATCTTCAATGAAACTGAAAATTTCAAAACCAAAGATACTCGATAATACGGTAGTTTCTGTAGAACTAGAAAAAATATATTAAAATTTTATTAAAAAAACTTTAAATTTACCTAAAATTATGTTATAATCCAAACTTAATTTGAACCCCTAAGGAATAAAATGAGAATTTTAATAGTAGAAGACGAAGTAACTCTAAATAAAACAATCGCTGAAGGACTACAAGAGTTTGGCTACCAAACTGATAGTTCTGAAAATTATAAAGATGCAGAATATTATGTAGGTATTAGAAATTATGATTTAGTACTTACTGATTGGATGCTTCCAGATGGTGATGGTGTAGATTTAATTAGTCTTGTAAAACAAAAATCACCAAGAACAGCTGCAGTAATTCTTTCAGCAAAAGATGATAAAGAGAGCGAAATCAAAGCACTTAAAGCTGGTGCAGATGACTATATCAAAAAACCATTTGATTTTGATATTTTGGTAGCTAGAATAGAAGCAAGACTTCGTTTTGGTGGAACTAATGTAATCAAAATTGATGACTTAACAATTGATCCAGATGAAGAAAAAATCACTTATAAAGGTCAAGAAATTGAACTTAAAGGTAAACCTTTTGAAGTACTTACTCACTTAGCTCGTCATAGTGATCAAATTGTATCTAAAGAACAACTTTTAGACGCTATCTGGGAAGAACCAGAATTAGTTACTCCAAATGTAATTGAAGTTGCTATTAATCAAATTCGTCAAAAAATGGATAAACCATTAGAAATCTCTACAATTGAAACGGTAAGACGTAGAGGTTATAGATTTTGTTTTCCAAAAAAAGTATAAGAAATAAATTTGCATTACAATTAGTGTTGGCTTCGTCCACACTAATTGTAATCTTTTCTGCTATTCTCTACAATTATGTTAAAATCTCTATTTATGAAAATTTAAACCTAGAACTTACAAAAGAAGCTACAAGTATTGCAGCTGAATATTCAAAAGGTATAAATACTGTTACAATAGATATGTTTAAACAAAATTTTGTACCAGAAAATGCAAAAGTTAAAATAGTAGTTAAAGTAAATAAACAACATAAAATAAGCTTTGAACAACATAAAGTAGATAAGCAAAACTTTTTAACAATATATTATCCTTTTGATAAGAAAAAATCTACTTTTCTAGCAGTGACAAAAAATATTTCAAATACTGATAATCTTTTAAAAAATGTTTTTAGAAATATTCTAGTGATTAACTTTATTACTATATTTTTAGTCTTATTTTATGCTTTTCTTCTTTCACATATGCTTATCATTCCTATACACTCTTTAACGACAAAATTAGCCGCTATGGATGAGAATTTTTTTCAATCGATTAATACAAAAAATATCCCTGAAGAATTTGAACCACTCGCACACAGTATAAATAAACTCGTAGATAGAATTCATACTTTTGTTAAATACCAAAAAGAACTTTTTATAGGCACTGCCCATGAGCTTAAAACGCCTTTAGCAGTCATGAAAACAAAAAATGAGGTTACACTCCTCAAACCAAGAGATAATGAGAAATACGTAGATACTTTGAAGCAAAACAATAAAACTATAGATGATATGAATAAAATGATAGGAAATATTTTAGAAATAGGTAGACTTGAAGGTGCACAATTTGAACAGCCTCAAGAAATTGATTTAATAGCTTTTTTAGAAGAACATGCAAACAACTTTAAAATACTTGCTCATCAAGAAAACAAACAAATAATTACAAATTTTACGCCAACCTCATTTCCAATTCTCATTCAGCCTACACTTCTTTTACATATTTTACAAAATTTTGTACAAAATGCAATTAAGTTTACACCTAAAGATTCTGAAATTGAGATAAAAAGTTTTCCTGATAAATTTGGAATCAATATTCGTGTTCTTGATTCAGGTGAAGGTATTGATGAAAATAAAGATTTATTTGCTCCTTTTAAAAGATATGGGAAAAAAGAAGGTGCTGGACTTGGACTATTTTTAGCAAAAGGAGCAGCTGATGCTATTGGTGCAAAAATTACAATAAAAAATAGAATTGATACAAATGGAGCTATTGCCTCGCTTCATATTCCAATTTCTAAGAAAAAATTGACGAAAAACGCTACTAAATGTGATATTTAAATTCTATCAAAGGTGTTTTAGTGTATAAAATTGAAAAAATTTTAAGGTAGATAAAAATGTCATTGATGATAACAGATGAATGTATAGCATGTGATGCTTGTAGAGATGAATGTCCAAACTATGCTATTGAAGAGTCGGATCCTATATATATAATAGATCCCGATATTTGTACAGAATGTGTTGGGCACTATGATGAACCTTCATGTATAGCTGTTTGTCCAGTAGAGTGTATTGTTCCAGATCCTGATAATGTTGAAACTATGGCAGAGCTAAAACTAAAGTTTGAACAAGTAAATAGTGAAGAGTAATGGCTAAAAGAACAGCCATTATTGATATTGGTTCAAACTCAGCTAGAATGGTTGTTTTTGAAAAAAGTAGTCCTTATGCTTTTCACCTCATTAAAGAGATTAAAAGTCGCATAAGAATTGGAGAAGGTGCGTATGAAAATGGTAGTCTTCTCCAAGAAGAACCTATGCAAAGAGCTTACAATGCATTAGAAGATTTTACGCATATTATTAAAAACCTAAAATGCCAAAAAACTTTTTGCGTTGCAACATCTGCACTAAGAGATGCTCCAAATGCTAAAGAGTTTGTAAAAAAAATAAAAAAAAATTTAAATCTCAATATCAAGATTATAGATGGAAAAAAGGAAGCTTATTATGGAGCTCTTTCATCAATAAACCTTTTAAAACCCATCGAAGATGCAACAACAATTGATATAGGTGGTGGTTCTACAGAACTTGCTAAAATAAAAGATGGAAAAATAGTTGATACTATTTCTATAGATATAGGAACTGTTAGATTAAAAGAACTTTTTTTTGATAAAAAAAATGAATCAAAAGAAGCGCAAGAATATATTATTGAAAAAATACAAGACTTACCAGAACACTTTAAGTCAGGTACTATTATAGGTATTGGTGGAACAATAAGGGCTTTTTCTAATATGGTCATGGATAAGATGGACTATCCACTTAAAACGCTCCATGGTTTCGAATACAATATAGAAGAGTATCACTATCTTTTAAAGCAAATTACACAATGTGATGTATTAGAATTAAAAGACCTTAATGTAAAAAAAGATAGATATGATACTATGAGAGAAGGTTGTAGCATTTTTAATTCTTTAATTCACCTTCTGGATGCAAAACATATAATTACAAATGGTGCAGGTGTTAGAGAAGGAGTTTATCTTCAAGACTTACTACGCTCATCAAATGAAAAATTTCCTGCAAATTTTAAAGTTAGTGTAAAAAGTCTTAGTGATAGATTTATAAGTGATACAAAAGAGAGTCAATATGTAAGTAAAACAGCTATTGAACTCTTTGATGCATTAGAGTATATTCACCAAATAGACCCTATATATAAAAAAGAGTTAAGAGTTGCTGCAAAATTATACAATATAGGAAGATACCTTAGTTTTTATCAAGAACACCTTCATAGTTTTTATTTTATAATTAATAACTTAAACTATAACTTTTCTCACGAAGAAAGAGTTCTAATTGCCATTTTAGTCAAGTATCATACTAAAAAACTTCCTAGTTTTGAAGATATAAAAGCTTATGAAATTTTATTACCTAAAATTGAAATAGTAAATTGGTTAAGTTTTATAATCTCACTTGCAAAATCTCTTAATTCAGATTTTGGAAACCACAAACTCAAATTTAATTATGAAAATCATACACTTACTATAAAAAGTCCTAAACAACTTTTTTTAGCAAAAGAGAGTATAAAAAGGCTAGTTAAACCAGCCTCTTTTGCAATCGTAGTAGAAAATAGTTAAGACAGTTAATTAAAACTGTCTTCCCATAGTAAACTCAAAGCTAGCAGTATCATCACCAGCTTCTTTAAACAATGGCTGAGCAAATATTAGTGAAATAGGTCCCATAGGAGAAACCCACTCAATAACTGCTCCTGTACCACCTCTTTTTATATTCAAATCATCTTCACCCATCATACCATAATCAAAAAACAATGCTCCACGCATCTTTAATCTCTCAACAAGAGGAAAACTAGCTTCAATGGTATTTACAGCCATCATAGTACCACCTGTTAAGCTCCCATAACTATTTTTAGGAGAAATAGAGCTTGAATCATATCCTCTTACACTCCTAACACCACCCATATAAACTTTTTCATTTATTGGTAAATAGCCGTTATCAGATACATACTGAAATTGTGATTTATATCTTAAAATTAAATCATATTTATATAAGTCTTTTAGTCCAAAATAGTAATTAAACTTTGTAATACTTTTAATGAACTCTTCATCTCCACCAAGACCAGCAAATTCTAAAGAACTTTTAAAAATCATACCTCGTCTAGGAAGATAATAATCATCGGTTGTATTATAAGTGATAGCTGGTATTATTGAGCTTTTAATAGTTTTATCTTCCGTATATAAACTCATATCTATCCCTTCACCAAAATCAGAAAGCTCCGTTTGTTCAAGAACATAACTAACAGAACCTTTTATATTTCTACCAAAACGTCTTCCTACAGTTACATTAAAACCTATTGTTTGTTCATCATAATCAGCATAATCTGAATCTTCAGAATAAATACTTCCACCAACACTATATACAGAATCAAAAACTCTTGGATTTGTTAAAGATATTCTTCCTGTTAACTCTTTATCACTTCTCTCCACATCTACACTAGCAGTAATCCCTGAACCAAAAATATTTGTATCTGATAAATTAGCACTCAAAAGAAGTCCATCTGATGATCCATATCCGATTCCTCCACCAATACTTCCGGTAGATGCTTCTGTGACTTCAACGACTAAATCAATCTTATCTTTACTGACTCTTTTTTCTTTTATATTAACAGATTCAAAATAACTACTTCTTTTTAAAGCACTTTTTGTATCTTGTAAATCCGTACGATTATATAAATCTCCTGCGGCTAAGAACACATCACGTCTAACAACTCTATCTATGGTTCTACTATTTCCAGAAATTCTTACATCATTGATATAGACTTTTTGTCCTGGTATTACTCTTAAGGTAATAGAAGCTAATGCACCTTGAGTATTTTTCTTTATATCTGGAATTACTCTTACATATGCATATCCGAGATCTGCTACTTTAGTTTCTACTCTTTTTACATCCCTACGTAATCTTTCAACATCAAAAACATCTCCACTTTTTAAGACCATTTCATCCTTAAGAGTTTCTACTTCAATAAAGCCTTTTGGTATGATAATATCTACTACATCAATTTTATACTGCTGTCCCTCATTTATATTATAAGTCAAAGTTGCAGTATAACTATCTAAATATGCTTTTAAAAATGGCTCACTCACTTTAGCATCCAAATAACCATTTTGCATATAAACATCTTTTATTCTAGCAGGATCATATTGTAAATCATTGAGTCTTAATTTTCCATCATTAAAACCCCACATCCAAGGAAGCCACTCAGCTTCTTTATTTGCCATTTTTGGTTCAAAATCACTATATTCTAAAGCATTTGATCCACACATATTTACTGTTTCAATAGATACTTCTTCACCACGGTTTATTTGAAATTTTATAACTATTGAATTTTCATTTAAAACTTCTTTTTTATGCTCAACTACTGTATCAAAATAACCTTGGGCTTCATAAAACTTTACAACCCTTAATTCACTTAAAGTTGCTTTATCGAGATCATAAACTTCACCTTTTTGCATACCAAGAAATTCAAATATTTTTTCCTTGTCACTGTCACTAATACCATCTAACTCTATTTTTGAAATTGTTGGTTTTTCTTTAAAATGGAATACAAGATCACCATGTCCTGCCTCTTCAACCCAAACATCTTTAAAATACCCTTGTTTATATAAAGTCTTAATTGCTTTGTCTATTATTTCAATATTAACAAAATCACCTTGTTTTATTCCTATCATTTCAGAAGCTACTTCTTCTGAGAGATGAATTAAACCATCAAATTTTAAGCTCTTCACAATAGCTGCTTGTGAAAATGAGACTATAATAAAAGACAATAGTAAAAGTTTTCTCATTGTGTTTAATCCTAGTTGTTAGTTTTATATAAAGTGGATATAATACCATTTTTAGAATTAATCAAGAGTAAAAATATAATTTTTTTCACATATATAAATTATTCTATATAAAGTATTCGCTTCAATAAAAAGGAGACATCATATATGAAAATTGGAATTATAGGCTTAGGTCTTATGGGAGGCTCCTTAGGACTTGCTTTGCAAGATACTAAATTGGCATCTAATATTTTAGGATATAGTAGAAACTTAACAACCTGTGAAGAGGCTTTAGAACTTGGGCTAGTACATGAAATAGCTTCATTTGAAGAAATTAAAAAATGTGATATTATCTTTTTAGCTATTCCTGTTGAAGCTATTATTAGTACTCTTAAATTATTAGAAGATATTAGCCCCAAAACTACTGTAATTGATTTAGGAAGTACCAAAGAAGAAATTATAAAAAATGTACCTGCTTCGATTAGAGAAAATTTTATTGCTGCTCATCCAATGTGTGGTACAGAAAAATTTGGTCCAAGCGCTGCATTTAAAACGCTTTACCACGATAACATCGTTGTCTTTTGTGATACAAAAAACAATTCTGATCTTCATAAAAACAGAGCAACACAAATTTTCTCTCATATTGGAATGAAAATAGTTTTTATGGATGCAAAAGAACATGATGAACATGCTTGTTTTATCTCTCATTTACCTCATGCAATAAGTTATGCTTTAGCAAATAGTGTTATAGGACAAGAAGACCCCAAAAGTATTCTTCTTCTCGCTGCTGGTGGTTTTAGAGATATGAGTAGACTTGCAAAGAGTTCGCCATTTATGTGGTCTGATATTTTCAAACAAAATAAGAAAAATCTAATTTCCTCAATTGATTTATTTGAAAAAGAATTAAAAAAATGCAAAACTATGATTGAAGAAGATAATTACGAAAAATTAGAGCAGTGGATGGGTGATGCCACTACTCTACATAAAATTCTTTAAGAACTTTTTTATCTATTTTATTTTTCCCATTGGAATATAAGTTTTCCTCTAAAGCCAAGATTTGTTTATCTATTTCTTGGCTTTTCCCTCTATATTGCAACATCTTTTTTAACAATTCTCTATCATTCTCAAATTTTGGTAAAACATACTCTTTTTTCCTAAAAAAATACACTAATATTATAATACAAATAGTTACTAAAACACCACTAATAAATGCTACTACAATGCTTGTATTATCACTCTGTTTCCTTACTATTGTTGGTGCTTCTTTTTTTACAGCACCTATTTGTACTTCTTTTTCAACTTGAGTACTATCTACATGTATTTGTATTGGTTCTGTCTTTTTAGTTACTATTTTTTTTGTTGTTGCATCATAATATTTTATCTCTAAAGAAGGTATCGTAAAATCATTCATAGAAGAAATAGAAAATTTTTGTGTGAATTCTCCTTGTATCGTTTGGTTAGCAGCAAAACTTTTCACTTCTGGTTTATCTGCATAAATATTGGCTCCATCAATACCTAATTTATATGCTTCTATATCATCAAAATTACCACTTCCACTAATTTTTAAAGTTAAATTTATGCCTTTATTTTGCTCAATACTGTTTTTATCAACACTTGTGCTTATTGTAAAATCACCATTTAGATTTGTTCCTTTTAATTCATCTACATGTAAAGGTATCTCATTTGAAATAACAGATTTCCACACTAATTGATTTGTTAACATGTTAAACATATCTCTTCTTGGACTAAGAACTCCTACATCTACTCTTGAAGGAGTTATTTTAAAATCTCCTGCTTTTTGTGGAAATATAAAAAAATTCATCTTATGAACAACAAAACCATTTTCTCTCGTCGGTTGTACTTTTTTTCCCTCTTTAACCCAAAAATTTGCAAATTTTGGAGGACTAAATCTCAAATCTTTTACCTCTTCAGTCTCTTTTCTCTTAAAAATAACTTCCAAAGGGACTGCCTCAAATTGCATAACATGACTTTTTTTTATTTTCATTTCTAAAAGAAAAGGACTATTAGTTATATCTGCTTTTTTTACCTCTACATGTAAAGGTTTTGTAATTTCTTCCTTTCCATCTACTTCTATTTTAAAAGAAGGTATATCGACACTTGAAAGTGGCAAAAAAGTATAATGCTTTTCAATACTTCTTGTCCATTTACCATTTATTCCAGCTCTTCTTTCTTGTGTACCTGTTGAAGTTATCTCATAACCACCAATATCAGATATATCTGGAAATTTCACATCAGAAGTATTTGCTTTTAAAACAAGAACTACTCTTTCACCTGCAACCACACTTGTTTTATTTACAAATGCCTCTGCGGCAAAAAGATTGTTGATTAATAAAAAAAGAAAAAACAGGCTACCAACTAATCTCATTTTGCTCTCCTTTTTTTAGCTTCATAGGTTGTGTTTTAAATTTATTTTCATTCATTCTTTTTTCCCATTTTTTTGCTTCTTCTTCACTCATTTTTTTCGTTTTTTTCTTTTGTACTTTTGAGTTTTTTTGTTCACTTTTTTTATTCTGTTTTTTTTCGTTTTCTTTATTTCGCTTTTTTTGCTTCTCTGATTTTTTATCGTCTTTGTTTTTCTTATCTTTATTTTGTTGCTTATTTTGTTTTTTTTCTTTTTTCTTATCTTTATTTTTTTGATTATCTTTTTTCTTCTTATTATTCTTGTTATCTTGCTTCTTTTTTTGTTGTTGTTTCTTTTTTTTCATTAGTTCTAAGTTAGCTTGAGTGTCTTCATCATTTTTTAATTTCAAAGCTTTTTCATAACTCTTAATTGCCTCATCTATTTTTCCAAGATTTGCATAAGAGTTCCCAATATTATGAAGTCTTTTAAACTCTTGCTCATTTTTAAAATTTTCTATACTCTTATATGTTGTTAAAGCCTCTTTAAACTTTTTTTGTTTATATAAGGCATTGGCTTTATCATATTTTGCACTATCAGACCCAATTTTAGAAAAATACTCATCTGCTTTTTGATACTCTTTGTTTTTATAACTTGTATTAGCTTTATGAATATCTATAAAGTCAAACATACCAGCCTTACTATCTACATGTAAAACTAAAAGTAACATCATTAAAGGAATACGCGGTGAATTAAAGACAAAAAACAACAAGACTACACAAAGTATCAAAGGATAATAAAAAAGCTCTTGCGCACCCTCAAACTTGTCTCGTTTGACCTCTTTTTTATCTACTGAACTCTTTATTTCTTTGCTCAACCAATCTAACTTTGAAAGACTTCCAGTAGAACTCAAAAATGCTCCTCCACTCATACTTGCTATTTTTGCCACACTATCATCTCTTTTACTAATAACAATATTTCCTTGTTTATCTTTTACAAGTCCACCATTATCATTATTTAATGTACTCCCTTTTTTGGTTCCAATATTGAGTACATGTAAAACAAATCTATTTTCTTTAATATACTCACTAATTTTATCAATATTCCTCCCATCTGCTCCATCACTCACTAAAAGAACAGCTTTTTTCTTATCCTGTGTAGATTCATACACTTTTTTTGCTGCACTTAAGGCAGAAAGAATTTGACTTCCTTTTGAACTAAGTGAGTTTGTATCTAAATTAGAGAGTAAAAATTTAATACTTTTAAAATCATTACTAAAAGGAGAAACTAAAAATGCATCATTCGTAAAAGCGATAACAGCAATATTTGCTTCAGGTATTTTATCCATTAAATCGTAAATTGCTTTTTTTGCATAATCTATTCTATTTGGGAAAACATCGTTTGCTTTCATTGAGCGTGAAATATCAAGAGCAATCACAAGGTTAAAACTTTTTACATCAATTTGGCTCATTTTATCTGTGACTACTACTGGACGCGCTAATGCAAAAACCATACAAACAAAAGAGATAACTAAAAGATAAAATCTTATATTTTTACCAAACACTTTTACTGAATTAATTTGAAGTTTTTGGAGTATCTCTTTTGAAAAAACTTGCTCTATTTTTGAAGATTTTTTAGCTCCATAAAAAAATAAAACTAAGAATAGAAGTACTAATACCCAAGGATACACAAAACTCATTTTCTAGCTCCTCTTGAGTATAAAACTATATAAATAAAAATAAAAAGTAGCGCTAAAGAAAGAGGATACATGTAAAGATAATTAGTATTATACTGTGCCTTTTCATCGAGTTCACTTTTTTGTAGTTTATTTATGTAATTATAAATTTTTTCTAAATTATCTGAGTCACGAACAGAAAAAAACTCTCCACCACTTTTTTGAGCAATAATTTTTAAAGCCCTTTCATCATAATCTCCATATCTTCCTATTCCTATTGTAAAAACTTTAAGCTTTTCACTTTGTATTGCCCTTAAGGCTGCTTCAAAAGGAATTTTACTTGCTGTATCAAAACCATCTGTTAACAAAATCACAACTTTTTCTTTTACCTTGCTCTCTTTTAAAAGTCTTGCTGATAAAAACAATGCATCATACATAGCTGTTTTACTTCCAGCGACTCCTCTTTTTACATTGTTAAGTAAACTTGCACTACTTTCATGATCAAAGCTAAGAGGAGATGCCACATAAGCAAAATCCCCAAAAACAATTATTCCAACATGATCATTTATTCTCTCTTTAATGTATTTACTAGCATTTCTTTTTGCAATATTTAATTTGTTATCAACTTCACCAAAAGAATTTGCAATCATTCTTCCTTGCATCGAGTCACTCACATCCATAAGTAACATTACAGCATGTGCTGGTTTTGTAGAACTTCTATCAATTTTGCTAATTGGTGAGGCCAAAGCAATTATGAGAGTTATAAGAGTTAACCATTTAAGTACTTCTTTGAAATAATCTCTTTTTACATGTAAAGATATTTTTGAAAAATTTGGCATATACATGTAAGCATTTTTGGGTTTCCAAATAAAACTACTCACAATAAAAACAAAAAGTATTAAAAAAACATAAGGATACTCAAATTCCATCAATGAACCTTTTGATTTTTTCTAAGTCCTCGTTAGAAAACTCTTCTATATTTTTTTTGTATTTATATTTCTTAAGATAAGCAAAATCTTCTTCACTCAACAAAGGTGCATACTTACTAAGAGTATATGCACTTGTTTTAGTATCTTCTAAATCTAGATTTTTTAACTCTTTTTTTGCAATTTTAATAGGGTCTTTAGCTCTTTTTTTCAAAACAATTTTTTTGATTAAAAAGTATAAAACAATCAGTGCTAAAAACACTATAATTATAAATATATACAAAGAATAATCTTCAATACTGATTAATCCCTTTATATCTCTTAACCCTTCCAATCTATCAACCTTATGCCACAATCTTTTAGATATTCACCAAATTTCAAATCTGCTTTTTTTAGATCTTTTTTATATTTTTCTACACTTCTTTTATCAAAAATGACATCTGCTTTTTCACCACTACTTGGGTCGACTATACCAATCTCACCTATAATACTTGGATCATTTTCAAAGGCATCTCTTACTCTTACAACCACAACTTCATGTTTTGCACTCAACGCTTTTAAATTTGGTATCTCTAAAAAATCACCTACTAAAAAAAGATAGGAACGTTTTTTTATGGAATTTAGTCCATACTCTCTTAATTTTTCATAATCAATCTGCTCATTTAAAACACTTACATGTAAAGCTTTTGCAGTTGCATTTATCACTCCACTCTCTTTTTTTGTAGGGCGTGTCTTCTCAATCAATCTATCACTAAAGAGTGAAAGTGTAAAAGTATCTGAGTTTTTAATAGCAGACAAACCTAAAATCGAAATGACTTCGGCTACTTTTTCTTGTTTTAATTTTTTAGTTCCAAAAAAAAGACTCCCACTCATAAGAGCAATGACTTCTACATTGACTTCTCGACTCTCGTAAAAACTTCTTAAATATATTTCACCTGTTTTTGCACTTGCATATGGATCTACTCTTCTTATATTTTCCCCATACTCATAAGGACGGATTTTGGCAAAATCATAACCATCGCCTATCTGCTTTGAGTTATGTTCTCCTAAGAGTTCCCCATAAATATATTTTTTTGATTTTGCTATGATTTTTTTAAGTTCAAAATCTTTCACGGTATAGGCAATGCCTCTATAATTTTGTCTATCACAGTATCAGTTGAAATATCATCTGCTTCTGCTTCATATCCTAAAATAATTCTATGTCTTAAAACATCTTTACAAACAAATACAACATCAACAGGAGTGACATAATCTCTACCACTTATAAGTGCTTTAGCTCGACTTGCTTTATGTAAATCTATAGTCCCACGAGGACTCGCTCCAAATCTTATAAGTGATTTTAATTCACCAAGACCATAGTTTTCAGGCTCACGCGTTGCAAATATAATATCTGCCATATACTCTTCTATCTGCTCATCAACATGAACTTCATCAAGTTTTGATTTTAAACTCTCAATCTCATCTTGACTCATTACACTTTGTATTTCTATTTTTGATTTATATGCTACTCGTTTTGCTATCTCTATTTCTTCTTTTTTTGTATTGTAACCAACATTGATTTTCATCATAAATCTATCAAGCTGGGCTTCAGGAAGTGAGTAGGTTCCTTCTGATTCTAAAGGATTTTGTGTTGCTAAAACAAAAAATGGATAAGGTAGTTTATAAGAGTTTTCAGCGATTGTTACTTGTCTCTCTTGCATTGCCTCAAGTAAGGCAGATTGTACTTTTGCAGGAGCTCTATTAATCTCATCTGCTAAAAGTAGATTTGTAAAAACAGGTCCATGTTTTGTTTCAAACTCACTATTTTTTGGATTATAAATTTGAGCACCCACTATATCACTCGGCAAAAGATCAGGAGTAAATTGTACTCTACCAAACTCTAATCCTAAAGTTTTTGCTAAAGTATTTATCATAGTGGTCTTAGCAAGTCCAGGAACGCCTTCAAGAAGAACATGTCCTTCACAAATAAGAGCAATGAGTAGCGAATCAATAACACTACTTTGTCCAACTATTAGTTTTTGAATTTCATCTTTTACATTTTGTAATTGCACGTTCATTTTACCTCTTCTTTTTTTAAAGAAGTAATTTTATCTAAGAGAAGTTAATAAAAAGTTAATTTATTCTATAACTAATAGTAATTCTTATAATAATTGTGTATATTAAAAGTTTTTCCCTGCAAATCTAATAAGAGCACTACCCCAAGTAAATCCACCACCAAAAGCGTCGAGCAACATCAAGTCACCTTTTTTGATTTTACCTTCTTCATAAAGGTCATTCATAGCCATAGGGATTGAGGCGGAAGAAGTATTTCCATATTTTGAAACAGTAAGTGCTGTTTTTTCAAGAGGAAAGTTAAGTTTTGTTCGAACTGCTTCGACAATTCTATAGTTTGCTTGGTGAGGAATAAACATATCCACTTCACTAGCATCTATCTTATTTTTTTCTAATATTTCAATAACATCATTTGTAAGAGTTTTAACAGCTACTTTAAAAACTTCATTACCACTCATCTTCATATATTGAAGTTTATCTTTTACATTATCTTCACGTATTGGATTTTTTGAACCACAGCCTGGTGTTATAAGAAGATCACCATAATTACCATCAGCACTTGCTAAAACATCTATTATAGCTTCATTTTTATCTTCAGTTGCACCAATAACAGCAGCACCTGCTCCATCTCCAAAAAGTATACATGTGGTTCTATCTTCATAATCAACTACACTACTAATTTTTTCAGCACCAATTATAAGTATATTTTTCTTTGCACCTGATTCTATAAAAGATTTTGCTAAAGAAAGTAGATAAACAAAACCTGTACAAGCAGCACTTATATCAAATGCCATTACATTTGTAATCCCAAGTTTTTTACTTATCATAGCTGCCGTTGAAGGCATAGTTAAATAATCTGGTGACAAAGTAGCACAAATGACCATATCAATTTCATTTATATTTATATCAGCTCTATCTATTGCTTTTAAGGCCGCTTTATAGCCTAAGTCACTTGTTACTTCGTCATCATTTGCTATACGACGCTCTTTAATACCTGTACGTTTTACTATCCATTCATCGCTGGTGTCTACCATTTTTTCTAAATCTTGATTTGTTAAAATATTTTCAGGAATATAACTTCCGATAGATCTCAGTGCAGCGTACAAAAAGTGTCCTTTAATTTTCTAGTTTAGATAATCCTATTTGGATATCTTCATTTATATTTGAATCAGAGAACATTATAGCTTGAAAAATAGCATTCTTAACTGCTTTTGAATTACTTTTACCATGGCCTATGATTGCACACCCTTTTATTCCTAAAAGAGGAGCCCCACCATACTCTGCGTAATCCACTTGTTTTTTTAGACTTTTAAATACTCTTCTCATCAAAAGTGCTCCAGCAATTGCTAAAGGAGATTTGCCAATATTGTTTTTTATAATTTTTGTTATAGATTCAGCTACACCTTCACTGGTTTTCAAAAGTATATTACCCACAAAACCATCACATACAATAACATTTATAGGACCATCAAAAACATCATTACCTTCAATATTCCCATGAAAACTTTCCATATGTTGCAATAGTTCATAAGCACCTTTTGTTACTTCATTACCTTTGCTTTTTTCTTCACCGTTAGATAACAAACCAACTTTAGGATTTTCAACTTTTAAAACATCTTTTGCATATGCTTCACCCATAACAGCAAACTGTGCTAAATGTTCAGCCTTGCAATCCACATTTGCACCAATATCTAAAACTAATGATGGTTTACCAGAAGCTCTTGGCATTAATGTTGCAATTGCCGGTCTCAAAACGCCTTTTAGGCGACCAATTCTTAGTGTTGCTAAACTCATTGTAGCACCACTATGTCCTACAGATACTACTGCATCTGCATCTTTTTCCCGTACTAAATTAACAGCTTTATAAATTGAAGTTTCTTTTCTTTTTAGTGCTTCAGTTGCACCATCACTCATATCTAAAATATCATCTGCTTGAACAAATGAAATTTTATCAAGATATGAAGCAGGGATGAGTGGTCTAATTTCTTCAATCTTACCTACTAAGATAGCATTAAAGTCTTTTTCTTTAAGAGCATTAATAGTGCCTTCTATAATAGGTTCTGGACCAAAGTCACCACCCATTGCATCAATTGCGATACGTATCATCTAGTTTTTATATTCGCCTGTTGTTTTATTAACATGGTGAGGCATTCTCCATGTACCATCAGAATCTTTAACTGGTACTGGTAATGTCACTTTATAATGTGTTCTACGTTTTGCTGCTCTTGTTTTACTTACACGTCTCTTTGGAACTGCCATTTTATTCTCCTAGAATAGATTTTATTTTTTTTTATTCGAAGAAAATCCGAATAAAATTTGTATATTTTCTTTTAAAGTTTAGAACAAGCTAAACTTTCACCTCTATTGTATTTGTTAGTTTTCTTTACATGTAGAACAGTAATAATAGTCACTTTGTAAAGTTCCTAATTCACTTTCTAACATTGTATCAAAATTTATTGACTCATCAAAAAACTCTATAACATCTAACAAATCATCATCACTTTTATAAACTCCGTCACTTGCAAATAATTTTACGTCTTCTTTTACATGTAAAGGAAAATCATTGCCACATCTATCGCATTGGTAATCTAAAGTTCCCTCTATTTTACCAATACATTGTACTAAATTTTTTGATTCTTTATTTGCTGTACCATAAAATTTAATATCTTTAATAGAAGTTTCAAAATCAACTCCGCTTGTTGGAACTTTTTTGAAAACTATTTGCATATGAAACTACTGAATTTCTCTTCCAGAAAAGAAAAAGTTGATTTCAATTTTTGCATTTTCTAGTGAATCACTTCCGTGAACTGCATTTGCATCAATACTTTCAGCAAAATCAGCTCTAATTGTTCCAGCATCTGCTTCTTTAGGGTTAGTTGCACCCATTAACTCACGGTTTTTAGCTAATGCATTTTCACCTTCAAGTACCATTACTACAACAGGACCACTTGTCATGAATTCTACTAACTCGCCAAAGAAAGGACGCTCAGCATGAACTGCATAAAATTCGCCTGCATCAGCAGCACTTAATTGTAATTTTTTCATTGCTGCAATTTTTAATCCGTTTGATTCAAATCTGTCAACAATTTTTCCAATTACGTTTTTAGCAACTGCATCTGGTTTGATAATAGATAAAGTTTGTTCCATAAATAAACTCCTAGTTTTTAATTAATATAATATTATGTGGGGTCAGAACGTGGGAGTATAGCAGAAAAAAGATTTAAAATCCATTAAATATACGAATTTATTTTAAAATTATCAAATTAGTTCAAATAAAAAGAAGTAAAAAGGGGGTCGTCCCCTTTTTACCTAATTGTGTTTATTCAACACAAGGAGTTTCACCATTTCTCATATCGCTTCCGATTTCATCACGACTTGGTTGTCCATCAAATGGAGCATCCCAAACTATACATCCTTCAGTAGGACATGCTTCAGCACAAGCAGGTGCATCATGATGACCTACACACTCAACACATTTGTCTGCAAATACATAATAAATATCTTCACCTGTTGGGTTATCATCTTCATCAACGATTGCTTCAACTGGACACTCATCAATACAAGCGCCACAACTAATACATGTATCTGTAATTTTTACTGACATTTCTATCTCCTTAGAAAATTTAATTATGAGAAACTATAGCAAAACTTAGTTAAAGATATATTAAAAATTTATTTAATAACAATTAATTATAACTGTAGTATAGTGTATTACTAAAATAAAAAGGATAATGGGTATGTTCAGTTCAATTACTAAAAAGGTGACATATGTTCAAGTTATTGTAATAATTGTTTCAATGATCAGTTTTATAGCCTATATAAGTAACTATTTAAATAACTATATACATGAAGAAACAGAGTTAAAATTAAATTCAAATGTAACTAGTATGGTTCAAACTATAAATACTTATAACAAAGCTTTAGAAAACAGTTCAATAAAACTATTTAATATTTTTAAAGAAAATTTTTATGGTTTTTATATTATTCCTGAAGAAAAAATTGATGTAAATGGAGTTTCTACTCCACTATTAGCAAGTAGTGAAGGTCAAATAAATAACAACTTTGCTGCAGTAGGAAAATTTACTGATTTAACGGGCGATGTTGCTACAGTTTTTGCAAAAGATGGTGATGATTTTGTACGTATTTCAACTTCTTTATTAAAAGAAGATGGAACAAGAGCTATGGGAACATATCTTGGTGGGGCTAAGAGTCCAGCATATAAATATATTATGGACAAAAAAACATATATTGGAAATGCTAGATTATTTGGAAAAGATTATATCACAGTCTATTCTCCAATACTTGATGAAGAAAATAATGTCATAGGTATACTCTTTATTGGTTATGATTTTACAAAAGGACTTAAGACATTAAAACAAGAAATGAAAAAAATGAAAATAGGCCAACATGGCTCATTTTACACTATTAATTTAAAAACAAAAAAATATGATATTCATAAATCAAAAACTGGGAAAATGGCTGACTCAAATATTGTAAAACAAATTATTGCAAAAAAAGATGGTTATATTACTTTTAAAGAAGATGGTATAGAAAAAGCCGCAGGATTCAAAACCTTTCCTAAATGGAACTGGGTAGTTGTAGGTGAAGTCAATTTAGCAGATTTTGAAAAAGCAAATGTAGAATTAAGAAAAAATCTAATTATAGCAGCGATAATTATGACTTTAATTATCATGTTAATTACTTGGTTAGTTGCAAAAAAAGTAGTTTCAACCCCACTAAATAATCTTATAGATAGGACAAATGATCTTTCAAGTGGTGATGGAGATTTAACTAAAAAATTAGAAATTATAGGACGTGATGAAATAGCACAAGCGAGTGAAGGTATCAACGCCTTCATAGAAAAAGTAAGAATACTTATAGCAGATGCAAAAAACCTATCAAATGAGAACTCTTCCATAGCACATGAACTCTCAACAACATCACTTCAAGTAGGAAAACTCTTAGAAGAGTCAACTGATGTAGTAAATACTACAACA
>NZ_JFBL01000008.1 GCF_000597725.1 Sulfurospirillum arcachonense DSM 9755
ACAGGTAAAGCATAAGTGGCAAAAATCATTTTGATCGCAAACGTAATTCCACCGCCTCTTATAGTCGTAGACAATAATAGAACAACAACATAAAGTATAAAGATAGTTAGTAATGTCGCAAAAATTATTTTGACAGCTTTCATGTCTTGTAGTTTTTGATCAAAGTTGAATTTTCGTAGGAGTACGTAAATTCCTGTTGCAGGCAATACAATAAGTAAGGGAATCGCAATAATGAATAATTCTATTGATGAAATACCTCCAAATAGTGAAAAGTCGGCGAGAGTACTTAACAACTTAAGGATGCTCGATACCAAAATACTATCTAAGATAATGGTTAACACTAGTGATAAGATAATTAACATATTACTCCAATGTGTGTTTTTTGTAGACTAACTATTTATTCAACGAACATTATAACACAAACAGCTCTAAATTTAACAAATAACTCACATAAAATATGTTAGTTATCTGAAGTATAAAAGCCCTAAAAAAGGGATGTTAGTGAAAATTGATTGTTTATTTAGCGAGTTTTCTTAAATATTTAGTGTCCTTTTAAGCAGAAAATAGCAAATAATAGAACACTTTGTACCATGATTTGTCAAATATCGTATTAAAAGAACAAAATGTCCCTTAAGTAAAGACTTTCGCTATAATTTCAAAACACAAAAATTAGGGACTACAATGAAATACTTGATGGCGATAGATGCAGGGACGGGAAGTGTTCGGGCTGTTATCTTTGATACAAAAGGCAATCAGATAAGCGTGGGACAGAGAGAGTGGACGCACCTTGAAGAAGAGGATGTGCCAAACTCTATGAGTTTTGATTGTGAGACTAACTGGGCTTTGGTTTGTGAGTGTATCAAAGAAGCTTTACATGTAAGCAATCTAAAGGGCGAAGATATACTCGCTTTGAGTGCTACGAGTATGCGTGAAGGCATTGTTCTTTATGATAAAGAGGGACGTGAGCTTTGGGGCGTTGCCAATGTAGATGCAAGAGCCCATAAAGAAGTAAGATACCTAAAAGAGAATTTTGAGGGTATAGAAGACGAGTTTTATGCACAAAGCGGTCAAACTTTTGCTTTGGGGGCATTGCCTCGTATCATGTGGCTTAAAAACAATCGTCCCCAGATTTACGAAAAAGTAGCCAAGGTTTCTATGATAGGAGATTGGATACTAGCACGTCTAAGTGGAGTCATAGCGACTGACCCGAGTAACGGCGGAACTACTGGGATATTTTCTCTAAAACAGAGAGATTGGGTTTCAGATATGGCTAAAAAAGTAGGGATTAAAGATGACATTTTCCCTTCTGTTTTAGAAGTGGGAACTCTCATGGGGAGTGTTACATGTAAAGAGAGTGGCTTGAGCGAAAACACTCAAGTAGTCATGGGTGGTGGAGATGTACAGCTAGGAAGTGCTGGACTTGGAGTTGTAAAAGAGGGACAAGTAGCAATCCTAGGGGGCTCTTTTTGGCAACAAATAGTCAACATAAAAAGCGAAGTAACTCCACCAAAAGATATGAGCATAAGAGTAAATCCACATGTCGTAAAAGGACTTTCACAAGCTGAGGGGATTACGTTTTTTAGTGGTCTTGTGATGCGTTGGTTTAGAGATGCTTTTTGTGACTTGGAAAAACTCGAAGCACAAAAAAGTGGTATAGATGTCTATACACTTTTAGAAAACAAAGCCAAAGATGTACCAGTTGGCTCGTACGGGATAATGCCTATCTTCTCAGATAGCATGAAGTACGGTAAGTGGTATCATGCAAGTCCTAGTTTTTTAAACCTCTCTATTGACCCCCTTACATGTAACAAAGTTTCTATGTTTAAAAGCCTACAAGAAAACGCTTGTATCGTCTCACGTATAAACTTAGAAAAAATAAAAGAGTTTACGGATATAAAGTTTGAAGAGATAGTTTTTGCAGGAGGGGCAAGTAAGGGTGCGCTTTGGTGTCAAACTCTAGCAGATGTGACGGGTTGTAAGATAAAGATACCTCGTGTTAGAGAAGCTACAGCACTAGGAGCGGCAATGGCTGCTGGAGTTGGAGTAGGCATATATAAAGATATACCAAGTGCAGCAAATGAGTTAGTCGTATGGGAAAAAACATATGAAGCCAATATGCAAAACTATAAAACATACCAAGAGATAAAAGAGAAGTGGCAAGAGGCATATGCTAAGCAGTTAGAACTTGTAGATGCGAGTGTAACAGATTCAATGTGGAAAGCACCAGGATTATAAGATAATTTTCTAACTTGTATCATCTCAAACGGTTTCAAGGTGGGTACCCCAAAATCATAGATTTGGACCCTTCCTCTGCAAATGTTTTCGCTGATACAATTAGAAAAAATAGTAAGTAAAAGTTTTTCTCATCGAAGATGTGGCTTTAGTGAGAGGAATTTTTTCTGGGCTTTGCTCAGTAAAAAGGAGACATAAAAATGAAATTAACAAATGAAAATGAACATGAGTATAGATTTGGGACACATGGTCCTAAATATTTAGGAAAAGGTCCAAAAGTAGATATGGGTGTAGTGGTAATAGGAGTGGGAGAAGAGCATCCTTGTCATAAGCATGTTTTTCAAGAAGAGTCTTTTTATGTACTAGAAGGGCAGTGTGCAGTGTATCTTGATGGTAAACGGATTGTTATCAAAGAAGGGGATTATCTTCAGTGTGATTTAGGGGAGTCTCATATGTTTATAAATGAGTTTAAAAAGCCTTTTAAATCGGTCTTTATAAAGGCTCCTCACTTAGAGGAAAAAGACTCTGTTTATATTGATTGGAAACCTGGCATGGAGTTTGTAAAAAGTTAACCAATCGTTTACTTTGGTTTCGTATAATTTCGTTAAGCGAAATTCATATAAACTTCAAAATAATAAAAAACAGGAAGAGATAAGCCAAGCATCTCTTCCGAATTTTTTCTACAGGCGTGATTTCATGAAGAGACTTTTACAAAAAACTGCTTTACTTTTTTTAATTTCATTTTTATTTTTTGGTTGTGCTCAAAAAATCGATCCTATGCGTATAAACAAAGCTATACTTCCAACACCATCACACGATACAACACTATTTTTAACTTCAAAAGTATATAACACATATGATGAAAAAGAAGGAAAGATTAGTACCTATTATTTTAAAATAAAAGAGGGACAATTAGCCGTAAGTGATGAGATAACTTATATCCCTATGGATTATACAGATCAGTTATATAACCCATTTTCAAATGTAACACTTATATTAAATAGACTCACAGATTATAAAGCAAAAACAATTGAAGAGGGATTAGATATAGAAGTAGCAAAACACAATTTTACAAGACTTTATAATGATAAAAATGAATATATCATAGGAAATCATTTTGCGAGTGAGATAAAATTTGCTATTAGACGATTTGAAGAGAAGATACAAAGACAAGAAGATAGAAGGATGAGAATTTCTAAAAGGATAAGATTACCCCTACTTTAGTGCCTTTATTTATTTTTTGGTATAATGATTAAAAAATAGAGGCTTTGTATGATAGACTTTTCTGAGGTTGATGTATTAGATACCAATGATACGATAACTTATCAGTGCAAAGGGCCTTGGACTCTTCATAATATAACCAAACTCTCAAAGAAACTAAAAACTCCTTATAAAGATAAAAAAATAATTTTTGATTTTTCAAAAATATCAGATTTTGATACTCATGGGATACTTCTTTTTATACAAACAATTAAAAAATTACAAAAGCAAAGATGTAATGTATCAAAGATAGGAGAGACTGAGAAGTTTATAGCTTTATACCAAGTGTGTGAAGATAATTTCCCTAGTGATGTTGTTACTCCTAAAAAAGATGTAGGCATAAGTGTTTTTTTATATAATATAGGCAAAACGATAACAGAATCCAAAAAAACTCTTATAAATTTTTTCTCTTTTGTTGGAGGACTTACAGAAGCTGTTGGTATTGTCACGATTTATCCTCTGAGGTTTAGATTGCAAGCTATGTTCTATCATATAGAAAATAGTGGTATTAAAGCAATCCCTATTATACTTTTGACTTCTTTTTTAATAGGAATTGTTATAGCGTTCCAAGGAGCAGTGCAACTCGAAAAATTTGGAGCAAATATATTTATAGTAGAGATGGTGAGTATCTCTGTTACAAGGGAGTTAGCTCCACTTCTTACAGCCATAGTCATTGCAGGACGGAGTGCTTCTGCATATACGGCACAAATTGGGGTTATGAAAATAACAGAAGAGATAGATGCTATGAAAACTATGGGTTTTTCTGTGTGGGATTTTTTGATAATTCCTAGAGTTTTTGGGCTGATGATATCTCTTCCTTTAATAGTTTTTTTTGCAGATATAGTTTCTATTTTTGGAGGTATGGTTGTTGCAAACTTTCAATTAGGAATTAGTTTTGAAGAATTTGCTCTTCGTATGCAAGAGAGTGTTGAAATCAAACATGTTGTTATTGGGCTTATAAAAGCACCTATTTTTGGATGGATTATAGCTGTGATTGGGTGCTTTAGAGGTTTTCAGATAAGTAGTAGTACTGAGAGTGTTGGAAAATATACAACAATAAGTGTTGTCAATGCAATCTTTTGGGTTATTGCTATGGATGCCATTATATCAGTACTTTTAACGGAGATTGGATTATGAGTGTTGTTATAAAAGCGACTAACATAGTTACACAATTTGGAAAAAATGTGGTCCATGATGATGTGAGTTTTGAAATTAGTCAAGGTGAAATATTTGGTTTATTGGGTGGAAGTGGGAGTGGAAAAACAACACTTTTAAGAGAGATGATACTTTTGCAAAAGTACGCTTCTGGTTCCTATAATGTTTTAGGTAAAAATATTAAAAAAATTAGTAGCAATGAAGCAAAAGAGCTACGAAGTCAATGGGGTGTTTTGTTTCAATTTGGAGCTCTTTTTAGTTCACTTAGTGTATTAGAAAATGTAAGTATTCCTTTAAAAGAGTATACAAATCTCTCGAAGGATGCTATTAAACAAGCAGCTCTTATGAAAATAAAAATGGTAGGACTTCCTGAAAGTGCAGCGTACTTATATCCATCGGAGTTAAGTGGGGGAATGAAAAAACGTGCAGGACTTGCAAGAGCACTTATTCGTGATCCTAAACTTCTATTTTTAGATGAGCCTACAAGTGGGCTTGATCCAAAAAGTGCGAGAGACTTTGATGAACTAATAGTCGCACTAAGAGACACTTTAGATATAACAGTTGTTATGGTTACTCATGATAAAGATACTATGAGTTCAGTTTTAGATAGGTTTATTATTTTAGGTGATAAAAAGGTACAATTTATGGGCAATATAAAGGAACTTCGTCTCAGTGATAATGAAAATTTAAGAGAGTTTACAAATGGAAAATAGAGTTAGTTATATTATGATAGGGCTTTTTGTTTTTATACTTGGTTTTTCTACTATTGGATTTATTTTATGGTTAGGAAAGTATGCTCAAACTGAGGTATATAATCACTACAAAGTGGTTACTCAGCAAAGTGTATCGGGACTCAATGTAAAAGCACCAGTAAAACTTAGAGGTGTAAGTGTTGGTGAAGTAAAAGATATCTATATCAATACAGAAAATTCTGAGGAAGTTATTGTTTTAATTAAGGTAAAAGAAGAAACACCTATAAAAGAAGATAGTTATGCGCTTATTAATTTACAAGGGATTACAGGACTTAGTTACATAGAACTTGATGGCGGTACCAATGAATCGCCTTTGTTAAAAACAGGAAAAAATCATAATTCATATGGAGTTATTAAAACAAAAGATTCTATGATAGAAAGAGTAGATAAAACACTGCAAGTTATAGGAAAAAAAACGGAGAGGATGTTAGATAAAACTGATAAAGTTATGAGTAAAACAAACTTGAAAAATTTAGAAAAAATATTAGAAAACTTTGCTAAAGTAACAGATTCTTTGAATAAAACATTAGAGACAATAAACTCTAAAAACGATGAATTAGATAAAATACTTTCAAGTGCTCATGACTTTGAAATAGCCTTTATAAGCGCAGCAGATGAAGTAAAAAAGATGGCAAGTGTTTTAGGAAAATCAGGACATAGTACTTTAGTGAGTATGCAAGAAGCAGCACTAACAACTTCAAGAGTTATGAACGCAGTTGATACTAAATTAAAACAAGGTGTTCTTGATGTTGATGTTATTGTAAGAGAAAATTTACTGCCATTTCAAAATGATTTAAATGACCTTCGAACACTTATAATAGAATCAAAAGAGTTAGTAAGTGAGTTAAGAGATAGTCCAAGTGATATACTATTTAAAGAGACAGATGTAGAGTTAGCCCCTTCAGAGGAGAATCAAAGATGAAATATATATGGAGTTTGTTAGTACTACTGTTAGCTTTTAGTGGATGCAGTATGAAAGAAGTTACTAAAAGAGCAGATAACTATAGATTGGAGCCTAAAAATAGTTTACATGTAAATGATAAAAGTGTAGATAAAGTTTTAAGAGTCCAAAGAGTTGAAGGTGATAGTGCCGTGATGACTCGCGCAATTTTGTATAAAAAAGATGGGGCGTTGAAACCGTACAAGTATGGTAGATGGAGTGAACTTCTTTCAACAAGACTTCAAGAAGTATTTACAGAAGCGATTGAATCACAAAATATTTTTAAAGCAACAGTGAGTAGCCGTTCTTTTGCAATAGCAGATTTGATTTTAGAAAGTAATTTAGAAAATTTTGAAGAGCTATATAGTGCTGATAAATCAGCTGTACATGTAAAGATTAGGTTTAGACTCATCGAAAGAAAGAGGGCTAAAGTTTTAGGCTCAATTTTAATAAATAAAGTAGTTCAAGTAGAAGATAGAGGCGCAAGCGGTGTAGTAAAAGCTTTTAATAAAGCGACCCAAGAGGTTGTGAAAGATTTGAGTAGGTGGCTAAATGAACTCTCATATTAGTTTTGATATACATAAAGTTTTAATTAGTTTAGCAGCTTTTGTTGTTATCGTAGCAGGCGTAAAAGCCTCATCCTCTATAGTCGTGCCTTTTTTGCTCTCTATTTTTATAGCTACGATTAGTGCTCCTGCTATTTTTTGGTTGGAAAAACTAAGACTACCACGTATCTTGGCATTTTTGATTGTTTTGGGGTGTGTTGTTTTTGTACTTTTAGGATTTGGATATATACTTTCAACTTCTGTAGATAGTTTTTTATCTAATACACCTCAATATACGGCTAAAATTATGGATATGGTAGGCTCAACAAAAGGAATTTTAGATAGATTTGGTATAGAGATTTCTCGAGCTAATTTAGAAACTATGTTTGATCCATCTGGACTGTTAAATTTTGCAGGAGGATTTCTAAAATCTTTTAGTAATGTACTCTCAAAATCATTTATTATATTTTTAGGCGTTACGTTTATGCTTTTTGAAACTTCTAGTTTGAGAACAAAAATATATCTTCTTACTAAAAAAGATGAATCAAAAGAGAATCCATTTGAAAAGTTTAGTAAAAAATTAAACAGTTATTTAGCGATAAAAACGGTGATTAGTCTTCTAACAGCTATTTTAGTGACTATAGGGCTTCTTCTTATTGGGGTTGATTTTGCTTTTCTTTTAGGTGTTATAGTTTTTTTATTGAATTATATTCCAAGTATTGGTTCAGTCATTGCAGCAATTCCAGCTGTTTTAGTAGCTCTTGTAGGGCTTGATATGACGAGTATAATTTGGGTTATAAGTTTATATCTAGTAGTGAATATTGTTATGGGAAATGTGGTAGAACCTCGCTATATGGGAAAAGGATTGGGACTTTCTGTTGTTGTTATTTTCTTCTCTCTTATATTTTGGGGATGGGTTTTAGGCTCTGTTGGGATGTTTTTAGCAGTGCCACTTAGTATGACAATAAAAATTGCATTTGAATCAAATCCTTCGACACAAGCCATTGCCATGTTATTAAGCTCGGTAGATAAAGATTCACAATAGGCTCACAGTATTTGAGTAATATTCTAAAAAGGGAAAAACAGTGAAAAAAGTTATATTTAGTTTGATTTTTATAGTAGTTTCTTTATTTGCTAAGGTTGATTTTTCTGAGATGAGTACAGAAGAGCTTCTTGCAATGATAGGTTATGTCAAACCAGCAAATCAAAAAAGTTTTCAAAAAGAGTTAGAATTTAGATATCCCAAAATGAGTGATAAAGAAAAAACAATATATATAAAAAATTTGAAAAAGATAAAGAAGTAACTTATGAGTGTCAAACCTTCAAAAATTCTTTTCTTAGAAGATGATGTAAATCTGAACGAAACAGTAACTGAGTTTTTGCAAGAGAATGGTTATGTAGTTGATAGTGTGTATGATGGCGATGAAGCAGAAGTAAAGATGTATGAAAACTCTTATGATTTGTTTTTGTTAGATGTAAATGTTCCTGGACTCAATGGATTTGAGCTTCTAAAAAATTCTCGTGAAAATGAGAATAAAACTCCAGCGATATTTTTGACTTCACTCAATTCTATTGATGATGTAAGTGTTGGTTATGAGAGTGGTTGTGATGATTATATCCGTAAACCTTTTGAGCTTAAAGAGATACTTTTAAGAGTAAAAACACTTATAAAAAGGGAGTTTTTTCACTCTAAAGATGATAGTGTAAAAATTGCTAAAGATATAGAGTATCATACATCTACAAACTCTTTACATGTAGAAGGAAAAGAGGTGCAACTGCAAAATAAAGAAGCTATTTTACTTAAACTCTTTTTACAAAGAAGAGGAGAGATAATATCTCACAAAGTTATACTTGAAGAGCTTTGGGGATATGATGAGGTAGCGAGTGATGATGCGCTTAGAACATATATAAAAAATTTGAGAAAAATTATAGGAAAAGAGAGAATTATCAGTGTTAAAAAGCTGGGATACAAATTTATTACAGAGTGAGAAAAAAACACTTTTTTCGTTTTTTATACTCTATCTAATTTTTATTATACTTCTCTTATCTATACTTGGAGTTATGTATTATAATTTCCAAAAAGATTTGATGCTCCAAAAAAACAGATTAGAGCTTTCCTACTTAGCCAATGAGCAACTGTTAAAACTCAAAGATTTGCATGTAAATTTTGATAAAAATAGAGTATATCCTAGAGATGTGAGATTTAATTCTGCTATTTATGATAGTTCTAAAAAAGAGATATTTTCTACATTTTCTAACAAACACATAGATTTTAACGAAGTTATTTACATGGATGAAGATAAAATATATCTCATAAAAGAGCCAGAATCTTATTATCTTGGTACAAAATATCTTGTTTTAGAAGTAAAGAGTGATAGTTCATGGCATAAAAATGTATACAAAACTCTTAGTATTTATGGAGCAGGGTTATTTTTACTCATGGTAGTCTTTGGTTATTTTTTACTAAGACTTCTTTTAAAACCTATGCGTGAGGCAATAGAGCTTTTAGATAGATTTATAAAAGATACTACGCATGAGCTTAATACCCCAGTAAATGCTATCATGTCAAATATAGAGATGATAGATACAAATTCATTAGATGAAAAACTAGCAAAGAAGATAAAAAGAATAGATATAGGAGCAAGAACAGTTTCGAACTTGTACCAAGACTTGACCTATCTTACATTAGCACATAAGATCGTTTCAAATGATGAAGATGTGAATTTACAAGAAGTTATAGAAGAGAGGATAGAGTACTTTACTCTTTTTGCACAATCAAGAAAAATAGATATAAATTGTGATTTAGAGGAAAACATATCTTTACATATAGATAGAAAAAAGATAACAAAACTTATAGATAATCTTCTATCAAACGCGGTTAAATACAATAAAATCAAAGGTACTATAAACATAAGGTTACAAGATGGATATTTTGAAGTACATGATAGCGGAAGAGGGATTGCTCAAGAAAAAATAGATGCAATGTTTGAGCGATACACAAGAGCAGATGAGAGTGTAGGAGGCTTTGGAATAGGGCTTAGTATAGTTCATATGATAGCAGAAGAATACACTTTACATGTAAAGATAACTTCAAAAGAAAAAAAGTGGACAAAGGTGAGGGTATCATGGTAAAAAAAATATTTCTTTTATGTTTTTTAGTAGGAAGTATACATGCTAGTGTATATAAGAATAATTGTGTTTCTTGTCATGAAAAAATGCCTGTAAAAATAGATAAGTTTTTTTATAGATATCTTTTAAAATATAGTAGTGAAGATGCTCTAAAAAATGCTCTTATAAAGTATTTAAAAAACCCAACAAAAGAAAAAACTATACTCCAAGAGGGGCTTTTGAATCGTTTTGGTGTAAAAGAAAAAACAACCCTAAATGATAAAGACTTAAAAAAAGCAGTGGATGAATATTGGGAAATATATAAGATATTTGGAAAACTAAAATAACTCACGATTGATACACTTTTTTATTTTATACTTTGATTATCAAAATTAAAGGATAAAAAATGAAAAAGTCAATTTTTCTTATCGTAACTTTGTTTGCAACTTTTCTTATGGCAAATGATGGTGCTGCGTTATATAAAAAATGTATAGGATGTCATGGGGTAAAAGCTGAAAAAAAAGCTTTAAATAAATCTGCTGTTATTCAAGGTTGGGATAAAGTAACTTTAGCAAAAGCTCTTAAAGGCTATCAAGATGGAAGTTATGGAAGTACTATGAAAGCTCTTATGAAAAATCAGATAAAAGATTATGATGATGCTAAAATCGAGATAGTATCAGAATATATTTCAACTTTAAAGTAGTGAGATTATCACTACTTTTTTTGTAGTATGATTATACGTTTGTTATCATGTTTAATAACATTTAGTCCACATTCATTTGCCATTATTTCTATACACTTAGGTGTAAAAAAGGTTATATGTGTGGGGTCTCTTCTATACCACCACTTTAAAAAATCACTTTGTTTGTTAGTGTGAAAAAGAGTCATAAGTGCAATAACACCGTTATTATTTAAAAGAGTAGTTAAAAAGTTTAAAACTTCTTTTGGATTATCTAAATGCTCAAATACTTCTGTTGAAGTAATGAGGTCGTATTTTTTATTTTCATATATTTTTTGTGTTTGGTAAAATTTATCATAACAGTCACTCTTTACATTTCGTCTTTTAATGAGTTCATATAAAACAGGACCAGGTCCACAACCAAAATCAAGAGCTGTTTTTGTATTCTCTTTTATATCATCCCAAAAAAAATTCAAAAAATTTTCAAACATTTGGACATAACCACTATCTTCAAAACTGTTATTATGGTTATCATACTGCTTTTTTTCAGCTATAGGAGCAACATAAAATTTTTTATCTAAAAAAATAAGTTCACAGTGAGGACATTGGTAAAATTTTTTATCTAATTGAGGGTCATTAAAGCTATCTACGGAAGAGTTACATACGGTACAATACATTGATTTTTATCCTAAGTAAATAAATATTTACTAAATTAAGTTATTTGGTGGTATTATAGCATTTATGTATAGAATTTTATCAGCTTTGATTGTTTCAATAATTTTTATTTTACCATTTGTTAATTTTGACTCCTATTATAACGATACAGAGATACGATTAGGTATGAGTGGACCCTTTAGTGGTAGTCTTCATACTATTGCTGATGAACTTATGTTAGGTATTAATGCGTATTTTAATAATATCAATGAGCAAGGTGGAGTGTACGGTAGAACTTTTAAAGTAATTACAAAAGATGATAAGTATGAGCCTAAAATTACAGCAGAAAATGCAGAAGAACTCATAAAAAAAGATAAAGTATTTGCTTTTTTAGGTTTTATAGGAACGCCTACAAGTAGAGTTGCTTTACCCATTGCTATAAAATACAAAACTCCTTATATAGGAGCATTTACTGGAGCAGAATTTTTAAGAGAGCTTCCAAGAAATCCTTTTGTTTTAAATGGAAGAACGAGTTATAGAAAAGAGATTGAAGCACTTGTGAATTATTTTGTAGATAAAGAAAAATATACTAATATCGCTGTTTTTTATCAAAATGATAGTTATGGACGCTCCGGATTAAAAGGAGTAAAAGAGGCTCTTAGCAAAAGAAATATGAGTTTAGTTGCAGAAGCAAGCTATAAAAGAAATACCCTCTCCGTTGGACATGCTCTTTACGAAATATCTCAAAGTAACGCGCAAGTAGTTATTATGGTTGGAGCCACAAAACCTACCGCAGAATTTATAAAAAGAGCAAGGCAAAATCCAAAACTTAAAAATATTCATTATGGAGCAATCTCGTTTATTGGTTCAAGTATGTTACTTAATGCTTTAGATAAACATGTAGAAAATATAGTGTTTTCTCAAGTAGTACCCTCCCCATGGGGAGGGTTATCTAGTGAAGTAAATTTATATAGAAAACTTATGGACAAATATTATCCTAATAGAGAGTACAGTTATGTATCTTTAGAAGGATTTTTTATCGCAAAAATGACTACAGAGTTATTTAAAAGAGTTGGTCCTCATTTTACAAAAGAAGACTATATTGATCAGATGCGGTTTTTATATAGAGAAATAAAAAATAATCAAGATGTAGATGAAAGTAGAAGGGTTTGTAAATGTTTAAATAATGTATATTTGACGACATATTCAGATGGTATTTTTTGGGATGTAGATGAAGAAGATAATTAATCCTTTTAAGGACTTTATGGGCAATATCAATAACATGACAATAGCTAAAAAAACTAGTTTATTGTTTTTTATTATGGTAGTTGGGATGCTTTTTATTGGAAGTTTTGCACATATGAGTTTAAATAGAATAAAAGGTGATTTTGATATTCTTTATACCAAAAGAATGGTACCTGTTATCAAACTTGAAAAAATAAAAGATATTTATACTGTTAATATACTTGATACTTTAAGGGATGTAGAAAACAGTCAGATAAGTGTGAAAGATGGAAAAAGTATTATAGTTCTTGCTCAAGAGCTTATAAGACGAGATTGGAGTGAATATAAAACAAGTTTAAAAATTCATGATAAAGATTGGGTATCTGAGATATTAGAATCATGGGGAATTATAAGTCCCAAAAAAACTAACACCATAAAAACTTTAGAAGATGATATGGTTTTAATAATTGAAAAAAAAGTTAACAATATTGACACGATTTTAGATGATATATTTAAACTGTTTAGTAGGGCTCACACAGCAGATGCGTATAATCGTCTGCAAGAGGAGTTATATCCAAGTATTAATTCCATAAATATTCATTTAACACAATTAATAAGTTTAAATTTAGAAGCTGCAAATAGTGGTAAAAAGAGAACAAGAGCAGTATATGATAATACTTTTGAATGGATAGTTGTAGCAACGGTTGGAACTATAACTGTGGCAGCTCTTTTGGCAATTGTGATTTTACAAAATATTAGACTTTTACATGCAGAACTTGCAAGAATTGTGGATATAAAAACAAAAGAACTTCAAAAACTCAATAAAAATTTGGAAAAGAAAATTGCATATGAAGTTGAACAAAGTCGTCAAAAAGATCAAATTATGTTTAGGCAGTCAAGACTTGCAGCTATGGGTGAGATGGTAGGAAATATTGCACATCAATGGAGGCAACCGTTAAATGCGATAGTTCTTATTATTCAAAGTTTTCAAATGAAAAATATGGTTGGTAAGTTGGATGATGCATTTATTGATAAACAAGTTGATGAAGGGATAAAACAAGCAACATCGATGTCAAAGACTATAGATGATTTTAGAAATTTTTTTAATCCAAATAAGAGAGCAGAAGATTTTAGTGTAAAAAAAACAATTGAAGAATCTATGGATTTAGTAAAGTTTTATTATGAAAAGGCAAATATTAAGATGCGTTTGTCATGTGAAAAAGATTTTGAGACGTTAGGGTATCCTAATGAATTTTCACAAGTAATGATGAACCTTTTTTCAAACTCAAAAGATGCTTTAGAATCAAAAGAAAATCAAAATAAGTATATTGAAATTATTGTCAAAGTTGATGAGGTAAATAAAAAAGGAAACATTTCAATTATAGACAATGGTGGAGGAATTCCCATAGAAGTTATAGATAGAATGTTTGAGCCATATTTTACTACGAAACATCAAAGTAGTGGTACTGGAATTGGCTTATACATGTCAAAAGAGATTATAGAAAAACAGATGCACGGAAATATTGAAGTACAAAACATTGCTTATACATTTAATAATAATGATTATTATAAGAAATGTGCTTGTATCAATATTGTAATGCCAATAAGTGGGCTTGATAAAGATAAGTGTAAAAAAGAATAATAAAAAGGAAAAATATGGATTTGAATTGCTTAAAAGATTGCGTAATTTTATATGTAGAAGATGAGCAAAGTATACAAAGTCAAACAAAAATGATATTAGATGATTTTGTAAAAGAGGTCATAGTTGCAAGTGATGGTGAAGAAGGACTTAAAATTGCGCTTGAAACTGATATTGATATCATAGTAACGGATATTATGATGCCACATTTAAATGGTATTGATATGCTTAAAATTTTGAGAAATGAGCATAAAAAAGATATTCCAGCTATTATTACCACTGCTTTTACAGAGACCGATTATTTACTAGAAGCTATTAAATTAAAAGTAGATGGGTTTATAACGAAACCTATTAATATTAAAGATTTAATTAATACGATATATACAGTAATGTTACCAAAAGTACAAAAAGAAGAATTAGAAGGTTGCTCATATATGGTTGATGCTTTATCAATTTTAGTTGGTGGTAAAAAGATCGAGATACTAAAATATATTATTGATCATATTGATAAAGAACATATTTTTTATGGTTCATATCAGGATATAATGGATAATATACAAGTTAGTAAACCAACAGTTGTTAATATGTTTAAACAACTCATTCAAGCAGGAATTTTAGAAAAAATAAAAAACAAAATGTACCGTTTTCAAAATACAAAATTTATAAAAGATGAAGGATAATTATAGAAATGAAAAAAATAGTATTTTTACTCATATTGAGTTTATCAACATTTGTATTCGCAGCAGACAAAAATGTAGTTTTTGAAACAAGCCAAGGAAATATAGAGTTGAAATTATTTCCAAAAATTGCTCCTAAAACTGTAGAAAACTTTGTAGGTTTAGTCAAGAAAGGTTACTATAATGGGACAATTTTCCATAGGGTAATTCAAGATTTTATGATTCAAGGTGGAGACCCAACGGGAACAGGAAGAGGTGGAGAATCTATTTGGGGTCACTCTTTTGAAGATGAGTTTAAACCAGGAATTGTTTTTGATAGACCAGGTCTTCTCGCTATGGCCAATGCTGGTAGAAATACAAATGGAAGCCAATTTTTTATAACAACAATACCTACTAGATGGTTAAATGGGAAACATACTATTTTTGGTGAAGTTGTTGAAGGTTATGATACAGTAGCAAAAATTGAAAATACAAATGTTGATGGTAGAGACAAACCAATCGTTCCTGTGAAGATTATAAAAGCTTATGTTAAATGAGTGTTTTATAATCATAAATTGGTAGCTTTATTCTAAAAAACAAGATACAATGATAATAAAAAAGACTGGAGTGAAAGCATGAAAAAAATTGAAGCAATTATCAAACCATTTAAGTTAGAAGATGTTAAAGATGCATTGACTGCATTAGAAATAACTGGTATGACAGTTACTGAAGTAAAGGGATATGGTCGCCAACAAGGTCACTCAGAATTATATAGAGGTGCTGAGTATGTGGTTGATTTTTTACCAAAAGTAAAAATAGATATTATCGTTAATGATGAAAATGTTGATAAAGCTGTAAAGGCTATTGTTGATTCTGCAAAAACTGGAAAAATTGGTGATGGAAAAATATTTATATCATCAGTTGAAAAAGTTGTAAGAATTAGAACTTCAGAAGAAGACGAAGAAGCAATTTAATATATAAATTTTACAAGATGATTATTTTTTAATCACCTTGTGGAACAGTTTTTGTGTACAATTTTATATTCAAAAATACAACGTGTTTGAGCTCACTATTGTAGTGAGCTTAGCATACTAAATAGTATTAAAATATAAAAGGTCACAAAAATGCAAGCTACAGAATTACAATACGTAATTGACACTTTTTTCCTTATTTTTTCAGCAGTACTTATTATCTTCATGGCACCAGGTTTCTCTATGCTTGAAGCTGGACTTGTTAGAACAAAAAATGTAACAGCAGTACTTACAGGGAACGTTTTACTTTATGCAGTATGTTCATTTGTTTTTCTTCTTTGGGGATACAATTTAATGTTTGGTGGAAGTGGATTTTTTCTCAATGGAGTAGAAGTTACAGGATATAGTGCTTATGCATTTTTCTTTTTTCAAATGGCTTTTGTAAGTAAAACAGTATCTATTATGAGTGGTGGTGTAAGTGAGAGAATTAAAATTGTCCCTTTCATGAGCTTTGCAATTTTAATGAGCGGATTTATTTATCCGCTTGTAGGAAATTGGATTTGGGCTGGAGGGTTTTTAAGTGATGTTCATGACTTAGCTGGTTCTACTGTTATTCACTCTGTTGGAGGATGGGCTTTATTGGCTGCAATATTAGTATTAGGTGCTAGAAAAGGTAAATATACTAAAGATGGCAAAATTCGTCCAATCCCAGCATCAAATATACCATTAGTTACACTTGGTGGTCTTCTTTTATGGATAGGATGGTTTGGTTTTAATGGTGGAAGTGCTTTTAATATCTCTACTAAAGATGCTGCAGATTTAGTTGGATTGATTATATTAAATACAAATACAGCAGGACTCGCTGGTGCTATTGTAGCAACTCTTATTGTTTATTTTCAGTATAAAAAATTAGATATCACAATGATTCTTAATGGCGCACTTGGTGGACTTGTAGCTATCACTGCAGGTGCAGATGTTGTTGGTTTGTGGGAGCCAATTGTAATTGGTGCTATTGGTGGAGCTTTAGTTGTTTACGCTGTTCCATTTTTTGATAAGTTTAAAATTGATGATCCTGTTGGTGCTCTTTCTGTTCACTTGGTAAATGGTATTTGGGGAACTATTGCAGTTGCTTTATTTGCTGATTTTTCACTTTTAGCACAATTAAAAGGTATTGTTGTAGTGGGATTATTTACTTTTACAATTTCACTTATTATATTTGTAGTTATTAAAAAAGCTATTGGACTTAGAAGTGATGAAGAACATGAATACGAAGGACTTGATTTAGAAGAGTGTGGTGTTGAAGCCTACCCTGAATTTGTAAAATCAAAAGTCTAATATAAAAAAGTGGGGAGGATTTCTCCTCACTTTTTCTAATAATATTTCAATAAGTTATTCGTTACTTTCTCTAAAATTTTAAAAACTCTTTTTGAATCGTCCTTATTGTTATTATAAAGAGGGTTTATTTCAGCCATCTCCCAACAACAAACTTTTTCATTTTTTATTAATTCTAAATTTAATTGCATTGCTTGTTCATAAGATAAGCCATTTGTTACTGGAGTTCCAGTTCCTGGAACATATAAAGGGTCAATACTATCTACATCAAAGGAGATATAAATATGTTTACAGTAAGATAGTTTTTTAAAAATCTCTTCTACTACATTTTGTATACCTTTAAAAGTAATCTCTTCTACCGAGTATGTTGGAATTTTATATTTTTCTATGAGAACTTTTTCCTCTCCTTCATAATCTCGTAATGCACAAAAAACTATATTTTCAGGTTTTATGGAAGGCTCATTTGTAACTAGATATTTTAATTTATTCCAATACTCTTTCTCTTTTTTATTTGGTTCATTGATTTTTGATTCACTATTATCAAGTGCACAAGCAACAGCTAAAGGCATACCATGCATATTTCCTGAACCACTAGTATAAGGAGAGTGAATGTCCGCATGAGCATCTATATAGACTACGCCTATCTCTTCATTTGGATGAGCCATTTTAAGACCATGCATAGTTCCTGCACAGCTAGAGTGGTCACCTGCTAAAACAATAGGAAAAAGATTTTCTTCTCTTAGTTTTTTTACTCTTTGGGCTAATCTAGAAATTACAAGATAAATTTTATCAATATATTTTGCATGTTCAAATTCACTTGGTTTTTCAAAAGCGTTATTTTCATGAAGAATATTTTCTGTTTCAAACTTTTCATAGTATGTTGAGTCTAACTCTTTTGAACTGTTTCTTAGTGCATCTAAGCCTAAAGAAGCACCTTTTTTATGTCCGGCAATATCTGAATAAACTTCAATTATTTTGATATGTTTTGAATTATCTGGCATCATATTTCCTATAATAGAGAAAAAAGATTTTTGACATCATTGAGTTTTGGTATGAGATTCATCTCTTTTCCTATATTGTTTTTTTGTGCTAAATTATATATCAACCGAAGTACCGAATAATCTTCTAAGGCAAAACCAACAGAATCAAAAATAATAGTTCCATGAGTAGCAACATTGAGTTGTTTTTCACCTCTAATAATTTCATAAATTTCTGTACATGTAAAGCTTGAAGAGAGTTGTTGGATTTCACCCTCTATTTTTGCTTGTTCTAAGAACTCCACGACAACTGTAGACTCTTCTACTAATTCTTTTTGAAGTTCTGTTTTACCAGGACAATCTCCACCAAGTGCATTGATAAATACATCTTTTTGAATCATATCCTTTGTTAAAACAGTTTGGTATCTTTTATCTGCTGTACATGTAGTGACAATATCTGCTCCTTGAGTCGCTTCATAGGCATCTTTACAAGGAGTTAATAAAATATTGTATTGGCTCATATTTGTAGCAAATTTTTCCATCGCTTTTGGGTCAGTATCGTAGTATCTCACTTCTTTTAAGTCAAAAATATATGAAAATGCTAAGTATTGAAATTCACTTTGAGCCCCAGTTCCTATAAGAGTTAAGATACGAGAATCTTTTTTTGCTAAATATTTTGCCGCCATAGCAGAGTTTGCTGCTGTTCTTAAAGCAGTTAAAAGTGTCATCTCTGTAAACATAAGAGGCTCACCAGTTTTCGTCAAAGAGAGCTGACCTGTCGCCATGACTGTCATTTTGTGCTGAGTTGGATTTTTAGGGTGTCCATTGACGTATTTAAAAGAGTATAGGGTATCATTGGAGATTGGCATAAGCTCAATCACACCACCATCTACATGATTTGCAACTCTTGGACATTTATCAAAACTTTCCCACGCACTATAATCTTCTTCCATTGTTTTGATTAACTCTAAATAAAACTCTTTATAACCTATCTTTGAAATAAGGGTTTTTATATCTTCAATCTCTAAAACTAACATCTCTTTCCTTTTATCATTAGTGTATGCTGTGATGAAAGAGGAGAGGGATAGTTTTATGAAAAATAGCTTATCAATCTCTACATCTTTAATACAGCATTATTTGCACAAGTGCAAAATCTGAAATACTAAAAAGTTAAAAGAGAAAAATCGAATTTTTCAATGTACGTCGCAAGTGTTTAAAACACTTACTTGTTTATCTATTACTTTTTGTCTATAAGTACTAGGATTTTCGCATACTTGTACTTAATATTCAATTAATATTAGTTTTTAATTAGCTATAATGAAAGTACTAAAAAAGGGAAAATAAATGACTATAACCATAAAAGCACCATTAGATATGCATCTTCACTTAAGAGATGCAGAGATGTTAAAAGTAGTAGCACCATTGAGTGCACAAACGTTTTCAAATGCTATTATTATGCCAAATCTTGTACCACCAGTTACAACAATAGAAGCTTTAAAAGAGTACAAACAAAGAATTATGAGTGCTATAGGAAATGAAAAGTTTGAACCTCTTATGACACTTTTTTTTCGCAATGATTATACGTATGATTTTTTAAAAGAGGCAAAAAAGTATATAAGTGCTATAAAATTATACCCTTCAGGAGCAACTACAAACTCTGAAGGTGGTGTAACAAGCATGGATATAGAGAGTCTAAGAGAGACTTTTGAGGCGATGAGTGAACTTGAAATTCCACTTTGTGTTCATGGAGAAACTAATGGTTTTGTTATGGATAGAGAGGCTGAATTTGGCTCAGTATATGAGCAATTTGCTTCAAATTTCCCTAAATTAAAAATTATCATGGAACATATTACTACAAAAAATAGTGTTGATTTACTCGAAAAATATGACAATCTTTATGCAACAATTACACTACAACATCTTTTTATTACTTTAGATGATGTAGCAGGTGGTATGCTTAAACCTCACCTTTTTTGTAAACCAATAGCAAAACGATATGAAGATAGAGAAGCCCTTTTAAAAGTAGCTTTGAGTGGGCATCCTAAAGTTATGTTTGGAAGTGACTCAGCTCCTCACCCAACGCATAAAAAAGAGTGTTGTGGATGTGCTGCTGGGGTTTTTACAGCACCAATTGCACTTCAAGCATTGGCTGGGCTTTTTGAGAAAAATAATGTCCTAGAAAATTTACAATCTTTTGTTAGCAATAATGCACAGAAAATTTATAGTTTTAAACCACTTGAAAAAAATATAGTTTTAGAAAAAACACCATTTAAAGTTCCAAATAGTTATGGTGATGTAGTGCCGATGTTTGCAGGAGAGGAGCTAGCTTGGTCTATAAAGTTTTAGTATTAGAGGATAATGAACTTCTTTTAGAAACATATGAAGATTTTTTGAGTCAATATGGCTGTGAAGTTATTTTGGCAAAAAATATAGAAATAGCATATGAAATATGTTTTGAAAATAGATTTGATATATATCTTATTGATGTTAAATTACCAACAAGTAATGGATTTGAGTTTTTAAGATCGTTACGGGACTCAGGAGATAAAACACCTGCTATTTTTATAACCTCTTTTACAGATAAGCAGAGTTTATTAGAAGGGTTTAAAAGTGGGGCAGATGATTATATAAAAAAACCATTTGATTTAGATGAATTATGGTTTAGAATAGAAGCAATTATATCAAGAGATAGAGGATATAACGATAGAGTAATGGTCATCAATGATGAGTATTCTTTGAATGTAGATAGAAAAAATCTCACATGTAATGGAAATGAAGTTTTGATAAATTTAAAAGATTTTGAACTTCTTCATCTTCTTTTAACAAATCGTACACAAGTAGTAACTAAAGAGATGATAGAAGAAAAACTATGGTGTACAAACGATAACTCAAATAGTGGTTCAATAAGAGTGTATGTAAATAATTTGAAAAAAATTTTAGGAAAAGATTCTATATCAAATATAAGAGGGATTGGTTATAGACTTGAAATCTAGTGAAAAACGTTTACTTATATTAGCGACGATAAGTGTTTGTAGTATTTCATTTGTACTATTTATTGCTCTGTTTTTAGTAAATTTTTCTGCTATGTTACCATTAGTAAAGGTTGCTTTTTTTTGTCTTTTTTTTATAATTTTTATTTTTAGCATATATATGACTATACACTATTTACTTTCTCCTATGTTTAAAACTAATTATCTTTTAGAATTATTGCTTAAAGATACTCTTCATGAGTTAAATATCCCTTTATCAGTTATAAAAGCAAACTTGCAAATGTTAAGGATGAATGAAAAAGACAGCAAAAAGTTAAAACGACTAGATAGGGTAGGATTGGCTTGTGTTGATTTAGATAGACTGTATAAAGATATGGATTATTATATAAAACGAGAAGTAAGATATGATTTGAAAGAAAATTTTGATGTTAAAGATGTCATTGAAGAAGTCAAAGAAAAAGTAGAAGCACAAGGGCTACATGTAAAGATTGAGTCAAGTGTAGAATCTTTACATGTAAATGCAGATAAACATGGTTTTATAAAAGCTATAGGAAATCTTGTAGATAATGCAATAAAATATAATAAAAATGGAAAAAGTATTAATTTGTCATTAAAAAATGGTAAACTAAACATAGAAGATCAAGGTATAGGAATGGATGAGTCTGAAATATTTAGAGTTTTTGATAGATATTATCAGAGTGATGATTCAAAAAAAGGTGTAGGAATAGGACTTAATATAGTGAAAAATTATTGTGATGAATCTAAGATTTTTATAAATATTTTTTCAAAAAAAGGAAAAGGTACGAAAATTTCATTAGATTTAAAAAATATTTTGTTAGAGCAAAATCAATGATAGAACGTAGTGAAATAGACAGTTTTCTTGAATGCTCATCAGAGTTTATTGATAAATATGAGTTGGAATTTATTGATTATTTTGTATCATTGTATGAATCTCATGATAAAAGTTATCCTCAAAAAACAATACAAATGATAGCAAAACTAATTTACAAAGATTTTTTTAATATAGATATTTTTTTTACAACTAATGAAAAAGATATTTTTATTGAAATGAAAGATAAAGGAATAATGTTAAACTTTTTAATTACAAAAAGTATACTTTTTCTTTTAACAAATTATATTAAAGAGTCAACAGAAAAACATTTAGAGTACGAAAAGTATATGGGAACTTTTGTATCATTTATTTCTGAGTATCTTGAGCAGTTTGCAACACAAATTTCAAATAAAAATCGACATAAAATCAAGCATGTAAACTTTGATAGATTAGATAACTTTTCACCAGGACATAATATAATAGATATTTTTAAAGATATAAAAGATAATGGTGAAGAAGTTATCTTTTTTAATCTTTATAAAGGTATTCCTATTCGTCATAGTGCTATTGTGATGAACATTGAAGATAATGAGGTTACTTTTAAGACTATTCAAATTCAAGGTATTGCTATGAAAATGGATGGTGTTGCATATATATTAAAAGATAATAATTTTAATAATTATGTTAAAGCAGATATAGTTTACAATGATTTTTCAAATAATATTGTAGTTTTAAAGAATTTTAATTATCTTTTAAATATGCCAGCAACACAAAGAGAAGCTGTCAGAGTATATCCAGAAATTATGGCAGAAGTAGTACTCCTATCAGATAAAGAATCAATGACTAAAGGAAAGTTATATGATTTATCAGTAGCAGGGGTAGGTGTTGTTAGTGAATCAAACAATGGTATATATGCAGGTGCTAAAATAGAACTCAATATTCCGTTAAAAATAAATAATACTCAAGAAGTTCATTTGATTAAAGTAGAAGGGGAAGTTTTAAATATCATAGAGTACAGAGATTCATATAGGTATTGTATAAAAATTTATCCTGAGTTAGATGAAAAAGATAAAATTATTGATTATGTAAAATTTAGAGAAAAAGAAATCTTAAATAGTCTTAATCAAGAATTAAAAGACTATAATTTTTAGAGGTATGTAGGATTTCCTACATACCACCGCTATTAGCCATTCTTTTTTCTAACCTACTTCCTAAAAGTGCAAGAAGTGCAGTTATACAAAAATACATGGCAGCAACTATTATCCATGTTTCAAATGGAGAAAAAGTATTTGCAACTATTTCACGTCCTACTTTTGTCAAATCTGTGATAGAAATTACAGAAACTAAAGAAGAATCTTTTACTAAGGCAATCATTTCACCTACTAGCGTTGGTAGAGCTCGCTTTAGTGCTTGAGGCATGATAATATAAGTCATAGTTTGAGGATAATTCATACCAAGTGATTTAGCTGCCTCGTATTGACCTTTGTCTATTGATTGAATTGCCCCTCTTAAAACTTCAGCAATATATGCGCCAAAGAATATACCAAGAGATAATCCACCTGCTATAAAGCGTTCTAAATCGAAAATTGTTGCGACTATAAAATAAAATATAAATATTTGGACAAGAAGAGGTGTTCCTCTAATAATAGTAATGTATACAGTTGCAATATCTTTTAAAAATTGAAAGCTTGAAATTCTCATAAAAGCTAGTAATATACCTATAGTAAAAGCTAAAATTGCTGAAAATCCAGATATTTTTAAAGTAATGAGTAAACCTTCTAAAAGTGGACCCATTTTCCAAGCTGTAGTTGTTGCAATGTTATCCATTTCGAACAATTCATCACCATTATGAACTACAAGAGTATATTCACTAGGGATAGTTATCTCTTTACTGTCATCATCACTATTTATTACAATTGTACCATTTTCTTTTATACTCACAACACCATCAAATGGTGCTTCAATTACTTCTGTTTTTTCATATACAAAATACTTTGGAACGCTAGTCCATTTCCAAATATAATTCATTTCGGAAGCAGCATTAAATAAAAAATACCCTATCAATACATAAAAAAGTACGGCCACAGAGTGACCGAATATTTTATTGTGGAAAAGCGATTGTTTCGTTTTTGCCATTTATTACATTACCTTTTTTTGCCAAGCGTCTCTTTCAAACCACTTAGAGTATATTTTTGCATATGTACCATCGTGTTTTGCTTGATTTAAGAAGTTGTTTAACCAGTTAATAAAATCAGGATCACCTTTTCTTACAGCCCATCCTAATGGTTCATAAGTTAAGTCTTCATCTAAATGAATAATTTGTCCAGTAGCTTTTTTTTGTGCGTAGAATATAGCATTGTATGGTTTGTCATAAACAAAAGCATCAGCATTACCATTCATTACTTCTTGTGCTGCATCAGCTTCTGTTTCAAAAGTTCTGATTTTTGCTTTTTTAAACATTTTTCTAGTTGCTATTTCACCAGTAACACCTAGTTTAGTAACTACAGTATATTTTGCATTATCTAACTCTTTCCACGTTTTACCAGCATGCTTTTTAGCCGCTATAATTGTTTGTCCAACACTGATATAAGGGTTAGCAAAGTTAACTTTTAAGTTTCTTTCTTGAGTAACTGTCATGCCTGACATGATTATGTCATATTTTCCTGTAAGAAGACCAGCAATAATACCATCCCATGCAGTTGGAACAAATTCTAATTTAACACCCATGGCTTTTGCTACTGCTTTAGCCATATCAACGTCAAATCCTATGATATTTCCTTTTTTGTCTTTCATTTCAAAAGGCATATAACCAGGTTCTAGACCAACTCTTAAAACACCTTTTTGTACAACTTGATTTAGTGTTGATTTTTGCCATAGGCTAATATCATCAGCCATACTATTCAGCCCAAGCATTAAAATTAATGCAGCAAGAATTTTTTTCATATTTTCTCCTTAAGATTTTATTTTTTAATGTACTAATACTTCTTTTAAAAATTTTTGAGCACGATCTGTTTTTGGATTTGTAAAAAACTCTTGTGGAGTTGCTTCTTCCAAAATTTCTCCTTCATCCATAAATACAACACGATTACATACTTCTTTTGCAAAACCCATTTCATGAGTTACGCAGACTATAGTATAGTTTTCATGTGCAAGATCACGCATAACGTCTAATACTCCACCAATCATTTCTGGATCTAATGCACTTGTTGGTTCGTCAAAAAGAATTATTTGAGGTGTCATAGCAAGAGTTCTTGCTATTGCAACACGTTGTTTTTGCCCACCACTTAGTTCACTTGGATAACCTTCTGCTTTGTGTGCAAGTCCAACTTTTTCTAATAGTTTTAAAGAAATTTCATTGGCATCGTGTTTAGAAGTTCCTTTTACCTTTGTTTGTGCTATTGTTATGTTTTCTAAAATTGTAAGGTGAGGAAATAAATTAAAATGTTGAAACAACATACCTGTTTCTGCTCGTAGTTGATTTAAATTAACGTTTTTATTATATAAGTCTTTACCTTCTACAAGTAACTCTCCACTATCTATCTCTTCAAGTCTATTTATACATCTTATAAGAGTGGATTTACCACTTCCACTAGGCCCACATATAACGACTATTTCTCCTTTTTGTACAGAGAAATCTATGTTTTTAAGTACATGAAAATCACCATAATACTTATCTACATTTTTCATACTTATAATTGGTTGGTCCATTGAAACCTTTCTTTGAAATGACTTAAGCGGTCATTCTATCAGTCTTAATATAAAAATAAACTAAAAAAAAAGGCTTATTTTTGTAACTATTGTATAAAATTTAAGCATTATTAAGATGAATCACAATTAGAAACATTTAGAATAGATATTTTAGTTTTTTCCCATTTTTGAGATGAAAATCGCCAATTCTTTAACTTGCTTATCTGTTAAAATTCTCACTCTTTTTGCCATTACGGTAGTAACTCCTTTGGCCCTAAACTCATTATTTCTATAGACATTAATAGTTTGTATTAAGTCTTCAACTTTTTGTCCAGCTATAGGAGCACTTCTTCCATAAGCAGGATTTTTCCCATCTTTGCCATGACACTTTGCACAGTCTTTAAAAATTTCAGCAGGAGTTAATTCGTTGGCAAATGAAGTAGTTAGAGTAAGAGGTATTAATATAAAAACAAAAAGCTTTAATTTCATATTCTTTCCTCACATAGGTATAAATTTTTAATCCAAATATTATATCACTAAAATTATAAGATGTTAAATTATATTTAGAAGAATAGAAGTTTTTTGATAAATTTGAATTAAAAGTAACAATTTTTGTAAATAGATGTCATTATGGTAATATACTCATTTTATATGATTAGGGGATTTTATTGATAAAAAGTAAACTAAAAGAATTTGGGGCAGATTTTTCATTATTGCTCGTTGCTATATGTTGGGGTGGAACATTTTTTATTGTTCAAGATGCTATAGAAGGTACACCAGTGTATATCTTTCTTTTTTGGAGGTTTTTTATTGCTACGATTTTAATGGGCCTTTTATCTTTCAAAGAAATAAAAAAATTAGACAAACCCACTTTAAAAGCAGGTTTTGTTTTGGGTGTATTTATGTTTTTAGGTTTTGCTTTTCAAACTTTTGGTTTATCTTATACTTATTCATCAACAGTTGCATTTATTACTGGGCTTAATGTTGTTATTGTCCCTTTTGCAGTGTTTCTGATTTTTAAGAAAAAAGCCTCTATATACTCTTTATTTGGAGCAGTGTGTGCTGTAGTGGGACTTTATTTTTTAACAAACAATGAAACACTAGGCGGTTTTAGTTATGGAGAATTTTACTCTTTAATTTGTGCAGCTATGTTTGCTTTACAAATTACTTTTACTGATGTTTATGCAAAAAAATATAGTGCATTTTTACTTGTAACAATACAATTTGCAGTTGTTTCTATGCTATCATTTTTTGGAGCCATTGCATTAGATGGGCACATACAGCCAAAAAGTTTTGATGGAGTATTTTTAGAAGCGATAATCATAACAGTTTTGTTTGCTACTATTTTTGCTTTTTTTACACAAACAGTTATGCAAAAGTTTACAACACCAGCAAAAACGGCAATTATTTTTACAATGGAGCCAGTAAGTGCAGGTATTTTTGGTTATTATTTTGCAGGAGAAGAGTTCCATGCAGTTCAGCTTATGGGAGCAGGTTTGATTTTGTTTGGGATGCTAAGTGCAGAACTTGGTACGTATTTTAGAAATAAAAGATTAGCCAATGTATAAATATATATTTTTAGTAGTAGCCATACTTTTTATTGGATGTACGACAACAATACCTTATACATCTTCAAAAGCTTATTATATGGTAATTAAAAATCCTAAAATAGCCTTAGCTGATACAGGTTTTGTTAAAAAAGATGATACTAGATTAAATTTACAAATTTTTTCTGCTTCATCTCCTATATTTGATTTACATGTAGAAAATCAAGTTTGTTTAAATGCTATTTGTTTTGCAAAAGAAGCTTTTAATTATGAATTTTTTAATTTTAGACATTATGAAAATTTTATAGAGGAACTTTTTAATTTACAACCCATATACAATCAAAAAAACATCCAAAAAAATGAGAATGGATTTGAACAAAGAATTAAAACTAACTCTTATGATATAACGTACAAAGTAGAAAATAATAATTTGTATTTTAAAGACAAAAAAAATGGAATATTAATAAAATTAAAGGAACTAAAAAAATGAAAATGATAGGAGCACATGTTAGTGCAAGTGGTGGAGTTTTTAATGCTCCAATAAATGCAAAAAAAATAGGTGCACGTGCTTTTGCACTATTTACAAAAAATCAAAGACAATGGGTTGCAAAACCTTTAGATGAAGAGGTTATTTCTAAGTTTAAACAAGAGTTAGAAAAATCAGAAATTCTAGCAAAACATATATTGCCACATGATAGTTATTTGATTAATCTAGGGCATCCTGAAGTTGAAAAAAGAGAAAAATCACTGAGTGCATTTATAGATGAAATAAAAAGATGTGAACAACTTGGAATTGATAGACTTAATTTTCATCCAGGAAGTCATTTAAAACTTATAAGTGAAGATAATTGTTTAGAACTTATAAGTGAGTCAATGAATGAAGCTTTAAGACAAACAAATGGTGTGAAACTTGTAGTTGAAAATACAGCTGGTCAGGGAAGTAACTTAGGTTATAAGATGGAACATTTAGGGTTTTTGATGCAAAATTCATGCGATAAAGAGAGAGTGGGTGTTTGTATAGATACATGCCATTTATTTGTTTCAGGGTATGACTTTCGGTCACCAAAAACATATGAGGAAACTATGCTGAAGTTTGATACAATCGTTGGATTCAAGTATTTAATGGGTATGCATCTAAATGATTCAAAACCAGAACTAGGAAGTCGTGTAGATAGACATGATAGTATTGGTAAGGGTAAGTTAGGCTTAGAAGCATTTGAGCTTATTATGAATGATGATAGGATAGATGATATTCCAATGGTACTTGAAACTATAGACGATACTATATGGGGACAGGAAATTGAGCTTTTATATAGTTTAGTTAAATAACTTTTGGAGATTTTAATGAAAAATTACGTTAAAGTTGCAGCACTGCTTGGTTTAAGTGCAGCAACACTAAATGCATCAGGATGGAGAATTCCTGAACAATCACTCAATAGTACAGCTTTAAGTGCAGCTTATGTTGCAAATGCAAATGGCGCAGATGCGAGTTATTATAATCCTGCAAATATGTCTTGGATGGAAGACATTTCTCAAATGGAAATGGCTTTGACTTATATAAACCTTCCTAGTGTTAAATATACTGATAGTGTGAGTTCTACTTTTAACAGCGAATCAAAAAAAGAAACATTTTATTTGCCTACTTTTCATTATGTTTCTCCTTTTGTAAATGATTTTAGATTTGGTTTATCAATGGTAGCCCCTGGAGGACTTTCTAAGAGGTGGGATGATGCATATGCAAAAGCAACAGCAGAAGAGTTTACTTTAAAAGTAATAGAGTTAAATCCGAATATTTCTTATAAAGTAAACGATCAATTTTCAATTGGTTTTGGTTTACGGGCTGTTTATTCTGAGGGTATCGTAAAAAGTGATGCTACTTTATTGGGACAGTCTTCACGTAAAAGAGATTTAGAAGGGGATTCAATTGATTTTGGTTATAATTTAGCTTTAAGTTACAAACCAATTGAAAATCTTACTTTAGCAACGACATATCGTTCAAAAGTAGATTTAACGGAAGAAGGAACAGCAACTCTAGCTGGGGGTTTGTATGATGGAGATACGAGTGTAACTATACCCTTACCAGCTTCATTAACTTTAGCAGCAGCTTATACTATGAATAAAACAACATTTGAATTTGTATATGAAAGAACGTATTGGTCTGATTATAAAGATTTAGATTTTAATTATGCTGTTGATTTAACAACAGGACCATTAGCAGGTTTTGATTTACCGATTTCAAAAAATTGGAAAGATGCAAATGCTTATCGTATAGGTGTGACTCATCAGTATAGTGATAAATTAAAATTTATGTTAGGTTTTGCTATAGATGAAAATGGTGCCCCTGATGAAACCATAGGTTTTGAATTACCAGAGTCTGATGCAAAACTTTACTCTTTTGGTATAGAGTATAAAGTAAATAAAGATATGAAAATAGGTTTTGCTTATCTTTATGATAAAAAAGAGAGTAGAACAGTACTTAATGGATCAGCTAATGCAGCAACAAATGGTACATTCACAGATTCTGAAGCACATTTGGCTACTGTATCATTCAAATATAAATTCTAAAAAAACTTAACTTTAAGCCATCTATTAGCATAGATGGCTTATATTTGCACTTTACAAAAATTAAGAACAAATATAAGCCACCAATGTGGGTAAGGTTAAGGATAGTGCATGTTAGAGTATAAGTATGAGAATTTTTATGAAGCGATTGAGGAAAATGCAAAGGTAAATCCTTCAAAAACAGTTATTTTTATAGAAAAGAAAAAAGTTAATAACCTTGATTTTAAACAAAAAATAGATACATTTGCAAGATTTTTAGAAGTAAGTGGGATAAAAACTAAAGATAGGGTTGCTATAATAGTTGGTAACTCAGCAGAGTTTATGATAGCCCTTTTTGCGATTACAAAAATAGGTGCAGTTGCTGTTCCTATTAATACTTTTTTAAAGCATGAAGAGTTTGAATATATTGTTAATGATTGTAGTGCTAAAATGCTTATAAGCTCTCCATCACTTGCTAAAGAAACAAAAAATCTTTTATATTCAACTACAGTAGAGAAGATAGTGTGGACAGAAGATTACGATAAGTTTGATGAAAAAAATTATAGTTTTTCAGAAGTCATTAACAACATAGATACTCAAGAACAACTTTTAGGCTCCCCTTCATTAGATGATTTAGCATGTATAGTTTATACTTCAGGAACGACTGGTAAACCTAAAGGGGCTATGTTAAGTTATAGAAATCTTTTTTCAAATGCAGTAGGGGCAAAAGATGCATTTAGGATAACAGCACAAGATAGATTTATTGTATTTTTGCCAATGTTTCACTCTTTTACACTTTCTGTTATGGTGATATTACCTATATTTGCCAATTCTTCAGTTGTTATTATAAAATCGGTATTTCCATTCGCCAATGTATTAAAACAAGCATTATTAAAAAAAGTGACAATATTTTTAGGTGTACCAACTCTGTATAACTCTTTAGTAAAAGCAAAAATACCATGGTATTTTTTATGGTTTAACAAAATTAGAATATTTATTTCAGGGAGTGCGCCACTAAGTGAAAAAGTTTTGAATGACTTTAATGCAAAGTTCAAAAATGCAGTTCTTACTGAAGGTTATGGACTTAGCGAGTGTTCTCCTGCTGTTGCTGTAAATAGACTTGATAAACAAAAACCTCTTTCTGTTGGTTTGCCATTACCTGGTTATGAAGTAAAAATAGTCAATGAAGAGATGGTTGAACTTCCTGCTGGAGAAGTTGGAGAGATTATCGTAAAAGGTGATTGTGTAATGCAAGGTTATCTAAATCGTCCTGATGCTACTGATGAGACTATACTCAATGGATGGCTCTTAACAGGGGATTTAGGAAAAGTTGATCAAGATGGTTTCATTTTTATTGTAGATAGAAAAAAAGATTTGATTATCTCTAAAGGAATCAATATTTATCCAAGAGAGATAGAAGAAGTTTTACATCTGTATACAGGAATTGATACAGCTGCTGTAATTGGTATAAAAAATGATGTAAATGATGAAGAAGTTATGGCATTTATTCAGCTTAAAGATGGAGTAGAATTAAAAGAGATAGAAGTCAAAAAATATCTTAAAACTCATTTAGCAAATTTTAAAATTCCTAAGCATATATATTTTGTAGAAGAGCTTCCTAAAAATGCTACTGGAAAGGTTCTTAAGAGGGTACTTAAAGAACAAATTCATAAAGGGATATTCTCTAAATAATCTTAAGACGAGAAGTTACTTTTCGTCTTAATCTCTATCATCTTTTTGTTATGCTAATATATCAAGATACATATTTACATAATAAAATAGGAAGTTTAGTGCACTACTTAATTGATTTTTTAGAAAATGACAGTATTGAAAAAAGTAAAATTTTTGAGCAGTTAAAATGCACAAAAGAAGAGGCAACTATTCTCAAAAATATGACCAAACAATATATAAGGGGTAATATAGAAGTTGTTTCACTAGATGTTTTAGTAGACCTTTTTGGTGATAAAGAGTATCAACATTTATCGAAGTTAGCAGTAATAAAAAATCTTTTAGATCAAGGTTGGGTTACGCATGGTAATTTTGTTAATCTAAGAGTTGCAGAAGTATCTAATATAGAGCTTTTAAATTCAACCATAACTTTAAGTAGCTCTTTTTTAAAACTTTTAGAAGATGGTACTTTGGATATGGAACTTCCTGAAGTTTCATCTTATGAGGATCACTTAGAATATTTAAAAGACCAATTTCTCAGAATCGAACTTTACCAAAAACTTAGTGGCGATAAACAGAATTTAACAGATAATTCGATTAGTATAAGTAGAATTAAAAGTAAATTACAGTTACTAGAATCAAGAATTACTCAGAGGGTAGAATCAACACAAATTGATATTGTTGTAGAAAAAATATTTGAAGAACATGAACTTAATCAAAAAGAACAGGTTATATTTTTAGCACTTTTAAAAGAAGAGTATGCAAGTGAATTTGAGAGTTTAAGAGATATGAACACTCTTGTAAATCTTATTAGTTTTGATGATTATGAAAAAATAAAAAATAGAGCTTTATTAGAAGAGGGTTCAAAATTAATAGAGAATGACATTATTGATTATGATGAGATGCTCAATGGTTTTGGAGGAGTAACTAGAAGTTTTTTTATAAGTGAAGAGTTACTTCAAAATATTATGCATCCAAATAAAGAGAAAAAAGCTAAAAAAATTAAACTCGATATGCTTATACGTGAACAAGAATTATTTGAGTTGATAGATCCTAAAACTTCTTTAGCTGATGTGGTATTGAGCCCTAAAACAAGAGAGTTATTAGATAATTTATTAAAACAAGTTGATAGAAATGTTATGAAACTTCTTCGTGAATGGGGAGTTAAAGAGAGACGTGGTGGAATAGATGCTAAGATTATTTTTTATGGACCTCCTGGAACTGGTAAAACTATGACAGCACTTTCACTTGCAAAATCTATGAAAAAAAGAGTACTTAGTTTTGATTGTTCAAAAATTCTTTCAAAATATGTTGGAGAGAGTGAACAAAATGTTAGAAGTATCTTTGACACTTACAGAGATTTGAGTCTTAAAACAAAAAGTGAACCAGTTTTGTTACTTAATGAAGCAGATCAATTTTTAAGTGCACGTGTATCAGAAGCTGGTGGTAGTGTAGATAAAATGCATAATCAAATGCAAAATATATTTTTAGAGCAAATTGAAAAGTTCAATGGAGTATTAATTGCAACTACAAATTTACTTGAAACTATAGATAGTGCATTTTCAAGAAGATTTGATTATAAAGTGGCTTTTGAAAAACCTTCATTAAAACAAAGAATTGAACTTTGGCAAAAGCTTTTACCAGAGATGGCCGTATATGAAGCAAACTTTTCTATAGAAGAGTTGGCAAAATATAAACTTAGTGGTGGACAAATAAAATTAGTTTTGAAAAATTGTGCTTTAAGAGTAGCTATCAAAGAAGAACCTATCTTTTGTATGGAAGACTTTAAAAATGCAATTGAAAGAGAAAAAGCAGGATTATTCGGTGAAGAAAAATCCATGGGATTTCTTACTAGTGAGAAATAAATAATATTTTAAAATAAAAATTATATGAATTCAGATAAAATTACTTATCTGAGTTGATATTAATTTTAGAAGGACCTTCCATGACACAGTTGTCACATATGGATTTTGCTCATCCTTATTTTGGAGCATTTTTCCTCTTAGCATTTGGTGTTGCTGTATTTTATGGCATAACTGTTGTAGCAAGAATTGTTTCTAGAAGAATGGCAAGATTAGATACTGAAAAGTTAAAACTTACCATTTATGAATGTGGGCCAGAGGTAAGTAAGCAGCCAAATAAAATTTCTGCACATTTTTATCTTTTTGCTCTTTTATTTATACTGTTTGATGTAGAAATAATTTTCATGTTTCCATGGGCAGTAAACTTTAAAATACTGGGTTGGTTTGGATTTATTGAAATGGTACTTTTTGTTTTATTATTGGCAATTGGTTTTGTATACGCGTGGAAAAAAGGAGCACTCGAATGGCACAGCATAAGATAAATTATCTTAGTGAAGGAGGACTTCCTGTCGCTCTTACTACTGTAGATAAACTTGTTCAATGGGGTAGAAGTAATTCATTATGGCCAATGACATATGGATTAGCTTGTTGTGCGATTGAAATGATGGCAACGGGTGCAAGTCGGTATGACTTTGATAGATTTGGAACAATTTTTAGAGCAAGCCCTAGACAATCAGATGTATTAATCATTGCAGGAACTCTTACAAAAAAACATTCGCCTTTTATGCGAAGATTATATGATCAAATGACTGAGCCTAAATGGGTTATTAGTATGGGAAGTTGTGCAAATACTGGTGGTATGTTTAATACTTATGCAACAGTACAAGGAGCTGATAGAATAATTCCTGTTGATATTTATTTACCAGGTTGCGCTCCACGTCCTGAAACTTTACAATATGCATTGATGCTTTTACAAAAAAAAGTAAGAACTGAGAGTGCATCGAGAAAATTGAGACCAAAAAGGTTAGTGTAATGAGAGCCTATAAAGACAAAAAGAATGTACAGGCAAAATCTTACTACAATGATAGATTTTATGTATCACCTCAAATTCCTAAACTAGATGTTAGTAGTGATGAGATATTTGCAAAAGATGTAGAGTTATTAAAAGCTTCATTCAAAGTACATGAGGCATATATACAAAGAGAACAACTCGTAGTATATATCAATGCAACAGATAATGTAAAAGTATTAACTTTTTTACGAGATGAGTTAAAATATAATTTTTTAAGTGAACTAAGCGCTATTGATTGGCTTGCACGTAGTGGAGAGTTTGAGATATTTTATCAGATGTTATCTACATGTAAAAGAAAAAGAATGCGTGTAAAGTTTTTCATAAAAGAAAAAGAAGAAATTCAGAGTGTAACAAGTGTTTATAAGAGTGCTGATTGGGCTGAGCGAGAAATGTATGATATGTATGGTGTTCGTATTATAGGTCATCATTATATGAAAAGAATTCTTATGCCTGATGATTGGCATGATCATCCTCTTCGTAAAACATATCCACTTCATGGAGATGAAGAAGCACAGTGGTATGAGATAGATAAAATTTTTGGTAAAGAGTATCGAGATATAATTGGTCCAGAAGAGAGGGATGGTGCAAGAATAGTAGAAAAAGATACTCAAAGATTTTCAAGAGTTAAACATGAAGTTCCTTTTGGTGCTGATTATAGTGAAGAACCAACAGATACAGATTATCAAGAAGAAGGTGGTGTAGCTATTGTTAGAAAGCTTAAAAAATCAGATGTTACCATGATAAAAGAGAGAAAATAACATGCAAAAAGTGAATAAACTTCAACCATTTTTTGAAAACTTAGTGTTTGAGAGAGATGATAATACTATGATTATCAACTTCGGCCCTCAGCATCCAAGTTCACATGGACAATTACGTCTTATTCTTGAACTTGATGGAGAGTTAGTAACTAAATCGACTCCTGATGTTGGATATCTTCATCGTGGTATGGAGAAGATGGCTGAAAACATGATATATAATGAATTTTTACCTACAACAGATCGTATGGATTATATTGCTTCTACCTCAAATAACTATGGTTTTGCACTAGCTGTTGAAAAACTCATTGATTTAGATGTTCCAAGGCGTGCAAAAGTAATAAGAATGATGTTATTAGAACTTTCACGTATAACTTCTCACCTTTTTTGGATTGCTACTCATGCTTTAGATGTAGGGGCAATGACAGTTTTCTTATATGCATTTAGAGAACGTGAATATGCAATGGATCTTTTTGAAGATTATTGTGGTGCAAGACTTACTCATTCTAGTGTAAGAATTGGTGGAGTTCCTTTAGATCTTCCAAAAGACTGGACAGCATCATTAATGAAATTTATTGAAAAAATGCCTGCAGCTATTGAAACATATGAGGGTTTATTAGACCAAAATCGTATTTGGAAAATGAGACTTGAAGATGTTGGTATTATCTCTCCTGAAATGGCACAATCTTGGGGTTGTAGTGGACCTATGCTTAGAGGAAGTGGAATTGCGTGGGATATAAGAAAAGAAGAACCATATGAACTTTATGATGAAGTAGAATTTGATGTCCCTGTAAGTGATAGATGTGATAGTTATGGAAGGTATAAGCTTCATATGAAAGAGATGAGAGAGTCTCTTAAAATCTTAAAACAACTTATACCAATGTATTATGAAACAAAACCTGAATTAATGACAAATGCACCTAAATATATTTCAGCTCCAAAAGAACAAATTATGACACAAAATTATTCTTTGATGCAACATTTTGTTCTAGTAACCCAAGGTATGAGACCTCCTGTTGGAGAAGTTTATGTAGTGACTGAATCTCCTAAAGGAGAGTTAGGTTTTTATATAAATTCTCAAGGGGACCCATATCCATATAAATTAAAATTAAGAGCTCCAAGTTTTTGGCATACAAGTATTCTTCAAGAACTTCTTCCTGGACATTACTTGGCTGATGTTGTAACGATAATTGGTAATGCAAATATCGTATTTGGCGAGATTGATAGATAAGGGTATATGATATGCAAAGATATGATTTAAGACATTTAAAAGATGATTTTTATGGAAGAATGTTAGAAATTGTTGAATCAACATCAATTGGTGAAGTTTCTATCTTTATGTTTGAAATTGGAAATTTTGAACCAGTACAAAAGAGTGCTGATATAATAAAAGAAGCAGGGCATGAGTTGATGAATTCATTAAAGTTTAATGAAGTAGATTGGACCATAGTTGTTAAAAAAAATAAAAAGGAAGCATAGGTGAAAAATGATTTAGTAGTAGTAATAGGGACAATGCTTTCGATTGATGATAAAGCAGTATTTCAAGATTTAGAAAATTCTAAAATAGCTTTGATTTCTGTTATGGAAGACTTGCCTCTTATGGATAGAGTAGAGTTTTTTAGTAGGTATGAAGCAGGAAGTGAAGAAGGTGTTGTTGCGATTTTAGCAAAAGAGTTTTTAAAAGACAAAAATTTACCACAAGAGATAAAAAATTATTTAAATGAATTAGATGAAGGGTATATTAGCGCTGAAACTAATATAGGGGAAGAAGAAGCGGAAGAGTTGTATGAGATGATTCAAAATGCTTCTTCACCGCTTATTATTTTTGGTAAAGATTTGTTTTTAAACAAAAGAGCAGAGAATATAACAAAGTTTGTTAATTTAATCGCAACTTATAGTGGGATAGATACAAAATGTTTAAGTGATATAAGTTTAAATAAGGCGGTGTTACCTGAAGAAGTAGAAGAGTTAGAAAGTTTTAATGGTACAGTTGTTTTTGAATATGTTAGTGATAAAGAAACAAATTTATTAATTGGTTCAGCTCAATTTGGTGTTGCAGCAAAAATACAAGATGGGCAAGAGATAGAAGTAAAAAAACAAAATAGAAAGTTTATGCTAGATAAAACGTTGAAAGGGACAATTGCTTTGATGCCAAGTGAAGATATAGATAATTCATATAGGTTCAAAGTTGCAAAAATAACAAAGAGAGAATCTTAATGAGCGATATTAAATTAACAATTGATGGCGTTACATGTGAAGCAAAAGAGGGTGAGTTTGTTTTGAACATTGCAAGAGCAAATAATATATTTATCCCAGCTCTATGTTATTTATCGAACTGTTCTCCAACTTTAGCCTGTAGGTTATGTTTAGTAGAAATTGATGGAAAACGTGTATACTCTTGTAATGCAAAAGCAAAAGAGGGTATGAACGTAATTACTAAAAATGAAGAGATAGAAAAAGAACGCCGTGCAATCATGGAAATTTATGATGTAAATCATCCTTTAGAGTGTGGTGTTTGTGACCAAAGTGGTGAGTGTGAGTTACAAAATTATACTTTAGAAATGCAAGTAGATAGCCAAAGCCATTGTATAGCAGATACTCCACGACCTACAAAAGATTGGGGAAGAATTCATTATGATCCATCACTTTGTATAGTGTGTGAGCGTTGTGTTACTGTTTGCAAAGATATGATTGGAGAATCTGCTCTTAAAACAGTTCCTAGAGGTGGAGCTATTTTAGATAAAAGCTGGAAAGATAATACTCCAAAAGATGCATATGCCATGTGGAATAAACTTCAAAAATCTCTCATAGGTACAACAAGTGGCAGTGAAATGTTAGACTGTACACAGTGTGGTGAGTGTACATCAGTTTGTCCTGTTGGTGCACTTGTCGGTACAGACTTTCAATATAAATCAAATGCATGGGAACTTAAAAAAATTCCAGCAGCAAATCCTCATAGTAGTGATTGTTCACTCATATATTATGATGTAAAACATGATTCAATCACAAATTCAAATGATAAAATTTATAGAGTGAGTAATGATTATGGTTTTTCTCCTATCCATGCTGGAATAAGATATGGATATGATTTTGAAAATGTAGCAGAAGAAAAAGATGAAGAAGCATTAGAATATGTTGTAAACGCTTTAAAAACAAAAGTTGATACTATAGAGTTTGAAAGTTATATTACAAATGAAGAAGCTTTCATACTTCAAAAATTAAAAGAAAAATTTGGATATAAATTAGTAAACAAAGATGCTTTTTTATACAAAAAATTTCTTCATAATTTTTCAAAAACATCGGGAAGCAATTTATATAATGGTGATTTGTTAACTGTGAAAAATAGTGATTTTGTTATTAGTGTAGGAACTGCAATTAAAACAGATAGTCCAAATAGTGGATATGCACTGAATAATGCACTTACTATGAACAAAGGAGCTGGGATTTACTTTCATCCAATAGTTGATCCAATAGTTGATAATTACTCTAAAAATTTATTGAGTATTAATCATAAAGTAGGCGTTGAAGAAGCTATTCTTTATCTTATATTAGATCTGTTTGGAAAAGAATTACCTCAAGATATAAGTGCGTATTTATCTAAATTTCATTCAGTTAGTAAAAAAACTATTACTGAGAGTATAAAAGAGAATGTTCAAGAGATAGTAAAAAAAACAGTAGTAGATGAAGAGAGTGGTGAAGAGAAAGAAGTTGAAGAAGAAGTCACAAAAGTAGTAACAAAGCAAGTAGAAAAAGAGATAGAAGTTGATACAAATACTCTTTTAGATATGGTTGGGGCTACTGAAGATTTTAATGAAAAATTAGAAAAACTTTTAGCAAAAAAAGAGACTTATTCACTTATCGCAGGTGAAGATTTGTATGCTCATCCACAAAGTGAAAACTTAGCAAAACTTTTAGGACTTATTCAAAAATATACAGATTTTAATGTTCTTATAATTCCAAGTCAAACAAACACATTGGGTGTTTCACTTATTTGTGAATTAGATGAAGAAAAGGGTCAGTTTACTTTAGGATATAACGTAAAATCAGATATAAGTATAAGCTCACTTTGTGAAAGTGATTTAGCAATGCCAGCACTGAATCAACAAGAAGGAACTTTTACTTCTATGAATAAAAGAGTAGTTCCAACCAATGTTGCATTAGCATTTGGGGGATATTGCTTAAATGATATAGCAAATGAACTTGGTTTAGAGGCTGAATATACTATAGATTATACCGAACAACTTCCAAATAGTGCAGGATTTGAGCAAATAGAATTTGATAAATTATCAAATGAATTTACAGCTGCTGGAGAAGAAAAACGAGGTTATTTATTAAAAGAGAAAAGTCTTACATGTAATGATGAAGTAGCAGCAATAAGCGATATCCAAGAGATAGACAATATAATTTATCTTGCAAACCCTGTACACCAGTTTAATGCTGCAACCAACAAAGCACACCAGCTTAACGAAGCTGGAGCCTTGTATGTTTCAAATGAATTTTTAGAAAAACGTAAACTTTTAAATGGAAATATGGTTGTAATAGAAAATGATGATGGTGCAAAATTAACAGTTGCTCTTAAATTAGATTCTATGATTGGTGGAGATATTCCTTACTTACCAACGTTTGATACGAAACTAAATGCTACGCAGTTTTTCCCAAGCGGGTTTAGATATGCACAAGTTAGTATAAAAGGTGCAAACAATGAATGAAATAGCAATAATCATAGAAACAGTTATTAAAGCAGTTGTTGTATTGGCCGTTGTAGCAGGTATGGCCGCATTTGCTACATTTATAGAGCGTAAAGTTTTAGCCTATATGCAACGTCGCCTTGGACCTATGAATGTAGGGCCTCATGGTATATTACAACTTGCAGCAGATGGTATAAAACTTTTCACTAAAGAGGATATTATTCCTCAAAATGCAGTAAAACCTATATTTAAAATAGCTCCAGTAATAGCTCCAGCAACAGCTTTTACAGCAATGGCAGCTATCCCTTTTTTCCCTGAATTTACAGTTTTTGGATATACAGTAACTCCTATTATATCTGATATAAATGTGGGTGTTTTGTTTATTATGGGTGTGGCTTCCGTTGGTATGTATGCTCCACTTCTTGCAGGTATGAGTAGTACAAATAAATGGGCATTACTAGGAGCAGCAAGAACAGTTATCGCACTTCTATCTTTTGAAGTTGTTTCAGGTCTTGCTCTTTTAGCTCCTTTGATGCTCATAGGTTCACTTTCTCTGATAGATATTAATGATTTTCAAAATGGAGGATTTAGTTCTTGGTTAGTTTGGCAACAACCTTTAGCCTTTTTGTTATTTGCAATAGCTGGTTTTGCTGAAACAAATAGAACACCATTTGATTTGATTGAATATGAAGCAGAAATTGTTTCTGGTTATGCAACAGATTATTCTGGTATGAGATGGGGACTATTTTTTATAGGTGAGTATGCAAATATGATAACAGTAGCATTTTTAGTAAGCATTATTTTCTTAGGAGGCTACAATCCTTTTTGGATAATTCCAGGGGCAATTATGATATTGATTAAAATATCAGCATTTATATTTTTATTTTTATGGGTAAGAGCAGCGTGGCCTCATGTGAGACCTGATCAAATGATGTGGTTGTGTTGGAAAGTATTGATGCCTTTAGCGCTTGTCAATATTCTTATCACTGGCATAGTGCTTATTTAGGAGAATATAATGAGTTTAGAACAATTTAGCAAAAGAGATGCAACTCCTGGTTATATTTACTATGAAGGTGAAAAAAAACCAAAAACTCCTTGGGAATCATTTCTTAGAGTAGTTCGCCGTGCTTTTAAAGGTGAACTTTTTGTAGGGCTTTGGATAGTTTTAAGAGAAATGGTTACAAAAGGCAATACACATACCCTTATGTATCCTGAAGAAAAATTTGTAATGGGTCCAAGATATAGAGCTGTACATAAACTTTTAAGACTTCAAGAGAGTGAAAGTGAAAGATGCATAGGTTGTGGGCTTTGTGAAAAAATTTGTATTTCAAATTGTATTAGAATGGAAACAAAACTTGATGAAAATTCAAGAAAAGAGGTATCACAATATACAATAAATTTTGGTAGATGTATATTTTGTGGTTATTGTGCTGAAGTGTGTCCTGAACTTGCTATTGTTCATAGTGGTGATTATGAAAATGCAAGTGAACAACGTGCTCATTTTGGTTTGAAAGACGATATGTTAACGCCTTTAGATGAGTTTAAGGCCAACAAACAGCAAGAGTTTCCTGGGTTTGGTGCATTAAGTGATGATGCAGATTCTTTTGTTAAAAAAACACCATTAGCGTACTGAGGTTTGTTATGTTTGAAGCTATAGCATTTTATACTTTTTCAATTCTAACCATTATTATGTTTGGAATTGTAGTTTTTACTAAAAATGCACTCTACGCAATGAGTGCATTAGCAGGCGGGATGATTTTTATTTCAGGTTTTTTCTTTCTTTTAGGGGCAGAATTTTTAGGAGTAGTTCAAATCATTGTTTATTCCGGTGCAATCATGGCAATTTATGCCTTTGGTATGATGTTTTTTGATACAACTCGTGATGTAAAAGAGAACATACACTCAAAAAAAGTACTCTATGCTTTATCTATTATCTCAGCAGTTTTAATAGTTATTATTTTGAGTGCACCAATTTATTCTGCAAATATAGAAAGCCTTTATCCTGTAGGTATTTCTCAAAACTACTCTGAAAATCCTGGTAATGTTCAGGATGTGGGTATTGTTCTATTTATTAAATATCTTGTACCATTTGAATTGGCAGCAATAATGCTTTTAGTTGCAATGATATCAGGCATTGTACTTGTAAGTAAAAGAATGGAAATGAATCTTACAGAAGAAGATAACCATGAAGAAAAAGGAGAAATTATATGATAACTTTAACGCATTATTTAGTTCTCTCAGGGATTCTTTTTAGTATAGGATTAGTGGGTGTAATGAAAAGAAAAAATCTTTTGATGCTTTTTTTCTCAACAGAAATTTTACTCAATGCAGTCAATGTTGGTTTTGCAGCAGTTTCAAAATACTATGGAGATTTAAGCGGTCAAATGTTTGCCTTTTTTATAATAGCAGTTGCAGCGAGTGAAGTTGCAGTTGGTCTTGGTTTATTGGTTCTTTGGTACAAAAAGACTGGTTCAACAGATCTTGATAGTATACAAATGATGAAAGGATAAGTGTATGGAAAAGTATTTATATATTGCACTTTTTGCACCACTTGTAGGCTCTTTAGTAACAGCATTTTTTGCCCAGTTTCCTAAAACACTGTTCACAGGAATCTTTACATCAACATTGATATTTATCTCTTTTGTAAGTTCAATGATATTACTAAACTATGTAGATATGGATACTATTGTACATGTAGAGATGATGGATTGGATTAGTGCGGGGAATCTATCTATTCCTTTTGGTTTTGTCGTTGATCAAGTTTCAGTTATTATGATGGTAACAGTTACTTTAGTTTCAACTGTTGTACATGTGTATTCTATTGGTTATATGGATCATGATAAAAGTTTTAATAGATTTTTCTCATATCTTTCAGCATTTGTATTTTCAATGATGATTTTAGTCATGAGTGATAATTTTGTTGGACTCTTTATCGGTTGGGAAGGTGTTGGTCTTTGTTCTTGGTTACTTATTGGTTTTTGGTACCATAAACATAGTGCATCTTGGGCGGCTAATGAAGCATTTATTATGAACAGGATTGCAGATCTTGGAATGCTAATGGGACTTTTTCTTATCTATTGGCAAATAGGTTCACTCCAATACGATATAGTTTTTGCAAATATAGTAAATCTTGCCCCAACAACAGTTACTTGGATAGGGATATTTTTATTTATTGGTGCTATGGGTAAATCAGCACAGTTCCCACTTCATACATGGTTAGCAGATGCGATGGAAGGACCTACTCCAGTTTCTGCACTGATTCATGCAGCAACAATGGTAACAGCAGGTGTTTATCTTGTAGTTAGAGCAAGTGAAATATATGTGCTTATCCCTGAAGTAGGAATGTTCATAGCAAGTCTTGGGGCATTTGTTGCTGTATTTGCAGCTTCAATGGCACTTGTTAATAGAGATTTAAAAAGAATTATCGCTTACTCTACCCTTTCACAACTTGGATATATGTTTGTTGCAGCAGGTCTAGGAGCTTATTGGATAGCACTTTTTCATTTAATGACTCATGCATTTTTTAAATCACTTCTATTTTTGGGTGCTGGTAATGTTATGCATGCTATGGATGATGAACTTGATATTAAGAAAATGGGTGGATTATATAGTGCTATGAAGCCAACAGCAATTTTGATGAGTATAGCTTCAGTAGCACTTGCTGGTATTTATCCATTTGCAGGGTTCTTTTCAAAAGATAAAATTTTAGAAGTTGCTTTTAATGATGGTTCTTACTTGTTATGGTTTGCCCTGTTTATAGGTGCTGGACTTACGGCTTTTTATAGTTTTCGTTTAGTTATGCTTGTATTTTTTGGTGAAAAAGTTCATGAAAAATTAGGTTTTCATCCTCATGAAGCCAAACCATTTGTCATTTATGCTCTTACACCTTTAGCTCTTTTAGCTATAGTGGCTGGATTTTTTGAGCACTCTTTTCATGAGTTTACAACACAACTTTTAAGTAATTATGAATTTACACTTGAACATAGTGTAGGAATGATTTTGATATTTGCTACTTCAGCGATTGCTATTAGTGGCATTGCTTTTGCAGTGTTTAAATACAAAAGAGGTGGATTTAGTGAAAATATTGAAAATTGGGGTATTTATAAACTTTTATCGAATCAATATTATATTCCTAAACTTTATGAAGTAGCGATAATGAAACCTTTTACAGCATTATCAAAGTTTATTTGGTTAGAAGTAGATATGAGAATAGTAGATAGTACGGTAGATATGATTGCTAAAGTTATATATGGTACTGGTGAAAAAGCAAGAAAGATGCAAAGTGGTAATCTTTCATCTATGTTGAGATGGATGGTTGTAGGCATAATTGTTCTACTTGTTTTAGCAATTTTTTATAGACCAATGGTATAGGAGTTAAGAATGGATCATATCTTATCGTTAATAATATTTTTTCCGTTACTTGCAGGAATTGCTGGATTTTTAGTAAATAAAGATAGCATAAGAGTTTATGGAATAGTAGTATCAGCTCTAGAGTTCTCTCTTACTATTGCACTATGGATAGGTTTTGATAATAATATAGATGGTTTTCAATTTGTAGAACATGCTAGTTTAATATCTAATTTTGGAATGAGTTATTCTATAGGAGTAGATGGTATATCTCTATTTTTAGTTATTCTTAGTACATTTATGACTATGATTGCACTCATTGGTCTTAATATTGAAAAAGATGCTAAAAATCTCATTATTTCTATTTTATATTTAGAGATGACTATGGTTGGTGTATTTTTAAGTTTGGATGTTATTTTATTTTATCTTTTTTGGGAATTTTCACTTGTTCCTATGCTTTATATTATAGGTGCATGGGGAAGTGATAGAAGAATATACGCAGCTATAAAATTTTTCTTATATACATTTGCAGGATCAGTCTTAATGCTTGTTGGTATTTTGTATATGGGATATTTTTATTTTCAACAAACAGGTATCTGGAGCTTTTCTATTGTAGATTGGCAATTGTTGTCTATGCCATTTAATTTACAACTTTGGTTGTTTGGAGCATTTTTCTTAGCATTTGCTATAAAAGTTCCTATGTTTCCATTTCATACATGGTTACCATATGCTCATGGACAAGCTCCAACAATTGGTTCGGTTATACTTGCAGCAGTACTCTTAAAGATGGGAACTTATGGGATGGTAAGATTTTTACTACCACTTTTTCCTGATGCCACAATATATTTTTTAATGCCAATAGCAATAGTTGCTATTATAATGGTTATTTATGCTGCTATGGTGGCATATGCCCAAGAAGACATGAAACAAGTTATTGCTTATAGTTCCATCTCTCACATGGGTATTATTATACTCGGTATTTTTGCAATCAACGCAGAAGGTATTACAGGATCAATTTTTCTTATGATAAGCCATGGTATTGTTAGTGGTGCTTTGTTTATGTTAGTTGGTTGTATTTATGATAGAAGACATACTAAAAATATGAGTGAATTTGGTGGGCTTGCTATTTCAATGCCTACCTTTGCTACTATTTATGGAATTATGTTAATGGCTTCAGTTGGACTTCCTTTAACGATTGGTTTTGTTGGAGAGTTTTTATCTCTTATGGGATTTTATAAAGTGAATTGGTTAATGACTCTTTTTGCAGGAACAGGTATCATCTTAGGGGCTGTTTACATGTTAACTCTTTATAAAAGGTCATTTTTTGGAGAAATTACAAATGAGAAAAATAGAGGTTTAAAAGATCTTCATGGTAGAGAGTTAGTTGCTCTTGTACCATTGGTTGCATTAGTTGCAATTTTAGGAATTTATCCTAAACCACTATTAGAACCAATTGATTTAAGTGTTAAAAAAATGCTTGTTTTGATGCATAAAAAAGCTGTTTTGCCAGATACACAAGATTTTATTCTTAAAGTCAATACAATTAAAGGAGGTGAGTAATGTTAGAACCAATCTTAATAAGTTTTGAATCTCTCAATATTACTTCTTTGCTTCCAATGGCAATTTTAGTTTTTGGTGCTTTGTCTATCATTTGTATAGATTTAATGACAAAAGCTCTTTCCCGCAGTTTTTATACTATTTTAACAGTACTATTTATAACTTTATCTTTAGGAGCAGTACTTGGATATCACGGAGGGAACAGAGGATTTTTTGATGTTGTTTTAGTGGATGGTATTGCTTTACTTTCTCAAATCATTATTCTTGTAACTTCAGCATTTTATGTACCACTTGCACTTGGTGGACGTCGTTTTCAAGAGTTTGCAATGGCAGAATTTTATGCACTTTTCTTGTTTATGATTGTTGGATTTCAATTTATGGTGGCCACTGATAACCTTATATTGATTTTTATTGGACTTGAAACTGCTTCGTTAGCACTGTATACAATGATTGCTATGCATAACCGTAAAAAAGCGAGTGAGGCTGCTCTTAAATATTTTACTATGGGAGCACTCGCTGCTGGTTTTTATACTATGAGTGCTTTGATTTTTTATACGCTTACAGGAAGTGTTGAAATTCATCAAATCGCAGAAATTCTTCAATCAAAGGGGTTTGAGCCGATTATTGGAGTATTAGCTGGAACAGTATTTATGTTAGGTGCACTTGGTTTTAAATTATCCATGGTGCCATTTCATACATGGACTCCTGATGTTTATGAAGGAAGTTCATCAGCACTTGCAGGATACATGTCAATTGTACCAAAAATAGCAGGTTTTGTTGTTGCTTTAAGATTTTTTGATATGCTAATGGATTCTAATATTGTTTGGTTAGATAATATCCTTTATATAGCGGTTGTTTTAACCATGACTTTAGGAAATATAATAGCCCTTGTTCAAGAAGATGTTAAAAGAATGTTAGCTTTTAGCTCCATTGCTCATTCAGGTTTTGTATTATCTGCAATTTTAATAGGATCAACTGAAGCTCATGCAGGACTTTTTCTTTATTGGGTTTTATTTATGTTAGCAAACCTAGGAGCTTTTACAATGTTGTGGGCAACTAGACATAGAAAAAATCTTTGGGATGGGAGATTCCAGCATCCTTTTGTTAAGTTTTCAGGTATGATAAAAATAATGCCAGCAAATGCTGTTATCATGGGTATTTTTATGTTTGCTCTGGCAGGTATGCCTCCATTTTCAGTATTTTGGGGTAAATTATATTTAGTAAGTGCTGCTGTAAATAATGGTTTTATTTGTTTAGCTATTATTATGGCACTCAATAGTGCTATTGCTGTTTATTATTATATGAAATTGATGGTTTATATGTTTTTAAAAGAGCCACTGAGTAATGATGAACGTATATATACAAGCAATACATCAACAACATTGAAAGTAATTTTAGCTTTTGCTGCATTTCTTACATCTACATCTGTTATTATAGTTAATCCTCTTTTAGAGATAATAACTAACTATGTCAAAATAAGTGGATTTTAATATTTAAAAAGGAGTAGCACGAGTTACTCCTTTTTTGATATAATGCTTCCATGAAAAAAATACTACTACTCTTATTCTTTATTGCAACACAACTTTTTTCTTTAACTATTGTTTTAAATAGTGCAAAAGAGAATGGAACTGCTTATGCAATTTTACATATAGAAGATACTCAAAGTGTTGATTGTCAAATTGTTCCACAAGATTTAGATAAAAAAATATATCTTTGTAAATTCAATAAAATAGTTAAAACACCAATAAGTGCAAAAAAAATGTCACTTGTTAATATCGATTTTTTAGAAAAAGAAAAAGAGTTTTATATAAGAATTGAGCCAAAGGTAAAATCAAAATTAATTCCAGTAGGAAATGCTTTATATGCAAATAAAGAAGTAACTGGGAAACAAAATAAAAAAAATTTTAAACATTGGAGTATACTTCTTTATGAAAAGTCCCCTTTTTTACAAGATGAAGAAAGGGATAGTATAGATTTTCCTATTATGTACTCAAAAAATTTAAAGCCTTATATTGGAGCACTTGATCTTAATGGGGCTCCTATATCTTATGCTCAAAGTAAAGATATTAGGCTTTACCTTAGATTAAAAAAATCATATAAACAAAAAAAATATCGAGATGTAGTTGAAGATAGTATTGATGCAATTAAAAAATTTCCACAAACTATTTTTAAAAGTGAGTTTTTACTTTATAGATTAAAAGCACTTGATAAAGGGATGGAAGAAAATGAAAGTGATATAGCTGTTAAATTTGATAGTAATGATATAGTTCGTGAAGGTAAAGTTTGGATTAAATCTTTTCCTTCTGATAACAATATTCCTGAAGTTATCATGCTTATTGCAAAAGCTTATTTGAAAATGGGGTTTAAATCAGATGCTAATTATTTTATGGATATTTTAATAAGTGAGCATGAAGATAGCCCTTTTACAAAGAAAGCTATTTTAGTGTTTGCAGATTCTCTTTATAATTCAAGAAAAAAAGATAAAGCGATTAAACTTTACCAAGATGTTCTATATTCTGCAAAAGATTTAGATATAGCTGCAGAAGCAGCAATTAGACTGAGTAATTCAGAAATGAACAGAGGTAAAATAGATAGTGCTAGAGAATATTTAGTAAAAGTTTTAGATGCAAATAAAGAGTATTTGTTAAAAGATCGGGTTGCTTCTTTTAAGTTTGCAAAAAAATTAGCTAGTAAAAATCTTTATGATGTGGCATCAAAAGTTGCTGACGTTTTACTTGATGGTTTGAAAAAAACAGATGAGAATAGAGAAGCATTATTAAGAGATAGTGGTTTATGGCATACAAAAGCAAATAATATAAAAGAAGCATATGCCAGATTACAACAATATCTTAAAGAGTATAAAAATGGAGATTTTGTAAAAGAAGTTCAAACAAGTTTGGATGAATTGTTTTTTGAGTTAAATGAAACAAACGAGACAAAACTAGCAAATTATTATGATACGCTTATTAAAAAATATAAAAATAAAATAGGAGATAAAGCTGTAGTTGAAAAAGCAAAGTTATTTTTATCTCAGAAAAAGTATAAAGATGTTCTAAAAATGCAAAATATGTTAGAATATGTGAGTGAAAAAAATGCAACAACAACAAATAAATTTGTGCAAAGTGCTGCAGATGCTCTAGTTAAACTTTCTATAAAAAAAGATGAGTGTATGCAAGCAGTCAATTATATAGAAACATATAAATTAGATATAGAAACATTTGATAAAGCAAATATTTTTAATTGTTTAATTAGAACTTCTAGGTTTGAAAAAGCAAAAAAACTGAGTGAAAAATATATAAAAGAGAGTAATTTAAATAAAAGAGTAACTTGGTTAGAAAGATATCTTTTGAGCCAGTATAAATTGAATAAATATGCTAGTGCTGTTGATGTTGGAGATGATATTATCTCTTTATCAAAATCTTTAAAAATAAAGCCTAAAAATAAAACGCTACAAATGATATTCTTCTCTTTAATGAAATTAGAAAAATTAGAAAAAGCGATAGAAATAGCTAAACTTATAGAAAAAAATAGTCCAAATGAATTAAATAATAGTGATGTATTTATAGAGATAGTAAAAAAAGCTGTTGATGATAGAAATGATTTGTTGTTAAAAGAGTATGCAAATAAGATAATTGCACTTCAAAAAAAGCATAATAGCTATGTTCATACACCTATAGTAGAATTAAGCCTCATAGGAGCACTACAAAGGTTAGAAAAACCAAAAGAAGCTTTAGGGATAGCAAAGAGTCTATTGAATAAAAATATCGCTTTAAAAGATAAAACAAGAGCTTATTACAATGCAGGTGAGCTTAGTATGAAACTAAAGCAAAATGAGGAAGCAAAAAAATATTTTAAACAGTGTGCAGATATAAAAGTAAAAAGTTCATGGAAAGATATTTGTGAGCAAAATTTAAAACTGTTTTAGTATAGCTTCTCTTATATCGTGTACACTTCCTTTAAAATGTTCTTTAAATTGAGTACTATTAAAAGTTCGTTGTCTTTTTGCAAGTCGGGCAGTATTTATGATGATTTTTTCTTTTAATTCATCTTTATTCATTTTGCCGTCTAAAAAACCAAGACACTCTTTTATACCTATGGCTTTCATAGGATTAGGTGATCTTGTATATTTTTTTTCAAGATAAAAAACTTCATCTATAAGTCCAGTATCAATCATGATTTGTGTTCTTAATGAAATTCTATCCCTTAAAATCTCTTTATCGATGACTATTTCATAAAGTTTTATATCCTTTACAATAGGCTCTTTTTCGTTTTGTTTAAAAAATTCACTCGGGATTGTATTGGTTTGAAAATATATTTCTAACCATTTTTCTATTCGATAAGAGTCACTTTTACTGATAGCATTCGCATATTTTTTATCTATTTGATTGATGATTTCATACCCATTAGCTAAATTTTTTGAAACTTTTTGTTTTGTCTCTTCACTAAGAGGTGGTTTATAGCTCACACCGTCAATCATAGATTTTAGATAAAAACCTGTTCCTCCAACTATGATAAGGTTTTTATTTTCTTGGCTACTTTGCTTTTTTGCTTCTTTGTATAATTCAAAAAAGGTAGTGACATTAAAACTCTCATTAATTGATAACGCATCAATTCCAAAATGTTTTATATTGCCTCTCTCTTGTAGAGTAGGTTTTGCTGAAGCTATATCAATTTCTTTATAAATACTAAGGGAGTCTAGTGAGAGTATATTTGCATTTAATTGTTTTGCCAACTCTATACTAAGAGAAGTTTTTCCTGAAGCAGTTGGTCCAAGTATGGCAATGTCTTGCAAAGTTATCCTTTAAAAAGTAATGGTATACATATTTTTATTTTTTTTATTAATGTATTTAAATATTTAAATATTTTTATCTGTAATTATAACACCTTTAAAGTAATTTTTAGTAAAATGAAGAAATAAAAAAGACAACAAAGGGTTGATTTGCAAAATTTCTTGAAAATATTAAAAGATATAAATGAGCTTATTATGTTTAAGCATTCTATATTTTCTCTTCCATTTATTTTTATTGCTATGATAGTATCTTCTAAAGAGATTAATGAAACTTCTTGGTTTGGTTGGGAACTTTTACTTTTAGGTCTAATTGCTGCGATTAGTGCAAGAAACTTTGCTATGAGTTTTAATAGATATGTTGATAGAGATATAGACAAAGATAATCCAAGAACAGCTTCAAGACCAAGTGTAGATGGTCGTGTTGGAAATAAAAATATGAAATTATTTATAGGCATTAATGCTTTAGTTTTTATACTAACAGCATATTTTATTAATAATCTTGCTTTAATACTTTCAATACCTATACTTGTTATTTTGGCTGGATATTCAATTTTTAAACGTTTTTCATCTTACGCCCATCTTATTTTAGGTATATCTTTAGGATTAGCTCCAATAGCTGGTGTAGTAGCAGTGAGTCAAAGTATTACTCTGTGGTCAGTTTTGTTAGCTTTTGGAGTAATGTTTTGGGTTGCTGGATTTGATTTACTATATTCTTTACAAGATATGGAGTATGATAAAGAGAAAGGATTGTTTTCTATTCCTTCAGTTTATGGGAAAGATGCAACATTTTTTATATCGCGTCTTTTTCATGCCCAAACAATACTTTTTTGGTTATTGTTTGTTATAAGTGCAAATTTAGGTATTTGGGCATATTTAGGAGTGTTTTTAAGTGCATGTATACTTTTTATGGAACATAAAATTGTTATTAAAGATTTTACAAAAATAGATAGAGCATTTTTTACTCTTAATGGATATTTAGGCATAATGTTCTTTATTTTAATTTTTCTAGATAGGTTTTAAATGGATTTAATTCGTTATGTAAGTGCTCCTTTAAAAATAACTTTTGACATTGATGAAAATTTAGAAGAGCATAAAAGAGAGTATGATTCTCTTTCTTCTAGTGATGATGATAGTGTTGGAGAGTGGTTAAGACTTGCAAAAGCTCGTGGAGAAACAGGAGAGAGCGATCAAGTTTTACTTACTTTAGTGGTAGAACTACATAGAAAAATAGATGATTTGAACTCTTACATAAGAGGCGAAAAAACAGAGTTGATTGGGCTTCTATGTAAAGGTGATATTGAGGCTATCAATTATGAGTATTTTAGAGTTAAAGAGGAACTATTTGAAAAAGATAGAAAATATTATGGAAGAGTTGAGATGCCTTTTTTTCCAAAAAGAGAAGTTCCTATATATTTTAAAGCAGTGAGTAAAAATGAAGCTAAGATAGTCTTACTTCATGAAAGAGATGAAAAAGATTGGAATGCGTACGTAGTAGCTAGAGAAAGAATTATGATAAGAGAAATGAGGGCAAATAAAGATGGGATTTGATATGTCATTAGAGTTAATGGGTTTAATTGGACTAACAGTGTTGATTGTGATAATTTTTCTTATGATGAGTATGAAAGATACAGAGACATCAAAAAAACTTTCAAGGTATGAGCAAAGTATAGATAATTTAGCCCAACAAAATCATAGACTTAGAAAAGAGATAATAGAACTTTCAAAACAAAGAGATAAATTTATAGAAGAGATGGATGATATTCTTGAAGATAGAGTCAAAGAAAAAGTGCAACATAGTGTTTATCCTTTGATAGAATCAATGAGAGAAATAGAGCATGTTATGCAAAGTTTTCAAGATGAACAAGTAGAAAGAATAGATAGAATGGAAGAGCGCTCAAGTGAGATAAGTTATATTCCAGCAGGAAATACGGCCTCCAATGAAAAGCTTATTATTGCACAATATGGTTCAGGAAAGAGTGAAGCTGCTATTGCGAAAGATTTACGTATTGGTATTGGTGAGGTTGATTTAGTTTTAAAGTTGGCTAACTTAAAATAATGCCATTAGATGTAGATAATTCTTGGAGTGAAATAATCACATATGCTTATGATGGATTAACACCAAAATACAGGAAATTTTTAGAAGCAAATGAAGGTTATTTTCCTAATTATACAAATTTTTTAAATGCATTTAAAACACTTCCATTAGATAAAACAAAGTATATTCTTTTTGGACAAGACCCTTATCCTAGAGAACAAAGTGCTACTGGATATGCTTTTATAGATGGAAATGTGAAAAATATATTTTCCCAAAAAGGATTTTCTAAAGAGGTCAATAGGGCAACTAGTTTGAGGAATTTTTTAAAAATGCTTCTTTTAAGTGAAGGGTATTTAAATAGTGATGATTTATCTCAAGAAGCTATAGCAAAGTTAAATAAAGAAAAATTCATTGATTCAATTAATGAGTTAAAAGATAACTTTCAAAAAAGTGGGGTATTGCTTTTAAATATAGCTTTAATCTTTACATGTAAAGAGGATACTAATTTACATGTAAAAGAGTTTAGAGTGTTTATGCAAAGACTTTTGAGTAGACTTGAATCTTATAAAATTGAGTTAATTTTGTTTGGAGCTATGGCTAAAGATATTAAAAAGAATTTACCTGCTGCGTTGGAGTACAAAACAATTGAAACCCTACATCCTTACAATATAGGGTTTATTCATGATACAAAAGTTTGGGAACTTTTTAAGCCAATGTCTCTTCTTGACAAGGAACTTCATCACTAGATAATTCATTAAGTAAACCAAATAATTTAGTGCTTGCTTCTTCCATTTGTTTGAAGTTTTGTACTAATGGAGTTAATTCTTGTGCTCTATAACCTCCTCCTTCTTGTACAATATTCATATTTTCATGAACTTTATCATGTACTATTTTGTGAGGTTCATCTATGAGAGGATATACTTTTTTACAAGAAAATCTTTCTTTACCTTGACCCTCGGCATACCATTTCCCAAGTCTACAGTTTGAATGATGGCTAAATTCTTCATCATAGTTTTCATTGAGTATAGCAGTATAAGCACTTGTTTTATATACAATATGATCAATTTTTGCTAAAGTAACAAAAGTCTTATTTTCCATAGTATAAGCTATCTTAGCTGTGTTATTTGCAGTTTCATTGAACTCATGTAAAGTATGCTCAAAATTATTGATGCTATCTTCAGAAGCGTTTGCAATATCATTTATTCTTTCTGAATTTGTTTGAATACCTGTTGTCTCTTGTTGCAGTGTTTGTATTGTTATACCTATTTCAGAAGTGGCTTTTCCTGTACGCTCAGCCAATTTTTTAACTTCTTCTGCAACAACAGCAAATCCACGACCATGTTCACCTGCACGAGCAGCTTCAATTGCAGCATTGAGTGCTAAAAGATTTGTTTGATCTGCAATGTCTTTAATAAGCGCAACAATAGAAGATATTTCAGCAGTTCTTTCACCTAAAGAAGTAATTGCTGCATTAGAGTTATTGATAAGTTCAAGAAGCTCTTTTAAATCATTAGAAACACTACTTACAAGACTAAGGCTTTGGTTTGATTTATCAGCAGTTTTTCCAGAAGATATAGAGATGTCACTCATCACTTTTATACTACTATTTAAATCTTTTTGTATATCATTAATACCATTATTTCCATTACCTAGTTTTGAAAATTCAGTGATTAAAAGACCTTTTGTAAGGCCTTTTTGACCTTTGATAATACCAGAAACACCTTTACTTATGCGTTGAGCATTTGCACTAAATATACCTCTAAACCCTTCATTGAAAACATTTCTATAAGTTTTACCAGCACTAGCACTTTCTATAGCAGTTTTAGTTTCTCTTTGAATTGCTTCTACTTGGTCAAGTAAATCATTTACATTTTGAGCAATTTTACCCAAGTGGTTTGTATTATCTATATTAATAATCCTAGGTTCTAAGTTTCCTTTTCCTGCTTCCGCTGTGACTGCAAGAAGTTTTTCATAAAGTTCAGCATCACATTGAATAGTTTTACGATTTCCAAAAAAAGACCCAGCTATAGCTCCTGTTAAAAGAGTTGAACCACTTAGTAAGTCTCCACTACTAAACTGGTATACACTAACAGCAAATAATGTTATACCTAATAAAATTTGAGGTTTATAATCTTTGAAGATGATTTGAAAGTTCTTCATAACTCATTCCTTTTTCTTTTAATAACTTTTCTATATGAGAATAAGAGGCATTTATGCCATCTTTGTTTTCAAGTTCAATAAGTTCTTTATATAGAGGAATAATAACCTCTAGTGCTTTAGGATTTGGTTTTCTTCTGACTGAATAATAACCAATTGTATTACCTTTATTGTCTGTAGAAGCAGTTACATTTGCAAATACCCAATAAAAACCTCCATCAGCACTCATGTTCTTTACATAAGCGAAAATTTCTTCTTTTGCTTGAATTTTTTCCCAAAGTAATTTGAATATAACTTTAGGCATATCTGGATGACGGACAATATTATGAGGTTTTCCTAATAACTGTGTTTCTTTGTATCCTGCAATTTCCATAAAAGGTGGATTGCAGTAAGTAATTCTTCCTTTAGTATCAGTTTTTGATACTAAAAATGCATCAGCTTTAACAACTGATTCTTTATTTATAGGGGATGGTTTCATCTTTAGCTCCATTTGTGTAACAACAACATTTTAACTATATTACCTAAGAGTGTTTTACAATTACATTAAAAAAAAAGATATAATGTTTTATCAAAAATTAGGAATATAAAGTGTTATTAGATGGATATGGAAGAAAAGTAAATTATTTACGAGTTTCAGTCACTGAAAGATGTAACTTTAGATGTCAATATTGTATGCCTGAAAAACCATTTTCTTGGGTTCCAAAAGAGAATTTACTCTCATTTGAAGAGCTCTTTTTATTTATAAAAGTAGGGATAGATGAAGGCATTGATAAGATACGTATAACAGGTGGTGAGCCGTTATTACGTAAAGGTTTGGATCAATTTATTAGAATGATAAATGATTATAAATCAGGTTTAGATATCGCTTTAACAACGAATGGTTATTTACTTAGTGACATTGCACAAGATTTAAAAGATGCAGGATTAAAAAGAATTAATGTGTCATTAGATACGTTAAAAGATGATGTAGCTCATAAGATTTCTGGAAAAGATGTATTAAAAAAAGTAAAAGAAGGTATTGAAAAAGCTAGGGAAGTTGGTCTTGGTATAAAGATTAATAATGTTCCATTAAAAGGTGTCAATGCAGAAGAACTTTTAGATGTTTTAGAGTACTGTAAACAAAGAGATATGCCTATACGTTTTATAGAATATATGGAAAACCAACATGCAAAAGAAAAACTTGTAGGTTTAAATAGTAATGAAATTCAAGAAATAGTTGCTACAAAATATAATTTTCAAGAAGTCAAAAGAGATACGGCAAGTCCAGCTCAAATGTTTGAGTTTGAAGATGGATATAGATTTGGCATTATTAGTCCTCATAAACATGATTTTTGCGAAGATTGTAATCGTATTCGTTTGACTGCTGAGGGGCTTTTAATCCCTTGTTTATACTTTGAAGAAGCGATGAGTATCAAAAAAGCTGTCCAATCAGGGGATATTGGGGCTGCTGCAGAAGTTTTAAAAGAGGTTTTAAAAAATAAGCCAGAAAAAAACAAATGGAGCAGCGATGATAACAATGAAACTTCTAGTCGAGCATTTTATGAAACGGGTGGATGATAAAAATTAATAGTTTTCAGAACTATTAATTTTTTAAAAAAGCAAAAAATTCTACAAAGGCATCTTTTTCAATGATGTTTGTATTTTTTATGAGCGCATAACCATTGCATTTTGCAAGTACATTTAGCATTCCAGCTTTAAAAGATGGGGCACTTTTGAAAGTTATACCATTAAAAAAGCCGGGAATAGCACTTGTACAGTTATCTTTACATGTAAACTCTTCTTCATTTTTTACAAAGATACTTTTTTTATTTTGAATATTTTCATTTTTAATAATTTTCAAAGTAGGAATTCCAAGTAATTCAAAGCCAAGGAGTGAGGATAATGGAAGACCTGGAAGATGCAGTATTGGAGTCTCATTAAAAATACTTAGTGCTGTTGGACTAGCGGGGGCAATTTGGACTTTATGAAATAAAATTTTAAATTCATCACTATAGAGAGTTTTACTCATCGCATCATGCATACTCATCGCTCCAGTTGTGACTATAAAATCACTTTTTTCACTTAACTCTTGTAAGCATTCTAAAATTTCATTTTTATCATTTTTAGATTGCCATACCTTGTGTATATTTGCACCACTTTCTAAAATTCTGGCCCCAAGTGAAAGAGCATTAGAGTTGTAAACTTCTCCTTCTTTAATATCTTTTTGAATGGGGCATAAGTTATCACCAATACTTAAAATACTGACTTTAATTCTTTTAAATACTTTTATAGATTTTATACCTTGAGAAGCGAGAGAGGTTATACTATATGCTGTAATATAATCTCCCTTTTTTAGAAGAAGTTCACCTTTTTTAATGTCTTCTGCTACCTCTTTTATATTTTGTTTCATTGTTACATGATTTGAATTATTGATTTCTTCAAGTGGAATTACAGCTACTGTTCCTTCTTTTAATGTATCACCGGTTGAGACTTGATAAGATTTATTGCCTAAAAGTGCAATGCCATCTCTTAGACTAATTGGCGCAGATGGAAGATCAGAAGAAGCATATAAGTCTTCAGCACAAATATGTTTAACACAAGCGAGTAAAGGCAGGTTTTTTGTTTCAGACGCAGTTGAAATTTCGTTGGCTATAATTTCAAGAGCATTTTTGTAACTAATCATTTGGTAAAGTCCTTTAAGCTATAATTATATCAAAATTAAAAATTTATCTTTTCTTTAAAAGGAGAAACACAATGGAAGAATTGATTTTAACGTCAATAAAGTTTCATAAATATTTTGTATATGCAATGGTTTTAGTAGCTATTTTAAATTTATTTTTTATTTTTACAAACAAAGAGTTTTCAAAAAAAGTAAAGTTAATTAATCCAATATATTATATGTTTCTTGCTGCTGTTATTTTTACAGGAGTACTTATTTTAGGTGCTTATCAGTTTTATATGTCGCATAGTGTTATGCTTATGATAATTGTTTGGCTTGTTATATTTATTATGAGTATGAAACTTTTTAAGATTTACAAGTATGGAACAAATGTACATTATAGAGCATTTGCTAAGAAAAAATATATGTTAGATATAGTGTTAATTGTAGTTACAATAGGCGCAACACATATGGTGAAGTAAGTGCAGTTTATCTATGCTGATGTGGCAGGTGAGCCAAATTTATCTTTACATGTAAAAGATTATTCACATATTTTTAAAGTGCGAAGAGTAGCTATTGGGCAAAAGCTTGATTGGCGAAATTTAAAAGATAGTAATCTTTATACTTATGAGATAGAGTCTATTACAAAAAAAGAGGCTATATTAAAACTTATTAATATAAAAGAGACTAAGGATATCTCTACATGTAACCTTCATGTTGGTTGGTGTGTAGTTGAGCCTAAAACTATTGAAAAAAATATAGCGATGTTAAATGAAATGGGTGTGAAAAAAGTTACTTTTGTTTATGCTGATTTTTCACAAAAAAATTATAAAATTGATGAAGAAAGATTAAGAAGAATTTTAATTAATTCAAGTGAACAATCTGGTAGAAGTATTTTAATGGAATTAGAAGTACTAAATAGTGTGCAAGAGTATTTAGAAAAGTATCCTTGTAGTGCTATTATAGATTTTAGCCAAAATTATTTAAGTCAAGATGTCGAGGTTAGTAACTTTTTAGTTGGACCAGAAGGTGGGTTTAGTGAAGAAGAGAGAAAACTTTTTGAAAAAAGAAAAATATTTGGGTTAAAAAGTACAAATATACTAAAAAGTGAGACAGCAGTTGTTGGAGTTTGTGCAAAAATCATACTTTAGCTTGAAATTAAAGCTTCTTTTTGATATAATCCCAATTCCCCTTCCCTGCTATATAGTAGTGGACGCTTTCAAGGGTTTACTGTATTTTTAAGAGCTAGGGCAATTTATTATTAATTTTTAGGATAAAGAAATGAAAAAAGATATACATCCAGAATATGTAGAATGTACTGTGACTTGTGCGTGTGGAAACAACTTTGCAACAATGTCTAACAAATCAGAAATGAGAATTGATATCTGTAGTGAATGTCATCCATTTTTCACAGGTAGTGAAAAAATTGTTGATGCTGCAGGTAGAGTTGAGAAATTTAAGAAAAAATATAACTTAAAATAGCTCCTGACCGTTTTGGTTTACTTTATTCCTACACCGATAGGAAATTTAGATGATATTTCACAAAGGAGTTTGAAACTTCTTTGTGAGTGTCACACTCTGTTTTGTGAAGATACAAGAATAACAAAAAAACTTCTCTCCCTTCTTAGTGAAAGACATAATTTAGAATTTAATATAGAAAACTTTATTTCACTTCATTCGCATAATGAAAAACATATTTTAGATAATATAGATTTATCTATTTTTGATGAAACTGTAGCATATTTAAGTGATGCAGGAATGCCTTGTATAAGTGATCCTGGAAGTTATTTTGTTCTTTTTTGTCAAGAAAAAAACATAAATTATGAGATAGTACCTGGCGCAAATGCAGCACTTTTAGCATATGCTTCTAGTGGATTTTTAAATCCTAAGTTTACTTTTTTTGGTTTTTTACCACATAAAGGTAAAGAGAGAATAATAGGGCTAGAAGAGATAAAAAATTCGCCGGTTCCTATGATAGTATACGAATCACCTCATAGAATAGAAAAACTTATTGAAGAGTTAGCAAAACTTTTACCAAATAGAAGAGCAATATTTATAAAAGAAGCAACGAAAAAATTTGAAAGACGTTTTGTAGGAACTTGTATAGAAATAAAAGAAGAGTTTAAAGAGGCAAATCTTCGGGGTGAATGGGTCATTGTTATAGACAGCGATATAAAAGAAAAAGGTGATGCTATTACTAAAGAAGATATTCTCAATTTAGATCTCCCTCCTAAACAAAAAGCTAAGCTTTTAGCAAAAGTTACAGGAGAGAGTGTCAAGGATTGGTACAATCAACTTCTAAGTTAAATTATCCATTATTTTTAATATAGCAGATGTTTTATCTTGTATGTTTTGAACATCTTCTGTTAGTTTTTCCATCTCTTTTGAATTACTTTTCATTCCATCAGAACTTTTTGTTATGTTTTCTACCATAACTTTTATAGTCATTTGAATTTCTTGTAAAGATTCTGTTGTTTTATCAGCTAGGTCTCTAACACTCTCAGCAACAACAGCAAAACCACGACCATGTTCTCCTGCACGTGCTGCTTCTATAGCAGCATTGAGTGCTAACAAGTTTGTTTGGTCAGCAATTTCAGCTATGATATTAAGTGCATCTTCTGCTTCTTTAGCATTTTGAGTTAGATGGATAAGGTTTTCAGATAAATTTTGTTGAGAAGAAGACATCTCTTTCATCGCAGTAGTTGTATCTTGCACAATATTATCTAATTCTTGAAGTGGTTCATCTTTTATTGTAGTGATAGAAGAAGCTATTTTATTTGCACTTTGTTGTATGTTTGTACTTTGTATCTTATTTTCTTCGATAGTATTTTTTAAAGATACTCCAAGTGCATTAACGCCATTAATTAAATCTTTAAGTTGGTAAGATGTCTCTATCTCAATAGTTTTACTAAAATCACTATTTTGAAAATTTTTGAGTGAGTTTATAGTTGCTGTTATAACTTCATCTAGTTTATTACTCATAAAATCTATTTCATAAGAGAGACGGTTTGTCAAAAAGTGTGATGATTGAAAAGAGGTTCTGTCTTTAAATTCTCCATTAGACATTTTTGAACTTATGAGAAGTACTTCACCAACACTTCTAACATCATCGGTATGAATTTTTTTATATTGTGCAAATGTTTTGTCAATTAATTGTACAGTGGAACCTATCTCATCTGGAGAATTATCGTGTATTTCAAAGTCTAATTCGTTCTTTTTATTTGTAACGTATAGTGAAAAATTTTCTATATATTTTTTTAGGTTTATTAATCTTGTTCCAATTAATTTCTTTGTTAAAAATCTTGAAATCAATGCAAATACTAAAATTGTTATTACCAAAATTATTACATTACTTATAAGTTGTTCTTTAATTTGAGCCATTAAAGAAGCTTTTTCTTTTTGAACTAAAGTTTCAATATCATCTGCATATACTCCAGTACCAACTATCCATCCCCACTCTTTAAAAGCTTCAACGTAAGATATTTTTTGTTGAGGTTTCTCAAATCCTGGTTTTGGCCACATGTAATTAACAACACCTTTACCTTTTTCAGAAGCAACTTTGATCATTTCATTAAATAAAAATTTTCCTGTAGGATCTTTTGATTTACTTAGATCCTTTCCATTTAGTGAAGGCTTGATAGGGTGCATAATCATATTTGGTTTAAAATCATTAATCCAAAAATAGCCTTTACCATTATCGTATCTCAGTTTTGCAATAACATTTTTTGCTTTTTTTTGGAACTCTTTTATAATTTCACTTTTATATTTTCCTGTTCCTATAACCCAGTTATAAGGTTCAAATTTAAATACAAAGCTTATTTTGTCTTCTATCTCATGTGTTTTTGGATTTGGCCATTTATATTTTACTACACCACTTCCTGATTTTTTAACAACTTTTGACATTTCTTGAAAAAGATAAACTCCATCATTATCTTTCAGATTACGTAAGTTTTTCATATCTAAGCTAGGTTTAATAGGATGCATAATCATAACTTCTTCTAAATCATTAATCCAAAAATAACCAAGACCATTGTCATATCTAAATGCTTTAACAAGTTCAATGATTTTACTTTTTAATTCATCTTCACTAAAGTTATCTTTATTTGCTTCATAAAATCGATCAAGAGTATTTTTAAATTCAAATGAAATTTCTTTTAATTCATTTGCTATATTTTGCTCTTTGGAATTTTCGTAAAAAGAGACAATAGCATTTTTTGCTATTGATATATTTGATTTTAAAGAATTGATTTTATTTTGTGTCATTGTCTGTTTAAAAGTTGCTAATCGAGTATCAGTCTTTGAAAGCATAATAGCGATAGTTGAAGCTGAAGTAATAAATGCTGCTAAAGTGAGAGCCCCTACAATTAGTATTGTTAATTTTGATTGGATTGAAAGGTTTCTCATTTTGATTCTCCTTGTCTCATATCTTTATAAATTATTTCATATTTTTCTATTTCATCTCTTTCAGCTTTTTTTCTTACAGAGAGATAATGGTTTTCCCCATATGGAAAAACTGTCGCATATACCCAGTAAAAATGATCATTTTTTGTTTTGTTTTTAACAAATCCTTCCCATACATCCCCTTTTTGTATAGTGGACCACATATCTTTAAATGCTTGTTTAGGCATATCTGGATGTCTTATCATATTGTGAGGTTTACCAATCATTTCTTCTAATGTATACTCACTTAGCTCTAAAAAAAGATCATTTGCATAAAGGATTTTCCCTTTAGAATCTGTTTCAGAAACAAGTAAGGCACTATCGTCTAGTATATTTTCATTATCGATTGTGTTCATAAAATAATCCTTTTTTTGTGGTATATATTATTATAGTTCTCAATAAATTAAGAACAAGTTAAAAATTAGAATAGTATTAGAAAGTAAGTAAAATGGAACAAATATTTCTCATTAAAATTACTCTTTGACATTATTTTAAGTGATTTTAGATACAATAAATCCATGATTATATATGGCAAACAATTATTTTTACATGTACTTAATAACTATCCTAATAGGTTGAAGACAGTTTACTTAGCAAAGAAGTGTGAGCAAAAACTTTTTTCAACAATTGCGAATGCGACTAGTACAATAGTTCGTGTTGACAATCAGAAGGCACAATCACTTAGTCGTGGAGGAAATCACCAAGGGTTTATTGCTGAGATTGAAGATTTAGAATATAGTGATTTTAGTGTAGTTAAAAACGGTTCATTTTTAGTAATTTTAAATGAAATAACAGATGTTGGAAATATAGGTGCAATAGTAAGAAGTGCATATGCTTTCGGAGCTGATGGTGTTATTATTAGTGGAATAAAAAGTGTTAATTTAGAAGCAATTATACGTTCAAGTAGTGCAGCTGTTTTTGAATTACCAATTATACTTTACCCTTCTGCTTTAGACATGGCAAATGAGTTAAAGCAAGTAGGTTTTACTCTTTATGGGGCAGATATGAATGGTATGAATGTAAATGAGGTAAAATTTGATTCTAAAGTAGCTTTGGTTATGGGAAGTGAAGGTGAAGGAATCAATAAAAAAGTAAAAGCAAAATTAGATAAAATTATTTCAATAAAAATGGCGAGAGCTTTTGACTCTTTGAATGTGAGTGCGGCAACAGCGGTGATATGTGACAGGATTACTAATGGATAAGATTAAGGTACTTGAAGAGATAGGATTAAAAAAGGTTTCACAAGAGACTCATATAGAAGAGAAATATATAAAATATATGATAGATTGTGATTTTGATAAATTAAATAGAATCAATACTTTAGGTTTTGTTAAAATACTTTCTCGAGAGTATCAGTTGGATTTATCTACTTGGAATGAAGCCTTTGAAGAGTATTGGCAGGAAAATCGCCATGAGGAAGACAATGATGGTCTTTTTATCGTCGTAGATGATAATAAAAAAAGTAAGAAATTTTTAGTTTTTTTATTGATACTTTTAGTTGGGAGTATTCTTAGTATACTGTTCTCTATATTTCAAGATAAAATTGATTTTGTTAATTACATGAATAATGGAACATCAAGTTATGAACAAGCAAGTATAGTTCAAGAGACACAAGAATCATTGGATATGGTTAAGAATAACGACCAAGAAGATAATGCAACCATCGCACAAATCAATGCAGATGAAACTTTGGATGAAACTGTAGATACAGTAGTTCAAGAAGATGTAGAAAAAGAAGAAATTATACAAACTGTTGATAAAAATGATACTGTAGATACAGAAAAAAAAATTCCAATTAATGAGACAATAACAAAAACAGAAGTTTATGAAAAAAATAGTCCTAGATTTAAAGATGAAGCGATAATTATTCCACATAATAAGTTATGGGTAGGTATAATTTATCTTGATGACAAAAAAAGAAGGTCATATTTAGGTGAGGGAAATTTTTCTATTGATATATCACGAGAACAGATTATAACAACAGGACATGGAAGTTTTGATCTTTCTGCAAAAGATGGAATAAAAAAATTTAATAAACAAGCTCCAATGAGATTTTTAGTTAAAGATGCAAATATAACAGAGATAAGTTGGAGAAGATTTAGAGAACTAAATGAGGGTAAAGCTTGGTAAGAATTGCCTTAGTATTGTTTTTTATAACGACGTTTATCCAAGCAAGTTTATTAGACAAAAAAATTGAACACTTTATTGGTCAAAGACAGTATAAAATACAAAAAAATTTAATAAAAATTTTATTTAAAGATAAAAATGAGTTTTTAAATACGGATAAAAGTGTTAATGACATTAAAGTGTTAACAAAACTTAAAACAAGTGGTCTTTTAAAACTATTTTACAATAATCCCCAAAAGTTAAATTTATCATTTTTTACTAAAGATAATTCATTGATTTTTATGAGAGTTATTAACGAATCACTTTTGTCAATGGGATATAACTTTTTTTTAACAAAACGAGCTTTAAAAGATGAAAATGGATTTCTATGGGAAATAATTATCTCAACAGAACATATAGTAGATCCAACAATTTTTGCAAAAAGGTTGGAAGTAAGGGGTTGCTATATTAAAGAGATAGATAAAAAAAGTGAAAATGAATGGATTTATGAAATAAATACAGATAATATAAAAGTTGATGCAAAACAAGTGGAACCAAATACAACAGTAAAGCTAAAAAAACCTATAAAACCTTATTGGATCAATGTAAAAGAGATGAAAAGTATCTCTTTTCGTTCACGAATAGCAGACAAGTGGTATCCAAATATAGTTTTTTATGATGAAAAACTACATATAGTTAAAGATTACAGAAAAGATGAAATAACAAATACTTTAAAGATAAATATTCCAAGAGATGCAAAATATGTTAAAGTAGCCGATATATACACTTTAGATAATATCAAAAGAGGAATCTCTATATATCTTAGAAGTAGAAATTAAAAAAATCTTGGTAAAGCCGTATCTTTAGTGATATGAATTTATCTGGACGAGTTTAGATAAAAGAAAAAATTAAATTAAAAGGAGAAATAATATGTTCGATGAAATTAGGTTTAACACAATTGAAAGATTACCAAATTATGTATTTGCAGAAATAAACGAGATTAAGCTTAATGCCAGAAGATCTGGTGAAGACATAATAGATTTCTCTATGGGAAACCCAGATAGTAGAACACCACAGCATATAATAGATAAACTAATTGAATCAGCAAATAAAGATAAAACTCATGGTTATAGTGCAAGTAAGGGTATTTATAAACTTAGACTTGCTATTTGTAAATGGTATAGTAGAAAATATGGGGTTGATATAGACCCAGATCGTGAAGCAGTGGCTACTTTAGGAAGTAAAGAAGGATATGTACATTTAGTTCAAGCTATAACAAATCCTGGTGATGTTGCTATTGTTCCAGATCCTGCTTATCCTATACATTCTCATGCTTTTATTATTGCTGGTGGTAATGTACATAAAATGGGTTTAGAATGGAATGAAAAATATGAACTTGATACTAAGGCATTTTTTAAAAATTTAAAAAAAGCTTTTGCAGATTCTGTGCCAAAACCAAAATTTGTAGTAGTAAACTTCCCTCACAATCCAACGACAGTAACTGTACAAAAGAGTTTTTATGAAGAGTTAGTTGCTTATGCAAAAAAAGAGAGATTTTATATTATTAGTGATATTGCTTATGCAGATTTAACTTTTGAAGGGTATAAAACTCCTTCTATACTTGAAATTTCAGGAGCAAAAGATGTTGCAGTTGAGAGTTATACACTCTCAAAAAGCTATTCTATGGCTGGATGGAGAGTTGGTTTTATAGTTGGAAATCCAAAACTTATAGGAGCTCTTCAAAAGATAAAATCTTGGTTTGATTATGGTATGTTTACTCCAATTCAAGTGGCTTCTACAGTAGCACTTGATGGTCCACAAGAGTGTGTGGATGAAATAATAAATACATATCAAAAAAGAAGAGATGTGTTATTGGAGAGTTTTGAAAATGCTGGTTGGAAAATAGATAAACCAAATGCTAGTATGTTTATTTGGGCAAAAATTCCAGAGGTTGCCATGCACTTGGGCAGCATGAGTTTTGCCAAGCAGTTATTAACCGAAGCAAAAATCGCAGTAAGTCCCGGAATTGGTTTTGGTGAAGGTGGCGAAGGTTATGTAAGAATTGCTCTTATAGAAAATGAAAATAGGATTCGCCAAGCAGCGAGAAATTTGAAAAAATATTTAAAGAGTTTAGAAAAGAGTAAAGATGCTTAAAGTTGGAATAATTGGAGTAGGCACAGTAGGTGCAAGTGTAGTTAAAATTTTACAAGAAAATAGTGATATTATAGAAGCAAGAAGTGGTAAAAAAATAGTTCCTATTATGGGAATTGTAAGAGATACTAGTAAGGATAGAGGGGTTAATATACCTCTTAGTAGTAATATTGATGATGTTTTAGAAAATGATGATATTGATGTGGTGATAGAGTTGATGGGTGGAGTAGATGAGCCATTTAAAGTTGTAAAAAAAGCTCTTAAAAATGGAAAATCTGTAGTTACAGCCAATAAAGCACTTTTGGCATATCATAGATATGAGTTACAAAGTAAAGCGGGTAATGTTCCTATTGGATTTGAAGCAAGTGTTGCTGGGGGAATTCCAATTATTAAAGCTCTTCGTGAGGGACTCAGTGCAAACCATATCAACTCCATAAAAGGTATTATGAATGGAACTTGTAACTATATTTTAACAAAAATGATGAACGAAAATGTTGAGTTTGAAAAAGTTTTGCAAGAAGCACAAGAGTTGGGATATGCAGAAGCTGATCCAACATTTGATGTAGGTGGATTTGATGCTGCTCATAAACTTCTGATTTTAGCAAGTATTGCTTATGGTATTCATGCTAATCCTGAAGATATTTTAATAGAAGGAATTGAAAACATCAATAGCGAAGATATCTTTTTTGCAAAAGAGTTTGGTTACAGCATAAAGCATCTTACTATTGCAAAAAAATGTGATGATAGAAAAGTAGAACTTCGCGCTCATCCAGCTTTGGTACCAAGTTTGCAAATGATTGCAAAAGTAGATGATGTTATGAACGGTATTAGCGTTATTGGTGATAGAGTTGGTGAAACTATGTATTATGGACCTGGTGCTGGTGGAGATGCAACGGCTAGTGCTGTTATAGCTGATCTTATTGATATAGTAAGAGCTGGACAGAGTTCACCAATGCTTGGATTTAAAAGAACATTAGAAGGTAGCGGTTTTACACTTTTAGATGCAAATGATATAGAAACAAAGTATTATATGAGAGTCAAAGTAGTAGACCAAGTTGGAGTTTTAGCAAAGATTGCAAAAACTTTGTGTAGTTTTAATATTTCAATTGATAGTTTTTTACAAAAACCAGATACTAAAGATAACTCATTTGCGACGTTACTTTTTTCAACACATAAGTGTAAAGAATTAGACATTCAAAATGCTATAACAGAGTTAGAAAAATTAGAAATATGTAAAGAAAAACCAGTGATGATTAGGATAGAAGATTAGTTTACTTATTGGTAAAATTGCCGAAAATAAAGCAGTAGAGTATCTTAGTAAAAATGGATACTCTATTGTAGAGACAAATTTTTATTCACGTTTTGGAGAAATTGACATAATTGCAAAAAAAGATAATATATTACATTTTTTTGAAGTTAAATACTCAAAAGACTATGATCCACTCACTAGAATAACTCCAAAAAAATTAGCTAAAATAATTAAGACAGTAGATTATTACATGTATAAAAAAAATATTGACTCTGACTATCAGGTTGATGCACTTTTAGTAAATGAAAAATTAATAGAAATTGTAGAAAATATCAGCTATTAAGAGTAATATTGTCTACTATGGAAAGTTTAAAGTTATAAGCTGTATAATTCGCTATAAATTAAGAAATCAAGGAGAAAATAATGGGAAAATATATAGACCTAAATGCAGAAAATTTTGAAGCATCAATTGCAGAGGGAACAGCTCTAGTAGACTTTTGGGCTCCTTGGTGTGGACCTTGTCGTATGCTAGCACCTGTAATAGAAGAATTAGCAGAAGATTTTGATGGAAAAGCTAAAATATGTAAAGTAAATACAGATGAAGAACAAGATATAGCTGTAAAATATGGAATTAGATCTATACCAACAATACTATTTTTTAAAGATGGTGAATTAGTAGACCAAATGGTTGGTGCATCATCAAAACAAGTTTTAGCAGATAAGATTAATTCATTATAAAATGACTTCTTTTTTCTCTCACCAATTATATAATTTAAGTGAGAGAAATGCAGCTTGGATGTATTTCAACCTGCAGGAGAAGTTAAATGAATAGGGGGAGAGGACAATTCTCCCTTGTTTTTGCTTCTTTTTTTGGTGCAGCGCTTATAGCTGCCGCTTTCGCATACTCTAATTATAGATTTTCTGAATATAAATTTATTGACTTTTCTAAATGGACTTTTTATACCAAAAAAGATATTTTTCATCCGATAAGTGATAAATATACAGTAATTATATATAGCTCAAACATGCAAGAACTTAATACTGTTTTAGATAAAATATCTAAAGATAATCCTATAATAGCCATTGATATGTTTCAGCAAAAAAGAGGTAAAGAAGGTAATGTTTTGTATATTGCAAGTGGTATGAATACTCTTTTAAAAGTTATTCAAAGGTTCAATATATATGAACTTCCAAGTGCTTTTGCATTAAAAAGATTTAAAGGTACTCGATTTAAACAAGATAGTTTAATCGAAGTGGTAGAATAAATTATAATTTCTTGAGTAAAAAGGTATGGTAGAATGATAGATTTAGCAATAATAGGTGGAGGACCTGCTGGTTTGACAGCTGGTTTATATGCCACTCGTGGTGGACTAAAAGATGTTATTATGTTTGAAAAAGGTATGCCTGGAGGACAAATTACAGGAAGTAGTGAGATAGAAAACTATCCTGGAATTTCTCATGAGGTTACTGGTATGGAACTCATGGAAAATTGGCCAGAGCAATCTATGCGTTTTGGAATGAAACATAGCATGGATGAAGTTACGAGAGTTACTAAAAGAGATGATGGTATTTTTGAAGTATCAGTTATGGGTAAAGATATTGTTGAAGCAAAAAGTGTTGTTGTTGCAACAGGAAGTACACCTAGACGCGCAGGAGTAGAAGGAGAAGAAAAATTATTTGGAAAAGGCGTGAGCACTTGTGCTACATGTGATGGATTTTTTTATAAAGGAAAAGAAGTTGCTGTTTTGGGTGGTGGCGATACTGCTCTTGAAGAAGCACTTTATCTTGCAAATATTTGTTCAAAAGTATATCTGATTCATAGAAGAGATACATTTAGAGCATCTCCTATTACAATAGAAAAAGTAAAAAATAATGAAAAAATTGAACTTATATTAAATTCAGGTGTTAAAGAAATTCTTGGTGATATGATGGGTGTTACGGGAGTTGTTGTATCTGGTAAAGATAAGAGTGAAAAGACATTGGATGTTCCTGGAATTTTTGTTTTTGTCGGAATGAATGTCAATAACTCGATTTTATTACAAGAAGATGGAAGTTATTTATGTGATTTAGATGATAATGGAAATGTTATTGTTGATTTAAAAATGAAAACTTCTGTAAAAGGATTATTTGCAGCAGGTGATATTAGAATTGATGCAGCAAAACAAGTAGTTTGTGCAGCAGGTGATGGTGCAGTAGCAGGAATACAAGCTTTAGAATACGTAAACGATTAAGGATAAATAAGTGATTAATGTTGGGATACATGGTTCAACGGGTAGAGTAGGGAGACTTTTAATAGAAAATTTAAAAAAAGAAGAAGATGCTCAGGTTTCTGTACTTCATGCAATTGAAGAGTTTGATTTTCCTCTTCCTGATGATGTTGAAGTGACAAGTGAGACTCATACTCTTTTGCAAAACAGTGATGTTATCATAGATTTTACAATAGCGATGGGAACAGAAGCACTTTTAGAAGAAGCTATAAAGAATCCTACGCCTTTAGTAATTGGTACAACAGGGCTTAGTGAACATCAACTTAATCTTTTAAAAGAAGCAAGTACCAAAATGCCTATACTTTACTCTACAAATATGTCACTTGGTGTTGCTGTTATGAACAAACTAGTAGAGTTAGCTTCAAAAAGTTTAAGTGATTTTGATATAGAGATAGTTGAACAACATCATAGGTATAAAAAAGACGCACCTAGTGGAACAGCAATTACTTTAGGTGAACATGCTGCACGTGGTCGAGGATTAGAACTTGATGATGTTAGGGTAAGCGGAAGAAATGGACTTATTGGTGAGAGAAGTAAAGATGAAATTGCTATTATGGCTCTTCGTGGTGGAGATATTGTAGGACGACATACGGTTGGTTTTTATAATGATGGTGAATTTATAGAATTAAACCATACAGCAACAAGTAGAGATACTTTTGCAAAAGGTGCTCTAAGAGCAACAAAATGGATAGTAAATCAACCAAATGGTTTATACCATATAAGTGATTGTTTAGGATTAAATTAAAATGTGTGCAATTGTTGGAGTTTTTGGAGATAATGAAGCCGCTCGTATTGCGTATTATTCGTTGTTTGCTATGCAACATCGTGGGCAAGAAGCAACAGGGATTAGTGTTAGCAGTGGAGAACACATAAAAACAATTAAAAAAAGAGGTTTAGTAACTGATGTTTTTGATGAAACAGCACTAAAATCTTTAGCAGGAGAGATGGCTATTGGGCATAATAGATATTCTACTGCTGGAAGTGAATCAGTTCTTGATGCTCAACCTGTGTTTGCTAGTTATAAATTGGGAGAATTATCTGTAGTCCATAATGGAAATTTGATAAATAAAAATGAAGTGAGAAACTCTTTGATTGAAGAGGGAGCAATTTTTCAATCTTCTATGGATACAGAAAATATAATTCATCTAATTGCCCGTAGTCATGAAGGACATTTACAAGATAGAATTATAGAAGCTCTGAAGGTTATAAAAGGAGCATATTGTCTTTGTATCCAAAGCAGAACAAAGATGTTTGCTATAAGAGATAGATATGGTGTTAGACCATTTAGTCTTGGAAAACTTCCTAATGGTGGCTTTATAGTTTCAAGTGAGACTTGTGCTTTTGATTTAGTTGGAGCAGAGTTTATTAGAGATATTAAACCTGGCGAAATGATTGTTTTTGAAAAAGGTAGTGATACATATAAAAGTATTCAACTTTTTGAGCCAGATCCACATATCTGTGCATTTGAGTATATTTATTTTGCTCGTCCTGATAGTGATATTGAAGGAAAAAATGTATATGCTACAAGACAAGAGATGGGAAGAGCACTTGCTAGAGAATGTCAAATTGAAGCTGATTTAGTTATACCTGTTCCTGATAGTGGTGTGAGTGCAGCTTTAGGTTATGCAAATGAGAGTGGAATTCCTTTTGAAATGGGAATTGTAAGAAATCATTATGTCGGAAGAACATTTATCGAGCCAACTCAAGAACGCCGTGATATGAAAGTTAAATTAAAACTTTCGCCAATACGTTCTCTTTTAAAAGGCAAAAGAATTGTTGTTATCGATGATAGTATTGTTAGAGGAACTACTGCAAAAAGAATTATAAGAATTTTAAAAGAAGCAGGTGCAAGTGAAGTGCATGTTCGTATTGCATCTCCAACAATAGAACATCCTGATCGTTATGGGATAGATACTCCAAGTTATAAAGAGTTGATTTCAGCAAATAAGAGTGTAGAAGAGATAAGAGAATATATAGAAGCAGATACACTCAGCTTTTTAAGTATTGATGCGTTAAAACAAAGTCTTGGTAGTGATACAAACTATTCTCTTGTAAGTTTTGATGGAAATTATTTTATTAAATAATGCAAGAAGTTTTAACGGCGGGAAGATACTTCCGTAAACATTTTAATTGCAATGTATATAAAACTCCTATATCTATATTGGGCTTTACTTGTCCAAATATAGATGGGAGTAAAGCTCGTGGTGGATGTGTATTTTGTGAAAATGAATCATTTAGTCCAAATTTAGGTATACAAAAGCCTAAAGGATTTTTGTTAAATCATACATCAGTAGAAAACCCTTTTATCGCTTCACAGCTTGTTCAATTAGAATCACAATTTAATCAAACAAAGAAAATTTTAGCAAAAAAATTTAAAGCAAAAAAGTTTTTAGTCTATTTTCAATCATTTACAAATACATATGCTCCATTTAAAACATTAAAAGCACTTTATGATAAAGCTCTTAGTTTTGAAGATACAATAGGTATTAGTATAGGTACAAGAGCAGATTCAATAGAAAAAGAGATATTGGAGTATTTGTCTGAAAAGGCAAAAACAAAAGAGATATGGATTGAGTATGGAATCCAATCAGTATATAATGAAACCTTAGAGAAAATAAATCGTGCAGAGACTATAGAAGATATAGAAAAGCAGATAAAATTGACACGTAAATATGGTATAAAAGTTTGTGCCCACCTTATATTTGGACTTCCTGGTGAAACTCAAGAAATGATGCTAGAGAGTGTGAAAAAAGCGATTGAACTTGGTGTTGAGTCTATAAAAATTCACCCCCTTTATGTTGTTAAAAAAACAGCACTTGCTAACGATTTTAAAAAGAAACAATTTACACCTATTAGCGAAGAAGAGTATATAGATACTTTAGTGAAAACTATTAAATTAATACCAAAAGAGATGATGGTTCAAAGAATAACAGCAGGTATTAGTGATGATAGTTTGTTATCTCCCTTTTGGTGTAATAATAAACATAGGCAAATGTACAATATAAAAGAAGCTTTAAAAAAAGAAGGATATGAGTATTAGTGACAATATAGTTTATAGTTCATAAAAGGTTTTTGAAAATAGGGTGGGTATTTTATAGTTATTGAAAAGTTCTTAAGTTCACCTTTTTTAAAGTTCTTTGCTATTACAAATTCATTTAGTATTGTAGAAGGTCTTGTTTCTTTATTTTTACCAAATAGAAATTCTAAACCACTTATTGGAGAAAATATATGTGAACCACTCACTTCATTGCTTGTAATAGCATTATTTACTAATTTTACTTCTAATGAACATTTTCCTATATCAAAATTTCCAATGTTTCTTACTTTACCGCTAATAGTTAAAGACTCTGTCATGAGAATACGTTTTTGCGTCATGTTTTCAAGTTTTGCTATTTTTGTATATTTATCAAGCACAAACATAGAAAAAACAGACAACATAGTGATAACTAAAAAATTTGCAAATAGCATAGAAAACAATATTTTTTTATTAGTTTGTTTAAGAGCTACTATACAGGCAATAATAAATAAAACAAGTAAAATTAACAGGGTGATTATATGTAAAATAGTAAAATAAGCCAACTATACTCCTTTTAATAACATACTGAATTTATAGTAACATTGATATCATCTATTTGAGTGTATTGATCAAAAACTACTCTAAACTCTTTTGTACTGTTTACTTCTATAGGCTCGTCTATAGATATCGTCTGTTTTCGTAAAGGTTTTAATTGGTTGAATATATTTTTAATATAATTGTCACTTTGATTTAAGAGAGAAATTGTAACATTGCATATATAAAAATTCTTTTGAGAAATATTGGTAACTTCTCCATTTACAATTAAAGCATTCGAAAAATGAAGTTTTTTTACTAATAATGTTTTATTTGTTGATCCTCTTAAATAATCATCTAAGTAATTTTTAAGAATAAAAGGGCCTGCAAAAAGAAGGATAAGTGAAATTATAAAAATGAAAATAGAAAAAACTGGACTCTTTTTTGCCATTACTACGGCTAAGAGTATAGTGACAAAAAATATAAGAATTAACCAAGCAAATCCTACATAATCATACATGCTAAAGTTATTAACATATATTAAAATAGCATTTTTTATGCCCTCTAATTGAAACAAGATAGCTCCTATAGCTTTTTTTAGGTATTTTCCCTTGAGTTTTTTTCTTCTATTCCACTAAGACCAAATCTTCTTTCTAATTCTTGTTTTATTAAATCAGGATTTACATTTTTATAAGCTAAGGCTACTAAAGTATGAAAAGCTAAATCAGCAGCTTCATAAATAATCTCTTTTTCGTCATTGTCTTTTACTGCAAAACTAAATTCACCTGCTTCTTCAACAACTTTTTTAAGTATACTGTTTTCACCTTTTTTAAATAAAGAAGCAACATAGGAAGTTTTTGGATCTGCAAGTTTTCTTTCTTGAATAGTGTGATAGAGCTTATCACTAGTACTATAAGAGTCTATTTGAGAGATTATTTCACTTGGGGCTTCATCAATGTCAACTCTATTAAAAAAACAAGATTCACGTCCTGTATGACATGCGCATCCACCATCTTGTTTTACTTTTAATAGTATAGTATCCAAATCACAGTCAAGATATATCTCTTTTACATGTTGTAAGTTTCCACTACTTTCACCTTTTTTCCACATCTTTTTTCTACTTCTTGAGTAAAAATGAGCAAGGTTCGTTGATAGTGTAAGCTCAACAGCTTCTTTGTTCATGTAAGCAAGCATCAATACCTTGCCATTTTCTGATTCCTGCACAATGGCAGGAATCAAATCGTTTTTTGTCCAATCGATTTTATCGATCATTTAATTTCTCCTAGAGGCAAAAGCCCCTTGAAAATTCCTCTCACCAAAGCTTTAGCTTCACTAAGAGGATTTCTTTTTTCTATCATTTTGAGATAGCTGAATTTCTTTGTTTGTCTTTAGTATCAACCCAAATATTTGGAACAGCACCACCAGGTGTTAAGAATATCTTAGCATCTTTATTTATGCTAAGTGCATCATTAAACTTACCTTGAACTTCGATTTGTCTTAGTTGAAGAAGAGTAGTAGATAAACTTTTAGAAATTTCTCTATTTGCATAAGCATCAGCATCAGCTTCTATCTTGATAGCTTTTGCTTGACCTTTTGCTTTAATTTCTCTTGCTTGTGCTTGACCTTCTGCCGCTGCAGCAATTTTTAAAGCTTCTTGTTTTGTTCTCTCAACTTCATATTTTGTTCTCTCAGCTTCTTGTTTTGCTACTTGAACTTTTTCAATTTGATCTTTAATTTTTGCTGGAAGAATGATTTCTCTCATTTGCACTGTAAGAAGTTTAACTGGACTTCCTGGTTGTGCTTCTATATTTTTTCTAATACCATCTTCAATTTTAATAGCTATTTCATTACGTTTTTGTGGAAGAATTTCTGCTGCGTATTGTCCAACAACACTTCTTGCGACATCTCTTACAACTGGGTTGATGATTTTATCTTCCCAACTCATACCCCAAGTTGCTATTGTTTGAGGAGCAGCGTCAGCTTGCAGTTGGTACTGAACTGTTAAATCAAGTGATACAGGAAGACCACGAGCATCAAGGATAGAAATTGCATTGTTGTTTTGGATTCCAGAACCTCTTTGGTTAACCGTATTGATATCTTCAGTTGAAGTATAGTTCATAATTCTTACTTTCGTATCTACAACAAAAACTTTTTGTACAAACGGTAAAAACATACGAAAACCTGGTTCTAGAGCAATAGGCTCAAACTTACCAGCTGTTGCTTTAATCCCAACTTCACCAGAGTTTATTACAACAAAAGGTTTTGCTATAACTAAAACTACTATTACTGCAATGATTGCATATAAAAATCCAGCTTTTTTTCCTAAGTCTTTAAAAAATTGAGGAGGATCAATATTCATATTAGGTGTACGTCTCCCACCATCATCTCCACCACCACTATTTCCATTTCCACTGTTTTTCTTTTTAAAATAATCATTTAAATCTGCAGGCATATTTATTGTTCCTTGTGTTTTTGTTTAATTTTTGTATATTTGAACGAGTTCAAGTATACATCCTCTCTATGAAATATCATTTTACAATGAGATTTCGCTATCTTTAGTTTTGAATAATCAAGAACTATAAGACAGTACATTCTACCATTAATTATTAAATATATGTTAATAAATGTTTATATTTTGGATTTCTACCATATACCACATCAAAATAAGCAGCTTGTAATTTAGCTGTTATTGGTCCACGTTTTCCATCACCAATTATGTAATTATCTATATCTCTGATTGGAGTAACTTCTGCTGCAGTTCCTGTAAAAAATGATTCATCAGCAATATACACTTCGTCTCTTGTAACCCTTCTCCTCTCAATTGGTATTCCAGCTTCACGTGCAAGTTCAAGTACCATACCTTGAGTAATACTCTCTAATGAAGTATCATTTGGTGGAGATATAAGAACACCATCTCTTACAATAAAAAAGCATTCACCACTCCCTTCTGCTATAAATCCATCACTGTCTAAAAGTAGGGCTTCTTCATATCCAGCTTCAACAGCTTCGTATTTTGCCATTTGCGAGTTAAGATAATTTGCTGCTGCTTTTGCTTTTCCCATGGTTGAACTTACAGGGTTTCTAGCAAAAGAAGAAATTTTTACTCTTATACCTTTTTCTAATCCTTCTTCACCAAGATAACTTCCCCATTCCCAAGCAGCAATCGCCGTTTGAACAGGAGCTTTTACATGATGAAGTCCCATGATGCCATAACCAAGATAAATAAGAGGTCTTAAATATACGTTTGATTTAAAATCATTTGATTGTAAGAGTTCTATTTGAGCTTTTTTTAATTCTTCTAATGAAAATGTTGGTTTTATTCTTGTAATTTTTGCTGAATTTAAAAGTCTTTTTGTATGCTCTTTTAATTTAAAAATAGCTAAGCCATTTTCTGTCATATAAGCACGTGTTCCTTCAAAAACACCATTTCCATAGTGTAAGGTATGTGTTAAAATGTGAATTTGAGCTTTATCCCACTCTATAAGTTCACCATCCATCCAGATATATTTTGCTTTTTCCATTATTTAACCTTAATTCATAAATAGATATAATAATATCCAAGTTAATATTAAAATGAGTTTTATAGGAGAAATAAATGAAAGCAAGCGTGTTTTTTGGGTCTACATGTGAAGAAAGTAAACAATACCGTGAAGTATTGAGCCCTTATGATGGAAGAGTCGCTTCAAGCGTTGCAGTTTGTAGTGAAAATGATGTTTTAAAAGTTATGGATATAGCAAAAAAGAGTGCAGAGTTCACAAAAAAAGTTCCTTTACATGTAAGGGTAAATTGGCTTTTAGATGTAGCAAAAAAACTTGAAATAAACAAAGAAGACATGGCTAAAACTATGACTGATGAAGTTGGAAAACCAATAAAATTTGCACGTGTTGAAGTAGATAGATGTATTGAAACAATCAAACTCTCAGCCAATGCTATGATGAATTTACATGGAGAAACTTTTGATACAACAGCAATGCCTAGTGGAAAAGAGACTTTAGCTTTTTATAAAAGAGAAGCAGTAGGTGTGGTACTCGCTATTACTCCTTTTAATTTTCCTTTGAATCTAGTAGCACATAAAATTGCTCCGGCTCTTGTTGCAGGAAACGCTGTTGTATTAAAACCAACAAGTGCTGCACCACTTACTGCGTACAAATTTGCAAAACTTTTTATTGAAAGTGAATTTGCTACAAAAGATGCATTAAGTGTAGTTTATAGTGGAAGTGGTGTAAATGATGCTTTAGTACAAAGCCCAATTCCAAGAGTTATCAGTTTTACAGGAAGTGTACCTGTTGGACGTGAAATTACAAGTAAAGCTGGTATTAAAAAAATAGCATTAGAGCTGGGTGGTAATGCTGCAACATATATAGATAAAAGTGCAGATATCAAACTAGCAGCTTCAAAATGTGCTTTAGGAGCGTTTATAAACTCTGGACAGGTTTGTATCTCTTTACAAAGAATTTATGTAAATGAAGATGTGTATGAAGAGTTTGCAACAGCTTTATCCCAAGAGACAAAAGCTTTACATGTAGGAAGTCCTTATGAAGATGAAACTTTTATCGGTCCTATGATTAATGCAGGTGCAGTAAAACAAGCAAAAAGTTGGATAAAAAGTGCAGTAGAAGAGGGTGCAACAGTTTTTTGTGGCTCAAACTGTGAAGATTTGATGTTTGAACCAACTATTATGACAGATGTTACAGAAGATATGAATATTGTATGTGAAGAAGTTTTTGCTCCTATCGTATCTTTAATCAAAGTAAAAGATTTTGATGAAGCAAAAGTAAAAATGAATAATTCTCCATATGGACTTCAATACTCAATTTTCTCAAATAACATGACTACATGTAAACGTGCTATTGATGAACTTAATGCTGGAGGAATTGTTATCAACGACATTCCAACTCTTCGTTTTGATATTCAACCATATGGTGGATTCAAAGAGAGTGGTATAGGAAAAGAAGGTCCTAAATATGCTTTAGAAGAAGAGTATACTCAAATAAAATCAGTGGTTATTTGCTAAGAATTTTTTTCATAGCTTTATTGATTTTATCGATATCTTTCACAAATGGGGATTTATTAGAAATCCCCAAATATAAATTATCATAAATATTTGGATTATAAAGACTAGGTTCAATTAAGCCTTCCAAATTATACTCTTTCATTATATGTTCCATAATGCCGCTTGAGCTTATGATAACTTTTACTCTTTTTTTCAAAAGCATTTTAATAAGAATGAGTTCAGGAACATTTGTGTCTAAATGAGAAACAACTTCTTTTGTGATATTTTTATCATGATCGAACTTTTCATAATAGACATATCCAGATCCGACAGGGATAGTGTAGTTATATAAATCTTCATATTTTTTTATAAGATGCGTATTTTCTTTTAATGTATAAAAATATGTATTTTGTTTATAAAATGGAGGTTTTACATAGGTTAAGAAATTTTCTCGCTCTTTAGAGTGAGAGAGATTTCCCATAACATCTATTTCACCACTTTCAATCATTTTTAATAATCTTGTCCATGGAGCAACTTTATACTCTATTTTATAGTGGAGCTCTTTTGCAATTTTTTCAAATATTTTGATAGTTCTTCCATCAGCTTTTCCATTTTCATAAGTGATAAATGAAAACCAAGGATTAATACCTATAACAATTTTTTTTGCGAAAAGTTGTGTTTGAGATAAAAATAGTAAGAGTGAAAAAACTAAAAAAGTTTTTTTCATTATAGGTGCTTTTGTACAAAGCTTTTTAATGATTCTTCATTCATAGCTCCAGATACTCTTTCTACTTCTTTTGTATTTTTAAAAACAGCTAAAGTAGGAATACTTCTTATCTTGAATCTTGATGCTAAAAATTTTTCTTGTTCTGTATTTATTTTAACAAACACTGCTTTAAGAGGAAATTCAGTACAAACTATTCCAAAAACTGGTGCAAAAGATTTGCATGGACCACACCACGGTGCCCAGAAGTCTATAACAACTGGAAGGTCGGAATTATCGATGATTTTATCAATAGTGTCTCCAGTTGCAGTTATTATTTTATTGATTAAAAGTGACTCTTTACAGTTACCACAATTTGCTTTTTTATATTCATCTTTCTTGGGAACATTGTTTATAGCTGAACACTTTGGGCAAATAATTTTCATTTTTTTTCCTTATACAAATTATTATATAAAAATTTTCTTTAATAAACATATAGCATGTTATTTTTGAGTTACACAGATAGTATAGAATTTTAAAAATTATAAAGGAGTTATAATGAAGAATTTTTTAAAAATTGTCGTTATAGGATTGTTTAGTTTGAGTTTTCTTTATGCAGGATTAGCACCAAAAGTATATCCTCAAGGAGGTGTTGGTGAAATGGTTAAATTGGGTGAGCAAATTGCTTTGCATACAGATACACATCCACTTACAAAAGATTTTGTTGGCAATAAATTAAATTGTGCAAGCTGTCATTTAAAGGGCGAAGATGGCAAACCTGGGACTGCAAATGGACTTACTTCTTGGTTAGATACAGCAACATCATTCCCAGCTTGGTCAAAAAGAGAAAAATCAGTACAAACTTTACAAGACAGATCAAACAACTGTTTTATGAGAAGTATGAATGGGAAAAGATTGGTTATAGATAGTAAAGCTTCTATAGCGATTGCTTCATATATAACTTGGTTGTCTACAGGAAAACCTATTAATATGAATGTGAAAGGACCTTGGGGACCAACAAATACAAAACTATGGCCAACAGGTATTAAGCATTTTAAACCAATTCAGAAAAAAGCAACTCATATAAATTATGTTAATGGAGAAAAAGTATTTAAAAGTAAATGTGCTATGTGCCATGGTCAAGATGGTAAAGGTATAGCAGCATTTCCTCCTTTATGGGGAAAAAATGCAAAAGGTGAATGGCTATCTTATAATACAGGAGCAGGTATGAGTAAACTTGATAAAGGTGCTGCGTATGTGAAACTCAAAATGCCTTTAAATCAAGAAGGAAGTCTTAGTGATCAAGAAGCTGCTGATGTAATGTTGTTTGTTAATGCACAAGAGCGAGCTAATTTTGATTTAGCAAAAGGTTTGTTACCAAAAGAAGAAATGGGTTATTATAATTCAAATGTTTTAAAAGAAAAGCATTCTGTAAGAAGTAACTTTAAAGCTTTGGGTTTAGATATTGATGTCATTAGAAATGATAAAAAAATAAAGTAAGTTATATAACCAAAGAGGTTTGAGAGCCTCTTTGGTATAATAATAGTATGAAAAAAATATACTTTTTAGCTTTAGTGGCATTTAGCACTATACTGCTTATACTTTTTGTTTTTTATAATCGTTATAGTACTTATTATGAAGATGAAAAGATGGATTCTTATATTTCTCAAAATATTGATATTCTCAATGAAAATTTAAATTTTCAAAAGAGATATGCACTTTCCCTTTCTCTATTTATTTCACAAAATCAAGTTATAAAAAAAGCTTTACATGTCAACAATCAAGCTTTAGCTTTACAAGAGATATCACGCTTTACAAAAGAGATAAAAAACTCAGCAGGAATTGATAACATTGAGATTCAAGTTCATACAAAAAAGTTAGAAGCTTTTGCAAGAAATTGGGACAATAGTAATTATATGGGGGCAAAGTTAGGTGGTTTTAGAAAAGGATTAGTGAAAGTTAAAAAAACTCAAAAACCTTTTGTTTCTATAGAATTAGGGAAAAGATTAAATATAAAAGCTATATCACCTATTTTTGATGAAAAAAAAGAGTTTATAGGTTCGATTGAAGTTATTATGAATTTTAAAAATATTGAAGCGAGATTGAAAAAATTTGATTTAAAAATACTACCTTTACTAGATGAAAAATTTATACATATAGCAGTAGATTTAAAAAATCATGAAAAGATAGGGAAATATTATGTAGTAGACAAATTTTACTCTAAAGAGTTATATCAAAAACTAAAAACTCATATGCAAATATTTGATAGCGATAAATTTTACCATGAAATAGATAATAAAATTATTGTTTTAGTACCTATGTTAAGTGTTGGTATACAAGATGTTGGTTTAATAGTTCTTAGTATGAATGCAAAACAGACTGAGGTTTATTCATATCATAATATTGATGATGAAAATACCAGATATAGATTTAATAGACAACTACGAGAAGTGAGAATAAAATGAAAATTTTACTTTTAGAAGATGACTACCTTTATAAAGTAACAATAAAAGATTTTTTAGAAGCAAATGAGTATGTAGTTGATGATTATGATGATGGATTAGAAGCTCTTAATGCTATTTATGAAAATAGTTATGCTCTTTTACTTTTAGATATAAGAGTTCCTAATTTTGATGGTTATGAAATACTAAAAGATATACGAGCAAATGGAGTTCAAACACCAGTTATAATGCTGACTTCTTTAACAGATATAGAAAATTTGAGCCTTGGTTATGATCTTGGATGTAGTGATTATTTACGTAAACCATTTGAATTAAAAGAGCTAAAGTATAGGATTGAGTATATTATTAAAACACATAATTTTAAAAGTAGTGAAAATTTGATAAAAATAGATGAGGTTTATAGCTTTGATACCAAAACAAAAACTCTTCTAAAAAATGAAAAAAGTATAGAGTTAGGGGCTTATGGGATTGAGTTAGTATCTTATTTGGTACAAAATAGAGGGCGATATGTTTCTTTAAATACTCTGCAAAATGTAGTTTGGGAAGGAAAAGATATTAGCTATGCAGATATTAGGATGTGTGTAAAAAGAGTTAGAGAAAAGTGTGATAAAGATTTTATAAGTAATAAAAAAATGGTTGGATATAAAATTGGTTGAAAAAAACTTTTTAAGTCTCAAATATATATTTACACAAGCTATTATTTTGATATTAATTGTGTCAATTCCTTTGCATTTTTATATTGAAAGTGAGATTGAAAACAATACTTTTAAAGATAAAATTGAGTTAGAAACATATGCAAAAAAAGTAGCCAATAAAATATATAGGTTTTCAAATTCACAAGCACAAGAATTTTACTTTCCTCGCTCAAATATTTTTAAAAGTGCTATTTATGATGAAAAAGGTAAAGAAATTTTTTCGTTGTTAGAATATAAAATTGAACTATTTTTTTCAAATATTCTTAGAAAAGATGATAGAGTATATTTTAAAAAGGCATTAAAAGAAAATATTTTTGGTGCGAGTTATTTGGTAGTCTCAAAAAATATTACACATGCAAAAATGATACAAAATGTATTGGCTATTTTAATAGTAATTGCTTTTTTAGTGCTTATATCAACATTTTTTATTATAAAACAGAGTTTAGAACCCTATAAAAAGTTTAATCGTTATTTAGAAAATTTTATAAAAGATGCGATGCATGAACTCAAAACTCCTATAGGAGTTATACTTTTAAATCTTGATGGCTTAGATAATATGTATGAAAACAATAAGATGATAAAAAGAGCAAAATCAGCTTTAAAAAACATGGTAGTTGTGTATGAAGACTTAGAGTTTTTTGTAAGAAAAAACAGAGTAGAGCATCCAAAAGAAAATATCAATATCTCAAATTTTTGTAAAAAAAGAGTAGAATTTTTTATGGATTTGTTAAATTCTAAAGAGATAGAAGTTGAACAAAGTATTGAAGAGGATTTGTATATCAATTTTTCTCAATTAGAACTTTCAAGAATCATAGATAATACAATATCTAATGCAATCAAATATTCAAAAAACAAAACTCAAATACAAATAACTTTGAAAAAAATAGAAGATACAATCGTTTTGAAAATAAAAGATGAGGGCAAAGGTATTAAAGACACCAAAAAAATTTTTAACAGATACTATAGGGGAGATAAAATAAGTGGAGGATTTGGTATAGGTCTGAGTATTGTAAAAAATATTTGTGAAAAAAATAGTGTACATGTGGAAGTAAATTCGCAACCTCAAAAAGGATCAACTTTTATATTTATTTTTAATAATTATGAAGATATTTGAAAAAAAGTTATAATCACAATAAAAAAGGAAAATTTATGTTAAAAGCAGGTGATATTGCACCAGAAATAACTTTACCAAATCAAGATGAGGTAGAGATAAGTTTGAGAGACTTAGAAGGTAAATGGGTTGTACTATATTTCTATCCAAAAGATAATACTCCAGGATGTACTACAGAAGCTTGTGAGTTTACAGAAGCACTTCCAGATTTTGATGGTTTGAATGCAGTGGTTTTAGGAGTTAGTCCAGATAGTCCTAAAAAACATGCAAATTTTATAGCAAAAAAAGATTTATTGATAACTCTTTTAGCAGATGAGAGTAAAGAAGTGTGTGAGAAATATGGTGTTTGGCAGTTAAAGAAAAATTATGGAAAAGAGTATATGGGTGTGGTTCGTTCAACTTTTCTTATAAGCCCAGCAGGTAAGATAGAAGCTATTTGGGAAAAAGTGAGAGTAAAAGGTCATGTAGAAGCTGTAAAAGAAAAATTAGCAGAGCTTCAAGCCTAAAAGCGATGCTATTGCATCGCTTAACTAAATTAGTTATAAAATAGCTTTACATGTAAAGCTATTTTATTTAGAAGGTGGATTGAATTTTTTAGGACGATTCATCCAGCCATATAATAAACCAAAAATACCAAAAATTATACCAATCCCGCTAATCAGTGCTCCATATGTTGAATAAAGAGGTTTGTTAACTTCTCTTATGACCATTGAGTCATCAATTTGTAGTTCAATTTTTTGAAAATGTTCACCATGATCACTTCCTGGATAAACATTAAGTATCCATTTTCCTGCTCTATTTGGTAAGAAAGAAACCACTCCAGAAGCATCTGTACGTCCTTTTTGATAAGGAAGTGAAGCATTGGGTGCATAGAGTTCATATTTGGACCAAGAGCTTTGATGTTGTTGGTCAAAAAAGATAGAAGCGTAAATTGCTTTTTGTCCTATATTGTATTGGACAATATGAGCAAACAGTGAAGTTGTACTTAATAAAATCACTAAAACAAAATGCTTCATTAATTCACTTTAAAGATAAAAGCACTTTGCAGTGTTATATTTTCAACATTCATATCTTCAATTTGTGGGGCATATGATTTTGCTGCGATAATCATTACACCTTTTTTTATAATTGGTATATAGGCTATACCAAATTTATTTGTTTTATACGTTGGATCATCATTATCACTCGTTTCAAAACCAGCATTTGCTAGAGCATATCCATCTTTTGTAACAAGAATTGGAAGAGTATCTCCTATTTTTAAATTTAGTGGATTAATAAGGGGAGTAACTTCCATCTTAAGCCCAACAGGTTTTTTAAAAGCTTCATCCCAATGAAGAAGAGTTTTACTAAATTTTACACTTTTGAGTGAACTAAAGATGATACCTTTTGCATCTTTTGGTGCGATATTTTTATAGCCTTCCATAGTTTTTGTCCAATAGCCGGCATTAAAAAATAGAGTAACCATTGAAGGTTCTCCATCAATTAAAAGTTGAGGAATTTTTTTGTTGAAATCTATACCAGCATTTAACGTTTTTGCATTTTTTCCAAAAGCTTTAATTCCTTTTAATTGATATTTATCATAGGGTATATAATCTCCATGAGCCCAATAAATAGCCTCATAATGATTTTTGACTTTATGCACCGTTATTTGATGCGCTTGCAGAGAGATTGCTAGAAGTAACCCAACACAAATTTTACATAATTGACCCATTGTCATTCTCCTTTAATAGTAATAATTATATTTAATTAGTATGCTTAAATAAAATTAATTTAAAAATAATATTATAGAAGGAGTTAAAATATGCTTAATACTAAAATAAAAAAAATATTATTTATGATATCTAAAAATACTATTGTGAAGAAAAAAGTTAAAGGATTATATGTTATTTGTTTCTTTTGCTATATTTAAAATCCAAGTAACCTTTTGGATGCAGTGATAGATTTTATCGAAAGTGCGCTGAGCATACTTTCATAGATAGCTACTGGTTTTTGACCTATTTCTCTACGTAAAGTTTTTCCTGTTTCATCTAGTGTGAGGCAATTAGGAATTGAGCGTACATCATAATGCTGTACAATATCTGGATATTTGTGTATATCAATCACATAAATTGTTACGTCATCAAATTGCTTCGATATACTTTCTAATCTTTTTTTTACTATTTTACATGGAGCACAAGATGACGAGATAAAAAGGATAAAACATGGTGTTTTTATTGGGTTTTTAGATATAGATGAATCAATAGTTTTTTGCATTATATTATTTAACTTTTGATATCCAGTTTTACTTCTATCCATTCATCTCTTTTGGCTGGGCTATGTTCACTTGGTAGGATTTCTATTCTATTTGCATCAATTTTATGTTTTGCTGTAAGCTCTTTTTTAATAGCTTCTGCTCTTGTTTGGGCAAGTTTTAAAAGAGAAGATTGTGCTATTTTGATTTTACTTATTAGCGTGTTTTCTATAGATTTATTGAATGCAAGAATATCAAGTTTTGCCGTTTTTTTATCTATGAAGCTTTTTTCTACTTTTTTATAAGAATCTATTGTGTTAGTTTTAAGATATAAATTTTTAAGTGCTAAAACATAGGTATCTATTTTTTTATCTTTGTTCGTTTCTTTGACTAGTTTGTGTGCAGCATCGATTCTTTTTTGAAACTCTAACGTTTGGAAAGCTTTTTTATCCAATATTTTATCATAGCTTCCTTTTATAGTGAGTTTTATGTTAGGACGTTTACTTAAGATTTTTTCTAAATTTTGCAATTTTTCATGTTCAGTGTTGATGATTTGGTTAGAAGCAAGGGCAAAGTCTATACTTTTTAATTTTTCGCCATCAATCCCTAACATATTTCCTAAAAATTTAAATGGTGCAGTCACTAGCCCAGTTATCATATTGCCAACTGCTCTCCAAATGACACCACCATAACTAAATTTTGGATTATTCATATTTCCTTTGACTGGTAAATCTATATCGATTTGCCCATCAGAATCTTTTAAAAGAGCAATGGCTAATTCTAGTGGAAGATTGACAGCATCTGGACTATCTACTTTTTCACCTAAAGTTAGAGTATCTATGTTAATTTTATTATCGCCTAGTAATTTGGATTTTTTAATATTGTATTTTAAATCCATAGATAATTTGCCACTTTTAATTTTGTATCCTACAAATTTACTTGAATAAGGAGTCATATTATTTAAAGCAATATTTTTAAATAGTAAGTTAAGTTGGGCATTCTCTTTTATATTTAATGGAGTTAGAGTACCTATAATATTTGTATATCCATACTTGTCTATTTTACCATTTAACTTTAATTTTGAAGGAGTAGTTGTTTGAAAATCAAAAGTAGAAAAGTGACCATTTAGGTCATGGATATGTGTTTGAAATGCAAATGGTAGTGAATAATCACTAAAGTCAGATACCCCATTGACTAAATCCATTGGGCCAATTTTTATTTTTATAGGGATGGATTCTTTTTTTGTTTGTTTCTTCTGAGTACTTGTTTTGTTTATAAGATTTGAAAAATTAGTAGTTCCATCTTGTGCAATATGTGCTTTTATATAAGGCTCATGGAGTTTTAAATCATGTATATTAATAGACATGGGATTGTGAACATACTTAATACCATTTATATCTAGGCGTTTCCAAGTCAGTAATTTTTCCTTGTTTTGAGCAACTACATATAAATCTTTTATGGATGAATTTCCATCGACTTGGACATTGACTTTATCTTGAAGATTTACTTTTAGATTAGCTGTTGTGTCAATATTAGCATTTGTAATTTGAAAGTTCACGTAGGGTTGCATATATGCAACATAATCCTTTACATGTAGATTATTTAAAATTATATTTGAAGAAAAAGAAAGCGGTTCTTGAAGAAGATTACCAGTTACTTTTAGTGTTGAGTCTTCATTGAGGATTGAAGCCAATGCATAGTTTATTGAAGAAGCTTTTTTTGAAGAAATATTCTTTACATGTAAAGATGTATCTTTTAGTTCACTTTTAACAGAAGTACCTAAACGCATATCTAAAAATGTAAGGTTTGTATTTTTTATATAAGTATCTTGTAGTAAAAAACTCCAAGGTTTTAAAGGCGTATTTGTTTTTTTTGAAGAGAGTTCTTTTTTTTGAGCTTTCATTTGAAAAGCTTTAACAAGGTTGAGTTCATAATTTTTGTTTAAAGAGCTAAAGATAGAAGAGTTTTCAATAGTGAAGTTATCTATAAAGATATTTTGTTTTGGGTATTGTAAATTAAAACCATTGAGATTCATTTGTGGAATCTCTATAATACTTTGATTATTATTTGAAATTTTTAAATTTAGAAGAGATAATTTTGCATCATTTATAGTTACTTCTAACTCTTTTGATAAGTCTATTTGATAAGGCAAATGTAACGATAAAATACCACTTTGTAAATCGGCCGGGAGATTTGGAAGAGCATAATCATAAATTTTTGGTAATTTTAAGTTTTTTATATTTATTTCACCATAAAGTGAAAGAGGAGTTATTCTCATACCTCCTTCCCAAAATAATTCACCACCATTTTCTATTTTTGTTTTAAATGTGTGAGCTTGTACATCTCCTTTTTTAGTACTAATGTCATGGGCAATAAAATTGTATGGTCCAAGTTCTAACTTAAATGGTTTTTGATTTCTTAAATCATTAAATTGGATATGTCCATTTTTTATAGTGAGTGTTTGTAAAATAATAATAGGTAAATTTGATTTTTCTTCTTTGGTATTTTTAGAATTTTCAGTTGGAGGCAGTATGTTTTTGAGGTTTATTTTATCATTTTTAAAAATTTTTGTATAAAGTTTTGGAGAGTCTATATTTAAATGTTTAAAAAGAATAGTTTTTTCTAAAAGACCAAGAGGAGTATAGTTAATAGAAAGGTTTTTTAAACTTAGAACAGGATGTTTATCTAAATCTTTTAAAACAATATTATTAATTTCTAAGTTAAAAGTGTAAGGGTTAAATTGAGCTTTTCCAAGTTCAAGATTGATACCAATATTTTCTTTGAGTAAAATTGGAACTTTATTTGTGATAAACCAAGGGAGAATAAAAAAACCACTTATAGTATAAACAACTGTAACTAATGAAATCCAAAATTTAAAACTTTTTAAATAGTTCATGATAGCTAACCTCCCGTTAATAAGACGTTTTATTTATTGTAATTATAAAATTGAACTTTTACAAACATGATCGTTGGTTATCTTCCCACATTCTTGCACATAATCAATTCCCCATTTATACATTTCTTGTAGTACGGGTTTTAATTTTTTTCCGCTACATGTTAAACTATAGACTACTTTAGGGGGTACTTCAGCGTAAACTTCTCTATGAATAATCTTTTTTTCTTCCAATTCTTTTAATTTTACCGTTAAAGTTTTTTGAGTTATTTCATTTACGGTTTCATGTAAATCTTTAAATCGCATATCACCATTAAGTAGATGCCAAATGATACTAAGTTTCCATCTGTCATTAAATATGTCAAGTGTAACTGCAACTGAACAGTTATATTCTTTTTCATTAACCAAATACATGTAAATCCTTTTTCTACTTTTATTATAACATAAAGTAAATAAAATTCTATTACTTACCTAAAAGAAAGTAAGAGTAAATTAAGTTTATTTATATATAATTTTTAGATAAACTCAAGGAGAATAAATGAAAAAAGTATTAATATTAAATGGTCATCAATATTATGATGAAGTAGCAAAAGGTGAGTTAACACAAAGTTATATAAATAGAGCAAATGATTTTTTTCTTAAAAATGGTTTCGAAGTAAAACATAGTGTAGTAGACAAAGAGTATGAGATAAATGAAGAAGTAGATAAGTTTGCTTGGGCTGATTATATTTTGTTTCAATATCCTGTATATTGGATGACTTTACCATGGAAAGCAAAAAAATATGTTGATGAAATCTTTTCAGCAGGTGCTGGGAAAGTTACATATGCAAGTGATGGAAGAAGTAGAGAAAATGCTAGTAAAAGATACGGTAGCGGTGGATTAATGACTGATAAAAAATATATGCTTAGCCTAACCTACAATTGTCCAACTAGCGAATTTGATAATAAAGATGGCTTTTTTGAAGGTTTATCATTAGATGAAGCAAACTATGCAGTACATAAAACATTTCAGTTTTGTGGAGCGCAACAATTAGAGACTTATTCTGTGCATGATATATTTAAAGGTGATTTAAATTTAGATGAAGAGTTAGATAAGTTTGAAAAAGTTTTATCTAAAAACTTTTTATAAAATATTGGAGTTAATGATGAATGAAATTATAAAACAATTAAGTAGTAGAAAATCAATAAGACAATTTACTGGTGAGAGTGTAAGTAAAGAAGACCTTGAACTTATTATAAAAACGGCCCAAAGATGTCCAACTTCTATCAATGGACAACAAATTTCTTTAGTTTATACTAGAGATAAAGAAAAAATAAAACAAATTGCGGAATTTTGTGCTGGACAACAACAAGTTGCAACAGCTGATGTTTTTATAGCTATTTGTGTAGATTTCAATAGAACTATTTTTGCAGTTGAACAAACTGGAGAAAAACACCAGATAGATAAATCAGCTGAAGGTATACTTGTAGGCGCAGTTGATGCTGGAATTATGTTAAATGCTATCCAAATATCAGCTGAATCACTTGGATATGGAACAACTGCGATTGGAGCAGTAAGAAATGAACCAGCTGCTATGATTGATTTATTAGGACTTCCACCAAAAACATTTCCAATCGTTGGAACTACTATTGGAGTATCTACGAAAGAAGCAAAAGAGGCGCCACTTAAACCTAGAGTTCCTATTGAGAGTTTTGCTTTTGAAGATAAATATGATGACAAAAAAGTAAAAGATGGTGTTCTATTATATGAAAAACAGATGAAAAAATTTAGAGTTGATAATAATATGGACTATTTGCAATCATATTGTGAGCAAACAGCAAACTATTATAAAAACATCTATTTTAGAAAGATTAAAGAAAATTATACAAAACAAGGTTTTGTATTTAAAGATTAAAAAAATTAAAAGGAAGTAGAATGAAAAATATAGTAATAGTTGCAAGTATAAAAATAAAAAGTGAATTTAGAGACGAAGTTTATGCCCAGTTAGTAAAACTTCATAAGAATACTCATACATATGATGATGGTGTTGTACAATATGAATTACATAAAGAAATAGGTTGTGAAAATAGTTTTACATTTATTGAGATTTGGGAAAATGAAGAGTTGTTGGGGGTACATGAGAAAAAAGATTATTTTTTAGATTTTATAGCTAAGTTAGAAAATAAACTAGAAAACATGTCTGTTCAAAAATTAGAAAAAATAGATTTGTAATATGATTTTTCAGAAAATGAAAAAGGTTGTGAGCAATATGAATCTTTTATTGATGGTGATACTTTTATTACCATTGAAAGATGGAGTTCACAAGAGTTACTTGATTTGCATCTTAAAACTGAGCATGTAAAAAAATATGTGCCAAAGTTAAGAGAGTGCGTAGTTGATGAAACATTTAATGTCCAATTTATAAAAAGTGATGATGTTTCTTTTGTAACAATTTAAAGGGAAAAGATGAGTCTTTTATTTAAAGAAGGAAAAATAGAAAATTTAAAATTAAAAAATAGAGTTGTTATGCCTCCCATGTGTATGTATAAAAGTGATAAGAGTGGTGAATTAAAAACTTTTCATAAAGGACATTATTTAGCAAGAGCTATTGGGGGAGTTGGATTGATTATTGTTGAAGCAACTGCTATTGAGCCAAGAGGGCGAATCTCTGCTAATGATTTAGGTCTTTGGAATGATACTCAAATAGAAGCGCATAAAAAGGAATTTATAAATTCATCTTATACAAGAGCATTTATATAATTTTGTATTTTGTTAGATTTTTGTTAAAAAACTTGAGATAGACTAACATTTTTATGATGTTATAAATTAATTTAAAAGGAAAAAATATGGAAAAAACGTTTTCAGAAGCTATGGACTTTAGACATGCTTGTAAGATTTTTGATGAAACTAAAAAAATCAGTGATGAGGATATGAAATTTATACTCGAAGCTGGAAGAAAATCGCCAAGTTCATTCGGTATGGAAGCTTGGAAGTTTTTAGTTATTACAAATGAAGAGTTAAAAACAAAACTAAAACCTTTTTGTTGGGATCAGCCTCAAATTACTACTTGTTCACATCTTGTTATTGTTTTAGCTGGTATTGAAGGGGTAAAACCTGAAAGTGGTATACCTGAAAAAAGATTTGCTAGACGTGAAATGCCTAAAGAAAAATTAGATTTTTATTTGGGATTGTATGCAGAACATTTAAAAGATACTTTGAGCAGTGATAAAAATATTTATTCTTGGACGGCTAGACAATCATATATTGCTCTAGGTAATATGATGACTGCAGGAGCTATAAAAGGAATAGATTCTTGTCCGATTGAAGGGTATGATAAAGACGGTGTTGAAAAAGTATTAGAGCTTGATACCTCAAAATTTCAGTTAGTTTGTGTCCTTCCTTTTGGATATAGAATTAACGAGCAATCAACACAATTAAGAGAAAAATTTGAAGATATCGTTGAATTTATTGAGTAATAATTTTATTAGATGATATCTACGTAATATATATTTTATTGTATTTTTTCGCTATTATTTAAGTTCGAAATGAGTAATTTTTATAATAGCGAAAAAGAAAAAATAAATGATCTAAATATTAAAAAATACCTCGTTAAAAGTAAAATTACAAATACTAATTTTTTAGTGTAAAAGGTCAATTTCAATGTTAGTTCATATATGTTGTTCAGTAGATAGTCACTTTTTTTTGCAAAAACTTCAAAAACTTTATCCACAAAAAGAGTTGATAGGTTTTTTTTACGACCCTAATATTCACCCATATTCAGAATACCAATTACGTCTTTTAGATGTACAAAGAAGTTGTAAAAAATTGGGTATAAAACTTATTGAAGGTGAGTATGATTATGAAGGTTGGATGCAAGCAGTCAGAGGTTTAGAAAGTGAACCAGAAAAGGGAAAACGGTGTTCAGTCTGTTTTGATAACAGGTTAGAACAAACAGCGATAAAAGCACTAGAAATTGGGATTAATGAGATAACAACAACGTTACTAACAAGCCCTAAAAAATCGATAGAACAATTAAGTCAAAATGCTAAAAAAATAGAACAAAAATACCCTTTACATGTAGAGACTCCTGATTTTAGAAAAGATGGTGGCACAAGTGAACAGTTTGCTTTAGCAAAAAAAGATATGTTATATCATCAAAATTATTGTGGTTGTTTGTTTGCTTTAGAAGTGCAAAGAGAAAATCAAGATAGATTAAAAGATGAATTAAGTTCTCCTATAACTTCTCAAATTTTACCTTCATCAATACAAGAGCGAATTAAATTATATAAAAAAGTGATTGATTGTGAAGAAAAAGGAGAAAAATTTAGATTAAAAAGAGAAAAGTTTTTAAATTATCGGTTACTTCAAGCATATGTGCGTAAAGGAAAATCTGAGATAGTTCCAAGTTATATACTTTTTTACTCAACACTTACAAGAGAATTTACAAGAGGAAAAATAGAATATATTGAAGATGAAATAGCTTATTTTAACCGTGAAGAGATAATATTTTTAAGCATAAAAAAATTTAATAGTATACTAGAAACAAGCTATATTAATGTAGCAGCATTGATGAAAAAACCACCTTTAGTAGAAGAAGAAATAAGAGTAAGAAAAGAGTTGTTATTGAGTGATATGATGAGTCTAAATCCAATAATTATATTAGATACTATAGAAAAGCAAAAGTTTGAAATTTTAATAAAATCTAAAACATATATAGATATTAGGGAAAATTTAGTAAAAGTTAGATAGAATAATAAGATTTTATTAAAATAATTAAAAGGCTTTAATTTGAATATAGATGTTGTCGAGATTCAGAAGATTTTACCCCACCGTTTTCCATTTTTACTCCTTGATCGAATTACAGATCTAAAAGCTGGAGAATCTGTTGAAGGTTATAAAAATGTATCAATTGGTGAACATATATTTCAAGGACATTTTCCTGGGCATCCGATTTATCCAGGTGTTATGATTGTTGAAGGTATGGCACAAGCTGGTGGAGTATTAGCATTTAAAAGTGTAAGTCAAGAAGAACAAGATGATACTTCAAACAAAGTAGTTTATTTTATGAGTATTGATAAATGTAAATTTCGCTCACCTGTAACTCCAGGTGATAAGTTAGTATATAAACTAAGTGTTATTAAACATAAAGGAAATATCTGGGTTTTAGATGGAAAAGCTTATGTTGATGATAAATTAGTTTGTCAAGCAGAACTCAAAGCAATGATAGTGGATAAGTAGATAAATAATATGTCAAATATTCATACAAGTGCAGTTGTAGAAGATGGTGCAAAAATAGCAGATAATGTAACAATTGGGGCATTTGCGTATATTTCAAGTAATGCTAATTTAAAAGCAGGTGTTGAAATAATGCAAGGAGCAGGAATCTATGGTAATACGACTATAGAGGAAAATACAAAGGTATTTCCATATGCTATTATTGGTACACCACCACAAGATACAGGCTATAAAGCCGAAGATGACGTTAAAGTTATTATAGGTAAAAATTGTACTATTCGTGAATTTGTAACAGTAAATGCTGGTACAAAAAAAGGTGGAGGGATAACTTCCATTGGAGATGATTGTTTTATCATGATTTATTCGCATATTGCACATGATTGTCAAGTTGGTAACAATGTGACAATGGCAAATAATGCAACACTTGCTGGGCATGTGCATATTGGAAGTTTTACTGTTATTGGTGGTATGACTCCTATTCATCAGTTTGTAAAGATCGGTGAGGGCTGTATGATAGGTGGAGCGAGTGCTATAAGCCAAGATATTCCTCCTTTTTGTTTAGCTGAAGGAAATAGAGCTGTAGTAAAAGGGCTAAATGCAGTTGGCCTGAAAAGAAGATTTAAAAAAGAAGATATAAGAGCATTACAAGGTGCATACAGAGAACTTTTTAGAAGTAATATGCCAATAAAAGATATGGCAAATGAACTTTTGAAAAATGAAAAAAATGAAAAAGTATTGCAAATGTGTAGTTTCATAGTAGAAACTTCGCGTGGTATACCGTATGAGAGGAAAAATAATGGTTAATCGTGAGTGTAGTTTTTGTGGTTCTAGGGAAGGAGCCGATACAAGATTGATAGCTGGAGAAGGTGTTTTTATATGTGAACACTGTGTAATTTCAGCACATAAAATATTTTTTGGTGATATAAGAGAAGAAGATAATGAAGAGACTGAACTTTTAGAGCAAGAACTTTTAGCACCAAAAGAGTTAAAAAATATGCTAGATAAGTATGTTATAGGACAAGAAAGAGCAAAAAAAGTTTTTTCTGTTGGGGTATATAATCATTATAAGAGAATTTTTAGACAAAGTAGTGTTGAAGATGATACAGAAATATCTAAATCAAATATCTTATTAATTGGACCAACTGGAAGTGGTAAAACACTTATGGCTCAAACAATGGCAAGATTTTTAGATGTTCCTATTGCAATTAGTGATGCAACGAGTCTTACAGAAGCTGGGTACGTTGGAGAAGATGTTGAAAATATTTTAACAAGATTGCTTCAAGCAGCAGATGGTGATGTAAAACGAGCAGAACAAGGTATCGTTTTTATAGATGAAGTTGATAAAGTAGCAAGAATGAGTGAGAACCGTTCTATTACTAGAGATGTGAGTGGTGAAGGGGTACAACAAGCACTTCTAAAAATTATCGAAGGTAGTGTTGTTAATATTCCACCAAAAGGTGGAAGAAAACATCCAAATCAAGAATTTTTGCAAATTGATACTTCAAATATCTTATTTATTTGTGGTGGTGCATTTGATGGTCTTGAAGAGATAGTTAAAAGAAGAGTTGGTAAAAATGTACTTGGTTTTGATCAAGAAAAAAGAGCAAAAAGTGATGATGTAAAACTTTTAGAAGCTATTGAACCTGATGATTTAGTTCATTATGGATTGATTCCTGAGCTTATTGGTCGTTTACATGTATTAGCTACTTTAGGTGAAATTACAAAAGATGAAATGGTACAGATTTTAACTGAACCACACAATGCAATATTTAAACAGTATAAAAAACTTTTTGCTATAGATAATGTTGAATTAAATTTTGAGCCAGAAGCTTTAGAAGAAGTAGCTATTTTAGCAATAAAAAGAAAAACTGGGGCAAGAGGTTTGAGAACTATCATGGAAGAAATTATGACAGATGTTATGTATGAACTTCCAGAACTTGATGGTTATGAAGTAATGGTAACAAAAGATGTTGTTGTAAAAGGTGAAAAACCTTTATATATTAAAAAAAATAAAAAAAGCGCATAAAAAGGTATAGCGAATGATTCTTGATCAATTAATTGGTTTTTTCTCTAGTGATATGAGTATAGATCTCGGGACAGCAAATACATTAGTTTTGCTTAGAGGGAAAGGTATTATCATCAATGAACCTTCTGTAGTAGCAGTTCAAAGAGATAAGTACGGTAGACAAAAGATTTTAGCTGTTGGTAGAGAAGCTAAAAACATGGTTGGTAAAACACCAGGCAACATAGAAGCAATTCGCCCTATGAGAGATGGGGTTATTGCTGATTTTGATATGACTGAAAAAATGATCCGTTATTTTATTGAAAAAGCACATAAGAGAAAAAGTTTTTTAAGACCTCGTATTATTATTTGTGTACCTTACGGACTTACTCAAGTTGAAAGAAAAGCAGTAAGAGAATCTGCTATGAGTGCAGGGGCTAGAGAAGTATTTTTGATTGAAGAACCTATGGCTGCTGCTATTGGAGCTGATCTTCCTATTCGTGATCCAAAAGGAAGTTTAGTTGTTGATATTGGTGGTGGTACAACAGAAATTGGTGTAGTTTCACTTGGTGGGCTTGTTATATCAAAATCAATTAGAACAGCTGGAGATAAGATTGATCTTGCAATTGTTGATTATGTAAAAAGAAAATATAATCTTTTAATTGGTGAGAGAACTGGTGAAGAGATTAAAATAGAGATAGGAACAGCGGTAGTTCAGGATGAACCATTATCTATGATGGTAAAAGGTCGTGATCAGGTAAGTGGACTATTAAGTAGAATTGAGCTTACTAGTGAAGATGTAAGAGATGCAACAAAAGAACCACTTAAAGAGATTGCCGATGCACTTAAAGATGTTTTAGAAGTAATGCCTCCTGATCTTGCTGGTGATATAGTTGAAAATGGTGTTGTATTAACTGGTGGTGGAGCTTTAATTAGAGGGTTTGATAAATATTTAGCTGATATTGTTAAATTACCAGTATTTGTAGCGGATGAGCCATTGTTAGCTGTTGCAAAAGGAACAGGAAAAGCGTTAGATGAGATAGGATTATTGCAACAATTATCAAATGAATAAAATTAAATTTCTTGTATTTATAGCTATATTTGTTCTATTGTCTTTAGAATATGGGAGTGATTTGAGAGGGATTTTTTTAAAAAATACTAATCTTGTCATTGCAACGTATTTAGATATAAAAAATAGTATTGAGCAAACTGTAGATGAACATTTTGCTCAACAAAAAGAAATAGTAACTTTAAGAGAAGAAAACAAGAAATTAAAAAATTCAGCAGAACTTTTGAGTGCTTTTGCCTCAAAGCTGAATGATGTTTTAAAAAAGAATAATGTTCCAGAGTATGAACCAAAAGTAAAATTGGTTCGCTCAGTTGCATATTCAAATTTGAATGATTATTATAAAGTCTGGATTGATTACAAAGACTTTAATGCTTCAAGAATATATGGCCTTTTAGATAAAGGTAATAGTGCAGGAATAGTGGTAGAAAAAGATGGAAATCCTATGGCTTTATTACTAGGAGATCCAAAATCTATATTTTCTGTTTTTGTAGGGGATAAAAAAATTCCTGGAGTGATTAAGGGAAAAAAATCGGAAGTACAAGTAAAGTATATCCCACTATGGATGAATCCTAAAGTTGGAGATGAAGTAGTTACAAGTGGTTTAGATGGTATCTTTTTTGGTGGGGTTCGAGTTGGAGTTGTAAAAAAAGTTATAAAAGAAGAACTTTCAAAAACAGCTATTATTGAACCGTATACAAAAATAAATGTTCCCTCTTATTATCATATAATAGAAAAAAATTAGGATTGAATTCAGAACCAATTATGAGGGATTGAATTGAATTCTAAAGGAAGATTATAATGCCAAAACGTAATGATATAAAAACAATTTTGTTAATAGGTTCAGGACCTATTGTTATAGGACAAGCATGTGAGTTTGATTACTCTGGAACACAAGCAACAAAGACTCTTAAAGAGTTAGGTTATAGAGTTGTATTGGTAAATTCCAATCCAGCTACTATTATGACTGATCCTGAGTTTGCAGATAGAACATATATAGAACCAATTAATGAAGAGATAATAGCAAAGATTATAAAAAAAGAAAATGTAGATGCAATTTTGCCTACTATGGGTGGACAAACAGCACTTAATGCAGCTATGAGTATGTATGAAAAAGGCATGTTAGAAGGTATAAAATTTTTAGGAGCAAATCCTGAAGCTATTAAAAAAGGTGAAGATAGACAAGCCTTTAAAGAAGCAATGATAAAAATTGGTATGGATTTACCTATAAGTAGATATGCATATAATATGGATGAAGCTTTAAGTGCTGCTGAAGAGATAGGTTTCCCTCTCATCATTAGAGCTTCATATACACTTGCTGGTGGTGGTAGTGGTGTTGCATATAATATTGATGAATTTAAAGAACTTGCTGCAACAGGATTAGAAATTAGTCCTATTACAGAAATTTTGATTGAAGAGTCTCTTCTTGGTTGGAAAGAGTACGAGATGGAAGTAATCAGAGATAATGCTGATAACTGTATTATTGTATGTTCTATTGAAAACTTTGATCCAATGGGTGTTCATACTGGAGATAGTATAACTATGGCTCCTGCTTTAACTCTTACAGATAAAGAGTATCAAAAGATGAGAAATGCATCTTTTGCAATTTTACGTGAAATTGGTGTTGATACAGGTGGGAGTAATGTGCAATTTTCTGTTGATCCAAAAACAGGACGTATGACAGTAATTGAGATGAATCCTCGTGTTTCTCGCTCATCAGCACTTGCTTCAAAAGCGACAGGTTATCCTATTGCAAAAGTAGCAACTCTTTTAGCAGTTGGTTTTACTTTAGATGAAATTACAAATGACATTACAGGAACAGCAGCTAGTTTTGAGCCTGTTATTGATTATATAGTAACAAAGATTCCTCGTTTTACATTTGAAAAATTCCCTGTTGCTGATTCTACTTTAACTACTTCTATGAAAAGTGTTGGTGAAGTTATGGCAATTGGTAGAACTTTTAAAGAATCTTTTCAAAAAGCACTTTGTTCGCTTGAAACTGGACTAAGTGGATTTGATGAAATTACTTATGATATGGATACACTCAAAAAAGAGATTCGTCGTCCAAATGAGATAAGAATGCTTTGTGTGATGGAAGCACTTGGTCGTGGTATAAGTGTCGATGAAATTTATGAGTTATGTAAAATTGATAAGTGGTATTTAAATCAATTTAAAGATATATTAGATTTAGAGAAAAAGTTAGATATGTTTGCTCTTAATGATGAAAAACTTTTAAGAAAAGCAAAAAGTTATGGTTTCTCTGATAAAAAAATTGCTTGGTTAATTAACAAATACGATAATTTAGAATTAACACAAAATGATATATATACAGCACGTACAAAACTTGGAATAAATTTGGAATACAATGAAGTAGATACTTGTGCAGCAGAATTTAAAGCTTTAACACCTTATCTTTATTCAACAACAAATATAACGAAATTACCAAAAGTTGAGGAAAAAGCTGATAATAAGAAAAAAGTAATGATTATAGGTGGCGGACCAAATAGAATTGGGCAAGGTATTGAGTTTGATTACTGTTGTGTTCATGCTTCTTATGCACTTCGTGATTTAGGAGTTACAACTATTATGTATAACTGTAATCCTGAAACAGTTTCAACTGATTATGATACAAGTGATATTCTTTATTTTGAACCAATTGATTTTGAACATGTAAGAAGTGTGGTTGAGAGAGAAAATCCAGATGGCATTATTGTTCACTTTGGAGGACAAACTCCTCTAAAAATTGCTAAAAGATTAACAGTAATTGGTGGAAAAATTATAGGAACTACAGCACGTGTAATTGATGAAGCTGAAGATAGAGAAAAATTTTCTAAATTTTTAAGAGACAATGACATAAAACAACCAAATAATGCAACAGCAACGAGCCAAGAAGAAGCAATAAAATATGCACAAGAGATAGGGTATCCTGTTCTTGTACGTCCTTCTTATGTTCTTGGTGGAAGAGCTATGAGAACTGTATATAATGAAGAAGAATTAAAACAATATATGACAGAAGCAGTAAGTGTTTCTCATAATTCTCCAGTATTACTTGATCAATTTTTAGATCGTGCTATTGAGCTTGATGTAGATGCTGTTTGTGATGGAACAGATGTTTATATCGGCGGAATTATGCAGCATATAGAAGAAGCAGGAATCCATAGTGGGGATAGCGCTTGTTCATTGCCAGCAATTAGTTTAAGTGATAGAATAATAAAAAAAGTAGAAGAACAAACAAAAAAAATAGCACTTAATCTTGGAGTTGTTGGTCTTATGAATATTCAATATGCAATTTATGATGATGATGTTTATATGATTGAAGTTAATCCAAGAGCAAGTAGAACAGTACCATTTGTATCTAAAGCTACAGGTATTCCTTTGGCAAAAGTTGCTACTCGTGTTATGTACCAAGGTGATTTGAAAGAAGCGCTAAGTTTTTATGATAAATATAATGTTGTTGAAGAAGTTGATGGTTTATTAAAACCTAAATTAAAAGGACATGTTTCAGTCAAAGAGGCAGTTTTCCCATTTAGTAAGCTAGCTGGTGCAGATTTAATTTTAGGGCCTGAGATGAAATCAACAGGTGAAGTTATGGGCATAAGTGACTCATTTGCTACTTCATTTGCAAAAGCACAAATTGCATCATCAAATATGATACCAAGTAAAGGAACAGTATTTATCTCCTTGACTGATATTGATAAAGCATACGCAAAAGATATTGGTGCTGGTTTTGAAAAACTTGGTTTTACAATTTTAGCAACTGGTGGAACTCATAATGCTCTTGTTATGGCAGGAGTTAATTCACAATTTGTTCATAAAATTAGTGAAGGTCGACCAAACATAGAAGATAAATTAAAAAATGGTGACGTAGATTTAGTGATTAATACAAGTGATGCAAAATCAAGTAAAGATGATGCTAAAAAAATACGCCAGTCTGTTTTAAGATTTAATATTCCTTATTTTACAACTATTGCAGCTGCAAGTGCAGCAGTAGAGTCTATTAAAAATATAGAAGATGGTAGTGCATTAGAGCCTAAAGCTCTTCAGGATTACTTGCAATAAAATGTTAAATCCACAGTTAGTTTATCTTGTTCAAACAGAGACTACTGTGGGTTTTTTATCTCAAGATGCTGAGAAGTTGTCAGATTCAAAAGAAAGAGACAAAAAACAGCCTTTCATAAGATGTGTAGATTCTCTTAGTACATTAAAGAAATTTTCTAGAGTTCCTAAAAAATTTAAAAACAAGATTAGACGTTCACAAAAAATAACATTTATTTATCCAAATAATCAAGCTATTCGACTTGTTAAAGATTCTGAACATTTAAAGTTTTTAAAACAACTTCAATGGGCTTATTCATCTTCTGCAAATTTAACAAAGAAAAATTTTGATGAGTCTTATGCCAAGAAAAAAGCTGATATAATAGTTGAAGATAAAAGAGGTTTTTTTGAAGGTAAACCTTCAAGTATTATAAAATTTAACAATAAAAAATTAAAAAAGTTACGATAAAAGGAGAAATTAAAATGATGAACCGTTTATTGAATTCTTTGTTTATGGGTTTTATATTTATTAGTATTTTGGATTTTCTTTATTTTATCGGTTTAAAACTTAATTATTTTGATTTATATAAGATAGATGAATATTTTAATGTTATATTTTTTGATAATCAAAATTTTTATATTTTAGTTCCAGTATCTCTTGTAGTAGGTTATTTACTTATGTATAGTAAATTTTCTAAGTTATTTATGAAAGTATATGTAGTTGTTATTCTTCTTTTTGCTTCAACACTTTATGAGCCTATTGGAAAAAGTTTTGGTCAGAGTATTTTTATGCAAGAGAACCAACGTCTTAAACTTGGTTCTACTACATTTAGTGGTGATACCCTTTATATAGGAAGAAAAAATATTTATATTTACAGAAAAGAGTTAGCAAAAACGGTTAAACTTAAAAAAGATGAAGTTAAGAATTTAACAATTTTCTAATAGCTAAAGAAGACAGAGTAAGCCCAAAACTTCCTGTAACTCCTACAAAGCTTCCCAATCCTTGGCAATTTGGAAGCTCAGGTGAGAATACAACATCGAACTTCTTTTTAAAACCAACTTTTTTTAATTCATAACGAAATTTTTTAGCAAGTCCATCACCATGAGTTTTCCAAATATTGGTTATTTCTATTTTTGTTGGGTCCATTTTCTTAGCACCTCCCATAGAACTTATAAGTTTATGGGAAACTTTTTGAGCAATAGCTACTTTTGCAGGCATATCATCAATCGCATCAATAACTAAATCAAAAGGTTCAAAATCAAACTCTTCAACCCATTGTGGTGTGATTTTTAAATCAAACCCTTCAATTCCCGCATAAAGCTCTTTCATTCTTTCAACTTTTATCATGCCAATAGCTTCACTTCCTAGCTGGCGGTTTTGATTTGTAATTTCGAAAGTATCAAAATCAATGATTGTAATAGAACCAATTCCAGCTCTATAAAGAGCATCTAAGCAAAAGCCACCAACACCACCAACACCTAAGAGTAAAATTTTTGCTTTTTGTAATTTTTCAAAATCATCTTGAAAAAGCAGTCTAGACCTGCTAAATCTATCATCCATTTTCTATCCATTCATTTAAAGTATTTATATCATCATAAGAGCTCATGTCAAGTTTTATTGGAGTGATTGATACATAGTTTTGTTCAATAGCACTCAAATCACAACTTTTCATTTTACTCTCTTTCCATTCTAATACATGAGTTCCTATCCAGTAGTACTCTTCTCCTCTAGGATTTCTATGAAGATGCGCGTCATTGCCATACATTTTATATCCTGCATGGGTTATTTTAACACCTTTACAATCTTCTTCTTTTATAGGAGGAATATTGATATTTAAAAACCTTCTTTCTTGTAATGGAAATCCACCATCAAGAATTTTTTTAGCTATATCATGTGCATATTTTTGTGCCAGAGTATAACCATATGTTTTAATAGAAGCAGGTCCATTTTTATAAACTTGAGAGATAGCAATAGCTGGGATTCCTTGAAGTACCGCTTCCATTGCAGCACTTGCTGTTCCACTGTATGTTATATCTTCACCCATATTTGAGCCATTGTTTATACCACTCACAACTAAATCCGGCATTTTATCTTCTTCAAAAAGAGCATATTTAGAAAGATAAATACAATCACTTGGTGTTCCATCATCGAGTTTAAAAAAATCATCGTCAATTTCAACAAAGCGTAGAGGACGAGTGAGTGTAAGTGAATGTCCACAAGCAGATTTTTCAGTAGTTGGTGCTACTACGGTTACTTGCCCTAAAGGCCGCAGTGCTTCAACTAAAGCTTTTAGTCCTTCTGACTCAAAACCATCATCATTTGTTACTAATATTCTTTTCATTATTTCTCCTTTAACTTTGAACAAGTCCAAAGTTAAATTTCTCTCACTAAAGCTTTTGCTTTGCGAAGAATTTATTATTTATTTTTAGGGAATTATACCTAATTATAAACACTAACTACACAGTATGACGATACTATACATATAAGGAAAGTAAAATTTAAGATAAAAGGAGAACATTATGTGTATGATGCAATCACCAATAAATAGAAGACAGATAAATGTTCATAAGTACAAAAAGTATGAAAAAAAAGAAGAAACGCCTTTTAATAAAGAACTATTGAAACCTGACCCTCATTTTATTGATGAGAGAAAAGTTGAAAAAGAAGAAGATAAAGGATTTTTTAGTAAACTATTGGGACTATAATATTAGGAGTACTTTTGAGTCCTGTAAAACTTCTTGTTTCTGCTCTTGAACCATCAGCTAATTTACATATGGAGCCTATAATAAAAGCAATAGGAAATTGTGAATTATTAGGTATTTTTGATGAAAAATTTGGCAAACCACTACTTCCTAGTCGAGCATTTTCTATCATGGGTTTTGTAGATGCTATTCCTAAAATAAGATTGGCTAAAAAAACTATTGAAAAGATGGCTCAGCTTAGTTTATTAGTGGATACAGTTATACTTATAGATTCTCCTGCTTTTAATCTTCCTTTGGCAAAAGCTATAAAAAAAATCAATCCAAATGTAAAAATTATCTATTATATTCTTCCCCAAGTTTGGGCTTGGAAAGAAAAACGAGTAGCAAAAGTTGAAAAGTATTGTGATGTTTTGGCTTCAATACTTCCATTTGAACAGCAGTTTTATAACCGAGCTAAGTATGTAGGACATCCTCTTTTAGATGAAATTGCTACATGTAAAGAAAAATATGAAGCGACAGGATATATCGCATATCTTCCAGGAAGTAGAAAAAGTGAAATAAAAAAGCTTATGCCTATTTATAAAGAGGTGGCAAAAAAGATAAATAAAAACAATATATTAGTAATCCCACCACATTTTAATTCTCAAGAGATAAAAGAAATATACGGAGACATTAGAGAGTTTGATATCTCTCGTGATACGTACAAAACTTTTTTAAAAAGTGAATTTGCATTTGTGTGTTCAGGAACAGCTACACTAGAAGCTTCATTGATTGGAGTTCCTTTAGTTTTAGCCTATAAGGCAAAAGCATTTGATGCATTTATTGCTAGGATGTTTGTAAAACTAAAACATGTAGGTTTAGCCAATATTATTTTTGATTTTGAAGGGTATGATCCTTTACATGTAGAACTTTTACAAGAGAAGGTTACTGTAGAAAATTTGATGGATGAATACGTACATATGGATAGAAAACTTTTTTATGAGAACTCTTTAAAATTGCATAGAATTTTAAAGCATGGTAGTGCAAATGAGATGATAAAGCTAATTAAGATATAATAAGAACAAAATGTGATTTGGAGTAGTAATGACAAAAGAACCAATGACCCAGTTTGGGCATTCAAAGCTAAAAAATGAACTAAATGATTTAAAAAAAGTACAAAGACCTGAAACTGTTGAAGAGATTGATATAGCAAGAAGCCATGGGGATTTAAAAGAAAATGCAGAATACCATGCGGCAAGAGAAAAGTTGAGATTTATAGAATCAAGAATAGCTGAACTTAGTGATCTTTTAGTAAATTCTCAGTTAGTTGATCCATCTTCTTATGCTCACGATAAAGTAAGATTTGGCTCAACAGTAGAATTAGAAAACTTAGTAACTGAAGAAAAAGCTGTTTACACAATAGTAGGAAAAACAGAGAGTAATCCAGATGTGGGGCTTATTTCTTTTCATACACCATTAGCACGTGGACTTATGGGAAAAGAAGAGGGTGATGAAGTTGTAATTGCATTGCCTAGTGGAAAAGTTGAGTATGAAATACTTGAAGTTGCATATAAAAAAATAGATTTTAAAGAGTAGAAAATGATAAAAGTAGCCATTATTGGAGCGAGTGGATATACCGGTTTAGAGTTAGTAAAGATTTTACATGCTCATCCAAAGTTTGAAATAACTTATATAGGAACTAGTAAAGGCGGTGAAAGCTTAACTGACTTACATCCAAGTTTAACAAACATAGTAGAATTTGATGTAAAAAAAAGTAACGCAAAAGAGATTGCAAAAGTCACAGATTTAGCTTTTTTAGCATTGCCTCATAAAGCTTCTATGGGTTTTGCGAAAGATCTTTTAAATTTGGGTGTAAAAATTGTAGATTTATCGGCTGATTATAGATTAGAACTAGATACTTATGAAGAGTTTTATTGTGAACATGAAGATAAAGAAAATTTACCAAAGGCAGTTTATGGCTTACCTGAAATGTATAGAGAAGAGATATCTAAAACTTCTTTAGTTGCAAATCCTGGTTGTTATCCAACAGCAACACTATTAGGACTTTTACCATTTGCTCAGTATATAGATGAAAATAGTCCTATTTTCATAGATGCTAAAAGCGGTTTAAGTGGAGCTGGAAAAAAAGTCAATGAAATAACACAATTTGTAAATATAAATGAAAATATGTTTGCATATAATCCTTTGAAACATAGGCATTCTCCTGAAATACAAGAGAAGTTAAAGCTCCTTACATGTAAAGATTTTGAAGTAAATTTTGTACCGCATCTTATACCTATTACAAGAGGAGAACTTGTAAGCATATATTTAAAACTAAGTTCAGATATTGATGCAAATTCTATTTTAAAAGAGTTTTATAAAAATGAACAATTTATAAGGATTAGAGAAACTCCTGTTGATTTAAAATCAACTGCAGGGACAAATTTTTGTGATATATTTGTAGCTCAAAATGGTACATCTTTGTTCATATCTTCTAGTATAGATAATTTACTCAAAGGTTCTTCATCAGGAGCCGTAGTAAATGCAAATATTATGTGTGGGTATGAAGAAAACTTAGGAATTCCAATTTTTGCTTATGTGCCTTAAAATAAATAATGGAGCTATATTTATAGCAGATGCACATGAAGATGAAAATAACGAGGATTTTTATAATTTTTTAAAACAAATAGATAGTAAAAAAATACAAGCAAGTCAACTTTTTTTAATGGGTGATATGTTTGATTTGCTTGTAGGCAAAGTAAATTATGGTGTTAGTAAGTATAAAAAATATATAGAGCTTATTGAAAAAATATCTTGCAGTATTGAAGTCATTTATTATGAAGGTAATCATGACTTCTCTTTATCCACTCTTTTTAAAAATGTAAAAGTAATTCCTATAGAAAATCAGCCAACAAAAGCATTACTAGAAGATGGTACAGTAGTTTATCTCTCACATGGGGATAAGTATGGTGATCTTATTCATAAAATATATACTAAACTCATACGCTCAAATGGAGTTTTAAAAGTTTTAAATATGATTGATATGATGACAAACAATACAATATCAAAGAACATAGAAAATGCTCAATTAAAAAAACACTTATGTAAAAAAATAGAAAATTTTGAAGATATTATATCTGCAAAACTTTTTCATTATAAAGCTTTGAAAAATAGTTATATTTTAGAAGGGCATTATCATCAAAATTATAAATTTAAAAGAAATGATATTAATTATATCAATTTGCCATCCTTTGCGTGTAAGCAAAGTTATTTTATTGTAGAATGTTCTTATGACGAAAAATTTGCGCTAAGGGGCTGCAATGTTTGATGATGATGTTTTAAAAGTAGGCTCCAATGAAATGGAGTTGGTTGATTTTCGTATTCTTAAAGAAGAAGATGGAAATGTGTATGAAGGTATATATGGAGTAAATGTAGCAAAAGTTAGGGAAATAATCAAAATTCCTAAATTGACAGAACTTCCTGGTGTTCCTCCATATATAGAAGGTATTTTTGATCTTCGTGGTGTAGTTATTCCTGTGGTAAATTTAGCTAAATGGATGAAAATAAATGAACCAGCAGCGGAAAACTTAAAACCTAGAGTAGTTATTACTGAGTTTAGTGATATCCTCATAGGTTTTATAGTTCACGAAGCAAAAAGAATCAGAAGAATAAGTTGGAATGATATCGAACCAGCATCTTTTGTCTCTGGTATGGGGTCACTTGACAAGTCTCAGATAACAGGTGTTACAAGGATAGAAAATGATGAAGTTCTTCTTATTTTAGATCTTGAAAGTGTTGTTCAAGAGTTGGGAATTTATCAACCTAATGTTGAAGCTGATAACCAAGTCATTGATAAGATATCAGGAACAGCTCTTATATTAGATGATAGTTTGACTGCTAGAAAATTAGTTCATGATGCTTTAATGAGAATGGGTTTACGTGTAATTGAAGCTAAAGATGGAATAGAAGGTGTTCAAAAACTCAATGAAATGTATGATGCTTATGGTAAAGACTTATCTAAAGAGCTAAAAATTATCATTTCAGATGTTGAAATGCCTAAGATGGACGGTTTCCATTTTGCTGCAAATATTAAAGAAGATGAGAGATTTGTTGATATTCCTATTGTCTTTAATTCTTCTATTAGTGATCATTTTAGTGAGTTAAGAGGAAAAGAGGCGGGCGGTGAAGCCTATTTAACAAAATTTGATGCGGCGATTTTTTACAAAGAGATTTCTAAAGTAATAAAATCACACGTTAAAATAGCTGAGTAAGGAAGAACGATGGATGATATTCAAGAAATTTTAGAAGATTTTTTGATCGAAGCGTTTGAACTTATTGAACAGCTTGATCAAGATTTAGTAGAGTTAGAGAGTAATCCTGAAGATTTAGAGTTACTCAATAGTATATTTAGAGTGGCTCATACTGTCAAAGGTTCTTCTTCATTTTTAAGTTTTGATGTTTTAACAAAACTTACACATCATATGGAAGATGTCTTAAATAAAGCAAGAAAAGGTGAATTAAAAATCACTGAAGATGTTATGGATGTGGTATTAGAATCAATCGATATGATGAAAACTTTACTTCATTGTATACGTGATAATGGTAATGATACAGCTATAGGGATGCAATTAGATGATATTATTGCTCGCTTAGAAGCAGTTAGTGAAGGAAAAGAGATACCTGAAGAAGCGACGAAATCAGAAGTAGTAGAAAAATCAGAGCCTGAAGTAGATACTACACCAGAACCTGAGGTAGAAGAAGCCTCTGAAAGTTCTGATACTGAAGATTATTCTAGTATGAGTGATGATGAAGTAGAAGCTGAAATAGAAAGACTTCTCAATGAAAAAAGAGAAGAAACAAAAAAGAAAAAAGCTATAAAAAAAGAAGTTCATCAAGAAGCTCCTGCTAAAGCAGATAGTACTGTTGCTGCACCTACTGCTGCAGCACCTACTCCACCTGCAAAAAAACAAGCTTCAACATTAGAGCAAACAATTAGAGTAGAAGTAAATAGACTTGATCACTTAATGAACCTTATAGGGGAATTAGTGCTTGGGAAAAATAGATTACTTAAGATATATGATGATGTTGAAGAGAGATATGAGGGTGAAAAATTCTTAGAAGAGTTAAATCAAGTAGTTTCTGCGATTTCACTTGTTACAACAGATTTACAAATAGCTGTTATGAAAACAAGAATGTTACCAATTGCAAAAGTTTTTAATAAATTTCCAAGAATGGTTCGTGATTTGTCTCGTGAACTTGGAAAAGGAATTGAACTTAAAATATCTGGTGAAGAGACTGAGCTTGATAAATCAATTGTTGAAGAAATTGGTGATCCTTTAGTTCATATTATTAGAAATTCATGTGACCATGGTGTAGAAGATGGGGATACAAGAGAAGCATTAGGTAAAAATAAAACAGGTTTAATTGAGCTTAAAGCTTATAATGAAGGTAATTCTATTGTTATTGAAATTACTGATGATGGTAAAGGACTAGATGCTGATTTACTTCGTTCAAAAGCAATTGAGCGTGGTATGATTAGTGAACAAGAAGCTGATTCTATGAGTGATAGGGAAGCCTTTGCTCTTATTTTCAAACCAGCATTTTCAATGGCTGCAAAAGTTACTAATGTTTCAGGCCGTGGTGTTGGTATGGATGTTGTTAAAACCAACATAGAAAAATTAAATGGAATTATCGAGATAGATAGTGAAATTGGAAAAGGTACAGTCATTAAAATGAAGATACCTCTTACTCTTGCAATTATTCAAGCTCTTTTAGTTGGCGCACAAGAAGAGTTTTATGCTATTCCATTAGCTTCGGTTTCAGAAACAGTGAGAATCTCTTTAGATGAAATTTATACAGTTGAAGGAAGAAATGTTCTTCGTTTACGTGATGAAGTACTTTCTTTAGTAAGACTTTCTGATATATTTGGTGTTAAACAAGTATATGAACCAGGTGAGCATACATATGTAGTTGTTATTGGTTTGGCTGAATCAAAACTTGGTATTATTGTAGATACTTTAGTTGGACAAGAAGAAACTGTTATTAAGTCAATGGGTGATTATCTCCAAGGTATTGATGGAATTGCTGGGGCTACTATTCGTGGTGATGGTGGTGTAACTCTTATTGTTGATATTGCTTCACTCATGGAAATGGCAAAAGGCTTGAAAGTAAATATTCGTGAAAGTATGCAATCTAAAGCGAAAAAGAAAACAAGTCCAGAAGATTACACAGTTCTTGTTGTAGATGATAGTAAAATGGATAGAACTATTATGAAAAAATCTATGGAGCCAATAGGTCTTAAAACAATAGAAGCATCAAATGGTCAAGAAGCTTTAACGATGTTAAAATCAGGTGAACATGATATTGATGTAATACTTATTGATATTGAGATGCCAAGAATGGATGGATATACATTGGCTACAGAAATTAGAAAATACTCTAGATATAAAAAGTTACCTTTAATTGCGGTCACTTCTAGAACTTCTAAAGCCGATAGATTAAGAGGTGTAGAATCAGGTATGACAGAGTACATTACTAAGCCTTATTCGCCAGAGTACCTAGAGAATGTGGTACGTAAAAATACGAATCTAATAGCGGAGTGATATTATGTCAGATAAATTAAATCAGATATTTCAAAAACAACAAAAGCAGATAGATGGACCTGATAAAGCCGATGAGGATATTATCCAATTAGTTGGTTTTGTAGTAGGAGAAGAAGAGTACGCTATACCAATTTTAAATATTGTTGAAATTATAAAACCTATAGAGTTTACAAGGGTTCCAAGTGTTCCTGAGTATGTTCTAGGAGTTTTTAATATTAGAGGTAGTGTTATTCCTTTAATTGACTTAAGAAGAAGATTTAATCTTCCACCTGTAAATAATACAGGCGATACTAGATATATAGTAATGAAAGGTGAAGGTAATACTGCAGGTTTCGTTATTGATAGATTGACTGAAGCTATTAGGATTAAAAGAAATAGAATTGACCCAGCTCCAGAGACTGTTTCTAGTGAGAAAGGGATGATTTACGGAATTGGTAAACGTGAAGATAGTATGCTTACTATACTAAAAGTAGAGGCTCTTTTAAAAAGAGATTTTTAATCTCAAAGGCTGGTTTTAAACCAGCCTTCTTCTTTCTAAATATAATAAACTTTTTGACATAATATTGTATACTTTTGAAAAAGTTTAATAATCAACAGATAGGAATTTCATGAAATTATGTGTATTTGATTTTGATTCAACACTTATGGATGGCGAAACAATAGATTTTTTTGCTTCTAAAATGGGTGTTGAAAAAGAGGTTTCACAAATAACAGAACTTGCAATGCAAGGAAAACTAGATTTTTTTGAGAGTCTTACAACAAGAGTGAAACTCTTAAAAGGGCTTGACGCAAATGTAGTTGAGGAAGTGTGTAAAAGCTTACCTTATATGAATGGTGCAAAAGAAGCAATAGCTGGACTTAAAGCTAAAGGCTATAAAGTAGTTGTTTTTAGTGGAGGCTTTAGAAATGCGACTGGCTATGCAAAAGATATTTTAGGCTATGATATTGATTTTTCAAATGTTTTACATGTAAAGGATGGCAAGCTAACAGGATTAGTTGGTGGTGACATGATGTTTGATTTTTCAAAAGGTGATATGATGCAAAGACTTCAAAAGTTTTTAGGAGTCAGTAAAGCTGATACTATTGCCGTTGGAGATGGGGCGAATGATCGTTCAATGTTTGCTCATGCTAATTTGAAAGTAGCATTTTGTGCAAAAGATATTTTGAAAAAAGAGGCAAATGCTATAATAGACGAAAAAGATATGAGAAAATTATTGGAGTTAATTTAATGTGTAGAAAAGATATTAATTTTTCACTTTGGTGTGATTTTGTTGAGAGAAATTTTTTAGATGGTGAATTCAAAGACCTTATAAACAATAATGTAGTAAATGGAGCAACAAGTAATCCTGCTATTTTTAAATCTGCATTTTTGACTTCTCCTGCATATCAAGAAGATAGAGCGAGACTAAAAACAGATAATGCAAAAAGTATATATGAAAAATTGGCTATAGAAGATATTAAAAGAGCTGCTGCATCGATGGCTCATTTATATGAAAAAGATAATGATGGTTTTATTAGTATTGAAGTAGACCCTTTTCTTTGTGATGATGCCAAGGCAACTATAGAAGAAGGTAAAAGACTTTACAAAGCTATCGGTAAAAATAACGTAATGATAAAAGTTCCTGCAACCAAAGCTGGTTATGAAGCTATGGAAGTACTAATGAGTGACGGTATACATGTAAATGCTACACTTATTTTCTCTCCTGATCAAGCAAAAAATTGTGTTGAAGCTTTTAAAAGAGCAACGGATAAATATGAAAGTGGTGTAAAATTACCACAAGGTGTAATTAGTGTTTTTGTAAGTAGATTTGATGGTAAACTTGATTCTACTCTTAAAGATTTAGGTATGCAAACAGCAAAAGTAGGAATTTACAATGCAACACAAATATATCATCTTATAGAAGATTATAACATGCCAAACATAAGAACTCTTTTTGCAAGTACAGGTGTAAAAAGTGATGCTTTAGAAGTAGATTATTATATAAAAGAGCTTTTATTTAAAAATTCAGTTAATACAGCACCACTTGATACAATAAAAGCTTTTATTCAATCGAATGAAATAGAAGAAATTATTCCAAATAAAGAATATGAAGAGTTTTTTAATAACTTAGAAAAAAATGGTGTAGATATGGAAAAAGTTTATAGTGAACTTCTTCATGATGGACTAGTGTCATTTAAAGATGCTTTTAAACAAATTCTTGATGAATTATAGTTTAAATAAAAGTTAAAACCCTACTTTTTAGAAAGGAATATAGATATGCCAGTAACAGTTGATGTAGATTCTCTCACCTTTGAAATGACAAAAAGGCTTAAGTTTTATTTGAGTAAGTTAGTTGAATATAATGGCAGTGATCTTCATATAAAAAGTGGAACGAATATAAGAGGTAGAATAAATGGTGAAATAGTATCATTATCGAAAGAAATTCTATCTCATGAAGATGGTCTTACTCTTGCAAAAGAGCTTCTACGGGGTAGATTTCCTGAGTTAGTAGAAAGGAAAAATCTTGATTTTACTTTTAAATTAAATAATGAGTATAGATTTCGTGTTAATCTATTTTTTCAAGTAGATGGTGTTTCTGGTGTTTTTCGTACGATTCCTACGACTATGCCTACAGTAGAGTCACTTAACTTACCAAGTGTATTAAATAATTTTTGTAATATATCCAGAGGATTAGTTTTAGTGACAGGACCAACAGGAAGTGGTAAAACGACGACTTTAGCTTCATTAATTAATAATATTAACCTTAACCAAAAAAAACATATTATTACCATTGAAGATCCTGTAGAATTTGTGTATAAAGATGCAAAAAGTATAGTAAATCAAAGAGCAGTGGGACAAGATGCTATTAGTTTTGGGGATTCGTTAAGAGCGGCTTTGCGTGAAGATCCTGATGTAATTTTAGTGGGTGAAATGAGGGATTTAGAAACTATTGAAACAGCAATGCATGCTGCTGAGACAGGCCATTTAGTTCTTTCAACTTTACATACTGTTGATGCAAAAGAGACAATAGGACGTATTATTGGGATGTTTCCTGGAAATGAGCAAAATAGAATTAAAATGTCTTTAGCTTCTGTTTTACAAGGAGTAGTTTCTCAAAGACTAGTAGGAACTGTAGATGGTGGAAGAATTGCTGCTGTTGAAATTTTAGTGAAAAATTCAAGAATAGAAACTTTAATTTTAGAAGGTCGTGATACAGAAGTACCTGATGCTTTAAAAGAAGGAAAAGATGTTTATAAATCACAAACATTTGATCAAGCTCTCTTAGATCTTTATGCAAGTGGTAAGATTTCAAGAGAATCAGCATTAAATGCAGCAACTAGTAGAAATGATTTACTTATGGCATTAGATTTTTATGAAGCAGAGAAAAATATGAGTACAGGAAGAGAAAAAAGTTATATAGAAGAAGATAAAGATATATTAGGGTTAAAACAATAAAAATACTTGTGTTTAATCTAGTATTTAGTATATTTTATATATAATTTGCACCTTAATTTTTAAAAAGGACAGAAATGTTAGAAGGTATTATTAGAGAGAGTATCGACAAAAAAGCTACTAAAGCATTGAGAAGAGATGGTTTTCTAATTGCTAACATTTACGGAAAAGGTATTGAAAATATACATGCAGCGTTTAAAACAAACGATTTCGTAAGAGCAGTTAAAAACAAAACTTCTTTGGCTTTCCCAGTTAAAGTTGGTGGTACTGAGTATAAAGTAGTTGTACAAGAGTATCAAAAAGAGCCTATAAACAGTACACTTTTACATGTAGATTTACGTGTAGCACTTGATGGAGTACTTTCTAAGTACTTAGTTCCAGTTAAAACTGTTGGAACTCCAATAGGTTTAAAAAATAAAGGTATTTTAATTAATTCTAAAAAACGTCTTACTGTTAAATGTACAGGTGAGAACTTACCAGATAGTTTTACTCTAGATGTAAGTGATTTAGATGTGGGTAATGCAATTTTAATTCGTGATATTGAAGTACCTGCAAACGTACAAATCATGGAAGAAGATAGAGTTGCTGTTACTGGAGTTATAAAAGCTAAGTAACAATGACACTCATTGTAGGACTTGGTAACCCCGATTCTAAATATCAAAACAATCGGCACAATGTCGGATTTATGGTCATCGACAAATTAGTTGATGACCATAATTGTTCCCATATCAATAAATCCTCTTTTAGAGGTGAACTTTTTAAATCAAAAAATATACTTTTTTTAAAACCACATACATATATGAATCTTTCAGGTGAAAGTGTAAGAGCTGTTTGTGATTATTATAAACCAGAAAGAATTATAGTTATACATGATGATTTGGATTTGCCTTTTGGTACTTTGCGGTATAAAATTGCAGGAGGTCATGGTGGACATAATGGATTAAGGTCTATTGATGCACATATAGGAAAAGATTATTATAGGGTAAGAATAGGAATTGGCAAACCAAATAATAAACAAGATGTTGCTAATTATGTTTTATCTGATTTTCCAAAAGTACAGAGTGATAATCTAAAGAAGATATTAGAAATAAGTACACAAGCAACTAAAGGCCTTATAAATGGAGAGTTAAGTACAATCTCTTCAAAGTATACACTTAAAGAAAATTTTAATGATGGAAAGAAAATATGAAATTATTTCAAAAATATATAATTTTTAATTATTTAAAGAATTTTTTTATAATTTTTCTTTCATTAGAGTTTTTTTATGTAGGTGTAGATACCCTATCAAATTATAATGATTTTCCAGATTCTGCAAATTTACAGCTTCTTTATATCGTATTTAAAACATTAGATGCAATGAATTATGCTATTCCTCTTTCTATTGTTTTTGCTATGATTGTGACAAAATTTGCCATGATAAAATCCAATGAATTAGTTACTTTATATGCTGTTGGTATTACAAAAAAAGCTATAGTACAACCGCTTTTTTTATCTTCTTTAGCTTTAGCACTTATCTATATAAGTCTTAATTTTACCTCTTTTTCTTATGCATATGAGTATAGTAGAAATCTTTTAAAATATAGTACAATCTCAACTGCTTCAAATGAATTGTTTTTAAAAAATAATAATGAGTACATATATTTTAAAAAATTAGATCCTATTAAAAAGTATGGAAGCGATATTAAAATTTTTACTATAAAAAACAATGATTTAAGCCAGATAATCTCTGCAAAAAAGGGTTATTTTAATAAAGATAATTGGGTATTAATAGATGTTGTTATAAAAAATAAACCAGAAGTAGGAAGGATTGACGGCAAAGGGTTTACTCAAGAAGTCTATGATAAGTATAAAACTTTAAAAGATTTTAGACCAAAGATTATTGAAAATATTCATAAGGGAAAATATAACATGTCCATTATTGATACGATTGATGCTCTTGTTTTCTTCTCTTCACAAAATTTAAATTTAGATAGAATAAAAACCTTACTGTATTCACATGTTTTATTTCCTCTATTTGCTCCATTTTTAGTTGTAATTTTATTTTATAAATTGCCAATTAGTAATAGATTTTTTAATTTGGCTTTTTTGAGTTTCGTATTTATTTTTATAACTTTATCTACTTGGGGTATTTTATTTATACTCACAAAATTATCTTCTACTTCGGTAATTTTTCCAGAACTTGGAGTTATTTTACCTATCGTTCTCTTAGGATTTTTTGCTTTATTCTCTCACTATAAAGAAAATTAATAAACTTTTAGATAAAATAGATACATTTTACAAAGTTCTTAGTATTCCTAAGAATTGATAATATGAATTTTGCTTAGATGAGGGTTTAATATGGATTTAAAAAGTTTAGCGAATAGTTATGGTACACCACTTTATGTATATGATTTTGATTACATTGAAAAAAGATTTCTAGAGTTAAAAGAAGCATTTAAAGCAAGAAAATCTATTATATTTTATGCAGTAAAAGCCAATTCAAATTTATCTGTTTTAAAACATCTTGCTTCACTAGGTGCAGGATGTGATTGTGTTTCTATTGGTGAAGTTAAAAGAGCTTTACATGTAGGCGTTGCAAAATACAAGATTATTTTTTCAGGCGTGGGAAAAAAAGATGAAGAAATAAGAGAAGCTTTACAAAATGACATCTTGATGATTAATCTTGAGAGTGCAGAAGAGATGGATAGAGTTGAAATGATTGCTCATGAACTTGGTGTGAAAGCAAGAATCAGTGTAAGAGTCAATCCAAACATTGATCCAAAAACACACCCTTATATTTCAACAGGACTTCATGAAAATAAATTTGGTGTAGATATTGATACAGCAAAAAGAATGTATTTAAAAGCAAAAAACTCAGATAATTTAGATCCTATTGGAATACATTTTCATATAGGAAGTCAGATAACAGAACTAAATCCTTTCAAAGAAGCATCAAAAGTAGTTTCTGATTTGCTTAGAAATTTAATATCGTTAAATATAGATATTAAATTTTTTGATGTAGGTGGTGGAATTGGAATAAAATATCATGATGAAAAAACAATAGATCCTTACGAATATGCTCAAGGTATTTTAGAAAATTTAACAGGTTTAGATGTTACGCTTACTTGTGAACCAGGTCGTTTTTTAGTAGGTAATAGTGGTTGGTTTTTAACAAAAGTGCTCTATGAAAAGAAAAATGGTGAGAAAAGATTTGTCATAACTGATGGAGCTATGAATGATTTAATTCGCCCTAGTCTTTATGGAGCTTCACATGATTTGGAACTTCTTGGTAAAAATGATGAAGAGAAAAGTTTAGCAGATGTTGTAGGTCCTGTGTGTGAAAGCGGAGACTTTTTTGCAAAAGATGTTGCCTTAGCAAAAACAGAACATGATGATTTGATTGCTATAAAAAGTGCTGGAGCGTACTGCTTTACAATGAGTAGTAATTATAACACGAGAGGTCGAGTTGCTGAAGTAGCTGTGCAAAATGGTGAAGATAGACTTATCCGTCAAAGAGAGAGTTTTGAAGATATGATTGCAAATGAGGAAAAGTTTGCTAAATGAGTTATTTTATAGATGTTCAAGGTACTCTTATTGATGATAAAAACAAACAGCCAATTGCAGGTGCGTTAGAGTTCATTGATAATTTAAATGAGAGTAAAACTTCGTATTTAGTAGTGACAAATAACACAAAACAAAAAAGTGAAGAGTTTTATACATTTTTAACAAATCTTGGATTTAATATTCCAAAAAATTGTTACCTTGATCCATTTATGGTTTTGAAAAAGTCTTTACATGTAAAGAGAGTTTGCTGTTTTGGGCCACAAGAGTTTATTGATGTAGTTGAATCCTTAGGTTACGTAAATACCAAGGAAAACCCTGAAGCAATTTTAGTAACGAGTAGTAAAGATTTTCATTCAGAAGATTATGCGTTGATGATTGAAAAAGTCATGGATGGAGCACAACTCATAGGAATGCATGCTACGAGCACTTATGCTAAACAAGGCAAACGCTATCCTGGTGTTGGCGCTATTATGGAAATGCTTTCTTATGCTACAGGTTGTACATATACTGTTATAGGAAAACCTAGTAAAGCTTTTTATGAAGAGGGCTTAAAACTTCTAAACCTTACATCATTTGAAGAGATAGAGATGATAAGTGATGATGCAGTAGGTGATTTGTGTGGTATCAAAAGTTTGGGTGCAAAAACAACTTTAGTGCTGAGTGGAAAATGTAAGAGTGAAAAAGAAGCTTTACATGTAAAGACTTCAATAGACAAGATAGTACCAAATATAGGATGCATAAATGGATGAATTAGATATATTCCGTAAACAGATAGATGATATTGATAATGAAATATTAAAACTTTTAAATAAAAGAATGAAATCAGTTGAAGCTATTGGAAAAGCTAAACAGACAAGTGGTACATCTATCTATAGACCAGAGAGAGAAAAAGAGATACTTGATAGACTTAAAACACTTAATGATGGTATGCTTAACTCAAATGCTATTGACGCTATATACTTAGAAGTATTTGCTGTAAGTAGAAATCTTGAAATGCCTGAGAAAATTGTATTTTTAGGGCCAGAAGGAAGTTATACACATCAAGTTGCAGAGAGTCGTTTTGGAGCAATGGGAAACTATATAGCTTTAAATAGTGTTGAAGCAGTGTTTAATGTTTTACAAAATAAAGAAGCTAAATATGGTGTTGTTCCTATTGAAAATAACACTGAAGGTGCTGTTGGTATAACACTTGATTGTTTGGGTAAATTTGAATCGTTAATAGTTGCAGAAATTTATATGGATATTCATCACTCTTTTGCTACAAATTGTGAAAATTTAAAAGATATTAAGAAAATTTATTCACATCCTCAAGGCTACAATCAGTGTAGAAAATTTTTAGAAGAACACATGCTTATGGATGTAGAATTTATTCCAACAAAATCAACAGCAGCTTCTGCAAAATTGGCAGCAAGCGAGCCAAATTGTGCTTCTATCTGTTCACATATAGCTGCAAAACTTTATAATGTTCCAATTTTATTCGAAAAGATTGAAGATAATTTAGCGAATAAAACAAGATTTTTAATTTTGAGTGATTTTAAAAATAAGGCTGGATTACAAAATAAAACTTCTATTTTGGCAAAAACTCAAAATAGACCTGGTGGACTTGTGAAATTTTTACAAAGCTTTGAAAATGAAAAAGTAAATATTACAAAAATAGAATCTCGTCCTGTAAAGAAAAGTGGTTTTGAAGCAGTTTTTTATTTGGATTTTGAAGGGCATATAGATGATGAAAATGTCCAAAAAGTTTTGAAAGCCAATGAAGGTATTAATGAAATAAAGTGGTTAGGAAGCTATGTAAAAGCTGGAGAATAAGTAAGTGCAGTTTTCTAGAGATGTTGAGAAAAAGGGAGAAAAAAGATAGATGAAGTTTAATACAGTGTTAGATAATTTAAAAATTTATGAAGCAGGAAAACCGATAGAATTAGTTGTGAGAGAGTATGGTGTTGATGAAAAAGATATTATAAAATTAGCAAGTAATGAGAATCCTAGAGGCAGTAGTCCAAGGGTGATTGAAGCTATAAAAAAAGAAACTAGAAAAGCAAATTTATATCCTGATGATAGTATGTATGAGCTTAAAGAAGGACTGGCAAATAAATTTAAAGTAACAAATGATAATGTTATAATTGGTGCAGGAAGTGACCAAATTATCTCATTTGCATTACAAGCTAAAGCAAATAAGCATACTTCAATACTTATGGCAAGAACAACTTTTGCTATGTATGAGATTTATGGAAGACAAACAGGAGCAACGATACTTAAAACTCCTTCACATACACATAACTTAGATGAGTTATTACAATTGTATAAAGAGAACCCTAGTGTTTCAGTGATTTTTTTATGTATACCAAATAATCCATTGGGTGAGTGTTTAGATACAAAAGAAGTTTATAATTTTTTAGATCAAATTGATGATGGCACTTTAGTTGTAGTTGATGGAGCATATCAAGAATATGCAAGTTATAAAGATAAAAATAAAAAAATTGATGTAAAAGATTTAATTAGTAAATACCCTAACACTTTATATCTAGGAACTTTCTCAAAAGCATATGGACTTGGTGGTATGAGATGTGGATATGGTATTGCAGATAGTACAATAATTAAAGCTTTACATAAACTTCGTTCACCATTTAATATTACAACATTATCTTTAAAAGCAGGTATTGAAGCATTAAAAGATGAAGAATTTGTACAAAATTGTATAAAAGAGAATTTTGATGAAATGATTAAATATGAAAAATTTGCTAGAGATAATGGCTTTAATTTTATACCAAGTTACACAAATTTTATTACACTTAAATATGAGGATGATAGAAAATCATCTCTAATTGCACAAAATTTACTGAAAAAAGGTATAATTGTAAGAGATTTAGGTGCGTATGGAATGAATGCAATAAGAGTAACCATAGGTACACCAGAGCAAAATAGCAAATTTTTTAGTACATACATAACAATTTAAGGGCATAAATGGACTTAAAGACGCTTTTCGATCAGATCGCAGTACTTTTTCAAAACTTCACACTGAAACAAAGAATTGTAGCACTTGTCTCAATTCTTATAGTTGTTGGTTTTATAGTATTTTTACTACTTTTTAGAGCAAAAGATTCTATGATAGGAAGTGGATATAGTATTTTGTTTGAGAAAACAAATGCGGGTGATTCGGCATTAATTATTCAGCAATTAGAAAAAGATGGAGTACCTTATAAAGTTGTTAATGAAGGTACTATTGCTGTTCCTTCAAACATGGTTTATAAGCAAAGAATATCAATTGCAGCTTTGGGAATTCCAAAAGATAGTAAAGTTGGATTTGAAATATTTGATCAAAATGAATTTGGTGCTACTGATTTTGAACAAAAGATTAAATATTTAAGAGCATTAGAGGGAGAATTAGCAAGAACTATAGAAGGTTTGATGCCAATAGAAAAAGCTAGTGTTCATATAGCAATTCCAAAAGAAACTGTTTTTGCAGAGAAAAAGAGTCCCACTACAGCTTCGATAGTTTTATCAATCAGAAGAGGGATGAAATTATCAATTAAACAAATTACAGGGATTAAAAATTTAGTATCAGCATCGATTGCAAATTTAATGACCGAAGATGTTTCTCTTGTTGATCAAGAAGGTGTTCCTCTTGGTGATGAAGATAGTGCTGCTTATGAAGGTGAGTTAGTAAAATCTCAAATAAAATATAAAAAAGAGTTTGAAAGAGATATTGAAGATAAGATTATTAATGTATTAGCTCCTGTCATTGGAGGGGTTGATAAAGTAGTTGCTAAAGTTACTATTGATTTTGATTTTGCTAGAGAAGATAGTGTTAGTGAAGTTTATGATCCAAATTCTGTACCAAGAAGTGAGCAGAGTGTAGAAGAAAAGAGAGAAGGAAGTCAACCAAAGGATGTTGGTGGAGTTCCTGGAGCTGTTAGTAATATAGGTCCTGTTCAAGGATTAGAGAGTAATAACGCAACAGAAAAATATGAAAAAAGTTCAGCTACGACAAATTACGAAATATCTAAAAAAGTGACAAATGTTAAAGGTGAATTCGCAACAATTAAAAGACTGAGTACAGCTGTTGTTGTCGATGGTAACTATGATTTTACTAAAGATGCAGATGGTGTTAGTACGGGGAAATTAGAGTATATCCCTCTCAGTGAAGCTCAAATGGCATCAATAAATGATATAGTGAAACAAACAGTTGGTTTTAATGTCAATAGAGGGGATGAAGTCACAGTAAGTAATTTTGAGTTTAAACCTCTTCAAAAAGATGGTACAAAAGCTCCAACTCAAAATATGATTGATAAAATTACTTATTATAGCTCACCGCTTATTCCGATAATTAAATATCTTATAGCGGGTATTTTACTATTTATTTTCTATAAAAAAGTAATTGAGCCATTTAGTGAAAAAATGATTGAGCATTCTTCTGAAGAATATACTGCAGACGAGATGAAATTGGAATCTGAAGAAGATGAAGATAGTGCAGAAGATACTTTAGAGAAATTTAAAAAAGCTCGTAAAAAAGTTGAAGATCAGCTTGGAATTGGAGAAGAATTTAATGAAGAAGAACTTAAATACGATGTTCTTTTAGAAAAATTAAAAGCTTTAGCGGATGATAAAAGTGAAGAAATAGCTGGATTACTTGAAACTATGATAAGAAATGAAGGTGATTATGAATCGCCAGGAAGAGGCTCTGATGGTGGTGTATAATGAAGTTAACTGAAGAACAAAAAAATCTTTATAATGAACTAAGTATGGCTGAAAAAGTAGCTATCTTATTTATTCAACTAGGTGAAGACACTACTACAAATCTTTTTTCACATATGAACATTGAGACAGTTACAGATATATCAAAATATATTGCCATAGTAAAAAATATTGATAAAAATGTAGCAAATGCTGTTTTAGAAGAATTTTATGCAATAATGCAATCAAATCAGTATATTAGAAGTGGTGGTATGGAATATGCTAAAGAGATTCTTTACCGTACTTTTGGACCAGATGCTGCTCAAAAAATACTTGATAAACTTTCTAAAAGTATGGAAAATACACAAAGTTTTGGATATCTTTCTCAGATAAAACCACAACAATTAGCAGATTTTATTGTGACAGAGCATCCTCAAACAGTTGCATTAATTTTAGCACATATGGATCCCACAAGTGCTGCTGAGACTATTTCATTTTTTCCAGATGAGCTTAAAAGTGAAGTAACAATTCGTATGGCAAACTTAGGAGATATATCTCCTTCGGTAGTAAAAAGAGTTTCTGCAGTACTTGAAAATAAATTAGAATCATTAACTTCTTATAAAGTAGAAGTTGGAGGGCCTAGAGCCGTTGCTGAAATTCTTAATCGTCTAGGACAAAAGGCTTCTAAATCTACAATTGCATATATTGAACAAACAGATGAAGAATTAGCAACTACGATTAAAGAGATGATGTTTACTTTTGAAGATATTATGAAACTAGACTCTACAGCAATTCGTGAAATTTTAAAAGTAGCAGATAAAAAAGACTTAATGGTTGCTCTTAAAGGAGCCGCTGATGATTTACGTGATAAATTCTTAGAAAATATGTCACAACGTGCACAAGAAGCATTTTTAGAAGAGATGAGTTTCTTAGGTGCAGTAAGAGTTAAAGATGTTGAAGATACACAAAGAAGAGTTGTTGATGAAGTTCAAAAACTCGCTGAACAAGGTGTTATTCAAGTTGGTGAAGCAGAAGAGATGATTGATTAATGAAAAATATAATAGATACAGCTAAAGCAAAAAATCATACAATTGAGCCATATAGGTTTAAGGTACTTGGTGGAGTAAATACTGTACATGAAAGTGAAGAAGAAATAATAAAAAAAGAAGTTATTCCTGAAACTCCAAGTATTGAGCCTTCGCCTCTTCCTCAAACTGAAATATTGATACAACAAGATGAACAACAAAATAAATTTATTGAAGAGTTGTTGAAAAAAAGTGATGAGTTATCCACAAATATAATTAAATTACAAATGCAAATAGAAAAGCAAGAAGTAGAGTTTGAAAATAGACTCCAAAAAGAGGTAAAAAGAGAATCTGAAACTGCTTTTGAAACTGGTTATCAAAAAGCACAAAGTGAGCTTTTAGATTCAACTGAAGAAGTAAAGAAAAAATTTTTTAATTCTATAAATATTTTAGAAGAAGAAGTTAAAAAGGGAAATGATTTTTTAAAACAAATAGAAACAGAGCTTTCTCAAACGGCAATAGAAGTTGCAAAAGAAGTTATTTTAAAAGAAATAAAGCATTCAAGTAGTGAAATAGCTATTGCACTTTCAAAAAAATTAATTGAAGAATTAAAAGATGTAAAAAACATAAAACTAAAAATAAATCCTAAAGACTTTGAAGCATTAAATGATGTATATTCAGATATTGAAAATATAAGAGTAGAGAGTGACACAGCTATTACAGAAGGTGGTGTTGTTGTTTTAAGTGATGCTGGAAATTTAGATGGTAATATTACTACAAGATTAGAAAAAGTAAAAAATTTAATAGAAAATGGTTAATAATGATAGAGGTTAAAGGTAAATCAGTAGAAGAATTAAAAGACATATGTGTGAGTCTTCGAAAAAAAATTATAGAAACAGTCAGTAAAAATGGTGGACATTTAAGTAGCAATGTAGGTGCAGTTGAGCTTATAGTAGCAATGCACTACGTTTTTGATGCGAAAAAAGACCCATTTATATTTGATGTCTCTCATCAATCATATGCACATAAGTTATTAACTGATAGATGGGATAAGTTTGATACATTAAGAGAGTTCAATGGTATTTGTGGTTATACAAAACCTAGTGAATCTCAATATGACTATTTTGTAGCAGGACATAGTTCAACTTCTATATCATTAGCACTAGGTGCTGCAAAAGCTATTTCATTAAAAAAAGAGCAAGACTCAAGAAGACCAATTGCTTTGATAGGTGATGGCTCTATGACTGCTGGTATGGCATATGAAGCGCTTAATGAATTAGGTGATATAAAACTACCAGTTATAATTATCTTAAATGATAATAAGATGAGTATAGCAAAACCAATAGGTGCTATTAGTAAATTTCTTTCTCATGCAATAGCTGGAGATTTTTTTCAAAAGGTAAAGAAAAGAACTGAACATTTTTTACAATATCTTCCTGATAGTGCTACATATATGGCTAAGAAGTTTGAAGAGAGCTTAAAACTTATAACTCCTGGAATGCTTTTTGAAGAACTTGGTATTGACTATATTGGTCCAGTTGATGGACATAATGTTGAAGAACTTATAAAAGCATATGAGTTAGCAAAAAAGATGAAAAAACCAGTTATTATTCATGCTCAAACTTTAAAAGGCAAAGGCTACCAAATTGCAGAAGGGTATGAAGAGAATTGGCATGGAGTTGGTCCATTTGATATTGATAGTGGAAAATCTATAAAAAGTGCTGGTAAAAAAAATGCTACAAGTATCTATAGTGATGCGCTTTCTCAATTAGCAAAAAAGTATGAAAATGTAGTAGGAGTAACAGCGGCTATGCCTACAGGTACAGGATTAAGTAGGTTAATAAATGAATTTCCAAATAGGTTTTGGGATGTAGCAATAGCAGAACAGCACGCAGTTACTTCTATGAGTGCTATGGCAAAAGAAGGTTTTAAACCTTTTATTACTATATATTCTACGTTTTTACAACGTGCTTATGACCAAGTGATACACGATGCTTGTATAATGAATTTAAACGTAGTTTTTGCATTAGATCGTGCTGGAATAGTAGGAGAAGATGGAGAGACTCATCAGGGTGCTTTTGACATATCTTATTTAAGTGCTATACCAAATATGACAATTTTTGCGCCAAGAGATAATGCTAGTATGTATCAAGCTGTTGAGTATGCTTACAAGCATGAAGGTCCTTGTGCTATTCGCTATCCTAGAGGAGCTTTTTTTGAGTGTGAAAATGTAGAAGATGTTCCTTTTAGATTAGGAAAATCACAACTTTTGAAAGAAGGTAAAAGCAAGGTTCTTCTTATTGGGTATGGAAATGGTGTGGGAAGAGCTCTTAACGTATCCAAAATATTAGAAAAAACTGGTATAGATTGTGCTGTATTAGATCTAAGATTTGTTAAACCTATGGACAAAGATATGCTAGAAAAACTTTCTAAAAGTTATAATCATTGGTTTATTATAAGTGATAGTGCTAAGATGGGTGGGGTTGGTTCACAAATAGCATACCTCAAAAATGATTATACTTGGGATAATGTAAAAGTAATTAGTTTTGAGTATGAAGATGATTTTATTAAACATGGTAATACTACATTAGTAGAAGAAGATTTAGGTATATTAGCAGAACAGTTAGCTAAAAAAATTTTAAAAAGTATAAAGTAGGATAAATGAATTTTTTAACAGTTTTAAAAAGTAGTGGGCTAACGGCAACTCCTCAAAGAGTTGCTGTGTTAAAAGAGTTAGGTAAAAAAACGCATCCAACCATGGAAGAGATATATAATGGTATAAGAGAAGAGAATCCAACAATCTCTCTTGCAACGGTGTATAAAAATGTTCATGTCTTAAAAGAAAATGGAATGGTAATAGAAATAAATATACCAAATGGTAAAATGAGATATGATTATTTAGCAAAACCTCATATTCATATAGTTTGTAAGAGTTGTAGTTATATTGAAGATATGGATTATGATGAAAATCTTTTTAAGTATCAAAATAATTTAGAAAAAAGTAAAAATATAGTTTTGGATAGGTTAGATGTTATCGCAACAGTAGATAATTGTAAAATGTGTAAGTAGGAGATAATCTCCTACTTAGCCTTTGTTATAATTCTTCAGCATGTTCACTTAGATAGTCAGCAACACCTTTAGTATCTGCTTTCATTCCTGCATCACCTTTATTCCATCCAGCAGGACAAACTTCACCATGTTCGTTAGTAAATAGCATTGTATCTACCATTCTTAACATTTCATCAATATTTCTACCAAGTGGAAGATCATTGATTACAGCATGTCTTACTGTCCCATCAGTATCGATTAAAAATGATCCACGAAGAGCAACACTTTCTCCAAATAGAACATCATAATCTTTAGAAATTTGCTTTGAAAGATCTGCTACTAGAGGATATCTTACTTGACCTATACCACCTTCATTTACTGGAGTATTTTTCCATGCAAAGTGAGAGAATTGTGAATCGACAGAAACACCTATAACATTAATACCACGACTAGTGAACTCTTCTAATCTTTTATCAAATGCAATGATTTCAGAAGGACAAACAAATGTAAAATCCAGAGGATAAAAGAACAAAACTGTACCTTTTTCTCCAAAATTTTCATAAAGATTAAAATCTTCAACTATTTCATTGTTTCCTAATACAGTTGTTGCTGTAAAATTTGGTGCTTTATTTGTAACTAACATAATATTCCTTAATAGTAATTTTTATTAATAAGGAATTATAACTGATAAATAATTAGATAGACTTTAAAATTAAAGTTTATATGTCACACAAAAGGCACTAATTGATTTAGCTTGTTTATAGTGCCTTATCTTTTGTTAAGTTCTAAACTCAGCGAGTTTATCATTAAGTGTTTCAGTCATTTTATTCATATGCTCAGCAGCACTAGCAATCTCTTCAACACTTCTTGCATTCTCAGTTGAAAGTCCATTGATTTTACTTACACTTTGTATTACATCTCCTATATCATCACCAGTTTGAATATAACTAGTTACTGTTTTATCTGCCATATTTGTTGCATCACCCATTACAGATGAAAGTTCATTTATTTTCTCTTCTACATTAGTAGCTGTTCCACTCAACTCTTCTACTTTTTTTGAATTACTTGTCATTTGTTCACTTGAATCCATAATAGATTGAACTATAACACTTATAGTTGAATTGATCTCAACTAATGATTTTTGAGTACGTTCTGCTAGTTTTCTTACTTCATCTGCAACTACTGCGAATCCTCGTCCATGTTCACCTGCCCTTGCTGCTTCAATTGCGGCATTTAGTGCAAGAAGGTTTGTTTGATCTGCAATATCTCCTATTACTTGAAGAACATCTTTTACTTGTTCTGTATCTTGGCTAAGTTGTTGTATTTT
>NZ_JFBL01000009.1 GCF_000597725.1 Sulfurospirillum arcachonense DSM 9755
AATAAACATCACTTCCTTGTTAAGCATAAAAATTTAATGCTCGTAAAAACTGAACAAAGTCCAGTTATTACTCAAGCACTAAAGCTATTGCTTCGCAAAGAAAGTAGTTTTTACTTCTTTGACAATCAAGATAATTCTTAAACGCACTAGAAGCGTGAAGTAAGTATATAATGTATATTTACTTAACGCTTTCCGGTGGCTATAGAGAAGAGGAAACGCCCTGTCCCATTTCGAACCAGGAAGCTAAGCTCTTCATCGCCGATGATACTCTCCCTTACTGGGACGGAAACGTAGGTCGCCGCCGGTTCGCGTTATTTCTTCTTCTTTATACATATTTATTCAATACAAACTAATATTCGTTCACAATTCCTTTATTTACTTATTAATATCAATCATAAATTACTATTATTTATTTCTTTACATGTTACTCTTAGTACATACTTTTCTTTCTATTAATATTTTTGTTATATTTTAAGCTTTTTTAAAAATTTAATTTATTTTTTGACTATAAAAGTAAATATTTATTTACATTTTGTTCTTTTAAATTTTCTTTTATTGTGAAATATACGTTATTTTTTCAAAAAGGTTAAATTATATTGACGGTTTTATTTTGATTTAAATTTAAATTTATTTAAATTTGGCTACTATTTATTAATTAGAGAAATTTGAGGCTGATTTAAATTGTGATAAGTTTAAATTTTGTATACAAATGAATTATTAATTTTATTAATAAATAATTAGTCGTTGTGAATTCGACTTTAAATACAACAAATATTTTCGGAGGAGATATGATGAAGAAGTTTATTATACCAATGTTAGTTGGGGCAACACTAGCAACAACTGCAATGGCAGAGGATTCGCTAAGAGCTGAGATAGCTGCTTTAAAAGCGCAAATGGCAGAGCTTAAAGAAGCTCAATCAAAGATAAATATAGATGCGCTTAAATCTCAACTTTCAGAGGTTAAGGCACATAGTGCTGGTGATAATATTAAATGGAGTGTTGATTTTAGAACAGCATATGATATGTTGGACTATAAAATTGATGGTGCAAATGATGTTAGTAATGAATTATGGACTAATAAACTAACATTAGGCATGGCAGCACAACCAATCGATAATTTGGTTTTTAAAGGTGCTTTGGGAATGTATAAAGCTTATGGACAAAATGCCGCTCCTTCTAATAATGGTTTTCAAAACATGGATTGGTTTTCAAGTCAAACGCCTAGTGGAGATAGTAATATTCGTTTAAAAGAAGCATATTTTTTATATTTTGGCAATATGGGTGATATGGCTTATACTGCTAGTTTTGGTCGTCGTCCATCTACGGATGGTTTTATGACAAATTTAAGAGCTGATAATCCTTACCCTTCATCTCCTGTAGGACACAATATTAATATGGAATTTGATGGAGCTAGTTTTAAGTTTGATTTTGATAAATTAACTGGTATATCGGGAATGTATTTTAAAATATGTTTAGGTAGAGGTAATTCTAATGCGAATGCAAAATATCCAACTTTTACAGGTTTCCCAGTTCTTAATTCAGTAAGTCCTAGTACTACTTATACACCATATGCTCAAAGTAACTATGATTCAGCTAATATGGACTTAGCAGGATTGTTAGTACAGTTTTATGATGATGGACAATATAAAGTTATGGGTAATTATTTTCAAGGTTATAGTATGATGGGTGCAAATTTTGCATATACAAATGGTACTAGTCCAGCTGCTGGATATAATGTTAATTTAACAGATGTTGGTGATTTATCAGGAGGTTCATTATCTGTTCAGGTTAATGGTATCGGTGATGAAATTTCAGACTTTTTAGATGATACAATTTTCTTTGCATCTTATGCATTTAGTAAAACTGATCCAGAAGCAGGTTCAGCACATAATGTAATTGTTGATAATGTAGGAACAATTGGATCAATGAAAGAAATGTTAGGTTCAACAAAATCAGAAACAGGATCATCTTACTATGTTGGTGTTAATATGCCTGGTTTTATGGATAGTGATAGATTTGGTATAGAGTATAATCATGGTAGCAAATATTGGAGAAGTTTCACTTATGGTGAAGATACTTTAGCTGGTTCTAAATTAGCAACTCGTGGTGATGCCTATGAAATTTATTACAATTTTCCTATTGTAAGTAAATTCCTAACAGGACAAATCAGATATACTCGTATGGATTATGATTATACTGGTAGTGATATGTTCTTTGGCTCAACAGGTACACCTATGGATGTTAAAGTGACTCCTGGTGCTGTTGAAACTGCACAAAACATTCGTTTATCTCTAAGATACAGATACTAATTCTCATTTAAACTAGAAGAGGTTTTAAACCTCTTCTAATATCTTTGTCACAATATTTTTATAATTCTCTTTTATTTTATCATTGGCTAAGGCAATAGGAATTTTTCCATTGTCGCTCATCTCTCTTATAGTCATTTCTAGAGGTATTTGTCCTAGTAGATTGAGATTATATTTTTTGCAAATATTTTTTGCACCATCTTTTCCGAAAATATTATACCGTTTATGAGTATCAGGGGTTATAAAATAACTCATATTTTCTACTATGCCTAATATCTTTACATGTACATCTTTAAACATCATTACAGCACGGCTTACATCGTCACAGGAGATAGTTTGTGGTGTGGTTACTAAAATAGCTCCAAAAAGAGGTAATTCTTCAGCCATACTTAGCTGTATGTCGCCTGTGCCTGGTGGCATATCTATAATTAAAAAGTCTAATTCTCCCCACTCTACATCCTCTAAAAATTGCATGAGCGCAGATACTGCAACGGAGCTTCTCCATACTAAAGGAGTGTCGTAAGAGGGTGTTGTAAGACCAACACTCATGATTTTTACACCAAAGTTTTCACTTGGGATAATTTTGTTTTTTTCATTCCATTGTAATTTCTCATTTTCTATACCAAAAAGTCTAGGAATGCTTGGTCCATAAACATCAGCATCCAGTAATCCTACTTTATAACCTTTTTGTGCAAGAGCAACTGAAACATTAGCACTTATCGTACTTTTCCCTACACCACCTTTTCCACTGCTTATTGCAATAACTTTTTTAGCATAAGGAGCTTTGTTATTTGGATGTTTTGTTGATCCAAACTCAACTTTCTTTTTATCCATAAACAACTCCTTTTTGAATGAGCATTTTTGTGGAATGTATTTTTTGTATCCATTGACCTATAATAGTTGCACTATTTTTATAGTTTTTTGCCAATGTATTGTAAGTTTCTTCTTTTTTATCTAATAAGGTAAGTATTTTGTTAGTAAGTCTTTTTTCTTGATTTGTATTTCTTGCTTGTATAAATAATGTTTGCAAAATGAGTGACCTTTTTTTATGAGCTAATTCTATATCAAGAGGTTCTCCTAATTTTACTATTTCATATGTACTTAGATAATTTCCACTTACGATAATAGAGAGAAGAGATTTTTCGATGATTTGACTATTATTCATCTTGTACCTTTTATTGTTTTGTTTATATTATCAAATTTTTTTGTGTTTGCATATAATAATAAATAAATTTAGTTTAAATATGTAATCACAAAGTAACTTTTTAATAAGAATGAAAGAGTTTTAAGATAACTAAAGCTTATAAGTTTTAAAATAAATACTATAGTCATTAAAGGAGGCAATATGTCAAAGTGGTACAAAATAATATTTATAGCTATTTTAAGTGTCAACTTATCCTTTGCAGGAGATATCCTTATATCTGCAAAAGAAGCCATAAAGTTGATTAATAAGCAAGATGTGATGTTTGTTTCTGGTGATGGTGCAGATATATTTAAAACAGGTCATATAAAAGGTTCTGTTGAAATGTTTGCACATCATTTGCATCATTCTGACTCTACTGGGCATATGCATTGTGCACCTCTTTTTATGTGCCCAGATGAAGCTGAAAAATACATAAGTTCAAAAGGTATTAGTAATGATACTTTAGTGATTGCCTATGATAACTTTAGAGGACCAAATGCCACAGGAGTATATGCATTTTTTAAAAGTTGGGGACATAAAAATATAAAAATTCTTGATGGTGGTAGAAGTGCTATTATGGCAATTGACCCTCAACAAAGAGTATATGATAAATTAAAAAATGAGTTAAAAGCATTACAAAAATCAAAAGCACCAAAAATGTTGATAGATGAAACAAAAGATAAAATGAAAAAACAGGCAAAAAAACTTTTAGTAATCAAAGGAGCTGAGCCAAAACAAAAAAATGGTCATTATAAAATTGATACCAAAAAAATAAATTATGATTACATTGCTAGTAAGCATGAAGTTTTAGATGCAGTGAAAGATATATTAAAAAATGGAAAAGACTCTGAGTATAAGATTATAGATACCAGAGGTTTTACAGAAGTCATGGGTGAGCGAAAACTTGATAATGTAGCCAGAGGTGGTCATATACCAGGGGCTGTTTTTATAGAGTGGAAAAACATAACAGATTTTGATAAAGAGTTATCTTTTCAAGAGTTAGATAGGCTTCAAAAAGTTTTTGATAAATATGGTATTACAAAAGATAAAAAAATATATGCCTATTGTCATGTTGGAGCAGGTAGAAGTTCTCATATCATCACAGCTTTAGAGCTTTTAGGCTATCCTAATGCTAAAGTTTATACAGGTAGTTGGGATGAGTGGGGCAATGATATGAATTTACCGATAAGGAGATAAAAATGAGGGATGAGAAAAGAAGAGATTTTTTAAAGTTATCGGGAGCTACTGCAGCTATAGTTGCTTCACAAGGGAATTTATTTGCTAAGACTACTATAAATTCAATAGAAAATGCAAAAGAGAATTATCCTAATACAACTTATACAGAAAATATGTATAGAAATGAATTTGATTTTTCTTATGGCAAAAAAGAAGAGCATGGTTATGCGTATCATTGTGTCAATTGTCAAGGAAACTGTGCTTGGGAAGTTTGGTCAAATAATGGCGTAGTAACAAGAGAAAACCAATCTGCAAAATACCCATCTATCAATGCACAAATCCCTGATTTTAATCCAAGAGGATGTAACAAAGGGGTGCAGCACTCTCAAATAATGTATGAAAAAGATAGAATTTTATACCCTATGAAAAGAGTAGGTGAGAGGGGTGCTGGAGAGTGGGAAAGAATTAGCTGGGATGAAGCGGCAACTGAAGTAGCACAAAATATATGGGATGTGATGGTAGATGAAGATAAGGGTCCTAGTAAATTGATGGTACATGCAGGAACAGGTCTTTTAACAGAAGGTCGTCGTGCAGCGCCTCTTCGTTTCTCAACTCAACTTGGAGCGGTGAGAATTTACCCTGCTTCTTATTTAGGAGATATGTTCAGTGGGGCTGCTATTGCTTATGGAGAAGGAAACCTTGGTTGTACCTATGATTTTATGTACACAGTAAACACTGCAGTTTTTTGGGGAGGAAATCCGAGTGTCTCAAGAATTCCTGATGCCCATTTTGTATGGGAAGGGAAATACAACGGGGCAAAGGTTATTGTAATAACTCCAGAGTTTAATGCAAGTGCAAAGTCAGCGGATCTTTGGATACCTTTAAAAGCAGGGAGTGATAATATCTTGGCTATGAGCATTATTTATGAGATACTCCATAAAAAGATGTTTAAACCAGCATTTATGAAACACTATACAGACTTAACATTTTTAGTTCGCAAAGACAACATGAAAATGTTAAGGCGTAGTGATATAGAACATGCAAAAGATGAACATGAGCATGAGAAGTATGAAGAACAATTTTACTGTTGGAATGAAAAAGAGAATAAACCAGCACTCATGCCAGGAAGTGAAGGAAGTGATGTTAAGACACTAAGATTGAGTGATTTTAATATAGAGCCTGCCTTAGAGGGTGAGTGGGAGATAGAGATAGAGGGTGAAAAAGTCTTTGTGACAACAGCCTTTGAGATTTTCAAAAAAAGTTCAGAAAAATTTAGCCCTGAAATGACACAAGAAGATACGGGAGTTCATCCTGATACTGTAGCGCAACTTGCACGAGATATTGCCCTTCCAAAAGTAGTCGAAATCACGACGGGATTTAGTTTAAATAAGTATTTCAATGGCATGATGTCTATCTGGAATATAGCTTCTATTTGTGGAATTACTGGTCGTATGGGCCCTTATGGAGGACTCAATACGGAAAATGAGTTTCAGTTAAGTGGTATGGGGCAACTTGGTGGTTTTGCTGGAAAATATAATCCTCGTTTTGGTTCAGGTTTTGTTGGAGAGTTTATCTTTGGTGATGGAATGAATACTTTTGATAAGTATTTTAAAGATGAAGATGTAAAACGTGCACAAAATGGCATGAGTAAAGATGAGTATATGCAAGTAGTCAATGCTCTGCTTGAAGAAGGGGAAGATGGCAAAGTAAAAGGCGTTAAACCCCACTGGTCACCAGAAGTTGCTTTAATAGTTGCTGATTCTAAGTTTAGAAGAAACAAAGGGAGTGATTATAGAGAAGCATTTTTGAGGAAGATGAAATATTTTGCTTATGTAGATACTCGTATGAGTGAAACGGCAATCTACGCAGATATTCTACTTCCTGCAAAATCTCACTATGAGGTATGGGATTTGAGAACTTCTCCTGGTTATCATAGGTTTACAAATTTAGCCCAACCTTCAGCGAATCTCAAAAGAGTTGGTGAAGCGATGGATGAGTGGAGTATGTTTAGCCTCTTGGCTAAAAAACTCGAAGAGATAGCCAATAAGCCAGAAAATATAGAGTACGCAAAAGTACCAGATGATAAAAATTATGCGAGAGATGGTTTTCATGACCTTTCTATCTTTCATAAAGAGTATACAAATACTGATGAAGAGAGTGAATCAGAGATGGAGCCGTATTTAGGAACTGATAAACAAGCAGTTGTTGCAGCTCTTGAAAATGTTGAACAGTATGAGCCTTGGACGATTGAAAAGATGTATAAGGGTGGAGGTTTTTTACAGCTTAATGAAAAAGCAGCAAAAACTTCACCTCTGTACGCTGATCGTCCTTTTAATTCCAATGAAGACCATTTGTATAAGTTTGTACCTTTTGAGACTCTTAGTGGACGTCAAACATTTTATGTAGACCATGAATTGTATATCAAAATGGGAGCGATGACAAATACGGGTATGAAAGGAATTCGTCCTGATACTGCTTCTCATCCATTTGTGATGATGACGCCACATGCAAGATGGTCGATTCACTCAAATTATAAAGCAAGTAGAACACTTCAAAGACTTCAGCGCGGGAAACCATATATTCAAGTAAACCGTAAAGTTGCGGCTATCAAAGGCATACAAGATGGTGAAGAGATAAGAGTATTTAACCAGCTTGGGGAGTTCTTTGCTATGGCTAAAGTAAGCTCATCCTGTCCTCCTGATGGATTGGTTATGGAGCATGGCTGGGAGCCTTACATGTACAGAAATAAAAAGGGTCATAATGAAGTGGTACCAACAGGTTTAAATCTTTTAGAGATGGCAGATGGTTGGGGTCATTTGAAGTTTGGTGGCTTATGGGATGGAAATCAGTATGCTTATGATGGAGCAGTCAATTTTGAAAAGGCTATTGTATAATGAAATATACAGAAATATTATTTCGTGCTTTAATCACGAGGAATTTTTTCTGGGCTTTGCTCAGTAAAAAGGAGGCAGTAAGATGAGTCAGCGTCAGTTAGCAATGGTAATGGATTTAAACAAATGTATTGGCTGTCAAACTTGTACAGTTTCTTGTAAAACACAATGGACAAATAGAAACGGCAGAGAGTATATGTACTGGAATAATGTCGAAACCTATCCAGGCGTTGGGTACCCTAAAAAATGGCAAGAATTAGGTGGTGGATTTGACTCTGCTGGTGATTTACAGCCAGGAAGAGTTCCTTCTATCGAGGGAAATTATGGAGTTCCTTGGGACTATAACCATGATGAGCTTGCAAGTGGGGCTGAATTTAAACCAAATATTGAGCCTACATGGGGTCCAAATTGGGATGAAGATGAGGGTGCTGGAGATTTTCCTCAAGATAATTATTTCTTTTATATTCCTCGGATATGTAATCACTGTACAAATCCAGGATGCTTAAGTGCCTGTCCAAGAGATGCTATTTTTAAAAGAGATCAAGATGGTGTTGTTTTGGTAGATTTGGATAGATGTCAGGGGTATAGATACTGTATAGCAGGATGTCCTTATAAAAAAATCTATTTTAATCCAAAAATTTCAAAAAGTGAAAAATGTATCTTGTGTTTTCCTAGAGTCGAGCAAGGATTACCTCCTGCTTGTGCACAACAGTGTGTAGGTCGTATCCGTTTTGTAGGTTTTTTAGATGATGAAGAGGGGCAAGTTCATAAACTTGTTCATAAGTATAAAGTAGCTCTTCCTTTAAGAAGTGATAAGGGGACAGAGCCTAATGTGTACTATGTTCCTCCAACTGAAGCACCTCCAAAATTTGATGCGCATGGGAAAATAATAGAGGGAAGTAATAGAATCCCTACTGAAGAGTTAGAAAAACTTTTTGGCTCAGAAGTACACCAAGCTATCAAAACAGTAAAAACAGAAATGCAAAAACGCAAAGATACTGGTAAAAGCGAATTGATGGATTTGTTAATCGCTTATAATCACGAAGATATGTTTAGACTCGATAGTGGGTATTATAAAGAGTATGCCAAAAAGCACAGCTTAACTCCCAAAAAACTATTAGATGAGCGTTATAGTGCAGGAAAGAATAGCAATACAATGAAGTTTTTTATGCCTTCAAATGCTAAAGGGGGAGACTCATGAAAAATTTACTTAAAGTACTTATAACACTCAGTTTTATAGGTAGTTCACTTATAGCAAGTAACAGTATAAAAGCGATGAAAATACCAGGAAATGTATCAGACATTGGGCCGACATCAAAAGCTTGGTTGAGTACGAGTTATCAAGATGTGATTGTTTACCCTCAAACGACAATAAAACTCAATGATCTTGATGCAAATGCGATGAATGCGGATAATAGTGCAAAAAAACTTAGAGTAAAAGCTATTACAGATGGTAAAAATATCTCTTTTTTAATCAAATGGAAAGATGAAAGTAAAAGTATTCAAGAAGGATATAGCACAACTTCTTATGGTGATGGTTTTGCCGTACAGTTTCCAACTTCGTATAAAGATAGCAAAAAATTACCATATATTGGTATGGGAAGTGTTGGAAGAAGTGTAGTTGTTCATCTTCAAAAAGCCACAGGATTTACCTATGAGCCTAATGGCAATAACGATGTATATCATCAGGTAAATGAAAACAATCAAAATGCTTTTCATGAAGATATACAAAAGTATAGAATTAAAGTAAAAGAGACTGCTATTAGTGATTATCAAAGGGTTTTTATCTCGGAAGGTTTTCGCTCAATGACTCAGATTAAAGATGGCAGTGAATCTAGTAAAATGCAGATGGTTTATAAAAATGGTTACTGGAAAGGTAGCTTGTCTTTACCATTAAAATCCTCTTATCTCAATCTTAATAAAGGGGCTTTTCCTATAGCATTTGCTATATGGGATGGAGATAAAAAAAATAGAGATGGTTTAAAACTACTGAGTTCTTGGATAGGGGTTAAGGTAGTTGGAAAAAGTGGTGGTGAAAAACTGATTGATTTGCTCAATGAAAAGTCAAAAGGTGATGTGAATAATGGTGAAAAATTAGCACTTGAAAATTGTGCTGCTTGTCATAGATATAAAAATGTAAATATGGCACCTGATTTTATGGCCCCGAACCTTTCTAATATAGGTGGATATTCAACAAAAGAGTATTTGATGGAGTCTATAGTAGAGCCAAGTGCAGTAGTGGTGGCTGGATACAATAGAAATGCACATAAAAACTTTACTTGGTATGATGTTGATGAGAAGGGTATAAGAACTTCGACAATGCCAAGTTATGAGTGGTTGGATGAGAAGAGTCGAAATGACTTAGTTGTTTATTTGCAAAGCTTGAAAGCGGAGGTGAAATAATGAAAAAGTTACTTTTGGTTTTAACAGTTGTTTTATTTGCTTCATCTTTAGTTGCGCAAGATAGTAAAAAGGGTTTTTTAACTTCAAAATGGTGTGCAAATAGTGGTCTTTTTACTGATTGTCGTTTGGAGAGTAGTGTATGTGGAGAAGGAGATTGCTTTAAGAAGTGGGATTTTGGTGATAAGGTTATAGATGAATTAGTGCTTTTTGTTCATGATGAAGGGAAGTATTATGATATCAAACTTGATGGTCTTCAAAGATATAAATTAGATGTAGCCATTAATAGAAATGAAGTAGAGATTATTGGCAAGCTTGATGGAGACACAATCTTAGCAACAGATTTTAAATCACCACCACCACCTAAAAAAAGCTTCTTTAAAGGGTGTTTATAAGGTGGAAGATAGACAAAGAGAGTATATATATGCTTTTCTTTCTTTGGTATTTACAGATATTATGGAAGAGCAATTTATAGAAGAGTTAAAAGAAAATACAGAGTTTTTAGAGATGATATCTGTAGAAGCTCTTGAGTGGTTTCAAAAGACTTCTCAAGAGGAGTTGACACAACTATTAAATAGAGATTTTAGCTCTTTGTTTTTGATGAATTCAATTCCAGTAGAATCGTTTGTTATGGATGATAAAGATGAGGTACAAGTAGGTCTTCAAAATCCAGTGATGCAGTTTTACTTTTCACATGGGTATGAGTTAAATCTTTTACCTTCTAAAATAAATGCTCCAGATCACATAGCTTTAGAGTGTGCTTTTATGCAAAATTTGGTGCAAAGAAATGAAAAAAAAGTACAAATTAGATTTTTAGAAGAGCACCTTTTAAAATGGGCACCTATCTACTTTTTAGGTATCAAAGATATGGCTAAAACACCTTTTTATAGAGATTTATGTGATTTTAGTGCAGAATTTTTGATAGCAGACTATGATTATTTGAAGAGTGAAGATGTCTAAAGAAGAGTATATACAAAGAGCAGGATTTTTTACTTATGACAGGTTGAGTTGTTTAAGAAATGAGTATGCTCATAATGACTGTAAAAAATGTTTAGAGATTTGTCCTGAAAATGCTTTTGTCTTTGTTAGAAAAAAATTAACATTAGAAACCAAAAAGTGTACTAGCTGTGGGGTTTGTATTGGTTCGTGTCCGACAGGTTCTTTGTTTTTAGTAGGACAGAGTGTAGTAAAACCTATACAAAAAATGCTTTATGAAGATAATCCCATGCTTAGTTGTGAAAATCAGCAATCGTGCCTTGCAAAATATACTCAGTTTGATTATATCACTATGGCACTTGAATCTCAAAAAAGCTTTACATGTAATCTGTTTACATGTAAAGATTGTGAAATAAATACAAATCAAAAAGTACAGAGTTTTATAGAAAAAAATATAGATGAAGCAAATGTTGTTTTAGAAAAGATTTCAGCGTTAAAAGTGAAAAAAAGTTTTGAGATAGAAACTAAGCCTTTATTGGCTAGAAGAGCATTTTTTAGAAGTCTAATAAAACCTTTACATGTAAAGGATGAAATAGATTTACATGTAAAGAGTTTAGATAGAGTCAAAAAGAGTTTAAAAGAGAACCTTTTAGATGTAAATGAAACCGTAATAAATCAAATACTGAGTTTTTCACATCAAAAAAAGATTGATGAGAGCTGTACTAATTGTGGGGAGTGTGTAACATTTTGTCCTAGTGAAGCGTTGAATTATGATAAGAAAAAAACAAAAATATTTTTTCAAATGGGTAAGTGCATAGGGTGTGGGATATGTGAAGATATCTGCAAAACTCAATCGATAAAAAGCCAAAATGTAAAGTTTGATTTGATAGATTTTGCATATGATAAGATTGAGGTACTTTGTGAACATGAATTAAGAGTTTGCAAAGTGTGTAAATGTGCTTTTTCTTATAAAAGTGGTGAAGAAATTTGTCAAAGATGTTCAAATTTTGAGGTAAAAAACTCAAATATGTTGGCTTTGGCTTCTAATATAAAGTAAGATATATACTTAACTTTTAAAAACATTTCATTTTTTACTTACTCTAGGTATATAGGGTTACTTTAGTTCTAGAAAAGATATAATACGTGAAAAACGGAAATTTATGACAAAAGACTTTTTTAAATCACGTACAGCTTTACTTTATATCTTATCTATATCTATGGTGTTCTCTTTTTCTGCTTGGGCATCGCTTTTAAATAACTTTGTTATAGAAGTAGCAGCTTTTGATGGTAGTCAAATAGGCTTGCTGCAGAGTATTCGAGAAATTCCTGGATTTTTGTCTTTTGGCATTATTCTTGTTCTCATATTTATTCAACAACAACGATTAGCATATCTCTCTATGATGTTATTAGGTCTTGGTGTAGCATTCACTGGTATGTATCCTAGTGCACTTGGTCTTTATGTAACGACTGTTATTATGTCCATAGGATTTCACTATCAAGCAACACTGAACCAATCTTTATCTTTACAGTGGTTGGAAAAAAGAAAAGCTCCAATTATCCTAGGCAAAATCACTGCTGCAAGGTCATTGACCAGTTTAGTAGTATATGCTCTTATATTTATGATGATGAAGTTTTATAGTGTTGATTATAAACATGTTTATTTGTTTTTTGGTGGAGTTAGTTTTGTAATCGCTATTTTTGCTTGGATATTTTTTGAACATTTTAAAGACGATGTTATTCAAGAAAACAAAATTAAATTAAAAAAAGAGTATTGGCTTTTTTATGTGCTGACTTTTTTAGCAGGAGCGAGAAGGCAAATATTTATGGTTTTTGCTAGTTTCTTGTTGGTTGAAAAATTTGGTGTAGATATACATCACATGGTTTCACTTCTTTTTGTCAATTCAATCTTAAATATATTTTTTGCTCCTCAAATTGGGAAGTTTATATCAAAGTTTGGAGAAAGACGGACATTAAGATTGGAATATCTCGGACTTGTACTGGTATTTGTTTCTTATGCTTTTGTAGATAATTTGTATGTTGCATATGGTTTATATGTTGTAGATCATCTGCTTTTTTCTATGGCTATTGCTTTAAAAACATATTTTCAAAAGATTGCAGACCCAAAAGATTTATCAAGTGCTAGTGCTGTGAGTTTTACTATCAATCATATTGCCGCAGTTATTTTACCTGCATTGTTAGGGATTATTTGGTTATATTCTCACTCTTTAGTGTTTACTATTGGGGCTATTATTGCTCTGTTCTCTTTTGGTTTATCTTTTTTAATTCCTTTAAATCCATCTAAAGGTTATGAAACAACTTTAAAAAAAGAGGATATAGCTTTTAAAGCTATTTAATCACTCATAGATTATAATGCTATATGTTTAATGAAAAAGATTTACCACGGCTTATAATAGCAACACCGATTATTGCTGTATCTTTATTTGCACTTTTGATTATTTATTTTTTTGTAAACACACAATATAGCAACTTTCATGAAGAAAGTATTGAACTTGAAAAAGAGTATATTTTACGACAAAAAAATATTTTAAAAAATGAAAATAAAAAAGTTTTAGATTATATAAATTATCACCGAGAGATAGAGTTAAAACGAGCCTATGATAAGTTTCGTGCACTCTCAAAAAGTGGTGTGAAAATAAGTAATGAAACTATTGATAAGTATGAAGAAGAGATTTTAGAAAAATTAAAAATACAAGTAATAGACTGGATAGAGAGTGTTCGTTATGAAACCAATGGATATGTTTGGGTTCACGATACTTCTCATCATCTCGTAGCCCATCCTTTTAGAAGATCTAGTATTGGACATGATGATACTAATAATACCGATGCTACTGGTGCAAAAATATTTCAAAAGTTTATCAATATAGCAAAACAAAATGAAGAGGGTGGTTTTCTTGAATACTATTGGGCAAAACCTGAGTTTGAGGCACCTAGAAAAAAAATTGGTTTTTTAGCTTTAGACAAAGAGTGGGGTTGGGTGATAGGAACAGGTCTTTATGTTGATGATATCGAGTCATCAATTTATGAGAAAAAACTGAAATTAGAACGTAAAATTGATAAATATGTACGGATTATTTTGCTCATTGCTTTTTCTTTAATGATTCTTGTTGGATTGGTGAGTTACTTGATTTCTAAAAATATTGTTAGAGTATTTACAAGTTACAGAGAAAATGTTTCAAAAAAAGAAGAGGCCCTCAAAGATTTTAACAAAATACTTAGAATCAGAATCAATGAAGCCTTACGTGAAGCAAAGAAAAAAGACCAAGCACTTCTTCATCAATCACGACTAGCTCAAATGGGAGAGATGATAAGTATGATTGCTCACCAGTGGAGACAGCCATTGTGTGAAATATCGGGTATATTTATGGAACTTGAAACTGCTGCAAAATTTGATAAGGCAGATAAGGATTTTATACAAAGAGAATCAAAAGATGGCAATAAACTTATCTCTTATATGTCTAAAACAATAGATGATTTTAGAGATTTTTTCAAACCTGCCAAAACAAAAAAAGTTTTCTCTTTGAAGGAGGCTTGTGAAGAAGCGATTAGTTTAGCAAGTGCTAGTTTAAAAAGTGAAAATATCATTTTGGATTTACATGTAAAAGAAGAGTTGCACACAAGTGGATATAAATCAGAGTTTGCACAAGTTGTTTTGAATTTGATTTTAAATGCAAAAGATGTTTTGATACAAAGAGCTATTTTAAAACCTACTATTGTTGTAATTATTGATGCAGAAGATGATAAAGCAGTAGTTATCGTGAGTGATAATGGTGGTGGAATTAAAGAAGATATTATACAAAAGATATATGATCCATACTTTAGCACTAAAAAGTCAGCAGGAACGGGACTTGGATTATATATGTCAAAAATGATAATAGAAGAAAAAATGAGTGGTGAGTTGTCTGTAAGTAATAAAAATGGTGGCGCAAGGTTTGTAGTGAGGGTTTTACATGTATAAAGATTTGAGTGTTCTGTGTGTGGAAGATGAAAGTGGTGTTCGAAAGCATATTGTAAATACCTTGAAATTCTATTTTAAAGAGGTGTACGAAGCTAGTAATGGAGAAGAGGGTTTAGATACTTATTATGAGCATAGACCAGATATTATCCTTTGTGATATAGAGATGCCATTAATGGACGGAATTGAGCTTATTAAGAAGATAAGAAAAGAAGATATTATAACCCCAATAGTCCTTCTTACAGCTCATAATAGCGAAGAGTATTTGATGCAACTTATCAATCTTCATGTACAACACTTTATCTTAAAACCTATTAGTTCACAGAGTTTAGAAGAGGGTCTTCATAATGCTTTACATGGAAAGTATACGGGTCTGATACGTTTAGGAGAGCACACTTTTTTGGATATTGATAATTTAAATTTGAAATTCTACAACCAAGAGACTTCGCTGAGTTTAAGAGAAGTAAAGTTTTTAACACAACTTAGCAGTGGAAATGTTGTTCATTATAATACTATAGAAGAAGAATTATGGGGAGATAAACCTATGAGTATGGATGCTCTTAAAAGTTTTATTAGAGATTTGAGGAAAAAACTTCCTTTAGAGATTATAGAAAATGTTCCTCAAGTGGGTTATAAACTAATTTAACTCTTTTTCTTGCTGAATAAGAGCTTTGACCCCATCATACATATTTTGCACACACTCTACCTCAGTTATACCTAATCGTCTTTTGTTACTAATGTCATATATGCCATTTTCACTTTGTGAATGTTCTCCATGAAGGCCTCTTATTTGTAAGTGGTAGTTATCTGTTATATTTTTAAATAACTCCATATTTGATGAAAGTTTTGGGAGTTTTATATGTACACTTGCTCGCATTGCTGTACCTAGATTTGTCGGACAGCTTGTGATGTATCCTAGGTGAGTATTGTAAGAGAAAGAGATACTTTTTTCTATTTGTTGTATAGCATCAACTAAACGTGAAAATACAGCTTGAATATCTCCACCTTTTTGCATAGAGATGATTCGTAGTTGGTCTTCTTCATTGACCCAAACAAGAAAGTTTTTTTCATCGTTATGATAAATTCCTCTTCCTTCTGGCCAATCTCTATTGAGTCCTGCTGCTTCTAAAAATCTATCGCCAGCTTTAAATAAAAAGTGATTTTCTGTAAGCTCTTTTTGTTCTTTTGTACTTAGAGAGTTTAAGTGATAATACTTTCCTTGAAGGGAGCCTTGTAACTCAAGCAAGGCATCAGATACTTTTTGTTCTACCATGTATCTTTGTTCTTTTGATATAGCCGTACCCAAAGGCATATCTTTGAGATTACGTCCAACTCTAATACGTGTTGAGAGTATAAACTCATTTTTGGGGTCTAAATCAGGTGCATTTAAATTATCTATATTGAGATTACTTTTATGTTTATCATCTGCTTCAAAATGATGGTAATCACTAATAATAGGATTAAATAAAGGAGCAAATAAAGAGTAAGATTCTTCATCTCCTGCGTATATTCCTATGCCACTGTCTAAGTTTTGTACACCAGAATTGATAGCGTTACTTAGGGTGAAATTATGAGATGTTTTTTTATCTTTTAATTTTTCAAAAATATCTTCATTAAGATATTTACAAAGGAGTGACTTACAAGAACTTGGTAGTATAGGCATTATATTTTTCATAAAAGAATAATAGCAAAATAGTGTATTAAAAAGTAACAAATGAAGAGATTTTTTTTGAATTTTAATCCTTTTTTTCATCATTTCCCCTCCTATTCCCTACTTGGATGTATTAATATGTAAAAAACTAACCAAGGAGAAATAATGTTAAAAAAAGCGATTTTACTTGCTGGATTAGGTGCAGTGCTTGTTGCAGGAAATGTAAAGCTAGATTTAAATGCAAAGTATGGAGCAAATAACTTTCATACAAAAGGTGCTCAAAAGTTTGCAAGTCTAGTAAGTCAATACACTGATGGTAGCGTAAAAATCACGGTACATCCAGGAAGTTCTTTAGTAAAAGGAAATCCTTTAAAAGCAGTTAAAGATGGAACAGCTCCTATGACAGATATGTTTATACCTTTTACAAGTGGTGGAGGTAAAGTGTTCGGGATTTCAGCACTTCCTTTTATTGCATCTAGTTATGAGGATGCTTATAAATTGTATCAAATTTCAAAACCAGCTTATGATATGGTAGCAAAAAAGTGGAATCAAAAAATGCTTTACGCAGTAACTTGGCCACCAAGTGGGATTTATACTAATAAAGCGATTGCTTCAACAAAAGACTTTTCAGATGTAAAAGCAAGAACGTATGATAAAAACTCAGCAAATTTTGTAAAAATGGCTGGTGGAAATGCTGTTGCTCTTCCATGGGGTGAGGTTTATTCAGCACTACAAACAGGAATGGTAAATGGTGTTGTAACATCTTCAGCTTCTGGTAAAGATGGAAAATTATGGGAAGTTTTAAAGAATTTTACAAAAATTGGTTATGCATATCCTCTTCAAGCTGTAACAATTAACTTGGACTATTGGAATTCTTTAGATAAAAATCAACAAAATGCAGTATTAAAAGCAGCAAAAGAGATAGAAAAAATACAATGGAAAGCAAGCAAACAAGAAGATGCAATAGCACTTAAAATGCTTTCAGATAATGGTATGGTGGTAAATGAACCAAGTGCTCAGCTTAAAAAAGAGTTAGATGCTATTGGTAAAAAACTATTAGCTACATATTTAAAAGGTGCAAATTCATCAATCAAAAAGATTTTTGACGAGTACAAGTAATGTTAGAGTGGTTAGAAACCGTAAATAGTAAGCTCTCCCGCTGGGGAGCTTACATCTCTTCTACGCTATTTGTTTTACTTGTTATTTTGATAATGACAGAAATTATAGGACGCTCTTTTTTTGATTATTCGACAATGCTTGCTGATGAATATAGTGGATATTTTTACTTAGCAGCTGTTTTTTTTGGTTTGGCTTTTACTTTTAATGAAGAGGGGCATATCAGGATAAACATTATAACTGCTAGGTTGAGTGATGAGAAAAGAAGATATGTAGATATATTTGCTGGGATTCTAAATACCTTTGTATTAGTATTTGTTTTATACTACTGTTGGTTATTCATGGTAGATTCAAAAGAGATGGAAATGTTATCAGAAAATGTTTCAGAAACACCTCTTTATCTTACACAAATTCCTATGCCAATAGGTATTACCTTATTTATTATTGCAGCTTGTGTTTTTACATATAAAAGGATTTGTGATGATAGCTGATCCGCTTATTTTATCTGTTGTTTTGATAGGCATAATGTTCTTTTTCCTGTTGAGTTCAATTTGGATTGGCTCAGCTCTTATGCTTACAGGACTTGCGGGAATGTTTTTGTTTGAACATAACCTTCCACCTACTATAAGTCTTTTTCAAAAAGCAGGAGATTTATTGGCTGGGAGTTTGTATGACTCTTTAAACTCATGGTCATTAGCCGCACTTCCTATGTTTATTTTGATGGGGGAGATATTGTACCGCTCTTCTATATCCAATAAACTGCTCAATGGTCTTATGCCATGGCTTTCAAAAGTCCCTGGGCGTCTTTTACATGTAAATGTTGCGGCTTGTTCACTTTTTGCTGCAGTTTCAGGCTCTTCAGCGGCTACTACAGCAACTGTTGGAAAGATAACTCTAGGAGAACTTAAAGCTCGTGGATATAGTAAAAAACTAGCACTAGGTTCACTTGCAGGTAGTGGAACATTGGGATTTTTAATTCCTCCTAGTTTGATTATGATTATTTATGGTGTTTTATCAGATGTTTCTATTGGAAAACTTTTTATAGCTGGAGTTTTTCCAGGGCTTTTATTGGCAACTTCATACTCAGTGTATATCATGATAGTCTCTTATTTTGATAAAACGACAGTTCCAGCACAAGAGGAAGTTTTTACTTTAAAAGAGAAACTTTTATCTATTAAAGATTTATTACCTATATTTTCTTTAATTGGTTTAGTTCTTGGAAGTATTTATGGAGGATTTGCTACACCAACTGAAGCTGCTGCTTTAGGAGTATTAGGTTCTATTGTTTTGGCTATTTATTTTAAAAGTTTTAACTTAGAGATTTTTCAAGAGGCTCTTTTTAATTCAGTGAAAACTACAGTTATGATTAGTTTTATTATTGCTGGTGCTGGATTTTTATCTCAAGTTGTTGGTTTTTTAGGGATTGCAAGAGCAATTAGTGAGTTTATTGGTGGGCTTGGGCTTTCTCCATATGTACTTATTTTTGTAATTGGACTGATGTATATAGTTTTAGGAATGATACTTGATGGAATTTCAATTGTAGTTATGACTTTGCCTATTGTATTGCCTATTATTACTATGGCTGGTTTTGATGCTTTATGGTTTGGTATATTTTTAGTGTTTATGGTGGAGCTTTCACAAATAACACCGCCTGTTGGATTTTCTCTGTTTGTCATACAAAGTATTTCTGGTGAAAAAATAAGTTATATTTTAAAAGCAACTTTCCCATTTTTCATTATTATGATTTTTATTGTTATGATTGTAACTATATTCCCTGAAGTAGCTACATATTTACCTGCTAAAATGGTGGAATAATAAGATATAATACCATTACAATTAAACACTGTAAAGGGTTCTGATGACAGTAAAAGAGTTTAGAGAGAAAATAGCAAAAGGTGAGTTTGATAAACCCACTGCAGGATATTGCAGTGGGCACGTTCAAGCTAATATGGTTGTTTTACCAAAAGAGTATGCCGACTCATTTGAAGAGTTTGCAAAGAAAAATTCAAAAGCTATCCCTGTTTTAGAAGTAGTAAAAGGTTCTCATTTTTCACAAACTTTAGCAAAAGGTGCAAACCTTTTAAATGAACTTCCTTCATATGATATTATCGAAAATGGCGAAAAAGTAAAGAGTGTGAAAAGTATAGAAGAGTACTATAAAGACGATTTTGTATTTTTCTTAATAGGGTGTAGTTTTACTTTTGAAACATCACTTTTACAAAATGGTATCTCTTTACGCCATGTAGATTTAAAAACAAATGTAACGATGTATGATACTAATATAGAATTAGAACCAGTAGATATGTTTAAAGGCAATATGGTAGTTTCTATGAGACCTATAAAAAAAGAGAGAGTAGCTGATGCTTGTGTTGTAACGAGCCATTTTCCAAATATGCATGGAACTCCTATCCAAGTAGGGTATCCTGAAATGATAGGCATAAAAGATGTGCAAAATCCTGATTATGGTGATGCTGTAGAAATTAAAGATGATGAGATTCCTCTTTTTTGGCCTTGTGGTGTGACTCCTCAAAATGTTCTTAGAGAAGTAAAACTTCCTTTTGCTATTACTCATAGTCCAGGACATATGTTTGTATCAGATAAAAAGGATAGTGATTATTATGTATAAAAGTGTAGATGAAGTAATCCTCCAACACTCCACAAGAGGCATGGATATACTTCAAGAAAAACATCCTAAAGAGCATTGTAAAGAGGCTGTAGAAAATTTTGTAAAATTAGAAAAAGGAACTGTATTTTTATATACAGGTTTTTATGTCAAAGGTTTTGCTGAAACAGATGGTCCTATAGGAACTTACTTTTTAGCAAGAGCTTTAAATGCTTTAGGGTATAAAGCAATAATCATAACAGATGAGTATTGTAAAGATTTTTTTAAAGAGATTGAAACTATTTATGTTCCTATAGAAGGGCATAGCGAAAAAGAGTATTTAGAACTGCTTGAGGTACATAAACCAATTTGTCATATTTCTATTGAGAGATGTGGAAGAAACAGTAACAATAAATATGAAAATGCAAGAAGCATAGATATAAAAGAGTTTACTGCTCCTCTTGATGCATTATTTGAACTTGCAGGAAAAAATAAACCTACTTTTGCAATAGGTGATGGTGGCAATGAAGTTGGAATGGGGAATTTTAAAGAGTCTGTAAAAGAGTTTTTATCACTAGTTCCTTGTGAAGTTTGTTGTGATTTTCCTATTATAGCGACAGTATCAAACTGGGGAAGTTATGGTTTTATAGCTTATCTTGAAAAGCATTATAAAAAAGATATTTTGCCCTCTTTTAAAGACGTAGATGCGTATTTGACATATATAGTATCTTTGGGCTCAGTTGATGGCATAAAAGGTGTTCAAGCACACTCTGTTGATGGGAAAGAGTGGCATATAGAAGAAGATATTTTAAGAGAGTTAAAACAAGCAATAGTTTAGAGAGAGGAATCTTATGAAAATACAATTAAATTGCGATTTAGGTGAGAGTTTTGGTTCATGGAAAATGGGTATGGATGATGCTATCATGCCTTTTATTGATAGTGCAAATATAGCGTGTGGATTTCATGCATCTGATCCTGTTATTATGCAGTATACCGTAGAGCTTGCTATAAAAAATGGTGTTAGTATTGGAGCGCATCCTGGATATCCTGATTTGGTTGGTTTTGGTAGAAGAAGCATGAAATGTTCATCTTTAGAAATAGAAGCTATGGTTATATATCAATGTGGAGCATTAGAAGCTATATGTAAATCAAACAATACAAAAATAGAGTATGTGAAACCTCATGGTGCTTTATACAACGATATGATGAAAGATGAAGATATTTTTATCGCTCTTGTAAAAGCATTATCAAAATACAATAAAAACTTAAAACTCATGATACTCTCAACAAATAACAATGCCCATTATGAAAAGATAGCCAAATCTTATGGTGTTGGACTTATTTATGAAGTATTTGCAGATCGTGCGTATACAAATGAAGGTTTACTTGTTCCTCGTGTTGAAAAAGGTTCAGTTATTGAATCAAAAGATGAAATTATAGAGCGTATTAAAATGCTTCAAGAAGAGAAAAAATTAAAGACTATTAGTGGAGAGATTATTGCTATGCAAGCAGACTCTATGTGTGTACATGGAGATAATCAAAAAGCAGTTGATTTAGTGAAAGCTTTAAGAGAATATATAAGTTAGGAGTAGGTATGAGATTTGAAGTTGCTTCTGTTGATTCCTTGATAATTTATTTTGGTAAAACAATAGACGCTGATACAGCAAAAGATGTACGTAGAGTGTTTTTTACTCTTAAAGAGGCGAATTTACCTGGTATTACAGAACTTATACCATCATATACATCACTATTGATCTCTTATGATTTTATAAATTTTTCGTATGAGCAAATTTGTAAAGAGATACAAGTTGCATTAGAAATTGTTTCATACTTAGACACAGAGATGTCTACAAGAGACATGCTATTGCCAGTTTATTATGGAAGTGATGTTGGTTTAGATTTAGAAGAGTTAGCAATAAGTAAAAATTTAAGTGTACAAGATGTTATTGATATACATTCACAGCGAACTTACTTTGTATATGCAATAGGATTTGCCCCAGGTTTTCCTTATATGGGAGAGGTAGATGAGAGAATTGCTTCTGCCAGACTTGCAAATCCCAGAGCCAAAGTTCCAAAAGGAAGTGTAGGCATTGCAGATACTCAAACAGCAGTTTATCCAAGATTGAGTCCAGGAGGTTGGCAAATCATAGGCAGAACTCCAGTTCTTATGTTTGATACTTCTTATGAAGGTTTTTCTTATTTTAGAGTTGGAGATAAAGTGAAGTTTGAGCCAATCTCAAAAGAAGAGTTTTTAAAACTGGGTGGTGAGTTATGACAGGTTTTGAAGTACTTAACGCTGGGATATTAGCTACAGTTCAAGATACTGGAAGAAAAGGTCTTGGAAGTATTGGGGTTACTGAATCTGGAGTTATGGATGAGTTTTCTTACCATTGGTTAAATAGATTACTTGGTAATGATTATGGGACAAATGCTTTAGAGATTGTTTTTGGTGGAGTGAAACTAAAAGCCAATGGAAATACTACTTTTGCTTTAAGTGGAGCGAAGGTAGATGCCTCAATCAATAATCAGCCTATAGAGATATGGAAAACTTATGAGATAAAAGATGGAGATATCTTAAATTTAGGCTTTGCATCAAGTGGTGCGAGAATTTATCTTGGAGTTGTGGGAGGTTTTGATATAATTCCACAATTTGGAAGTACGAGTGTTTGTTTAAAAGAAGGAATTGGTGGAAAACCTTTACATGTAAAGGAGTTTTTGCCATACCAGAGTAAGGTTTTTAAGGACAATAAAAAATTAGCATTGAAAAATCAACCAGATTATGATGAGGTTTTAACGTTAAGAGTTGTTGCTGGGTACCAATGGGATTTATTTGATGAGGTAGAGCGTGATAAGTTCTTCTCTTCGGAGTATAAAGTAACGTCACAAAATGATAGAATGGGTTATAGACTTAGTGGTGAGAAAGTATTGTCTACATGTAAAGGGATTATATCAGAAGCTATTGCTTATGGTGCAATTCAGATACCAAGTCATGGAGAACCAATAGTGCTTTTAAAAGAGCGACAAACGATAGGTGGTTATCCGAAAATTGGTTCGGTTATACCAGTAGATTGTTTTAAACTTTCTCAAATGAAGCAAGATAGTATTGTAAAATTTGAACATATTAGTTTGGATGAAGCAAGAAGAAAATGTAGAAAATTTTATAAGTTTTTTCAAGAAAATAAGGAGTTATAATGGTAGCAAAAAAAATGTTTTTCCCTGTAGGTGGTGGAAAAGAGTTAGAAGAGAGAATATATGGTGCTTTATTGGTATCAAAATATTTTAATACACATTTAGAAATATTAGTATCACAAGCTAGTATAAATCATTTAATTCCTAAGGGAGTAGGACTTTCTTCAATCGTTTTAGAGCGTTTAGAAGATATTAGTGCTGAAAATATGGAAGAAGAGATTAATAAACATAAAGTTATTTTTAATCAATGTTGTAAAGAATTAGATATACAAATTAATGAGTTACCACTAGAAGGTAAATCTACAGCACATGTGAGTGTAGGTATAGGGGTGAGAAGTACTTTAGTGGCACAACAATCAAAGTTTTGTGATATGGTTATAGCTGCAGCTCCTCCTAAGGGTGTTTCAACAGCAACTTTTGAAGCAAGTGTAAGAGAAAGTGGTAAACCTGTAATGGTTATACCAAGAAAAATGAAAGAGTTTAAAACCGAAGCTATTATGATTGCTTGGAATAATTCTCCTGAAGCTTCTCGCGCAGTATCTGAAGCGATTCCTTTACTAAAAAAAGCTAAAAGAGTTCATATTGTATCTTCTTCAGCTTTTACAACAAAAACACTTTCACGTATTAAAGATTTACAAAGTTATTTAGAACTGCATGATATAGATACAACGTTTGAGCTTGTTAAAACAACATTGATTCCTGGTGAAGCATTAGTAAAAAATGCACAAAAAGGCAATTTTGATTTAATAGTTGCTGGAGGATATGGACATAAAGGCATCAAAGAGATGATGCTTGGAGGTTCTGCAAAATATTTATTGGAACATACAACGATTCCAACTTTGATATCGCATTAAAATAAAGAGTGTGCTTAAGCACACTCTTTATTTCATTATTTATCTTTATTTATAGCGTCTTTGGCACCTTTAAAAGCACCGTCAAGAACATTTTTAGCAACTGACCATGCATGATTTCCTAGTCTTTTTGCTTCTTTTGTAGCATTTTTTGCTTTTTCATTTTCAAATTCAAAGTTTTTAAGAGAATTGACTTTTTGACTTGCAACTTTTTCAAGTTCTTCAATTTTCTTTTCAGCTTTTTTTACAAAACCATTTTCCAAGTAAGGCCTATTTTTTAACTCTTCTATTTTTTCACTTAAAGTTTCTCTAGCTTCTGCTGTGACCCTTTTTATTTTTGCAAAAGAGTTGTTAAACTCAGAATCTAAAATTTCATTAATAATTTTTTTTGAAGGACCAGTAGAAGTTTCTTTGTCATCTTCTAGCATTTTGATGAAATCTTCTTCAATATTTATGAGTGTTTTTTTAATAGTAGATAAATCATTTTCGAAAACTTCGGAAAGCTCTTCTGGTGCAAATTTTAAATCATTTTTAAATTTATCAATTGCTTTTGCCATACCTTCTTTAGTTCCATGAATAGAACCATTGAGTAATTCTTTTGCATTTCCATGGTCTTCATCGGCTATTTCTATAGCTATTTTTATAATATTACTTGATATATCTAAAAAACGACTTTTTGTAAAATCACCTTCGTTGATAGTTTGATATGTGATATTTTTTGTGATTTCAAAAATAGTATCTTCAATATCATGTGCTTTTTCTAAAGTCGTTAAAAATGCTTCACTTGTAGTCTCTTTTAAAATACCAAGCATTTCCACTCCACGTAGTTTTGCATCATGAAGGGCAGTTAAAGAGTCTTTGGATATATCTTCTTCCATATTTTCAATGTGAGATTCAAGTATGTTAAAAGTGCTAATTATATTGTTTCTAATATTTTCTTTTTGCTCAATGATAGATTTTTCTAACTGTTCTTTTTCATAAATAGTTTTATATAAGAACTCTTCTTTATCATAACTTGCAGCTTTTATAAGACCTTCTATCACGGCATCTATATTGTGTGCATTTTTAAGCTCTTGAGTTTGTAATGCTCTTGTGTAGAGTTCAAAAAGTTCCCCTAAACGAACTTGTATGTGAGTATCATCTTTGAGTCTTTGAATTTTCTTTTTTGAAAGTTCAAAACTTAATTCACTTATAATCGAAAAAAGATTAGGTTTGTCACTATTCTCTTTAAGTGTTGCACTAAAAATATTTTGTATTGATTCCATAATAAACCTTTTTATAACACAAATTTAATTGATTGGTGTTGTTTTAATTCTTCAAAAACGCTTTTTCTATCATCATCATTATGCACTAGAGTTTTGATAGTATAGCTAACGTATTTCCCTTTTTTACTATTTTGCGATTTTTTTATAGAGTGTTCTCTCTCATTAAGTACACTTTTTACAATCTCTTTTATATCATGTTGTGTTTCAAGTATAGCTTTATATTCCCAATGACAAGGGTAAGTTAATTTAAGTTCTTGTAAATTGTCCACTTTTTCCACCACTTTTTGATTCTAATCGTACGTTTGAGATAACCATAGATTTGTCGATTGCTTTTGCCATATCATAGATAGTTAAAAGTCCTATGCTTGTTCCTGTGAGCGCTTCCATCTCAACGCCAGTTTGTCCTTTGAGTTTAGCTGTAACACTGAGTTTAAAGCCAGGAAGATCTGGTAATTCATCAACATCGCAGTTTACTCCAGTTAGCATTAAAGGGTGGCACATTGGAATTAAGTCACTTGTTTTTTTTGTTCCTAAAATCGCTGCGATTACAGCAGTTTGGATGACAGGCCCTTTTTTTGTCTTTTCACTTACGATCATATTGTAAGCTTCTTGACTCATCTGTATTTGACCACTTGCGACAGCTATTCTTGTTGTATCTTCTTTGTTAGATACATCAACCATTTTTGGTCTGTCTTTTTCATCTAAATGTGTTAAATTCATGTGGAGTTTTTCCCTCTATATATCTTTGCTGTATTATATCAATTTTTCTCTTAAGGGGTATTTTGTTTTTTTCTCTTATAATGTGGCATTTTGATATTGTTTAATAATGAAACAGCAATGATAGTCATGATGGTTCCTATAACAACATGAGCATTTAGGGATTCTTTTAAAAACACTATGCTTAGCCCTATAGCAAAAAATGGCACTAAAAATATAAAAGAGCTTACTTCATTTGTTCCTAGTCTTTCAATACCAATAAAATAAATAGAGGTTGCAAAAGTAGTTCCTACAATCGAAATAGATAAAATATTTAACCAAAATATATTGTCATATTTTATGTGTTGTACAAAAGAGAAATCAATAAAAAATATACCAGAGAGTATGGTCGTACAAAGATACATGTAAAAAATAAAAACTAAGGGAGAAATATTAGTAGCTTTTGAACTTATGATAGTAAGTACTGGCCAAAGAAGAGAGGCTAGAATAAAATATAAGTTATATTTTGTAAGCACTTGAGAAATATCTAGTGTCCAAACTCCTAGTATCATTAAAACTCCAAAAGCACCTAAAAGTAAAGCTAATAAGTCTTTTGTTGTTGTTTTCCTTTTGAAAAAAAGTGCCATTATAATAAAGGTATTAATAGGAATAAGTGTCGTAACAAATGCTCCACCAAGCCCAGCTGTTCCAAATTTTGTTCCTAAAAAAAAGTATTTCATATAAAATATGTTTGTTATGGAAGCTAATAGTACAAGTAGAGCAGTTTTTTTATCGAGTTGGAAAGATTTTCTTAGATAGAGAATTACTGGGGCAATGGTAATTGATGTTATAGCAAATCTTAAAAACATCATCTGATATTCATTAATATAGAGACTTAAAACTTTTACGTTAACCCAAGAGGCTCCCCAGCCTAGCATAGCCAAAGTAAGTAAGAAAAAAAATAGTTTTTTGTTTTGCATAGATAACCTTTATTATTGAAAATAGATTATATTATAAATTCAAATAAATGAATAGAACAAAATTGACATGAAGTTTAAATCAATAATTATTGAAAATATTGTTTTTATGTAATTTTTGTAGTAGAATAATGGAATTTAAAAAAACACTTTCAATAATAAAGAGTTTTATCTTATTATTAAATAAATAATACAATTTGAAAAGGTAGTATATGTCCAATTTAGCTTCTGTTGTTCAAAAAAGTTCCTCGTTATCTAAAGTACAATATGCAAATATAATTTCTTTAGCAGCATTTACTATTGCATTTACTTTAGAGGTAATATCAAATGGTTTTCATTGGATACAGATTATAAATTTTTTAAATTTTGCATTAGCATGGTTTATGTTTATTAACATTAGAAAAGCACAAGCAACTATACATACTATAGCAGCTATTGTAAAAGATAGTGAGCATGGAAAATTAAATGGTCGTATTGTTAATTTGAAAGAGGGCGGAGAGTTAAAACTACTTTGTTCAAATATGAATTCACTTTTAGATAACTTTGAATTAGTGACAAAAGAGACAAAAGAGACTATTCTTGCGGCTTCAAATGAAAATTTTGATCGTAAAATTTTACATAAAGATATGCATGGTGAATTTAAAGAACAAGTAAAAATGGTGAATAAAGCTGTTGAAACTATGAAAGCAACACATGCAAATGTTTCGAGAAACACTTTAAATGCAAAGTTAGCGGAAGTTGCTGGCTCATCAAATGATTTTGTTACAGTACAAAATGATTTAGTGTCTATAGTTACTCAACTCAAGGAAATGGCAATTGAAGGGGAAACATCTGCAAAAGAAGCTAGAGGAAGTTATGCAAATATACAAGTAACTATTGATAAAATAAGTTCTCTTATAGAGATTGTAACACAAAATGAGGGTAGTATCCAAGAATTGACTCATAGAATTGAAGAGATTTCTAATGTAGTGAGTATTATTAATGATATAGCAGATAAAACAAATCTACTTGCACTGAATGCAGCTATTGAAGCAGCACGTGCAGGTGAACATGGGCGTGGTTTTGCAGTAGTTGCAGAAGAGGTACGAAAGCTTGCAGAGACAACACAAAAAGCAACAGCAGAGATAGAAGTATCGATTAATCTTTTACAAAAAGAGACTTATGACATAGCTCAAAGTGCTGAACAAATGAAAGAAGATGCAGATGAGTCTAGTCAAACTATGGGTGTTTTAGGTACAACATTCAATGATCTTTTAGAACATGCTGATAAATCATCAAAAGGTATTGGAAATATTAGCTCAACCGTCTTTATAACATTGGCAAAAATCGATCATGCTATTTATAAATCAAATGCGTATAGTGCTATATATTCAGATGATAAAGAGAAAGTATTTGCAGATCATACGAGTTGTAGGATAGGAAAATGGTATGAAGGTGAAGGTAAAGAAATTTTTGGAGATACAAAAGGGTATATAGATTTTGCATTACCACATAAAAATCTTCATGATAAAGTGCTTTTATCTATGACATATCTTAAAGATTCCCAAACTAACTTATTAGAAGAAAAAGATAAATTACTCAATAGTTTTCAAAGTATAGAAGAAAATAGTAAAATAGTATTTAAAACTTTAAATGATATGTTAGTGGAGCGATTAGAAAGAAAGTAAAGAAAACAAAGGGTAATGTTCTTACCCTTTTTATTTTTAATAGCCTAATTCTTCGTTGATGAGAACAATAGTTGTTCTTCCTGGTTCATCTGCATTTATATAAGCAAATTTATTGCCAATATTGTCTAGATTATATTTAGGCTCTTTACCTAGTTCCAAGGCTTTTTTATTCATTCTATTTATATTTTTAACACTTGCAACTTCTTTGATTCTTTTAAAGCCATCCTTTAGAGTATCTACTATTTTATTTTTACCTACCAGTAAAAGTACTTTTTTAGGACCAAATATTTGAGCAGCTACTCGATTTCCACTACCATCGGCATTTACAAGTTCACCATTTCTAGTAATGGCATTACATCCAGTGACATATAAATCACTTAAAATTCCTTCACGTCTACGCTTAAGATTTTCAGCCATATCAATACCAGATTCATACTGATTAAATAAAGTTATATTTTTTAAATTAACAAGATATTCTAAAAGTCCAGTTTCTAAAACTGTAGTAGAACCACCAAGTCCAATTTTCATATCTTTTTTAACAAAATTTTTAGCTACATGTAAAGCTTCGTCTTTTGTATCTACAATAATCACTTCAAAACCATTTTTTTCTAGTTTGTTTTTAATTGATTGCATGGAAGAGCTCCTTTTAATTTATGAAAGCTCATTATACATGTAAATAGTATAAATCCTAATATATGAGTATTTGGTACTATTTCAAAATAACTTTCTAAATTAAACAGTGTATCTTGAGAGAGTAAAAGTAAACTACTAAGAGCAAATATTAAGCGTTCCCAAAGAAAGAGTTTTCTATCCCAAAATCCTTCAACAATTATAGTAAAAGCTAAAAAACCAAGCATACTAAAACCAAATACCTCAAATCTTTGCAGCCAATCCCCAGTAATAAGAGGTGAAAAAGCAAAAAGAAGAGGAACTATGTAAAGGCCTTTCCCTAAAATCCAAGATTGAAGTCCTGTTTTCATAGGATGTGTTCCTGCAATTGCAGCTGCTGCAAATGCTGCTAAACAAACAGGAGGTGTTAAATTTGAGTCTTGAGATAACCAAAAGATTATGAGGTGTGCAGCAAGAAGATATTTTGTAACTTCTGGTAAAATAACTCCTGCAGATGCAAGAGCTGCCATCTCTGGAGAAAGCATAAGACCTACGAGTGCTGGAGCACAAAGTACTGCAAGGACGACATAAGAAGCAGTTACAGGAAGACCCATTCCTAAGACTAAAGAAGCAATAGCAATTAAAACAAATGCAATAATAAGTTGGTTTTGTGACCACTCCATGATGAGTTGTGAAAAAGTTATACCAATTCCAGAGATATTAATAGCACCAACAACAATACCAACACCAACAAGTAAAACACCAGTGACAATCATATTTTGTGCACCAAGAGCTAATGCTTCAAGTATTTGTTTTATACCCATTTTTTTGTGTTTTGTTAAATGAGAAGCAGCAATAATAGCTACTATTGAGATACCTGCAGCATATGTAGGTGTAAATCCATATACAAGTAATCCAATGAGTGTTGAGAGTGGAATCAAAAAGTGAAAACCTTCTCTTAATGTTTTAAATAAAGCGACATCACTTTTTTGTACTTCTATATTATTTTTTTTCGCATGAATATGTATGTAAAAAGCTATCGAAGAAAAATAGAGTATTGCTGGAAGAATAGAAACTAAAATTATAGTAACAAAAGGAATTTGGGTGATTTGTGCCATGATAAAAGCACCCGCACCCATAATTGGAGGCATTATTTGGCCACCAGTTGAGGCGGCTGTTTCAACTCCTGCAGCAAAGATAGGTTTAAAGCCATTTCTTTTCATCATAGGAATGGTAATAGAACCAGTTGATACAGTATTAGCAACAGCACTTCCTGAAATGGTCCCCATAAGAGCAGAAGAAAATACAGCTACATGTCCTGCTCCCCCTTTAAATCTAGAGGTAACAGCACTTGATAAATCTACTATAAAATCGCCAGCACCACTTTTAAGTAAAAATGCAGCAAAGAGGATAAACATAAAAACATACGTAGAAGATATAGTAGCGATTGAGCCAAAAAGACCTTCTCCTGTAAAGTAAATTCTATAAAGAAATCTCTCTGGAGTCATTCCTGCAAAAGCAAATACACCTGTTAAAAGTTTGCCAAAGTATAAAATATATCCTATACATGTAAGCATTATAAAGGGGATAATTAAACCCGTTGTTCTTCTTGTAATCTCAATAGATAAAATTATTGTAATCACAGCAACAACTAAATCCCAAAATCTCATAGTTCCATTTGCTACTTGGTACAAAGACTCTTCAAATCCTATCATATAAACAAAAGGAACTATAGCTAAAATAGCTAAAATGATATCTATAATAGAGATGTATTCTGCATCTGATTTTTTTGAAAATCTAAAAGTTAAAAAGCCTAAAGATGCTAAAAGAGAAAAGTGAGCAGCATTAAACCATAAGTCACTCAAACCTCCTCTTATGTTTATATAAAAATGAAAAATAGAAATTGCTATAGCATAGATAAAAATAAATTTTTCCATACTTTCGTTACTGATTTTTAACATAATATTGCCTGCCTATTTTGGTAGTTTTATAAGGTATTGGGAATTTATGTAATAGCTTATAAAACTATCAAAACCATCAGATAAAAAAGAGTTTATCTGATGATTGATAGTCCGATATAAGTTATTTAGCTATTAGTCTTGCTGGGATTTCTATACCTTGTTCTTTATAGTACTTTGCAGCACCTGGATGAAGAGGTACTGGTAAGCCAGAAATTGCTTTTTTAAGGCTCATAGCTTTTGTTGCTTTATGAACAGTATTTAAAAAAGGAAGGTTTTCATACATAGTCTTTGTTAGCAGATAAACTGTTTCATCAGGAGTATCTTTAGTAACTACAAGTAGGTTTGGTTGAGCTATAGTATTGATAGCTTTGTCTTGACCTGGATAAGTCTCTTTTGGGATTATAAATCTCGTCCAAACTGGATATGCAGCTTGAATTTTTTTAATGTCCTCATCTGTAAATTCTAAATGTCTTATGTTTTTTGCACCAATTGTTGCATAGGCATTTGTGATGGCACTTGTTGGAGTTCCTGATGGGATATTCATACCATCAACTTTTCCATCTTGCATAGCAGTAGCACTTGGTCCATATCCTAAAAATTGTAAATCCATTTTTGAAAAATCTATATCTAAAGCACTTAAAATAGTTTCACCGGATACTCTTGTACCAGAATTTCTCTTACCTATGGAGAATTTTTTTCCGTATAAATCTTTCATATCTTTAATATTTCCAGTTTTTGAAACTTTGTTATATACAACAAACTGTTCCACATTTTCCCATAGCATACTTACTGAGCGAAGGTTTTTTCTAGGTTTTCCTTCATATTTAGCTTTACCTTGCCATGCCATAGATCCAAAAAGTCCTTGTAAAATAGCAAAGTCAACTTCACCTTTATCAATCATATCAACATTTTCACCACTCCCAGCAGATGTTATAGCTGAAAATGTTATTTTATTTTTCTTTGCAAGTTTTAGACTAGCAATAGTCGCAATACCAACGCCAACAGGGTAAAAAGTACCACCAGTACTTGCAGTAGCAATTATATATTTCTTTTCTTTACTTGCAGCATTTACACCTGATATTAGTGCAGCTGAGAGAGCTGAAGTAACTAAAACTTTTTTTAACAAACTAGTTGTTTTCATATTCACTCCTTGTATTTAGTCTTAGAATGATTATAAAATAAAGTTTCAATAAAGTTTCAAAAAAGTTTGTTAAAAGTAGATTTATATTTTAGTATGTAACTTTTTTACTCGATTATGTAACCTTGACCTTTTCTTGATACAATAAAATCCTGCACTTTTATTTTATCTTTGAGTCGTTTCATTACAGTTCTAAATGTACTATCTAAAGTTACTACATCACCCCATATCTGTTTTTTTAAAGTAGAGGTGTCGGTGATTTTCCCTCTATTTTGGATTAAAGTTTCTAAAGCCTGGGTCTCTTTTTTTGAAAGTTTGACCAACGAATGATTCTCATAAAGTAGTTTATTTGGCACATTATAAGTATAAATAGAATTTAGTTTTATAATGCCTTCATCTTTTCTTTTATCTTCAAGGACTTCATCTTTTGCTTTTATGAGTAATTTCATGACATTGTCTATATTTAAGGGTTTTAGGAAGTATGAAAGTACTTTTAAATCAATAGATTTTAGAAGTTTTTCTTCATCTTTATAAGCAGATACTATGATGAATTTTTGATTTTGATTGATTTTATATATATTTTCTAGCATTTCTATGCCATCCATATTAGGCATTTTTATATCGGTTAAAACGAGGTCTATTCTTTTGTTTGAAGAAAAAGAATCTTTATATATATTTAAACCTTCAATACCATCTTTTGCTACTATAACTTCATCAAAAATAGTGTTTAAATAAAAACTTAGTATTTCTCTAGCAACAGATTCATCTTCTACTAAAAGGACTTTTGTGAAAAATTGTAACATATTTTATCAACCTAAATTTTTTGTAAAATTATTATATCTAAATTACTAGCGTAAAAATGACTCCACCATTGGAATTTTTAGCATTTATAGTACCCTTCATATTCGTTTCTATAATGGTTTTAGTCATGTATAAACCAATGCCTGTACCTTGGTTCTCAAATTTTGTAGTGTAATAAGGCTCAAACATGCGTTCAAGTACTTCTTGGCTTGCTTCTGCACCATTGTTAGAAATAGTTATTATGTTTTTATTATCTTGTTTGAAAATATTAATGAGTATTTCCCCAAGTAGTGAAGGATTTTTTTCTTTTTGGCTTACTATGGCATCTTTTGCATTGGAAATGATATTTAAAATAGCTTGTTTAAATTCATTTTCATAGCCATATATAGCTAAAGATGTTCCTGATATTTTTACATGAATACTGTTTTTTTCAAGTTGTGTTTGCATAATATTTATTGTAGAAGTGATGGCTATTTTGATATCAAACAGTTCTATATTTTTTGAAGGTTTATAAAAATCTCTAAAATCATCAATTGTCTCAGACATATAAGTTATTTGCTCTTTTGCTTTGTTTACAAAAGTATTTAATTGTTCTTCTTTAAAATTTTTATTATTTATATTATCTCTAATAAAATGAATAATTAAAGAGATGTTATTAAGAGGTTGTCTCCATTGATGTGCAATTGAGCCTATCATCTCTCCCATTGCGGCTAGTTTATTTTGTTGGATAAGAAGTTTTTGTTTTTCTTCATTTTTTGCAACTTCTTTTTTAACCAATGCTTTTAAATGTTTTGTAGCTTCCTTTTTTGCATCTATATCCATACTCATCATTAAAAGTCTTTCCGCATTTCCTTCTGTATCCATAAAGATTTTACCTCGAGCTAGCATCCATTTAAAAGAGCCATCTTTAGTTTTTAGTCTGTATTCACAGATGAGATGATTCTCTTTTTTATCCTTTACATGTAGCTGTATCATCTCTTCAATATTTTTTCTATCCTTTGCATGTAAGAGATTGAGCCACTGTTTATAAGTAGTTATTTCTCCTGTTTTATATCCCAAAATGTCAAGCCATTTTTTTGAAAAAAATGTGGTACCTGTTTTAAAATTTGTATCCCAAAGTCCATCATTTGAAGCAATAACGGCTAATTCATATCTTTGTTTTAGCCGTTTTAATTGTCTATTTTTACTTGCAAATCTTCTGTTATAGGAAGAGAAAATATTTTTTATAAAAGAGGAGAAAATTATAGTAAATGAAACGAGTATCATGGTAAATATTACAATAATAAAAACATTAAAAAGATGTTTGTTTTTGTACTGCATTTTAATTTTTTTTATATTTTGCATGAGTGCTTGTTTATTTGGAGCTATACCTATATATAGTTGATACTTTTCAAAATCTTGATAAATACTCTCTTTATTTATACTATTTATAATTTGCCATTTTTTTTGATTGTTTAAATTAAATACATTTTTTTTTGCATAATCATACAACCAAAAATAAGGTTCATGAGAGTCTTTTTTATGTTTCCTAATAGAACTTAAATAAGATTTTATGAGAAGATTTTCTTGACTATCAAGTGAAGAGAATGCTCCTATCATATAATTACCATCAATACTTTTTTCAAAATAACTCAATTGTATTGTGTTGCGAAAATCATCTTTCCATGACAAAGAAGAGTTTTCCCCTTGAGAGATGATATAAAGAAGTGTTAAATCAAGATAGTTTTTATTGTTTTTGTGATTAAAGATAAGTTGTTGGATATTTGTAAGTGTATTAAGTCCATGGTATATATGAAACTCTTTATCAAAAACAACAAAGTTTATATTATTTTTTTGTTCAATATTTTTTATATGGTTTTGTATCTTTTTGTAATCACTAGAAAAACCAATTTGGATACCTTTAAGAGTATGCACACTTTTTTTTAATTCTTGGTCGCTTTGTGCAAGTTGCATTTTTATTGTTTTGTTAATAGAACTTATATACTCATCTAAAATATTTTGATTTATAAATTTTTGTTTTTGATTTAAAAGTTGAATGTCGCTTTTTTGTTTATACTGCGTGATAAAATAAGAAGTTATTACAAAAATAGTAGCAAGTAGAAGAAGAAAGATAGGCGGAATATATGTGAGTAATTTGCCTATGTCATTAAGACTATAGAGTTTTTTTTGCATCTTACAGCGATCCTCTTTTTGATATAATAATTGTATCTAAAAAAAATCAGGAACATTCATGCGCTCACAAAATATGACTTCTTTTATTGTAATGGATATAGTAAGAGAGGCTAAAAAGTACGAAGATAGTATACATTTTGAAATAGGACAGCCAGATCTTCCTCCTTCAACTCGCGTGAAAAAAGCTTTACATGTAGCTATCGATGAAGATAGGTTTTCTTATACAGAGAGTCATGGTTTGTATGAGTTAAGAGAAAAGATTGCTAAACATTATCATGATACTTATAAGGTCAAAGTTGAGCCTTCTCAGATATTTTTAACACCTGGAACGAGTGGGGCATTTTTGATTGCTTATGGGCTTACTTTAAAACACGCTTCTTCTCTTGGTCTTTCCGATCCATCGTATCCTTGTTATAAAAACTTTGCACATATGATGGATATAAAACCAGTTTTTATGCCTATTGGCAAAGAGGATAAATACCAGTTACATGTAAAGGATTTAAAACAGCATACACTTGATGCCGTACAAATCTCATCTCCAGCAAATCCTACAGGCAATATATATGAGAGTGAGAATTTAAAAGAGATTATAGAGTATTGTGATAAACAGAATGTATCTTTTATCTCTGATGAGCTTTATCATGGTCTTACTTATGAAAGTGATGCACATTGTGCTTTGGAGTATAGCTCAAACGTATATGTAATAAACGGATTTTCAAAGTTTTTTTGTATGCCTGGAAGTCGTCTGGGTTGGATAATAGTGCCAAAAGAGAAAGTAAGAGCTGCAGAAAAAATAGCGCAAAACCTTTTTATATCTGCACCAACTTTAAGTCAATATGGGGCACTTGAAGCTTTTGATAAAAAACATTTAGAAGAGGTAAAAGAGGAGTTTAAAAAAAGACGTGATTATCTGTTTACTGAACTTGGCCAAGTATTTGAGATAGATGCAAAACCGCAGGGTGCTTTTTATCTTTGGGCAAATGTTTCAAAGTATACAGATGATAGTTTTGAGTTTGCAAAAGAGCTTTTGGAAAATATTCACGTTGCAACTACTCCAGGGGTTGATTTTGGCTCAAACCACACAGAGCAATATCTTCGGTTTGCTTATACAAGAGATATTACTCATATGAGAGAAGGCATAGAACGCCTCAAAAAGTATCTTAAGGCATAAACCAAGCAATCATAAATGGAATAGTAAATATAGAGAAAATATTACTGATAATAACAGCCAATGATGCTTTTTGTGGATGAACATTTAATAAAGAGGCCATTGTTACAGTATTTGCGGCCATTGGTACAATGGCATAAATGAACATAACTTTATACAAATCGGTAGTGAAAAAATTAAAAAATGTTGCATCAAGCCAAATAATTAAAAGAGTGATAAGCGGATAAATTATAAATTTTATGCCAAAAGCATATCCCATAAATACAGTATCAATTTTTATTTGTGATAAACCTTGTAATCCCATACCAATCATCATCATACCTAAAATTGCATACGCTCCTTTAAAATAATTAAGATAATTTACTAAATCGTGGCTTAATTCTAGTTCAAAAATATTACAAAGTAAGCCTAAACTTAGAGCATAAATAGAAGGAAGTTTTGCAACTTTCATAAGACTTTGTTTGATACTATAGTTGCCTTTTGCTACAATAAAAAAGCCAACGGTACTTCCATAAATAAAAGAGCCTAAAACAGCAAAAATATAGATGTTAGCCAAGTCTTCACTTAAAAGCATAATAGCCAATGGAATACCAAAGTAACCAGTATTACCAGTACCTGCAGAAAAAGCTAAAATATTTTTTGTATTGTCTTGAAATATATGTTTTCCAAAAATAAGTGTAGATATAGCTAAGGCACTACTGAGAATAAAAAGAAGTATAGGTAGGGTTATAACAGCAAGATTGAGATGTACTTTATATGCTGCCATAAAAATGACAACAGGTCCTATAATATAAATTAGTAAAGAAGCCATACCCTCTCGTCTAGCTTGAAAAAAATGTACCATGATATAACCTAAAAATATAGTTATATAAAGCGGTAAAATCTTTAATCCTAATGTCATAGTTAAAGCAAGCACTAGTGTCCCTTTTTGTTACATAAAATAATTCACAAGTCGTATTTTACCCATAAAAATACAAAAAGCATAATTTTTATGATATAATCAACACTTAGAAATTCCTTTGTATCGTTAAGCATTTTTTGTGTGGTGATTATCATTGGTTTTGAAAATTTAAGGAGAAAGTAAATGAATATTTACGTAGGTAATGTTTCTTACCAAACAGACGATAGCAGATTAGTAGAGCTATTTTCAGAATTCGGCGAAGTTGCTAGTGCAAGAGTTATAAATGATAGAGAGACTGGAAGATCAAAAGGTTTTGGTTTTGTAGAAATGGCTAATGATACAGAAGCTGCTGCAGCAATTGAAGCATTAAATGAAAAAGAAATTGATGGTAGAACTTTAAGAGTTAATGAAGCTAGACCTAGAGAAGAGCGTCCAAGACGTGCTCCTAGATACTAATAATAAGTAACTAATAATATAAAGGGGAAGCTAGTCAAACTAGCTTCCCCTTTTTTTATGCTTAGATTTTATCTAGTTAGGCTAAAACCTAAACCAATCCTATCATTTGACTTGTCATAATCAATCAAACTTTCACCATACCCACTAAAGATTTGAACATAACCATAAGCATCATTTATCCAAGGAATAGGAAAAGTCCAGTCAAATTGAATGGCACCCTTATTCTCATCATCAAATCTTAGATTATTTCTAAGAAGCACTGAAAAGAGATGTTTTTTATAGGGATAAGATACTTTTAAATCTCCATATCCAAGGAAGTTATGAATATCTGGATTGTCATCACCATCATGGGTATTTGTTTTTTCACTTTCTTCAAATCTATACCAAGCACGAGGTTCAAAGAATATACCACTGTATTGAAAGATACCAGTTAAGTAAACTCTATTCCAAGAACGAGATTTTATACTATCTTGTCCATTAGACTGATGAACCAAGCCAATTTTATAGGCTTTAAGGGCAGTTTTGGCATTTTTGTAAGGGAAAATCATAAACAATTCGGGTTCATAATTGGTCTCTCTAAATGGGGATGATGTTTGAGATGTTTGCCACCAAGAAGTTTGAGTATATGCAAGGTAAAGTTTCTCATCCATTCCTAAAAGATTGGTAGCGAGGTTCTTTTTAAAGCTCAGTTGGAATTTTGTTTCAAAATTTTCTCTTCCTTCATGGTCTGTATAGTTGTAAGTAACAGGAAGGAGATAATTTAATTTATATGCTTCTATATCAAATGCAGAAAATATTATTTGCTTTACTGTCTCATCCGTTTCTTTATCGCCATAACTATCAATTTCATTTTTACCATATTTTACAATAGTAGGCTGTTTTGTTTGAGGTGTTATTATTTTTGGCTCAATAGCTAAAAACGCAGCTTTTTTATAAAATAGCATGGCTTTTTTTAAATCACCATTTTGCTCATATATTTTTGCAGTATTGAAAGCATCGGTAGCTTCATTAGCAAAAAGTATATTTGCAAATAATGCTATAATAATTAATGATATTTTTTTATTCAATTTAATTCCTATTTCTTTTAATTTTAGCAGATTTGGAGGCTATATGCAACGTGGAAATTTATTTGGTATTGTTGCAATTTTACTTTGGGCAACATTAGCAAGCTTTAGTGTCCTAGCTAAAAATATACCACCATTTGAGCTTACTTCAATGTCCTTTTTTGTAGCCTTTTTGATTGGAGTTATTTTGTGGAAAAAAGAAGGTAAAGGAGTACTAGTTCATATAACATGGCCACTTAAAGTTTGGATAGTAGGGGTATCTGGTCTTTTAGGGTATCAATTTTTTTATTTTTTAGCTATTCAAAATGCACCAGCTATTGAAGCTAATCTTATCAATTATTTATGGCCACTTTTTATAGTTTTAGTGAGCTCTTTTTTGCCAAATGAGAAGTTAAAATGGTATCATATTATAGGAGTTACTTTAGGTCTTATAGGCGTTGTTTTTTTAGTAAGTAAAGGTGGTAGTTTTAACTTTGAAGTTCAATACTTAAAAGGGTATATATATGCTTTTATTTGTGCGGTTATTTGGGCTTCGTATTCAGTGCTATCACGTCTTTTAGGTAAAGTACCAACAAGTGCAGTTGGAGGATTTTGCGGGCTTACTGCTGTTCTTTCGTTAGCTTGTCATTTAATTTTCGAAATAACAGTCATACCTAATTTTATGGAATTAATAGCGATTTTAGCTTTAGGGTTAGGACCTGTTGGTGGAGCATTTTTTGTTTGGGATTATGGGGTAAAAAATGGAGACATTCAGTTTTTAGGAACTTTGTCTTATTCTATACCTCTTTTATCAACATTGCTTCTTATAGTTTTAGGATTTTCCAAGCCATCTAGTTCAATTTGGCTGGCATGTTTTTTTATTGTTTCTGGCTCAATTATATCTTCATTGCCACAGTTTAAAATGTTATATAATAAACTAAAAAAGGGGTAGTTATATGCAAATATTTAAAATTTTAGTAGTAAGTGTTTTTTTAGTATTAGGTTTTGTTGGTTGCAATTCTTCATCTCCAAGTCCTGCACAAATAAATTTAAAAAGTGGGAAAGGTGCTATTGTTGTGTATAGACCACATAATAAGATATGGAGACATAAAAGATTTAATATTTATATAAATGATAAGTATGAAGATACTTTGATAAACAGAAGTCATCATGTTTTTGATAAAAAACCTGGTGAGTATATCATAGAATTGAGAGAAGATATAGAAATAAATCCAGAAATTTTTAAAGTTAAAGTACATCTAAATCTCAATAAAATAAAGTATATTCGACTTGGAACCCAATCTATTGAGGACCATTTAAAGTTAAAAGTTGTCAAAAAATTTATTGCTATTGATGACTCATGGTATCAAAAAAGGTACTAGGAAGTTATCCTAGTACTCGTAATCTACTACTTTAGTAATAGTGTTTTTAGATTTTACATAGTTTACAAATTCTACATGTACAGGATGTATAGCATAAGCTTGTAAGTCTTCTTTAGATTCAAAATCACATAGAAGTGCCAAGTCATATGCTCTATCTTCCGTTGCAAAGTTTAAGCCAACTTCGGTGCTTTTTAAAACTTCTATTTTATCTTGTAAAGAGAGGAGTTTATCTTTAATAATTTGTTTGTGCTCTTGCGAGTTGTCTTCTAATTTAAAAAATACGATATGCTTTATCATGAGTTTCCTTTGAAATTTATCTTTGTATTATACAAGGCATTATGTAATTAATCAAACATTTTATTTTTTTTGATTACAATACAGAGAAATTTAAGGAGATAGTATGAGATTTACAAAGATTATGGTAGCATCATTTTTAGCTATGATTTTAGCTTCAAATATGATAGCTGGAGGAAAAGTATACCACTTAAAACTTGCCACTTCGTGGAAAAAGACAGTACCTATTCTTGGAGAGGCTCCATTTGAATTGAAAAAGATGGTAGAAACAATGTCAAATGGTAGATTAAAACTACGTGTAGATGACCCTACGAAGCATAAAGCAGGATTAGCTGTAATGGACTTGGTTAAAGCAAAACAGTATGATATCGGTTACACTGCATCTTATTACTATAAAGGTAAAGATTTCAAACTTATTTTCTTTACAACTGTTCCTTTTGGATTACTTCCAGCAGAACAACATGCTTGGTTTGAGTATGGTGGAGGAAAAGAGTTAGCAAAAAAAGTTTATGATAAACATGGCTTAATGCATTTTCAAGGTGGAAACACTGGAATGCAAATGGGTGGATGGTTTAGAAAAGAGATTAAATCACTTGAAGATTTAAAAGGCTTAAAAGTTAGAATTCCTGGTATGGGTGGAGAAGTTATGTCTAAATTAGGTGTTCTTGCTGTTACTGTACCTTTAGGAGAATTATACACTTCACTTGATAGAGGAACAATTGATGCAGTTGAGTGGATAAGCCCAGTATATGACATGAATATGGGATTTCAAAAAATTGCAAAATACTACTACACTGGATGGCAAGAGCCTGCTAGTGAAACTCAATTTTTGGTAAATAAAAAATCATATGCAAAATTGCCTAAAGATTTACAACTTATACTAGAGACTGCTATGAGTAAAGTGGCAAATAGAGTTTTAGAAAAATCAGTGTATAGAAATGCGCTTGCTTGGGAAAAAATCAAAACTGAGCATCCAGATGTTAAAGTGTCAACTTTCCCTAAAGAAGTTTTAGCAGCACTTTCAAAAGCAAATGATGAAATTCTTAACGAACAAGCAGCAAAAGATCCTGTGTTTAAAGAACTTTTAGATTCTCAAAGAGCATTTATTGGAAAAGCAAGAGCTTGGACAAAAATGGGTGATTATTCATATATCAATAACACTTCAAAATAAATAATAAAAAAGGAGTAGAGGTGAAAGCCTTTACTCCTTTAGAGTTGTATAAAGGTAGGCAATGCAAAAAAATCAATCTCTTGCTTACAAGTATGCTTTGATTTCTGTCTTTTTATGGTCTACTGTAGCGACTGCATTTAAAATTACATTAGTTTATCTAAGTCCTCTTGAACTTCTTTTTTACTCTTCTCTTAGTTCACTATTTATTTTAGGAACTCTCATAGCGTATCAAAAAAAATTAGGTGAAGTTTTTTTACATGTAAAGCAACAACCTTTTTTAGTTCTTGTTTTAGGTGCTATTAATCCTTTTATATATTATCTTGTTCTTTTTAAAGCGTATGACATACTTCCCGCTCAAGAAGCTCAGGCTATTAATTATACTTGGGCATTGATGTTTGCTTATCTCTCAGTTGTTTTTTTAAAACAAAAATTAACTTTTGCAGATATAGTGGCTGGCTTGATTTGTTATTTTGGAGTTCTCATAATTTCTACAAGAGGTGAGCCTTTTTCATTGAATTTTTCTGATTTATATGGAGTACTTTTAGCCCTTTTTAGTACACTTCTTTGGTCTCTTTATTGGATATTCAATACAAAATCAAAAGCCGATGCAACAGTAGGGTTGTTTTGTAATTTTTTAGTAGGTGTTGTTATGATAGGACTCTATATAATTTTTACTGGTGGGATAAAACTTCCAAGTGTTGAAGCATGTTTTGGGGCTATATATGTTGGGTTTTTTGAGATGGGAATTACTTTTGTATTTTGGTTAAAAGCAGTGAGGCTTACACATAATATATCAAAAATATCAAATTTGATTTTTTTATCACCTTTTTTATCTTTAGTTTTTATTCATTTTTTTATAGGAGAAGAGATACTTTTATCTACGATAATAGCACTCTTTCTAATTATAAGTGGTCTGATTATTCAGCAAAAGTGGAAGTAGGTTTTCCTAAAAAATATCCTTGAAAGTAATCAAAGTTTAATTCTTTTACTTCTTTTAAAGCATTATCTGAGTTTATGTGTGAAGCTATTGTTTTGATATTTAATTCTTTACATGTAAAAAGAATCTCTTTACATGTAGACTTTGCATCTGGGCTTAAACTAAGTAAGCGGATTAAATTGCCACACACCTTTACAAAATCAATATGTTCTTTATTAAAAGAAGATAGTTCAGAATTTGAAGTTATATTATCAAGACATATTTGAATGTTGTTTTGTTTTATAATTTCAAGTTTTTCATCTAAGTTATCTGCTTGTAAATACTCATTGTTTTGCAGCTCAAATATAGTATTAGTATTTTTAAAAATTTCAATTAAAAAGCTAAATAGTTCTTCATCAAAGAAGTCATGACAAGATAAATTTATAGCTTTACTATTTTTATGTGCTATCATTTTTTTTGCTACAAGTTGTACTATATCGTTATAAAAACCTCTATCATGTGCAATTGTAAGAAAAAGTTTTGGTGATTGAATTGATTTTTTATTTTCATTTCTTAATAACATTTCGTTATATACGATATTTTGGTTCCTATCTATAACTTTTTGATAATAAGGGATTATGGTACCATCATCTAAAGCCTGTTGTAAAACTTTACAAATTTTTTCTTCATTTTCTTCTAGAAGTCTGTTTACAAACTCTGAGTAAGTAACAAAAGGCATATCTTCTTTTTTTGCAACATTAAGAGCTGACTTTGCTTTTTTTAGATGATTTTTTTGGTCTAAACAAATTCCTATATGAGCATTTATATTTATCTCATTGTTATTAAAAGTATATTTTTGTTCTTTTATAAAATCTGCCAATGAAAAGATTAGTTTTTCCATGTGTTGTAATTCAAAAGGCATATCTTTTATAAGAGCAAATGAATCTTCCTCTACTCTAAAACAAAACATTTCATTTTTATTTGCATAAGATTCTAAAGCTTTTGCAAATTCACATAAAATAAAGTCCCCACCTTCATCAGAGTATTTCAAGTTTATTTTTTTAAATTCTTTTAAATCTATTAACATAAGTTTTGGATGACTTGTTTCTTGAAGTGTTTTATTTAAACTTTCTAAAGAAGGAATCTGTGTTAGAGTATCAATCAAACTTTATCCTTTGCTTCTTTATAGTCTTGAGGATGATTTAAGTTAGAAAAGGGCTCATCACTTTGAAAATCAACATAAGTTGTTTTTACAAGATTTAGGAAGTTTTTTATTTTATGATTATTTTCTAAAATTTGCTGTTTTAAAATAGGTAAAATTGATGGAGAATAGATAGCACACAGTTGATGAGAACCATAAGGTGAACGAGCTATAACAACATCATTTTTTTCTTTACATGCAAAGAGTTTTTCATACATTACAATATCTACAAAAGGAGTATCTACACTTAAAATACACACTGGTGTATCAAACTGTTTTAGAATACTGTATAGAGCAATGAGAGGTGAGTACTCACTGAACTCTTTTACATCTTCTATAAAATTAGCTTCAAAGTCAAACTTATCTTTGGTTTTACAACTTACATGTAAAGAGCTAAAGTTCTTAGCATGTTTTGCTAATTGGTATTGTGTAAGGGTTTTAAAGTTCCCAAAAGGAAGTAACGCTTTGTCACTTCCCATACGAGAACTTTTTCCCCCAGCGACTATCACACAAGGTAGATTTAACATTACCTTGGGTCTGTTATTTTTCCAGTTATAGCACTCGCAGCTGCGACAGCTGAGTTTGCTAAATAGATTTCACTACTTCTATCACCCATACGTCCAACAAAATTTCTATTTGTTGTTGCTACACATCTTTCATCTTTTCCAATGATTCCCATGTAACCACCTAAACAGGCTCCACAAGTTGGATTTGAAAAAACAGCTCCTGCATTTATAAAAATTTCAACTAAACCCTCTTTTTGAGCTTGTAATGAGATTTTTTGAGTAGCTGGTGTGATGATAAGTCTTGTTTTTTGTGCAACTTTTTTACCATCTAAAATTTTAGCAGCAATTCTTAAATCTTCTAAACGTCCATTTGTACAACTTCCGATAAATACTTGGTCAACTTCTAAATCATCTGTAACTGCTTGTGTTACTGATTTTCCATTTGATGGAAGATGAGGATAAGCAATAACAGGATCTAGTTTAGACACATCAATATTTAGTGTTTGAACATACGTTGCATCTTCATCTGAGTAAAATTCTTTTGATGGTCTTGCTAAGTCTTTATCTGCTAAAAATTCTCTTGTGACATCATCAACTGCAACGATACCATTTTTTGCACCAGCTTCTATAGCCATGTTGCAAAGTGAAAATCTATCGTCCATACTTAGGTGGGCTATTGTATCACCTGTAAATTCTAAGGTTTTATAAAGTGCACCATCAACACCAATAAGGCGAATAACTTCTAAAATAAGATCTTTCCCATAAATATGTTTGCCAGGTTTACCAGTAAAAACAACTTTGATAGCTTCAGGAACTTTAAACCAGTTTCCCCCAGTTATCATAGCAAATGATAAATCTGTACTTCCCATACCAGTTGAGAATGCACCAAGTGCTCCATGTGTACAAGTATGGCTATCCGCACCTATAATAACATCACCAGGAACTACAAGTCCTTTTTCAGGAAGAAGTGCATGTTCAATTCCCATGTCTTTTTCGTCAAAATAGTTTTTTAAGTTGTGTTTATATGCAAAGTCACGGCTTATTTTAGCTTGGTTTGCACTTGCAATATCTTTTGCAGGTATAAAGTGATCCATTACTAGAGCAAAACCATCGGGATTTGCCAGCTTTTCTACGCCACTGTCTTCAAATGCTTTAATACTTATAGGGGTTGTTATATCGTTTCCTATTACCATATCGATGTTGCATTGTATAATCTCACCAGCTTTTACTTCATGACCTACATGGTCACTAAATATTTTTTCTGTTATCGTTTGACCCATCTATTAGCCTTTTTTTTATTTAATATTAGCTAAATTAAGCTAAAAAATTGATTTTATGCTATTATTTGTTAATGAAAAATTTTTTAAAACTAATAATTATTTTTGTATTATCACTCAATTTATACTCAAGTGAATCATTAGAAGAAGTAAGTATTCAATTAGATTGGAAATATCAGTTTGAACATGCTGGATTTATAGTAGCTAAAGAAAAAGGTTTTTATAAAGAAGCTGGTTTGGATGTAACACTTTTAGAATATTCAGATGGAGTGGATATACAAAAAGATGTTATATCTAAAAAAGTAGATTTTGGTATATCCAATGCGCCTTTAATGATTAAAAATAATATCCTTCAACCAGTAGTTGTTTTAGCTACATATTTACAACGCTCACCTCTAGTTCTTGTTACCCAGCCTGAGATAAAAAAACCTTCAGAGCTTGAAGGGAAAAAGATTATGGTTACTGAAGAGGAGTATAGAAGTAGTTCATTATCTCTTCTATTAGAGCACTTTTTTATAAAAAGTATTCATGTTCCTCATACGTATGGAATAGAAGCGTTTAAAAATAAAGAGATAGATGCTATGAGTGCATTTACATCAAATGAACTCTATGAACTTGATAAACAAAATATTCCTTATAACGTAATGGACCCACTTCAATATGGATTTGTAACGAATGCAATAAACCTTTTTACTTCTCTTGAAGTAGCTAAGAATAAAACTCAAATGACAATAAATCTTTTAGCTGCTACTAAAAAGGGTTGGGAGTATGCTTTAAAAAACACAGATGAAGCAGTAAAAATAATACATAAATATAATCAAAAAAAGTCTTTATCATCGCTTCGTTATGAAGCAAAAGAGATAAAAAATTTGATGCTTTTAAGTCTTTATGATATAGGTGAAACAAGTAAAGAGTTGTTAATACGTGCATATAAACAGTTAGTTAGAAGCAATAGAGCTTTTTCTCATCAAGAAGATAAAATAAAAACTTTTGGAGATATTCTAAAAAATAGAGTTAATACAAATATTATATTTAGTAAAAAAGAGAAAGCATATTTAGAGAAAAAAGGCATATTAAAACTTTGTGTTGATCCTGACTGGATGCCTTTTGAAGGTATTAGGGAAGGTCAATATGTGGGTATGATTGCTGATTATTTTGAATTGATAAGAAAAAAATCTGGGTTAAAAATAGAAGTGTATCCTACAAAAAACTGGGATGAGAGTATATCTGCTATGAAGAGTAGAAAATGTGATATTATTGGTTCTGCAACACCAACAACCGATCGTTTATCCTATATGAATTTTACTGATGTTTATATGAAGTTTCCTATTGTATTGGCTACAAAAGTAGATAAACCATTTATTGATGATATGGGAGATATAGTTACAAAAACTTTTGGTGCTTCAAAGGGTAATTCAATAATTGAAATTCTTAAAGATAAGTACCCTAAGATAAATATTGTCGAGGTAGAAAATATTCAAGATGGTTTACGAAAAGTAGAGCGTGGAAAAATCTATGGTTATCTTGATAATCTAAGTGTAACTGTAACCAATATTCAGCAATCCTTTCATGGTGTACTAAAAGTATCAGCAAGACTCAAAGAAAGTGATGATTTGACAATAGCTTCAAGAAATGATGAACCTCTGTTAAATAGTATATTCCAAAAAATAATTTATAGTATTGATCAAATAAAAGTAAGAAAAATATTAAATAATTGGATTGCCGTAGAGGAGAGTGGAAGAGTAGATTATACATTTGTAGGGGAAATAATTCTTGTAGGACTTTTACTTCTTATAATAATCTCTTTTTATAGCTATAAGTTAAAAGTACAAAATAGAAAGTTAGCTCAAGTTTCTAGAGAAGATGCTTTAACGAAGATAGGAAATAGACTCAAAATCAATGAAGTCTTGGCTGAGGAATATAGGTATACACGTAGATATGAAGTTCCTTGTGGCATTATTCTTTTAGATATTGATAATTTTAAAGAAATTAATGATAAGTATGGACATCTCAAAGGAGATGATATTCTTCAAAAGTTTGCTGTCATTTTATCACAAAATATTAGAGCGACAGATAAGTTGGGTAGATGGGGTGGCGAAGAGTTTTTGATAGTTTGTCCTAATACAAAAAGAGAAGATTTGCTAAAAGTAGTAGAAGGATTGAGAAAAGATATAGAAAATTATGACTTTGGGGATGGCGTGAGTAAAATTACTGCTTCATTTGGTATAAGTTCTTTTGATGGCGTAAAAACAATAGATAAAGTAGTAGATGAAGCAGATAGAGGATTGTACCATGCTAAAAGTAGTGGAAAAAATAAATTAGGAATAATTGAGTAGTTTAAAGATTTCTTCACCAAATTTCTTTAAAGTATGTTCATCTAATCTTACAGATAGCCCAGAAATACCAACAGCTCCAACAAACTCTTTTTTCTTATTCAAATAAGCAACTCCTAGAGATTTTAAACCAAATTCATGTTCTTCATTACCTATAGCATAACCTGTTTGTTTTACTATCTCTATCTCCTTTTGAAGCCTACTAATACTAGTAATAGTATTGCTTGTATATTTTGTCAATTGTAGTTGGGACAAATCAATATCGCAATAACTTAGAATTATTTTGCCAAAACCATTTGTATGAAGTGGAGCGTGTTTTCCTATAGAATCTCTTGTCTTTAAAACTCTTTTAGATTTATCGACTTGATTAAGATATAAAACGGAATTATTGTCGAGTATGCCTATATAGGAGCATTCATTGGTCATATAAAATATTTTGTCTAATAATTCTTGAGTATTTTGTACAATTTTTTCTCTATTATCTTTTTGAGTAAGCTTTCTCATCAAATCACTTAGTATAATCTCTTTTGAATTGTTCAGATATTCTATAAAGTTTTCTTGCATTAAAGTAGTAACCAATCGTGACATAGTACTTTTATCTATGTCTAATTTTTGACATAAAATATTTGCTGTAAGAGGTTTATCGCTTAACATTACTTCTTTTAAAACAGATAATCCCTTAGTGAGTGACTTGCTTTGATTCATGTTATACCAATAATTTTTATTAATAATAACATTATTATGTTACAAATCTACATAAATTTATATTTTATATATATTTTTCTTTCACTATTTAAGAAGTTTATATTTTTTTTTCTCACTATATGAAACTTCTTTTTATAATGTCTTCTTAAACCCCTATATACCAATAATTATAGCTATTATAAATTTAATATTAATAATATTTTTATAACTAATTATTACGTTTTGATTTATTTTATCTATGGACTAATAGTACAAATAAATTAAAGTTTTAGATGATAAAAATTGGATTTGAACTTCTTTAAATTCAAGAAAAAATTAAATTAAAAAGGTAAAAAGTATGACTTCATCTTTTATGGATTTGTCAAAATTGACAGCTAACGATGACTTAACACCAGTACTTGGTGGGTACTGGCCTGGAATTCAAATATATTATCCACCTATTAAGTTTAATCCTCTTGATGGGAGTTATGAAAATATTGAACAAGCAAAATATAGACTACAAAAACATGCTTATAAAACCAAAGCACATACTCTTTTATTTGATCTTGAAGATGGGTGTCGAATGAAAGAGATGTCAAGAGCTCTTTTACTTGAAGAGTTACCAAAATTCCCAGAAAGAGATTTTCAAATAGCTATTAGAATAAATCCTTTTAGAACATTGGAATACGAAGCAGATTTAAAATTGATAAAACAGATTCATAAATATATAGATGTGATTGTTTTAGCAAAAGCAGGGGAAGTTTATGGGGATGCTGAAATCAGAGATTTGTCTTCTTGGTTGGTTTCTATTGGAAGTAACTTAACTATACAGCCTATTATTGAACACCCAAGGTCACTTCAAATTGCAGATAAGCTTATGACTCACTCTACTGTAAAACATGTTGTTTTTGGTATCCATGATTTTTCAAAAGCAATGGCATATAAAATTACCCCAGAGGGTTGGATTGATGAGCTTGAAACATTTTTTAATATCTTAACAATGGAAGCAAGAATAAAAGGTCGAGGAGTTATAGGCGGGGTTGAAGTTTTATTAACACCAAATTCACTTCCTGATAGCTGTGTTGAAAAAAAAGATATTAGAAGATGGTTAGATTTACATGGAGATGATGCAAGTAGGCATGTTTATTCCCATGCAAAAAGAGAAACTGCTATGGGACTTACCGGGAAACAAGTCATCACTCCAAATCATATCAATATTTGTAAAGTGGCTTTTACTCCATCTCCTTTAGCTATAGAAAATGATATCAATATCTTAAGGCAAGCCATCAAAGCAGAAGCACTTTTAGGGGGTGCAATAAGGTATAACGGTGAGATGTTAGATCCTCCTATGTTTGGGAAGTCTTTACAAAATATTTTAAGAGCTTATGCACTTAAAAGTTTAGATAAAGAGGATCAAAACTTTGCTTTAGAAGTTTTAAACAAAATGCCAATTCATACTATTCAAGAAAATTGGCCATTTGGGCAAATATAGGTAATAAATATTTTTACTGGAGCTTGGCTTTAGAAAAAGGAGATAATAAAATGAAAGAATATCCACAATTAGAAATAGAAGTTCCTGAGTTCTTAAACATTGGAGTTTCTTGCACATCAAAACACTTAGGAACGATAAAAGAAAATTCGATTGCTATGATTATTGAAGATACCAATCTTGGTACAAGTCAAATAACTTATAAAGATTTAGCAAACAAATCAGATAGACTTGCAAACTTTCTAAAATCTATACATGTAGATGTGAGAGATAGAGTTTTGATATGTCTGAAAAACTCTTTAGCTTATCCTATTTCCTTTTTTGGAACGATGAAAGCAGGGATAATCGCTGTACCTACTTCGACACTTTTAAGTGGCTCTGAAGTAAAATATCTTGCAACAGATTCGCAAGCAAAAGTGATGATACTCTCAGCGGTAATGTATGAAAATCTTCTTCCTTATTTAGAAAACTTAGATAATCTAAACCATATACTTATAGCAGGTATACCAAATGTTGATGCTATACAAAAACCTAAAAGTATTCAAATTTATGCTTTAGATGAGATTTTAGAAAATTTTAGTGATGCAGTAAATCACTATAATTCAAAATCAGGAGAACCCGCATATCTTGTATATACTTCAGGCACGACAGGTTTTCCTAAAGGGGTACTTCACTCTCATCGCTCACTCGTAGGACGTGAACCTGCAAGTGAATTTTGGTTTGACTTTAAAGAGAATGATAGGATTATGCATTCGGGAAAATTTAATTGGACTTATGTTTTAGGTTCAGCTTTGATGGACCCCTTATATAGAGGATATACAGTAATTGCACATGAAGGAGAAAACGATGCAAAAAGTTGGATTAAGCTTATTAAAAAGCATAAATGTACTATTTTTATTGGTGTTCCCACAATATACAGACAGATTATTCAAAAAACAGATTTTAGTATTGAAGATTGCCCAAGTTTAAGACACTGCATGAGTGCAGGAGAACACCTCTCTTCTGAAATGGTAACACTTTGGCAAGAACGCTTTAAACAAAATATATATGAAGCGATTGGCATGAGTGAGTTTTCTTACTATATTTCTCACTCTAAATTTAAACCAATTCGTCCAGGAAGTGCAGGGTTTGTACAACCAGGACATAATGTAAAACTTTTAGACCCAAATACATTAGAAGAAGTTGATGTTGAAGAAGAGGGTATGATTTGTATTGGAGAGGATGATCCAGGATTGTTTTTAGAGTATTGGCACTTAGAAGAAGATACTGCAAAAGCAAGACACAACGGTTATTTTTTTACAGGAGATTATGCAAAAAAAGATAAAGATGGATACATCTGGTTTTTAGGAAGAAAAGATGACATCATTAATACTTTTGGTTTTCGAGTAAGTCCTCATGAAATAGAAAGAGTGATAAAAACACATCCAAAAGTTGCTGATTGTGTAGCTTTAGGGATTGATATAGATGTATATAAAACACTTGTTGCTATTGCTATTATCCCAAGAGGGAATATAAGTGAACAAGAAGAAGCAGAAATACTAAAATATGGACAAAATAACTTAGCAAAGTATAAAGCTCCTAAACAAATCTATGTTGTTAAAGACTATCCAAAAACAAAGAATGGAAAAGTTTTAAGAAAAGAGTTAGTAAAACAGCTTACTAGTGAAAAACCTGTTGAAAGTGAGAAAGTTGAAGTGTATAGAGCAAGACGCTCTATGCTTTTTGTTCCACCATACAATGAAAGATATATAGACAAATCAAGGACCCTTTTAGCGGATGCAGTTATCTTTGATTTAGAGGGTATTTTAGAAGAGCAAAGAGTAGTAGCTCGTAGAATAATAGAAAAACAGTTTAATAAAAGTAGTGATTTTGGAACAAGTGAGAGAATTTTAAGAGTTAATAAACTCAATAGCCCAGATTTATTAGCAGATATAGAACTAGCAAAAAAAATAGATATTGATGCGATTCTTTTTTCTTGTATTCAAAGTGCGGGTGATGTGATGAAAGCAGATGAAATTTTAGAGGCAATTGATCCAAAATTAGGGTTGATGATAACTATAGAATCACCTTTAGGAGTACTTAATATCCAAGATATTTGTTCTGCTGGAACATCTCTTCGTTGTGTGATGATAGGTTCAAACACTTTAGCTCAAAGATTGCAGATAAATTTGAAAAAAAATTCAAAGGCTATTTTTAATTATATGGCACAAATAGTACTTGCTGCTAGAGCGTATGGAAAAATAGTTATAGATGGCCCCCATTTTGATGTAAATGATGAGTTTTCTTGTGAAGCAAGTTCAAAAGATGCATATTATCTAGGATGTGATGGAAAAGCAGCTATCCATCCTATACAACTTGAGTATGTAAATGACATTTTTACACCTAAAAAACAAGAAGTTGAAGATGCAAAAGAGATGATAAGTGAGTTTGAACGTGCACAAAAAAGTGGAAGAGAAGTAATACAGTTTAAAGATGAACTTATAGATAGAACAAGAATAGAATGGGCACAAAGGATTATAACATTGTATGATAGATACCGAGAAATTGGTAAAGAATTATTTTAAGGAGTTAATTTTGAAAATAAGCAATAAAATTAACAAAGGAAATTATTTTGAAGATTTTGAAATAGATCAAAAGATAATCCATCCACTACCAAGAACTATAAGTGATGGAGATGTTTCTTTTTATATTGGGCTTACTGGAAGTAGGTTTGCCCTTCACTCTTCTGATGAGTTTGCAAAAGAGTTGGGTTACGCACATAGACCAATTGATGATATGTTGATGTTTCATCTTACTTTTGGAAAGTCAGTACAAGATATATCTCTTAATGCTATTGCAAATCTTGGTTATGCTGAAGTGGTATTTAAAAATCCTGTTTTTGTAGGAGATACTGTAAGTATGGAGTCTACTATTATTGGATTAAAAGAGAATTCTAATGGTAAAAGTGGCGTTGTTTATGTTCATTCGATTGGGCATAATCAATATGGTGATGAGGTGTTAAACTTAAAAAGATGGGTTATGGTGCATAAGAGGGAGCAAGGGATTATGCGAGGTATAAATATTGTACCAGAGCTCAAAAAAATAGCACCTATATCAGAAAATATTAGTATTCCTAGACTTTTTAGATTTGATACACAAGTGACTGGAGGAGAGTACTTTTTTGATGATTATGAAGTAGGAGAGAGACTCAATCATCTAGAAGGAATAACAATAGACAATAGCGATCATACACTAGCAACAAAGCTTTACCAAAACAATGCAAAAGTACATTTTGATGATTTTATGATGAAAAGTACTCCTATGGGAGAGAGACTTATGTATGGGGGACATGTAATTTCTATAGCAAGAACTATCTCTTTTAATGGTTTACAAAATGCTCTTTGGATATATGCTATAAATGCTGGAGTTCACGCAAATCCAACGTATGGAGGAGATACAATCTACGCATATAGTGAAATTATAGAAAAGATAGAGCATAACAGAGAAGATATAGGATTACTTAGAGTAAGAACTGTTGGGCTTAAAAATATGAGACCTGAGGACGTAGAAAATCCAAAAGGTGAAGATGGAAAATACCTTAAAAACGTTGTACTAGATTTAGATTATACAATCGTAATACCAAAAAATAAAAATTTATAACAAGGACGAGATTATGACACACCCTAATGTTGAACTATTTGAATCAGGAAAATCTTTACCGATTATTCCTTCATGTGAGCATTTTACTGGCAGTGAAAAGCTTATTGGAAAAGCATATGAATTACAAAAAAAACTAGGACCAATTTTTGATATAACTTGTGATTGTGAAGATGGTGCACAAGTTGGTGCAGAAGAACAACACGCTAGGATGGTTGTTCGTATGATAAATTCTGAGGCTAATCTGTATGGGATGGCTGGAGTGCGTATACATGATTATTCAAATATAAATTGGAAACAAGATGTTGATATCTTGGTTCCTGGTGCTGGTGAAAAACTCTCATATATAACTCTTCCAAAAGCGACAGCTTATGAAGAAGCAAAAGAACAAATAGAGTATATCCAGACAATATGTAAAAAAGAAGGTATAGCAAGAGAAATACCAATCCATATTTTGATAGAAACACATGGGGCACTAAGAGATGTTGAGCAGCTTGCAACTCTTCCTTGGCTTCAAGTACTTGATTTTGGTTTGATGGATTTTGTCTCAGGCTACCAAGGGGCAATCCCTGCTGGTAATATGAGAAGTCCAGGACAGTTTGAGCATAAGTTAATAAGTAGTGCAAAAGCAAAAGTCACGCAAGCCGCACTCTCAAATCATGTTATCCCAGCTCATAATGTAACACTTGATTTAAAAAATGCATATCAAACTTATGAAGATGCATACAGAGCAAAAAATGAGTTTGGTTTTATGAGAATGTGGAGTATATACCCAACACAAATCACCGCTATAGTAGATGCCATGAAACCAGATTTTACTGAAGTAGAAGATGCAGGTAATATACTCATAGCAGCACAAAATGCAGCATGGGGACCAATCCAATATGCCGGAGAACTACATGATCGCGCAACTTATAGATACTTTTGGGAGTTAGTACAGCGCGCCCACTTTAGTGGACAAAAACTTAGTGAAGAGGTAAATAAGAGGTTTTTTGCTTAGATTCTTTACATGTAAGGCTGTAGGGTATTTACAGTCTTACATAAGTTGTTGTTTTAGGTGTATAAATTTATCTCCAACAACATCCATCTTTATCCCAAAGGATATTTTCGCCTTTTACTTTATTGAATTCTCTTATAACTTTTCTGTCTATAGTAAGAGTTCCATGCGTAGTTTCAAAAACAAATTCATCTCCAAATTTTTCTTTAATAATATCCACTAATCCTACCTGATTTAAAACACCTTTTTTCTTTAATTCGTTTAGCATAAATTGTGCAACGTCTTTTACATTCATTATAATTTCCTTTTTACCCTTAGGGTAAGTATATTACATAATACACGAAATATCATTAAATAGGGGTTTTTAAAGAGAAGAGTTTAACGTAAAACAAAGTTTTTAGAGACAATTTGTTAGTATATTGTAAAAATTATAGGAATAAATCATGGATGAATTGGTTTTTACGGTTATATTTACAATTGTCTCTATTGTTATCCTTGTTGTTAGTGTGCTGTATGCAGCCAAGACATGGAAAAAAATCAATAATAAACTTTAATCTTCCCTTACCCATTTTGCTATTTGCTCGATATCTGTTGGGGTAGTTTGACAACATCCTCCAATAAGAGTGGCACCTTTTTCATACCATAGCTCGGCTTTTGCTTTATAAGAAGATATCTCTTCTTTTGTATTCCATGTTTTTGTTATAGCATCATAACTTCCACCAGCATTTGGATAGACGATGATAGGCTTAGTAGATACTTCTTTGATTTGTGAAATAAGAGATGCGATGTATTGTGGAGCAGTGCAGTTAATCCCTATGGCTATGATCTGTTTTTGCTTATCAAGCCACTGTGCACACTCTTTGATTGGGGTTCCATCGTTTATATGTTTTTCATCTTTAGCACTAAAAGTTAACCATGCATGAGCATTTGGAAAGTCTTTTAAAAGCTCACACAGTGCTTTTGCTTCTTTGAAAGATGGTAAAGTTTCTAGTGCAAGTAAATCAGGATTTGTTTCAAGGATAGTTTGCATACGCTCTTTATGAAAATCAATGAGTTCTTGCTCGCTTACTTTATAATTTCCTCTAAATTCTGAACCATCAGCTAAAAATGCTCCATATGGACCAATAGAAGCAGCTACTAAAGGTTTTACTCTAGACTTATTTGTATTGTTTTGAACAAAATTATCTCTAGTTTTTTTTGCTAGTTCGATAGAGTTTTTAAGAAGCTCTTTGGCTTCTTGTTTACTCAAACCTTTTTTCATAAAACCTTCAAAACTTGCCTGATAGCTTGCAGTTGTTATACAATCAGCCCCAGCTTCAAGATAGTCTTGATGCACTTGTGCTATAGCCATAGGGTTTTGCATTAAAAATTTAGCTGACCAAATAGGATCATTGAGCTCATACCCTTTTCTTTCTAACTCTGTTCCTAAGGCACCATCAATAACAACAGCTTTTTGTTTTTTCAATATTTTTTCAATTGGGTTCATTATATACATCCTCGAAGTAAATATAACGGATATTATAGCTAAAGATAGACCAATATATTTCTTGATATAATGCTGTATTTATTACAAAGGAGAAAAGATGGAATCAATTTTAAATTATATAAAATTTAATGAAAATATATCTACAGCAGGACAACCTAACTCAAAAGAGTTTAAAAAAATTGCTAAAAAAGGATTTGATGTTGTTATAAATCTTGCTCTTAGTGAAAGTACAAATGCTCTTAAGAATGAAGGGAAGGTTGTAACAAAAAATAAAATGTCTTATATACATATCCCTATAAGTTGGAAAAAACCAGAAAAAGAAAAGTTACAACTATTTTTGAAGATATTAAAAGTTTTGCAAAAAGAGAATAAAAAAGTTTTTATTCATTGTGCAAAAAACTATAGAGTAAGTGTTTTTATGTATCATTATAAAAAGCAAATTGTAAAAGAGAAAGAGCCCAAGTTATTAGCCCCCAAAGATTTTCGTATTAACAAAACTTGGAAAAAATTCCTTCTTTCTTAAATAAAAATATTACATAAAATAGATAAACTTTTAATTATCAATTAATAATATATTTGATAATATAATCAAAATTTATTTCTCAGGGCAAGGTGAAATTCCTTACTGGTGGTAACTACTTAAAAGTAGAAGTCCACGAGCGCTTCATAGTATGAAGGTCAGCAGATTTGGTGTAAATCCAAAACCAACAGTTAAAGTCTGGATGGAAGAGAAAATAATATGTCTTTTTATTGTTTAATAATTAGGATAATATTGCTTTTAGCATTAGCCCTGATTCAATAAGTTTACTTTAATATAAAGGTATACCTAATGAATCAAAATACAATGAGTCGTGATTCTAAATCACGATTATATGGAGCACTTAAAACCTTGCAAAAAGGTAATGGTGTGATTGTTATGGATGATTATAACAGAGAAAATGAAGCTGATATAATCTTTTCTGCCCAAAGTCTAACAAAAGAACAAATGGCACTTCTTATAAGGGAGTGTAGTGGTATAGTTTGTTTGTGTCTTCCTCATGAAAAAGTTGATGAACTCCAACTCCCAATGATGGTTCAAAATAACAACTCAAAATACGAAACACCTTTTACTGTTTCAATCGAATCAAAAGATAATGTTACAACAGGAGTATCAGCTCAAGATAGAGTAACTACAATACAATCTGCGATTTCTGCTGATGGTGTTTCTAAAATTGTTTCTCCTGGACATGTATTTCCTTTAAGAGCCAATAAAGATGGGGTATTAGGAAGAGCAGGGCATACGGAATCTGGTATTGATTTGATGAAATTAGCCAATTTAGAGCCTTATGCAGTATTGTGTGAAATAACAAATCCTGATGGAACAATGGCAAAAGCAAATGAGATTAAAGTATTTGCACAAAAACATTCTATGCCAATTATCAGTGTTCAAGATATCATAGAGTATAGAAAAGGACAATAAAACAGTTTTTACATGTAAAGCAAAAAAGCTTTACATGTAAATGTTTTCATATGCTATACTAGCAGGATGAAACAAAAACAACTTTTATTTACTGATGGTAGTGTTAATCCTCAACAAAATATAGGTTTTGGGGCGTATTTACATGTAAGAGAAAATGATATTTACAATGAGTCTTTAAAACACGATATAAAGCTTAAAAAATTTGAAAATACTTCTTCAACGAAATTAGAATTAGAAACTTTATTGTGGGCTTTAAATGAGATAAGTATAGAAGAATCTGAGTTGATTGTTTTTACTGATTGTCAAAATATTTTAGGTTTACCAGCCAGACGTGAAAAGTTTGAAAAAAACAGTTATTTAAGTGCTAAAAACAAAAAAATATCTAACCATGAACTCTATAAAGAATTCTATAAAATTACAGATTTATTGCAATGTCAATTTATTAAAATCAAAGGACATAAGCCCAAAAAGGATAAAGATAATAGAGATAAGTTTTTTACACTTGTGGATAGGGCATCAAGAAATGCACTAAGAGAGGAACTTAAAACATAAGCTTCTCAAAAGATAATTTTTTACTTTTTATTTAATATATCAAGTGTTTTTTCATATACTGATAATTTCTCAAGTTCATTATTGAGTTCATCAGTTAGTAGTGATTGTGATTGTAACTCTTTTGAAATAGTTTTACTTTTACTAGAAAGCTCATTCATCTCACCAGATAAATTTGAGCTACTTGTTGACATCTCTGTAATACCATCGCTTATCTCTTTCATAGTGCCACTAATATTTTCAACAGCTTGAACAACAGTGCTTACAGATACGTTTGTGTCAAGAAGACTTTTTTGTGTTCTCTCTGCAAGTTTTCGTACTTCATCGGCTACAACAGCAAAACCACGTCCATGTTCTCCTGCACGTGCCGCTTCAATTGCTGCATTCAGTGCTAGTAGATTTGTCTGGTCTGCAATATCTGAAATGATTCCTAGAACAGAACGAATATCATGAACATAGGTAGTGAGATTTTCTGACTCTACTATAAGTTGAGCATTTTTTTCACTACTTTCTTCCATATCAGTTGAAAAATTACTAAATTGTTGTTTGACTGATGAGAGTTGGTTTTCGATTTGATTAATAGCATCAACGGCATGAGAGAGAGTAGTTCCTATGCTTTGGATAACCGGCATACTTTCTTTCATTTGAACAAGCATTGCATTATTGATATTTTCAACCATCATTTGACGATTGATTTTTCTCAGAAGAAAATAGCTTTTAAACCCAGCATATTTTTGAACAAAATCACTAAGATACTCCCCTTCTATAAATTCATCTTTATCTTTTTTATAAAAAAAGATAGCAGTAAGTGTTTGGTTAATATTGATTCCCAAAAGTTCTCCAAAAGTAGAAAAACCAACGACAGGGACATCTTTAAAAGTGTGAAGATTGTTAAGTGAAGTGGCATTAAAAAGACGCCTTAAAATACAGTCATTAAATATGGCTCCAATAGCTTTTGGTTTGTTTTTACTAAATTGTGCATAGTCACCTTGTATTGTATTTACAAAATCTGTTTTTTCTAAAAGAAAAAGCTCTTCTCCTGCTTCAATATCACAATAAAAATGTACAGTGCTATCATCTACTGATGCAACTGAACGTATATAAAGTTCATCATCTATTTCTATAGCAAAAGTAAAATTAGCTAGTTTTGCATCAAGTTCATTTACTGAACAAGAAAAGTGGGAACACAAAGCTTCTACGAAGCTAATATGTTTATTTGTTTGAGTATCTAAGATACCAGTAACTGTACGTTTAATAGAGTTGGCTTCAAGAATGGTAAATTTTGTAGAAGTTTTTCTAAAATTTTGACTTTTAAAAATACTAAAACGGTATTGTGGTTTAAATTTAATAAATGTAACTATTGCATGATGACGCAAAATTCGTTTGCCATCATAGATATAAGTTGCTTGAAAATCGAGTTTACCACCAGCACTTCCTCCTACAAGTAAACAAGGAAAATTACCTACATTGTATACTGCTTCCATAAAAAAACTTTCACTTGCAGAAAGACCATCTATGAGGGTATATCCAATGGTATCTTCGTGATTTATTTTAAAAGGAACTTTAATTTTTTTGATCTCTTTTGCGATATTGTCAATTCTTTGGTTTGCACTTAAAGAACTTGTAGCCATATCCTCACTCTCAAGAGGAATCGTTGCAACAAAAACATCACTTATCATAGTTGAATCAAATAACATGAGAACTATATTTTCAGTGTTATCTTCTGAGTAGAGATTATCTAAAGGGATTGTTTTATCAAAACTACAAAGTTCGCCAGCCGTTGAAGAAAGTATGAGAGTCGTTTCAGAAGGCAAGGCACTTTTAATTTGTGATGAAATTTCTGAAAAATCAAGTAATGGTGAGATAAAGCCCATAACAAGTTTTGGTGTTATTGAGAGGTTCTTTAGCTTAGCACTATTGATTTCAGATTTTTTCAAAAGAAGGGTGACAATAGGATTTTGACACTCTTCTTCAATGTTCTTTTTCGTTGTGTTTTTTAAAAAGCTAAGCATATAGCTCTCCCTTGATTTTTGGATGTTAGATAGTATCTTTTAAATATCATGCGAAAAAATTATAACATAGATTGCGTAAAAATAGCTATTTATTAAAAAAATATTTAAATTTTATACTAATAAAATAAATTAATTTTTATTAAATTTTAACCATAGCAGAAAAAAATGCTCCACATCTTCCTACATTTTCTACATGTATATGAGAATTTTCATCTATTCTATTGTCTTCTATAAACTGTTTTTTGATTTCTAAAATAATAGGGGTAGTTTTACCTGGGAGTTGTACTGTACTATAATAGTTACAAAACAATGCACTCTGAGAAGAACTTATCATTGGTGGGAAATCTTTTAAGAGTTTTTGTGTCTCTATGTGGTATTGTATAACTTCACTTTGTTCTTTACTAAGTGGGGTTGCAGATAATTTTAGTTTTTCAAGGTTGTCTTTGTTTGGAAAACAAATAGTAGCTTTTTTATTTTTTTGTATATTGGCTAAAGTATCTTTTGGGACACCTGGAGTTTTCTCTCCAATTGCCACTATCAGAGTTGCTGGATTACTTGAAAGTGGTATAAAGTATGAAAATGGTGCGGCATTGATAATACCATCATCTTCAGTTACTATCCATGCGATAGGTCTTGGTACTACTGTATCAGACATAACTTTATATCTGTCTAATTCATTAATCTTTTCATAATCTAAAATCATAGAGTTACCTTTTTTTTATAAATTATATCCTAAAAATATCCCCTATGTACTGATACAATTGACAAAATTTAACACGGAGAGGTCAATGGGAAAAATTACACAAAATGACATAAAACAAAGTATTGCTGACGCAGTTCAGTATATTTCTTACTATCATCCAGAGGATTTTGTAAAAGGTATGGTTCAGGCTTATGAAGTAGAAAAGTCTGAAGCAGCTAAAAATGCAATTGGTCAGATTCTTATAAACTCAAAAATGTGTGCTATGGGACATCGTCCAATCTGTCAAGATACTGGTTCTGTAAATGTTTTTATTAAAGTAGGAACAAAAGCAAATCTAGAAATTACAGATGAATTAACAGATATTATTAATGAAGGTGTTGCTTTAGGTTACCAAGATCCATCTAATACTCTTAGATACTCTATCGTAGCTGATCCAGCAGGTGCAAGAACAAATACAAAAAACAATACTCCTGCAGTAATTCATTATACTGTGGATAATTCAGATGAGATTGAAATCACAGTTGCTGCAAAAGGTGGCGGTAGTGAAAATAAATCTAAATTTACTGTTTTAAATCCAAGTGATTCTGTATATGATTGGGTTATGGATAATGTAAGACAAATGGGTGCTGGCTGGTGTCCTCCTGGAATACTAGGAATTGGTATTGGTGGAAATCCTGAAAAATCTATGCTAATGGCAAAAGAATCTTTAATGGGTCAAGTAGATATTCATGAACTTAAAGCAAGAGGTCCTCAAAATGCTTTAGAAGAATTAAGACTAAAATTATATGAAGATATCAATAAAATTGGTACGGGTGCACAAGGATTAGGTGGTATTACTACAGTTTTAGATGTTAAAATCTTAGACTACCCATGTCACGCTGCTTCTTTACCAGTTGCTATGATTCCAAACTGTGCGGCAACAAGACACATTCACTTTAAATTAAAAGGTGATGGACCAGCAGTATTTAAAAAACCAGATTTAGATATTTGGCCAGATCTTGAATTGCCAATGGATACTATTAAAAAAGTAAATATCGAAGATTTAACAAAAGAGAATTTATCTCAATTTAAATCAGGTGACACTCTACTTCTTTCAGGAAAAATTTTAACTGCACGTGATGCTGCGCATAAGAAAATTGTTGAGTACAAAAATGCAAATAAACCTCTTCCAAATGGTGTTGAGCTAAAAGATAGATTTATTTATTATGTTGGACCTGTTGATCCTGTAAGAGATGAAAAAGTTGGACCTGCGGGACCTACAACTTCAACAAGAATGGATAAATTTACTAAAGACATGATGGAAATTGGTATTATGGGAATGATTGGTAAGGCTGAAAGAAAGCAACCAACTATTGACCTAATTAAAGAATACAAATCAATGTATCTAATCGCAACTGGTGGTGCAGCATACTTGATTTCACAATCAATTAAAGATGCTAAAGTAGTTGCATTTGAAGAACTTGGTATGGAAGCTATTTACGAATTTGAAGTAAAAGACATGCCTGTTACTGTTGCTGTTGATACAGAGGGTGTTTCTATTCACACTACTGGGCCAGCAGAGTGGAACTGTATCTAAAATATATATGATAAAGAAGGAAAGCAATTTCCTTCTTTATTTATCATCAAAAAATATCTAAGGTATTTAGACATTTATAGTTCGCAGTCTTTACCGCTATTTTTACTTTTACAAGAATCCAATCCTATTAGAGTATAAAGTCCACACCAGCCTAGAGCTCCTGTGATAAAGATAACTGCACCTACAACTAATAGAATAATAGAATGAAAAAAACCATAAACCATAATAGGAATACCAATCATCAACCTTAAAAATCTATCTAATGTTCCAACATTTCTTTTCATGATATACCCCTTATAAAATCATATATTTTTATTATATAGTAATAATGTGTAGTTTTTGTTTAGTTAATGATATAATCCCAAATAAAAAAAGAAATAAGATACAAATATTCTCAACAAAGTTGAAGCTTTAGTGAAAGGAATTTTGTCTGGACTTGTTCAGATAAAGAAGAAGTAAGGTAAAGAAAATCTCAACAAAGTTGAAGCTTTAGTGAAAGGAATTTTGTCTGGACTTGTTCAGATAAAGAAGAAGTAAGGTAAAGAAAATCTCAACAAAGTTGAAGCTTTAGTGAAAGGAATTTTGTCTGGACTTGTTCAGATAAAAGGAGAAAGAAAAATGAAAAGAAATGAATTAATCCAAGTAACCCAATATTTAAAAAAATTTAAAGCAGTCTCTTCTATTGGTAGAGTTGACGATAGCATTATAAAAATAGTATTTGACAAAGGAGAAGTACTTTTTTTTGATATGAAAAGGGGAGATTCTCATATTTTTAAAAAAGATGAATATAGACGTGCCAAAGTTTATAATGCTCCTTTTGATGTAGTTTTGTATAAAAGATTTAATAGAAGTAGTATTATCTCTTTGGACGTAAGTGAGGGGAATCGGATTTTACGTATGAGCGTAAATTCTAATTCAAGTTATAAAGCACAAACAACAACTTTGCAATTTGAATTTACAGGACGTAATACTAATGCTATTGTTTTAGACGATAATGATATTGTTTTAGAAGCACTAAGACACATTGACTCTAGTGTTTCATATCGCTCGATTAAAGTTGGAGAGCATTTAGAAGAGTTACCTGTACGGGAGTTTGAAGAAAAACCTTCAAATATAGGCGAAGATATAGAAGTTTACTTACATAATGAGTATACAAAACGTGCACAAATTAAACTCAATCAAATCAAAAATCAAAGATTGATACTTCTTCAAAAAAAAATAGATAAATTACAAAAACTTTTAAATAAGCTAGATAACGAAGAAGAATTATTAGCAAAAAGTGAAAAGCTTAATTTTTGGGGGACTTTGGTTTTAAGTAATCTTCATCTTGTAAAAGCGTATCAACAAGAGATAGAATTAAAAGATTTTGAAGGAAATCTTGTCAAGATAGTCGTGCCAAAAGAAGCAAGAACTCCTAGTGAGATTGGAAATATACTTTTTGATAGTTCAAAAAAATTAAAAAGAAAAGCAAAATCACTTTATAAAGAGAGAGAAAATTTAAACGAAAAAATAGATTTTTATAAAAAAATGCAAAGTGCAATAGAGAGTGCAAGTGATGAATCCGAGATAAACATACTTCTTCCTCGCCAGCGACATTCTAAAAAAACTAAAAAGTTACAAGTCTCTTATGAAAGTTTTTTTATAGAGGGATTTAAAGTAATGTTGGGCAAAAATGAAAAAGGTAACATTGAGTTACTAAAAGAGGCAAAAAAACGGGATATATGGTTACATATTAAGGATATTCCTTCTTCTCATGTTATAATAAGAACAGATAAAGATACAGTGCCTCAAAGTGTATTAAATTTTGCAGCAAAGCTTTGTGTAGATTTTTCTGTAACTTCAAAAAGTTCATATTTGGTCGATTATACTCAAAGAAGGAACGTTAAAATAAGAGATGGTGCAAACGTGAATTATGTAGATTATAAAACATTACATGTAGATAAGGATTAGAAAAGAAAACGAGGAAATATTATGGCAGTAAGTCCAATAGGTGGAGCGATTTATACAAATCAAAACATGAATGCAGCTGCAGTAAAGCAGACAGATTTTCAAAATAGAATCGATATGCAAAATGTTGCGGCAAGTGCTGCTACTAACGAAAAAGGTAAAGAAGTACGCGAAATCAGACCTACGGAAGAAACATATAAAATTGATCCAGAAAAAGAGCACGAAAAAGAGAAAAATGAAGAAGAAACAGGTGCTAAAGAAGAACAAATTACAAGAGATACTAAACACAAAAGATTAAAAAAATCAGACGATGATGAAACTCCACCAACTTCATTATTAGATATAAGAGTCTAAAATACTCTAAGCAAAAACTCACTATTTATTGGATAATATAGAAGAAAATTACAATTAGGATAACTATGGACTTTAAAAAAATATATGATTCTAATAAAGAAAGAGTCCTAACTGGTCTAGTTCTTATGGGAATTGCTATTTTAATGGCTATTATGGATAGCCTATTTTTAACATGGGCAATTCTTGGCATTTGTTATATGTTTGCTTTTTATGAAGCGATGAAACTTTTTGGTGAGAAAGATAATAAATTTTACGTTTATGCTTTATTAATTTGGATTGCAGCAGCTTTTTATCCTCACCCAATAGAGCTGATTTTTATTGTTTTAGTTGTTTTAATAGCTACTATGGCGCATAAGAAAGATGTAAAATATGAAGCATTAGCTCCATTTCTTTATCCATCTATTTCTATGCTGTTTCTTCTAACTCTTTATAAAGATTTTGGGATGTCAATACTTATTTGGCTAGTTGTAGTTGTAGCTTCTACTGATACTGGGGCTTATTTTGTAGGTAAAAGTATTGGTAAAACTCCTTTTTCTCCAACATCACCAAATAAAACGTGGGAAGGTGTTGTAGGTGGAATTTTTATAGCTACCATTGCAGGTACGTTTATCGGTATGGTTTTTTACCCTGTAGAAATAGCACTTGTAACCTCTTTACTTGTTTCTGCATCTTCTGTTTGGGGTGACTTGTTTGAAAGTTATTTAAAACGTGAGGCAGGAGTAAAAGATAGTGGAACTATTTTCCCTGGACATGGTGGTTTTTTAGATAGATTAGATGGGTACCTTTTTGCAGTTATTTTTATGTTTGTAATTCTTCGAGGATTATCGTAGGTGATACTTTTAGGCTCTACTGGCTCAATTGGGGTAAATACCCTTAAAGTTGCTATAAGGTTTTCTTTACATGTAGAAGCACTAGTTGCAGGAACTAATGTAAAACTTTTAAATGAACAGATAAAAAAACATAACCCAAAATATGTTTGCGTAGCAACGAAAGAATTTGTAAAAGAAGTTGAGCATAAAAATGTATATTATGGCAATGAGGGTATTTTAGAAATACTTGAAATTGCATCTTCAAATTTAGTAGTTAATGCTTTGGTTGGTTTTGCAGGACTTGCTCCTACTTTAAAAACAATGGAACTTGGTAAAAAATTAGCACTTGCAAACAAAGAGTCTTTAGTTGTTGCTGGGCATCTTCTTAATTGTAAAGAGATAACACCAATAGATAGTGAACATTTTGGTTTGTGGTATCTTTTAAATGGAAGAGAAATTGAGAGTATGACTATTATGGCAAGTGGTGGTGCATTTAGAGATACACCACTTGATGAGTTAGCGCTTCAAACTCCTGCACAAGCTTTAAAACATCCAAATTGGTCTATGGGAAGAAAAATAACCATCGATAGTGCAACGATGACTAATAAACTTTTTGAACTTCTTGAAGCAAAGTGGTTATTTGGTATAGATAAATTAGATGCTATTATGGAAACAAAATCTCTTATGCATGCTATGATAAACTTTAAAGATGGAAGCTCAACCACGCATATGGCAAATGCAGATATGAAACTTCCTATATCCTATGCACTTCTTGGAAAAGTAGATGAGCAAATCTTACCTCCTGTAGATTTATGTAAAGCTGGTAGTCTTGAGTTTAGAAAAATTACGCAAGAGAGATACCCTATCTGGGAAATAAAAGATGAAATTTTAAAAGAACCTCATAGAGGTGTCGTGATAAATGCTGCAAATGAAATAGCAATAAATAAATTTTTTGCAGGACAATTAAATATACTTGAGTTAGCAGAGTTTACAAAAAAAGCATTTAGGTATTTTGAAAACATCAATCCAAAAAGTTTAAATGAAATATTTGAAATTGATAAAGAAGTAAGAGTTTATTGTAATAAATAAAATTTAATAAAAGGTAGTATATGCAAAGTACGGATTATAACTTTCGCTTGAAAGATAGCATTGTTGGTCTTCAGTTTTTGTTTGTTGCGTTTGGTGCGCTTGTTTTAGTCCCTATTCTTACCGGACTTAACCCAAATGTTGCGCTGTTTACAGCAGGTCTTGGAACACTTCTATTTCAATTAGTAAATAGAAAAACAGTTCCTCCAATTTTTTTAGCTTCTAGTTTTGCTTTTATAGCTCCAATTATTTATGGGGTAAAAACATGGGGAATTGCTGGGACTATGTCAGGACTTTTCGCTGCTGGTTTATTTTACGTCATACTAAGTTTTATAGTGCGTTTAAGAGGTTCAGGCTTTTTACATAAGCTACTTCCTGCTGTTGTTGTTGGACCAGTTATTATGACAATTGGTCTTATTCTTTCTCCAGTTGCTGTAAATATGGCTATGGGACAATTAGCTGATGGTACTGTTATTGTTGAGTTTCCAGTGGCTATAACGGTTTCGCTTATCACTTTAGCAGTTACAGTTTTAGTAACACTTATGGGAAAAGGAATTTTTAGATTATTGCCTATTCTTTGTGGTATTTTTTCTGGTTATGTAGTGGCACTTTTCTTTGGGATTGTCAATTTTGATGCAGTAACAAATGCTGCTTGGTTTGCTATGCCAGCATTTGTGGCACCTGAATTTAACTGGGAAGCTATTATTTATATCTTACCTATTGCAATTGCACCAGCAGTTGAGCATATAGGGGATATGTTAGCTATCTCAAATGTAACAAAAAAAGATTATTTACAAGAACCAGGACTTAAAAACACTCTTTTAGGTGATGGTATTGCAACTTCAGCGGCAGCACTTTTTGGTGGACCACCAAATACAACTTATTCTGAAGTAACGGGGGCGGTTACTGTGACAAAAGCATTCAATCCAGCAATCATGACTTGGGCTGCAATTTTTGCAATTGTTTTAGCATTTGTAGGAAAACTTGGTGGATTTCTTTCGACTATTCCTATGCCTGTTATGGGTGGAGTTATGCTACTTTTATTTGGTATTATTGCTTCAATTGGTATGGAAACACTTATAAAAGAGAAAGTTGATTTAGCAGATCCTAGAAATATGATTATTGTTTCTATGATTTTGGTTTTTGCTATTGGTGGTATGACTTTTAATTTTGGTGGCGTAGCATTTTCAGGAATTGGTCTTGGAGCTATAGTGGGGATTATTTTAAATTTAGTTTTACCAAAAACAAAACATTTTGATGGTTATTAATCTTTAATAGAAAAAATTTACAAAAGGGAATATATGGAGTATATCGAGAATTTAGTTTCAACACTTTCGGGTATAGTATGGGGCCCACCTATGCTTATATTATTAGTTGGAACTGGGCTGTATCTTACTATTATTTTAAAAGGTATGCAATTTTGGGCATTACCTCATGCTATAAAACTTATCTTTTTAAAAGAAGAAGAGGGTGAAGGAGATATTTCTCACTTTGCTGCACTCATGACAGCACTTGCTGCAACGGTAGGTATCGGAAATATCGTAGGTGTTGCAACTGCTATTACTCTTGGTGGACCAGGAGCTGTTTTTTGGATGTGGGTAACAGGACTTGTAGGAATGGCAACAAAATATTCTGAAGCAATTCTTGCTGTTAAATACCGTGAAGTTGGTGAAAATGGTATGAAAGGTGGTCCAATGTACTATCTTAGAGATGGTGCAAAACTACCAAAACTTGGTATGGCATTTGCTATTTTTACAGCATGTGCGGCATTTGGTATTGGTAATATGACTCAATCAAATGCAGTTGCAACACTTCTTAATTCTCAAATGAGTATCCCAACTTGGGTATCAGGTACTATTATGTTGACTTTTACTGCTGTTGTTATTTTAGGTGGAATTCAATCTATAGGTAAATATACATCAAAATTGGTTCCTGTAATGATTGTTGCTTATATTGTATGTGCAGTGGCTATTTTAGTTATGAATGTAGATAAAATTAGTGGAGCTTTTGGTCTAATCTTTTATCATGCATTTAATCCAATTGCAGCTGGTGGTGGTTTTGCAGGTGCTACAATGGCAGCAGCTATTAGATTTGGTGTGGCTCGTGGTGTTTTTTCAAATGAATCAGGTCTTGGTTCAGCACCAATCGCAGCAGCTGCAGCTAAAACAAATATCCCAGCAAAACAAGCACTAGTGAGTATGACTCAAACTTTTATTGATACACTAGTTGTTTGTACTATGACAGCTCTTATTATCCTTATCTCTCCATTTTGGCAAGAGGGCGTGAGTGCAGGATTATTGACAATGCAAAGTTTTTCATATCATTTAGGGGATATCGGTGGATATGTTATCATCGTAGCAACTGTACTTTTTGCATACTCTACAATTTTAGGTTGGAGTTATTATGGTGAAAAAGCATTTGAGTTTATTTTTGGTGAAAAATTTGTAAGACTATATCGTGTACTTTTCATAGCAGTAGTTATGGTGGGTGCGATGATGAAGTTAGAATTTGTTTGGAACTTTTCAGACCTCGCAAATGGTTTGATGGCTATACCAAATCTTTTAGCACTTCTTATTCTTTCAAAAGTGATATCAAGCGAAACAAAAACTTATTTTAAAAGTATAAAATAGACTTTAAGGGAAGGCGTAGTCTTCCCTTTTTTTAATAAATCACATAAAGTTCAAACTTCAACGTTCGTATAGAGCTCTTCATTTTAAAATCTATACTAGATATATTAATATGATTGCAATAATGTACTATGCTAAATATTAATTAAAATATATAATGAACTATTCTGAAATCAAAGGGGTAGTTATGAGTATAACATCTTTTATAATTTATTGTTTTATTATAACTTTTTCACCAGGACCAACACATATTGTTACTCTATCAACTGTTCATAATTATGGAATAAAAAAAGCAATAAATTTTTGCTATGGTTCTTCTATAGCATTTGGTATCATCATGATATTATCTGTTGTATTAAATTCAGTATTAGCAACAGTATTACCAAAATTTATCATAATAATGCAAATTATTGGGGCAATTTATATTTTGTATTTGGCTTATAAAATCTATACAATGGATAGTTCATCAAATAGTAAAAAAGATTTTGCTTCTTTTAAAACAGGGTTTGTTATGCAATTTATAAATCCTAAAGTTGTTTTGTTTTGTGTAACTGTGATTCCAAGTTTTGTTATGCCTTATCATAGCTCTTTTGATGAATTGTTTTTATTTGCATTTATTGTATTTATAATAGGTACAATGTCATATTTTGCGTGGGTACTTTTTGGTAGTATTTTGAAAGTATTTTTACAAAGATATCAAAAAATTACAAATACATTTATGTCGTTATTTTTAGTATATTGTGCTATTATGATTTCAGGAATAACTAATTTTTGAGTGAAAAATGGATAAATTTATATACAAAAATAAACTTGATATTACTGCATTATCAGCAAGTATGAGTAAATTTACATATAAAAAACATTCTCATGAAGAGTATGCTTTGGGGGTAACTTTAAGAGGTGTTCAAGAGTATTATTTAGATGGAAATTTTCATGCATCTTATAAAAATGGAGTAATGCTTTTTAATCCTGAACAAGTTCATGATGGACATGCAAAAGAGTATCAAGAAGGTTTAGATTATGTAATGATATATATTAAACCAAAACTATTTTTAGAGGCTTTAGAAAAAAAAGATATTGTTAAGTTTACTCAGCCTATTGTCTATCAAGAAAAGTTAAAAAATGATATATTAAACCTTTCTTTTTCAATCTTAAATAACAAAGATATTGCTTTATGTAATGAATTATATTTGAATGTAATAGATAATTTTACTTCAAAAGATTTTTGCTTAGATTATAAAAAAGAGATAGGACTTATTAAAAAAGCAAAAGAAATTATTTACTACAATCTTGATAAAGTTTTAGACCTTGATGAGATATCAAAAGAATTGAATTTATCAAAATTTCAATTTATTCGCATATTTAAATCTAATACGGGAATAACTCCATACCAATATTTTTTAAATTCAAAGATGATTCATGCAAAAAAACATCTTGATATGACAAAAGACTTATATGCAACTGTTGTGGAATTTGGTTTTACAGATCTTTCTCATTTAAATAGGCATTTTAAAAGTGTTTATGGAGTAACTGCGTATGAGTATATTACATAGTAATTGTGCTTTATGTCAAAATAAACTAGCAATTTCATACAATTTTTATTGTAAAAAAAATGATATAATTTTTTATGGAAGATAAAAAAAGTAGCTATAGTGTCAAATTTTGGCAACCAAATATACAAGAAGATGTAACTTTTTATAAATCACATTTAAATAATTGTGGTTTTGATAAGCACATACATGATGAACATACTGTTAGCATAATTAAACATGGAGTGATGGACTCTTTTTTAAAAGGTTCAAAACAAAAAATAAATAATTTTTATGTAACTTTTATAAATCCCGATGAAGTTCATTCTAATGCTAGTCAGTATAAAAACGAGTATCAATCTTATTCTATATATCTTAAACCCTCATATATTCAAAAACTTCTGCATAATAGTTTTAATAATAAAGAGATATTTTTCAATAAAGGACTGTTAGAAGATAAACAATTAGCTCAAAAACTTTTAAATCTTGTAGAACAAGATGAGCAAAAGCAAATTTCTAAGTTAGATTTTGAATGCCGATTAGTGCAATTACTCAATAAAATATTTTTAGAAAACACAAGTGCTAAGATATATACTAAATTAACAGCACATGATACAATGATTCAAAAAGCCAAAGAGTATATGAATGATAATTATCAGCTTAATTTGAGTCTTGATGATATTGCAAGTGAACTTGATGTCTCCAAATATCACTTTTTGAGACTTTTTAAAGAAAAGACTTTTATCTCCCCACACGCTTATCTCATGTTACGACGTCTTGAAAGGGCTAAACACTCTTTACAAAAAGGTGAGAGTATCATTACTACAGCATACGATTGTGGCTTTAATGATCAAAGCCATTTACATAGAAGGTTTAAAGCAGTAACAGGGGCTACTCCAAAACAGTATCAAAATTTTTTTAAATAGCAATCTCGTCCAAGATTTATCTTTACATGTAAAGATAAAATACTCTCATGAAAAATGATTTTAAAAATGGCTTTGTAGCCAATATCCCAATAGGTTTTAGTGTTGCAGCGTATGGTTCAGTTTGTGGCATGATGAGTTCACAAGCAGGAGTTGAGTTTTATGAGATGATGCTTATGAATGTTTTTATATTTGCAGGCTCTTCACAAATGATTATAATTGAAATGTGGAGTGATAGCTTGAATGTACTTGGTATCATTTTAGCAGCTCTTATGATAAATCTTCGCTACTTTTTGATAGGAGCATCTCTAAGTACACTGTTTCAGAACAGTTCCAAAAAAGAGAAACTTGCCTATATGCATCTGTGTGCAGATGAAAACTGGGCGGTAACTATCGCTAAGGCTAAAAAGCAAGATATAACACCTCTGTTTTTGTTTGGTGGTGGTGTATGTTTGCTTCTTATCTGGAGTGCTAGTACAAGTGCTGGATTTGTTCTTGGAGAGTTTATAAGTGATCCTTCTAAGTACGCACTTGATTTTGCTTTTGTCGCTATCTTTACAGCACTTACTTTCAACATGTATCATGGAAAAAACAATCTCATCCCTTGGGTTATAGCTGCTTTGGTAGCCATTGTAGCTGAGTATTTTATAGCTGGAAAGTTCTATATAGTTTTTGGAGCACTTGCAGGCTCTTTTAGTGCTGTATATTTGCACAAGGATGAAGATGAATAATATAGATTTAAATGCACTTTTTATTATCTTTTGTGTTGCCATTGGAACATATAGCCTGCGTTATTTTGGTCTTGTTTTTTCCAATAGATTAAAAAATGAAGGAAATGTAAAAGTATTTTTGGATTATCTGCCATCAACCCTTTTATTATCCCTCATAGCCCCTGCTATATTAAAAGAAGGACTTTTAGGTTTTGTAGCGACTGCTTTTATAGCACTTTGCATGTATAAAACTAAAAGCATATTAGCTTCTATGGTTTTAGGGGTTATTGTTGTAGCAATAGGCAGAAATTTCATTTAAGTTATAGAATATATTTTATATTTAAAAAAAGATTATATAATCTATTAAAAAGATTATAAATGAGTATTTTTCGTATTTTATTTGCCATTGTTGCTACACTTGTATTGTTGGGGATAAATTTTTATGTTTATCGTCGATTTCTTTGTAAAATAGAGATGTTTAAAAACCATACAAAATTGATTAAATGGTCTATTATAATCATAAGTTTGTGTGAACTTCTTTTCTTTTTCAAACTCCGCTCAGGTGATATGGATATCTCTTTATATCTTCTTTTTTCCTCTTTTATTGGTATCTCTTTTATGCTTTTTTGTATCTCTTTGGTTTATGACCTTTTTCACATACCTTTAAGCAAAGTCCCTTTTGATAAATCAAGAAGATTGATGTTAAAAACCATACTTGATGTGACTATGTTGATTTTAGCCTTTTCCTATATGTTGCGAGGGTTTATAAATGGTTTTAAAAAGCCTATTATAAAAGAGGTGGAAGTAAAGATAAAAGGCTTAAAAAAAGAGTTAAACATAGTGCAAATTAGTGATGTGCATATTGGAAAAAGTTTAGGAAAAGAGTTTTTTGATTCTATAGTAAAGCCGATAAATACTCTTGATGCTGATATAGTAGTGATTACTGGTGATTTGGTTGATTTACATGTAAGTCAAATTGGGGATAAATTGGAGAGTTTAAAAGATATAAAAGCTCGATATGGTGTCTATTTCGTGAGTGGAAATCATGAGTATTTTCATGGAGTTGAAGCTATATGTGAGCATTTAAAATCTTTACATGTAAAGGTTTTAGAAAATGAAAGTTTAGTTATAAATAACCAAATAAATTTAGCAGGCATCACAGATTTAATGGGAAGAAGACTTGATTTATTGCAACCTGACTTACAAAAAGCACTTTTACAGGTAAATCCAGATTTACCTACGGTTCTATTAGCTCACCAGCCAAAAATTACAAAAGAGTTGAAAAATGAAAAGATAGATTTGATTTTGAGTGGGCATACGCATGGAGGTCAAATTTTCCCTTTTGGACTTTTGGTTTTATTGGACCAACCTTATCTTGCTGGTTTGTATCAACACTCTGAAAAAACGCAAATTTTTGTAAATGCAGGAGCAGGATATTGGGGACCACCTATAAGAATTTTAGCCCCAAGTGAGATAGTAAAGCTAAAGTTAGTTTCTTTTTAAAATTATCCTAATAACGCTTGCTTCCCCATTATGACCTTTACCTTCTTTAAGTTCAATTATCTCTTGAGAGAGTTTATAAATGGTACAAGGAAGATTAAAAAATAGTTGATATAAGTTTCCCAAATCATAGAGTAACTCTATATCTTTTGGCCCTCCACTTTCAAAATGAAGTTGGTCTATACTAAAAAATTCTGCTATAAAAAAACCACCACTTTTTAAACCATCTAATACTTTTACAAACATATCTGTTTGTTCATTTTGATCAACATGAGTATATGTAGAGAGGATTACATCATACTTACCATGAGGTTGCCAGTTTTCTAAAAGTGTATGCCTTATAGTAATAGCAACATTTTCTTCAAGTGAGCGTTTTTGAAGTTTTTTTAGGCCAATATCAGAAGCATCTAAAGCTTCTACATGTAAACCTTTTTTTGCTAAAAATATAGCATTTCTTCCTTCCCCTTCACCTAAGCATAAAACCTTAAAATCTTTTTTAAAAATGTCTTCATTTTCTTTTATAAAACTGTTAACTTCTGTACCGTAAAGAAATCCATCACGAGAAAATTTTTCGTTCCATAACTCTTGCATATTGGGTATCCCTTGAATAAAATCAATTCTTTTTATCAGCGCTATTGTATCATATATAATATTTTGAGTAAATTATGAATAATTTACTGTAAAAAACACTAATAAAAAGAGAGAAAAACTTCTATATAAGCTCATCAAAAGAATTTTGAATTAGTGTATAATAGCATTAAGTATTAGAGAAGGCATATATAATGGATTATAAAAAAAATAAAAATTTAACTAAATGGATAGTTATTTTGCCACTTTTGGGAATACTTATCACTGCTTTTCTTTTTATTGAAATATTTATTGAACAACAAAAAGCTAATTTTGAAGATGACTTGAGAGATGTTCGCTCAGAAATTATTAAAATATCAAAAACAGATATACAAGAAAGAATTATTGAAGCTTCCAATTTTATACGAATAAATCAAAAAATATTAAAACGAGAAGCTAGAAATGAAGTAAAACGTTTAGCAAATTTTCCAATAAAAATGATAGAAAATACATATAATAACAATAAAAATCTTTCTAAAAAAGAAATTTTACAAAAGATAAAAGACAGACTTAGAGATATAAGGTTTTTTGATAATTTAAGCGGATATTATTTTATATATGATTTTGATGGAAATGTTGTTCTTTTGCCTCCTACGCCATCTTTAGAAGGCAGGAACATACATGATTTTAAAGATGTAAAAAAGACATCTACAATGGAAGTTATTTTACAACTGATAAGAGAGAAAAAAGAGGGTTTTCATGAGTGGTATTGGAATAAACCTAATGAAGTGAAACTAAAGAAGAAGATTGGTTATATAAAACAGTTTGAACCACTTGGTATTTTTATAGGGACTGCTAGGTATGAAGAAGATATCAATGAAAGTATTAGAGAAGAGATGAAAAAACTTTTATTTAATACAAGGTATGGTGAAAAGGGTTATATCTTTGCTTTTGATTATAGTGGCAAAGTTATTTCTCATATTCAAACAAACCTTATTGGAACTAATATGTGGGATACAGTTACTAATGATGTGCATATTGTTCAAAATATGATAAAAGGTGCAGAATTACTAAAAGAGGGTTTTTTTATGACGTATATATCAATATATGACCCTACTATAAAAAAGCAAGAACTCAAAACTTCATATATAAAAGATATTCCAGAACTCTCTTGGGTAATTGGAACAGGGTTTACTTATAAAGAGGTACTTCAGAAAATAACAAATAAAGATAAATTACTTGAAAAAAAATTAAATAAAACTATAAAAGACATAAGTATAATGACTCTTATAATTGCAGTATTAGTAATGATTGCAACGCTCTTTGTTTTTGTAAAACTAAGAAGAATACTAAAGTTATATCATGAAGATTTAATTGATAAAAATATTCAAACTTCAGAACAAAAAGAACAGTTAATTTATCAATTAGGACATGATAGTTTAACTTCTTTACCAAATAGAATTCTATTGTCTCAAAAGTTAGAAAGTTCAATACTTCGAGCAAAAAGGGATAATACTAAAATTGCTGTAATGTTTATTGATATAGATAATTTTAAAAGTATAAACGATAGTTTAGGCCATGATGTTGGGGATATTTTGCTACAAGAAGTGGCTTTGAGATTTAAAAACTCTGTAAGATCATCAGATATGGTTGCTAGATTAAGTGGAGATGAGTTTATAATCTTTTTAGATAATTGTAAAGATGCAAAAAATATTACTAAAGTACTAGATATCATACAACAATCAATGAAAAAACCAATACTATTAAATAAAATTGAACATAAAGTTTCATTGAGTATTGGTGTGAGTATTTATCCTGATAATGGAGAAGAAGTACAAATACTTTTAAAAAATGCAGACATTGCTATGTATAAAGCAAAAGAAAATGGGAAAAATAGATATAAATTTTTTACAGATAAAATAAATGATGAAATACAAAGAAGAATAGAAGTAGAAAAATCTTTACATGAAGCAATAGAAAAAAAAGAGTTTTTATCTCATTATCAGCCTTTAGTCAATACAAAAAGTGGAAAAATTGTGGGGGTTGAGGCACTGATAAGATGGTTACACCCTTCTAAAGGTTTGATATTTCCTGATGAGTTTATGCCAATAGCAGAAGATAGTAATTTGATTGTTGAAATAGGCAATAGAGTTATTTATGAATCTTTCACTCAAATGGTTAAATGGAAAGAAAAAGGTTATGGACTTGAAAAAATTTCTATTAATATTGCAGCAAGACAGTTAGAAAGTAAAGGTTTTGTTAACTATATTAAAAAAATGTTAAAAGAGACATCTTGTAAAGCTGAGTGGATAGAGCTTGAAATAGTAGAACGATATGCCATGAAAAATCCAACAAAATCTATAGAAATTTTAAATCAATTAAGAAAAATGAATATCGCTATTGCTATTGATGATTTTGGAACAGGATACTCATCTTTATCATATATAAAACAGTTTCCAATTACGAAGTTAAAAATAGATAGAGCTTTTATAAAAAATATTATAGGTAGCTATAAAGATCAGGCTATAGCAGAGGCTATCATTGCCTTAGCTTATGGACTTCGTATGGAAGTTTTAGCTGAAGGGGTTGAAACACATAAAGAAAAAGAGTTTTTGATGAGTCAAAAATGTTATTTAATGCAAGGTTATTTTTTTAGTAAACCTTTGCCACTTGATGAGGTTGAAATACTTTTAGAAAAAGGAATAGTTTGAATTCAGTGTTTGAAATTTTTAAAATAGGGATTGGACCTTCAAGTTCTCATACTGTAGGACCTATGAAAATAGCACAAGCATTTGTAAATATAGCACAAGATAAAGATGTTTTACAAGATACACACAAGATAAAAATAGAATTATTTGGTTCACTAGGCGCAACAGGAATTGGACATAGTAGTGATAAAGCTGTCGTTCTTGGATTGATAGGGATGAATCCAGAGAATATAAATATGAAAATAGCAAAAGTACGTTTTGAAGAGGTATTAGAACATAAGAAAATCAATCTTTTAGAAATTAAAAGAGTTGATTTTGACTTTACAAAAGACTTAGTTTTATATGCAAATAAATTTTTAGATTTTCATTCCAATGGTATTAAGCTTCATTTTTTTGATAAAAATGGAAAAGTTCTACTTTCTAAAACATATTATTCCATTGGTGGAGGTGCAATACTGGATGAAGAGGATATAGGTAAAAGTGAAAATGAAGAGAGTGTTACTTTACCATATTCTTTTAACTCAGCTGATGAATTATTAATGAAGTGCCGTGAAAATTCATTAAGTATAAGTACTTTGATGATGGAAAATGAAAAGAGTATCAGAAGTGAGGAAGAAGTAAAAGAAAAACTTCTTGAGATATGGAAAGTTATGGAAGAGTGTATAAAAATAGGGTGTGAAACAACAGGTGTTTTACCAAAGATGGGTGTTAGAAAAAGAGCAAACGAAATTTTTAATAGACTCAAAAGTAAAGATGGTTTTTCAATGATTGATCCACTTGAAGTGATGGACTGGATAAACCTTTGGGCCCTTGCGGTCAATGAAGAAAATGCTTGTGGTGGAAAGATAGTAACGGCACCAACCAATGGAGCTGCTGGAGTAATTCCTTCAGTTATACAGTATATGAATAGGTTTTTAGGAAATTCACTTAAAGAATATGATGAAGATAAAATTGTCAAGTTTTTACTAACAGCAGGAGCAATCGGTATTCTTTACCAAAAAAATGCTTCAATAAGTGGAGCTGATGTGGGATGTCAGGGTGAAGTTGGTGTTGCTTGTTCTATGGCAGCAGGAGCACTTGCAGAAGCAATGGGTGGTTCGATTGAGCAAGTAGAAAATGCTGCTGAGATAGGAATGGAACATAATCTAGGACTTACATGTGACCCAGTTGGTGGTTTGGTTCAAATCCCTTGTATAGAGAGAAATGCAATGGCTGCTATGAAAGCAGTAAATGCTGCACGTATGGCACTTAATGGAGATGGAAAACATTTTGTTTCGCTTGATAATGTTATCAAAACTATGTTTGAAACAGGTAAAGATATGATGAATAAATATAAAGAGACTTCGCAAGGTGGACTTGCAGTTAATATTGTTGAGTGTTAGAAAATCAACTAAAAGGTATTTTTTTATTTTAGTGTGAAAATAACTAATAGTATATAAAAAATGGTATAATGACTTTTTGTTTGATAAAATCATTTTAATTAGGTGTGAGATGCATAGAAGAGCATTTTTAGGATTACTTGCAGCAAGTTCTTTGTCTGCAATGTCAAATGTAAAACAAGAAGATAATGCAGTTTGGTTAGATCAAAAACAATTATCTGTATTTTTGAGTATTCAAAAAAAACTTGAATTAGTAAAAAGAGCTGTAGGATATGGACATTTTAATATATTATCATTTGATGATATGTTAAAAACGGCCACTAGATACTCTAAAATAGGACAGTTTACTAAAGAAGAATTAGCTTTCATAGAAGAGATATTTTACGCAGATCCAAGTGAACATGGCTTTTATGGAAAAAGAACTATGCCAACACTTACCACCAATATTAATAAAAAAGAAGTAATGAAAATAAAACATACAGGGCATTATCTTTTTCGTGGACACTCTGATGAATCTTACAATAGAGTGATTTCAGATGTAGGAAATTCACTTATACTTACTTCAGGTGTAAGAGGTATTCCAAAGCAAATGAATTTATACTTCAATAAAATAAAAAGAACACAAGGCAATTTAACGTTAGCTTCTCGCTCACTTGCACCTCCTGCATATTCTTATCATTCTATAGGTGATTTTGATATTGGGAAAAAAGGGTGGGGTTATAAGAACTTTACAGTTTCTTTTGCAAGAACTCAAGAGTTCTGGAGATTAAGACAATTATCGTATATATCAATGAGATACACAATAAATAATAAAGATGGAGTTAGATTTGAGCCTTGGCATGTTAAGATTATTTAGTATATTTATACTTTTTACAGGATTAGTTTTTGCGGATGGATTTGATTTTACTCTTATAAAAAAAGGTCAACAAGATGACAATAATACCTTATTTATAGTTGGAGGAATTCAAGGTGATGAGCCTGGTGGATTTATGGCTGCTTCTCTTCTTTCCACACATTATGATATAAAGAAAGGTTCTGTTTGGATTGTTCCAAATTTTAACTTTTACTCTATCATAAAAAGTAATCGTGGTCCAAATGGTGATATGAATAGAAAATTTGCAAAACTTTCTAATAATGACCCAGATTTTCATTCCATAGATAGAATGAAAAAGATTATTAAAGAAAAAAATATTAAGATGATTGTCAATCTTCATGATGGAAGTGGATTTTATAGAAAAAAATATGTTGATAAACAACATCGCCCTTCAAAATGGGGTCAAGCTACTATCATTGATCAAGCAAAAGTTAAAGGTATCGCTTATGGGAACTTACAAGAGATTGCAAAAAAAGTAGATAAGCATATTAATAAAAACTTATTAAAAAAAGAGCATATTTTTCATACAAAAAATACAAAAACACATCTTAAAAAAACTTACGAAGAAAAAGAGATGAGTAAAACTTTGACTTATTATGCTATTGGTAAGGGCAAAGCTGCATTTGGAAATGAGTCTAGTAAATCATTGCCTGTTCATGAAAGGGTGTATTATAAACTTTTAGCACTTGAAAAATTTATGGATATTATGGGTATTGAGTATACAAGAAAATTTAAACTCAATGCAAGGGAGTTAAAGGATGTTATAGATAATGACATCTATATATCTTTTAATAATAAAAAGATATTTATACCACTTTCACGTATTCGCTCGCACATAACTTATTTTCCAGTTGAAAAAGGGGCTAAAATAAGTTTTAAACCAAGTTCACCTGTGATGACTGTCATTGAAGAAAAAGGAAAGTATATAGTCTATTATGGTAATCGTAGACTTACTACTTTAGTACCTCAGTATTTAGAGTATGATAAATTTGATGGGCATTTAAAGGTAAATGTTGATGGAAAAGTCAAAAATGTGACTTTGGGGAGTTTAGTAAAAGTAAAAAAGTATTTTAATGTCCAAGTTGACAAAAGAGTACGGGTTAATGTCATTGGATATGTCAATAAAAAACATAAAAATGAGTCAGGACTGAATATTCGAAAAAAATATATATTTAAAAGATATTCTATTGATAAAGATGGTAAAAGATTTAGAGTTGAAGTATATGATAGGAAAGTTAAGAATAAATTTTTAGGAATGTTCTTAGTTGAATTTGGAGCCTAGTTTGATATTGAGTATTGAGAGTAGTTGTGATGATAGCTCCATAGCAATCACACGTATTAGGGATGCTAAACTACTTTTTCATAAAAAGATTTCTCAAGAGATAGACCACTCCCAGTATGGAGGGGTGGTTCCTGAACTTGCAGCTCGTCTTCATGCTATTGCTTTACCAAATATACTAGAAGAGACAAAAAAGTATTTTAAAGATTTAAAAGCAGTTGCTGTGACCAATGAACCGGGACTTTCTGTGACATTGGTTGAGGGCGTTTGTATGGCAAAAGCACTTAGCCTTTCACTCGATATCCCACTACTTCCTATAAATCATTTAAAAGGGCATATATACTCTTTATTTATAGATAAACCAGAGGTTCAATTTCCTTTAGGAGTTTTATTGGTTTCTGGCGGACATACACAAGTCTTACATGTAAAGAGTTATGACGAAATAGAAGTTCTTGCAACTACACTTGATGATAGTTTTGGTGAGAGTTTTGATAAGGTAGCAAAGATGCTTGGGCTTGGATATCCTGGAGGTCCTGTTGTTGAGAAGTCAGCTTTAAGTGGAGATGCCACAAAGTTTGATTTTACAGTGCCACTTTTAAGAACTCCAAAACTTGCTTTTAGTTATTCAGGATTGAAAAATCAAGTAAGATTAGCAATAGAAGAAAACCCAGAAGCTAAAAATGATATTTGTGCCTCTTTTCAAAATGTTGCAACAAAACATCTTATACATAAACTAAAAAAGATTTTGCAGACTAATAGTTTTAAAAATTTTGCTATTGTTGGTGGAGCAAGTGCCAATAAGTACTTAAGAAGTGAAATAGAAAAACTTTGTCAAACAGATAAAATGCAACTTTTAGTAGCTGATATGCAATTTTGTTCAGACAATGCGGCAATGATAGGAAGATGTGCGATTGATGCGTATAGATTGAAAAGATTTGCTAAGTTAGATGAAATAGATGTAAATCCTAGGACAAATTTTTAGATTTTATCTATAATTTTTATCTCCATCTCTAAAACAATACCACTATTTTCAAAAACTCTTTTTTTTGCAATTTCTATGAGTTTTATAGCTTCGTCATAGGTACCATTCCCAAGATTTACTAAAAAATTAGCGTGGCTTTCACAAAAGGCCATATTCCCAACCTTAAAACCTTTTAAATCAGATTCATCTAAAAGTTTTCCTGCAAAATTGTTTGCTGGATTTTTAAAACAACTACCTGCACTAGGTAGATTTGGTTGATTGTCTCTTAATTTCTTAAAAAATTCTAAAAGACTTTTATCGAAACCAGAATGTATTTCAAAAGAGGCTTCATAGATAGTTCCATCTATATTTGTATACCTATAGCCATACTCTAAATCTTTTTTTTCTATCCAACCATTTTGTGTTTTAATAGCTTTTAAATAGTTGAAAATTTCCCACTCTTTTAAACCAGCATTCATCTTTATCATTCCACCAAGAGTTCCAGGGAGTTTTTGCATAAGTTCAAAATGAGCAATGTTGTATTTTTTAGCATAAGAGAGAATCTTTCCACTAGGAGTGGCACCTCCTATATGTAATAGATTATCCTTTACATGTACAAAGTTAAAATCTTTTCCTAGCATAGCAAATTTTGGTGGATTTGAGGAGACTAAGAGGTTATTCCCACCTCCTAGAATAATAGTGTTTTTATCTACATGTAAAGCTTTTTTTAGAACTTCTACATGAACAATCGGACCTATTTTTATACTAGTATAAGAGCTAAGGTCTATAGATTTCATTTAAAAGATAAAACTAGGAATTAGATTGATAACTCTTTGTGTAAATTCAATCATCATATTCATCATCCAAGGCATAGTAAAAATCGCAACTATAATAACGAGTATGATTTTAGGTACAAAACTTAGAGTCATTTCATTGATTTGTGTTGTTGCTTGAAAAATAGATATTGCAAGTCCAGCCATAAGTCCAGCCATAAGCATAGGTAAGGACATCAAAAGAGCTAGTTTAAATGTCTCAACACCAAGACCTATGAGTTTTGCTTCCATTTAATGTCTCCTTTTCAAAGAAGTAAATTCCATAAAAATTCCTTTCCCTAAAAAGGGGTCAGGTCTAAACTCTAAACTTTTATGCATTTAGCTATTCCTTAACTCTTTATACTCTCTTGGTATTAAAAAATCTTCAGCTTTTATAAGTGTATCATAAAAGCCATTTTCATATCCAATTTCAAAGAGTCTATTTATAGCTTTGTACTGAATTTCATTTAATGCAACGGAGTCTGCATTTGCATACATGCTAAGATATTTTTCTAAAGTTGGAGCATCCACTCTGATTAAATCACGCTCAAGGAGCATTTTTGAAAGAGGCTTTGCGTGAGTAGTGGCTACTTTTACAGCTTTTATAAGAGTGTCTTCATAATCAATAGCACGGTTGATTGGAATAGAACGACGTAGTGCCATTCCTCCAAGAGGTAGAGGTAAATCCCCACCACTAAGTTCACACCAAATATCCCAAAGTTCACGTTCTACTTCTAGTTTATCATCAAAGGTGAGTATACTTTCATGGATTAAAACACCAGCATCCACTTCACCATTTAAAACTGCATCTTCTATCTCTAAAAAGTTTTTGTAAATTATGCGTGCTTCAGGATAAGCGATTTTAAAAAGCATAGCATTTGTAGTGTGTTCACCACTCAAGGCTACTTTAAAGTTTCTTTTGAGTTTTTTGTCTTTTAGTTTAACAACTTTAGGGCCATAGCCTTCACCAAAACTTACAGCTGTTGTCAAAAGTGCATACTCTTCTCTAATTTTAGGATAAAGTGCAAAACTAATCGCTGTAACATCATAAGTATTTTTAAAAGCTTCTACATTGAGTGTTTCAATATCAAGGGCAATGTTGTCAAATTTTATACCTTCTAAATTAACCCATCCAAAACGGATAGCATAGTACATAAAAATATCATCGGCATCTGGTGAGTGAGCTACTGTTATGGTTTTCATTTTTTGTTCTTTTTGCGTGAAGCTTTTGCTAGTTTCGCTTTTTTCTTTGCTTTGGCTTTTTTTGCTTCTACATTTGCAGCTTTTCTAGCATTGACGATTTGATCTTCTTTTTCATAACTTTTTGGAGTAAAACCTGCTTTAATAGCAGCGGTTGCTTGTGTTCCAAAAGCAGCTATTTTATCTCCATTTTTCGTATCTACACTAGAAGTGTTTTTTTTGGTTGCCATAATTTACCTTGTTTTTAATTAATGCGTATTATATAAAAATTTTGATAAAGAAGGTATTATATGGCTATTTAATAAAATAGAAGAGAATAAAATCTCTTCTATTTTACAATTTTAACAATCATCTTTCTTACCATGGGAATAATTACAAGAACAGAAGGAAATGCAACAATCCAAGCTTTTATCCAAGCATTGAACCACACTATAGGAAAATTATCTACTAAACCTAAGTTTACAATTACAAGAACCCCTGAAATAACAAGAGACATAAACATTGTTACGAGTAAACTAAAGATTAAAAACTCATATCTTTTATCTATCATTAAAAACCTCTTTAGCTGCAAACAGGCCATTTAAAGCACAAGGGAAACCTCCATAAACTGCCATTTGCATTATGATTTCTATAATCTCTTTTTTACTGCAACCAACATTAAGCCCAGCGTGAATATGGACTTTGAGCTGGGGTGCTGCATTGCCCATAACTGTAAGTGCAGCAATAGTAGCAATCTCTCTTGATTTTAAATCTAGGTTTTCTCTTGTGTATATATCTCCAAAAGGAAATTCTATGAGTAAGTCAGCAAACTCAGGGGCGATATCTTTTAAAGATTCTATTACCTTTTCTCCTGCATCTCCATCAACTTCTTTTAGTTTTTCCCAGCCTTTTTTAAATCTTTCAGATTTCATCTGTACTCCTTTGTATTTATTTAAGGAAATTATAGATGAATTTTAAAAATGAGTGTATAAGAAAAAGCGTTTATTTTATAAGTTTTGTTCCCTAAATACTAAAGGAGTAGTTTTGTAGTATTTTTTAAACTGATTAATAAACCAAGAGACACTAGAATATCCACAAGATGTAGCTATTTGCGAGATTGATTCATCACTGCTTTTAAGTAAAAAAATAGCTTTTGAAAATCTTTTTTTATCTAACCACTCTTTTGGGTTTTCATTATAAAGATGCATCATCTCTTTTCTAAGTGCTTTGATAGTAAGGCGTGTAAGTTTGCACATATCTTCAACAGTGTTGATAATATCTAGATTTGCTTCAAGGATATATTTTGTTCTTGAAGCTTTGGTACTAAGGAGATGATTTAAAAATGCACCAAATTGCTTTTTATCTTTTGAAAGTGAATATAAGAAAAGTTCGTCAAGTTTTAGTTTTACTAAATCAACGCTATTGTTAACATTGTTTTTAAAATATTGATTGAGCGTTAAAATACAATTATGTATGAGTTCATCTCTTTTTAAAGGTAAGATATCTTTTTGTTCAGTAGTTTCTAATGTTATATTATATTTTTTAACAAAATTTAAAATATACTCATCATCGAAAAAAATCAAAATTGATTCAAAGTTGTTTTTATCTCCTATAATTTCACTAATAAAATAATTACCTTGAGAGAGGAACAATACATCTGTTGTATCTATACTTATATCAGTATTGTCCAAGTGTAAAATTTTACTTCCATCTATGAGTAATATAGCAAGATGCAGGCTGTTTCGCAAAGAGAGCATGTCTTTTTTATACTTTGAAGATTTTGCTACTACTATTTTATTATCGCTGATTATTTGGTATAACTCTTCATTTTCAAATATATAGTTTGGCAAAGAAACAATCACTTTAGTTTTCTCCAGTTTTAGATACTAACAAACCTTTACATGTAAAGGGTAGTTTACTTAATTATAGCCAAGGTCTTACCTTTTTTTTGTATTCTAAGTAGACTTCTCCCATCTCTTCTTCCATTTTCTCTTCTTCATAGGGAATAAACATCCAATGAATAACGAGAAAAAATAAAATAGGGGATATAAATGAGATGAGATTTTCACTTAATAATGAAAAGCCTATTAAAACTAAAAGAAAACCTAAGTACATGGGATTTCTAGATATTTTATACAAACCATCAGCTACTACGGATGTAGATTTATTATAAAGTACAGTGGTGTCTTTTTTTTGAAATAAAAAATATGAAGCAACTATAAAATATATACCAATACACATAATGGGGATACTTGTAAAAATATAAAAAGGTGTTGGAAATAGTTTTATTTTATAATCAAAAAAATAGAGTATGATTGTTATAAATATGCACACAAAGAAATAGAATGGGGGAATTAAAAAAATTTTCTTTGTATATCTTGATATATCTTGTCTCATCACAAAATCCTAATTTATAAATGTCGTATTATATATTAAAAAATATAGGATTTTTATAAATTTTTTGTCTTTCATAATGGACTCAGTATTTGTAGGATAATAATAAAATATGATATGATGTTGCATACAGGATAATTGGAGAGTAGTTTTGGCGGTATTTCGAAAAAATATATGGTTGATTTTTTACATACTTTTTGCAGGTGCATTTATTTTTTTATGTATAGCTTCATATTTTAAATGGCATAGTGTTCATAAAGAGTATTCTGCTAGCCAAACCAACCTTGTCAAACTTGTTTCTAATGCAACACATGCGCTTTTTCTTTCGCAAGAGATGACACTCAATATTTTAGGCCATCAGATTTTAAAAGACAATGATTCACATGTCATGGATAGGTTACTTGTATTAAACCCTTCTATTATTGCATTTGGTTTTGTAGATACTGATGGAAATTATCAAACTGTAAGTTCTAATTTTAATAAAGTAAAACTCCCAAATCTAAGAGAGTTAGAAGCAAGTAAAGATTCCTTTGAGTACACAATGACACAAAAAAAGATGGTTCTTGGAAGAAGTTATTTTGTTGCTGCAAGTGGGCGTTGGGGTATTCCTATTCGCAAAAGTATTTATGATAAAGACGGTACATTAGCAGGTGTCATGACAGCAGGTCTTGCTATTGAGGGAGCTTTTAAAATATTTACTGAAAATCTTTCAATTGGGGATTATAACAAAGTGATGTTGATTCGTGATCGTGACCAGTATCTTCAGTACGAATCTTCTAGTCATGAAACTCCAAAAGAACTTTATCAAACTCCTTTACCTCATAACTTTATGGATAATATTTTGACAACTATTAGCCAAAAATATGGCATACCATTTAATGAGATAAAACAAAAACCTATTATTTATGAATTAAATGTAGCAAATGAAGTTGGTAAACTCGTAAAAGCTACACTCAAATACAATCCTCGTTATGAGCTTTGGATACTCTCAGAGGTAGACCATGACAAAATTATAAGTGATTTTAAGGGAATATTTTTTGGGTATATATTTGTTTTTATTTTTATCCATATTATTTTGTTTTTTCTATTTAGAATGATTGCTAAGGCAGAAGAAAAAAGAAGAAAGGACTTAGTTTTTCAAGCAACGCATGATGTATTGACAAACTTACCTAATAGAAATTATTTACAACAAAATATTCAAGATTGGATTTATACAGGAGCCCCTCCTTTTAGTCTTTGTTATCTTGATATGGATCATTTTAAAAATGTTAATGATAGTTTTGGTCATGAGTTTGGAGATATACTCCTTGTAGAATTAACAAAGCGTATAACTAGTTTAGTCGATCGCAATAGTATTGTGATTCGACAAGGGGGTGATGAGTTTATTATCCTAAGTAACCATACTGATAATAAAAAATTACTTTCTTATGCACAAATTATGTTAGATGAAATCTCGAAACCTTATCATATTAAGGAGTTTGATTTTGTGATTGGAGTGAGTATAGGCATAGCAAAATATCCTGAAAATGGAAATACTTTAGATATGCTTTTACGAGCAGCTGATATTGCCATGTATGAAGCTAAAAAACATAGAAACAGTGTTCGTCTTTTTGCTGATACTATGCAAGCAGGTTATTTAAACCGTATGAGTGTTGAACATGAATTACGTAAAGCACTTGATAAAAATGAGTTTCATATGGTTTATCAACCACAAATTGACAACAATGGAAATATTTATGGTGTAGAAGCTCTTGTAAGGTGGAAAAATGAAAAACTAGGAATTATTCCTCCTGATATTTTTATCCCTATAGCAGAAGCATCAGGCTTTATGCCACAACTTGGATATTTTATTATGAATAGAACTTTAAGTGAGATGAGAACTTTGCAACTAGAACTTGGAATTTCGTTTCAAATCTCTTTAAATATCTCAATTAAGCAGTTTATCGAAGTTAATTTTTTAGAAAGATTGATACAAGAAACAGATCATTTAGATTTATCACATATTTCTTTATGTTTAGAAATTACAGAGAGTCTTTTTATTGAAGATATTGAGTATATTTTACCTCTTTTAGAAAAAATTAGAGCAATGGGATTTTCTATCTCTATGGATGATTTTGGTACAGGATACTCTTCTTTAAGTATGCTCAAAAAATTGCCTATTGATGAATTAAAGATAGATAAAAGCTTTATTGATACAATCTTACACGATATCAATTCAGAGAAAATGGTACAAAATATCATTACGATTGGTAAAAATCTAGATTTGGCTATTTTAGCTGAAGGTGTTGAAACAAAAGAGCAAGAAAAGCTATTAAAAGAGTTCGGGTGTGATTGTTTTCAAGGGTATCTTTATGCTAAACCTTTAGAGTATGATGTGTTAAAAGATTTTTTTAGAGTCAAAAATTAGGCTTACTCTTGATTCCTCAAATACGAAGGTGTAACTCCGTGCCATTTTTTAAAGGCTCTAAAAAAAGAGCTATATTCACTATAATTTAGAAAAAAAGCGATATCTTCGACATTGAGATTTTTATTTTTAAGCATCAGTAAAGAAAGCTCTTTTTTAACTGATTCAAAGAGAATTTTAAATGTTGTTCCCTCTTTTTGAAGATTTCGTTTTAAAGTCGTAGTGGAGATATCAAGTGATAAAGCGATGGTAGAAAGATTTATATTTCCAAGATAAATGTGTTCTTGTATAGCTTTTGCAACTTCACTAGAAAAAGGAGTGTTACTCTTTTTGTGAAATTCTAGTTTGTTTGCATCTTCAATGATTAGTTTGTATATGTTTGAGCAAAACTGTTTGTTAGCTTTGTAAAATATACTTTTTTCTAAAACAGCATAATTTCTAGATGCGTTAAAATTCAAAATAGTATTAGGACAAACCTCTTTGTATCTCTTTACATGTAAAGGTTTACCGTAGGAAAAAGAGGCTCTTAAAACAGGAAGTTCATCTGTTTGTAAATACTTTAAAGACCAAAAATAGCAGATAAATACATAACACTCAATGACACTTTTAGGGACAAGCAAGTTTGGGAAAGCATCAAAATAAAAAACCGAATGCTCCCCTTCTTCCACATAATCAAATGTGATACTGCCAATTATAAGAGAGAGATAACGACGCATCATCTCTACAGATTCACTAAGTGTTTGTGTTTGCATAAAAAGCTGCCCAATGATACCGGCTTTTTCTGGGGTAAAAAGCTCTGCAATACGCATGCCAATATCTGAGTGAGGATAGAGGGTTTCGATAGCTTGCCAAAGTTTTAAAACTTTGATTATTGAGACACGCTCTTCAAATCCCTTTACCATTAAAGGTGTTTCACCCATGTGTGCGGTAATCTCTTTTTGAGTAATTCCTAAAGGTCCAAGTGATTCAATAAGAAAGTTATAAAGTGTTGAGGATACACCAAAAACAGAAAAAAGTTTTTTTATCTTCTTTGGTCCAAAACTATGTGATGTCATAAAAATCCTCTTATTTTAGTAAAAAAAACAAAATTGGTCTCAAATGTCATGTACAATTTTAAAATTTCATTATATAATCTATAATATATATTTATCATAAAATAAAAGATAGTTTTAGTTTCTCTATACTATAAAGAGCCAATTGTAAGAAATGCTTAGTTAAGGACAAAACATCAAAATTTTACATCTCATAATCCTACTTTCTATACAGCTTTTTGGGGTTGAACTCACCCAATCTGGTAAGTACAATACTTTTAGTATGAAAAACCTCAATACCAATACAGTCATTTCAAATGATTTCTCTTATGGATACACCAACGAGAAGTATAGCTTTGAGATAGAAGCGCAGAATACTACGAATGAACCCATAGAATACTATCTGCAATTTGCTGCTACATCCATGGAGCGAGTTGATTTTAGCTTTGACAACAGAATATTTAAAAGTGGATTGGAAGTAGATGTAAAAGACAGACAAATCAAAAATATATTTCCAACTGTTCGGGTTAAGTTTGCCCCTCATGAGAAAAAGAGCATAAAGATAGATTTACAAACGCGTTTACCGATGCATGGGAAGTTTACTTTTTTTGATACGGAGAGTTATTATGCCCAAGGTAGCAAGATGCAGTCGATGTATATGGTCTATTATGGTGCTGTTGGAGTGATGTTTCTTTATAATCTTTTCCTTTTTCTCTCCTTGCGGGATAAAAACTATTTTTATTATGTGATGTATGTGTTTAGTATGTTTATGACCGTACTTACATTTAGTGGAGATATCAGCCTTATACTTCCTTATGCAGTGTACTACCTCTCCTATATCTTTTTCATAAGCTTTTTCGCCTTTCTTTCACTCTTTGCTTATAATATACTGCGCATAAAAGAGATATACCCCAAATCAAAGATTTTGATTTATCTCAATAATGTTATTTTACTCCTGTTTGCCATAAATGTACTGACCGATATGAGTGCATTTAAGTACTACAACAACTACCTTCTTTTTGAATCCTTAGGATTACTGGTTTTGGGTGGTATTGCTATATATAAAAATGTCCAAGGGGCAAAACTCTATTTTGCCGCTTTTAGTATTTTTATCTTATCTTATGTGATTACAGGAGCTGTTGCTGCAGGGCTTTTGCCGTATACTTTTTTTACAAAACATATTTTTCTTTTGGGCTCCATCATAGAAATCACACTTTTTTCTATTCTTTTAGCGAGTAAAATTAACAGTTTACAAGAGGAGAACTTAGCACTCCAAGTTGATGAGTCAAATCGTCTATCGCGTATGGTCAACGAAAAGACAAAAACCTTGTCAGACATGGTCAAAGAGCGAGAGGTATTACTCAAAGAGATACATCATAGGGTTAAAAACAACCTCCAAGTCATCCATGGATTGCTTGGTATTCAGTCCATGAAAAGCAACAATACTCAAGCCCAAGGCATGTTACAAAATATCATGGGGCGTATACGCTCTATCGCTTTTGTGCATGAACACCTCTACTCAAAAGATTCTGTTGAAAATATTGATGCCAAAGAGTATCTTGAGCAACTTATACAAAGTATTGGCGAAGGGGTATTGGACGATATTGATCTTCAAAGCCAGATAGAATCCTTTACAATCGATTTAGATGCGGCGTCCAATATAGGTATTATAATCTCCGAAGTGATTTTTAACTCTCTCAAACATGCTTTTAAAGATGAGCAAAAAGACAAAACCATCCTGGTCTCTATGTCAAAAGATGAGAAAAAAATAGTATTGGTTGTCAAAGACAACGGTATTGGATTTGATGGAGAGACAAAAGAGACAGACTCTTTGGGTATAAAAATCATCCACTCAATCATCTCAAAAGACAAAAAAAGCCATTACATGTATGAGAAAGATAAGGGCACTAAATTTACCTTGGAGTATGTATTATGAGCTATAAAGTAGGCATCGTCGAAGATGAGTTTATCACCGCAGAGTATCTTAATGACTTGCTTGTAAAAAATGGACATGAGGTAGTATGTAGGTGTGATACTGCCCAAGAAGCGTTGGCACAACTTTTTCATGAAGAGAGTATTTCTAGTATAGATATCCTTTGCTTGGATATTAAACTAAAAGGGGAGATTGATGGTATTGCTATTGCACAAGAGATACGCAAAAAGAAACTACCTATACAAATCATCTATATCACAGCGTACAATGATAACAACACTATAAAAGAGGTGAGTGCAACTATGCCATGTTATTATCTGGTTAAACCTTTTAACGAACAAGACCTTCTCATAGCCCTCTCATTTGCCACAACTACAATCAAAAATGATAAAAACACTTATTTGATTGATGGCTTTTTATACAGCAAAAAAGACAAAATGCTCCATAAAAATGAAAAAGAAGTCAAACTCACCAATATGGAGATTATAGTTTTGGAGTATCTTATAGATAACAAAGAGCGGGTTGTGGCATACGAAGAGATTTTTAACTGTATACCCTCAACGTATCCTACTCTAGATATTTTAAGAACAACCATAAAAGCTATTAGAAAAAAAAGTTCTAAAAATCTCATCCAAAACCTATCGGGTCAGGGATATAAAGTGAATACAAACGATGTATTTTAAAAGCAATATGAGTCGTAGTTTTGAAAGAAAAATGAAGAATAATTTCATAATCTTCATTTTTTCTTCATTTTTTTTAAATATACTAAAATTTATATAACACAAAGGGCAAAATATGGAAAGAGAAGTGATGCATAGAGTACAAGGTGAAGAGCCAAGAAAGTTTACAACAAATAGAGTTGCAATAACATGCAAAATGTTATTTTCTATGTTTTTTTTAAGTTCTTTGGTAATGCCTCAATGTGCAAATGCAAAGGATAATGAAGGGTATGATTTTTATGTAAAACCATCTGCTTCATATTACTCTATAAAGTTGCCTGATTATGCTCCTATGGCTTTACGACTTACGGGTGCTATTGGTTCAGGCTTTCTACACTATCTTCCAACAATTGGTAACAAAGATAACTCTATTCTTTCCGAATTTACTATTGGAATAGAAGAAAAAAAGAAAAAAATTTTTTATGAAATCAAAGGATTCGATCATTCATCTTCTTCAAATGGGAATAATATATTTGATTACTCTACTGACTATCGTGTTGGATATTTTCCTATAGATGGGAGTACAAGTTCTATAGGATTAGGTTTAGGAGATGATTTTGTTGTGAGCACTTCAAGAGATTTTGAACATAAGGGGCTAGAACTTATAAGTGGGATACCTTATGAAGTAAATAAAAATACAACCTTTTATACTCTAATCGGATATTCTCATATAAGTATAGATCAAAGTTTTACAACCCATGCATATGAACTGCAAACTCCAAGCAATACAATGGATCTGGATGAAAGTATTAAAGGAACTTATCATGGTGCGACAATCGGATTCAAACTTGAATCTTTACAAAAATCATATTCGACTTATTTTACTGGAACTTATAGCCGTTATCGGGCATCTTTGAAATATACGGGTAAGCAAAAAGATACTATAGTAGTTCCAATGGACATAGATCGTGAACTAAGTAAAAGTAAATGGGTAAAACAAGTGAAGCTAGAAGCAGGTATTTCTAAAAAGATTTCAAAAAAATGGACTTTAGATTTAACTGCAGGTTTGTCATTTTTAGATGTCCCCCAAATTACAGCAAGTACAAAATCATCTGCTTTTAACGAAGGGGAACCAAACTCTATAGGTTTTGACAAATCTCGCTCTGTGAAATTTGGTGTAGGTGTTACCTATAGGTTTTAGTTATGAAGATTATGGCAATAGCAATGAAAACAGTAGGGATTTACTCTAGGCTGGGTGTATTAATCTTTTAGTAAAAGCAAAACTGTAGCTATTGTGGATATAAAAATGCCTATCAAAGCTTTTATATCAATCATTTGTCCTTCTAAAAGGTACAACAGCAAAGCAATAGCTGCAGGATTTAGATACACATACGCCATAACTTTTTTTGGTCCTATGTTTATAGAGGCTTGTTGGTAAAGATAGACGCTAAAAAGCGTTGCTCCTACTATGAGGTAAAGCATGTGAAAGAGTAAATTACCAGTGATTTTGTACCACTCTAAAGCTATATCCATAAAAACAACAGCTAAAAACATCCAAATTATGCCACTGAGTAAAGTTGTAAAAACTAAAACTATGAGTTCATCATCTTTTTTATGAAAAAGTTTTGTACTGATTGCGTAGAGAGTCATAGAAAAAATCGCAAAAAGAAAGATAGTATCACCTTGGTTTAACTTAAAATTATAAAAAAGCTCTAAATCCCCTTTAAACACAACAATACATGTTCCTACAATCCCTATAAGATAAATACCAAATTGCATGAAATTGATTTTTTGTTTTAAAAAAAAGATGGCGAAAATAGCAGTAAGTAAAGGTACGAGTGTATAGAGTGTTCCTGTGTTGAGTGCTGTTGTACTCTCTAAAGCTTTAAAGAGTCCTATAAAATATGCAGAGTAAAACAGTCCAATTATCATACCTCTTGGAAGAGTTGCGAGTACTTTTGTACGATACTTTTTTTGTATCAATATAAAGGGTGCTAAAATCAGTGAAGCAAATACAAATCGACATAGTGTAAGAGAGATAGGGTCAATGACTCCAGAGAGTTTTTGTGAGGCTATAAAAGAGCCTGCAATGAGTAAAGTAGCCAATAGAACTAAAAGATGTGAGTTTAATCTGTTTTGCATAAAATATCCTTTTGAAGAATATTAGTAGATTTAAAATATATTATCATTTACATATGTTGATTTTGTTTTAACTTTTTTCTTATGCGACTAAGTTGTGTGGGTGTTATGCCCAAATGATCTGCTATATGATGGAGTGGGATTCTAGTTTCTATAGTTGGATTTTTTTCTAAAAAATTTTGATACCGTTGCAGGGCATCATCTAAAATGAGGGAAATTTCGTTTTTCTCTTTGAGTATTATCCAGTTTTGTTCTAGATAATTTATATAAAATGTTTTAAACTCTTCATTTGTATCTATTAGTTTTCTAAACCCCTCATACTCAATAAAAACAAGAGTACTCTCTTCTAAAGCATCAATACACAAATAAGAATTTTCTTTTGTGAGAAGTGAAACTTTTGAGGCAGAAAAATAGTTTTCACTAAAAATGTTTTTAGTATAAATCGTGCCATTTTCATTTAAGTAGTAAGTGCGTAAAATACCTTTGGATATAAAATAGAGATATTTTGCAGGTGAGTAAATATCTTGTAATATCTCGCCTTTTTTAACATTTTGTATGGTTAGAAACTCTTTTAGTTGGGTAAAACTACTATCACTTATAGTTGAGTACTGTTGTAGAGCAAGTCTTAGTTGGTGATAAATACTTTTATCTGTTTGTAGTGATTTGGTACTCAATTATCTTCCTTTTAAAAGATGCTTACATGTAGTGTACTATACCAAATTAAATATTAGATGAAGGAGTACTACAGACTTTTAAAATCTGTAGTACTTAGAGTTTTAGTTTTCGCTTAACTCGTGAGTTAAATCTGCTTCAGCAGCTTCAAGCATAGCAAACTCTTCTTCAGCTGTTTTAGCAACTAAATGGTTTTTACTATATAAGAAGAAATACAGAGCACCAATCACATATAAAACAATAGTATAGTTAAATGCTCTTGGATCAAACGCATAAACACCAGTCAATGCAACCAAAGACAATACTAAAGCAATTCCTGAAGTAAAGATTCCACCAGGAGTTTTGTATGGACGAGGCATATCTGGATTTTTGATTCTTAGTAAGATGTGACTTATAGCCATAAGTGCGTAAGAGATAGTAGCACCAACAACAGCCATACCTAACATAAGGTCACCTTCACCACTTAAAGATGCAAGAAATCCTAATACACCTGGAACAATTAAAGCCCAAGTTGGAGTTTTCTTTGAACTTGTCAATGATAAAAATCTTGGTAAATAACCCGCTCTTGAAAGAGCAAATACTAAACGACTATAACCATAGATAATAGAGAAAAATGAAGCAATAAGACCAGCTAGTCCTAAAACATTAACTGCAGTTGCTAAAGTTGTATTGCCATGGATATTTAAAGCATCTACTAAAGGAACAGCACTCTTACCTATCGCATCAGCTCCTGCAACACCTGCAAGTAAAAACACAACTAATACTGCTGAGAAAAGTAAGAAAAACATTGCTGCGATGATACCTTTTGGAACATCTTTCGCAGGATCTTTTGCTTCTTCAGCTGCTAAAGGAACACCTTCAACTGCTAAAAACAACCACATACCAAAAGGTAATGCAGCCCAAACACCATGCCAACCAAATGGTAAAAACTCTGTTGCGCCTACAACATCAGCAGATGCTGCGATATCAAATAGCTTTGTTGAGTCAAAATCACCAATCAATGCAACAGCAGTCGCGATGATAGCAAATACAGCTAATCCACTAATAACCATCATAGTTTTTAACGCTTCACCAGCACCAAAAAGATGTATAGCAATAAACACACCATAAAAAAGAGCATAAATAATCGGGCCATTGATGCCAAGTAAAGCTTCTACAGCAGAGCCTATAAAAATAACAATTGCAGCAGGAGCAATGGCGTATTCTATAAGAATAGCAAGTCCAGTTAAATAACCACCAGCAGGTCCCATAACTTGTCTAGCAAAGCTATATCCACCACCAGCAGCTGGTATTGCCGCTGACATTTCAGCAAGTGCTAAAACTAAACAAAAATACATAACTGCCATCAATGACGCTGCAATTGCAAATCCACCCCAACCAGCTTCTGCTATACCAAAGTTCCATCCAGCAAAATCACCTGAAATAACGTACGAAATACCTAAACCAGCGAGAAGTATCCACCCAGCTGTTCCTCTTTTTAACTGTCTTTTTGCAAGATAATCTTGATCTAATTGATTTTCTTTCACTCTTTTTATCCTTTAATTTAGAAGAAAATTTTCTTCACTTTGAATTTGTTCTATTTCATCACTTGTTGTTCTATCTTTTAAATTTACTCCCGAAAGTTGTAATCTTCGAGATTCTTTTAGTAGATAAAACGTTTTTTTTACAGCCTCGTCATAAGATAATCCATCTAATCTTACATTTGAGATACAATTTCTATTTGCATCAGGAAGGCCAACCTTAGCGTCCCAGGTAAGATATAACCCAAGACTATCAGGAGAACTTAGTCCCGGTCTTTCGCCTACTAGAACTAAAGTAGCTTTTGCTTTTAAAAGCGAACCAACTTCATCACCAACAGCAACTCTTCCTTGTTCTACTATAGTAAATGGAGCTAGAGACCATGTTGCACTATCTTTGGAGAGTGTTTGTGCTAACTTGTCTATAAAATTAACAGCATTTTCTTTAATTGCTAAAGATGATAAACCATCTACTATGACAATCGCTAAGTCATACTCTGGAGTTTGTATATTTTTGAGTAAATTAGCCGATTCTTCGTTTAACCTACGACCTAAATCAGGACGTTGTAAGTACATAAATCTATCTACTGCTTGAGAGTGTAGTAAGATTGTTTCATGACCTTTTTTTTGAAGGTCAGATTTATGTACTGTTTTACTCGTTAGGTTTACACTAAAAGAAGTATTGTCGATTTGGTTACATACATACTCTATATCCAATGGCAAATGAACCGCATCTTGTGCTTGGGCATGAGCTAATTGAAAATCCAACAGATGTGAAGTAGGTAGACTGATTCCAGCTCTACCAAGTCCTATTCTTGCGTCTGTAAATTCTCTTAGCACTGACCAAGGATTTTCTACAACATTAGAAGTTGTTTTTTCTAAAGGGAGATTTTTTTTCTTTGGCATTATTTTAGTCCTATAACTTTTTCAAGTGATTTAGAAAAGCCTGAAGGGATGTTGTTGTTTAAGCTAAAAGTGTCAGTATTTGTAAATATCTCCATCTTTTTTAGCCAAGCGTCAAACTCAGGAGCAGGTTTGAGGTTTAGTACTTTTCTTGTATAAAGTGCATCATGAAAAGAAGTTGTTTGGTAGTTGAGCATAATGTCATCTGAACCAGGTATACCCATGATAAAATTACATCCTGCAACCCCAAGTAATGTTAGTAAGTTATCCATGTCATTTTGGTCAGCATTAGCATGGTTGGTATAACAGATATCACATCCCATAGGGATACCAAGTAACTTTCCACAAAAGTGGTCTTCAAGTCCTGCTCTTGTAATTTCTTTTCCATCAAAAAGATATTCAGGTCCAATAAAACCAACTACAGTATTTACCAAAAGTGGGTCAAACTTTTTAGCAACTGCATATGCTCTTGCTTCACATGTTTGTTGATCTACACCAAAACTTGCATTAGCTGATAAGGAGCTTCCTTGACCTGTTTCAAAGTACATAACATTGTTTCCTACCTTACCACGTTTGAGTGATAAAGCAGCATCTTGAGCTTCTTTGAGTACCTTTAAATCAACCCCAAATCCTGAATTTGTTGCTTCTGTCCCTCCGATTGATTGAAAAACTAAATCAACAGGAGCATTTTGTTCAATGGCTTCAATAGTATTTGTTACATGTGTAAGAACACAAGACTGTGTTGGGATTTCATATTTTGTGATGATTTGGTCCATGACATTTAAAAGTTTTATAGTTTGTTCAACATTGTCAGTTGCAGGATTAATCCCTATAACAGCGTCACCATTTCCATATAATAAACCATCTAAAATACTTGCAGTTATACCTCTTACATCATCTGTTGGGTGATTTGGTTGTAGTCTTGTTGAAAAGTGATTTTCTAATCCAATAGTATTATTAAAAGCTGTCACTACAGGGCATTTTTTAGCCACTAAAATTAAGTCTTGATTTCTCATGATTTTACTTACAGCCGCTGCCATTTCAGGAGTTATACCTGCTCTTGCTTGTTTGATTAGCTCAACAGTTGTAGTATCATTTAAAAGCCAGTTTCTAAAATCTCCTACAGTAAGATGAGATATAAGCTCAAATGCTTTTGCATCATGCTCATCCATAATCAATCGTGTAATTTCATCATCTTCATAGGCGATAAGTGCTTGAGTTAAAAATGTTTTTAGTGGAACTTCTGCTAATCTCATTTGTGCAATAACTCTCTCTTGAGATGATGATGCAGCAACACCAGCTAAAATATCTCCCGATCTTTTTGGAGTAGCTTTTGCCATTAAATCAGCTAAGTTTTTAAAAGTGTAAGTTTTTTGTCCAAAGACATAACTATACGAAGATGACATAATTTAATCCTAATCCTTAATTTAAAGTAAAAATTATATCTTAATAAAATAAGCAAATTAACTTTAAAATGTATAAAAAATAGGCAGTTATATAATTAATTATTCAATTAAATGATGTATGTTTTCTATACATGTAGTAATATTCAGTGATAAGAAAGTTAAATTTTAAGGGGTTTAAGTATATTAAACCCCTTAAGTAGCAGTGTTTTTAAATAAGTTATAGTTTAAAACTAGGTTGCGTAAGGCTGACGCCTCTATCTTCTACAGTTTTAGCAAGAGCTTTGTTGTATGCAGCTAAACGTTCTAATGTCTTTTGCTTTTTGAGTTTTTTAGTCTCTCTTTTGACCACACTCATCAAACTACTAGGAGATTTCATACCTGAGTCATAATAGTTTTTAATAGCATTACCAACTGAAAAATAGTAAATAGATACTTCTGTTAAAAGTTTAGGTTCTAGCTCAAATGTAGACTCAGAATATTTTGCAGCTTGAAATACATAATCGTTAAGTTTAATACCTGCAAGATGTTCTTTATATACATATCTCTCTTTTTTTACTCGCTCAATGTATTTGTCCATGTTTTTGACATTAAAGTCTAATTCTTGGTACATTGATTCTGCAACATAGTATGTTCCTCTGTCTGCTTTAACTAAATCAAGTTTTAAAGCAGTATCAAAACCAACAATAGCAGCATAATATACACCCACAATAGTAGCAGCAATAGTAAAGAAGTGACCAACCCAGTAAGCAGGGGAGCGTAATTCATTCATTTTAATAGTCCTTTTGTTATTTTTTATATGACAAATGAGATTTTAACACTCTGTGCTTAATTTAAACTTTGTGGTTTTTTAGAAACTTGATTTTATATACAATTTGTATTAAATATTGATATTATAATTAATAATGATTTTCAAAGTAAAAATAGAGTAATATAACAAAAAATTATATAGGAGCTTTTTATGCGATCATTAGAAAATTTTTTAGGGAGTCTTTTAAGTGCAGATATAGGCAAGCTTATATTAAGACTTATGTTAGGTATTTTAATGCTATTTCATGGATATAAAAAATATGAAAGTGGTATTGCTGGGATAAAAGGACTTGTAGTTCGTGGAGGCTTTCCAGAGTTTTTTGCTTATGGGGTTTACATAGGTGAAATTGTAGTGCCTATTTTAATCATAGTAGGTCTTTATACAAGAATTAGTAGTGCTATATATGCGTTTACTTTAGGATTTGCTATTTATTTAGTTTATTTTTCTAAATTATTTGCACTAAATGCAAAAACAGGTGGACTTATTATCGAAACGCCACTTCTTTTTATGTTAGGGGCTATTGTTTTAATGTTTATAGGTGCTGGAAAATTTAGTATCGATAGAAAATAGATATTGTATTTTTTGATTTTTCTCCTGCTTTAGTTAAAAAGCAGGAGAGTAAAAGGCTTTTTTTTGAAGCTTTTTATTAAGTTCTAAATTTATTTAGAATACCGTTAAGTTTTTCAGTGAGTGAGTTTAGATGTTCGCTTGCACCTGCAATTTCTTCAATACTTCTAGTGTTTTGTGTTGAAATAGTATTGATTTCTTCTATTTTAGTAGCGATTACTTCAATCGTTGAACCAGTGTTAATATAGTCTGTAACTGTCTTATCATTAAGCTTTGTTGCTGTATTCATGATATCAACAGTTGTATTGATTTTTTCACCAACATCTTCTGCAATCAAGGCTAACTCTTGCACTTCTTTAGAGTTTTCATTCATTTGTTCACTACTATCTGTAATAGCTTGAACAATAACATTGATTGTCGCATTGATCTCGATCAAACTTTTTTGGGTACGTTCTGCCAAGTTACGAACTTCATCTGCAACAACTGCAAAGCCACGTCCATGTTCACCTGCACGCGCGGCTTCAATGGCAGCATTGAGTGCTAGAAGATTGGTTTGATCAGCAATATCGCTGATAACTGTTAGAACATCTTTGACCTGATCAGCATCACTGCTAAGTTGTTGGATCTTAGTAGCAAGTTCCATCTCTGTTTGTGCACTATTTTGAACTCGTTCACTTAACTGTTGGACAAATCCACGAGCAGTTTTAAGTTCTTCATTGGCCTTAATGACTTCTTCTTTGCTCTCTTTAGCTTTTGTGACTGAAGTAGCAATCTCTTCTTTGATGTTATTTGACATCATGGTTGTATCATTGATAATAGCTGTAGACTCTTCTACACGTTTTCCAACTTCTAGAGTTGTTGTTGAGAGTTCATGAGAAATAGAAGCATTTTCAGCGCTTGTGTCTTTTGCGAGAATGATAGTTGAATGTACTTTCTCTATAAAGTTGTTAATCTCTTGAGATGCTTTACCTATCTCATCATCGTTTTTAATTTCTAGCATTTTGGTAAGGTCTCCATCACCTGATGCTAAGTTGTTTGCTGCTTCTTGAAGGTTGAACAATGGTTTAGCAATAAGACGTGTAATGAGAAAATAGATTGCTATAATAGCTAAAAGTGCAACAATGAGGCCTGCTACAACTGTTCCAAAGATCATTGTGTCAATATTGGAATTAATTTTTTTACTCTGTTTTTCAACATGTGTTTCAATCTTATCAAGGTAAATTCCAGAGATAAGTGTCCAATCCCACGCTTTAAAGTATTTTCCATAGGTTATTTTTTCAGCATTTTTTTTCGTGACAGGATGCTCTGTTAGGTAAGGTACAAAAACCCCTTCTTTAGGATTTTTCATAGCGCCTTCAACTAACTCTTTTTTAAAAAGTCTTCCCTTTGTGTCAACCGCAGTAAGTGGACTAGCTGAACCTCGTCGTGAAGGAGCAACACCATGAAAAGCATGGACATAATTGCCTTTGTTATCTCGTGTTAAACCATAAAAATATCCAGAGTTATCATCTGTAAAACGAAGTTTTTCTAAAATTTTAACTGCTTGATCTTGATAATGTTTTTTTATATTTGAAGCATAATCACCCGTGCCAAGAATGATACCTAGGGGCTCATAGTAGAAGTTATAGGAAAATTTAAGTTCATTTTTTTTCGTTATTGGGTGTGGGAAAATGAACTTTGTAGTTCCTGTGCCATTTTTTACAGCTTTTATGATGTCTTGGATAATAAAATTACCTTTTTTATCTTGAAAGTTAATAAGGTTTTTACCCACAAGTGATTTTTTGATAGGATGTGCAACATTGACACCGTTCATATCATAAGCATAAAAGTACCCAATACCTTTATTGTATCGATAGCCATTAATAAGACTAAAAAGCAACATTTTGAGTTCTTCTTGAGAGAGGGTATCTTTATTTACCGAGTAGACGTCATCTAAGATTTTTTTAAATTTTAAAGCATCATTTTTAACTTGTTGGGCAATATTTTTTTCTGAAGCAGAAGCTTCATATAAGACACTAATGGCTTTTTCTGCCATTATAGTATAGGATTTGAGTTCATTTTTACTCATATCTACAATGAGTTGCTTCTCATCTTTGATTTGTGTTTGCCCTAGCTGATTTGTTTTATAAATAACTACAATCAATGAGGTGCCCGCCACAAAGAAAATAGAAATTAGAAAAATAATCAAAGCCTTGATTTTAATACTTAACGAAGACATAGTATTCCTTTACATGTTAGATAACTTAATATTAGCTAATATTATCATAAATTAGTTTTTATCTTCTTATAAAGTAAATTAATAAAATCAGTTATAAAGAAATAGTGAATGAAAAACATGAAAGAATGAAAATGCTATAGATGATAAAATAAAATACCATTTTAAATGTTTAAAATTGAATAATATAAACCATTTATTGCTTTGTTATACTTCCTTTAAATTCGAGAATTCATCACTTGTCATACTTGGTATAAATTCTTGAATTTCATATTTTGCTAGATTATTGATTTTAAATGGGTCTTCATTTAAAACCTCTTCTAGTTTTTCTATATTATCCAATTTTGACAATATGATTCCACCTGTTCTTGGTATTTTTCTTCCTGATGCGATAAAATTACCTTTTTCATATTGGTCTTTTAAATATTCTACATGTTCAGATAATATTTTATCTACCTCTTTTAAGTCACCTATATAAGTTAATGACACTATAAACATCTTTATCCCTTCTGTTTACTTTTGTTAGGAGCGACTTTTCAGATGTGCTCCTTCTGAACTAAGCAACTTGTGAGATTTTCAATATAACTCACTGGCTTTACTAAAAAACATTTTTACCTATTTTTCGTAGTGTTATAATCACAAAATAATCATGGATGATAGCACTGATTGCATTAAAAAAAAATATATCATGTGTCGTTTCTATGTATTTGTACTTTTTTTAATTAGCTAATAATACAATCTGTTTCTTCTGCATATTTAAATGCTTCCATACATTCTTTATCAGTTAAAGAATCATGATGATTCCCTCCAAATTTATTAATTAACACGTTTTCCAATAATAGACAAACTATATTCTTTTCCATCCATCTCGGCAACATTTGGAAGTTTGCCCCAGTTTTCAAATCCAAAGGATTTGAAAAGTTTAATACTTGCTAGATTATGTGAAAAGATAAAGCAAACTATATTTTTTATGGATAGTGATGTGGTTAATTCAAGAGACTCCGCTAAGAGTAAACGACCTAAGCCTTTTCCTCTGTAGACAGGGGAGATATAAATACTTATTTCAGCAGTATTGTCATAAGCAGGTCGACCATAGAATGATTGAAAGCTAACCCAACCAACAATTTTATCATTATCTTCATGAACTAATAAAGGTCTTTTTTCAGGATTATGTTCTCTAAACCATTCTAGTTTTGATTCAACAGACACTTCTTTTGTATCTGCTGTTGATTGTCTTGTTGCTATAGTTGAGTTATATATGGTAACTATATCTTCTAAATCTTTTTCTGTAGCATTTCTCATAAGTATCTTTTAAATTATAATTATTTAACGAATATTATATCAAAATAAGTTTTTACAGTTAACTGTCGAATAATAAAAAATGTCTTGTGCTATTTGCTTTGAGATTCCAGTGTTTTTGGTGGCCTTTTATTAAATTGAGGAAGATCATCTTTTATTTCATACCACGGAGCCTTGGAATGGTAATTTATATTTTTCCATACAGTTTTTGAGTTTTTCATAATATTCATTATTAGTTTCATCTTCTGCTGGTGGATTCAATAGATTACAACACAATACTGGAATTGATGATTTATCATCAATTTTTGCTAGTAAAGATTCTGCAACATAATCAGTTAAACCTGATTTTGCATAAAGAATATCTACTTCATCATGGGTTAAAGAATAGACTAAGCCATATGCTTTAGCATCTATTTTTCTTAGCAATGTAGCCATTTTTCCGATTCGTAATTCATAATTATGAACTACTGCAACTCTTTTATTTCTTGGATTTACATTTTTACTTTTTAGTATCTCTTCATCCATATATAATCCATAAAAAAATACATCATTTAATCTTTGACTTGAATTGTCCATTTGAATCCTTTTTGTTATAACGTTTGACTTCACTGACAAGGTACTTTGTTCGGTGCTAGGGTTTGTTATGTAATTGCATGAGTAAAAAATTCATTTAATTCGGTATTTAGCTGTTTAGAGGTTTCAAATACTACAATAGGATCACCAATACTAACATTACAAACAAAGGGTACAAATAAAGCTTCACCTCTTGGTAATGAGGTTCCTAGTCCTTCCATATAAATAGGTGTAACAGATACATTTTCCAAATCTTTAACCATATAAAAAAGTCCTTTTTTTAATCGACTCATCTGCTCTGGTTTCCCACGACTTCCTTCAGGAAATAGTATTAATATATCTTTGTTGTTTAAAGCAGTATGACAGTTTGTAAACAACTCTTCTTTTGATGTAGATCCATCTCTATGCAAAGGTATAAGATCAAGGCAATATATTGAGAAGCACGCTAATATTTTATTTTTCATAAAATAATCAGCGGCACCAACAGGTCTTATCCTCTCTATTAATGACAAAGGATATAAACTCATAATAACCATAGTATCTAAATGGCTATTATGATTGGGTGCAATTACTGCACCACCTTTTGTGGGAAGTTTATCCCTATTTTTAATATTTAACCCTAGAATAATAAAAATGATAGGTTTCATAATAAGAGCAAAAAATAACAATTTTGTAATTTTCTTCATAGCTTTAATACCTTACATAATATAAAAAATGAAAAAACAAAGGAGCGGTATATAGTAAACTATCTAATCTATCTAAAATACCCCCATGTCCTGGGATAAATGTTCCTGTGTCTTTTATTTTAATATCTCTTTTAACACTTGAAATAACCACATCACCAAAAAAACCACTAATTCCAATAATAAACCCTGCAATAAAGCCATAAAAAGTATTCAAAGGAGTAAGAAAAGGTGCTAGAAAGCCAGAGATAATTGTAATGGTAACAAGACCACCAAGAAAGCCTTCCCAAGTTTTATTTGGACTTACTTTTGGAATAATCTTATGTTTACCAAACATTTTTCCAAAAACATATTGAGAAACATCATTAAACTGAGTCATAAAAAGTAAAAATAGCACAGGTCCAATAGCTCCAGCAAGCTCGTTTTGAACAGGTAATACTAACAAATAAGCAATATGACTAATACTAAAAACAGTGAGCATTACTGCCCAATGAATCAAACTTGAAGATCGAATAAAACCATCTGTTTGTCCAATTAAAACAAGTCTTATAGGGATTAATAAAAAAAGATATACAGGTATAAAAATAATGAACATGCCATACCATCCAATACTAACCCAATAATATTGTAAAGGAATTGATAAATACGCCCAAAAAACTGCTCTTCTATCAACATGCCTAATTGAAATAATTGATAGAAATTCCTTAAGTGCTAAAAATGATAAAAATGCAAAAAATATCACAGCAGTTTTGAAACTAATACTAAGTGAGAAAAAAACAATAGCAATCATCCACCACCATGATTGTATACGTAATTTTAATTCTGTAAAATCCTTTTGTTTATTGGCTCTTTTTTTGTAAATATAAATCAATGTAGATATGACTAATAAAATAATAATAGACAACATCGCATACTGAGCATTTTGTGCAATATTAAACATTGTTTTTATCCTCTAAAGTTCGATAAATAGTGTAAATTCTATTCAGGACAGTAATTAAAGACCCAATAGTAATAATTACTAATACAATGTACAGTAAATAGAATTGTTCAAAAAAGATAATTTCTATAGGTGTTAATAATAATCCAATAGTTAAAATAGCCATTCTGTGTTGTTTTGCCATAGGACCTTTAAAAATAGAACCAGCATGCATACTTGCACCTAAAACTCTAACATAAGCTGTCATTATTGCGAACAGTGCAGCTAAATACCCTAAGTCAATATGTGAAATAGCATAACCCAATGCAATAAATAAAATACTGTCAGATACTCTATCTGGAATATCATTGTAGAGTTCACCTGAGTTGGTATTTTTCCCACCCTCAATAGCTACCATTCCATCAAATAAATTACATAAAAGTCTCATTTGTATGAATATCGCAGATAAAATTGAGTATAACCATATATCAAAAGATGTGGCATCAGGTATAAATAAAATACATAGGGCAGATAGTATTGAAAAAAAGATACTTGCTATCGAAATCTGATTCGGTGTGATGTTCTTTTTACTCAAATAAGTTGCTATGTTTTTTGACCAGGTAGTACTTCTAACCTTTAAAGGTCTTCGTGATTGGGTATTAGACATTTTGTTCCTTTTTAGTAAGTTGTTTTGTCGTGTAAAGTGAAAATAAAAATGCAACAAATATAGTTGGTAAAACAGTATAAAAGACATCATAGGTATTAATTAATAAATGAATAAAAACAATCAAAATTGTTGTAATAGTAACTGTAAATATACTAGGTAATACGAAATAAATTCCATTTTTAGGTAAAAGATTATAAAAATATTGGATTAGAGAAATCATAAAAAGTGTCACTACAGCACTATATAGACCTTGTGTCATTGAAGAAATCAATACATGATCACTTTGTAAGTTAACAAAATATGTCCATATAGACCATATTACAAATGCCAATAAAGAAGAAATATATTTAAATTTATTTAATTTCAATGGTACATACTCCTTTTGCTTGCCCGTAGGGTAATTTATTGGCTCTACTGATTTGTTAGCATTTAATTTAATCATAACCATGTGCCCAAGGCTGCTAGAATTAAGCCAGCACCAATGGTCACAACCTATGGATTATTTAAGAAAGAAAGAATTAAGTTTGATGTTTCATGTTCAGGAGCTCCTGTAATATACTGAGAAGTTACATTTTTTCCTGCATACCCAATATTGATTATTGTTATTGAATCAGATTGTCTGTTTAATTCTTGAATCCTCTTAAAACTTTCTCCTTGCATAATAGAACGCTCGTCTTCAGGAACAGCCGACCGTAGGGAGGGAACAAGGGGTGTTAGCCCCTTGCTGTCCACTGCTACGATTGGTTATGTTTATTTGTTTTTCAACCAACTATCATATTGCTTATTAGTGATTCTCATATCTTCATAAAGCCATACCATCCGATCACAAAACCACATTTTACCAAACCAAGAAATAAGTCCACCTGAAATTGCAAGAAGAGAAATATGAAAAAAAGCGCCAATGATAGCTATTAGAAAACCAACACCTGCAACAATGGAAAGAAAGTTTGCCCATTTCTTGTGGTGATCAGGGATCGGATGTTCTGAACGATTTAACCACACTCTTTCCCCAAAGGTTACTTTTGAAGCCCAATTGTTAGTATTTTTTGGTGGGGAAAATAATCTAGGGTTCAGCCAAATCCAAAAAAATGAAATAGCTATCAGAATTAAGCTCCACCAACCGATAGACTTTATACTCCATGCCGAAAGAAGTATTACAGGAAGGCCTGTGATCACTCTCGTCCAAACACTTAGAGGACTAGCATGCCGCTCCCATGTCGCTTCATCCATAGACATCAGATTGGTAAATATGTTCTTACTTGTTTGTGCCATAATTTGCCTTTTCATTAAGTGTAGTGAAACATAACGTTTAAAATGAGCTAATAAATTGCCCGCAGGGTAATTTATTAGCTCCACTGATTTGTTATGTTGTAATTGTTACTTTATTATATCTTACTGTATTTTCTGTGATATCTCCAATTTGGATTGCCTCAACAGGGCAGTTATGTATACAATAAAAGCAGGTATCACAATTTAAGCCAAATTGAATATGTTGATCATAGAAAATGTTATTTCTAGGGCAATCTTTGACACACTTCATACATCCGATACATATATCTTTTTTTGAATAGAATTGGGGGATGAGTTTTTTATTTTGATCTGTCCACTTTTTTTCAAAGTTTTTTACTATTAAGTTGTCCAAGAAGGTGTACCATTTTTTATTTGGTATATTTGTATTACTATTGACAATATTGCTTGTGAATTTCTCTATTTTAACTTCTATATTACGACTGTAAATTGATTTGAAAAATTTTTCTAGCAAAGAACCTTTCTTTGCTAACAACAGTAACGCATCGGTTCCTGGCATATAAAACTCTATGTATCTACTAGGTATAAAGTTTTGTTTTATTGATAACTCCATTATCTTTTTTATAGCATTTCCGGAGTAAAGTCCTTTTGTGCAAAAAAAGAAAACTTTTCTACTTTTGCCATCAAGTGTTTTTAAAAATTCACCGACTAATTCAGGTGCATTTCTAAAATATATCGGAAAACCAATGCCAAGCACATCAAAGTCATCATCTACGGTGCTTTCTAAAAGGTTACTTTTGATTTTTGTACTCACGACATTATGTGTTTTCTTAAATGAGTTGGTTATCTTTTTTGCAACAAATTTTGTATTTCCTGCACCAGAGTAATAAAAAATCGATATTTTCAAAATTTTCTCCAAATAAACATAATGTTAAAATGAGAAATAAATTAGCCACAAGGTAATTTATTTCTCTCCAATGTTTTGTTATACTGTAGTTGGTACAGGTAAATCATAACTTTCCATACATAGTTTTAATTTTTTAAAATATTCAAGATTACTTTCGTCACTTGCTGGTGGATTTAATAAAATACAAGATAAAGTTGCAATTTTTGATCCATCTTCTAATTCAACTAATATTGATTCTGAAATATAATCAGTTAATCCTGATTTTTGATATAAAACATTAACTTCATCATGTGTTAATGAATATACTAATCCATAGGCTTGTGAATCTTTTTTTCTCAAGAGTGTTGCCATATTTCCAATTCTGAGTTGATAATCATTTGCAAAAGCAATTCTTCTATTTCTAGGTTCTACATTTTTAGCTTTTAGTATTTCTTCATCCATATATAATCCATAGAAGAACACATCATTTAGTCTTTGGTTTGAATTATCCATTATTTAAATCCTTTATTTGTATAACGTTTGAATACACCAATAAGTACCCGCTAGGGTATCTTATTGGTGTGCTATGTTTTGTTAAACTTTTTGTTTATTTGCCATTTGAAGAGTTAGTATCATTACTTGTTACATTCTGCTCTTGAGGTTGAGAAATTTCAGCTTTTGGCTGTTGGATTGTTTCAGGATTTAAGTTTGTAACACCATTAATACTTTTTGTTTCTATATTTTGAGGACTTAATCCTGCGATACCATTTATACTATCATTTATCATGACTGTTTTACTTTTATTTTGCTCTTGATTTCCCATTTTTTCTTCCTTTAATGTTATTTTGTTATAAGCTGATACAGTTCCAACTAATAGTGCAAAAACTGTCCCAGATATAAAAGCACGTATGGAAAGTTTATCATACTTTTCAAGGTTTGGATCACTTTCTGAAGAACCTCTTAAAGCATCTTCAAGATGCTTTGAGTTTAATTGATATATTACTAATGCACTCCAAATAGTTATAATAAATGCGACAATTGAAATGATAAATAAAACTATTTCATAGATAGATTGTACACCTACGGTTGTTAATACAGTAATTAACAAACCAATAGCCGCAGAGGATAGAGTTACAAGTGTTTTGTCTCTTTCCATTTTGGTTTGTATCCATGCTCCTAACAAAACAGAATAGTGAGCAATATTTTTTCCTTCTAGCTCTTTTAACAATCTTTTTTGTCTATCATCATCTGATTCTGGCAAATTTATCCTTTTGTATGTTTAACGTTTGAATTGAGAGTTGTACCCATAGTGTCAAATATTCCTCTCCAATGTGTTGTTATGATTTATAAATTTCATTTGTAGTCAACTTTATAGTTCCCTGTTGAATGAATTATGATAATTGCAGTTGACCAATTTTTTCCTTCTTCACTCATTTGTTGTTTTAACTTATTTGCTGCATTCATAGGTCCAAATTTATTTTTTACTTGAAATGGAATAAAATCACTATTCTCTAATCGTTTAAATGTATATTTAGTATCAATAACATTTCTGTTTTTTTCATTCTTTCCTATAGTAACTATCATTTTTGCTGTTATCCAAGGATGAGGGACACTTTCTAGAATAGACTGCAATATAAAATCAACTAAGTAATCATTCGGAATATATTCATTATTTTTATTTTCATTAGACATTAGTACTCCATTTAAAAGTAATAGAATTACAAGTATTGATAACTTTTTCATATGAATTCCTTATCATAACGTTTGAGTTGAGAAATAGTTTTGCCCGCAGGGTAAACTATTTCTCTCCAAGGTTTTGTTAGACTATCTAAAATAGTGTTTTTGTGAATTTTTCTACTCCATCAACAAGTTCTTCAACTTCTTCTTTAGTTGGTTCTCTTTCTTTATTATGGTCACAAAGATTACGGATGTCACCAAGCCTTTGTATTTGTCTCCAAGGTGGAACATCTAAAATACCTTCATTTTTTAGTAATTCATTGAAATCATTAATAGTAGGATTTTTTTTACGAGTTTTAACATTATGATTAACTGCAACTTGTGCAAGATGTTTTTCGAGAACAACACCAGAGATAGCACCGGCTCCACGAAGAAAGCCATGTTTTATTAATTCTCTAGCGGTTTCAAGCTCTGAATCAAATAGATCAGCTTGTACTAATTGTTTAATATCAAAAAGCGTACTTTCAAAGCGTAATGAAACAGCATTTAAAATTGCTTGTTGTTGTTTGAAATGAGGAATTGCAGCACTTTTGTCTACAACTATGTGACTTCCACCACGCGTAACATGTAGACCTTGAAGATAATCTTCTATTCTATAGTTTTCAAAGTCAATATCTTTTCGTGGTTTTGGTTTTTCATAATGACGAGTGAAATCATTTAATCTATCTGGAAGTAGTTGTTTTATTAAAACTTTCGCTTCTGAATACCAAGCTTGGTATTCGTCATTGACTTTTGGAAGTGATTTGATTATTTTTGCTATTTTCTCGTCTGTTTTTGCAGCTTCGTCACTATCATCTGAATAGCACTCATATTGCATAGCCATATGAAGTTTATTACCTTTGGCAATAAGTTTTTCCAAATCTTTTTTGTATTTGTCAAGATTATTATTCATTCAGTAAGCCTTTTATATATGTTGTCTAACGGCACGGCTGAGCACCAGTCAGTTGTTTTTCAGAAAAACCCGAAGGGTTTTCTGGAAAAGAACTTGGTGTGTGTTCCTGTCATTTGTTGTGCGTAGCGAAGTGAGCACGACAGATGGCAGAGATGGGCACGTTCAGTGCTCAGCCGCGCCGTTGTACGTT
>NZ_JFBL01000010.1 GCF_000597725.1 Sulfurospirillum arcachonense DSM 9755
TCGTGTGGTTACGATACTTCTTTAAAGCCAGTTTTATTCCATATTAGTTTAGTGTTTTTTGCTTAAGTAAGTGCCATTCGGGACAGGCTACTTTTCTATCCCCTTGTAGTTTTAAATTATTTTCTAATTCAAAATTTAATGCCCAACTCATCATTTATATCCTAAATTAAAATATATCTTTACATGTAAAACTTTTGAGCTATAAAAGTCTTACATGTAAAGAGACTATGTTCATAGTTTTTATGCTTCACAAATATATTTTTTTATCTTTTATTGAATTAAAAGTAGCCTGTCCTCTTTAATCTATTTGTTAGTATTTACCATAACAAATAAATACAATAAATCTTCAGGAATATTTTTTATATTACTATCAATAAATTCTATTTTCATATTTAGGTTTTTACAATGCACTAATTTAAAACTATCTAGTGTAAATATTTCATCATATTTTAAACCAAAGTTCCCTCCATATATACCACTAAATTCATTAAGTATATTTGAATAAATAATTTTATTTTTATTATCTTTTATAGTTAATTTCATTTTTATGTTATATCCACCATCTGGTTCTATATTGTTTTCATGCCAAGAATTTGTCAAAAATTCATATTTCAATCCTAATCCTAAAACATATATTTCAGGTACATATTTACAATTTAATATTTCATAAGTGCCATCAATATCTTCAATTTTTTTTATATCTTTATATAATACAGGTACTTTTAAATCATTTGGTTCATAAAACATATGTATTAATCTATTAAAATCAGGATCAACCTTAGTTAAATAAAAAAAATATACGCTTATAATAATTGAAATTACTAAAATTATTTTATAGATCATTACTGTTTATCTTTTATCCTATAGTAAACTTTTTCTACGGCATTTATATAATGTTGACAATTATAAAAAAAGGGGACAGGCTACTTTTATTTATCATTTATCACCTTTTAAGATTTTCCTCGTGCTTTTTATAGTTGACAATATATCACACTTTAGAATATAAAAATGGGTCAAGCCCCATTTCTAAACTTTTAAACTTCTTTTCGCACTTATTCTAACGAAATATTCGTTACATGTAAATCCTAAAGATTATATTATGTTTATCTAATCTTTAGTATAATATATATCTACATAACGAATCACATACACGAGGACACTTAAATGTTTTTACCAACAACAAGAGCTGAGATGAAAAAAAGAGGTTGGAAAAAACTTGATATTATATTGATTACTTCAGATGCGTACATAGACTCTCCATATATTGGGGTGGCTGTGGTTGGACGTGTTTTGGAAAATGCTGGTTTTCGTGTGGGAATCATCGGACAACCCGATATAAAAAGTGATGTTGACATCAAAAGACTTGGTGAGCCAAAACTCTTTTGGGGTGTGAGTGGTGGTAGTGTGGATAGCATGGTTTCAAACTATACAGCAACAAAAAAATTTAGAAGCGATGATGACTATACTCCGGGTGGAAAAAACAACAAACGCCCAGATATGGCAACTTTAAAGTACTGCAATCTTATTAGACAACACTACAAAGATACTGTTCCTATCATGCTAGGTGGCATTGAAGCGAGTCTCAGACGTGTGACGCATTATGATTTTTGGTCAAACAAACTTCGCAAACCTCTTATCTTTGATGCAAAAGCTGATTATCTTTTATATGGGATGTCAGAAAAAAGCATTATCGAGTTTGCAACTGCTTTAAAAAACGAAGAAAATCCCTTACATGTAAGAGGTCTTTCTTATATATCTAAAGAGCCAAAAGAGGACTATATCCAACTTCCAAGCCATGATGAGTGTTTACAAGATAAAAACAGATTCATAGATATGTTTGATGACTTTTACCATAACAACGACCCCATAAGTGCCAAAGGACTTTGCCAAAAAGTAGACTCTCGATACCTCATACAAAACCCTCCTTCACTCAATCTCACAACAGAAGAGTTAGATGAAGTGAGTGAACTTGAATACGAGAGAGATTTACACCCTTACTATCAAAAAGATGGAAAAGTAAAAGCATTGGACACTATCAAGTTTTCTATTACTACTCATCAAGGATGTTATGGGGAGTGTAACTTCTGTGCTATTGGAGTGCATCAAGGAAGGACTATTCGTAGTAGAAGTGAAGAATCCATACTCAAAGAAGCAAAAAAGTTTACAACATATAAAGATTTTAAAGGGATTATTTCCGATGTTGGTGGACCAACTGCCAATATGTACGGATACGAGTGTACGAAAAAGCTCAAAAAAGGGACTTGTGAAGATAAAAGCTGTATTTTCCCTACAATGTGTAGTGCGATGAAAACAGACCATAGCAAACAGATAAAGCTTTTAAGAAAGATACGCGACATCAAAGGTATCAAAAAAGCTTTCATTGCAAGTGGCATCAGATACGATCTTATAAGCGATGATAAACTCAACGGCTATACCTACTTAAAAGAGATAGTAAATCATCACATTAGTGGACAGATGAAAGTAGCCCCTGAACACATCGATGATGAAGTACTAGGATATATGAGAAAACCAGGAAAACAGTCCTTGGTCGAGTTTAAAAAACTCTTTGACAAACTAAATAGAGAATCAGGTAAAAAACAGTTTTTAACATACTATCTCATTGCCGCACATCCAGGCTGTAAAGAACAAAACATGTATAACCTCAAAGACTTTGCAACAAATATCTTAAAGATGAATCCAGAACAAGCGCAAGTTTTTACCCCTACCCCTTCTACATACTCAACATTGATGTACTATACAGGACTTGATCCAAAGACAAGAAAGCCTATTTTTGTGGAAAAAGATATGAATAAAAAAGAGAAACAAAAAAATATAGTAATAAAAAAAGATTATAAAAAGTTTAGAAAATAACCTATACCTAAGAAAATTCCTTATACAATAAATCAATATTAAAAAAAAGGATTCTTATGTTAAAACTTATTAGCGCTCTTTTAGTTACGCTATGTTTAGCTGTTCCACATTTAGTTGCTGCTGAAAAACCTTTAGTAGTTGGGATGGAGCTTCAATATCCTCCATTTGAGATGAGTGACAAACAGGGTAACCCAAGTGGAGTAAGTGTAGATTTAGCATATGCTTTGGGAAAATACCTAAATCGTGAAGTCAAAATCGAAAATATTGCTTGGGATGGTCTGATTCCTTCACTTAAAACAGGCAAAATAGACTTAATAATCTCTTCTATGACAATCACAAAACAGCGTGCTAAAACTATAGACTTTTCTATCCCTTATGCACAATCAAATTTGGCTATTTTGACAAATCCTTCAAGTGGTGTAAAAAACATCAATGATTTAAACCAAAAAGGCAAAAAAATCGCTGTCAAAAAAGGGACTACTGGTCATGTATATGCTGGAAAGTATCTAAAAAATGCTGATTTGTTGGTATTTGATAAAGAAAATGCAGCAGTCCTTGAAGTGATTCAGAAAAAAGCAGATGGTTTTCTTTATGACCAATTGACTATATATAAAAACTGGAACAAACATCAAAATACTACAGTTGCACTTCTAAAACCTTTTCAAGACAGTCCAGAATACTGGGGAGCTGCAATCAAAAAAGGCAATACTGAACTTAAAACTAAAGTAGATGCTTTTATAAAACAAGCAAAAAGTGATGGTACATTTGATAATCTTTCAAAAAAATATTTAACAAAAGCACGAGCTACATTTGATAAGCTTGGTGTTCCTTTTTTCTTTTAGGGATACACTATCTTAAAGTTTAAAGATTTTTTTGTACAAGAAATAGACCAAAAAGAAGATGTAAAGACTTTTAAAAGTGTTTACATCTTCAACTTTATATTGCTTTGTGGTATCGTATTTTTTGTATGTTACTTTATGTTTACATCAATCTCTTATGATTTTCATTGGGATACGATATACGAGTACAAACAAAAATTTATAGATGGTTTTTTAGTCACTATCTATATCTCCTTTTTTGCTCTTATTTTGAGTTTAATCTTAGGTGTTCTGTTTGCTTATGGGCAAAACTCAAAATTTATACTATTAAGATTTTTCTCAAGATTTTATATAGAGATTATTAGAGGAACGCCTCTTTTAGTGCAAATCCTTATTTTCTTTTATGTATTTGCCAACAATCTTGGCTTTGACAATAGATACATAGTAGGAACAGTCATACTCTCTATGTTTGCAGGAGCCTATGTAAGTGAAATCATACGTGCAGGAATCAAAAGTATAGAAAAAGGACAATACGAGTCTGCAAAATCACTTGGATTTTCCCCTTTTCAGTCATATCTGTATATCATTTTTCCACAGGCCTATAAAAGGATTTTGCCCCCACTAACAGGACAATTTGCTTCTATTATCAAAGACTCTTCACTTCTTTCTATTATCTCTATTAGTGAGTTTACTATGAATGCTCAAGAAGTCAACGCCTATACATACTCTACGCTAGAGAGTTATATACCTTTAGCACTAGGTTATCTTGCCCTTACCTATCCTATCTCTTACTATGCAAAAAGGCTCGAAGACAAAATGAAAAATTAATACTACATGAAATTTACTTTTTGCCGATGTACTTCTTATATATAAGGAGGATTATTATGCAAGGTATCAATGCGAGTAATTACAGTTATAATGACTTTAACTTGTCAATGCAAACAAGTAGTGGTGATAAGATAGATTTAAAACTCTACGATGAAAAATCTTCTGAAGTTTCATATAAACAAGATGAAAATTCTACTACTATGATGTTAAGCTTATCTCACTCGTATGGTTATAGCTTTCAATATGCAGGTGATGGTATAGATGCTCAAGACCAAAAAGAGATAGATGATGCTATGAAACTTGTCCAACCTATGCTGGAAAAATATTTTGAAGAGGTCAATGCAAGTGAAGAAGATTACTCAATGGCACAAATTACCAATAAAGCATTTGATATAAACTCTTATTTACCAAAAGCAGAAGACTTAAATACAAAAAACTATCTCAGCGATAGTACTTTGAAAACAATCGATAAACTTTTAGAAAAAGCTGAAAATCAAAATGAGAAAACTCTACAACATGCACAAAAACTTTTTGATGCACTCTTAAAACAGATGGATAGATTTGAGCTTTACATATAAGGGAATTCTCTTACATGTTTTATATTGAAGTTTTATTACAAACTTTGCATAAACCTTTTAAGATGATATTTTCTACTAAATACCCTTCTAAATTAAAATCCAATCTTTCTTTTATACATTCAATATTATGACATCTTGAACAGACAAAATGAGGATGAGGCTGTTGAAAAATTTCAAAATATCTCTTTTTGTCATTTGACTCAAAAGAGTTTATAATGTTTTCTTCTTCAAATTTTATTATGTTTCTGTAAAAAGTAGCTTTATCCATAACTATATTTTCTTTAATATCTTCATATGAAAGAGGATTTTTAGCGTAAAACAAAATTTCTAAAAGTTCCCTTCTAGCACTCGTTAATTTTAAATTTTTCTTTTTTACAATGTTTTCAATATTCAAACCATCTCCAATTATAATGCGACTAAGTTGCATTAAAGTTTATATAGTATATCATTTCTAAAATTAAATGCGACTAAGTTGCAAAAAAGGAATCAAATGAAAAAAATAATTTTAATCATGTTTTTATGTTGTAACAGTTTATTATTTGCTAATCTAAATACTATTGTAAGTATCTTACCCCAACAAACTTTTGTTAAAGCTATAGGAGGAGATAAAGTTGACGTTAGTCTAATGGTAAAACCAGGAAACTCACCTCATACATATGAGCCTAAACCAAGTCAAATGAAAGATATAGCTGAGGCTGATATCTATTTTACAATTGGTGTAGAGTTTGAAGATGCATGGTTAGATAAATTTAGTAACCAAAATAAACAAATGATCATATCTGACTCAACCATAGGCATAAAAAAAATCGCTATGAAAAGTCATCACCATGGTGGAGATCACGAAGAACATCATGAAAAGAACGAAGAACACCATGATGGTAAAGACCCTCATACTTGGACAAGTCCAAAAAATGTAGAAATTATTGCAAAAAATATATATAACGAACTTATAAAAATAGATGCAGAAAACACAAACTACTATAAAAAGAATTTAGATAAATTTTTAATCAAAATTCATAATACAGATAGAGAAATACAAAATATACTAAGAAATACACCAAAAAATACAAAATTTTTAGTATTTCATCCATCTTGGGGTTATTTTGCAAAAGAGTATCACCTTATCCAAGTTCCTATTGAAGTAGAAGGGAAAAGTCCTAAACCTCAAACATTAAAATTTATCATAGAAGAAGCAAAAGAAGAAAATGCAAAAGCTATATTTACTTCTCCAGAATTTTCAGATAAAATTGCAAAAAGTTTAGCACATGAACTTAAAATTCCAGTGATTCAGATCAGCCCTCTTAGTGAAAATTGGAGTGAAAATTTAAAAACTTTTGCAAAAGCTTTATCAACTAAAAAGATGTAAATTGAAAAAACTTGTATTCTTTATCTTTTTTCCTATTTTTTTAAATGCTTGTGCATTATGTAGTTTGTATACACCCAAAATACATACACAAATAAATATGATAAAAGAAAACAAAAATCTACTTGGTTTAAATATCAAGTGGATTTTTTCTGAGGCTTTTACAAACCAACTTTTAAGTAGTTATGATGTAAATAATAATCAAAAATTTGACCCTTCAGAAATAATTGAAGTAAAAAAAACACTTATTGATTATATTGAACCAAGAAATTTTCTCATGCAAATATCTTTTTATGATAATGAACAATCAAACAAAAATTTAAAATTTAAAGTTGAGAATTCTAAAATGGTCTATAGAGATAAACAAATAATTTTTGATTTTAAAACAGATTTTTTCCTCAAATTATTAGAAAATAGAACTATTAAAATAGTTTTTAAAGACTATGAGGGATTTTTTGATTTTAGGATTTTAGAATCCAAAAAGATATCTTTATATGATTCACTCTATTTATTTCCCAATATAAATAATTATGTTGCTTATTATAAAGTTTCAAGTTCACTTCCGCCTAAAGAAAAAACTCTAAAAGATATTGTCCCTAAAATCAGTGCAGCAAAAGATATAAAACAAAACAACTTTTTTTCTTCTTTAAAAAAAATCTTAGCAAAATATACGGATAATATTAAAGACTCTTTACAAAACATACAAAAAGGAAATACTTTTAAAAAACTATCTATTTTACTTGGATTTTCTTTTTTGTATGGATTTTTTCATGCACTAGGACCAGGACATGGCAAAACTCTTGTAACAAGTTATTTTTTGGCTAATGGTGGAAATTGGTATAAAGCATTATTGTTTTCTTTTCGTATAGGAATTATCCATGTAGTGAGTGCTTTTGTTTTAGTCATAACGAGTATCTATATTATTAAAACATTTGTGAGTAAAGTTCTCAATGATATAAGTGTATATACTAGTTACATGAGTGCTGTTATTATCATACTTATTGCGCTATATATGCTTTACAAAAAATTCTCAAGTGAAAGTCATGAGCATTGTTGTTCTTGCCACTCTTGTGCCTCTACAAAAAAAGATTGGGGTATTGCAATTTCTGCTGGTATGATTCCTTGTGCTGGTACAGTTGTTATTTTTATACTTACTTTTACTTTAGGTAATTATTTTATTGGTATTTTAAGTGCTTTAGCTATGGCTTTAGGAATGGGCAGTGTTATTTTTGCAAGTTCTATTTTTGCACAGTATTTACATGTAAAAATTACTAATAATTTTAATAGTGTTATTAATATAATAGAATACTTAGCCATCATATTTATACTAATTTTAGGAATAACTCTTTTAATATCTCCGTTACAAATTTAGTGGAAAATCTCTACTAAATTTGTAATTAGCAAATTTTTACTACCAATATATAATATTAGATGCTTATATCATGAGTATTCAGTAATGTTAAATAGAATATATATTATAATTTTTTATTATTATAATAAAAGGTATTGCTAATGAAAAATATTTGTTTAATAACTATTTATTGTGTTATAACACTGTTAATATCGGGTTGTACAACTTCAAAAAGTATAAAACCGTCCTATAATGAAAAAAAAGACCCACTAGAAATAGATACGCTGGATTTTATAGATAATCGTCAAAAAAGATTTACATGGTAAGTCAAATACTTCAAATGTTAATGAAAGCTTTCAACTAGATTTGCAACAAGTAAATTCCAACCATCTACAAGCACAAATACAAGCAATTTAAATGGCAAAGAAATCATAACTGGAGGTAACATCATCATACCCATACTCATAAGAACTGAGGCAACAACCATATCAATTACTAAAAATGGAAGGTAGAGTAAAAAACCTATTTGAAAAGCTGTTTTTAATTCACTGATAATAAAAGCTGGCATTGCTACAGTTAGAGGTACATCTTCAATATTTTTTGGATTTTCTAATTTTCTTATACGAAAAAAAAGTGCTAAATCTTTTTCTCGAGTATTTCTTACCATAAAAGCTTTAAAAGGTTGTACTCCTTTTTCAAAGGCATCCTGATAACCTATTTCTTGAGCAAGATATGGTTTTACAGCTTCGTTATAAGATTTTGTAGCTATTGGCTCCATAATAAAAAATGTTAGTATTAAAGCCAATGAAACCAATACTTGATTTGGTGGCATTTGCTGTGTTCCAAGAGCTTGACGTAAAAATGAAAAAACTACAATAAGTCTTAAAAAACTTGTGCCTACAAAAATTATCGATGGTGCTAGAACAAGTATCGTAAGAACAACAAGTAAATTTAAACTTGTGACCAATTGCTCTGGAGAATCTGGGGCACTAAGACTTAAATTGACTGTTGGAATAGTGTCCGCACCAATAAGTATATTTGTACTTAAAAGCAAAAAAAGAATAAAATATTTTCTCAACTACTTTGCCCCTGATGCTGAATCTAAAACACTCTTTTGTGCTTTTTTCTTTAAAGAAGAATCTAAAGAGTAAAAATGGAGTTCAACCCTTCTATTTTTAGCCCTTCCCTCTGGAGTTGCATTTGAAGTTAAAGGATCAAACTGTGCTTTTCCTGAAGCTATAATTTTTTTAGGATCTATTCTATTTTTAATTAATTCTTTTACTACACTTACTGCACGAGCAGTTGAAAGTTCCCAATTATCTTTATAAGGACTTGTACTAGCTGGAGGATTATTGTCTGTATGCCCTCTTGCTTTTATATGTAGACGTTCAGGTAATTTTTTTATTATTAAAGCAATACGTTTTAAAAACAAAAGTGCATCTTCATTTTGAATTACAGCAGAACCAGGTGCAAATAAAAGTCCATCAGGAAGTCTTATAATAAAACCATCTTCTGCTTCTTCTATTTGTATTTCAGGACCACCAGCTATTTTTAGTATTTCATTTATTTCTATAATTTCTTTTTTTAGTTGTGCTGTTTGAACTCGATTTGAAGTTTCGTCAGTTGATTCAATTGGTGTTGCTTGTTGTTGCCTTTCACGACTAATTTCAGTTTTTGTACCACCTTCAAGAACACTCAAAGCACCTGCAAGTGAACCAATTGCTTCTTGAATCTTTTTTGCATCCATCGTAGACATTGATAAAAGCAAAACGAAAAAACATAAAAGAAGTGACATCAAATCACCAAATGCAGCTAACCATTGAGGAAGACATTTAGGACAATCTGGACATTTTTTAGCCATTATTTTTCCTAATCAAATTGAGAATTTCTCTCTTTAGGTGGTAAAAATGATAACAATTTACCCTCTAAAGTTCTTGGATTATCTCCAGCTTGAATCGCCATAATCCCCTCAAGAATAAGTGTTTTGGCTAATGTTTCATCTCCATCTCTAATTTCTAAAATATTTGCAACAGGAGCACCAACAATATTACCTATCATAGCACCATACATTGTAGTAAGCAAAGCAACAGCCATTGCAGGACCAATAGCCGAAGGATCAGCCATATTTAAAAGCATCGCAACAAGACCAATAAGTGTACCAATCATACCCATAGCACCTGAAAAACCACCCATTTGAGCAAATATTTGAGCATTTCCTTTGTGTCGTTCACTTGTCTGTTCCATATCTATTTCTAATAAAGCTCTAATAGTATCAGGTTCATTTCCATCAACGGCCATAGAAAGACCTTTTTTTAAAAATTCATTCTCTTCTGAATTAGCATCAGTTTCCAATGCTAAAATTCCATCACGTCTTGCTTTTGTAGAATAATCAACCATTTTTTTGATAAGTTCTGGAATATTTTCCTGTGGAGGTTTAATTGCAATCATAAAAATTTTCGAAAGACTTTTCATCTGCTCCATCTTAAAACCGACGAGAAGAACCCCTGTTGTACCACCAAAAACAATTAAAACTGAAGGTATATCAATGTAAGGACCGATACCAACACCCATCGCCATTGCACCAAAAAGAAGTGCTAACGTAAGTACTAAACCAACGACTGTTCCTAAATCCATGCTTCCTTGCCTTTTTAATCAGAACTTTAAATTTGTACTATTTTATTTGTTTTTATGTTAAAAAGCGGTTAAAAGCCTTATTTTATAACGATTAAAACAATTTTCTGTTAAAATATCGTCTATTTTAATAAATTATTTACTTTCTAAAAAATAGTAAAAAAAACGAGAGAATTTTCAAGGAAAGTGAATCCTTGATAAGGAGAAATAAAATGAATTGTTCTATTGCAATTATGGCTGCTGGATTTGGCACCAGAATGAAATCAAAAAAACCAAAAGTTTTACATCAAATTAGCGGTTTTCCTATGTTATATCATATTATTAAAGAAGCAAAAAAAATTTCAAATGATATACATGTAATACTCTATCATCAAGCTCAATTAGTACAAGATGAAATGAACAAGCATTTTGAAAATATTCACTTTCACATTCAAGATTATGATAACTTTCCAGGAACAGGTGGTGCTATTATGGGTATTTCACCAAAATATGAAAAAGTCTTAGTACTCAATGGTGACATGCCACTTTTAGAGGCCCAAGATATGCAAATATTTTTTGATGAAGATGCTCCTGTAGTTATGAGTAGTTTTATAGCAAATGATGCTACAGGATATGGTAGAGTTATCATGGATGACTCTAAAAATGTAGCAAAAATTGTAGAACAAAAAGATGCAAATGAACTTGAGCTTAAAGTAAAAAGTGTCAATGCAGGAGTATATCTTTTTGATACAGATTTTTTAAATACAAACTTATCAAAATTGTCTAACAACAATAATCAAAAAGAGTACTACATAACAGACTTAATAAGTATTGCAAATGAGCAAAAACTCCAAGTAAAAGCTGTTGAGATAAATGAAGAAACATTTATGGGAGTTAATTCTAAATACCACTTGGCACAAGCAGAAGAGCTTATGCAAAAAAGAATCAAAAAAAGATTTATGGAAGCTGGAGTTAGTATGAGACTTCCTGAGACTATATACATTGAAAGTGATGTTACAATAGAGGGTGAAAGTATATTAGAAAGTGGTGTTTCACTTCTAAAAGGAGCCAAAATCATCAACTCACACATTAAAACAAATAGTGTTGTTGAAGATAGTATGTTAAAAAATTCTAGCATTGGACCTATGGCAAGAGTTCGTCCAAAATCTGTTTTGATTGACTCTCACATAGGGAACTTTGTAGAAATCAAAAAATCAACACTCAATGGTGTAAAAGCAGGACATCTTGCTTATCTAGGGGACAGTGAAATAGATACGGGAACTAATATAGGATGTGGTACTATTACATGTAACTATGATGGGAAAGCAAAATATAAAACAATCATAGGAAAAAACGTATTTGTAGGAAGCGATACACAACTTGTGGCTCCTGTAAAAGTTGAGGATGATGTAATTATAGCTTCTGGTACTACGGTAACAAAAGATTTGAAAAAAGGTTGTTTAGCCATAACAAGAGCTCCATTAAAGATAGTTGATGGGTTTTTCTATAAATTTTTCGGGAAATAATAGTGTTAAAAAATAGAAACATACTTATAGGTGTAACAGGAAGTATAGCAATATACAAAACCTTAGAACTTATTCGTCTCTTTATCAAAGCTGAGGCAAATGTAAGAGTTATCATGAGTGAAGAAGCAAAACGTTTTATTACTCCCCTCACTTTTGAAGCTATTTGTCATAATACAGTTTTGCATGTAGAGACTGAAAGTTGGGATAATGACCTTAATCACATTCACATTGGCAAATGGGCGGATATTTTTATCATCGCTCCGGTGAGTGCAAATACTATCAATAAACTAGCAAATGGCATTGCAGATAACTTACTCACTCAATCGATTTTAGCCTTTAATAAAACTATGGTACTCGCACCATCTGCAAATACAAACATGATACTCAATCCTATTACAAAACAAAACACACAAATTCTTAAAAATCTTGGTTTTATTATATGTGAACCTCAAGATAAACTCCTAGCTTGTTTAGATACAGGAACGGGTGCAATGAGTGAGCCTCAAAGTATCTTTGATATAACTTCACGAGAGCTTTTAAAAGACGAGTTTTGGGTTAATAAAAAAGTTGTTATCACTGGTGGTGGAAGTGTTGAAAAAATAGATGACGTAAGATGCTTAACAAATTTTTCAAGTGGAAAAATGGCAAATGCCTTAGCTTATGCATTTTATTTATATGGTGCCAATGTAAAACTTATCACTTCAAAACCAGATGAAACTTTACCAATAAATTCTTTACATGTAAGCACAACGCAAGAGTATAAACAAGCCATACAAAACTCTTTAGAAAAAGACTCTTATCTTTTTATGTGTGCAGCAATTAGTGATTTTGTACCTCAAAAAATTTGTGATGGTAAGTTAAAAAAAGAAGAGTTAGGAGATAACTGGGATTTAGAACTTGTAAAAAATGAAGATATTTTACTTGGTTTAGACAAAAAAGATATAAAAGCCATAGGTTTTAAAGCTGAAACAGATCAAAACAGTGCTTTAAGAAATGCAAAAAATATGTTAGAGAAAAAATCACTCGATGCAGTATGTCTAAATGTGCTAAAACAAGAGAACTGTTTTGGAAGTGACAATAATGAAATTACTTTTATAAGTAAAAATATCGAAAATCAACTTGCACTTTCAAGTAAATTTGAAATTGCAGTACAATTAGTGAAATTATCAAAAACTCTATGATAAGAACAATCTCTAAACTCTCAAAAATAGAAGCGAGTAAAAACAGTTCAAATCCTATGAGATTTAACGGCTCACTTCCTATTAACATAGTTGTTTTAAAAACACTTACTATGAATAGATATAAACTTCTCCTAGGTTCTAGAGAATTTACAACAAAAAGTCAAAAAAAGCTTGAAAGTGGTGCAAAATACTGGGGTAATTTTGGTGAAAGTAAAAATGGGATTATTACAATATCGAATTTAGTAAAAAAGCCTAATTTTTTACAAAATGACGAGAATTTTTTAGATATTGATGTTATGAAATTTTTAGAAGAACTTATAAAAGTAGAGTCTCCCTTAAGTACTCTAAAAGAGTGGTTACTTGAAAACTTAGCTAATGAGGAAACCCAAAAAGATACTTTTAAACTTTTTAGTGAAATGTTACTTGCTTTAAAAGAAGGTATAATTCATCTTCCATTAAAACAAAAAGAAAAGGCAAATCTCTTACAAATAAGGCTGGCTCCAAATCACATAGAATTTTACTGTGCTTATGAAAATTTAGGTCCTATAATAGGAACTATAGATGATGAAATATTAGATTTAAAAGTACTTTTTCATAAAACACACTCATTTTTAACTAAGGAATTACGAAAATCTAAGATAAGTGCCAATATAAGTATCAACCAACAAATCGAACCACTCTATACTTCTGATAAGTTGATACTAGATTTAAAAGGATAAAACTAATGAACTATTTAAAACATCTAGCAATTATTATGGATGGTAATGGAAGATGGGCAGAACGTCAAAATAAAAAACGTTCATCTGGACATGAAGAAGGCGCAAATAATGTTAGAACTATAACACAATATTGTGCAAAAATAGGAGTAGAGTATCTTACCTTGTATGCATTTAGTACAGAAAATTGGAAACGTCCTAAAACAGAAGTAGAATTTTTAATGAAACTTCTCACAAAATTTTTGAAAAAAGAGTTAATAGTATTAAAAGAAAATAATATACGCTTTGAAGTGATTGGAGATATCAGTAAATTTTCAAATTCTTTACAAAAAGCTATTTTACATTTAAAGAAAGAAACAGTCCAGTGTTCAGGCATGACACAAATTTTAGCTATCAATTATGGCTCTCGTGATGAGATAACAAGAGCAGTAAATAAGGCGATAAAAACAGGAGTTACAGTGAGTGAAGAAGATATAAGCCAACTTCTAGATACTTCAAATTTTCCTGATATTGATTTACTTATAAGAACTGGTGGGGATCAAAGGTTATCTAACTTTTTACTCTGGCAAAGTGCTTATGCTGAACTATTTTTTACAAGTACACTTTGGCCTGATTTTAGTACGGGTGAGCTTGAAACAATACTCTCAAAATATAAAACAACGTCTAGAAGATTTGGAGCACTATGATGGAAATAGTTTTAATTGGAATTATAGGACTTTGTATAGGGTCATTTTTAAACGTTGTTATTATAAGAGTTCCTAAGGGGCAAAATATATCTTTACCAGCTTCACATTGTCCTATGTGTAAACATCCTTTAAAGTGGTACCACAATATACCTCTTCTTTCTTGGATTTTTCTTGGTGGAAAATGTGCATTTTGTAAAAAAAAGATATCTATCCAGTATCCTATTGTTGAAATTTTGACAACTTTCATATTTGTTCTAGTGACACTAAAAACAGACAGTTTACTTAAAGCGGCTATTATTGCTTCTCTTTTTACAATGCTTTTAGCCTTAAGTTTAATCGATTTAAAATACAAAGCTGTACCTGATAATATAAGTATTCCTGCTCTTTTTATCTCTGTTTTTGTGCAAGATTTTTTAATTTCTCTTAATGATGCACTTTTATTAGCTGGTGCATTTGCACTACTTCGCATCTTAGTTTCGTGGATTATCAAAAAAGAGGCCATGGGTGAAGCTGATATTATCATTGCTGGTATTATTGGAGCTACTGTAGGAGTGGAACTTGGACTTGCAGCTATTTATATATCTGCTATAATTGCACTTCCAGTTTTTTTAATAGTGTCAAAAAAAGGTTATGAATTACCTTTTATACCTTTTTTAGCATTTGGACTATTTATTACGTGGACATTTACTCCACAAATTCATCAAGTATTGGACATGATTTATGGGTAGAGTTAATAACTATTTACTAAGAAGCTTTAGTTCACTGTTTTCTTCACTATTTTTTACACTATTTTTTATAACTTCTATAGTGTTTTTCATAAAAATAGCAAGTATTACTTCTGTTATAAAAATAACTTTTTTTGAACTTGGTGTACTCTATATTTATCTTTTACCAAACATATTACTCTATACTTTACCCGTTACATTTTTTATTGCACTAAGCTTATCTTTGTTTAATTTATCCAAAGAAAATGAGACAATTGTACTTTTTACGCTTGGGTATAAACCACAAAAAATATCTAAACTTTTTATTATCGTAGCTTCTATTCTCTCTTCTCTTTTAATTATAAATATTTTAGTTTTAATTCCAACAGCAAAACAGTTAAATGCAAATTTTTTAGACTATAAAAAAGCTGAAGCAAAATTTAACATCAAAGCTACAGAATTTGGACAAAAATTTTCTAATTGGTTAGTTTATATTGATAAAAGTGAACAAAAAGATAGTTTTAATGGCATTGTTATGTTTCAAGAAGCTTCTTCTAATAAAGCAGAAAAAATCATTACAGCAACTACTGCAAATATTGACAATGACAATGGTAATTTAAAACTTATTTTAGATAAAGGTAAAGCATTTGAAATATCTGATAAAAAAATAGAACAAATTAATTTTAGTGAAATGTATATTAAAAGTGGAGAAAAAGATGAAGTAAGTAAAGTTGTAAATATACTTTCTTATTGGGAAGAAGCACTTAAAAACAAAAAAAGAGCTTATAATTTAGCTTTTTTCCTTCTCATCGCACTTTTCCCAATTGCTACAGTTTTGTTTGCTCTTAGCATTGGTATCGTTACATATAGGTATGAAAAAAATAAAATTTACCTCTCTATGTTTACAGTAATAATAGGATATCTTGTTCCTGGTTTTCTTTTAGTAAAACTTGCAAATTTACCTGCAGTTGCTCTTGTAATTAGTATTAGTTTTATATGTTCATATATATTTTATAGAAAAAAAATTCTTTTAAAATATTAAGGTTTATTAGTGATAAAAGTAAAAATCACACTAAGTTACGATGGGAGTAAGTTTAATGGATTTCAAATCCAAAAAAACAATAAAAAACTTACTACTGTAGCTGGATTAATAACTAAAGTATTTAAAAAGCTTAATATTCAAACTAATCTAGTAGGTAGTGGAAGAACTGATGCAGGGGTCCATGCAACTGCACAAGTATTACACTGTGAACTTCCTGATTTTTGGGAAGATTTAGAAAAACTCAAAATAAAAATAAATAAAATGTTGGCTCCTAGTATTTATATTAAATCTATAACAAATGTTAATGAGGATTTTCATGCAAGATATGGAGCTTATAAAAGACTCTATAGATATGTTCTGTATAGTGGTGAATACCAGCCTTTTTTTGCTCCATATGCTTTACATGTAAAGGATATTAATACAAAAAAATTAAACTCAATTTTAAAAAGTTTTATAGGTACTCATGACTTTGAAAATTTTAAAAAAACTGGAAGTGATACAAAAACAGATATAAGACACATTTTCAAAGCTGGTGCATATACTTATAAAAATATGACTATTATTTACTTTTTAGGGAACTCCTTTATAAGAAGTCAAGTACGTATGATGAGTGATTTTGCTCTTAAAGTAATGAATGAAGAATTGACAATCGAGCAATTAGAAGAACAACTCAATAAAACTCAAAAACATAGTACGGCTATAATACCCTCTTGCGGACTCTATTTAGCTAAAATATTTTATTAAAATTCGTATAAAATATAGCAAACCATACACTAATACAAAGAATAATACTTAAAAAAACAACAGCACTTCCAACGTCTTTAGCCCGCCCAGCCATTTTATTATGTTTTAACGTTACAAGATCTACTACTCTTTCAATCGCACTATTTATAGCTTCAGCTATAAGTATCCCCATTAAAGTAATAAATAACAATAATTTTTCAACTACAGTTACATCTATACAAACAATAATAATTCCCATGACACAAGCTAATAAAAGTTCTATTTTAAAAGAACTTTCATTTTGAATAATATCTTTTAAACCTTTTAACGCGTATATCGTATTTTTAAACAAATTATATTTTGGCTGATTTCTCATCTATCTCTTTTCAATAAACTATTGCACTATAATAACCAACAACTCTTTTCATATCATTAGTTATATCACCACTTGTTCTATAATCTATACTCTTTACATGTAAACTCATTTTTTTGACTACATGTAAAAGTGCGACTACTCCTTGCATACCACATGCCTCACCTTTTTGAAGTATATCCACATCTATATTTTCTATACCTTCAATACAGTATTTATCAAGTGTATTTGCTTTGTCTTGATCATAAAAATGACTTAAATCTGTACTTATGACTAAAAGAGTATTCTCTTCTTTAAGTATAGTCTCGATTAAATTATCTAAATTCGCATTTTGTCCATAAACACATTCTATTAAAGTAGCCTTTGGAAAATAGTGTTTAATAAAAGGAAATTGTACTTCTGTACTATGTTCAGCATGTTCAACTGAAACAAATTCAAACCTCGATTTCAAATTTTTTTTAAACTCGATATCAGCTTTAATATCACCAAAGGGAGTTTCATAAGAGCTATACATATTCATGCTAACTCCATAAAATCCAACTCTATGACTAGGTCCAATAACAACTACCCTTTTAGGCATTTTGTTTACGTTTCTAAAAGCAAGATTTGCAGTAAAACCACTATAAACATAACCAGCATGAGGTACAATAAGTGCTTTGACATCTTCATTATATAAAGAGTCATTAAATTGCTGAGAAATTAAATCATTAAAATAATTAAATGAAGATATCACTTCAGCACTAGTAGCTGGATAAAAAACTCCTGCTACACTCATTTCTCTTGTCATGATTCTACAATAACTCCATCCTTCAAGACCTTTTTAACTTCTCCAAAAAGAGTATCACCATTGTATAAAGAACTTTTGTCATTTATTATTTTTGATACTTTTTCATCAAAAATAACTAAATCTGCTTTATATCCAACTTCTACTTTACCAATATCATCTCTATCTATTATATGTGCTGGATTTAATGAACACAATGTTAATAATCTATCCATTGAAATCATTTCACTCTTTACAAGATGCGTATAACACAAAGATAAATACTCTTCAATACAACCAATTCCAAATGCTGCATCATCAAATGCCACATCTTTATAAGTCACTGATTTTGGTGAGTGTAAACTTGTAAGAGCATCTATATTACCAAGTACTAACTCACTTAACATTGCTACTCTTTCACTCTCTTCTCTTAAAGGAGGCATTATTTTAGCATAGGTATTAAAACCATCACAACTATTTTCATTTTTGCACAAATGATGAATAGAAATTTCTCTATATATATTTTTATTAATTTTTTTCATCTCTTTTAATATACTAATTGAGCGTTTTGTAGAGAGTGATTGAAAAATAATTTTTGTATTGTTTATCAAAGAAATTTCAGCAATTTTTGCTACTTCTGAATTTTCTGAAACCTTAGAAATACCACCAAGACCAAGCCTAAATGAAACTTCTCCTTCATTCATAACTCCATTGTCATCTAAATCAGCATCATAACATTTACAAAAAATTGGAGCTTTTTTCATTCTTGCATATTGAAATCCACGTTTTAAAACATTTGTATTACTAGAAGAAGGCGTCCAAATTGCTGTTGCACCATTATTTAAAAGTGTTGCAATGTTATTTAATCTTTCATCTTCTTCATTTGATAAAGGAGCTGCAACGTGCAAATCACACTCTTCTTTTTCTGCCTTAATTTTAAAATGTTCAAGCAAAGTTGAATTATCTAGTCTAGGAGAAAAATCTGGCATTATTACGCTGGTTGTAACCCCTCCATGTAAAGATGTTTTTGTTAGTTTTTTCAAAGAGTTACTATTTAACTGTGAATTTGCTAATCTTACATTTAAATCAACAAGACCTGGTAAAAGAAAACTTTTTTGTGCATCTATTATTCTTATATTTTCAGATATTTCAATACTATCTTCTATAGATTCTATTTTTCCATCTTTTATTAATACATCTTTTATTTCTAAACTAACTAACTTAGCATTTTTAATTAATATCATATTTACCCTTTAGTTTAACTACTCTTTCATAAGAGTCAATTATCTCTTCTTTTTTAATTTCACCTTTTTTAACGGCTTCTAGTATAATGTCTGTTACTTCTTTAATAACACTTGATTTTTTTGTAAAATAGCTTGAAAAAACCAAAACATCTACATCTGCATTTATAGCGAGTTTTACACTCTCTTTTAGAGTATATCTATCGCTAATAGCTTTCATCCTCATATCGTCACTAAAAACTACACCTTGAAACTCTAACTTATTTCTTAATAGCCCTTTTATTGTATTTTTTGAAAGAGAAGCTGGATATATTTTATCAAATTTGTCTAAACTAATGTGCCCAACCATAATAGCATCGACTCTATCATATTTAATCAAATCATAATATGGTTTTAACTCTTTATACTGCCAAGTAGTACTTACATCTGTTAAATCTTTATGAGAATCTTTTTTGGCACTTCCATGTCCTGGAAAATGTTTTAAAACTGTGATTATTCCTCTACTTTTATGAGCATTTATAAATTCTGTTGCATAAGCTACAACTATTTCTTCTTGGTCAGAATAGGCTCTTTTTTTAGCTCCAATTGCAGGTGAGTTTGGATTGATATTAAGGTCAACTACAGGACCAAAATTTACATTAAAACCATATTCTTTCAACTCATTAGCCATTTTTTCATACGTTTCATATGTTTGTGTAAGAGTTTTATTTCTTGCTAATTCAAAAGCTGCATCATATGAATGAAAACTATTTTTTTCTGATAACCTTTGAACTTTTCCACCCTCTTGATCTATTGCAATAAAAAGAGGATTTTTTGTTTTTACAGAAGATAAATAAGTAGTCAGTTTTAAAAGTTGTTTAGGATTTTCAATATTATTACCAAAGAGAATTACTCCTCCTATTTTTTCATTTTCAATATCCCTTTTAAGCTGTTTCACCCATTTTTCACTTGGTTTGCTCCCACCAACTCCAACCATAATCATTTGAGATATCATATACTCTAATGATGGTGTTTTAGAATAGACTGATGAGATTAATAAAAATAAAATTACTATATATTTCATTATGCTAACAAATCTTTCAAACTTTCTTTAGGTGACTTACCTTTTAAAACCTTATATACTTCATCAACTATAGGAGTATAAATACCCTCTTTTTTTGATAATTCATATATAGCATCTGTTGTAAAAACGCCTTCTGCTACTTCTCCAAGCTCAATTAAGATATCTTCCAATTTTTTTTCCTTAGCTAATGCAATACCAACTCTAAAATTGCGAGAAAGTGTACTTGATGCTGTTAAAAATAGATCACCTGCTCCACTTAAACCTAAAAATGTTTCATCCTTCGCTCCATAAAACTTTCCAAAACGTCTCATTTCAACTAAACCTCTTGAAATTAAACTGGCTCTTGCATTGTTACCAAGTTCTAATCCCTCACATATTCCACTTGCTATTGCTAAAACATTTTTATAGGCTCCACATATTTCAGCCCCAATAATATCATCTGAAATGTATGTTTTTATGAAATCTGGAAAAAAAGATGCAAATTTATTAGCCAAATTACTATTTGTTGCATTAATCACTACACAAGTTGGCAAAGACTTTATAACTTCTGCTGCAAAAGATGGACCTGAAAGAAAAGCTAAATTATCTTCAGGAACAAACTCTTTATAAATATCATTTAAAAATGCTCCGGTACCTTTTTCAATACCTTTAGCTGCTACTAATATTTTTTGGTTTTTAAACTCAAAATTTTCTTTTAACCAAGCTCTTACAATCTGTGCGGGAAGTGCCATAATCAAATATTCGCACGCCAATGCTTCACTCATTGGTACAAAGTTTTTTATCTCTTTTTTTGTTCGCGAAGATATTTTACATGTAAAGCTTTTTGATAAAGAAAAGTGAATGGCTTGTCCCCATTTACCAGCACCAATTACAGCTATATTCATTTTGATCCTACTTTTTGTTTAAAATTTTGAATGTTCATTTTACTTCCAAGAACAACAATAACATCTTCATCATCTATTTTATGATTAAGCCCTTGAGAACAAAAAATAAATTCTTCTCCTAATTCTCTATCTAGGATACCTAAAAATATCAAATCAAATTCACGAAAGATATTAGTATCATTAAAATATACTCCATTTAAAATAGAATCTTTCACTATTTTTATTTCGCTAATAGCTAATTTATTTGTATGTGATGAAAACAAATTTAAAACTTTAGAAACTTGTGGTTTATCAATAATCCTAAAAGCCTTAAGCGCACCAACATCATATGGACTTATAGTTCTATTTGCACCAGCTAAAAGCATCTTTTTTTCATCTTCTTTTTTGTAAATTAAAGTCAAAATTTTTAAATTTTTATCTATATTTCTAGCAGAAAGTGTTACAAAAAGGTTTAAACTATCATTACTTGATGTACAAAACAATATTTTAGCATCTTCTCCAATGCCCATTTCATTTAACAATTTATCATCGTTAAATGTAGAATGTCTAGCAAAAAAGCCATCTTCATTCGCCTGTGCAACATGTAAAGGATTTTCATCTATAATATTTAACTCATACTCATCTGGATGTAATAGTTTTGCAATTTCACGACCAGTTTTTGAATAACCAAATAATACAATCTTAATCATGCAAATTGCCTTGATATACGCTTTTTAATTTTTTCTATATTTTCTTCATCACCGATTACTACTAAAGTATCTTTTTCTTCAAATTTATAGGTATAAAAATCTGGATTAAAAATATAATTTTTGCTATGACCATTTTTTAAAATAGCAATAGTTGTTATATTTAATTCTTTCATTCCAATATCAACCATATTCTTGCCAATAAGATTACTTCCTTTTAAAATATTTATTTCATCAAGAATTATAGAACTATTTTGCAATAAAATATTTTCAATTGCATCAAATTTAACAGAATTTCCTATATACTCAACTGCTACCTCTGCAACTGTTTCATAAGGGAAGATGACATGATCTGCTTTTGCAATTTTAAATTTTTTAATATTTTCATCATTATTAGCTCGAACTATAACTTCAATATCTTTTTTTTCCGCTTTTATTGTCAACAAAATAGAAAGGTTTAAAGCATCACTATCTGTAGTTATTACAACTTTTTCAACATCATTCTTAAAAACTACATTATTAATAGTTTCATATTCAGAAGCATCTGCTTTGATATACATAAATCCAAGTTCTTTTGCTTTTAAAATATTCTCTTCATCTTTATCAACTACTATAAACTTTTTTTTATTTTTATGTAACTCATCTGCTAAAGTTTTTCCCATTCTTCCAAAACCAAATATAGCAATAAGATGATTAAGTTTATGAGCTTGAGTTAAAAGTTGATTTTCTCTTACAATATCAATCTTATCAGAAAGAGCATTTGTCACAATGGAAGTAGCAAGTACGAGTATTAGAAATCCTCCACCAACAAGAAATAAAGTTACTATTTTACCAGTAAATGTCACTGGTGTTATATCTCCATATCCCACAGTTGTAATCGTAATAATAGCCCAATAAACAGCATCTAAAAAAGATGTTATATTTGGATTATTTCCAATTCCTTCAAATACATACATAATTGTTGAAGAAAGAAAAACTGTAAAAATTCCTATTAAAAATAGAAAATTAAATTCAAATTTTTTATCACTTAAAACTTTAAAAAATATATTTAAACTTTTTGTATATCGAAAGATTTTTAAAAGTCTAAAAATTAAAAATATTCTTAAAATTCTAAGTGGTCTATATGTAGGGAGAATTGCTAGTAAATCAATAATTGACATTGGAGAAAAAATATATTTTATTTTTTTAAAAAAATATATTTTACACATTTTTACTAAACTAGGCTTTAATCCTAAATTAATCATTCTTTCATGATACTTTATGATATCTAACCGAATATCATCATGAATCCAAAATCTACCTAACCACTCTAGTATAAATATGCTCACCGCTAAATTTTCAACAAATTCAAAGTGATATGGTAATTCATGTGCTATATCATAAATTAATATTGAAACCGTTATTAAAACTAAGAAGATTATAAATGCATCAAAATATGGTTTTATCTTTGACTTTGGATTTTCTAAAATATCATAAGCAACACTTTTTGCCTTTTTATAATTTTTGCATGCGTCTAAAAAATATACAAAAGAGACAATAAGCCTTGCTATCATTAGTTTTAACCCAATCTTTGTTTTAAAAGTTCATTTACTTTTCCTGGGTTTGCTGTACCTTTACTTGCTTTCATAGTTTGACCTACAAAAAAGCCAAATAATTTATCTTTTCCACTTTTGTATTGTTCTACTTTATCAGTATTAGCAGCAATAATAGCATCAATCATTTCTAAAATTGCTCCATCATCACTTACTTGTTTAAGTCCAAGTTTTTCTATCGTTGCATCAACACTTACATCATTTTCCATCAGAAAATCAAGTACTTCTTTAGCAGCTTTACCACTTATAGTACCATCTTTAATTCTTTTCACTAAAGTTCCAAGTTTTTGTGCATTTACAGGAGATGTAACTGCTGACATACCTCCACTAAAGCGTCCTAGAAGTTCTACTGTAAGCCAAGTAACACTCATCTTAGCATCAGCACCCTCTTTTATCATATTTTCAAAGAAATGAGCCATTTCAACTAAACCTGTTATAACAGTGGCATCATATTCTTTTATTCCATATTCATTTACAAATCTATTTTTCTTTTCATCAGGAAGTTCTGGGATTTTTATACACTCTTCCATCATCTCATCAGGAATTACAACAGGAAGTAAATCAGGATCTGGGAAATAGCGATACTCTGCACTATCCTCTTTTCCTCTCATGGATTTTGTGACACCTTTATCGACATCAAAAAGTCTTGTCTCTTGTACAACTTCTTCATCATATCTTCCATCTTCCCAAGCTTCACACTGTCTTTGTACTTCATACTCAATAGCTTTTTGAATAAATTTAAAAGAGTTAAGATTTTTAATCTCTGCTCTTGTATAAAGTTTATCCTCGCCCTTAGGACGGATTGATATATTTACATCACATCTAAAGCTACCTTCTTGCATATTTGCATCACTTATATCTAAATACCTTACAATAGAATGAAGTTTTTTAAGGTATCTTATTGCTTCATCTGCACTTCTCATATCAGGTTCACTTACAATTTCAAGTAAAGGTGTGCCTGCACGATTTAAATCAACATGACTAACTGAGCCATGATGATTGTTCTTTCCCGCATCTTCTTCAAGGTGAGCACGTGTAACACCGATAGTTTTTTGTGTTCCATCCTCAAAATCAATAATAACTTCTCCACCTTCAACAATAGGAATTTCAAATTGACTAATTTGATACCCTTTTGGAAGATCTGGATAGAAATAGTTTTTTCTATTAAAAATTGATTTTTTATGTACCGTTGCACCAATAGCTGTTCCAAATGCTATAGATTTTTTTACTGTTTCTATATTTAAGACTGGTAAAGCACCAGGTAACCCTAAACACACTGTACAAACATTTGTATTTGGCGCATCACCAAAACTAGTTGGGCAAGAACAAAATATTTTTGTTTTTGTATTGAGTTGAGCGTGTACTTCTAATCCTATAACAACTTCGAACATATTAATATAACCTTTTTATACAAAATAACGTATTGAAGCAAATCCATAAACACCTGTTTTTTTACAGAGTTGAACTTGTTCATCTTCACAAATTCCGCCAAGAGCGAAACAATTTATATTTATTTTATCATTTATTTCTTTTAACTTCTCTAAACCCTTAGGCTCACCTTTATTTGGAGTAAAAAATATAGGAGAATAGGTAATAAAATCTGCACCTAATCTTTCTGCTTTTTTTGCTTCTTCTAAAGTGTGTGTAGAAACGATAACTTTTAAATCTAAATCTTTTGCTTTTTGAATATCTTCTAATCTATTTGAGGGTAAATGAATACCATAAAAATCAAGTTTTTTTGCAAGTTTAAAATCTGTATGTAAAAATGTTTTTATCTTATCTCTTACTATATTTTTTAAACTTATTGCAAGCTCTTCATAGCTATCTGTATTTTTATCTCTTAAACAAATAAAATCTGGATTTTTTTCTTTTATTATATTTGAAAGTTTTTTTGAAAAAGTTTGAGGATTTGAAGAATAGTAAACAGGGTCAGTTATGAGATATTTTTTCATCCACTAATCTCTCTAACAATTTAGTCTGTTTTTTGATTTCATCAAGTTTTTCTATTTGAAGATTTGCTATTTCAAATATCACGACAAAAAAAAGTCCTCCTAAAGAACCTAAAAAAGCACCAACAATAGCAATAAAAAAACCAAAAGGGTAAAGAGTAAAAAAGAAAGATATAGCACCAATGAGTACAAGGGCCCATGAGGCTCCTTGTAAAAGACTTATAAGTCGCTCAAAAGTACTACGTTTTTTCAACATAGTGAACTCTTAATGATCACTAATTTGCACAGCACTTGCAAGATATACATATGTTAAAATCATAAAAATAAATGCTTGTAAAAATGCCATAAAAGTCAATAGACCAAATGGTACCATTGGAACTATCCATGGAGCTAACATTAAAATAACTGCTAAAAACATATCATCACCTTTAATATTTCCAAATAAACGAAATGATAAAGATACTATTCTTGAAAGATGAGATACTATTTCAATTGGAAACATAAGTGGAGCTAATATTTTCATTGGTCCCATAAAATGAGCAAAATATTTTATTACACCATTCACTCTAATTCCTTCGTAATTATAATATACGAATACTACCAATGCTAAAACTAATGTCATATTAACACTACTAGTAGGAGATTCAAAACCTGGAATAATTCCTATTAAGTTTCCAACTAATACCAATAAACCAACAGTAGCTACTAATGGAAGATATTTTCTAGCTAACTCTTCACCAATAACATCTTTACCAATAGAGATAACACCTTCTAAATAAGCTTCCATAATGTTTTGTGCGCCGCTTGGTACAAGTTGCATAGAAGTAGTTGCTTTTTTAGCAACAAATAAAATAATTAAACCTACCAATACAATATGTGCCCCGATAATAAAACCATGAGAATGATTAATAAGCCCTAAAAATGTAAAAACTTCATTCATTACACTTTTCCTTCTTGTATAAATTTTTGAGAGTATACCCTTAAATCCATTAATACTTCATTAAAAAAAATCTTTTTATTCGATTTTCTATTTTATATAGAATAAGATTAATTATAAAATCATCTTTTACAACTCAAATATATATTTAGAATACTATTTATTCAACATATTTATTATTAAGTTAATTTGGAGTAGAATTCAGAGATTTTACATTGAGGAGAAAAACATGTATATGATTCCAAAGTTGACTGCTAAAATTATGTTAGCACTCTGTCTAGGCCTTTTTATATCTAGTATGCCACTTGAGGCAGCTAAAAAACCACTCTCACCAGAGAAACAGCTTAAAAAAGATATAAAATATAAAAAATTTGCAGAAAAGCAAATCAATAGGATTCCAGGTTACTTTCAAAAAACAAATTATAAAAGTGTAGAAAGAACAATTGAACAAGCAAAAAAATATATTGCTAAGATATCTGAAGGTTATATGTCATCACCTGATGGACTTGCTTTGCAAGATAAACTTAATGGTTATGAAAAACAATATATTCAGCTTTCAACTAATAAAGCGCAGCAATCAGCTGCTGCAAATGAGCTAATAGATCAAAAGGCTAGGTATGGACAGGCCGTACGTGGTTTTGATGATCTTCTTACTCTTCTTAATGTTGGTAAAACAAAAGAGTTAAAGAACTATAATGCATCATTATCTAAAGTTGAGTTTGTAGATAAAAACTTACCAGGTTTTTTAGCTTATGAAAATGATTTTAGAAAAAACTTTGCTACTTTGATAAAAAATCATCCAGATTATGGATATCAAGGCTCAATGATTACTATCAAAGTGAGTTTTGTTTTAGATATGTTTAAAAATGCTAAAATATACAGAGACAACCTAAAAAGTCTTATTGCTGGGTCAAACATTGATGACTTTATTGCTAAAAAAACGGATGCTTTAAATTTATTAAAATCTAAAGGCTATATTTACTATGACTCGCTAGATGACCTTTTTCATAATGGAAGCAATAAATATTTTAATCAAGATAAAATCGGTTCTATACCTCAAGACAAACTTGATAAAGTTGCAGCTATTAAAAAAGAGATGGTAAAAGTTATTAAAAATACTGATCGTAAATGGAACTCAAGTGATTATCCAAATGATTCAGGTGATGTTAAAAAAGTTGCAAGTAGATTTGCTAAAAATAAAGGTGGTGAATTAATAGCTTATGGAGCCAATAAATCTGCAACTCTTTATAAAAATGGCTTAGGTATCCCTTTATACAAAGGTTATCCTGGTATGGTTATTCTTCATATGAAAGATGAACCATTTAACCGAGGTTATTTTACTGAATTTAAAGACCCTTATGATGGAACAGGCTATCCTGGTATTTCTGTTATGAGAAAAGTACAAGGTAAGATTATTATTTTAGAAAAATAATTCTAATAAGGCTTGAATTAAGTATTCAAGCCTTATTCTTCTCTAACATTTTTTCCTGACCAATCCTATAAAGGGCAAAATCATACTTTACAGGGTCATTTATATCAAATTTTCTCAGAGCTTCTGTCAATTCTAAAACAGCTTTAAAATCATAACTCTTTCTTTTTATAAGTCCTAATTTTTGTCCAATATTAAAAGTATGAGTATCAAGAGGCATTAGTAAATCTTTTTTATCTATACTTGTCCAAAGACCCAAATCAAGATTGTCTTTTCGTACCATCCAACGAAGATACATATGCCACCTTTTATATGGAGAATTATTTTTACATGTAGGGATTTTTCCAATCAAAAATTCATATCCACGAGAGCGGTAAGAATTTAAGTCGTACATGTAAGAGATTATAAAAGATAACCCTTCCATGACATCAAATTTTTTTTTATATCCTTCGTAAAATTGTGATTCTAAAGATGTACTTTGTTTTAATAATTTCATTGTTTTAAAAAACTCAATCACATCTTGATTTGACTGAAATCTATAATAACTCTTTTCTAAACTTTTTTCTAAGATAGTATTGTTTTTTTCGAGCAATGAAAAATCAAGTGATTTTAAAAATTTCATTATTGATTGTACATTACCATAGGCAAAAAGTGCGCATATCAATGAAATATATTCATCTTTATATATCGAAGCTATTAAAAGAGGATCGGGTTTATCTTCATTTAACTCAAAATGTGAATTTCTTTTAATTATCTCTTTTTCTAATAATTCATAAACTTTATTCACTTTGAGACTCTTTGGAGTCTGTTTTTGTTTGTAAGTAATCAGATATATTTATTAAAGAGTATGTCACAATAAATATCATAAGTCCAGGAAAGAAACTTAACCACCAAGCAATGTCAATAACTTCTTTTCCTTCACTTAAAATTGTACCCCAACTAATTTGAGGAGGATTTATACCGATTCCTAAAAAACTTAGACCACTTTCAGCAAGTATTGCTCCACTAATACCAAAAGTAAAACTAATAAAAAATATAGGTGCTAACATTGGAGTAAAATACTTAAGTATTATCTTTAAACTATTGACTTTACCAATTGTCAATATTTTAATAAATGGTGCATTAGATATAGCAAAACTTTCACTTCTTATCATCCTAGCCATACTCATCCATCCTGTTATTGATATAACAACAATAATCACCCAAACAGATGCATTAACATAACTTATAAGTGCCAAGAGTAAGAAAAAAGTTGGGAAAGTAAGAAAAAGATCTATCAAAACTATAATTGTTTTATCTGTTTTACCTTTAAAAAATCCTGCACTAACTCCTATAATAAGACCTAATAAACTTGTTATTATAGAGCTAATTAATCCTATCTTTAAAGAAATTTTACCACCTTCAATTATTCTAGCTAATAAATCTCTTCCAAGTCTATCTGTACCCAATGGAAATTCAAAAGATGGTGCTAAAAGTATTGCTTCTGGATTTAACTCATAAGCATTTCCAGAATATACATATCCTGCAAAAAAGCATACTAGTAATATAAAACAAATTGATAATGTACTATAAAGAGGAAACTTCACTATTGCTTTAAGCCTAAAAGAGTATCTAACATTTGATCTACTGTAGTTATCACTTTTGCATTAGCTCCATAAGAAGCTTGAAACTTAATTAAAGCAGATAACTCCTCATCCACATTCACACCACTTATAGATTGAAATTCGGCATTAACTGTATTAAAAAGAGCAGAACTTGTTTCATAAAGCCTTCCTGCTGTTTGTCCATCTGTTGCAATTTCTGTTGTAACATATCGATAAAAACCTTCTATAGTTTCTGAAATATTAGAGTTATTACCCATACTAAACTCTAATTTTTCATATTGTATTTGAATCATATTATTTGCTACATCATTATTTCCATCTACTGGTGCTCCATATGCATTCATTTTTGTTGGATCTTTTACATATTCAGTGGTAACGCTAATATCAGCTGCACTTTCTCCTTTAAAAAATGAACTTAATCCTATAGCTCCCGCAAAATTTGTTCCATGATCATCTACAGCAATAGTATATCCAGATAAGCTATCTTTAGATGAAAAACTTAGTTTACCTTTATTTGTATCATCATCATACATATAATAAGCAGTAAAATAATCATCAACATCATTTAATGCATTATTATCTCCATTATCATCAGTTGATGTATTAAATTGCCCTACAATACTATTTGCTGTACCATCATCCATAGTTGTTAACGTATTAATATTTACAGCTTTCCTTGCAACTTCATTCCCTTGTTTATCATAAACAATAACATCAAAAGTTCCATCTTTTATACTTTTATTATAACTTTCTAAAGAAATATTTTCTTCTAACCCTGAATTCGATAGTGATACCATATCTTCTTGTGCACTTTGTGCATATACGTTATTTGTTTCTTCTATAAGAGTTTTTGCAAATGAATCTAAATTATCAATATAACCTTGTAAAGTTCCATCTTCTGGATAACCATTATTAGAACCAGGAACTATACTTCTTCCTCTTAAATCAAGCATTGCACCAATTTTACCACCTGCTAGCTTATTAGTGATTTCAACAGTAGATCCATCTTGGCTTTTTGAATAGATTGAATAATAACTACTTCCATTTTTTTCATTATTGATTTCAATAGGATGAAAAGTCATACCATCAACAAAAGAGTGTCCTGATATATTTAAATTATAATCTCTTCCTTGATCAGTAAGGTTAGGATCTATAACATTATCTGATTCTACATTACCTTTAAAAACAGATATGTCTACAAGTTTAGAAAGAGTCAACTCAAGCTGATCTCTTTGATCTCTTAAATCATTTGCTCTATTAGGCTCTATTACTTCAACACTACTTATTGCTTTATTTAACTCTACGATTTGTTCACCTATACGATTCAGTTCATTGACATTTGTTATCAATTCTTCATTAACAGAATCTTGTAACTTTCTAATATTATTTCTTGAATTTTGTAGATTACTAGCAAGAGTTTCTGAATTTTGAACTAATGCTATTTTTTGTGCAGCATCATCTGGATTAGATGCTAAGTCGTTCCATGAAGCAAAATAGTTTTGTATATCAACTCCTACACCACTATCATTTAAATCAGGAAAATATTTTGATACTTCTTCAAGTGTTTTTTTGTTATAAGAGTCATAAGAAAGATCCCCTGAACTCTCTCTTAATCTTGTATATACAAATTCATCATGAATTCTAACAATAGTAGTAACACTAACTCCAGTTCCTATGTCTCCTGGATCAGTGTGTAATGGTTCACTTGCTTGAGTTACTACACGTTGCCTTGTATAGTATGCATTATCTGCATTTGCTATATTATGCCCTGTTGTTGACATTGCTAATTCAGAAGCTTTTAATCCAGAGACCCCCGTCCCTAATGTACTAAATAAACTCATAATTAAGCCCTCACTTGTAAAAATGAAGCTGGTTTATGATTATAGTTTTTATAACCTTCTCGAACTCTAGGAAAAACTCTATCAAGAAGTGTATTGTAAAATTCGCTTACTGTCACAACAAATCTAGCATATTCTTTATTTTTAGTTTTTAAAATAGAAAGTTTATTTTTCATAGCATCGAGCATTTTCTTTTGAGTATCGTCCAAAATATCTTCTAAAGATTTATTTGGGTTATCTCTTACTAACTTAATTAATTCATTATCTAAAAGAGCTTTTTTATTTTCAAACGATTTAATCAAATCATTTTTTATCTTTGTTCTATCAAAGATGACTTCATGTCTAGCCTCTTTTATATCCAAAATGTCTTTACTAGTTAATTCTATTAAATTGTCAATATCTTCTACTGAACTTTTAAGATAATGTGATAACATGATTCTGTCCTTATTTCATGGACTAAATCAAATCTTCGGCTATGGCCTCCGCAGTCTTTCGTGAATCAACTTTATATTCACCACTTTGTATCTGCTCTTTTATAGATTCGACTTTATCCATCTCTTTTGGTTTGTCAACAGGAGTAGACTCTTTTTTATTATTAGAGTTAACCTGTTGCAAATAAGCTGATGATCCAGCTGCAACTTTTGAAATCATTTTTGACCTTTCATATATAACTTATACTCTTATATCGGTCAAAAACAATAAACCTTAACGCCCCTCTTTTAAAAATCCAAATAACATTTCACTAAATCCAAATTTACCTGTTAAAGAATTACTCATAGCATCGTTATACATTGAGTTATATATCTTATCACCAGCATCTTTTTCAAAAAGTTTATTATCATTTTTTAGTGAAATATCTAAAACCTTTTTAATAAAAAAAGCTTCAAATTTATCTGTTTGCTCTTTCAATTGAGCATCACTACTATTTTCTACTTTTATATTTTGCGGACTATATGTTGTATGCATAAGTGCCATTGAATTATCAATCATTAGATTACCTCCAATTTAGCTCTAATTGCACCAGCTCTTTTTATATTTTCTATAATAGAAATAATATCTTTAGGTTTTGCCCCTAATTTATGAAGAGCTCTTGTAATATTTGCTACTGTTATTTTGTCGTTTTCCATGTTTAATAAATTTTCATTTACCCCTATATGAACTCCATCTTTCATATTTAAACCATCTGTAAGTTCTTCTTCCACAATTTTTTTCTTAGGTGAAATTTTTATTGTGATATCTCCATGTGTAATTATGATTGGATCAACTGCTATATTAATACCAGAAATTATAGTACCTGTTCTTTCATCAATAACTATCTTTTCTTCTTTTTGATATTGAACATTTACCTCTAAAGTTTTAGCTAGAAACTCAACCATTGATACACTAGCAGGCTTCATAAGTCTTATAGTTCTTGGATCAATTGCAACTGCTATGTCTTCTTGAAAAAAGTCATTTAAACCATTTTGAACTGAAACAGCAGTTTTAAAATTAGAGTCTTTTAAGCTAAGATTTGCAAAGTTTTGATTATAAATATCATAAACAATTTCTTTTTCAATTATTCCGCCATTAAAAATAGTTCCTGCTGTTGTATGATTTGCTACGCCACCACCTTTTCCATTTCGACCACCTATTGTGACTGATCCTTGAGAAAGTGCATATATATTTCCATCAACACCTTTTAATGCTGTCATTAAAAGAGTACCACCTTCAAGAGATTTTGAATCACCTATTGAAGAAATAGTAACATCTAGTCGATCTCCTTGTCTAGCAAAAGCTGGAAGAGCTGCTGTTACCATAACTGCTGCAACATTTTTTGATTTGATATCTGCTGGGTCAATTTTTACATTTACTGTTTGAAGAAGGTTAGAAAGAGATCTGATTGTAAACTCTGAAGAAGAACCATCCCCTGTTCCATTAAGTCCAACAACCAAACCATATCCAATAACTTGATTTTCTCTAACGCCTATAATATTAGCAATCTCTCTAATTTTTTCAGCATTTAAAGATGTGATAGTTAATAGTAGTAAGATGAAAGCACTTACAATTCTCATAATCTTCCTTTGACATATTTGTATATGTTAAAGCAATTGGTGTTCCACTTTACTGTCTTCTTTTACTTGAACAAAGTCCAAGTAAAATTCATATCACTGAAGCACAACCTTTGGTCGCATTTTAATTCTTATAAAGAAAGAAAATGGAAATTAATCCATTTTTACATGTAAAGATTTAAACGTAGTATGATAGAGAGCTTTTTCCAAATTTTTTGGTTTTTTTGAGAGTATAAGTAGAGATGCTTTCAGGCATTTTTTGTGAGCTCATATGTTCGACTATTATAAGTAGAGATAATTCCTTTGGAATCATAGATATGATTTCTAATGTTTTTTCATATATGTTTTCCATACCTTCTCTAATAGAAAAAGGAGGGTCAAAATAAAAAAAAGCAGGTTTTTTTAATGTTTTAATAAATTTTGGAAACTCTTCAAAACTATTTCCATTTATACATGTAGTATCATTTTTTGCAATATTAAAACAATTTTCTCTTAGTATTTTATAGGCATTTTTATCTTTTTCAAAAAAGTAAGCATGTGAAGCACCACGACTCAGTGCTTCTAATCCTATCGAACCACTACCACCAAAAACTTCTACAAAATTTTCTCCAACTATATCAAACTGAAGAGTGTTAAATAAAGACTCTTTCATAATTGATTTTGTACTTCTAGTACTATCAGAGGAAGGAAGTTTAATATTTAAATTTTTATATTTTCCTGCTACTATTTTTTTTGTTAACTCTTTACTCTTCATAATAATCTTTTATAATATTTACTAAATCATCTCTAAAATTATTTGTTAATTTAGTTATTTTTTCTTCTAATTCATTTATATCTATTTTCTTTACCATATTTACATTTTTTTCTATATTTTGTTCATTCATAGTGCTATAAAATTTTTCTATAGCCATAATTAAAGAACTTTTAGAAAAAGGAATATTTAAATCTGAATCATCGGAAGAAATAAAAAATAGTGGCTTATCTATTTCTATATGGCTATCACTTATAACAAAATCACATTGCTTATAAGGACTTAAATAGTTTTTTAAAAATATTTCTAAAGATTTTTCCAATAAGACTGATTGACATGCCAAAGCAATTTTCACAAACCTACTCCCAATAATTTTTCCTAATATTATACTAATTCTAATAATAACCATATAAAATTAAAAAAAAAAAAAATTTAGTCGATGTATAGTTTATAAAAGTACATAATAAATTGTCAAGGAGGACAAAATGGATATTTTTAGTACAACGAGTAAACAAGTTGAATCAGCAGTTGCTACACCAAAAGCTGAAGCTCCAACGCAAGTTAGACAAGTTGAAAATTCTCATCAAATGGCAAAAAGTGCTAGAGAGAATACTCAAGAGAAACAAGATATTTCAGAAGAGTTAACGGCAACGGTCAAAAAATTAAACGATAATATGGAAGCATTAGATACCAATGTTAAATTTGGTTTTAATGATAAAATCAATACCATGTTCGTTAATGTTATGGAAAGAAGTAGTGGAAAAATGATTAGAAAAATTCCGACAGAAGAAGCTATGCTCCTATCTGAAAAAATGCAAGAAATCATAGGAACTATCTTTGATAAAAAAGGATAAATAATGGCATCTACAATGACATCTTTAGGACTTGGTAGTGATGGTGTACTAAGCTATGATATTATTGATCAACTTAGAGAAGTTGATGAGAGTAATCAAGTAAAACCACTTGAAGCTAAGATTGAGACAAATACAACAAAACAATCAGATTTGTCTATAATAAGTACTTTGACTTCTACTTTCAAAGCATCAACTAGTTCTCTTTCAGATGAACTAAGTTATTTACAAAGAAGTGCTTTAGTATCTGATGATGCAATTTCTGTAACAGTAGAAGCAGGAACTAACATACAAAATTTTAATATAGATATACAAAATCTTGCATTAAAAGATGTTTATCAAAGTAAATCTTTTGCTAATAAAAATACAACATTTGCTTCTGGTAATGATACAATACGATTAAGTATCGATGGGCAAGATTATGATATTGATGTTGATTCTACTACTTCAATTACTGAATTAAAAGATAAAATTACTGATGCAACTGATGGAAAAATTAGCGCTTCAATATTAAATGTAGGTGGAGATGAACCCTATAAACTAATAATACAATCAACCGACACTGGTGAAAATAATGCTATAACAATGACGTCTACTGGAGATAGTTTATTCAATTTGGGTTTAACAAACTATGAATATACAGCTAGTACTCCAACTGGTTCATATACAGGTGCTGGAGATACTCTCACTTTTAACATTAATGGTACAGATTATGATATAAGTGTTAGTACAGGAGATAGTATTACAGAAATCCAATCCAAAATTGATGCAAATTTAGGTAATGTTCTAACTTCAAAAATAGAAAATGGTGTTCTTGTATTTGAATCAACTGATACAAATATGTCAATCTCATCACTAGATGGTTCTGATATAATTTTTGGGCTGGACAATACTTCATCAGCACAAACAAACCATATTCAAAATGCTACCGATGCCTCTTTTAAATATAATGGAATTAATATTACTAGAGATAGTAACACTATAGATGACTTGGTAGAAGGAACAACTATAACTCTTAATAAAAATACTGGATTAAGTAATGTATCTATAACACAAAATACTTCAGATATATCAGATAATCTAGAAGCTTTTGTAAACAGTTATAATGAGCTTATAAGTAATCTAAATGAATCTACGAAATATGATGAAAATAGTGGTGCCGCAGGTAATTTTCAAAATGTTAATGAAATAAAAATATTAAAGTCAGATATTAATAAACAACTTCTACTTTCAGATATTGTACCAAGAACTGAAGAAGAAATAGATCAGTTATTAATAGAAGGAAAAGAAGAAGATCCTAATTTTTCAAGGGACAAGATAGGAAATACAAGAACAAGAAGTCTCAATGATTTTGGTATTACTTTAAACGAATCTGGAATTTTAGAATTTGATAAAAGTATCTTTGATGCAAAAATATCTGAAAATCCAACTGACTTAGAAGATTTTTTCAGAGGATCAACAACTTATTCTCAAACTAAGATAGAAGGTTTTGCTATTAACGGAACTACTCCAAATGATATTTTAAATGGTGATTTAGTAATTAATGATACAAATATAGTAGTTAGTTTAACTGGTACAGCATCGGAACAAGCACAAGCACTTAAGGAAGCAATTAACAATGCAAATATTGAAGGTGTAGTAGCTAATCTAAATAGTGATGGTCTTGGCATAAATCTCATAGAATCTTCAGGTTATGATATATCAGTTTCTGGAGATGCAACAAAACTTGAAAATATTGGATTAAGCGAAAAAACAGTTTATTCACAAAGTGAAACAAAAGAAGGCTATTTTACAAAATTTAATTCTTTATTAGCAAGTTATGTAACTGGTACCGAATCTATACTTGAATTATATAATACTCAACTACACACACAAAATCAATCATTAATTGATGAAAAAACAAAAACAATAGAATCATTAGACCAAAAATATGATACTATGGCAACAAGATTTGCTGCATATGATTCTATCATCAATAAATTAAATAATCAATTTCAATCACTTTCAATGATGATTGAACAATCAAACTCTAGTAATAATTAAGGAAAAATTATGAAATCAAATTTAGCGTACTCAGCATATTCACAAAATAATGTATCAATAGAATCTTCAGAAAAATTAATAAAAATGCTCTATGAAGGAATATTAAAATTTGCTTCACAAGCAAAAAGATCAATTGAAGCTAATGACATAGAAAAAAGAGTATATTGGATAAATAGAACAACGGCTATATTCTCAGAACTTATAAATTCACTTAATTATGATAGTGGAGATATTTCACACTACTTAAGTGGTCTTTATACACAACAAATAGCTCTATTAACTGAATGTAACATTACAAATAATACAGCAAAATTAGATGAAGTTATTAATGTAACAAAAATTCTATTACAAGCATGGAATGAGGAAACTGTCAATGAAATGGTTGAGTAGTTTAAAACTAGCTATTATCGACAATAATATAAATGTTATAGAAAAACTCATTAATGAAGTTCCTATAATAACAAAAATAGATGAAGCTAAAGAAGCTAAAGCACTCATCGAAGAAGCCATCTCTATTGTGCAAATTGAAAAACAAAAAACTCTTGAAACAATGAATAAAATCAAAAGGACTAAAGCTTTTTTAAATAGTCATTAATCTTCACAATAGCAATATTACCATCTTTTGCATGTAAAATTTACATGTAAAAGACTCTATTCTTTCCTGTACTTTTAGCTTTATATTGTGCTTTATCGGCTCTTTCAATAAAACTCAAATAAGTATCTTCTTCATCAATCTCAGTTACACCAAAACTACACGTTATCTTTATATCATGTTCAAAAGTTTTTTCTGAAAGCTCTATTCTTACTCTATCTGCCAAATCAAGTGCTTCTTTTTTATTTGTATATGGCAAAAGGATTATAAATTCTTCACCTCCCCATCTAATAAATGAATCTACTCCACGTATCTTTTTCTTAAAAAATATAGCAATAGCTGATAGAACTTCATCTCCAACATTATGCCCATATGTATCATTAATACTTTTAAAATCATCTACATCAAAAAAGATTAGTGAAGATGGCTGAGAATATCTTTTTTTCATATTTAACTCATATTTAAAAAGCTCTTCAAAAATATATCTATTATGAATTTTTGTAAGAGGGTCAATATGGCTACTCTTTTCAATTTTTCTTTTTTCTATTTCATACGCTGTTATATCTGCAAATGATAGTATATATTCAACATCACCCCTATCATTTCTTTCTCTACTACCATTAATAAGAAAAGCTCTTACATCATAATTTGGTAAATCAATTATTGTTGAAACATATTTATTTTTAGGGTGATCAACTATATCAATAATAGTTTTTGTATCTAGTTTACTTAAAAAATCATGATATATTTTACAATCTAGAATGATATCTTCTTTTGAATATCTTTTTGAAAACTCTTCAATACTCTCCACCTCAAAAGTTTCAAAAAACTTAGCATTTGCTCTTTTTATATCAAATTCTTCATTTAAAATAAGAATCATATTTGATTGTTTATCAATAATTTTTTGCTCATACGTTTCATAATATTTATTTTGAAATCTAGAGTGTATTAAAACAGCAGAATCATATAAAACATTTAACAGTCTGCCTTTTTCTACAGGTTTAAGTAAAAAGCTATTTATATTTTGAGAAATTGCAGTAATAAAAAATTCACTTTGTTGAGTGCTTGTAGTTAAAATCACTATACTGTTTTCATCAATTTCACGTAATTTTTTAAGAGTTTCAATATTTATTTCATTTGATATTTTTAGATCTAAAATTACAATATCAGGTCTATAGCAAAAAAAAGATTTTATGCCTTCTTCTGAACAATTAGCAGTATAAGCTTTCTTTACATGTGAAGATAAAAATGTATTCATGACTTTAGCTTCTGAACTATCATCACTTATGTGTAAAACATTGCAAAGCTCAAGTAATTTTCCATTGTCTATTTTTTCATGCATAATACACTCCTACTTAATTACAATTGTACTATAATATAGTAAATATTTAACAAAGGTTTTAATGATGCAATACAGATATATTGGAAAAAGTGGATTAAGAGTCACCCCAATCTGCCTTGGTACTATGACATTTGGTACGTCTGCAGATAAAAAAGAATCTTTTAAAATTATGGATAAAGCTTATGATATGGGAATCAATTTTTTTGATACAGCTGAGCTTTATCCAGTACCTCCTTCGGGTGAATATGCAGGGCTTACAGAAGAGATTATAGGTGAATGGTTGCAAACTAAACCTAGAGACTCTATCATACTCGCTTCTAAAGTTGCAGGTGCTGCAAACGGTTGGTTTGTTCCTCCTATTAGACATGGTCTTACAGCAATTGATAGGTTTCACATTACTAAAGCGCTAGAAAATACTTTAAAAAGATTAAAAACTGATTATATAGATCTTTACCAAGTTCACTGGCCTGATATGAGTGTACCTATTGAAGAGAGTTTATATGTTCTTGATGAATTTGTAAAACAAGGGAAAATTAGATACATTGGAACTTCTAATGATAGTGCATATGGTCTTACAAAATCAAATGAAGTATCAAAGTTTAAAAATTTAACAAGATTTCAATCTATTCAAAACAATTTCTCAATGCTTAATAGAAGATTTATGGACGAATTATCAAATGTGTGCAGAAAAGAAAATATATCATTACTCCCCTACTCTCCATTAGCAGGTGGTGTGCTAACAGGAAAATATAACCAAAAATTTTATCCTGAAAATGCAAGGTTTGCAAAGTATTTAAACAATCCAAACCCTCGAATACAAGCTCAAGCAAAAAGATTTGTAAATGATAAAACATTATCTTCTGTTGAAGAGTACCTAAAAATAGCAAAAGAGTACGATGTAAGTTTAACAACACTTGCTACTGCATGGAGTATGCACTTTGATTTTATTGCTTCTACTATTATTGGAGCAAGTAATGCAGATCAACTCGATGATACTTTGGCTGCATTTGAATATAAAATTAGTGATGAACTCATGAGAAAGCTTGATGCTGTTCATGAAGATATTTTATACCCTATGGGCTAAAAATGACCATTAATTCGAAATGTCCTTGTGGTAGTGGTGAAAAATATAAAAAATGTTGTAATCCATACCACAAAGGTAAAATAGCTCAAAGTGCCTTACTTTTGATGAAATCAAGATATTCTGCATTTGTTTACAATGAGTACAAATATATTATAAATACCACACACAGTACAACAAGGGATACAAATATAGAAGCTGTTAAAAACTTTTCTAAGCAAACCAAATTTGAAAATCTTCAAATCATTCACTTTGAAGAAAATGAAAATGAAGCCTACGTTACGTTTAAAGCAACTCTTTTTTCAAACTCACAAGATATCTCTTTTACTGAAAAAAGTAAATTTTTAAAAGAAAACAATAAATGGTATTATGTAAACGGAGAATTTATCTAATTCTCCAATTTTTTAAGTCAAATATATCTTCTGTAGCACTTACTTTACTAAAGCCAACATTTGTAAGATAACTAAGTCTTCCTTGTGAGAGGCAAACAACAAATCTTTCATCAAAAACTGCATAGTTTTTTCCTCTAAGATAAGCAAACAGTTCTTCAAAAGAAGATGGCTGTCTATAATCTTGGTCTGTAATATTATATGAAATTGTATCTTTTAATACTTCTATAAAATCTTCATTCTTAGCAACCCAAGAAGGCACTGTCCAACTCTGCTCTAAATAATTATAATTTCCAAATATTTCCGAGTTTTTTAAAACTACTTTACTTTTCTTGTTCAAATGTATCCAACCATATTAATAAATCTTTAATAGGCATAGGCCTACCATATAAATATCCTTGTCCCTCATGACAACCATTTTTTTCTAAAAAATCTTCTTGTTTTTTAGTTTCAATACCCTCAGCAATACTTATCATTTTCATACCATCTGATAAATTTATAATAGAATTTACAATTGAACAAGCATTCTCATCTTGTGGAATATTTCTAACAAATGACATATCAATTTTCAGTTTATCTATTGGCAGTTTTTGAAGATAACTCAAAGACGAATACCCCGTTCCAAAATCATCAATTGCTATTTTTACACCACTTTCTTGCATACTAGACAAAAGATTTATCCACATATTTGGTTCATTCATAATTGTAGATTCTGTTACTTCTAATTCTATTGTATTTGGATCTATTTTAGTCATTTTTATAACTTTATTTAAAGTAGTCAAAAAATCACTATGTTCTATTTGCACACCTGAAACATTAATAGAAACCCTGCCTAAAAAATTGTTTTCTTTTTGCAGTTTCACGACATCACTACAAGCTTGATAAAGAACAAACTCCCCTATCTCTATTATCATTCTTGTCTCTTCTGCATACTTTATAAACTTACTAGGAGCAAAAATTCCATATTGAGGATGATTCCACCTTATAAGTGCTTCTAAACCTATTACTTCTTTTGTTTTTAAATTTATTTGCGGTTGATAATAAACAATAAATTCTTTTTTTATAATTGCATCTTTTAATTGACTTTCAATATTAACCGTTTCGTAAGAGGCTAAACTCATATCTTTTGTAAAAAATCTATAAGCATTTTTTCCAGCATCTTTTGCACTATACATAGCAATATCAGCATTTTTAATAAGCATTTCTTTGTCCATACCATCATCAGGATACAAACTAATACCAATACTCGCTGAGATAAAAAACTTCTGTTTATTTACTATAAAAGTATCTTTTAATAATGTTTGTATTTTAAAAATAGCATTTTTTATCTCTGTTTTATCATTTATATTTTCTAATAACAATACAAATTCATCTCCACCAATTCTAGAAAGAGTATCAGCTTTTCTTATAGCACTTTTAATCCTACTCGCAACTTGAATTAATACCTCATCACCGTAACTATGTCCATAACTGTCATTTATCTTTTTAAAATTATCCAAATCTATAAAACATATAGCTATTTTATTTTTTAATCTACTAGAATTTTCGATTGCATGTGTAATTCTATCTATCAGTAAGGTTCTATTTGGGAGTTTTGTTAGAACATCATGATGAGCTAAAAATGAAAGCATTTTTTCTGAATCTTTTGACTTTGTTATATCATTAAAAACTATAATATAATTTGTAATAACACTATTCTCATCTCTTACTACATTTACATTTAAATGTGCTGGATAGGATGTTCCTGTCTTTTTGAGATTTTCAACTTCACCACTCCAAAAATTTTCTTTAGATACTATTTCAAAAATTTCATTAAAAAAATCTCCTTCTGTATCATTTTGCATAATTTTTACTGGCTTATTTACAACATCTTCTTCCTTATAACCAGTTATTTGCGAAAATGCTGTATTTACAGTAATAATATGTTTTTGGGCATCACAAATAAGTACAGCTTCACTTGTATTTTGAAATACCTTTGCCCAAAGTTTTAATTTTTCTTCGATTATTTTAATTTGTGTAATATCTTTGGCTGATATTACAAATCCAAAAGGTAGTTTCTCCTGCGCTTGATAATAAGGGAAAAAACTAGTTTGCAAACATCTATCTTTGCCATCTTTATTGTACCAAACATCTTCAATAAAAGATTCTCCTACCAATGCCCTATCATGCAAAGGTTTTATTGTTTTTTGAAACATTTCTTCACCAAATAAATTATTTGCTGTTTTATTTTCAATATCTTCCCTATTTTTTCTAAAAAATTTCAAATATGTTTCATTTACAGCAAGATATACATAATTTCTATCAACCATAGACAAAAAATCACCAGAAGTATTTACAATATGCTTATAAAGTTTTAAATTTTTTTCTAGTTTTATTTTATTATCCAACATAAAATTTGCATGTTCTGCCATTAAGTCAAACTCTTCTATCTTCAATTTATTTCTATCAATCTTTTTATTTGATTTTAAAACTGAGTTTAGAAACTCTACAAATATAACAAAATCTGTTTTTATCTTTTTACCTAATCTAGAATATATCCACATAAATAAAATCATTATAAATAATGAAATTACTAAAGTAACAATAGATGTTTCAATAAGCTCTTTTTTCATATCTTCTTTCAGTTTTACTATCTCTTTATGAATATCATCTATATACACTCCAGCACCAACATACCACTCCCATTCAGGGATACCCTGCGTGTAACTAAGCTTTAATGAATTTTGTTCATTTTCTAAAGAAGGCATTGTATACTCCAAAAAGCCCCCTCCATTTTTTGCATTTTTTATAAGTTCTCTTACGATATATATGCCATTTTCATCTTGAATATCATACATATTTTTCCCAGTTGCAGGATAAGATAACCCTAAACCATCCCACTGTGCAATAAAAATATAATTTCTATGGTCATAATTAAATTCCATCTGTTTTATATTTGATAAAATATACTTTTGTATCTCTTTTTTAATATTATTTTCATAAACTCCTACACCAATAATCCATCCAAATTGTTTAAAAAGTTTTATGTACGTTATTTTGTTTTGTTCTTGATTCTTTCTACTTCCCCATAAATAAGTATAGTAACCTTCTGATTTATTTTTAACAAGAGATATTGCCTCTTTAGTAACAAAAACACCTTTAGAATTTTGAAACTCTAAAACATTGGTACCTTCATACTTAGGTCTATCTCCAGAAAGCCTTATATATCCATCTAAATCTGCTATGAAATATGATTCGTTATTTTCATATCGTATAGTTCTTAAAGCTTCAATTGTTATTTGTTTAATTTCTTCTAGAGGTTTGGTATTTTTATATTGATTATAGAGTTGCTCCGCTATTTTGTAAGCTATTAAAACACGTTTTTTTAAAAATTCTTTTTTTTGCTTTTCTATCTTTTTTTTATTATATTTTATCAACTCTATAAAGTGTTCAACACCTGATTTTAAATTATCCTTTTTACTTTGCATATATTCTTGTTTTAAAATTTCTGATTTTTTTTGAAATTTGTTATAATTAGTAGCAATATTAACTAGCATAAAAACTACACAAAAAAGTACCAATAATCCAGCTGTTGAAACAGATAAATACTTCAGTAAATTTACTTTTTTATTCATTATTATGCCTATTAATGAGTATTTGGTTTCTATTATACTATAATTGCTCAAAGTTTTTTTTAATAATTTAAAGGATTTATTATAAAAATTCCAATACTTCTTACACTATGCGTACTTTTTTGGTCTGGAAACTTCATTATAGGTCGTGCTATTCACGAAGATGTAGATCCTATACAGCTTGCTCTATTTCGCTGGAGTGGTGTTGCAATTCTCGTTTTTCCCATATTGGTCAAAAACTTTTCTAAGATTATACAAACTCTCAAATCAAACTTTCTTATTTTAAGTGCTTTAGCCCTCCTTGGTATCACCTGTTTTAATACTTTGTTGTATGTAGGACTTCACTATACAGCAGCTACAAATGCTCTACTAATCAACTCTTTTGTCCCTATTTTGATTTTAGTATTGTCCTATTTTATTTTGAAAATAAAAATCAAATTGATACAATTTTCTGGCATAGTTTTATCTACATGTGGGGTGATATTTCTCATCTTAAGAGGGGAGCTTTCAACACTCACTCATTTAGAACTAAACTATGGTGATATTTGGGTTTTATCTTCATCTCTAACTTGGGCTTTTTACTCTGTATTATTAAAATTCAAGCCAAAAAATCTCAATGATTTTGAATTTTTTACAACTATTGTATATATTGGACTATTTTGGTTAGTGATTGCTTATACGCTTATGGGTTATTCTATAAGTGAAGATATTGTTTTAGTTCAAAAGCATTATGCTCCTATCTTGTATGTAGCAATCTTTCCTTCTTTTGTCTCTTATTACTTTTGGCATCAAGGTATCCATAAAATAGGAGCCAATAAAACAGGTCAGTTTACGCATCTCATGCCTCTTTTTGGCTCATTTTTAGCGTATCTATTTTTAGGAGAAAAACTCCATCTTTATCATATTATTGGCGCAATTTTTATAGGTATTGGTATATATTTATCTCTTTTTACAAAAAAGGAAAAAGCATGAGTCAATGGGACAAAAAAGCAAAAAACTACTCCCGCTATAGTGAAGATAAAAATAGCTTTGATAAAAAAATATTTAAAGCACTAGAGTCTTTACATGTAAAGCTTACAAACAAAACTCTTTTAGACATAGGATGTGGCACAGGAGTATATACTTTACAAGCAGCAAAACAGTGTCTACATGTAAAGGCTATTGACTCTTCTAAGGAGATGCTTGAAGTCTTAAAACAAGATGCTAAAACACTTAATCTTACAAATATAGAAACTTTACATGTAAGTTGGGATGAGTTTACATGTAAAGAGTCTTATGACTATGCACTATGCACTATGTCACCAGCTTTAAGAGATGAAAAAGATTTTATCAAAATGGACAATTGTGCAACTACAAAAATCTACCTAGGATGGGCAGGAAAACGTGATTCAAATATACTTGATTTACTTTTTAAAGCACATGGACAAATATATACTGCACCAAATGGTTCAAAAAAATTACAAAACTGGTTAGATAAAAATAAAAGATTTTATCATCTTATCCCTTTTGAAGAAACGAAGATAAGTAAAAGAGATCTCAAAAAATCTATAGAAAACTTTCAATGGCACCTAGAAATAAGAGGCATAGTCCCAAATATAAACAAAATAGAAGAAATCCTAAAAAAGCTCTGTGATGAGAATGATAATATAACAGAAACTACAGAAAGTTATTTTAATTTGATTATATGGTAAGAAGAGTTATCATGCAAAAATATGGTATAATCTTCTTATGAAAACATCAATCCAAAGTAACCTAAAAATGGCATTTACAATGCTTGAACTCGTTTTTGTTATCGTTATCGTTGGTATTTTATCAGTTATGATAGCACCAAGTTTTAACAATAATAATGCAAGAAAAGCTGCTGACCAAATTATAAGCCATATTAGATATACACAACACTTGGCTATGATGGATAATAAATTTGATCCGGCAGTTGGCACATGGTTTCAACAACGATGGTATATAGAATTTGTCCCTGACCCTATTAATGCTGGAAATGACATTTATTCGATTAGGTCTAATGGAAACTATGCAAACAATATAATTGATCCTACAAAGCGATTAACTGGTGATAGTACAGTAAATCTTCGAACACCTGAATTAGATTTAACTGCTGAATATGGAACCAACCTTAGAGTTACTACTTGTGGAAGAACACTATCTTTTGATAATATGGGGAGACCATATTTAATTAATCCTAATGCTGCTGCAACTGCATATGTAAATATATTACAAGTTCCTTGTACCCTTACTTTTAATGATGGTGTAAATGATGCTACGATAGAAATACAACCTGAAACTGGATACGTTAGAATTCAATAAGTTAGTTATTTTCAGAGTAATTAAAGGCACAGCGATAAGCCGAGTTATGTCGTGGGTGATTATTTATCTACTTGTTATTTTACAATAACACTCTAGCGAATGGTAGAATTATGAGACTGACCAATCCATTCTTGCTGCAGGTTGGGTTTACAAAGCTCTTATGATTACTCAAAAGACTGGTGGGCTCTTACCCCGCCGTTTCACCTTTTCCATCTCAATACGACATCAAGAGCAAAGCTCTTTATATCTGCGCTAAGCGCTGTACCGCTAAAGCACAAAGATAGTTACCTATCTTCGTAACTTCACAATGGTAGTCTATTTTCTGTTGCACTTTCCCTTGGGTTACCCCAGCCGTCCGTTAGACGGAACCATGTCTCATTGCAGCCCGGACTTTCCTCTTCGACTTATGTCAAAGCAATCACCTGCCGTACCTTTAAGGTCGAGATTATAGCATATTATTTTAGATTGTGTGTAAGTTCTTCCAATACCACTGTAGCATAAGAGCCTTTTGGTAAAGAAAAATGCATCTCAAACCAATTTTCTTCATCTATGTACTTGTATTCAACATCTTTCAAAAATGCCCAACCGAATCTACGAGTACCGTCCATCTGCTTTAAAAATGGCTCAGCTTCGCCATATATCTTCGTATCCATCTCTTGAACAAAACCTTCACTTTGCATACTTCTATGCCCTGGAAGCCATCCTGTTATAGTCGTATCTTCTTCCTCAAATCTTTTTATTTCTGTTTCCAAGTCTTCAACAATAAAAGGTTTTCCATTTGGATAGTGATGAGCAACATCACCTTCAAACATTTTTAGAAACTTTTTTTGTTTTTTGAGTGATTTTATTAGTTCTTTAGAAAAACCAAGTGCTTTTGCTGCGTCTTCATCATTGAAAGATTCTAAAATATGCCCTATTTCAAGACGAGATGATAACCATTCGTTAAAAAGGTAACTTTGATATGCACTGATAAAAAACATCTTCATTTTTCTTTGACGCTCTTTTCTTTTGCCTTCTAAGATTTCACGTCCTAAAATATAGTTATCTCCATCTCTACCAAATCTTTGATAACCAAAAAAGTTAGGGAAACCCTCTTTTTTCAGAGTTTTAAGTGCATTTATGAGTTTTTGTCCATCTACTTTATTGACACGCTTCAGTCTTATAAAAAATCTATTGCCTTTTAGATGCCCTACTCTTATTTTGTTGTTATGATACGTTTTTGAAAGTATCTTTATCTTGTCATCTTTAAAGTTTTCAAGTTTTGCTTCAAAACTTTTATGAACCGATACATATTGTGTAGTCATGCCGTCTTTATCTTTGAGTCCAGCATATCCAAAATCTCTTGTTTTGGCTCCACAGACTTCACTTAAACGTTGTACCATTTGCCACGTGGTTAAGTCTTTTTTTCTTACATGTAAGATGAGATGTTCACCTTCACCACTAAATTCATATAGAGGTATTTCATTTACTACAAAATCATTAGCAGTTTTTGTAAAAAGTACGTCAATAGGGGAATGGTTTAAAAAAAATAATCGTTTCATTGTATTGCTCTTTTAAGTCTAGGATAGTGTGTATTTATTGAAAAAGTTACCAAAACTTAATATAGCTAAAGCCCTCTTTCTTCATACAATAAGTGACATTATATCTGAGCTGCTTAATAGTTTCCTTAAATGAGCTATCCAATCAATAGAAATCAAACATCTAACGCAGAAGCTAAGATTATTGATGATATCTTTAAAGTACTTTTATAAACTAATTAAAAGTTGTTTTCAAGTTATATAAAATTTATGGAAGTTAAAAATGGTGGATGGGGATATAGGATTCGAACCTATGAATGCCACGACCAAAACGTGGTGCCTTACCGCTTGGCGAATCCCCATCATGATGTTTAAAAAAATGGTTGCGGGAGCCGGATTTGAACCAGCGACCTTCGGGTTATGAGCCCGACGAGCTACCAAACTGCTCTATCCCGCGACATTTAAAAGTATTTCACTGTGTAAGTGAGGTGAAATTATAGTCGATTTTTATTTGTTTGTCAAGGGCTTTTTTGTATAATAATTAAAATTTTATACAAAGATAGGAAAAACATGACAGCTATACAAAGAGTTAAGCAAGCAATTGAAGATGTAAAACAAGGTAAAATGGTCGTAATGGTCGATGATGAAGACCGTGAAAACGAAGGAGATTTGGTTTATCCTGCTACATTTTCAACACCAGAAAAAGTAAATTTTATGGCAACTGAAGCGAAAGGTCTTATATGTGTATCTGTGTCTGATGATATTGCAAAGAGATTAAATCTAACTCCTATGGTAGTGAAAAATGACTGCCAATTAGAAACAGCTTTTACAGTTTCAGTAGATGCAAGAGTTTGTACTACAGGAATTTCAGCTCATGAAAGAGATATTACAATAAAAATATTAGCAGATTGTGCTAGTAGTGCAAATGAGCTAGCACGTCCCGGACATATATTCCCTCTTATAGCCAAAAAAGGTGGGGCACTAGTACGTACAGGTCATACAGAAGGTTCAATTGACTTATGCCGTTTAGCAGGTCTTTCAGATTCTGCTGTTATTTGTGAAATCATGAAAGAAGATGGAACAATGGCTAGACGTGATGACTTAGATATCTTTTGTGAAAAACATGGTCTTCATATAGTATATATTTCAGATATTGTTGAATATAGAATGCAGCATGAATCTTTAGTAAGAGAAATTGCGTCAGCAAATACAAACTTTTTAGGTACAGAAGCAAAACGTATAGATATGGTTGATCATGAAGACAATCATCATATCGTATATACTTTTGGCGAAGTGAAAAAAGAATCTGCTGTTAAATTTCACAATATCATTCCTGATATTGAATTATTTTCTGATAATGAAAAATTTGATGCTATGATTAAAGCTATTTCACATTTAAAAGAGCATGGCGGAGTATTAATATTTTTAGATGATGAAAATTCTCCAAAAAGAGAAGTAAAAGAGTATGGTATTGGTGCTCAAATACTTAAAAAATTAGGCGTTGAAAAAATTCAACTTTTAACAACATCAAAAGGTAAAGAGTTTGTTGGGCTAAGTGGATTTGGTCTAGATATAGCTGAAGAATTATAATAAAAAGCCTCTTGAGAGGCTTTTTAATTTTAAAACTCTTTTGGTACGCTACAGTCTAACTCTTCTTGTTTTTTTGCAAGTTCAATAATATCTTTTTGAGTTAGATTCCCTAGCAAACATATTGCACCTAACTTCATGCACCAAACTCTTAATGTTTCTAACTCTTTTTCTTCTTGTTTTAATTGAGATGAAACACTCCAAGAGCGTATACTTTTTATCTCTTTATAACCAAGTAAATCTGTAATTTCTCTATCTTGTATTTTATTTTCTACTACTGAAAGAATCTGCTCTTCATTTAAACCTGATTGGTTTACTCTATATCCAAGTATCAGTGCTTTTGCACGTTCTGGATACTTTGTTTTGATTTTATCAAAGCTATTGCCATAATACTTCAATGCTGGGATAATATCTTTTGTTTTATATATTTTTTCTATTTCCATATGATTTGGTTTTATCATTAATTTTCCTATTTTTTATTCTCATGTTTTAACAACCACTCTTTATTATCAAGTCCACTAGCATATCCTACAAGTTTACCACTGCTTCCTATGACTCTATGACAAGGAATTATGATACCTATAGGGTTTTTATTATTTGCACCACCAACTGCTCTTACAGCTTTTGGATTACCTATAATTGTAGCAATATCTTTATAACTTCTTGTTTCACCATAAGGTATATTTTGCAAAGCTTTCCAAACATTTTGCTGAAATTCAGTACCTTTTGTAAACTCAATAGGTATATCAAAACTTTTTAGCTTTCCACTAAAATACCTATCCAACTGTTCTTTACATGTAGAGAGAATTTTAGAAATTTGTTTTGGATTTTCCTCTGCATATTGCACGAAACTAAGCCCTTCTAAAGAAGATTCCGAACAGCATAATTTCAAGATACCAATAGGTGAATTATAGTAGTATGTTGTTTTCATACGGTATTATACCGTTATTTCTTTACATGTAAGGATTTCTATGAAAATTAGAGTTTATTATGATGATACAGATGCCGGTGGTATTGTATATCATGCAAATTATTTAAAGTTTTGTGAACGAGCTAGAAGTGAGCTTTTTTTTCAAAGAGGCATGTCTCCTACTCAAAACAATGCTCATTTTGTAGTCAAACATATAGAAGCTGATTTTATTCGTTCTGCTAAACTTGGTGATATGTTAGAAGTAAAACATAAAATACTAGATTTAAAAAATGCATCTTTAACCCTTATACAAAGTGTATGGTTAGATGATATAAAACTTTTCGAGATGACTTCTATATTAGCTTATGTAAAAGAAGGTCGACCTATTAGAATAGATCCAAAATCAAAAGAGTTTTTTCTAAGTATTTTTTAGAATAGCTCTTTTTCAAATTTATATCTTTTTGGTCTTATAATTGAAACTTTATATTCTACTTGATTGTCTACTACATTTTCGCTAAAGTTTTTTGCAGCTGTTGGAACAAAATAGTGTGTATAAAAATAATCAATTCCTATAGAAGTTGAGTAATTAACCCAATCATAAACAATGTCATGTCCAAAAAGAGAGTTTAGCTCTTCCATACCAACAGTAGTTTTTCCTATAGAATTTGCAATATAAAACTTGTCTCTATCTGCATACTGCGTGAGTGTTAAAAGCATAGGATTATAATTTATTTGTGTTGAGAGTATAGCGTATGGTTTTATTTTATAAACTCTTAATTGAGAAGATATAAGACTTGTTTTCACAAGCGGTGTATTCATGAAAATTGAACTTCCAGCTAATTTTCTATTGTGTCTTAACAATCTTTTAAAACTAACTCTCGAATCATTTATACTTTTATTATAAATTATTTGTGGGCTCTTTTCTATAAGAAAAGTATTTAAAGACTTGCTCAAGCCACTTCCATCTGAGAAATAAGCAATTTTACTATTTGTATAACCCAATAACGTATCTATTTGTTTTGCATAATCAATCCCACCAAATAGTATATTTGGATTACTTTCTTCTATATTTTTCTTATGCACTGTAGGAATGTAAACTATTAAACCATTCGCATTTTGGTTAATTATCTTCGCGCCACTATTTGTAACAGGAGCAACTACATAAGTAAATTTCTCTTTTTTTATATCTTCAAGTGCTTTTAAAATGGACTCTTCTTTTTCATCAATACTATTAAATACTTTTACTTCAAAATTATTTTGTTTTGAAACAAGATATGCTATTACCGAATTAACTGTAGTAGATGCGTACCTTCTTATACTTCTTTGAGGAACAAGTAAAGCAACTCGAATAGAGAATTTCTCATCTTCAAAAATTCTAAAAATTCTTTGATAGTATTCAAATTCACTTTGCATAGAATAAAGTTCATCCATAGAACTATTATAATAACTTAAAAAAGAGAATATTTGTCCATCTTCTAAAAGTTTATCCATACAATCCATATTACATGTATCAATATTCAAATTTATAAATACACTTTTAGGTGGTGGTATATGCGACACTTTATCACTCTTAGCAAACATTAATGAAATAGAAATAAAAAAAATAAATAATATTTTCATAATAGACTTTTAACCTTTAACATATCTTGAAAAACTTCTTTTTTAGATGATGGATTTCTTAATAAAAAATTTGGGTGATACGTAGGGATCAACTTAGCATTACCAAGTTCTAAAACTTCCCCTCTTATCTTAGAGATTTCAGTTTCATACTCGCCTGTTAAGTGATGAAAACTTGTAGACCCAAGAGCAACTATAATACTAGGATTTACTTTTTCTACTTGTTGCATTAAATATGGTTTACAAGCACTCACTTCTTCCATCGTTGGAACTCTATTTCCAGGAGGTCTACACTTTACAATATTTGCTATGTAAACATCTTCTCTTTTTAATCTCAAAACATTTTCTATTATATTTGTTAGAACTGTACCTGAACGACCTACAAATACTTTTCCATCTTCATCTTCACTAGCACCTGGTGCTTCACCTATAAACATAAGTTTTGCATTTTCATCGCCTTCACCAAATACAACATTTTTTCTTGTTTTACTTAAATTACACAAATGACAAGACATTACAGACTCTTTTAATTGTCCAATTTCTTTGGGTAACATAGAGCTAGTATCTTTACTTCCTACAGGCTTATACTCTTTAAAGTATTCAAATCCCATAGCTCTATATTGATATAATATTTTTAAAAGTCTTGCTTTTTCTATTTGTGTCATGAAAAGAATAGTATCTAATGAGGTGTTAAAAAGAGATAAATTGGAGAGAGTGAAGCCTCTATAAAAAAGAGGCTTATTAAAATAATTATTCTACTGTTACAGCAACAGGATCACTTTCCCAAACTCCATGTTTTGTACAGTAAGATTGTGCTACTAGTTTTAGTTTTTTTGTCGTTGGAACAATATTAAAAACTACTTCAGCTTGTCCTTTTGCATCTTGTCCACCAAGTGTTCCTGGTACAAAATCAGCACGACCCAATAATGTTTCTCCATTATATAATGCAACATTCGCTATAAAATGATCAAAATCATCTGGATGAGAATACTCGTTTCCTACTTTTACTGTTACAGCAAACTTTTCTCCACTTTTTGCACTATCAGCACAGGCGATAAATGGAGAATGTCTATCTATGTAATCTTTTTTAGCTTCTCTTTCTACTGTATCTATATCAACGTAACGATTAATTTTTGGCATATTTTTTCCTTAACTTAAAATTTTTATAAAGAATTATATTCTAAAAAGGATTAAATTTGTCTTATTTAATCCAACTATATTAAATCTGTTATTATATGGTGTTTATCTAAGCCCATTTTTGATATATTTTCACATCCCAAAGCCAATAAAACAATTTGTGCTGTTGAAAAAATACTTAATTCAATATCTCTTCCTACTATACTTTCTAACTTTTTTTGCTCTGAATCAAACATAAAAAAACTTCTAGCATCATTTGTTACTACAAAGTCCGCTGCATTATCAAACATGTCTAACATAATTTTACCTGCAAGTTGATATGCATAATTTTTTGATGCAGGCAATATTTCATAACCATCACTATCATTTTGTCTTTCAAAATTTATAATATTTAAACCCATTAAAGTTAAAATAGAATCATTCGTTTCTAAATTATGTGTTTTATTACCATTAAATATAGCTACATTAAAATTATTAAATGGTTTTTGTATATTTTTTTGCAATTTGTCAAAACCAATCACATCCCTTAGAATATCATTTACATGTAAAACATTTGGCTCTAAAGTGAGTTCTAAATTATCTTTTTTAAGCTTGTTTGCTATCTCTTCTCGTAACTGAACATCTTCAAGAAGAATAATCTTTGTTAAGTTTAATGAGGTATATGAACTATCTTCTACACAAATTATATCAGCATTGTCTTTTTTAGCACTTGCTAAATTATAAGCACAGTTATATAAAAAAGCTTCTTCATTTAAAGATTTACCCTCAGCTGCAATATCAGGTTTTGAATCTGTTAAAATTGGTGCTTCTATATCAAATGTACTTAATAACTCTAGAGCTGCAAGAATCAAAGGATATGCCGTACCTTTTTCTATTATATTATCAAATAATCTATATTGTGCCATCATATTACCTTAAAAAATTACTGCTAAAGTTTTTTTGTTTATCAACAAAATCATTTGCTGAATTCTCTTGTTTTATAATTTCATTTTTTAAAAAATCTATTTTTCTTTCTAATTCATAACTTTGGGGAAATAGTTTATTTGAGATATTCACATGTAACCAAACTCCACTATCTTTCACACAAATTAAGTTTAAAATCTCTTCTTTTCTTTCAGGATACTTTTGAATCATATCATATGCAAAAGCAAAAAGTCCATCGCCTAAATAATCTTCTTCAAGATTAACTATTGGAGATGAGTAGTGCTCTTTTATATATGATTTAAAAACCTTTTTATCACTTGAGTTTACAAAAGAAGCAAAAATATCAAACCTTTTTTCAAAATCTTCAAGGTTCATAGTCAAATCTTTTATAGCTCTTTTAGAATTTAAAGGGTCTAATCGTAACTCTTTTCCAAAATAATCTTTTACTTCACTGAGTTTTACATTTGTAAAAAGAGCTTTATTATTTATTTTAATAGCAGCATATTCATCTGTAGGATATTCAAAAACTTTTTCGTCATCTTTGATCAAAGCTAACAAATCAGCAACAGTTTTTTCCATGTCAATCTTCACTACATACTTTTTATAATATGGAAGATAATCAGTTTTACAATCAAATCTAAAAACTTCTAATATGAGTTTACACTCCATAGTCAACTCTCCTCAAATTAAGTAGGTTCCAAAGTCTACTCTATCTTTACTTAAGGTATAATACAAAAAATATATAAAATCAAAATAACAGTGTGGTATAAAGATGGACAAAGAGGGATACTTTATCTCTGGATTTAAAAACAAAAAAATTGGAGATGATGGAGCCGTTATAGGGAACTTAGTTTACTCAAAAGATCTTTTTTGCGAAAATATTCATTTTAAACTTTCTTGGATGAGTCTAAAACAAATCGCTATTAAAAGTATGCTAGTCAATATTTCGGATGCGATTGCTATGAATGCAAAACCCAAACATGCCCTTATAGGTTTAGTTTTACCATCAAATTTTTCACTTTTACAACTACAAGAACTCTCATATGCTTTTGAAGAAACAGCAAAAAAATATAATTTTGAAATCATAGGTGGAGATACAACTTCTGGCGATAAACTTATGATTTCTATTACACTTATTTCTCAAACAAAAAAACCAATTTATAGAAAGACTATGAAAAAAGGTGATTTGATTGCATTTACAGGGAAGCTAGGAAATTCTAAAAAAGATTTAAACAAACTTTTGAGAGAAGGGAAAGTACATACAAATAGTAAATTTGTAACACCTTTACTCAAAGCAGACTTTATCTATGAAGCTGCAAAATATATAAATGCTGGTTTAGACATATCAGACGGGTTATCAAAAGATTTATCAAGGCTGTGTAAAAGTAGTAGAAATTTAGGTGCGAAGTTTTTAATAAACCTTGCTAAAAAAGATCTATGTAGTGGCGAAGAGTACGAAATGTTGTTTTCATTTTCACCAAAAAATCTAGCAAAAATAAAATCTATAGCCAAAAAGAATAGAACACAAATAACAATATTTGCGAAAGCAGTAACAGGAAAATATACCTCTTGTTGTAAAGAAAACCATTTTTAAGGGATTAACATGTCAATAATTTTACTTGCTGTAGCAATTATAATATCTTATTTTACTTGGAAATTTAGCTCAAATTTTTTTATACAAAAAGGAACTAAAAAAGCCAATTCCCATATAGCTGCTATTTGTTTTGCTCTTATTGTGTTTTTAATAATAATCAATTTCTTAGCTCCCTACATAAGAGTAAACTAAACTATAATGTATCTCTCATAAAACACTACTACATTCAAAAACTTCTAAAAAAGAGAACTCAAAAAAAGTTCTCTTTTAGTTTAAAGTTCTGAGTATATTAGCTCTTTTAATGGTTTGTATCCAAATTTTTCCAGTGGTTTTGTATTAACAAAATAAGATGGTGTTTTAGTTGCACCCAATGTTTTAGCATCTGCTAAATCTTGTGCTATAAGCGTATCTAAAGCAGGATCTTTCATATCCAAAACTAACTTATCAATATCGAGTCCAAGTTTTGCTAAATATTTCCATAGTAATTCAGGATTTGGTTTATGATGACTAGCCCATGAACTCTGCGTAGCAAATATCATTTCTAACGTTTCATGAAATTTACCTTGTTTTCTTGCAGCTTCAAGCATCTTTACTACATGATCTGAACCTTGATGAAATGGAGCATAACGCAAAGTCAATTTAATATTACCTTCATTTTTTTTCATAATATCTTTAATAAAAGGATAAAAATCTGCACATGTTTCACAAGCTGGATCAAAAAATTCTACAATATGAACTTTTGCATCTTTATTACCAATTGTTAAAGAATGCTCTCTTACAAAAGCTTCAGAGTTTTTTTGAGCTATAGAGCTAAATTGTGCGGATTGTTGATTTTTATATACATACCCACCAACCATAAAAAGCAAAATTAAACTTATTGCTGTAAAAATAACTATTTTTTGTTTACTCATCTTTATTTTTCCTTTCTTAACATGTAAAGTAAAATTCCAATGAGGCTAAAGGCTATAAAAGACAACATAGGAATCGTTATAAAATTAAACCACTCAATATACCTTACAGAACATGGAATCCCTTGAGAACATGGTCTTGCACTCTCTGGGATAATGTCATAATGAATTAAATTATGATATAAACTAAAAAACCAACCAAGTGCAATAAAAGGTACAGCATACCTAAAAACACTTCTATCAAAAGGGACCATTCCTGCTAACAAAATTAGCACTAAAGGATACATACAAATCCTTTGATACCAACAAAGTGTACAAGGAATGTATCCTATAACTTCACTAAAAAACAAACTTCCTAGAGTAGATACTGTAGCAATTATCCAAGCAAAAAACAGAAGTGTCCAACTCAAATTTGACTTTTTATTTTTCGTCATCTATGAAAACCTTTAATTATAATGAAGAATTATATAAATATTTTATTAATGCATTATAAACAAGTTAATTTTAAGTATTTTTTTCTATACTAAATCCTGCCCATGTTTGTGCTGTAGGCATCACTTCTAAAGAGTTTACATTAACATGTTCTGGAAGCTGGGAAAGTGTAAATATAAGATTTGCTATGTCTTCACCTACCAATGGTTGCATACCATCATATATAGCATTTGCCTTTTCATCGTCACCCTTAAATCTTACATTAGAAAATTCTGTTTTTGAAAAGCCTGGTTCAATATTGCTTACTCTTATATTTGTACCTTTTAAGTCATTTCTTAAGTTAAAAGAAAATTGCTGTACGAAAGATTTTGTACTACCATACACATTTCCACCTTCATATGGCCAGTTACCTGCAATCGAACCTAAATTAAATATATAGCCACTTTTTCTCTCTACCATTGTAGGAAGAATGGCTTTAGTCATATACAAAAGACCTTTAATATTAGTGTCTATCATTATTTCCCAGTCTTCTAATAATGCATCTGGTGCTTTTTCTAAACCTAAAGCAAGCCCAGCATTATTTACTAAAATATCTATGTTTTTATACTCACTAGGTAAACTTTCTATAGCTGTAAAAACTGCTTCCTTATCTCTTACATCTAGTGAAACAGTACAAATATCACAATCATTTAACTCATTTTTTAACTCATCTAGTTTATCTAAACGTCTCCCTACTGCTATGACTTTATGTCCTGCTTTTGCAAACATTTTAACTGTTTCACGACCAAAACCTGATGTAGCACCAGTAACTAACACTATTTTTGACATATTATTTTCCTTTTTTTCATTAATTGTAGCAAACTTTTAAAAAAAGTAATCTTGTATACAATTTCTTATCAAATTCAATATTTAAATTAACCATGTATTAACTTTTTCGTACTACTATTCAATATATCAATTTCCTCAAAAGGTTTTTTTTTGAAACAATTTTCTCAGTATAAGCTTATACTTACAATATCGTTATTTTTTACAATTTTTTACAATTTTTCATTTTTTTTAAATCTTCTAAAAGTCTATCCATTTGATGGTTTTAATATATTATACATATCATCAATTGTACTATTATTAATTAGTTTTCTTGTATTTTTATTTACATTAGTTTCTTCTAAATATACAACTAAACCTATTTTGATTATTTCTTTATTCATTTCATCTTTTACAGCATATTTTATGGATACTTATCATGTAATTATTGATGATAATATGATTAGAAACTCACTTCAAACTAACCTAAATGAATCCTCTGATTTATTTAGCCTAAAATTAGTTTTTTATATGTTTTTTCTAGGATTTCTGCCATCATATCTTATATATAAAGCTAAAATTGAATATAAAACATTTGGGAAAGAATTATTTGCTAAAGTCAAAACACTCTTTTTATCCTTTACAATTATCTTAATTATGCTATTTGCATTTAGTAAGTTTTATACTTCATTTTTTAGAGAACATAAACCTCTTCGATATCATATTAACCCTGCTTATTGGATGTATAGTAGTGGAAAATATATAAATAAAACTATCAATAGTGGGCCAATCACCCTAAAATCAATTGGTGAAGATGCAAAAATAGAAGAAACACAACATAATGATGAACTTGAAAAAACAGAACTTATAATTATGGTAGTAGGTGAAGCAGCAAGAGCAAATAGATTTTCTTTAAATGGTTATAAAAAAGAGACCAATCCTCTTTTAAAAAAAGAAAACATTATTAACTTCCCAAATATGTACTCTTGTGGAACTTCAACAGCAGAATCAGTTCCATGTATGTTTTCAATGTTTGATAAAGATCATTATAGTTATAAAAAAGGGATTTCAACTGAAAACATCTTAGATGTACTAAAACATACTAAAAATATAAATATCCTATGGAGAGATAATAACTCAGATTCAAAAGGTGTTGCAATAAGAACTGATTTTGAAGACTATAGAACACCTAAAACTAATACAATGTGTGATGAAGGTGAATGCAGGGATGAAGGCATGCTAGTTGGACTTGAAAATTATATTGAAAAACATAAAGGTGAAGATATATTAATAGTACTTCACCAAATGGGAAATCATGGACCAGCATACTATAAAAGGTATCCTAAAAAATTTGAAAAATTTACCCCAGTTTGTAAAACAAATCAACTAGAAAAGTGTTCTCAAGAAGAAGTAAGCAATGCTTATGATAATGCTATTTTATATACGGACTACTTTTTATCAAAAGTAATAAATTTTTTAAAACCATACTCAAAAGATTATGAAACTGCAATGCTTTATATGAGTGATCATGGAGAAAGTTTAGGAGAAGATGGTCTTTATTTACATGGGCTTCCATATTTTATGGCACCTGATGAACAAAAACATATTGGATCCCTTATTTGGTTTGGCGAAGGTTATATTCAAGAAGATGTAGACACTGAAAAACTATCTTTGTATAAAGATAACAAGTTTTCACAAGATAATCTATTTCATACTTTATTAGGACTATTTGAAGTAGAAACAAAAGTATATAAAAAAGATATGGACATATTATTTAATGCTAAAAAATAGTACTAATCAAATAGTCATAACTATTCATTAATACATAATTTGTTATCATAATAATTTAAGGAGTATATTATGATTGATTTAACATGGCAAGAAATTTATAGTCTTAACAATAATCAAATCGATACAGAACATCAAAAACTTTTTCAAATAGCTTCAAAAGCTTTTACTGTAACAAGCAATGATAAAAAACTCGATAAAATAAGAAATGTTTTAAAAGAACTACTCTCTTATACAAAAACTCATTTTAAAAATGAAGAACAGTATATGGAATCTATTTCTTACCCCGACCTTGAAACACAAAAAACTTTACATAATAAAATTATTGACTCTATGAAAAACTTTACAAGAAAACTTCCTAAAATGAATCTCCTTGAAATTGAAAAGGAATTAGCCCATTTGGTCGAAATATGGTTTATTCATCACATAATATACGAAGATAAAAAAATATCGCAATGGGTACGTACTCATAAAATTCCAGAATTCTCATTTTGTTGGCATAACTCTTATTCGATACATAATGCTCTTATAGATGCAGAACATCAAGAACTTTTTCAAATTGCTAGTGAAGTTTTTAAACAAGTTCCACAAGCATTAAGAATGGAAAAAATTAAGATTACCTTGCATAAACTTTTTGAATATTTTGAAAAGCATTTTAAAAATGAAGAAATCTATATGGAAAGTATTAAATTTGATATGATAAATGAGCATAAAGATATCCATAAAAAAATTATTGAAAATTTAACTATATTTATGCAAAAAGTCCCTACATTACAAATAAATGAAATTGAGGATGAGCTAAAAGAATTTATAAATACATCTCTTGTAAATCATATACTAGAAGAAGATAAGAAAATTTTATTTTGGATGCAGGATTTAGAAGACATAAAAAATGTCAAAAACTTAAAAACCCTATAAAAAGATTCATAGAAAAAGGTAAGTTTTGTGTTATAATCACGGCTAAACTTTATTAAATAGGATATAACATGAGTGAATTAAAAGTATATGACTACTCAGAAGAAGAATTAACACAATTTCAATACGCTGTAATTAACACTGATCATGGTGCAATGAATATAAAATTATTTGTAGATGAAACTCCAAATACAGTTGCAAACTTTGCATATTTAGCAAAAGAAGGTTTTTACAACAATCTTAATTTTCATCGTGTAATACCTGGATTTGTTGCTCAAGGTGGTTGTCCTCATGGAACTGGCACAGGTGGTCCTGGATGGTCAATAGCTTGTGAAACAGACCAAGAAAGTAAACATGCAAAAGGTGCTTTATCAATGGCACATGCGGGACCAAATACTGGTGGTAGCCAATTTTTTGTATGTTACGATGCACTACCTCACTTAGATGGTGTTCACACTGTATTTGGTGCAATTGACCCAAGCGACGAAGAGAGTATGAAAGTATTAGATAGTATCAATCAAGATGACAATATCATCAGCATTGATATTAAAGAATCACTGTAAATCTATTAAAAACCTCTTTACATGTAAAGAGGTTTTTATATACTATTTGACATAGTTCCAATAACTTTTCCTAAAACTTCGATATCATCAGCATTTACTAATTCATCTGAATATGACTCATTATCAGAAACTAAAGCGACCATTCCATCTGATTTTAATTGCAATCTTTTTATAAAAAGCCCAACTGGAGTAGAAACTATATAAACTCCATTTTTATTTGGATTTTTACTTTCTCTATCCATAAAAACAATATCTCCATCATTTAAAGTAGGCTCCATTGAATCACCTAAAACATTAAGTGCATGAATATTTTTTATAGATTGTTTACCTCCAAGATGATTTACCATCTCTTCATCAAGCGTAAGAAAATCACTTTGCTCATCATAATTTAAAGCTCCTCCACCTGCACTTGCATAAATATCTTTAAAATAATGAACTCTTTCAAACTTTTCACTCTGTGATGTTAAACTCCCTACTACTTGATTAAACATAAGCCAATTTATAGAAATTTTTCTTTTTGCACAAAACTCTAAAATTTCTTTGTAGGGTATCTTGCTTCTGCTTTTCATCGTAGCAAAACTTACTTGGTTTATATCTAATGCTTCTGCAACATCCTTATCAAAAACTTTTCTGTGCCCTATTTCATCAGACAATATATCTTTTATACGGTCAAGTATTTCTCTTAGATCTGGCATCTTATATCCTTTAAAAGTATTCATATAGAAAATAAATATAAATTATATTTCATTTTGTAATATAATTGTACCATAATTTTAATTTTTATTACAATAGTTGAAATAAATTAAAAATTCTTCACTAAATGAAAACTTTAGTGATTGAAATACTTATGAACTTTGTTCATGAGTATTGAGAATTAAATAAAAAAGGATTTAAAATGCAACAACTTGAAACTTATATTCAAAGATTTGAACAAGCTATGTTAAAAGTCAGTAACATTCTTTTTTAATGCTTTTTCATCTTGACCTAGATGCTTTTTATGTTTCAGCAGAGAGAAGTGTCAAAAAAAGCTTAAAAGGAAAACCAATTGTAATTGGTGGAAGAAGTGATCCATATATATTTTCAAAAGAGAGACTCAATAGAGATATAGTTTTTCAAAATACTGGAGCATTTGTTTCTGCTGTTTTTATCGATAAAAACAAAGAAAAACTACCCGAGTATTTTAATGATAATGGAAAAACAAGAGGTATAGTCACAACTTCAAGTTATGAAGCTAGAGCATATGGTATAAAAACTGGTATGAGCATATCTGAAGCTAAAAGAAGATGTAAAAACTTAATAGTTATAAAACCAAATCATTCTTTATATCATAAATTATCACAAAATCTAAGAGAATATATGTCTTTACATGTACCCGTCATTGAACAATTTAGTATAGATGAATTTTTTTGTGATTTAGGAGGATGGATAAGTGAAAAAGATATCTATCCATTTGCAACTGAACTTCAAGCTAATATCAATAAAAAATTCGGATTACCCTGTTCTATTGGTATTGCTAAGTCAAAGTGGACAGCAAAATTGGCTACTGAATTTGCAAAACCTTATGGTATCAAAAAGATTGACGATACCGATGGATTTATAAAAACTGTTCCTATTGAAAAATTTCCAGGAATCGGTAAAGCAATGCAAAAGAAACTCCATAAATATAAAAAATTTACATTGGGAGATATTAAAGAATCAAAAATACTTCTTTATTCATGGGGAAATAGTGGTAAAAATATCTATAATAGAGTTTGCGGAGAAGACAACGAACCCGTTATTGAAAAAATTGGTAGAAAATCTGTTGGTATTTCAAGAACTTTTGATGCTATTATCAATAGAAAAGAACTTATAAGAAGACTATTTATACTCTCTAGACATGTTGTATTTATGGTTTCAAAATTAGAATTAGTTCCTACAACAATTTCCTTATCTATTAGTTACGAACACACAAACAAAAGAAAACAACTCACTTTTAATAGACTTTTTAATGAGCATTTTTTAACATCAACGGTGATTCAAACTTTTCAGGAATTAGACCAAAGCTCTACTAATAAAGTGATAAAGCTTTCTATCACTTTATCAAATTTTATTCAAAAAGAAAAATTAAATCCTTCTGTACTTGATATAGAAAAAGATTTAAAACATCACTCTTTAATGAATGTTAATCTTGGACTAAGAAAAAAATATGGAATTGATATATTACGAAGTGCAAAAGAACTCCTCTAGGAATTCTTTTTTTGTGTAGCAGCATTTAAATAATACCAAAGCCCTCCTAATAGAGTAAGAACTATAAGAGGTCCTAACCAAGGATAGGTACTAAAATAACTTGAAGCTTTTGTAAGTGTTTCACCTGCTGTAAAACTTAGGTATCCTAACCCTATTGCCCATATTAAAGCCGAAATAATATTCAGTATATTAAACTTTATAGCTGAATATTTAGTCATGCCAATTCCTATTGGAATAAGTGTTTTTATACCATATACAAACTTTTGAAAAAAGATAATTTTATCACCATATTTTTTCATCATAATATGACTCAAAGCTAATTTTCTTCTATGTTTCTTTAAATATGGCATCATTTGTTCTTTATTATACCTACTTATATAAAACAAAAGTGAATCTCCTAAAGCATTTGCTACAAATGCAACTGCAATAGATGTTGTTAAATCCATTTTACCAGCATAGGAAAGTATACCTGCTGCAATTATTGCAACCATTCCACCCCCTAATGAGTAGAAAAAAAGTATTATATATCCATATGTTGATAGTGAGTTTATTATATCTTCCACAAAATTACCTTGTCAAATTTTCTATGTTTTTTAAAAATTCTTGTACACTATATACATCACTCAAATTTTCAGAAGTTACTATTTTATTTACACTAATATCTCCACCATAAAGAGCTTTATTCTTATTTTCATCATTTGATAAAACTGCTCCTTCAAATGAAGCACCTGCAAAAAGTCCTTTTGTCTGTGAGTATGTAAATATTTCTGCTTGCATATTTATTTCTGAATTTTTTTCAATATTTGCTCCTATAGGTCCTGCAGATGCTGAAGCACCAACACCTATAGTAAATTTATTTTTCAAAAGTTCGTTAACACTATTTTGTGTTCTAAAAACAAAAATACTGTCAGCTGATTCCACACCCAATTGAAAACCTAAACTTCCACCACTTATTTTTATAAAAAATGGATAACTCCAACTTCCGTCAGCTTTTCTTATAGATGCTACGCCTTCACCATACTTCATACCTATAAAAATACCAACTTTTACTGAACTAGGTATTATTACAATTGCTTGTGCTTTTTGTATAATTTGTATTGGTATACCATTTCTATTTCTTATGAGTTTTTTCATGCTATTTGTTGATTCTAAAACTTTTTCTTCAACTGAATCAGCAAATAAATTAGTTACACAAAAAACTAGTAACAATATAATCAATAATCGTTTCATTTTCTTCCTTTATTCTCTTTTTCTTTTACATAACTATAAAACAAGCCCTCTTGTTCCATTAAATCCTTACTATTTCCTTTTTCTACTATTTCACCACTTTCAAGTACATAAATATAATCAGCTTTTCTAATTGTACTAAGTCTATGTGCTATTATTATAGTTGTTTTATTTTGTAAATATTCTTCAAGTGCATCAAAAAGCCTTGATTCCGTATGAACATCTAAAGCTGATGTAGACTCATCTAAAATTACTATATTTGGATTTTGGATAACCATTCGTGCAATAGACAATCTTTGTCTTTGTCCACCAGAAAGTTTAATACCATCTCTACCTATTTTAGTTTGTAACCCATCTTCTAATGAATAAATAAAATCCCTCATTTGAGCAATTTCTATAGCATAATCTAATCTATCTTTCTCAACTTTATCACCAAAAGTCAAGTTTTTTGCAATTGTATCATTAAAAAGTTGAGGATTTTGCAGCACTAAAAATACATTTTCTCTTACTTTATCTAAACCAATGTCTTTCACTGAATGCCCATCAAAATATATATCACCATCTTGTATAGGATATAACCCTACTAAAAGCTGAGCTAAAGTTGTTTTTCCACTTCCACTCGCTCCTACCACGGCTATTTTTTTACCTTTGGGTATTTGCATATTTACTGATTTAAGTATTTTTTTACCATTTTCATAAGAAAATGACAAATCACTAATATCAATAGCATTTGTAAAAGTATCCTTAAATGGATTATCTTTACTTTTACTCAGTGGTTCTGTTTTTAAGGCAAAAATTTCATTAATTCTATTTAAGGCTGCTACTGCGTTATGATAAGCATACTGCATATTTAAAACTTCTTGAATAGGCGTCATCATAACCCAAAGATAACCAAAAATAGCCAACATTAATCCTATAGTTAAATCAGAATACGCAACAACTAAAATACTTGCTGCTCTAAAAATTTCAAATCCAGAAAGAAATATCAAAAATGAAAACCTTGTTGCTGCATCACTTTTATAACCAAATTCTATTGTTCTGTCTCGCATAATAGCTGCATTTTTAGTCACTTCTCCAAAAAAACGCCCTTCTCTATTCAAAGATTTAATTTGAATAAAAAGATCCAATGTTTCAGTTAGACTTGATGTAAATATTTCATATGTTTTATTTTGTTCTTTTTTTAAAACAGATACTTTTCTTGCTATTTTTGTGGTTATAATAATAACAAAGGGATTCAGTAAAAGTATAAAAAGTGCTAATTGCCAATGAATTAAAAGTAAAACAATACCAACGCCTAAAATAGTAAGTACAGAAATTATCAACCTACTTATAGCTGTTCCTAAAAAATTATCAACAGTATCTACATCAATAATAAGCAAAGATGAAATATTACCAGACCCCATAAATTCAAATTCTTTTAATGAAACTTTCGAAAGTTGTTTTAATAAACTTTTTCTTAACTCAAATGTGATATTTTTTGAAATTATCGTAAATATTTTAGTCTGATAATAGTTTAATAAAAAAAAGAAGCATCTTAAAACTATAACAGAAAATAACATACAAGCAACATATACATAAGGTTCATAAGTTGAATTTGTAATTTTATTTATATTATTTACTATAAAACTAGGTTTATTTAAAAGAACTTCATCAACTAAAAGAGGCATTAAAAGTGGAACTGGTGTACTTATAAAAACTGCTAAAAAAGCTATAATATTTGCAAGAATTAACTCTTTTTTATATTTTTTGATATCTTTAAAAATATCTTTAAAGGTATATTTATACATGAATTGATTCTATTATCTCTTTCATATCTGACTGTAATTCATCACTACGAAGATTTGTTGATAGAAAATATTTAATCCCTTTTTCTTGCAAATCAAATAAATTCTCTTGTGAAAATGATTTAGCAGTAATACATATCTGTGCATTACTTTTTGATTGCTGTAATCTTTTTTCTAACATACCTAAAAATTCCAAAAGTGGTGGATTTTTGATATTTTGATCAATAAAAATTATGTCTAACCTTGAAATATCATTCCTATAATATGTTGAGCGTGGTTTATTCGTTGTTTCTGCACTATAATCTTTATCAAGACTTCTTACTAAGTGTTTAACTTGGTCTGACTGTGTTGGGTTTTCACTCACTACTAAAGTCCGCATTTTAGCTCTGCTATCTAGATAATCAAGAAGGGTATTTAAACGTTTATGTTCTTTACTAAATTTTGTATTATCTAATGAGCTAATAAAATACTTTAAAAAAGTTTTACTTGAAAAATCATCTTCTATATAAGAGCGTTTGAAAAAAGACCGAATTGCTGATGACTTTTCAGCACTTTCCCACATTTTTTTATCAAACTCGTAAGCATACCCATCAAGTTGCTCTCTTATAAATTCATCATATTTTTTTGCTTCTTTACTATAAAGAGAAATAAACTCTTCTCTGAATTGATTTTCAAAATTTTCTAATAAACTTTGCAATGCAATATTTTCATCTCTTAAATTTCCAGTTTTATGAATGGAATCTACATAATAAGTTTTATATTTTTTTAGTTCATTAATTTTCATTTCTGTTAATTTTGGAACTTTACTATTTTTTATAGCTTTTTTAGTATCTTCTATTTGATGCTCTAAAGATTTAATAGATGCTTTTAAAGTATACAACTCAGAAATATTACTTTGCATTCTTTTTTTATAATTTTGATATACACTTTGTTGTTCTAAAAAAATAGTCTCATAAGCTACTTCAGGCACTCTATTTTTATTGTGAAAATTTTGATAAACAGTTTCTAATGCTTTTAAATCAGCTCTCAACTCAAGTACATAATCATCCATAAACGTACTATCCATATCTCTTAAATTATTATATGCTGTATGTAAAAATCTTTTCATCAAAAGGAAATCTAAAGTTTCACCTTCCTCAAATTCAGCTTCATGGTCATAAACAACAGAGATAACTTCTTCAAAATAGTTTTCAAGACACTCTTTTATACTTTTATCTAGTGGTATATTTACATGTAATTTTACAGTCGATTTTTTTGAAGGAGCTATAATATTATTTTCAATAACTTTTTCATCTGAAAAAGATTTACCACCACTAACAATTGCTTCAACAAAAAAAACTTCTTCTCCCTCTAATCCAAATTTTACTTTTTCTCCAAGTTCAGGAAAAGTTTCAAACCCTATGCAAGCATCTAATGCAAAAGAATATCTTTTTTTGTTATCATCAATAATTATAGCACTGTTGTTTTTAACATCTAATTGTGCAATTATACCTATCATTTGCTTTCTTTCTTTTTTATCTTGCAAATCCTAGTGCACGCATTTCTCTAATAACATTTACTTTAATTTCACCTGGATATTGTACTTTATCTTCAATTTCCTCAGCAATTTCTTTAGCAAGTAAAACAGCTTCATCATCATTTATTAGTTTAGCATTTGCTATAACTCTTATTTCACGTCCAGCATTAATTGCATATGCTTGTTTAATACCTGTTTTTGATTTAGCAATATCTTCTATATCTTGAACACGCTTTAAAAAACTCTCAAGAACTTCTCTTCTAGCTCCTGGGCGTGCAGCTGAAAGTGTATCTGCAGCACAAACAGCAGCAGCTTCAACACTTATCGCTTCTTCATGTCCATGATGAGCATAAATTGCATTAATAACTACTTCATGTTCTTTATATCTTTTACATATATCAGCACCTAAATCAACATGACTTCCTGCAAATTCATGAGTAAGAGCCTTACCTATATCATGTAAAATACCTGCACGTCTCGCTAAAATTTCATCACCACCACATTCTGCAGCAATAATTCCAGCTAAATGAGCTACTTCTAAAGAATGACCTAAAGCATTTTGACCATAACTTGCTCTAAATTTCAATCTTCCTATAAGTTTAACAATTTCAGGATGAACTTTTGTTAGTCCTAAATCTATAAGAATATTTTCACCTTCTTCTAATAAACTTTGATCAAATTCATCTTTTACTTTTTCATATATTCCTTCAATACGAGCAGGTTGAATTCTTCCATCTTCTACTAAAAGTTCAATAACTTTTGTAGCAATTGCTCGACGATAAAGATTGAAACTACTTAAAATAATTGCATTTGGAGTATCGTCAATGATAATATCTACTCCAAGTAACATTTCAAGAGTTTTGATATTTCTACCCTCTTTACCAATAATACGACCTTTTAATTCATCATCTTTAATATTTACAACATTTATCAATCTCTCTGCAGCAAAATCACCTGCAAATCTCGAAGTTGCTTGAGCTAAAATATAATTAACCCTTCTTTTAATATCTTGTTTTGCTTCTTCTTCACTTCTTCTAACCATATGCGCTATATCAGCACGTGATTTTTCTTCTACTTTTTTCAGTACAATCTCTTTTGCTTCACTCTCTGTAAGTCCAGCTGAACGCTCTAGTACAAGTAATGCTTCTTCAACTTTAACTGAATACTCATTTTTTAAATTTGTGCCTTCATCATAAAGATCTTGTGCTTCTTTTTTTAAACTTGTTATTTCATTTTTATCTTTATTTAATTTCTTAAATTCTTCTTTAAAATTTTTATCTTTTTTATCTAATTCGATCATCTTTTCAGAATGGTCTTTTTTACATGACATAATTTTGTCTTCATACTTTCTCTTAGCTTCAAATTCTGCTTCACGAACTTTTACTTCTGAATTTTTAAGAACCAACTCTGCTTCATACTCAATTGCTTTTGCTTTTGCCTTTGCTTGTGCTACGTAAACTTCATAATTTGCTGCATTCAATTTTTTTGAAATAAAAAAACCTACAGCACCGCTAATTACGGCAGCTGCTACTACACTTATACCTATCATATTGTCCTCTTTTTATTATTGTTTTATAAGGGGTAATATAAATATCTGCTCGTATATCATGGTTTTCGGATAATTTTTCAGCGCTTAAACATTCTACTAATTGTACAAAAACAATTGTAGGAGAATATTGTAGGGATTCAAAAAATCTATCATACATCCCTTTTCCAAAACCTATACGTTTAAATGTACCATCCACCCCAAGGACTGGTACTATTGCCATATCTATTTTAGGAACTTTCATAAAAGAATTTTTTGGTTCTTTTATATTGAAATTTTTCTTAAATAAAGGCAGTCTAAATTTTACCATCTTAAAACTGACACCTTCCATAAATGGGACATATATATTCACTTTAGCCCTGATTTTCCTTATAAGTTGCATAGTATCTGCCTCATTTTCTAAAGGAACATAAAGTAAAATATTTTTACACTTATTTTTACTAATCAAATATTTTAATTTCTCAAGTACATACTTATTTCTTTTTATTTTTGATTTTTTTACATATTTTATTAGTTTTTTCTTTGCTTCTTCTCGAAACAACTCTTTTCTAGTCATTTTTATTGTATTCATCATCCCTACTTAAAGTCATTTTTGATATAATCGCATCTTAATTGTAACACAGATTGAAGGAATTTAATGAAAACTTTATTTACCATTATTTTATCACTATTCATTTTTACAGGTTGTAATAATGAAACAGATAAAAAAGAAAATACAACATCTACGAGTAAAATAGCAAATAAAAATAAACAAGATATAACCCTCGTAGATATAAATGGAAAAACAATAAAAGTAAAAAAAACTGATAATGGTTTTATATTTGATGGTTATGAAAATAAAATTATTTTATTAAACTTTTTTACTACTTGGTGTCCTCCTTGCAAAGCAGAAATCCCACATTTAAATAATTTGCAACAAAAATATAAAAAAGAGCTAAGCATCATTAGTATCTTACTTGAAGAAAATAAATCTAATGATGAAATAATAAAATTTATGAATAGTTTTAATATAGAATTTACTATTACAAATTCACCTGATAATTATAAATTAGCAGAAGCCGTAGGTGGTGTAAAAAGTATACCTCTTATACTGATATATGATAAGAAAGGTGACTATTTTCAACACTATATTGGAGCTATTCCTGAAGAAATGATCGAAGCAGATATTAAGAAGGTGCTAAAATAATGTTTAGTTTTATCAAAAAAGGTTTAACTAAAACCGTTGGTGCTATAAAAGAAGTTTTACCGGAAAAAGTAACAAAAATTGATAAAGATACTTTAGAAGATATCCTTTTAGAATCTGATGTTCCTTATGAAATAGTTGAAGAGATGATATATTATCTCCCCCCTCAAGATAAAGTAAAAAAAGAAGATGTTAAACGTGTCATGAAGGCATATTTTATTTACAAAACTGAAGAAAAAAATATAGATACTCCTTTTGTTGAATTAGTTATTGGAGTAAATGGTGCAGGAAAAACGACAACTATAGCAAAACTTGCAAATAATTATAAAAAAGATGGCAAAAAAGTTATATTAGGAGCAAGTGATACCTTTAGAGCAGCAGCAATTGAGCAACTTAAACGTTGGGCAGATAAACTTGATGTACCTATTGTCTATACACAACAAAATCATGATCCATCAGCTGTTGCATATGATACTATAAGTTCAGCAGTTGCTAAAAAATTTGACAATGTTATTATCGATACAGCAGGACGTTTACATAACCAAACAAACTTGTCAAATGAACTCAAAAAAATTGTAAGAATTTGTGATAAAGCAAAAGATGGTGCACCACATAGAAAAATACTCGTACTAGATGGTACCCAAGGAAACTCTGCTATAAACCAAGCAAAAGCATTTAATAAAATTGTTGGAGTAGATGCTATTATTATCACTAAACTAGATGGTACTGCAAAAGGTGGTGCTTTATTTGGAGTAGCTCGAGAATTAAAACTTCCAATTATTTATGTTGGTGTTGGTGAGTCAAAAGATGATTTAATACCATTTGACCCTGATGAATTTATAGAAATCATACTTGATTCGATATTTGTGAGTGAATAATGGCTAAAAAGAAAACTCTTTTTGAATGTCAAGCTTGTGGATACCAAAGTTCAAAATGGCTTGGAAAATGTCCTAGTTGTGGAGCTTGGGAAGAATTCCTAGAGCTAAACAGCAAACAAATTGAAGTATTAAATGAAATCAAACAAGTTTCAACTGTAGGAACCTCCAGTCAAGCAATCTCCATAACGAAAGTAGAACAAGATAAAATATCTCGATTTAGTTCGGGTGATAGTGAACTTGATTTAGTTATGGGAGGTGGTATAGTAAGTGGTAGTTTAACACTTATTGGTGGTAGTCCAGGAGTTGGAAAATCAACACTTCTTTTAAAGATAGCTGGAAACTTAGCAAAAGCAAATCAAAAAGTACTCTATGTAAGTGGTGAAGAATCATCAGGTCAGATAAAACTAAGAAGTGATAGACTTGGAAGTAACTATGAAAACTTATATTTAATGAGTGAAATTAGACTCGATGCAGTTTTGAGTGAACTTTCATGTGGTGGTTATAAAGCCCTTGTAATTGATTCTATTCAAACTATGTATAGCGAAAAACTTACAGCTGCTCCAGGTAGTGTTTCACAAGTAAGAGAGATTACTTTTGAACTTATGAGATGGGGAAAAGAGCATGATATCGCTATTTTTATCATAGGTCATATTACAAAAGAAGGCTCAATTGCAGGACCTAGAGTTTTAGAGCATATGGTAGATACAGTTCTTTATTTTGAAGGTGACTCTTCACGTGAACTTAGGCTTTTAAGAGGTTTTAAAAATCGTTTTGGTTCTACAAGTGAAGTAGGAATTTTTGAAATGACAAGTGCAGGACTAATGAGTGCAAAAGATATATCCAAAAAGTTTTTTACAAGAGGAAATGCACAAGCAGGTTCAGCTATAACAGTTATTATGGAAGGTAGTCGGCCTATAGTCATAGAAGTTCAAGCTCTTGTGAGCGATAATAGTTATTCAAACCCTAAGAGAAGTGCAACTGGTTATGAACTTAACCGACTTACAATGCTTTTAGCATTATTAGAAAGAAAACTTGACTTGCCTTTTAATCAATATGATGTATTTATAAATATTACTGGTGGTATAAAAATTACTGAAACTTCTGCTGATTTAGCAATAATAGCTGCTATTATAAGTAGTTTTAGAAATAGACCTATTAGTAAAGATACTGTATTCATGGGTGAAGTGAGTCTTATAGGGGATATTAGAGATATTTTTAGTTTAGATCAAAGATTAAATGAAGCAAAATCGCAACATTTTGAAAAAGCGATAGTTCCTTCAATACCAACAGAAAAAATTGATGGAATAAAGTGTTTTGAAATAGACGAAGTCTCAAAACTGATAGAATGGATGTAATCAAGCACATATTTATACATATTTATGTAAACTTTTATTATAATTAAACGATATATTAATTAGATAAAATTAATTAACCAAAGGAATGGGCATGGCAGAAGAGATTGAAGAAGAGGTAATAGAAAAAAAATCAGGTGGGAACATGGTTCTTATTTTGATAGTCGTTTTGCTTGTAGTTCTTTTAGTTGGTGGTGGATTAGCTGCTTTCTTTTTATTAGGTAGTGATAATGAAGGTACATCATCAGGACAAATGCAACAAAACTCACAATCTACTCCTGCAAAGAGAAAAAGTTCTGGACGTTCCAGCAATTATCTTACAATTGGACCTATGTATCCAATGAGCCAGTTTGTTGTGAACTTACTAAGTGAAAGTGGAAGTAAGTATCTCAAAGTTGCATTAGATATTGAACTAGATTCAGAAGAATTAGCACCTGAAATGGATAAAAAGAAAGCTCTTTTAAGAGATATTATCATTCGTGCTTTATCTTCTAAAACTTTTGAGGAAGTAAGTACAATGAAAGGAAAAGACCGTCTCAAAGATGAAATTGTAAATAAAATTAATGACGTTTTAACAGATGGACAAATAAAAAATATCTTTTTTACGGATTTTATTGTTCAATAATGATAGGTATTGATATAGTAAAAATTGATAGAATAAAAAAATTTCAAGAGCGTTTTGGTAACAAAGCGCTCAAAAAATTTCTCGATTCTGATGAGATAGAGCTTGCTCGTTCTACTAACTCACAAGCAGGTTTTTGGGCAGCAAAAGAAGCAGTGTCTAAAGCTCTTGGCTTAGGTATTAGTGAAAAATGTGGTTTTTTTGATATAAAAATACATAAAGATGAAAAAAAAGCTCCCTACTTTACACTTTCAAAACATCTCATAGAAGATTTTCAAATAACAGATACCGCGTTAAGTATTACTCATGATGGGGGATATGCAATAGCAGTTGCCAATATAAATTCCAAACTTAAAAGAAAAAATCCTCTTATGCATACTATTTAAACATTATAAGAGATTATAAAGTTTATAAGTTATACAATAAAATTTCATATTATCTGAAAAATTTTAAATAAACACACTTGCATTTACACCCAATTTAGCTTACTGTATTACAAGAGTACTTCATTTAAAAAACACTCGTATTTAAATTTATTTAAGATTACACTTAAAACATAAAGAGGAAAAATTGAAAATTATTAATAGTAATATAGTTAAAAGGGTTCTTGTTTTTACGTTAGGATTATTTGTTATGGCACTAGGAGTCTCTTTATCTGTAAAAGCAAATCTTGGAGTTTCTCCTGTTTCATGTGTTCCTTATGTATTTAGTTTAACAATGCCACTTAGTTTAGGCGAACTAACAATAATTTTAAATATCTTTTTTATTCTTATGCAAATGATTATATTACGTAAAAATTATAATTTAGCACAACTAGTGCAACTTCCTTCAGTAATTATTTTTGGCTATTGTATTGATTTTACGATGAATATACTCTCAAATTTAAATCCAACATCATATATACAACAAGCCTTTTGGTGCATATTAGCATGTGGTGTTTTAGCTTTTGGTATTTTTCTTCTTTTAAAAACTCATCTTACCTATCTTCCTCTTGATGGTTTAGCTATTGCAATTTCTCAAACTTATAAAAAAGAATTTGGTAAAGTTAAAATTAGTTTAGATAGTTCAATGGTTATTATTGGAACATTAAGCTCTTTTGTTTTATTAAGTCATTTAGAAGGTATACGAGAAGGAAGTGCACTTGCCGCTGTATTAGTTGGTGCTTGTATCAAATTTTTTAGTAATAAATTACCGATGATAGAAAAATGGCTAAAACAAGAAAGTAGTACAAAATCTGTTGACAAAAAAATACACAATACAAAAAATGATTCATTAATCATTACAATTTCAAGAGAATATGGAAGTGGCGGTCATGAAATTGGAAAATTTATTGCAAAAGAGCTTGGAATATCTTTTTATGATAAAGAGCTTATTGAACTTACTGCAAAACAAACAGGATACACCACTAAATATATTCAAGAAAATGAACAAAGTTTAGCTAATTCACTATTATATGAACTATATGAGCAAAATTATGCTTACGTAGACGATCAATTACCTCCAATCGATGCTTTATTTCTTGTTCAAAGTAAAATTATTAGAGATATTTGTGCTAAAGAGTCTTGTATAATTGTAGGACGTTGTGCAAATTTTATCTTAAAAGATAATCCAAATTGTTTTAATGTATTTATTCATGCAAATAATGAATATCGTAAAGAAAAAATAAATAAAGAATATGGAATGAAACTAACGTATTTGGATAAAGATTTAGAACACATAGACAAAAAAAGAGCTAATTACTGTTACCACTATACTGGAACAGATTGGAAAGATGCTACCAATTATCATTTCACAATAGAAAGCTCACTCTATGGATCACAACAATCTGCTGAAAAAATCATACAACTTGTAAAAAATTTAGTTAATAATAGATAAAGACTGCCTATATTTTATGTATTTGATTTTAAAATCTGAACTAACTCATCAAAGCAATTTTCAAAAGCATCAACAATTTGTGGATCAAAAAAGTTGCCTCTTCCTTCTAAAATAATTTCTTTTGATGTTTTTGCATCGTATGATTCTTTATAGCATCGTTTTGACATAAGAGCATCAAAGACATCAACAATAGAAACTATTCTTACAAATAAAGGTATTTCTTCTCCTTTTAAACCTTTAGGATACCCTGTACCATCCCATTTTTCATGATGATATAATGAAATATCTCTACCAACTTTCATGATTTCTGATGTAGGATTTTTGAGTATTTTAGCACCAATAATAGGATGAGTTTGTATTATTGACATTTCTTTATCGTCTAACTTTCCTGGTTTTAATAAAATTTTATCTGGAATACCAAGTTTTCCTATATCATGCATTGCACTAGCATGCTTAAGTATATGAATTTGCTCTTTTGGTAAATCAAGTTTTTTCCCCATTGTTTCACAATATAACCCTATTCTATTAATATGATCCGCTGTATCACTATCTTTATACTCTGCGGCAATTGCCAACCTATAAAGGGTATCTAAATAAGACTCCCTTAAATTAATTTTCATATTTTTAAACGATGTAATTAACTCATCTATTTCAGTGATACTACTTAGATTAATATTTGATTCATCTAAATGTAATAATTCTAATTTACTTGTCATATCTCTTAATTTTAAGATTGGCCTTGAAATTTTTTTAGAAATTCGTATACTTATATATAGAGATATACAACCAATAATTAAAATAAAAAGGATATTTAATTTATTATTGTGTTTTAATAACCCTAAAAAATCATCTTCTAAAACATACATTCCTACTATCCATTTTAATTCCCCAATATTAAAAGGTAAAAACATAGCTTGATAATTATTATTTTTTTGTTCAAAAGTTAGAAAATATTCTTTTTGGATAGATTGTATATCTGTTTTTTTATTAAGTTCAGTATATGCTTTTTTAATAATACTAGTTTCACTTAAATCATTAATTGTTTTTAATTTATTTTGCTCAAAATTTTTATCTACTGGCATAGAAAGTATTTTTAATGATTTATTAATCATAAAAACTTTACCATTTTCTCCCACTTTAAGATTATTAATAAAATTTGCTAATTCATCTATCTCTATATCTATCCCAACAACACCTTTTACCTTACCAAGATTGTCATAAATTGCTGTAGATATAGTAATCCCTGGTTTTTTTGATGTAAAAAATATATATGGTTCTGTCCATGATAAGTTCTTAGTTTTTATAGCACTTTTATACCAAGGTCTAATCCTAGGATTATATTTATCATTTTTAAGATATTTTTTTTCAATTATTTTCATAAGCTTATCTTTTTGAGTAACACTTACTACTTTTTTATCATTTGAATTATATTTAATACTTTTTTTAAGAAAACCTATTTTATTCTTTAAAAGCATTATAAAGTCACCCTTAGATGTCGCATAATAAATACCAGAAAAGTATTGGTGTATAATCATTTGTTCATAAAAATATTTCATTAATTCTTCTTGATTATTGCTATTAAGAATATTTTTATTTTGTAAATTTTTTGTTAAAAGAGTAACATCAGTTGCTACATTCATATAAGTTTTAGATTTATCAATGGCAAATTCTGAAATATTTTTCATAATTTGATATGACTGTTTAGACATAGAAAGTTTTGTTGAATAATATGTAGTAAATAGTATCATACTAATAGACACAAAGATAACAAAGAAAAACGAAACGGTCAAAATGGTTCTAAGAGAGGTTCTCATCGTTCCTCCTAAAATATTATTTATGTTCAATTATTATAGCTTAAAAAAAATTAAAATTACTATATATTATTTTATATGTTAAAAATAATATATAGTAAAGTAAAATTGCAAAATTATTTAAACAATAAAGTATTTATAACTCAACCACCACCAACAAATTGTAAAAATTCAACTTTATCATTTTCGCTTAATTCAAAATTATGCCAATTTTCTTTTTTTACAACATTCATATTAACAGCGGCTGCCATTACTTTATCATTTATATCTAATTCATTTAATAACGCTTGTACTGTTTTTACTTCTGTATTTTTTTCTTCACCATTAACTATCAGTTTCATTTCTATCCTTTCTAAAACATACCATTTTAAATCTCTCACCCATAAAAGATGGATCGATAAGTGTTTTTACTCTGTTTAATTCTGCTTGATAACTCTCTTGTGTCGAATTCTTTTTCATAGTTTCTAACAAATCTATTAAGCCAAATTCTATAAGAGCTTTCATCTGAGAAGAGTACGAATGTAAAATTGCTCCACTTTCTTTAAATGCTCCTATAAGATGTTCAAAATTAACATCATATGTTATATCACTTTTGGCATACAAACTACTAAGTTTAACATCTTCTTTTAACTCTTTATCTTCTACTAAATTAGTTAAAGCAAAAAATGGATAAACTTTGTGTTTATTATATATTCTCAAAGAAAAATCATCTCTAGCTTGTTTATCACCATAATCAAATGTTACAAATTCAAATTTTTTTATATGATTACACATATCTATCGCAAATTTTTCATACCCAATACCTACTTCACCTTTAGATATATTATATCTTTGAGTAAGTCTTTTAACATCAAGATCAATTGTTTTAAATTCTGGCTCATGCCCATTCATGTATAACATTTTATCATCATATACAACTTCACAAGAAAAAGCATCAAAAATTTCATTTGCTATGATAAAAGCCTCTTTACATGTAAGCTCATCTAAACTCTTTACATGTAAAAGCTTTACACTATCTCCAAAAGAATTTTGAAAATACTCTAATTGACCTTTTTGATTCTGCTCAAATGGTTCTACTATCATAAATGTAAGAGTTTTTAAAAGTTCTGGCTTCAAGGTGTAGATAAACTGAATCACATCAGCTAAAAGATACCCTTTATGAGCCCCTATTTCTATAATCGTACTCGTTGGACTTAAATATCCTTCTTTTAAAGAGTTCATAAACTTATTGGCTATACTTCCACCAAAAAACATACTAGAACTCACTGCAGTATAAAAATCTCCACTTTTTCCTATATCTTTATGTGTTGCATAGTAACCATCTTCAGAATACAACCACTCCGTCATATACTCACTAAATTTCACCGCTCATCTTTGCATAAAGATCTAGTAAAGCTTGTTGTATTTCTATTTCGTAAATCTTTTTATCTAAAATTGTATTTTGTTTTGAATTATCAAGAGTATCAACATCATATATTGTTGTCTCACCTGCTTCAAAAAGCTCTTTTGTAGAAGTTAATAAAGAGTCATAAAGTTTTGCATCATTTTTCGCAATTACTATTTTTTTCTTTATCAATTCTATCTTTTTTATAGAATCTTGATATAAATTACCCTCTTCTTTTTCAACATCTTTTAACTCAAGTTTTGATTTAAGATAATTTAACTCTTTAAGTTCTATAGTACGGCCTCTATTAATATCAAACAAAGGCATTGAAACCTTTATGCCTACTTGATTATATCTATCGTTGTCATTAATATTATCACCCATGTCATAATAACCACCAAAAATAGATACAGTTGGAAGATAATTTGCTATTGTCATCTTCTTTAAATATTCAGCTTGTTTACTTGCTGCTCTTTGAGTATTTAAAGCTAAAGATTTTTCTATATACTTTTTCTTATCTACCATACTAAAAGTTGGTGGTGTAATGTCAAGATAACTAGTATCACTTAAAGACTTATAGTTCATTAGTTGAGAGTACCTTTGTTCTTCTAAGTCAATAAGTGTTTTTTCAAGTGAACTCTTTGTTAAAATAGCATTATCTAAAAAGCTACTATCTAAAAAACCACTTTCATACTGCTCTTTTTTTCTTACGACATCTATTTTTGCATTTGCTATTAAGTACTCTTGTTTTTTTAATTGTAAATCATACTTCTTTATCATAAGCCAAGAAGATATAATACTTTTAATAAGATTTTGCTCATTTAATTTTGTACTAAGCCTTGAAAATTCCCTATTTGCACCTGAATACTGAACAGCATAATAAATCCCACCACTCTTAAAAACTGGCTGATCAATACTTATAGAAAAACCATCAGTTTCATCTGCCACGATACCTCGCTTACCATCCATCTTTGTTTTATTGTACGAACCTACAATTTGATTCACCCAATCATACTTTAGATTGTCACTCTCTAACTCTACTGTTTGTTTATCAATATCTAATTTTTTTTGCTTTAAAGCTGAAAGAAGTGAACTATTATCAGCTGCACTCAAAAAACTCACTAAAAGAGATAAACTAACTAAGTACTTTAAACGCATTATCTAACCTTTTAAAACCTTCATCAATTTCTTCTTTTGATATTGTAAGTGGTGGTAATAATCTTAGTGTATTTCTTCCTGCTTTGAGTATCAAAACTCCTTGATCAAATGCTCTGTTTATCAAAGTTGACAAATCGACATTTTCAAAACATCTAAGGCCTCTCATAAGACCAAGTCCCACAACTTTTTCAAACAGAGCTGGATATGCTTTTGCTATCTCTTGTAATTTTGATTCAAAATAGATAAAAGACTCATCTAGCTCTCCACTATTTTTGTAACCTTCTAATATATCCAAGACTTCACAACCTGCTCTTGTTGATAAAAAGTTACCTCCAAAAGTACTCCCATGGTCACCTACTTCAAAAATATCTTTATGAATTGTTAAAACAGCCCCTATTGGAACTCCTCCACCAAGTCCTTTTGCAAGAGTGATAATATCTGGCTCTATACCATAAAGATTTGTTGCTAAGAATTCCCCACTTCTAAAAACACCAGTTTGTACTTCATCAACTATTAAAAGTATCTCTTTTGATTTTAAAAAAGCTGCAAGTTTTTGCACTTCTTCTTTTTCAAAAGGCTCAACTCCTCCTTCACCTTGTACCAACTCTATCATTACCGCAACTGTTTCATCATCTATAGAATTATATATATCATTTATATCTTTATTATAAGAAAAACCATCTGGATAAGGAGAAAAATCAGATTTATGAAAACTATCTTGTCCTGTCGCCTTGACAGTTGTAATTGTTCTTCCATGAAAAGAATGCTCTAATGTAATTACTTTATAACGCTTATTTTTAAACTTTTTCTCACCATACATTCTTGCTAATTTAATGGCTCCTTCATTTGCTTCTGCTCCAGAATTTGCAAAAAATGTGCCTACATCAAAACCACTAAGCTCTGCTATTTTTTTAGCTAGTTTTGCTTGTGGTTCTATTAAAAAAAGATTTGAAGTGTGTATAAGATTATGAACTTGGTCGCTTAGAGCATCTGCTAATCTTGCATTTCCATGCCCAACACTTGAAACCCCAATCCCACTTGTAAAATCAATATAATCTTTTCCTTTATCATCAAAAAGAGTGGCATTTTTACCTTGTTTAAAATTTACATAATTTCTAGGGTATGTATTTAATACATACTCTTTATCCATATTTTCATACATATAATAACCTTTTTATTTATTTTAAAATTATATCTAATATTTGTTAACCAAGTTTTGGAAGATGCCATCTTTTATGATAAGCAATTAAACGTAAACTCAACCCTAAACAAAAAACTGCTAAAAGAGTTATATAATGAACTTCATCAAAACAATCTAACATAAAAACAAAAATACCAACTATAATAGCCACACTACCATAAAGTTCGCTGGTTAATACAACTGGAACTCTATTTAATAGAGTATCACGCATAATACCTCCACCAACTGCTGTTGCTAAAGCTAAAAGTACTACACCAAAAATATTAAAATCTACCATGAGTCCAACAAGAGCACCAGTAATTGAAAATGAAACTAGACCAATAGAGTCACTTATAACAAAATACATTTTATTCTCTATTTCACTTTTTTTATAAAGTTTAAAAAGTATTGCAAATAAAATAACACATATAACTAATGACATGGGAAGAAGATGAGAAAAAGCAAAAGGAACTCTATCTGCTACTGTATCTCTAAGTATTCCGCCACCAAGTGCTGTTAAAAAAGAGGCAATAAAAATACCCAATAAATCTAATCTATCTTTTGTTGCTACCATAAAACCACTAAGAGCAAAAGCAATAGTACCTACAACATCTGCTATTTCAAGTCCAATCATAATTGTCCATAATAATTAATTTTTACTATTTTACACAATTATATGTTATAAACGGCATAAGAAAAAGTCTTATTCATAATAATATAACGATGAACTTTACAAATCTTTTGATGGTTTTGAAAAATAATATCCTTGCATATAGTGAACATCTAAATCTTTTAAAATTCTAACTATTTCTTCATTTTCAACAAACTCTGCTATAACTTCTGAATTCATCTGCTTAGCAAATAAAACTATAGTTTTTACAATGTTAAGTGAATTTGAATCATGAGTTATATTTTGTATTAAAGAACCATCAATTTTCAAATATTTAGGACACATTTTAAGTAAAAATGAAAAATTAGAATATCCACTACCAAAATCATCAAGAGCAAAACTAACACCCAATTTTCTCATAGAATCTACAAATGGGATGAATTTTTCACTATTAATCATATTTTCTGTTTCTAATATTTCTAAAATTAACTTATTGTGTATATTGTACTCTACTATTTTTTCTTTTAAAAACTTTATTGTTTCTTCATTTTCAACATCAAGCATTGAAATATTGATAGAAAATTCAACTTCTTCATTTTGAAATTTTTTAAATGTTTTTTCTATCATAATTTTTGTCAAACATGGGTACTGTTTTGTCTCTTTTGAAACATCCAAAAACATAAAAGGCGTTATTATCTCATCTTCAATTATAATTCTTATTAAAGATTCATATTTTTTTTCTTGAGGGTTATTGACATTAATTATTTTTTGAAAATATGGTTCTATTAAATCATTGTCAATAGCAAATTGTATTTTTTCTCTCCAATAAATATTGTATTTATGTTTATTCATATGAACATTATTTTCATCATATACAGCACACGACAATTTGTTCTCTTTAGCATAAGTTAAAGCAACATTTATTCTACTAAGTATATGTTGTTTGTCTTTTGCTATAGCACATGTCAAACTTACACTTAGTTTATTTTGTTTGGAAGCATCATAAAAATCTTTTTTTCTAAATTCTTCATAAAAGCTATATCTTAGCACTTCTAAGTTTTCTTGCTCTATTTTTCTATCTATACTAATCAAAAATTCATCAGAACTTAATCTATATGCTTTAAGCTCATTCTTATTGGCAAAATCACTTAATACTTTTGATAATTCTATTAAAAGATAATCTCCTGTTTTTATGCCATAAAAATCATTAATATTTTTAAAACCATCTATATCAAAAATAATAACACTGACTTCTTCTAAGCTTTCCAAGTCCTTTAAAAATTGGTTTCTATTGCTTAATGATGTTAAAGCATCGGTATAATAATTTTTTTCTAACTCTATATTTTTATCTTCTAAAAATTTATTTACTTCTATAAGCTCTTCTTTTTTAATATCAACCGCTAGTTCTAACTCTTCATTTAATTGTTTAAGTTTTTCTCGTTTTATATGTATATTTTCAATCATTTCATTAGCATAATAGGCCAATTGCTTAAAATCATCACTTATAAAAGAGTTTATATCAATCTTCTTTTTTTCAAAAGCTGCTTGACTAAAAAATTTAATTAATTCTTCAAAAGCTTTGTTGATTTTCTTTGATAAAAATATACTTAATATTATTATAAAAATACAAACAATACCAAAAACTACAAATGCTTTTTTCACTCCATCTCTTTGTATTTCTTCTGTTTTTTCCTTATTAATTTTTACTAGCTTTTCTATATGCTCATAATGCACTCCAGTAGAAAGTACCCAATCCCAATCATTTAAACGTTTTATATAACTTAGTTTTTTTACAATTTTATGATTTTTTGTATTTTTATATTTAAAAGTAACAAAAACATTGTCATTCTTAGTTAATGCTTGTCTTACCTCTTCTACATAATGTTTTCCATCAACATCAACTTTAAAAGAGCTTAAATTTGTATTTTCTAAATCTTTTCTTATTGGATTTAAAAGTATTGTTGCATAATCTTTGCCACCAGTATGATTATTGACCTTAAATATATTAATATAACTATTTTCATTCACACCTGTAAAATTATTTACTTCATTGATTATTTTTTTCTTTATATCTTCCTCAACATCTTCAAGGTATTCCCCTGTACCTATAATAAAATTATATGGCTTAAATAGTTTTACATATGCAATCTTTTTAGATATATTATCTTCTTGCCCTGCATATTTCATAGTATAATAAGAACTGAACCCTTCTGTTTTTTCTTTCACAATATTAATAAATTCTTTTATGACATATTTTTTATTAGTATCTTGAAAATCTATTATATTCTCACCTTCAAAATCTGTACGAATAGGGTATAATTTAGAATTACCTTCTATATCATCTATAAAATAATAACCTCGTCCATTATTAAATCTTATATCTCGTAAAGACTCTATAATAAGTTCTTGGATTTCTTTTGGAGTTTTTATATCTTTATATTTTAGATACAAGTTATTTGCAATAGCATAGGCTTCTTCTACACGTAGTATAATTGATTGACGTAGTTTTTTCTCGGTTAATTTTTTTTGTGAAATGATATAGTTTTCAGCTATGTTAACTCTATTTTTTAACTCATCTTTATATTGTTTAACAACATTTTCTCTTATATCATTAACAGTTGCTTCTAAAAAAGATTTTTGCATATTATCATATATAACTGAAATTATCACAATAACAAGTGAAACACAAAACAGCATATATAAAAGATAATAATTAGCTAATGTTTTTTTCATAACCATCCACAATCATAATATAATGAATATTATATCTCCTTAAACTTTATCTTTATTAAAAAGCCCATCAAATAATACTTGCATTGAACCAAATCAATGCTTTTAAGAATTTAATGCATTATAATTTTAGCAAAGATTCAATAAGTGCCAATATAAAAAACTAAATGATGGTATAACTAAAACTCTTTACATGTAAATTTCTTAAAAGCATTATTAAATAAAAAAGTACCTATAATATCAAATTAAAAATAGGAGTTTTTATATGAATAAAATTGCATCTGAAGCATCAAATTATTTTTTTGATGGTTTTTTATGTTCTGAGTCTGTAGTAAAGGCTATAGCAGAAGAAAACAATATTTCTTCCTCAATGATTACAAAAATTGCAACTGCATTTGGAAGAGGACTTGCAAACTCTGAAAGTACTTGTGGTGCTTTAAGTGGTGGAATTTTAGCTTTATCAATGATACAAGGAAGAGACAACAATAATGATTCTTTTGAACTTTTGTATGAAAATATAGCTGAATTAAAAAAGTCTTTTGTGGATGAATTTAAAGAAGATACATGTACAAAACTTTTAGGCTTTTCTTTAAATGATGCTGATGCAAACGAAAAATTTACACAAAATGACTGTAAAAATTGCAAATGCTCAAAATACGTTGCATTTGTTACACAAAATGTCTCAAAAATGCTTAAAAATCAATAGTGAGTTTCTTTTACTCACTTTCTTTTTTATCAATTTAATTATTCTCATATAATCTTTTTTCTAATTTGTTTTTAAACATCATTGAAAAAACAATAAGTGCTAACAAAGATGCAACAGCAATATAAAAGCCATTTGAGCCTAGATCAAAAGACTGTGCTCCTATATTGGCATATACTACTACTCCTGGAATAATACCAATACATGTAGCTAGAATAAAATCTCTATATTTTATAGATGAAAAGCCTGCACTATAACTGATAATATCAAAAGGTACCAATGGAACTAATCTAAGAAAAAATATAATTAAAAATCCATTTTCTTTTGCATTTTTATCTAAATTTATCAACTTTTTATTTGAAAGTTTCTTTTTTATCCAAGCAGCATAAATCCTTGATATATAAAATGAGAGTGTTGCACCACAAAGTGCTCCAATCATAACATACAAACTTCCTTCATATAGACCAAAAATCAAACCACCTGCAATGGCTAAAAGTGCATCTGGAAACAGTGTTAAAGGAACTATAGTAAAGAGAATAATAAAAATAATAGGCGCATATATACCAAAACTTAAGACATATTCTTTTATCTCTACTGGACTTGTAAACATAAATATATCAAAATAGTAAAAAAAGCCTAACACTAAAAATAAAACTATAAAAAATAAAACTTTTTTTAACATAACTTCTCTATCATCTTTTTTGATTTATATCTGTTGTACCATTTTTTTACAACACTATTTTTCTTTTGAGAAAATCCTTCTATCACATTATCTGCAAAAATCAAATCAAGTATATGCACTCCATTTTTACCACCTCTACTCATAGACTCTGCACATGACTGACAATAACTCACAATCGTATCACAACTTGTTTGATTTGCCCTAGAATTCATTTGTTCAATTGCTAACTTAGGATTTGTAAGTTCAAGCATCCCTCCACTTCCACAACACTCTGTTTTCTCACGATTGTTTTTAAACTCTTCATAATTTAATCCAAGTTTATCCAAGAGTTTTCTAACGCTTACATGTAAAGAGTTTTCATGTCTTGTTGGACAAGGATCGTGCAAAGCAACATTTTTATGAGTACTATAAACACCAATTTTATTTTTTGGAATTCCTACATGTGCTAAAATGTCATATAAAGATACAACATTTATAGTAGGCGAGAACTCTTTTAAACTCACATAACAATTCTCACAAGCAGTAATTACAGTATCTATTTGCATTGTATTTATATCGGCTGAGAGTTTTGAGTAAAGTTGCGTAAACCTATTTATATCTCCAACTATTCGTGTAGGCTGTCCACAACACTGTTGCAATATATTTATCCCAGGCATTGTAAAATGTAAATGGCTATAGATATCATGAACTAATTTTGGAGAGTATGAAGATAAGGCGCATCCTGGCATAAATGCCATATTTTTATACTCTCCAATACTAAATTTTGTCTTAGCTGTAAACATCTTTGAAAAACTATGTTTTTGATGAAATAACACCGATTTATAACCAAAACTTTTTAGTATTTTATCACTCTTAGCATGTTCTATTTTTGCATCTTTAAATACTTCTTTAAAACTTATATCACTAGGACAAACACTATAACAGTAATTACAAGTAGCACAAGAAAAAGAGATATCTGAAGATGGTTTATTTTGTTTAAAATTTTGTAAAAGAGTTTTTGGTGAAGTGGTAAAATCGTGAAGCATCACGCAACCACTCATGCACTTTTTACAATCTATACAATCATCAAATTTATGCGTTTCGTTTAACATAAATCCTCTTTAAAAGATAAATAAATATAGAAAAAGCAAATAAAAACAGTAACCCATATACAAAATACTTAGCCCCTCCGCTTAACATCTCACCTGTATAAGAGTAAACTAATGTTGCAGGAAGTTGCCCTAAACCAGTGGCAATGAGAAAATCTTTTATTTTTATTTTCGTTAAACCAGCCCCATAACTTACTATATCAAAAGAGATAAAAGGCAATAACCTTGCTATAAGAATTGCATATTTACCATGTCTTTGGAAAAAAACATCTACGCTATCTAATGCGGCTTTTGAAGTCAACTTTTTGACAAACTCTCGTCCTAAAATCTTTGCAATATAAAAACACAAAACTGCCCCAACCATCGCTGAAAACCAAGAGAGTAAAGCACCATAAACCCATCCAAAAAGTGCTGCATTTGCAAATGTAATTAAAAATGCAGGAAGTGGAGCAATGACAGCTTGGAAAACCATAAGCAAAAAAGATATTATAGGGGCTAGTACGCCAAAAGATAAAATATACTCTTTAATTTTTTCTATATCTAAAGTGTTAAAAAGAGAAAATATATCAAAAAGTATATTTTTAATAGGAGGTAGAAAACATAGCCCAATTATTACTAAAAGGACTATGTATTTGTTTGCTTGTTTCATCTACTTAACTAAAACGTCACTTATTTTTTCTCTTGGCCAACCATATTGTCCATCAGTTAAAGTAAAAAGAGTGTCTTTTTTTAGTCCACTTTTTAAGAAAAAGTCATATGCTCTATTTGCACCGCCACCGCCTCTAGGACAAATAATTATAATCTTTTGACCAGATTTTATAGTTGGAATCAATGCTGTTAAACGAGCTCTTTCTTCATCTGTTTTTACTGGATATGCATAAGTTGATACTGCACCTTTTAAATGCTCTTCTTTAAAATCATCTTTTTCTTGAATATCTACTAATACAATACTTTCGCTATCATTTTTAATTAATTCAGCAGTTTTTTCTGCACTTATATAGTTATATTTAGCTTTTTGCTCTACTTTTCCACCACAACCTATAAAAACTAAAACTGCCACAAATGAAAGTAATAAACCCTTCATACCATACTCCTCTAAAATATAATTACTACATGTATATGAATTTTAAATATGCAATCAAAGGAGTACTCAATGTCTCTATTGATGTATGCTTAATCCTTAAGCCTATACATGAGTTGCGCAATTATAATGCTATTGTACTTAAAAACTTGTTAAAACGGTCAACATCTTTTTACCATTAAATATGTATAATATCTTACTAGTATAAGTTATTAATTTTAACAATAAAATCTAGTGGATCTATTTTTTTTGATTGTAAAATAATAGAAAAATGAAGGTGAGGACCAGTCACACGTCCAGTAGCTCCACTCAGTCCAAGTTTTTCATGTTTAGATACTTTTTGTCCCACTTTCACATCAATTTTACTCAAATGTGAGTAAGAGCTATAAATCCCTTCTCCATGATCAACGATAATTGCATTTCCAGAATAATACCGATTGCTTGCAACAACTACGACTCCATCATTAACAACTCTTATAACGCTTCCTGTTGGCGCTCTAAAATCAGTGCCTGAATGAAAACTTTTCAATGAGCCATTAAAAACTCTTGCATTTCCATAACTACTTGTTATTTTAGAACTCATTGGTTTTTCAAAAGGCTCTTTCCAATACCTCTTTGGAGTAAATGTAGCATATATTTTTTTAGATTCTAAATACTCTTTATAAATTCTATTTTCTTCTTCTTTAGGAGGTTTTACTTTTTTAGGATTGACTTTCAAAGTCTCTTTTGGATAGTTGCCATCCTTTACATGTAAAGATATTGTACTAGTGTTATTTTGATTTTTACGCAAAAGTTCTATTGTTTTTTCTTTTGTCTTATACGCTACTGGAACTAATACAAAATAACTATCTTTTTTAGTAGGATGTTTGAGTTTTACTAGCTCGACACCATCTTTAAATACCTTTTCATCTGCATTTTTTAATTTTAACAAAAAAGTCGTACCCTTGATAACATCATATGCAAAAATATTTGTAACAAAAACAAAAACTAATAATAATCTAAACATCTTTTTCCTTTTTAAATGCTCTAAAAACAAAGTATATTATAACAACTTGTAACAAAAGAAGACCTACATGTAAATCATAAACTTGTAACTTTTTATCACTTACATGTAGATACTCTAATAACTTATAAAAGACATAGGCAATCACCATACCAGCAAGATAACCTTTTTGTTTTGCTACATCAGTAAGAGAAAGCATATTTGTCTTCTTAAGAGCAATAGTCTCCATACGAACCAAATAATTTCCAAACATAAAAACAATTTGATAACCTATATAAATACTAAGTGCAATCATATAAGAGTAATTAAACACTAAAAAACCACTTACAAAAACTAAAACAACAAACTCAACAAATAACGTCACTAAATAAAATGTACGAATATTCATCATAACATCGTACCACTTAGCAACAAAAAGCATTCCAACAGCTAAAAAAATGCCCCCAAGAGAGTATATAGAAGGTTCAAGTGGAGTATATATAATAAATATACTCCCTACAGAAACTCCGAAAAATAGAGAATTTAAAAACTTGTACCATATATAATCTCTTAGGTTTATTTTCATATTAGAACTTTGCACTCATACCAATCATGAAATTTCTTTCATAATTAACTGGATAAACACCTAAGGTTGTTCCATCATCAGCAAAAAGAGCATTTTTTTTATCAAACAAATTATTTACTTTTGCAAAAAATTCATATTTTTTATATTTATATGTTGCAGAAAAATCTGTAGAATTATAAGCTTCCATTTTCCCGAAACTACCATCAATATCACTCATAGAATATGCCTTTGATTTATAAACATGAGATAATAACAAATTTATCCTATGCGTTGGATTATAACCTAATGCAAATTTAATATTATGCTTTGAAACTCCTGGTATATTATTCCCTTCTACTGCGGGGTTTATACTATTTTCTTTTATATTCGTATTTACATAAGAGTAATTTAGTGTTATAAACAAATTATATAAAATATTATATTTATCATAAATTTCTAAACCATATTTTCTTGTTTTATCAAAATTTGTATTTACACTTCCTGTATAATAAATTTCATCTTCAATATCAGAATAAAATGTTGCAATTTTAAATTTATTTGGATAGCCAATATAATTATACCCAGTGTTTAGAGTCTTTACTTTCACTGGCTCTATAAAACCATTGAACTCATAGTGAGAAGTAGCAAAATTATAGGTAAAAAATCTATCTATATCGGGTGATTGAAAAGATTTATTTATGCTTATAAAAAAAGATGAAAACTTATCTATAGTATAGTTATAACCAATATCAAAAGCATTTAATTTTATATCATCTTTTAAAATATTTATTCCATCATTATGTTCATATTTAATTTTTTCATAACGTGAACCTATGCTAAAACTATTTTGATTATTTATATTATATTTTAATGTTGCATAATACCCTAGGTTATTTTTAGTAACCAAATTCCCATAAGAATCTCTATTCCCTTCAAAAGAATCTAAACCAAGTACTATTTTGAAATCTTTATTTTTAAAATTTATTTTTGTATTATATGCTTTATTATCATAGTGACTTATATCTTTACTTGGAAAACTTCCTCCAACACTTTCGTACGTACTATCTTTATTTTCATCATAACCTTGAAAATCAAACAATATATTTTGGTTTAATTGATAATTTAATCCATAATTTAACATATTTGAATAGTATGATTGGATTTTATAATCTTGTTCTGTTCCCCACCATTCTACTTTTGGAATAGGAGTAAAATAAGGGTCTTGATTATATTGTGCTAATGTTAATGCATTGGGATATTTTATTTGCATTTTTGAAAAAGATTTTCCAAGATTTAAAGTTAAATTTTCTATAGGGGTAAACGTACCTTTTATCTCTTTATTTCTACTCCAACTATCATCTTTTGTACCCTCATTTGCTATAGTTTTATAACCATTATGAGAATAATCATCTATATATCCACTTATAGAAAACTTTTCTTTTTTAATGCCAAGTCCTATCGATGCAAATTGTAGACCATTACTACCTGTATATGCTTTTACAGCTGCACCTTCATAGCCTTTTGTAATTATATTTATTGCCCCTGCATTTGCTCCATCTCCATACTCTACAGAACCTGAGCCTTTTATGATTTCTATTTGTTCTATACTTTCAAGAGGAATAGAAGATAAAAGTTGTGAAGTCATATCGATATTGTTTAAGCGTCTTCCATTAACACTTACAACAACATTTTGATATCCGTCACCTATGCCATATCCTCTCATATCAATGCTTTGAGTAAAAATATTTCCATAACTTGGTATTGTAACAACTGAACTTTGCGTATTTAAAAATTCGTAGATATCTTTGGCACGAGATTTTTTTATTTGCTTTTTTGTATAAATTTCTGATGCAAAAGGTGCATCAACTTCTTTCACTTTAATCTTCTTTGAGATTACAACAACATCTAACTCTTCACTTGGGGGAGTTAACTCTTCGCTTTCACTAAACTCTTCTTGTGCTTCAGCACTTTTTTTAGTATCAACATAACTTTTAGTTTCATTTGCTAAAGTTATCGTTGCACTAAGAGCAAGAATAGCTGCTAGTGAAAAGTATTTCCCACGAAATCCTTTTGGACTCTTCATATAATTTTCTCCTGTTTAATTTTCTTTTTCTATATCTTTCATAATCAACTTCCAATCTAAATTGAAATGTTTTTTTATGTATTTGTCTTTATGAGGAATCGTACAGTTTGAGCAATCTTGATGAATGGCATCTTCTGTTTTAAATACACTTCCTTTTTTTGAATTTATACTACAAAAACTTAATAGTTTTTTACCATTTACTTCTTTGAAACCGACTTCATCTTTAAACCTAAAATTAGGACAGGCACAAAGGTAACAATTTAAATCTTCCATATCGTGGCATTTTTTCTTCTGTTTATAGAGTGGACAAAACTCTGGCTCATTTATTATCATATTGTCATATAAAAAATATTCTATTATCTCGTCTACTGTTCTGTTTTTTAACTTTTGCACTATTATTTCATGCTTTTTTGCATGTTTAAGTGTCCAACTACGATATGACATGAAAATCCAAATACTCAAAATTTTTATCAAATAGCATTTTTAAAACTCCTCCATGTGTACATATAAGAATCTCTTTATCTTTTGGTAACTCATCCATAAAACTTTGAACCCTTGCTCGAAATTCAGACAAAGGCTCACAACAAACATACTGGCTCCACGATTCATAAGAATCTAAATATTTTACATTATAAGAGTCCAATTGTTCGACTTCATCAAAGTTTTTTAACTCAATTTCATCGTTGAATTTTACCTCATTTAATCTTGCATCCACTAAAAAATTTTTACCTAATTTTTTTAACGTCTGTCCAGTTCTTTTGAGTGTTGAGGCGTATACTAAATCAAACTTTTTAGAAACTACTGCTTCAACTTTTTTATAATCAAATAAACTTTCATCTATATCTACATCACTATGTCCTAAGTACCTTTTTTGGTACTCTTTTGCAACACTAGCATGACGTAAAAGTGTTATTGCCATAACAAAGCCACCGATATAAACAGTAAAATTTCTGTACCTTCAAGTACACTGCCAAGTCCATCTCCATTTAAAAAACCTAACTTATGTACAATGATTTTTAAAAGAGAAAATGAAAAAATAATACCTAAAATAAAGATAACAATAAAATGAGTTTGAACCAACAAAAGTCCAATAACAAAAACGGCAAAAAAAGTATATATCAAAATTTTATCACTCAATGATTTTTGCAAAATATCCACAAAAGAGGATTTAAATTTTTCTTTTTTTATAAAAAGTAAAAGAATAAATCGGCTTACAATACACACTGCTATAACTTCTAAAAACAGTCCCTTAGAAAACAAATATACAAGACCAGAGATTTTAATAAGCAAAAAAGAGATAGTCCACAAAACACCTAATGCCCCAACAGTAGGATCTTTTATAATGGCATACGCATCTTTTCCACTATGTTTTGCATAAATTCCATCAGTTACATCCATAACAGCATCAAAATGTAAAAATCCATAGAGTGCTATATAACTCACAGCACTTATAACTCCTCCAAACCAACTCAATTGCTCCAATAAAAAATATAAACCAACACTCATAGAACTAATTACTAGACCAACCAAAGGAAAAAATCCTTGCATATATCCAAGGACTTCTTTTTTTGATAAATCATCTTTTTCATTAAATCTAATTGGCACGATAGAGTAATAACTAAAGGCAAATTTTAAACCAAGATATATATCATTCATAAAAATACTCCTATTAGTAAAATTAAGATTATAAATATTTCCATTTTTACATGCATACTTAATGCCTTTTTTAAATCTTCTTTATTTATAACATCTTTGCCATATCCAAAATATGGTTTGTTTTTTTTCACCCCAAAATAAGATGTAGGACCACCTAGTTTGACTCCTATACATATTGCCATTGCCGAGATTGGATGTCCCGCATTTAGGCTTTCATGTTTTTTTCCAAATTTATAAAAATTTAAAAAAGCACTTTTTGAAAAAAACAACAACGCTATAATTACTGCTGTTATTCTAGAAGGTATAAAATTGGCAATATCATCAAGTTTTGCCGAAAATTTTCCAAATTTTTCATATTTTTTATTTTTATAACCTACCATTGAATCAAGCGTATTGATTGCTTTATATAGGAAAAGTCCATGCAAACCAAAACACACAAGATAAAAAAATGGTGCTATAACCCCATCACTTAAATTTTCACTATATGTTTCAATCGCTGCTTTATTTATGTCGCTACTATTTAACTCTTTTGTATCTCTGCTTACCAAAAATCGTATATTTTGGGGATGAATCAAGATATCTTTGACAGATTTATACAGCATATTTGAAGCGATGCCTGTTGAGGCGATAAAACCTAAAATATATACATTATCGATAAAAATTTCAATAACAAAAACAACAAACCATACAACAAATAATAGACTAAAATTAAGAAGTACTCCTCTAAACAGGCTATTTTTATAAAACTTATTTTCAAAAAACTTTATAAAATCTCCCATTAAAATAACAGGATGTTTTATAAAATTAAACTCGCCAAATATTTTATCAATAACAAAAGCTATAAGAGAAAGACTAAAGTACACTTTGTAAAATCTTTTTCATATCAATTTTATCTTCCATAGTAGATATAAAGCTATCGATTGTATTTTTTTTATATTCACAAAAATCAAAACCAATATATTCAGGATTTATCTCTTTAAAAAGAGTGTTTCTAAATGCATCATTATCAAAAACGCCATGAACAAAAGAGCCTTTTATATTTTTATTTTGATACTCAAGTGGATATTTGTAAGAGACCCCATGATGGATTTCAAAACCTTCTACATGTAAACCAAAAATCTTATAATTTTGCTTTTTTAAAATCTTGTTTTTCTCAAAAACAATAGTATCATCAATAAACCCTAATGCCTTTACATGTAAAGGTGATTCTGCTTCTATACATAATGAGTCATCAATACTCTCAAACAGCATCTCATAACCACCACAAAGTCCATATAAAGGCTTTTTATAGTTACTTAACTGCTCAAACAATCCACTTCTTTTTAACCATTCCAAATCTTTTAATACCAATTTAGATCCAGGAAGAATTACTAAATCAAACCTGTCTAAATTCATATTGGAACTTACAAATTCTAGCTTTACTTCACTATCAGCGATAAGTGGTTCAAAATCATTATAATTACTCATATAAGGATAAGAGATTACAGCAATATTTAGCTTTGTATTAGAATTTTTTTGAGTAAAGTTTTGTAAACTTGCACTATCTTCAAAACCAAGATTAAATGGAGAAAAAGGCAAAACTCCTAAAACAGGTATTTTAAACTCTTCTTTTATGATTCTTACACCCTCATCAAAAAGGCTCATATCTCCTCGAAATTTATTAACTATTACTCCAATTACATTTTTTCTTAACTTGTCAGGTAAAAGATTATAAACACCCCAAATTGAAGCAAAAATACCACCACGCTCAATATCTGCAACTAAAATAATCTTTGTATTATACTTTGTTGCAATGTAGATATTTGATAAATCTTTATCCATCAAATTAAGCTCAACCGGACTTCCTGCACCCTCACAAACAACACAATCATACTGAGAATCTAAATAGTCAAAACATCTATTTACTGCTGGTTTTAAAATATCTAAATCCCTATAATACTCTCTAACATCCTTAGTTTGAACTACTTTGCCTTCAACTATAAGTGAAGCACTGCTATTTCGTCCTGATTTTAATAAAACTGGATTTAAATGGTACGAAGTTTTAATGCCAAGTACACTCGATTGAAAATACTGTGCTATAGCTATCTCACTCCCGTCATCGCAAACGTGAGAATTATTTGAAACATTTTGTGCTTTAAAAGGAACTGTTTTATAGCCTTTATTTTGTAAAATTTTTGCTATAAGCCATGTAATAGTAGACTTTCCAGAGTCACTACTTGTTCCAAAAATACTAATATTTTTCATTTAAAACTTTCATATCTTTTTTTCTTTTGACAGCAATACGTACATAACTCTCATCTAAAAAGTCAAAATTACTACAATCTCGAACCATAACTCTATGCTTTTGTAGTTTTTCTTGAAACTCTTTAGCACTCAATCTTTTAAGTTTAGCCATAATAAAATTTGCATCACTTTTATATACTTTTTCAAAATTTTGTGATGAGAGTAAAATCTCTTCTAAATACTCTTTATTTTCTCTATTTTTTTTATAACTTTTCTTTCTAAACTTTTTATCCTTAAGAGCCTCTAAAAGATAGTTTATATCAAACTCTGAGAGTTTCCAAAGAGCTTGTTTTTTCTTTAGTTTTTTTATATTTTTTTCATTTGAGAGTAGAGCTCCTACTCGTATTCCTGCACTTGAGTAAAACTTTGTCATAGATTTTAAAATATATAGTTTTTTATACTTTTTTAGTTTTTTAAGAGCTGATTTTTTACCACAAAACTCTAAAAATGATTCATCGATTAGAACTGTAGCATTTGCTTTTTTCCAAATCTTAAACAGCTTATTTAAATCATAATATTTTCCATCAGGTGTAGAAGGATTTACAAAAACTACAAAAGAGTTTTTTTTCACTGTTTCATATATGTTTTCAAATCTATTTATTTGTGCTAACTTTACATGTAAAAGATTAGCAACTCTTTTGTACTCCAAATAAGCCGGTGCATAAATAGTACAATGTTTTACATCCAAACTCTCAAACAAAGAAAAGATAGCAGAACTTCCCCCATTGAAAAGTTCTAACTCATCTTTTTTTACACCATAATGTTTTGCAATACTCTCATAAATAGTATTATAATCTGGATATGAAGCAATATCTAGTGTATTAAAATCTATATTGATTTTTGGTTTTAAAAAGTTTATATTTGAAGATAGATCAATAACTTCACTACTTTTAATACCTAATTTTTCGCTAAACTCTTTTACATTACCGCCATGAGCATATATTTTCATTTTATTCTCTTTTGTATTCCAAATTTGACTTCATAAACTTCATCACACATCGCTCCAACAATTTGGCCTACTCTTCCTGTTAAATCTACAAACTTTCTACTTTGTTTATCCATAGGAATTACTCCTGTTGTAATTTCATTTAAAACAAACACTATATTTGCCTTACAGCAAGAGATTTTTTCAAGTTGTGTAAAAAGATTTTCTTCCTCTTCAAGATTATTGAAAATAAGCATAGAGAGGCAATCTACTATATAAGTATTGCCCTCTTCTATCACTCTGCTCACATCATACGCTTCTTCAAGATTTATAAATTTTTCTTCTCTACTCTTTTGATGTTTAAAAACCTTTTCTTGCATCTGCTTATCATCAAAATTATCAAGATATGTGGCTATATAGTATGGTTTTTTTTGAGAAATTTCTATCGTTTTTTCTTCAGCAAGCCCACTTTTTCCTGAACTCATACCTCCAAAAAACAGTATTTTTTTCATCCTAAAAAACTCTCTACTTTTTTCACAATCTGCTCATCTTCCAATCCATTTAAACGACCATATACCAAAGCTGCTCCTGCGCCAACACCTTCTTTTGCCTCTCCATCGTCGTAAAGTTTTAAAGCAGGATGTTGGCTTGAAGTAAAATCAAATTCACTACAATACGCATTGATTTCAAAATCCAACATTTTTAAAAGTCCCTCAATATCTGAATGAAAATCTTCATAAACCCATTTTGTTGTACATAAAGCTAAATTTTTACTATCTATTTTTTGTGAGTTTTCTCTTAAAATAGAGTTAATAACAAGAAGAACTCCTGCCATCTGTGTACCACCTGCTAAAACGATTTTTAAATCTCTTTGCATCGCACCTATGACAAATCCTGCATTAAAAATCAACATATTGTCACTCACACATGAAAGTTTTTCAAAAACACTCTGTTTTTCATTGATATTTGATAATGCCTTATCAATAGTAATTTGTTTAACGTCATTTGGATGATTTTTAAAACTACTACTAAACTTTCCTGCACAATCATATCCTAAAGCAAGAGCGCTACATAAAGCAGTAGTTGTACCTGCTGGAACACACTCAGCAAGGATAATATAATCACTTTCAGATTTATACTCTTTTGCAAATGCTAAACCTTTTTCAAAAACACTCTTAGCATCTATGTTAGCTCCTGTATCTATTCGATCACTTGGTTTTATACCAAATGTATATTGATTAAAACAGTCTAAATCAGGAGATGTATGCACGCCTAAATCCAAAATTTCTATTTGTTTAAAAGGCTTTAACATATGAACAGCTCTTGTCATAAGTCCTGGAGTTGGGATTCCTTTAAGTGTTTCAGGAACACATTGTAAACTTTTTACTTGCCCTGTACAAATAAACTCAGCATCAAGAGTAGGAGTTAAATGTATAAGTCCTGGAAGTCCAGCTTGTGATAAACCCTCTATTTCATATGTTTTTGTTGTACTCATTGCCAACATAAAAGAAGCACTTTTACCTCGCAAATTTTCCATAAAATCAATACTACCAACTATATTTTTCATCTCATAATCCTATAATTATATCTTCATAATCTCTTTTTACAGCTGCTCTAAAAGAACAGTAACAAATAAGAGCATATTTTATATACTTTTTAAACTCTTTACTATCTATATTAGCACCATAAGTAGATAGTAAAACGTTTAATCCTTTCTCATCTAAATTCCAAGAAAAAGCCACCACTGCCAATTCTAAAATAAAATCACCTTCACAGGCATCTATAAAATCAAAAACACCACTTAATACATCTTCTTTAAATACTACATTATCTAAAAAAATATCTCCATGAATAATCCCATCATTTTTTAAATCTATCTCCAAAGATTCGTAAGCTTCAATAAGCCTTGTATCTTTGGAGTTTTTTACCAAAGTCCAAACTCTTTGTTTATCAAAAAGTTTTTCATTTCTGTTTGTTTTTCCCTTAGTAAATCCATGAAAACACTTTAAAAACAGTGCGATTTGTTCTACCTGTTTTAAAGTAGGTTTTTGAGGACTTTGACCCTTTTGCTTAGTGTAAATTAAAGCTGGTTTTTCTTTAAGATAAAACAACTCTGTTTTTACCCTTGGAACAGATAAACTTCTTATCATTTCTAAAAGATTCATCTCTTCTTTTATACTTTTTTCACTTGCTTTTTCAAAAAGTTTTAAAATATATTTATCGTCCAAAAAATAAACACTATCACTATGTCCATCACTACTACACTCTAACTTTTGGACTTCAAAAAAAGAAGATATTTCTTTTTTACTTATCTGCGTTTTAACACTCATCTTTACTCAAAAAAATCAATAAATAGTGTCATATACTTTTCTACTGTTTGTTTTTTATAATCTAATGCTTTTTCATCTTTAAAATTCAAATTTTCAAAAGTATAAAAATCACCTTCATCTTGAATACTTCTAGTATCCATACCAATCTTTGGTCTCATATAGACTTTTGTTTTAGGTGTCTCATAATCAAGCAAAGGAATAATCTCTAATCCACTATCACCAACACATAAAGGTTTTTTTACCTTTGCAGAAGCATGTGAAAAAGAAGTAATACCTGGAACAACTTCACAGTTATCATAAATATCTTTATCTTGAAGTTTTAATAAGTCCAAAAGATAATATACACTGCTATACACAGCACTATCCCCTAAAGTCACAAAACATAAAGTCTCATGTTTACTAAATCCCTCTTTGATAATATCTACTTGCCTTTGCCAATCATCAACTTTAAACTTCATAGGTGTATACATTGGTATAATCTCTTTTGAAAAATCGTATTCATCCATGAGTTCTTTGACAATCTTATAAGTCATAGACTTTGCAAAACTATTGTCACTACTTTTTGTAGGGATACAAATCGCATCACAATTTTGTAAGGCTTTTAAAGCTTTTATAGTTACTAATTCAAAATCCCCAGGTCCTAATGAAATCATATACAATTTCATTTTATAACTTGTTCCCTGATTTAATAAATACTTCTTCGATATTAGAAAAAATAATATCTTCTGTCTCTTGAAGTCCTAAAAGGTTAAAATGCTCACTTTGACCTAAAGATGGAGCTAAAGAGGCATCAAACACATCACTCAAATCTTCTTTAATTTCAAACATATCTTTTCTATAGTGATTTCCACTTACTAGAAGTAAAGGAACAATTTGAACTTTTTTAAACCCTGCTTGTTCTATTTTTCTTTTTAAAATATCTTTGATATCGTTATACGCAAATGCCCCTTCTAGTGAACATGTAAAATTATTTTGTGCAATATATTCTAAATACTTAGAAGTGTTATTAATAGACTCAATACCTGGAGTATCTAACCTAGGAGTTCCATGAATAATAAAAAGATTTGCAACATCTTCTTGTGAAACCTTTACATGTAAAGACTTTAATAAAGCATTCGTATGTTTTGTTTTAGTCAAAATTGCATCACTACAATTGATGTTTGCGAGAGAAAAATGATTGAAACCATTTACGATTTTTTTCATAAACTCATGCTCATCTGTTGGAAAAAGATTTATAGAAGATACAACTATATTTTTATAACCCAACATATCTACATCAGCCAAAACTTGTGGAAGATTTTTAAACTCTTCATTTTTTTTGTTTAGATGCTTTAATACCATGCGCGAACTAAAAGCAAGAAACACCTTACATGTAGGGAATTTTTCTTCAACTTTTTTCTTTAAATCTTCATATCTTTTTTGCTCAACTACTGAACCAAAACAAGACAGAACAATCGCCCTATCTTGTGTATAATGTCTATATCTTTTCATTAAGCTTTACAATCAATCAATTTTTTATCAAAGAAAACATTACTCTTTGTAACATTAAACGCTTTTACTGCCGAAAGCACTGCTAAATCTATTAAAGGCTCAATAATTATTACACTCATATAAGCACTACCAAAACTCAAGACATTTGCTATATTTTCACTACCAAAACCTTGTCCATAAAATGCCCAAAAAGCAACCCATGAAACAATAGCACCTTCCCAAACAATTGACATTTTTAACATTTGAGTATAACTGATATCTTTATACGCAATCCCTTTAGGAATAATCTTTCTTATAACTGCATTTAAAGCTAACATACTTGCTAATAATGTAGTTACATTCATGCCATATTGTGGTAAATCAAACTGTGCAAAAAACAGACCTTGAATAAGTAAGCCAAGAGCTAAACCAAATGCTGCTGGAGCAATACCAAAAATCAAAAATATTGTAGTTCCCAAGATTAAGTGAACTTCACTCACCCCTACTGCATAATGAGGTAAAACCTCAAAACAGCAAAATACAATAAGAGTTGTTAAAATAGTTTTTACAATAAACTGTAAAAGTCCACTCTCTTTAATACTATCAAATGCTAATTTTGAACTCACTCCTAAAACACCCGCTGCTGTTCCATAACTCAATAACATCTTTGCGCCCACTACTACTCCGGCTTCTATATGCATAACTATCCTTTTGCTTTTTATTTGTTTTATTATGTTGCTAAGCTACATTAACTTAACTATTTTGTTTATTTAGTACTGTAAGTTATAAAATGATTTTGGAGGGGCACGTGTTAGCAGGCTATCTTCATATGCTATTTTGTGATATAACATGTTTATTTCTATCTTAGATAAATTGCATATTGTTGAATACATTGCAATGATTGAGAGTTTAAAATATTGTTTTTTGTAGCCTCTAAGATTTTTCATAGTATGATATTATCTAAAATCACTATAAAAAAAGATAAAAGAGAAAACTTGAAAGCATTATGTATATCTGCTATAGCATCAAATCAAGGCAAAACAATCCTTTGTACAGCCTTACTTTATCATTATAAAAAAAGTGTAAGAGCCTTTAAAATAGGTCCTGATTATATAGACCCTCAATTTCATGAAAAAGTGTGTGGGCGAGAAAGTATAAACTTAGATACTTTTATGATGAGTCAAGAACAAGTTAATTGGATGTTTGATAAGTATAACGATCAAGAAATGGCTATACTAGAAGGAGTTATGGGGTTTTATGATGGTATGGACAAAGGATGTAGTGCCTATCAAGTTAGCACTTTTTTGCAAATCCCTACCTTACTTGTCCTTGATGGTAGTGGCTCATATATAACTATTAGTGCTGTTTTAAAAGGTCTTAAATCTTATAAAAATGACAATACAATAAAAGCTATTGTTTTAAATAAACTCTCATCAAAAATGCATTATGAACTTATAAAAAAACAGATTTTAAAAGATTTTGCAGATGAGATTTGTGTTCTAGGTTGGATAAAAAAAGATTTACAATCTTTAGGATCAACACACTTAGGACTTGACTTAAATGAAGCAAAAAAAGAAGCTTTAGAAACTCTTTCAAAAGAAGTTTTAGAAAATATCAACTTAGATGCTTTAGAAAAAATCACCACTATTCAAAGAGAAAAAACTCAAAACTATCCTTTTGAAAAATTTAAAAAAATTGAGAAAAAAATTGCCATTGTTAAAGATGAAAATTTCTCTTTTCTTTATCATGATAATCTAGTATTTTTACAAGAAATTTTCAAAGAAGTAGAAATAATAAACGCAAAAGAAGATGAAAGTATAAGTGAAAATACACACGCAGTTTTTATCCCTGGAGGGTACATCGAGGTTGATGAATCTTATAAAAAAATGTCTAAATTCAAAAACTCTCTTATAAAACATGCCCAAGATAAACATGTCTATGCAGAGTGTGCTGGACTCTTGTATCTTTCCAATAAAATTGATGATAAAAAAATGTCTGGTATTTTGGATATTGACTTTGAGCTTAAAGAAAAACGAAGTAGATTAGGATATTATTATGCCTCCAATGGTCTAAAAGGACATGCTTTTCACTATACTTCAGCGTTAAATCCTCCTAAAGGAGTTGATCTTTTAAGTAAAAATCAATCTGATATTGGGAGTTATGGAGCATGGAGAGATAAGAAAGTTTATGGAACATATTTGCATGTTTTTTTTAGAAATAACATGCATATTTTAAAGGAATATTTTGGAATTTAAATTAGAAAACCCTCCTATTAATTTAGGTGCTGATATATCAGTAAAATCATTTCAAATGATAGAAAATGAGCTTAAAAACTATAAAAAAACTACACAGTTTTCAAACCAAGAACTCCAAATTATAAGTAGACTCATTCACACTACAAGTTGTTTTGATGAAGTGTTAGATAATATCTATTTTAGTAAAGATGCCATAGAGAAAACAAAAAGCCTTCTTCTTAAAAAAGCTAAAATCATCGTAGATGTTAATATGATAAAAGTGGGTTTGAGTAAATTTTATTTAAACAAATACGAAAATGAAGTTATATGTTATATAAATGAGCCTTTTACTTATGAAATGGCAGAAAAAAACCAAACTACAAGAAGTTATGCAGCTGTGGTTGAAGCGATTAAAAGACATAAAGATTCTCCTCTTATTTTAGCATGTGGAAATGCTCCTACTTTTATTTATGCCGCTATTAGAACACTTATTGAAGAAAAAATAGATTTAAATAATGTTGCACTTTTACTTTTTCCTGTTGGTTTTGTAAATGTTATAGAATCTAAAGAGTATGGTAAAAAGTTTAGTGAGCATTTTGGTGTTAGTAGTATTATCATGCAAGGAAGATTTGGAAGCTCCACTATGAGTGTTGCTACACTGCACGCTCTTTATAAACTTATAAAAGATTATGATGGAGATGAAAAATACAATGGTAAATAACATGGGTAGTGAAGTCGAGGTTGGCTTTACATGTAAACCAAAAGTATTTGACCCTAATAAACCAATAATGCACTTTAAAACACAAATATTTATTTGTGATGGTGAGCGTTGTAAACAATCTTCAAAACACGAAGATGAGGCTACATTTCTTCGTGAATTACTCAAAGAGTTAAACTTACATCAAGGTCAGAACAGAATCAAAATTTCAAGAACAAACTGTTTTGGTGCATGTAGATTTAGACAAGTTGCTACAGTATTTGAAAATACAAAAGCAAATGGTTTTATCCAAAATAACAATATTTGGTTGAAAAACACACACAAATTTGATAAAAATAGATGGATTGAGCTTTTTACTGCTCTAAAAAACAATAAAAATTTAGATGAATTGGATTTTGAACAAATTCCAATGAATGAAATCTCGTGAAAAAAAAGTATATTCTTGGTTGATTCGCAAGCACAAAACTCTAAAAAACTTTTAAAAAAAGGTTATAGTACTGGCATGCATGCTAGTTTTGCCTTTTCTTTAGCTCTTGAATCAATTTTGATTACAAAAGATGTTGTACATGTAAAGACCAATAAAATGGATAATGATGACTTAGATGTCACAAAAGGTTGTGAAATAGTTGCTACAATTAGTCATAATAAAGAAGATTTAAAATTGAATCCAATTGCCCAACAACCTCATGTTTTTTCAGATAAAACAAATTCTTTGGAGTTGTATGCTGGTATTGGCGTAGGTGTAGTTACTAAAAAAGGTTTAAAAATCCAACCAAATTTTCCTGCAATAAATCCTGTACCATTACAACACATGGAACAAACTTTTAAAAAATACACAAAAAATAAAAAAGAGTGTAAACTTTTTTGTACTATTAGTGTGAGTGATGGTGAAGTCATAGCCAAACAAACTGCTAATGAAAAAGTGGGTGTACTTGGAGGTATCTCTATTTTAGGTACTACTGGTTTTGTCAAACCAATTTCTAGTTCTGCTTATCTTGATTCTATTCAAACAGAAATTAATTTTGCCAAGCAAAACGGTTTTGAACCACTTGTTTTTACACTTGGAAATTCCGCTTTACATGTAGCACAAAAAAAATATAAAAAAGAACAAATTATAGAAATAGGAAATTTTGTATATGATGCTATAAATATAGCTCAAGACTTACATGTAAAAGAAGTTATATTTCTTTGTGGTATTGGGAAAATGACAAAAATATACCAAGGATTTAAAAATACTCATAATAGATATGGGATTATTAATCTAAATCAGCTAAAATTAGATATACAAAAAAAACTTTTTGTGGAAGTTGATACAAAAGAGACATTAACCGTTAAAGGTATAGCTCAACAATTAGATGCTATTAATAAAATGCAAGATTTTTATGCATTCATTGCAAAAAAAGCGAATCAACAACTCAAATCTTGGTTTACACAAATAAATGTAAAAGCAATAATCTTAGAAGAGAAAGAGGTCAAAGGATGGTAACGATAGTAGGTAATGGTATGGGAGAATATGGTTTTTCAAATATCAATGTCAATATGGAACGTTATGACACAATAGTATGTGATTCAAACTTTACAACCAAACAACACAATGTTATACAGCTCTCTTTTAACGAGATAAAAGAGTATATTGTTGATAACCACAAATATGAAGACATCCTTTATATAGTCACTGGCTCCCCTCTTTTCTTTTCAGGAGCAACAGTTATAAGTAAACTTATACCCAAAAAATATATAAAAATCATCAACAATATTTCATCAAAAAGTTACCTTTTAGAAAAACTTATACTCAATGAAAATGAAGTCAGTGTTTTATCTCTTCATGGTAGAAAAAAGCTTGATTTAGAAGAATTTTTAAATAAAGAATATACATTTATCCTAGCAGACCAATTTACCATACAAAGACTCCAAGATGCAATGAGTTATTTTAAAAAAGACTCTATATCTGCAACCATAGGTTATAAATTGGGCTATGAAGATGAAAAGATTGAGAAAATAAATATTTTTGATGATGTAACCTATGATTTAGATTTTCCCTATGTACTTCTTTTAAAAAGAGAGTTTGAACCCAAAAATACTATCTGTGAAGATAATGAGTTTCAAACAGAAAGAGGAATGATTACTAAAAAGTACAAGCGACATCTCTCTTTACAAAACTTAGATTTAAAACCAAATCAACTTTTATGGGATGTTGGGGCAGGAAGTGGAAGTTGTGGCATAGAAGCGTATAAAAGATATAAAGTCCAAACTATATTTTTTGAAAAAGATATAGTTAGAGCCGAAAACATAAAAGAAAACATATGTGAACATTATGTATGTGATAGTCTTTTGCTAATAGGAGAAGCTACTACGCTTTTTGAACAATGCGAAGAAGATCCTGATAGAATTTTTATAGGTGGAGGGGGAACAAAAGTCATAGAAAAACTCCCTTATTTATATGAAAGATTACGTGAAGGAGGCATTATACTTTTAAATGCTATCACCCTAAAACATCTTACTCTTATACTAAAAGTTTTAAATGAAGAAAACATACAATATGAAGTTTTTTCTCTGTCTCTTACAACATACAAAGGAAATCTCGACTTGGTAGAACCAGAAAGACAACTCTTCCAAATTAAGGTCAAAAAATGATATATTTTATAGGTGCAGGACCAGGAGATCCTGAACTTTTAACTATCAAAGCTAAAAATATTTTAGAAAAAGCTGACGTAGTTTTGTATACTGGCTCACTTGTTCCAAAAGAAATTTTGAGTTGGTGTAAAAAAGATGCGCTTATAGAAGACTCGCAACAGATGAAATATCCTCAAATATTTGCATTTTTAAAACTACATAGCAAAAAAACAGTAGCACGTGTTCATACGGGTGATCCTACTTTATACTCTACTATTGCAAAACAGATAGAGTTTTTAAACCAAGAAAATATAAACTATGAAGTCATACCTGGGATATCTGCTGCTTTTGGAGCAAGTTCTAGTTTAGGGATAGAGTATACCATACCTGGAGTCTCACAAACTATTATCTTAACACGAGTAGAAGGTAAAACTCCTAATCCAGAAAAATTAGAAAATATCCTTTCATGTAAAAACTCTTCCTTAGTTTTTTATCTCTCAATTTTGCTTATTGAAAAGTTAAAAAACAGTGCTTTAAAACTTGGTTATGCAACTGATACACCTTGTTGGGTTGTAGAAAAAGCAACTTGGAAAGAAGAAAAGATTTACAAAGGTACTATAAGCGATATACAAGATAAAGTCTCTCACATAAAAGGTATAGCACTTATACTTTTTGGGGATTTTCTAAATCAAAAAGAGAGCGAAGAATCACACCTCTATGTTAAATAAAATAGCTATTGTCAGTATAAATGAGCCAAGTTTAAAGGCTTCATTGGAATTAAAAAACATTTTACATGATTATGATATAAAACTATATAGTAAGTCTATTGAAAAAGAGTACTCTAAACTAGATAATATTATGAGTGAGCTTTGGCACTATGATGCTGTTATCTTTTTTTTAGCAACAGGCATAGTGGTGCGAAAAATCGCTCCATTTTTGGAGCATAAAACAAAAGACCCAGCTATTTTGGTAGTAAGTCTAGATTTACTCAAAGTTTTACCACTTTTAAGTGGTCATATCGGAGGAGCCAATGAGCTTAGTGAACTCATAACTAAAAGAGTCCCAAACTCAATCAGTTTTACAACAACAGCGACAGATCAAACAAAAACTTTTGCTTTTGATATGTTTGCAAAACAACATAATTTTGAGATAAAAAACATAGATAAATTAGCCAAAATTTCAAATGCTCTTATTGATAACAAAACTGTACATGTAAAGACATATCCATCTGTTTTTGAAACAATTACAGATAAAAAAAACCTCGTATTAGACTTTACATGTAAAGGTGATTTATGTGTCAATATAACGCCATTTCAACAAGAGTGTCTTAGCTTACATCCAAAAGTTTTTTTAGGAATTGGTTGCAATAGAGATACTACATGTAAAGAGATAGAAGATGCAGTAATGGAGTTTTTAAGCAGACATAACTTAAAGTTCCATCAGATTCAAAACATAGCTTCATTTGTGGCAAAAGCAGATGAGCAAGGACTTTTAGAGTTTGCAAAACAACATAATTTTAATATAAAGTTTTTTGATAAAAAGAAGATAAACAATCTTGATATTGATTTTAGTAAATCCCAAGCAACAAAGTTCTTTGGACTTCAAGGCGTAGCTGAACCTTCAGCTGTTTTGATTTCACACTATAAAGAACTTATCATAAAAAAAGAAGTTTATCAAAAAAAAGTAACCATAGCAGGAGCAATATAGAGTGAATAAATTATACATAATTTCAAGTGGTGCTGGGGGTACAGAGTATCTCAGTAGTGAAGCAAAGTCTGCTTTATTGGAGTGTGAAGTAGTTGTATCTTATAAAAAATATGCAAAAGAGTTGGAGAGTTTTTTAGATGGTAAAGAAGTTTATATGTCTGGTATGACTCAAGAGATAGAAAGATGTAACCAAGCTATAGAGTTTGCAAAAAGTGGTAAAGTGACGTGCATAATTTCAAATGGTGATGCAAATGTATTTGGTATGGCTACACTTATCGTTGAGCTTATTGACACACAAAATCTATGGGATGAGATAGAGTTGATATCTTTACCGGGAATTACCTCTTTTTTAGCTGCTGCTGCTAAGGTAGGTGCTCCTGTTTCTCAAGATTTTGCTATTATCTCACTTTCTGATAGACTTACGGACATTAACATGATAGATAAAAGAGTTAAAGCAGCCCTTGATACTGATTTTATCATAGGTATTTATAATCCAAAATCTAAAAAAAGAATCAAGCCTTATCAAAACTTTTTACAAGCACTCAAAGATGGAGAAGAAAAAATTGCGATTATTGCTTCAAATGTGGGTAGAGTCGAAAAAGAAAAAATCACTATCACAACAACAACGGACTTGATCAATCAAGATATAAATCATCCTGAAGTTTCAATGTCTACTATGATAATCATCTGTAACTCTAACACAAGATTAACAAAAAATGGACTAGTATTGACTCCAAGAGGTTATCTTAAAAAATATAAATTAGATGGAGATTTACTACATGCATAAAGAAGAATTAAAAAACTACATGTATAACTTTGCTGGTTCTATTATTTTAGGTCTGAGTATAGTTCTGTTTTTCTCACCAAATAAACTTGTTACTGGGGGCACTGCAGGACTTTCACTCTTAATCCATTATATAACTCCATATACTATTGGTACTCTTATAATGGCTATAAATATTCCTCTTTTATTAGTAGGTGTTAAATACTTAGGCAAAATGTTTGCTATAAGAACTATAGTTACTCTACTTCTTATCTCTATTAGTACGGATTTTTTTATAGAAGTTTTACATCTAAAAGCTTTTGTTATGGATACTATCTTAGGTTCCCTTTTTGGCGGTATTTTAGTAGGTGTTGGAATTGCCTTAGTCATTAAAGGAAACTCTAGTGCTGGAGGCTCAACTATCATTGCACGAATAGTATCTTCAAAAACAGAAATAAAACCTAGCCAAGTTATACTTGTCATCGATACCTTGATAGTCTTGAGTGCTCTTTTTATCCTAGATGATAACGTAAGGGTTTTATGGAGTGTTGTAAGTATCTATGTCACGACAAGAGTAATCGATATGATATTGACAGGAAGTTTAAATAAAAAAGTTGTATATCTAGTGACCAATAAAACGGATGAGCTTAAAATAAAAATCAGAGAAGAGTTAGGAAAGTACGGAACTATTTTAAATGGCGATGGATTGTATGATGAAAAGAAAAAAATGATTCTTATTGTTGTTGAAGTAAGTAAACTTCAGTTTTTAAGAAGTTTAGTAAAAGAGTATGACCCAGACGGATTTTTAATCATAACTGAGGCTAATGAAATGTTAGGACGTGGGCATTAAGCTCACATCTTTGGGGATAATATAGCCTCGTATCATTACTAATCCACTAAAAACAAGCATTAGGATAAACTAAAAAATAGAGTTCGCGATAAGTTGAAAGTAGCCAAGGCGGTGAAAGCTAGCCTGAGGGACAGTTAAACAATCGAACCTAAAAGCTTGAGTGGAAACAGGGTCACATAAAGTAGACCGTATTAACGAGCTAAAGCAAGGTTCGATGATCAGGTCATCATAATATGTGACCCTAACGAACTCTTCTAATAAAAGGAGGTTCTCATGAACCATTATATTGGAATTGATATAGCA
>NZ_JFBL01000011.1 GCF_000597725.1 Sulfurospirillum arcachonense DSM 9755
CGATCTATAACTTTGGTGTAAAAGGCCTTAGTACTCGTTTTAAAATTGCACATTTTGAGCAAGATAATGATGGTAAATTCGATGATACAGATGAAATCAATATGGATATTAAATATGCATTTAGTGGAGCATTTAAAGGATTAAGTACTCGTCTATGGGCTGGATATACTTCATATGATGATGATAATGCAGATGATGATGACTTTACTAACTTACGTTTTTATGTAAAGTATAACTTCTAATACATTAAAGATTTACAACTCCTTGAAAATATTGGAGCTTTGCCTATCATGGTAAAGCTCCTTTTTTATTAAAGATAAAATAGATAAAATAACTAAAATAGATAAGGCTTAGATTATGAAAATATTACTTCTTGAACCAGATTATGATCTTGGACAAGGTCTTATAGAAACTATGAATTCACACCGTCATACTATAGAGGTAAAACATCTTTTAAAAGAAGAAGAAATTTTTCAGGAAGTTTCTTTTTTGCATGAGTACTCTCTTTTTATCCTTAATTTAAAAGATCCTACAGACACACGTGCTAAACGGCATCTAAGAAAAAATGGAGGTATTGCCCCTATATTACTTATCTTAGAAAAAACAATAGATCCAAAAATGCTACAAAATGTTTATTATCTTTCTTATGCACATATTATTTATAAAGATTTTTGTTATTCAGAGATTATCTTTCCGATTTATAAGTTATGTAATGTATGGAATGATGATATCTTTTTTTTATCTAAAACATCTTATTTTGATTTTAAGAATTTAATATTTATCAGTGATGAGAATGAAGTATATTTAGGGAAAAAAGAGGCACTTTTATTAAAATTTCTTTTTTTAAAATCACCTTATCCTGTTTCTCATGATGAAATTGTTTATTATGTATATGATAATGAAATAGTAACGCAAGAGAGTGTTAGGTCTTTAGTCCGATATCTAAGACAAAAACTTCCATCTGAAATGATTGAAACAGTCAAGGGATGTGGTTATAGACTTTTATACTATAATAGTGATGCCCATAATGTTTTGAATATGAAATCAAATGATAACAAAAACGAATAAACTTAGTGCTTTTTAACACACACTTTATTTCTTCCACTTTCTTTTGCTTTATAGAGTAACTCATCAGCTTCTTGATATAAGAGCTCTTCATCATAGATAGATTGTGCTTTGGTTATAACTAATCCAAAAGAGGCAGTAACATATAAACTAGCACTATTCTTTTCATGAGCTATATGTAGATTTTCTACATTAGCACGAATTGTTTCTAAAAATTTTTCAGCTTTATCAGGTTCTAATCCTCTTAGAAGTATTCCAAATTCTTCACCACCCAATCTAAAAAAGTAGTCATCTGCTCTATGAAGTAAAGCTTGAATTGCTTTTGAAGTTTCTCTAAGCACATCATCTCCTGCTACATGGCCATAAGTATCATTGTAAAGTTTAAAATAATCTATATCCATTAAAGCAAAACATATATACTCATTTTCACGTTTTGCACTATTTATGAGTTCCGGTAACTTTTGATTAAAATATCTTCTGTTATAGGCTTGTGTTAACTCATCTGTTATAGATATTTCTTCAAGTTTTTTTCTGTAAGTGATGTCATTTCTTATAGAGGTATAGCCTATTTTGTTATTTTTATCATCATATATAGTAGATATTTTTGTATCTACCCAGTATTTTTCTCCATTTTTTCTTTTATTTTTTATTTCTCCTTGCCATGTTCCAGTTTTTTGTATAGTGTCCCACATATTTTTAAAAAAATCTTTAGTCATATCTTGGTGACGGACTATAGAGTGAGTTTTTTTAATTAATTCTTTTTTTGAATAACCAGAAATTTCACAAAAAGCTGTAGAAACTTTAGTTATTCTTCCTTTTAAATCAGTAGTAGAAGAGATAATATGTTGATCCATTAAATCAAGATTAGCTTGAAGTTGTTGTTCTATTTTTTTTCTATAAGATATTTCAATATTGAGTTTTCTATTAGTTCTTAAAATAACAAAGAGTATAAGAAAAAAGAGTGTAGCAATCCCACCAAGCCACTTAAATATTGTATTATATTGTATTGTATTATCATAATTTAGTGATATCCATTTATCTGCTATTTTTTGATATTCATAATTAGGAATCAAATTGATAGATTTATTTAATATAGTTAAAAGATAAGGTGCATCATTTCTAACTCCTATAGATAAATTCCATATGTCATTAAGTTTTCTAGCTATTTTTAATTGGCCAACATAATTCTTTTGTATCTGATAAGCTATAGGAGCGAGAGTTCCTATAAAACCAAATAGTTTGTTTTTGTTTACTAGTTTTAATCCTTCACTTTCATTTTTAACTTCAACAAATTGTAGGTTTTGGTATTTGTTTTTTAACATATTTAAATAATCATGTCCTTGAGTAATGCCTATTTTTTTATTTTTTATTTGGTTGATATTATTGATAAATGGTGTTTCTATTTTGGTTGCAAGAACAAAAGGCAATTTTAAATAAGGAATCGAGAAGTTTAAATACTGCTTTTTTGTATCAGTAGGCGCAATCATAGAGATAATGTCACATTTTCTTTTTTTGCTAAATTCTAATGATTCATCCCATGTTGTTGTTTTGACTAATTTAATAGGTCTATTTAAACTTTTTTCTATTAAAGATATATATTCAGCAGTAATTCCTATGTGTTTATTATTTTCGATTTTTTCATAAGGCATCCAATTAGGATTAATACACATGTTGATAATTTTTTTTTCGCTAATATATACTTTTTCATTATTACTGAGTTTTAGCATTGCAGATGTATCTTTTTCATTCATCCATCTATTTTTTATTTTTTGTATTTCATCATATGCTAATTGAGAATGAGATTTTTCCAATATAGATTTTAAAAGTGCTTTAGATTTAGGGACACCTATGTATAAACTTGTAGTCGTAGGTATTTTTAATCCTTCTATTTGTCCAGACTGTAAAGTATTTAACCAATTTTTTTGTATATAATAATTGGCTGTAGGAAGACTTCCTATGTAAGCATCAGCTTTATTTGTCAAAAGAGCATTTAGTCCTTCAAGTGAATTTTTTATTTGCAAAAATCTAATGGATGGAAAATTTTTGTGTAAATGTGAATCTAAAAAAGTACCTTTTGCTACAGCTAAGGTTTTATTAGTAAGTTGTTTCATATTGGTATAGATATTTGTTTGTTTAGAGACTAAACCAGTTGAAAAATTAATATAATCAAAATCAGTAAATAATATAGATTTTTTTCTATCTTCATTTATCCCAATATGAGGGATGACATCTATTTCTGCTTTTTTTAACATTTGTAAAAATTCTGCCCATGTTTTACCTGATACTATTTTGATTTTAAGACCAGCTATTTTAGCAAGCATATTTATGTAATCTATACTATAGCCTTTTTGTTTATTGTTCTCAATATAACTAAAAGGAGGATAATCTCTCATACCAGCTACTTCTATCACTGGGTTGTTTTTTATATATTTTATTTCTTCTTCACTAAACATTTGTCGTTTTTTGTTAAAGTTTTGAAATATGTATTCTGATACTGGAATATCATTTTTGATAAGTCCATACTCTTGGTATAAATTTAATGTATATTTCAGTCTTCCTTCATCAAATGTTCCCAATGGAGTAGTTTTTGGCTGGATTATTTGTTCTATTGCATTAGCTTCATACCTTAAATGTTCAATAGATTTATTTTTTGCATATTTATTTTTTATTAATTGGATGATTTCTTCTTTATGGTTAAGGGCATATTCCCAACCTTTGAGTGTAGCTTCCTTAAATTTTAATACTCTATCAGGATGGTTTCTTGCTTCTTTTTCATTTGTAATAAGCATATCGCCATAAAGATCTAAACCATAATTTGATGGATTAATAATATTTAAATCTATACCTTTTTCCTTAAAATAAAAAGGCTCATTTGTTAAGTAGCCCGCATACGTGTCAGTAATGCCTTTCATTAGAAGGGTATAGTCTGTTTTTTGTTTTATTCTAATTAGATTAGGTTTTACATTTAACTTTTTAAACATAGCCAATAAACCAAAGCCATCGGTATCTTTATTGTAAAAAATTGTTTTTTTATTATTAAGTTTATAAGGAGAGTCAATACCACTACTTTTTAAGCTAAGTAAAACACTAGGAGAGTGTTGAAATATAGGACTTACAATAACTACAGGCTCTTTTTTTGCTCTATAAAGTAAAATTACAGAATCTGCTATGCCGTACTGTGCTTCATCATCTATTACTTGTTGAATGTTGTTATATTTTAAATCTCTTTGTTTGATTTGCACATCCAAGCCAACTTCTTGGTAAAAACCTTTTTCTTTAGCAGCATAATATCCAGCAAACTGAAATTGATGTAACCATTTTAATTGAAGAGTAATTTTTTCATAAGAATGTGCAAAAGTAAATAAAAAAAATATTAAAATGAGTATTTTTGACATCCTTTTACTCCTTAAATAAATATTATACATCTATTTATTTTTTTAATCAAATTATGTTAAAAAAAACATTTAATTAGTATTTTGTAAATATTAGGATAAAATTATCGATAATATATCGATAAGGAACTATTTCAATGCCCTTCACTAAATTAAAAGAGATAAAAGATCCATTGTTAGAGTGTTTAGTGATTTTTACAAAACTTCACAATAAACCCTATAGTGCAGAAGCTTTAACCGAAGGACTTCCTGTCAGTGGAGGTTCTAATAGTATTGAATTGTTTTCAACAGAAGGCTCAAAAGCACTTTTCTCAAGAGCAGCAAAAAGAGCAGGTTTCACATCAACTTTAATCAAAAAAAGTTTAAAAGATATTTCACCCCTTGTTCTTCCTTGTATTCTTATTTTAAAGGGGAGAAAAGCGTGTATCTTAGAAGAATTTGATGTAGTATCAAATACTGTAAAAATAATATACCCAGATATGCCAAGTAGTGAAAACTGGGTAGATATGGAGATGTTAGAAGAACAGTATTTAGGATATGTATTTTATTTAAAAAAAGAGTTTGTCTCAGAAGATAGGACAAAAACTCATTTGATCGATAAAGATAATGTACATTGGTTTTGGGGTACTTTAAAACGTTCACGTGATATTTATAGAGATGTTATTATAGCTTCTTTGGTAATAAATATATTTGTTTTGGCAAGTCCACTTTTTACTATGAATGTTTATGATAGAGTTGTTCCAAATAATGCTACAGATACGCTTTGGGTATTAGCAATAGGTGTTATTGTTATATACATTATTGATCTTTTTTTAAAACTTACGAGAGCATACTTTTTAGAAATAGCTGGAAAAAAGAGTGATATTATAATGTCTTCTATACTTTTTGAAAAAGTATTAGATTTACAAATGGCAAGTCGTCCTAAGTCGATAGGTTCTTTTGCAAATAACCTAAAAGAGTTTGACTCAATAAGGTCATTTTTTACTTCTACAACAATAGCTGCTTTAGTTGATTTACCTTTTACCATTATCTTTTTAAGTGTTATATATTTTATTGCAGGGAGTATTGTTTTTGTACCTATTCTAATCTCTTGTATTATCATCACATATATGTTTTTTGTAAAAGAGCCTCTTCAAAAAAGTATAGAGAGTACTTACGAAGCATCTGCAATTAAAAATGGAATTTTAATTGAGACATTAGGAGGCATAGAAACTGTAAAAACTATGAGTGGAAGTGGTTTAGCTCAATGGAACTGGGAAGAAGCTACAGGAGAAATTGCCAACAGAAGTGTAAAATCAAAAATTCTTACAAGTTCTATTAACACGGTAACAGCTTTCTTAGTACAATTAAATACCGTTATAGTTATAGTTATTGGTGTTTATATGATCAAACAGATGGATTTGACTATGGGTGGTTTGATTGCTGCTGTTATACTTTCTTCTCGTGCAATTGCTCCAATGGGTCAAGTTGTGGGATTGGCCGCAAGTTACGAGCAGACAAAAACAGCGTATAAGACAGTAGATAATATTATGCAAATGCCAGTAGAGAGACCTGAAGGTAAAAAGTTTGTAAGAAGAGATAGTATGAAAGGTGAAATAGAGTTTAAAGATGTTGATTTTTCATATCCTGATGCTCAAAATGGAGCTTTAAATAAAGTGTCATTTAAAATAACAGCTGGTGAAAAAGTGGGGATTATTGGGAAAAATGGTTCAGGTAAAACAACTATAGAAAAGTTAATGTTAGGACTTTATGCACCGGATGAAGGTGCAATACTTGTTGATGGTATAGATATAAACCAAATTGATCCCGTTGATTTGAGAAAAAACATAGGATATGTTCCACAAGATGTAGTTTTATTTAATGGAACAGTTAAAGAAAATATAGTCTATAAATATCCTGCTATTGATGATGCTTCTATACTTAAAGCAGCGAAGATAAGTGGAACAGATGAGTTTATAAATTCACATCCTTTAGGTTTTGATATGCCAGTATATGAAAGAGGAGAAGGGATATCTGGAGGACAAAGGCAAAGTATAGCCATTGCACGAGCTTTTTTACTTGACTCTCCAATAGTCATTTTAGATGAACCAACGAACTCTTTGGATAATACAACAGAGATGAAAATAAGAGGGCTTTTAAAAGAAAACATACAAGAAAAAACAGTTATTCTAGTTACACACAAAAGTTCATTACTTTCACTTGTAGATAGATTGATTGTGATGGATGGTGGAAAAGTAGTGATGGATGGTAAAAAGGATAAGATACTCATGCAACTTCAAAGAGGTGCAAAATGAGTATAGAAAATGAAAATAAAGCTATAAATACAGCACAAAATTTATCAAGAGTATTAAAAAAAGATTTACATAAAAGTAAGTTTGACGTTCATGATTTAAAATATATGTCAAGTTTAAGTGAAGCAGTTTTGCAAAAATCTCCAAGAAGGTCTAAGTATATTTTATGGCTCATTGCTCTTTCTATAGGTTGGCTAATATTTTGGGCAAGTCAAGCAGAGCTTGATGAATTGACAAGAGGTGAAGGGAAAATTATACCATCACATCAACTTCAAGTGGTCCAAAATTTAGAAGGTGGTATAGTTTCAGATATACTAATCAAAGAAGGTGATATTGTTAAACAAGGGCAAGTTATCCTAAAAATAAATAATACAAATTTTGCTAGTTCATATGAAGAGGGGAAATTAAAATTAGATGAATTAAAAGCAAAATTTTTAAGACTTGATGCTGAAGCTAATGAATTAAAATCTTTTAACTATGATAAGACAAAAACATCAAAACAGATAGAATATGAAAAAAGTTTATATGATAGCAATAAAGAACAGCTAACTAAATCTTTAGATGTTATAAAAGAACAGATAACACAGAAAAATCAGGAGCTTTCTGAGTTATATGCAAAAATAAAACAAGAGCAAAATACTTTGAAACTGATGGAAGAAGAAGTAGCCATCACAGAACCACTTGTTAAAAGGGGTTTAGTTTCAGAAGTTGAATTTTTACAATTAAGAAGACAGTTAAATGGAGTAAAAGGGGATTTAGAGGCTTCGACTTTGTCTATTCCTAGATTAAAATCACAAATTATAGAATTTAATAATAAAATATCAGAAATAAAACTTGAATATAAAAATAAAGCAAAAGAAGAGTTAAATAAAGTCGTTGCAGAGATATCGAGAATAACAGAAACAAATACTGCCTTGAGCGATCGTGTAAAAAGAACATTAGTACGCTCTCCTGTTGATGGAACAGTCCAGCAGCTTTTTATAAATACCATAGGAGGAGTTATTCAACCTGGAATGGATTTAGTTGAGATTGTTCCTGCACAAGATACTCTTTTAGTAGAGGCAAAAATAAAACCGTCAGATATAGCATTTTTAAGACCTCATTTAGATGCTATGGTAAAGTTTAGTGCATATGATTTTGCCATTCATGGTGGTTTAAATGGTAAAGTGACCAATATTAGTGCTGATACTATTAAAGATGAAAAAGATGAGAGTTATTACCAAGTTAGGATTAAAACAGATAAAAATCATTTAGGAAGTGAAGAAAAGCCTCTGCCAATTATTGTAGGGATGACTGTTAGTGTTGATATTATAACAGGGAAAAAAACTGTTTTGGATTATTTACTTAAGCCTATTTTGAAAGCTAAACAAAGTGCATTAAGAGAGAGATAAAGTTTGAAAATTATTAGTTTTTCTAACAATAAAGAGTATATAAAAAGATACCCTAATTTTTTACATATAAAGAGTGAAGATGAGTTAGAAATAGAAGATGATTTTATATTTGTTGTAGAGATAGCAAATATAAAATATAATGAAGAAGAGTTTTATGCATATGTAAATGACATATCTACATGTAAAGGAATATTTTGTCTTACATGTAAACCAAATTTTACAGAAGGTTCTCACCTTCTTAATCTTGGAATAAAAGGTTATGGTAATTTACATATGTCACAAGTACATATGCAAGATGCTTTGAATACTATAGAAAATGGTAATGTATGGTTATATCCAGAATTTGTCCAACTTATGATAAAAAGTTTTAGTAAAAACATACATGAAGTAAATCATAAAGAACTTGATTTACTATCATTGAGAGAACAAGAAATAGCAAGTTTGGTAAAAGAAGGATTAAGTAATAAAGAAATAGCACAACAGGCTAATATAACAGAAAGAACGGTAAAGGCACATATGAGTTCTATTTTTACTAAGTTACATGTAAAAGATAGGGTGGCTTTAGTTATAAAACTTAGTACTAATGTACAATAGAAAAAAAGTTTAAAATTTGATAATATTTATAAAATATAAATTTATGGATGGGATTTAAAATGAGTTTAGAAGTAGCTTTTGTAAAAAGTATAACTGGTAATGTTAGTGTGGTTGATGGCATTACAGATATTCAAAGAGATATAAAAGCTGGCGATGAATTATTTTTAAATGATACTATTACTCCTGTTGATGCAACCTCAAGTATAGTAATAGCCATAAATGGAAGAGAAGATATAACACTTAATTCAAATGAAAGTTTATTTTTAGATAAAAGTGTTATAGATATTCAAAGTTTTTCTGATGAAGCAGTTGTTTCTAGTGGAAGTGTAGAAGAATTTGTAGCAACACTTAATGTTGATTTTGAAACAAATATACTGTTTGAAAGTGATGACTTAGACTTTTCAAATGAACATCTTTTTGGACAAGAAGTTGAACATAATCCTACAAGTAGTTTAAATATAAATGATATTATTGAAATGCCAAATGCAGAAACAAAAATCTTTCATGATGATACGCAAGAGGTATCATTAAATCAAGTTGATTGGATAAAACAAGATGATAAAGTTTTTGAAGATGGACACTCTTTTGATGTTTATACAAAAGATATAGGTGGACATGAAGTGACAACACTATGGATAGAAGATGATATATCGGTCTTTTATAATCATAGCTGAGGTCACTTCATATAAGTTATGAAAAAAACTGTTTTATTGAAGGCATCTTAGATAATATAAAAATATCTAAAGCTAAAACTATTATTAAGCTAATCCCTACTAGTGGGAAAAATAAAGATAAAAACAACATTATAGCCATAGCATTTTTCCAATGAGGAAGTTTTGTTGGCTCACTTGGTGCACACAATCTAAAACCTGCATTATTTGGTCTTCTTTTCCACCATACAATAACTCCAGAGATAGTAAGAACTATGATTGATAAACAAATTAGAGTATTGATAATAAGGTTCCAAATTGTCACTAATCCCATATGAATAGGGATAGAAACAGCCATTGTTTTACCAGCAATAGAGTAGTCATCAAAAGTGATCTTTGCCAATACTTTTCCTGTATAACGGTCTACATGTACTGTTTTATCAGCAAAAGGATTTTTAGCATCGCCATTCATAGTATCTTGATTTATAGTCCATACACCTTTTTCACCTTTAGGAAAAGAAATTCTATATCTTCCTTTAAAACCTATTCTTTGTGCTAGATTATTAATACTAGTAAGATTGATATTTTCACCTTTAAGTGTCCCTAAAGTACCTTTACTTGAACCAGAAGCAGGCAGAGGTGTTTTTTCAATTGCCCAAGGAATACCAGATGATGGACTATGATTTAAAGATGCATGGGTTACATCTGATAGAGGTATTTTATCCCATTTTTGTGCAGGAAAAGTACTCCATGTTTGGAAAAGTTTTCCTCCCCAAACTCCTGTCCATGCCATACCTGAGAGTAAAAATAGAAGAAAAAATATAGAAACATACACGCCTAAAGTCATATGAAATTCTTTCCAAAAGCCTTGAGTACTAGAAAATAATTTTGGTATTAATGACAAAGTTATTTTTTTATTTCTAGGCCACCACAAATACATACCAGTAATAATCAAAATAATTGCAAAACCTGCTGCTATTTCTAAAATTCTATCACCAAGTGTTCCTAGTAACAAATCACTATGAATACTATCTGTAAGATCATAGAGTCCTTGTCTTCGTAACCAATGATTGATTATTTCTCCTGTATATGGATTAATTGCTACTAGTGTTTGCTTTTTGTGAGTATCTACTAAACGAAATACATTGACTTTATTAGCATCTGAAGCTTTTATCCACTCTACTAATTTAGATTGAGGATTTGAAGATAAAGCAATATCTGATTGTTTATTTATACTAAGAGTAACAGTATCTTTAGGTATAGAAACTTTTATATTCTCACCATCTCGTCCATCAAAATAACCAATATACATCATCATCATTCCTGTTACCGCTAAAATAAGCATAAAAGGTGTTACAAATAATCCAGCATAAAAATGCCAGCGCCAAACGGCTTTATAAAATTGGTTCTTTTCTTTAACATTTAGATCTTTTTTCATTAATAATTTTCCTTTGTGTAGATCAAAAGTATTTTTAGGTGCAAAGGTTATCTAAGAATTGTTAATTATGCGTTAATTATCACTAAACAATTAACTTCCTAATAATGTATAATAGAAGAGCTAAGAATATATATGAGGTTAAAGATGAATTTACAAATTATAATTAAAATACTTTTCTTTTTAGTTCTTTGTTTAACAAATATAAATTCAGCGGAGTTCTATCTTAATCCTTATTTTGAAAAAAAGATACAAAAAGATACAAAAAGTTTTCATATTTTAAAAAACTATGTTGCTTTTATGAATACTCTTGTCAATTTAGATAAAAACTCACAAATACAAAAAATCAATACGTATCTAAATGCTATTATTCCTAGATATGATGCTTATAATTATAAAAATGAAGAATACTGGGCAACACCTTTTGAGTTTTTATCACGAGGTGGTGGAGACTGTGAAGATTATGTTATTGCTAAGAGATATTCTTTAAAAAAATTAGGTTTTTCAACAAAAGATATGTATCTTAGTGTAGTCAAAGAAAAATATACAGGAGGTGATCATATGGTTTTGAGTTTACATGTAAACAAAAACAGCCCACCCTTAGTGTTAGATAATCTTAGTACAAAGGTACTTTCTTTCGATAAAAGAGTAGATTTAAAGTTAAATTTTATGTTTAATGATTTTGAGTTTTTTACTTTAAAAGATTACAAAACTTTTATTAAAATCAATAAAATAAATCTTCCTGCATATGAAAAAATGAAAACTAGAGATAATCAAGAATTAATTCTAAAAAGATAATTTTGTTACCTTCTGTAACTATTACAAAATTGTCATATGGCTGACAAAAATGAAACAAAAGTTAAATAACCCTATGATATAGGTATCTTTTATAAAAATTTAATAAATTTAACACTTAATTGTTATAGTAAAATTATTTTTTAAGTTCTGTATTAAAAAACTAATACTATATTACTAGCATCAAAGGTAGTACTTTTAGTATTCCTTTATAAGAATTAGAGGTTTATTTTGGCAAAACAAAAATTTGATAGAGAAGTTATTAAAAATGTTATTGAGAAGAGTAAAACTAAACGTAAGATTGCTCAATTAACTATAAAAATAGATTCAAGACTAGATGATGCATTAGTGAAATTAGCTAAAGCTTTAAACATTTCAAAGAATAAACTTATAGAAGAGACTCTTTTTGAAAGTGGAATCATTGAAGAAGTTGAAGAAAATTACTATGATTAAATTTCCAGCACAAGAAGTTGTTATTAAGGCTTTGTTAAATGGTATGATGAAAGCAGTAAATAATTTTCTTGTATGGACCAATAATAGACTTTTTTTGTCCCATGGTCCTCATAAAATTATATCAATACATGTAGCGCAGGAAATAGCAACAATAGACAATGCACCGGAGATTTTTATAGATGCTACTATTGCTGATATTTTAAGATGTTCTTTAAATGATAGAGAAGCTTATAAAGAGTATATGCATGAAAAACAATTATCTCAAGGAAGTTTTGATATTACTTTAGATGATAGATTTGAGCATAAAAATAATAACGATTCTATTTCAAGAGTAATTGTCACAGTAAAAAATGGTGTAAGAAATGCAAAACAAGAACACTTAAATGAGATAGAGAAAATTTGCAAAATGTTAGATAGAAAGAATAGTGATGATTCAACATTAGATTATGGAGTGTTTGCGTTTTATTCTGATTTATCAAATAATGCAAGAAAAAAACTTCATAAAAGATTGCCAGAGATTGAAAAAAAATTTGATGAAGTGGTGAAAAATTTTTCTTCTTTAAAATCAAAATTTATTCACAATGAAATACAAAGTATAGCTGATAGCGGAGAATGGGTTGTAGGTTGTTATGTTATAGAGCCTGTGAATTAACTGAGTTTTTTTAAGATACCACTAGGTATTTTAAAAAAGCTTGGAAGCAATTTTAAAGCTCTTCGAGTAAAATTCAAAGGAGAATAGATGAGAAAAATATTACCAAAGTTAGCTGCATCAGCAGTAGTTTGTGCGGCATTAGTAACAGCAGGAAGTGCTGCTGATGTTATTAAAATCGGTGTACAAGCACCTATTACTGGAAAGTATGCAAATGAAGGTCAAAGTATTGATAATGGGGTAAGACTTGTTATTGAACAACTCAATGCGAAGGGTGGAGTTTTAGGAAAACAAATCGAAGTTATCAGTTGTGATGATGAAGGAAAAGCTCAAAAAGCAGCTATTTGTGCAAGAAAACTTGTAAATGAAAAAGTACTTGCTGTAATTGGCTCATATACTTCAGGTGCAACAGAAGCAGCTCAAACAACTTATTATAGAAATAAAACTTTGCAAACAAGTGATGGGACAAGTGATAGTTTAACAAAACATAAATATTGGACATTTTTTAGAAATTCATTTCAAAATAGTGCACAAGCAGATTTTACAGCGAAATATTTAGTAAAAGAAAAAGGCTATAAAAAGATTGTTGTTCTTTCTGATTATTCTTCTTATGCAGTTGGTCTAGCTGATTCAGCAGCAAAATCAATTAAAGCAGAAGGTGGAAATTTAATTTATCAAGGTAAAATCAAGTCAGGAACACAAAATTTTACTGCAGTTTTAACAAAAATCAAATCAATGAAACCAGATGCTATTTATTTTAGTGGATATTATACAGATGGTGGTTTGTTACGTGCGCAACAACAACAATTAGGAATTGATGCTGCATTTATTGGTGGTGATTCAAATGATAATCCAGATTTTATGAAATTAGCTGGAAAAAGTGCAAAAGGTACTCTACTTGTAAATTTCCCAACACCAGATTTTCTTCCTTATGATGCTGCAAAAAAGTTCTTAAAAGACTACAATGCTAAATATGGTATGGCTCCAGCTTCAGTTTGGGCACTAATGAATATTGATGGACTTAAAGCTATTATTTATGCAGCTGAGCAAACAAAAAGTTTTGACACTAAAAAAATAAGTGATTATTTACATACACTAAAAGATTTCCCAGGAATTACAGGTCCAGTATCATTTAGAGATGATGGTGAAAGAATTAATACTAAATTTAATGTTTATGAAATTCAAGCAGATAATAGCTATAAAATTGTAAATAAATAATTTAAAACGAAAGTGTAATAAATGGATATATTTCTTCAACAACTTGTCAATGGTTTGACAATAGGAAGTCTATATGCTTTAGTTGCCTTGGGTTATACGATGGTCTACGGGGTTATGAAGTTAATTAACTTTGCCCACGGAGACCTCGTGGCCTTATCAGCTTTTGCAGGACTTACAGTTTATACAAATATTTTTGCTGATGGAGGTACTTCCATCATTGCAGTTATCACAGTATTTATGTTTACTGCAGCAATTATTGCGGTAGTTGGTGTTCTTCTTGAACGTCTTGCTTACAGGCCTTTACGAACGGCACCACGTCTTAGTGCAGTTGTTTCTGCTTTAGGAGCTGGCCTTGTGATTCAAAATGCTATTATGTTAATTTGGGGACCAAATATGAAAATATTCCCTTCAGATTTATTTCCGTCTACTATTTGGGATATTAATGGTGTTGTTGTAACATTTACACAACTTATGATTTTAGGAATATCTTCTGTTTTAATGATAGCTCTTTATCTTTTTATTAATAAAACAAAAATGGGAACAGCAATTCGTGCAGTTGCTATAGATCAAGATGCTGCTAAACTTATGGGTATCAATGTTAATAAAATCATTATGATTATATTTGTTATTGGTTCTGCTCTTGGTGCAGTTGCTGGACTTTTTATCGGAATTTACTATAGAGGTATTACTTTTGATATGGGATGGATGTATGGTTTAAGTGCATTTGTTGCAGCTATTATTGGTGGTATTGGTAATATCCCAGGAGCTATGTTTGGTGGTCTTATGTTAGGATTATTTAATGCACTTATTAGTGGTTATATTTCTAGTGCTTGGGCTGAAACATTTACATTTATTCTTCTTATTATTGTTCTAATTTTTAGACCAACAGGAATACTTGGCGAAAAAGTGGCGGAGAAGGTGTAATGAAAAATTTATTAAATTTTACTCTTTCTAAGAGAAAAGCTTTAGTGCGAGGAATTTCTTTGGGTACTTGTTCGCAAAGAAAGGAGACAGTAAAATGAGTAAAACAAATATGATAGCACTAGGCTTTTTAGTTATTATGGGAGTTTTTCCTTTTTTTGCTGATTCTGCTTGGTTAGCAGTTGGAACAACATTTCTTGTCTTTTCTGTAGTTGCTTTTTCACAAGATATTATTTTGGGCCGTGCAGGGGCATTTCATATGGGACATGCTGCATTTTTTGGAATAGGTGCTTATACAACAGCTATTTTAAATACACATTTTGGATGGCCTATTTTAGCGACTTGGGCACCAGCAGTTATACTTCCAATGACAGTAGCACTTATAACAATTTCTCCAATTATACATTTAAGAGGAGATTATCTTTTAGTTGCTACTATTGGTATAAATATCATTTTTATTCAAGTATTGGAAAATGATTTATTTGGATTAACTGGTGGACCAAATGGAATTTTTGGAATAGATGTTGTAAGAGTTTTTGGATTTGAATTTTTTGAACAAACCCATATGTATTATATGGCTTTTATACTTTTAGGTATAACGCTGTTTATTATGAAAAGTTTAGATGGAAGCAAATTTGGTCGTGCAATGTTTTATATCAATAAAGATGACGTTGCAGCTCAAAGTATGGGTATAAATATAAGATATTATAAAATGTATGCTTTTGCTATTGGTGCTGGAATTGCTGGAGCTGCTGGAAGTATGTTCTCAGTACAATATTCAGCAGTTAGTCCTGAAGCATTTAATGTACTGCAATCAATAATGTTTTTTACTATTGTTCTTGTTGGTGGTTCAGCTTCACTTCCTGGAGTTTTAATAGGAACATTTGTTATGTTTGTTCTTCCTGAAATTTTCCGTGAATTTGAAACAGCACGTTATTTAGTATTTGGACTAGCGATGATTTTAACAATGATTTTAAGACCTCGTGGTATTTGGCCAGTTAAATTTGGCAATATACCAGCATTCTTGAAAAAGGATGTGAAATGAGTCAATATTTATTAGAAATAAAAAATGTTTCAAAATTTTTCTCTGGACTTACAGCAATTGACGCTTTAAATCTTAAGGTAAAAAAAGGTCAGATTTATGGCATTATTGGACCAAATGGAGCAGGTAAAACAACACTTTTTAACTGTATAACAGGAATATATACTCCTGAAGAAGGTGAAATTTTATGGAATGGTAAAGAGATAAAAGGAACAGCTCCTGATAAGATTGCTGCACTTGGGATTTTAAGAACATTTCAAACAATTAGACTATTTGCTGAGATGAGTGTCGCTGAGAATATTATGTCAGGACGCCATATAAAATCTAACCAAAAGTGGTACAACGGCATAATACCAACACCTGCATATTATAAAGATGAAAAGTATAACTGGGAAAAAGTTGGTGAATATATGGAGCTTTTTGGACTTAGTGAATATGCAACAACACCAGCAGGTGATTTATCTTATGGTGTGCAAAGAAAAATTGAGATGGCAAGAGCATTAGCTGCTGAGCCAGAACTTTTGATACTTGATGAACCTGCAGCTGGACTTAATGAGAATGAAACAAAAGAGTTAGCAGAAATTATTCGTAAGATTCAAGATATGGGTGTCACAATTATGATGATTGAGCATGACATGGATATGGTTATGAGCTTATGTGAGTACATGACAGTTATTAATTTTGGAGCTTGGATATGCGATGGAATTCCTGAACATGTTCAAGATAATCCCGCAGTAATTGAAGCCTATATTGGTGTTGAAGATGAAGATGAGGATGAATAATGGTTGATCATGAAATACTATTAGAAGTAAAAAAATTACATGTAGGTTATGGTGCTATTAAAGCTATTAAAGGTATTGATCTATTTGTAAAAAAAGGAGAAGTTGTAACTATTTTGGGTGCAAATGGTGCAGGAAAAACTACAACTTTAAGAACAATAAGTGGTCTTTTAAAATCAACAGAAGGTTCTATCTTATTTGACAAGGGTGAAATAACAAATACGGCTGCTCATGATATAGTATCACTTGGTATGAGCCATTCTCCTGAGGGAAGGAAAGTTTTTGGAACATTGAGTGTTGAAGAAAATCTTCTTATGGGAGCATATACGTTAAAAAGTCATGATGCGGAAACATTGGCTTGGATTTACAAAATATTGCCAAGACTCAAAGAAAGAGAAAAACAGTTAGCTGGAACATTGAGTGGTGGTGAGCAGCAAATGCTTGCTATTGGTCGTGCTATTATGAGTAAACCAAAACTTTTGATTTTGGATGAACCAAGTCTTGGTTTGGCTCCTGTTTTAGTAAAAGGTATATTTAAAGCAATTAAAGAAATTAGTGAAAATGGTGTAACAGTTCTGATTGTAGAACAAAATGCAAAAGCAGCATTAAAGCTAGCTGATCGTGGTTATGTATTGGAACTTGGAAAAATAACTCATGAAGGAAGTAGTGAAGAATTACTTAATTCAAAAGTTATACAAGAGGCATATTTAGGTAAGAAAAAGTAGTATAAATTGACCGTTTACCCATTAAGGGTAGACGGTTTTTTTTTCACATTTTCTATAATTTTTAAAAAGTACTACTTTTAGTACTACTAAAATTTAAAATAATAAACTTATAAGGAAAAAATATGGAAAACAACGAAATTGTAATGAATCGATCAATCGATTTGGCGGAAAAGTGGCAAAAAAGAGCGACTGAGAAAATTAGTGATTTTGAAAAGAATTTTCATAAAAAAATGCAAAAAATGTTTGCTCGTCCTATGGATAAAGTTCTTTTAATTGATTTAATGGATCAAAGTTTTAGAACAAAAAATAATTCTAGAGTAGCAGATCAAGTAGAGTATATCTTTACAAAGTATGGTATGGCAACATTTTTTACGACGCCTGAAAAGTTTTTAATATTTTTATTTAGAAATATTGGTATTTATCTGCCAGATATCTCTGTTCCTTTATTTATTAAAAGTGTAAGAGATGATACTGATACAGTAGTACTGAAAGGTGAAGATAAACTTTTAAATGCACATCTTCAAAAGAGAAAAAGCGAGGGTACTAGAGTAAATTTAAATATGATTGGTGAGGTTGTTCTTGGTGAAGAAGAAGCTCAAGAGAGAATAGAAAAATACGTAAATATACTTGAAAATCCAAATATTGACTATATGTCTATCAAAATTTCAACTCTTTTTTCACAAATTAATCCAGTATCTTATGAAAATACAGTTGATGAGTTTGTAGAAAGACTTTCAAAAATCTTTGCTCAAGCAAAAAAATACTCTTTTACAAATGTAAAAGGTGAATTAGAAAATAAATTTATCAATTTAGATATGGAAGAGTATAGAGATCTTTCACTTACATTTGAAACATTTATAAGAGTTTTAGAAAAACCAGAATTTAAAGATTTTAAAGCAGGTATTGTTCTTCAAGCATATCTTCCTGATTCTCATTTATGGCAAGTTAAACTAACTGATTGGGCTAAAGAGAGAGTTAAAAATGGTGGAGCTCCAATTAAAATTCGTTTGGTTAAAGGTGCAAATATGGAAATGGAAGAGACTGAAGCAGGACTTCGTCATTGGGAAACTTGTCCATACACCAAAAAATTAGATACTGATAGTAATTATAAAATAATGCTTGAGTATGCACTGCAACCTGAAAATGCCCCATATGTAAATCTTGGAGTTGCTTCTCATAATCTTTTTGAGTTAGCATATGGTTATGAGACAGCAAAAGCAAATAATGTTATAGAGTATTTTTCAATGGAAATGCTTGAAGGTATGAGTGAATCTGCTAGAGTAGCTATTAAAGAGCTTAGTGGTGAAGTTATTCTTTATGGACCAGCTGCTAAAAAAGAACAATTTACAAATGCAATTGCATACCTTGTAAGAAGATTTGATGAAAATACAGGTACTGAAAATTTTATCCGTTATTCATTTGGATTAGAAGCTGGAAGTGCTGATTGGGAAATGTTAAAAGAACAATTTATTGCTTCTTTTGAAAATAAGAAAAATATTTTTATTGGTGCAAAAAGAAAACAAGATAGACTTACTGAAAATTGGGATAATTTTAAAGGGAGTAGTTTTGAGACTAAAGAGTATCATGGAGAAGCTGATACCGATTTTATTTTACCTCCAAATAAACAGTGGGCAAAAGATATTCGTACAAAATGGATGAAAAAAGCAGGAGAAGAAGTAGCAACTGCTCCAGTTATTATTGGTGGGGTTGATTTAATTGATAAAAGAGACATAAAAGAAGTTAAAGATAAATCTCAATTAAAAGAGGGTGTAATTTGTGGTAAGTACGCAGTGCCAACTGCTGAAGATTTAAAAAAAGCAGTTGAAGTAGCAAAAGCTGATCCAGACGGATGGAGAAGTGCTACTCATGAATATCGTCATGAAATGCTTTGTAAAGTTGCAAATGAAGTAAGGAAAAAAAGAGCAGATTTAATAGGTATAGCTTCAGCAGAAGTTGGTAAAATTATCACAGAAACAGATGTTGAAGTAAGTGAAGCGATAGATTTTCTAGAGTTTTATGCACATAGTATAGACCATTTTAGTCAATATAAAAATTTAAAGTTTAAAGGTAGAGGTGTAGGTGTTATTACTCCTCCTTGGAACTTTCCTGTAGCGATTCCTGTTGGTGGTATAAGTGCTGCTCTTGCAGCTGGAAATACAGTTATCGTAAAACCAGCCTCTGTAGCCGCTCTTTGTGCATATGAGCTTTGTAAGTGTTATTGGGATGCAGGAATTAGCAAAAATGTATTACAATATGCTCCAGCTCCAGGTGCACTTGCAGGGAAACATTTGATTGAAAATCCTGATGTTGATTTTGTCATTTTAACTGGTGGAGAAGATACTGCTTATTCTATGTTAGAAGCTCGTCCAAATTTATACTTAACAGCAGAAACTGGTGGAAAAGATGCAACTATAGTTACAGCTATGAGTGATCGTGAGCAAGCTATTAAAAATGTAATAGCAAGTGCTTTTAACAATAGTGGCCAAAAATGTTCAGCAACTTCTTTATTAGTTCTTGAAGAAGAAGTATATAATGACCCAAGTTTCAAATCAGCCTTAAAAGATGCAGCAGCAAGTGTAGAAGTAGGTTCTGTTTGGAACTATGTCAATAGAATAGGAACATTAGCAAATCCAGTGAGTGGAAATCTAAAAAAAGCGATAGAAACACTTGAGCCTGGCGAAGAGTGGTTACTAAAACCAACATATGCTGAAGACAATGAGTATATGTTAAAACCTGCTATTAAATGGGGCGTAAAAGAGGGAAGTTTTTGCCATATGAATGAACTTTTTGGACCAGTTCTTTCTGTAATGAAAGCAAAAGATTTAAAGCATGCAATAGACATTGTTAATCAAACAGGTTACGGATTGACTTCGGGAATAGAATCATTAGATGCTAGAGAAACTGATTATTGGAGAGAAAATCTCAATGCAGGTAATTTATATATAAATCGTGGAACAACAGGTGCAATTGTACTTCGTCAACCATTTGGTGGTATGGGAAAATCTGCAATAGGAGCAGGAAGAAAAGCAGGAGTTTATAGTTATGTCACTCAGTTTATGGATTTTGAAGAAGTTAGTGTACCAAAAGTAGATAAAAAACATTTTCATCCATTAGTTGACATTGTAGATGCATGGAAAAAGGAAACAAATAAAGGTATACATGTAGCTTTTAAAAATGAGTTTTCTAAAATAGAGAGTGCCTTACAAAGTTATTTGAAGAATTACAAAGAAGAATTTGATGTTGAACATGATTATTTTAAACTTCGTGGAGAAGATAATGTTTTTAGATATCTTCCATTAGACAAAGTAGCAGTTCGTGTAAGTGAAAGTGATACTTTGTTTGAAGTATTAGGAAGAATCATGGCCGCTCGTGTAAGTGGGGTATCTTTACATGTAAGTATTGATGCAACAGTTGAAAATAATGTAGTGTCATTTATATATGAAAATAAAGATACTCTTTTAAAATCAACAGATGTACTTATTCGAGAAAATGAAAATGAGTTTGTTCAATGTTTTTCTAACGTAGATAGAATAATATATTCAGACATTTCAAAAGTTAGCGATTTTGTGTTTGCTGAGGCTGCAAAGTTAGCAAAATTTATTGTAAGAGGGCAAACAATGATGGAAGGAAGATTAGAACTTCTAAATTACTTTCAAGAGCAAAGTATTTCGCATAGTTATCATAGATATGGAAATATAGGAGTAAGAGCATTAGAAAAGTAATAGAGTGTTATTAGAGTAAGGGAGAAATCCCTTACTTTAATTCTTCAATCATAGCTTGATTAAGATCTAGTATTTTTTTATTTTTAGTAATACCTGTTTTATTTTTTGTTATATTAGTTTTGTTTACAGTAATACTTGATTTATTATCTTCTATACCATCTTTGTTTATTTTAATTTTTTCTTTATTTTCCTCGATTTGCTCTCTATTTAATTCTATTAATTTAGTCAACGTATCAACACGTTTTTCATATTTGTTGATAAGATAATAAATGATATAGATTAAAATCGCAACGATAACCCACTGTAGCATAATTATTCTCCTTAAAAGTTTTTATAATTGTACTCTTTTATTCGCTAATTTTAAAGACATATTCTTTTTTTAATTTTTTTTCTATAATTTCTTCTATATTTAGAGCTGAAAAATTGATATTTTCAAACTCTTCTATAGTATTTGGTTGGTATTTTGCTAATTCTCTTAAAACTATACCTCTATAAGCTTTTGCCCAATGGCTAACAACCTTACCATTTTTTATAAATTTCATTGTTATATGTTCTTTTTTTATAGTATAAAATTTTTCATAAAAACCTGCTCTTAAATCTATAATCAAATCATTACCTATATAATGGTCTATTGCATCAGTGAATTTTTCTTTATAAAATAGCTCAGGTTTTAGACCATTTATTGTGGATCCTTGTTTAAATTTATAGTATGGAATTTCATCTTTTGCTAAAATAGGTCCAAAGAGGTTAGAAAAAATAAGAGTGTTATCGTAAATCCAGTTTTGATTTTCTTGTGATAATGTATCAAAATTTAAATATTTATAAGCAACACCTGTATATCTTTGAATAGCTTTACATGTAGAAGACGAAAATAAATTTAATTGTTGAAGTTTTGTACACTCTTTTTCATCTTTAATTCCAAAGACCTTTTGTAATTCCGGCAGAGTAGCATTGTTTAAAAAATCCGTAAATTTTTTAAGAATAGATAATCTATCTTCAAAATTTCTTGGAAAAGATAATGACTTGTCACTGAATGATATAGAGCCTGAAATATCGGACTTTGCTTCACTTGGGGAGAATAAGATTTTCATTTTTCAACCTTTAGTCTGTAAATATTTTAGTATTTTAACTAAAAATATTAAAAAAACCATTGACATTGTATTTCTTTTGAGATATAATTTCACCTCACAAACAAGGTGCTGGTGTAGCTCAGTTGGTAGAGCAGCTGTCTTGTAAACAGCAGGTCGGCGGTTCAAGTCCGTTCACCAGCTCCATTTTGTTGTGTACATGTAACAGTGTTTGACCAGGAATAAAATGGTAATGCATTAAAAAATAGGGTGAGATACTCAAGTGGCCAACGAGGGCAGACTGTAAATCTGCTGATTTTTATCTTCGAAGGTTCGAATCCTTCTCTCACCACCATTAATTTAATGCGGGAGTAACTCAGTGGCTAGAGTTCCTGCCTTCCAAGCAGGTTGTCGCGAGTTCGAATCTCGTCTCCCGCTCCAAGATTTTATTTAGCTGGGAGCTGTTGAATTTTTTCTGCTATTACTTAATAACTACAGAAACAGTTCAGTGGACTCACTCTTTGCCTATGAAATCATTTGTTACAATTTGTTGCTATGATGTGCTATGCATTATGCATTATGCTCATATGGCTCAGAGGTAGAGCACTTCCTTGGTAAGGAAGAGGTCGAGGGTTCAAGTCCCTCTATGAGCTCCATAAATGTTGTCTAAATAAAAGACTTTGAACTAAAATAAAAATAAAAATAAAAACTCATACGGAGGAAGATATGGCTAAGGAAAAATTCGAGAGAACCAAACCTCATGTTAACATAGGTACTATAGGTCACGTTGATCATGGTAAAACTACACTTACAGCAGCAATTTCAGCGGTACTTGCATCAAAAGGTCTTGCAGACTTTAAAGATTTTGATGGTATTGATAATGCTCCTGAAGAAAGAGAGCGTGGTATTACTATCGCTACTTCACACATCGAATACGAAACAGAAGGTCGTCACTACGCACATGTAGATTGTCCAGGCCATGCTGATTACGTTAAAAATATGATTACTGGTGCTGCACAAATGGATGGTGCTATCTTAGTTGTTTCTGCAGCTGATGGTCCTATGCCTCAAACTCGTGAGCATATCCTTCTTTCTCGCCAAGTTGGTGTTCCATATATCGTTGTTTTCATGAACAAAGCTGATATGGTTGATGATGAAGAATTATTAGAGTTAGTTGAAATGGAAATTAGAGAATTACTTTCTGAATATGATTTCCCAGGTGACGATATTCCTATCGTAGCTGGTTCAGCTCTTAAAGCTCTTGAAGAAGCTAAAGCTGGAACAGTTGGTGAGTGGGGCGAAAAAATCATGTCTCTTATGGCTGAAGTTGATGCTTATATTCCAGAACCAACTAGAGAAACAGATAAAGAATTTTTAATGCCAGTTGAAGATGTTTTCTCAATTTCAGGTCGTGGTACAGTTGTAACAGGTAGAATTGAAAGAGGCGTTGTAAAAGTTGGTGAAACAATTGAAATCGTAGGTATCAAAGATACTCAAACTACTACTGTAACTGGTGTTGAAATGTTCCGTAAAGAAATGGAACAAGGTGAAGCTGGTGATAACTGTGGTATTTTACTACGTGGTACTAAAAAAGAAGAAGTTGAAAGAGGTATGGTTCTTTGTAAGCCAGGCTCAATCACTCCTCATACACAATTTACAGCTGAAATCTATGTATTAAGTAAAGACGAGGGTGGTAGACATACTCCTTTCTTTAATAACTATAGACCACAATTTTATGTAAGAACAACAGACGTTACAGGTTCAATCACATTACCAGAAGGTACTGAGATGGTTATGCCTGGTGATAACGTAAAAATTTCTGTAGAATTGATCGCACCGATCGCTATGGAAGAAGGTACTAGATTTGCTATCCGTGAAGGTGGTAGAACTGTTGGTGCTGGTGTTGTTTCTTCAATCGAAAAATAATTAAAAGCAAACAGGGAAGAGTAATCTTCCTTTTTTATAAGGCAAGTTAAATGACTATTAAAATAGGATTAAAGTGTACTGAGTGTGGTGATATTAACTACACAACAACAAAAAATTCTAAGACAAATACTGAAAAGTTTGAAGCTAAGAAGTATTGTCCAAGATTAAAGAAACATACAGTTCACAAAGAAGTAAAACTAAAAAGTTAATTATTTCCCTCAAAAGAGGGAAATAATATAATTAGGGCAGTAGCTCCAACGGTAGAGCACTGGGTTCCAAACCCAGGTGCTGGGGGTTCGAATCCCTCCTGCCCTGCCACTATTCAAGGTGAAACATTATGGAAAAATTGGTAACTTATTATAATCATTCAAAAGCTGAGCTATCTAAAGTTATTTTCCCAATTAAAGAACAGATTAGAAATGCTTTTATATCTGTTTTTGTTGTTGTTACTGTGGTATCACTGTTTCTTGCACTAATTGATGTGATTATGTCATATTCTTTATCTTCATTGATATAAGGAATATTATGGATCACAGATGGTATGCAATCCAGACTTATGCTGGAAGTGAACAAGCAGTTAAAAGAGCAATCGAAGAGATTGTTGTTAACAACTCAATTGAGGAAAAACTTAAAGAGATCATCGTTCCGACTGAAGATGTGATTGAAGTTAAAAATGGTAAGAAAAAAATTACTGAAAGAAGTCTTTATCCTGGTTATGCATTTGCACATCTAGATCTTGACACAAGACTTTGGCATATGATTCAATCTTTGCCTAAAGTTGGTCGTTTTATTGGTGAGTCTAAAAAGCCTACACCATTAAGTGAAAAAGATATTCAGTTAATTTTAGAAAAAGCAGAGAAAAAAGGTGCACCAAAACCAAAAATCTTCTTCGAAACAGGAGAGAGCGTTAGGATTACAGAAGGTCCATTCGCTAACTTTACGGGTGCAGTTGAAGAGTATGATATGGAACATGGAAAATTAAGATTAAATGTTTTAATCTTTGGTAGAAGTACACCAGTAGAGATACTCTATTCACAAGTAGAAAAAATAGTTTAAAGGATATTTAAATGGCTAAGAAAGTAACTGGCGAAATAAAATTACAAATTGCTGCCGGTAAAGCAAATCCATCACCACCAGTTGGTCCAGCTCTTGGGCAAAAAGGTGTTAATATTATGGAATTTTGTAAAGCATTTAACGAAAAAACAAAAGATATGATGGGTTTTAATATTCCTGTTATTATTACTGTTTATGCAGATAGAAGTTTTACATTTATTACAAAACAACCACCAGCAACTGATTTAATCAAAAAAGCATCAGGTATCAAAAAAGGTACTGATAACCCATTGAAAAATAAAGTAGGAACATTAACAAAAGCTCAAGTATTAGATATTGTAGAGCAAAAAATTGTTGATTTAAATACTAATGATAAAGAACAAGCAGCTAAAATTATTGCTGGTTCTGCAAGAAGTATGGGCGTAGAAATAGTAGATTAATTTTTCCCTTAACCGCTTAGGGTATAAAGCGGAAGCAAAATTGTGCGGAGATGATAATGGCAAAAGTAACAAAAAGATTTCAGGAACTACTGAAAAAAGTTGATGCTGAAAAAAAATATTCAGCAGCAGAAGCTTTAACTACAGTAAAAAGTTTAGCTTCAGCAAAATTTGATGAAACGGTTGAGATTGCATTAAAACTTAATGTTGATCCAAGACATGCTGATCAGATGGTACGTGGTTCTGTTGTATTACCAGCAGGAACAGGTAAAACTGTTAGAGTTGCAGTTGTAGCAAAAGATGCAAAAGCAGACGAAGCAAAAGCAGCTGGTGCTGACATAGTTGGCGCAGAAGAACTAATTGATGATATTCAAGCTGGTAAAATTGACTTTGATGTTTTAATAGCTACACCTAATATGATGGGTTTAGTTGGTAAAGTAGGACGTATATTAGGACCAAAAGGTATTATGCCTAATCCTAAAACAGGTACTGTAACTATGGATGTAGCAAAAGCAGTTGAAAATTCTAAAGGTGGACAAGTAAACTTCCGTGTTGATAAACAAGGTAATGTTCATGCTGGAATTGGAAAAGTAAGCTTTGATGAAGCGAGTTTGACTGATAACTTTATGACATTCATGAGAGCAATCAACAAACAAAAACCTGCTTCGTCAAAAGGTAAATATATTAAAACTGCGGCACTTTCATTAACAATGAGTCCATCTATAAATATGGATAACCAAGAATTAATAGATTTAAAATAATAAAATAGATATCTAAAATTTAGCTCGAACAGTTTCGAGCTAAAAAATTTAAATGTAATAAAATCTTGATTGGAGATAGTTGAGACCTTAGGGTTTAATTTAAAAGGAGACTTTTAACTCCACTTGAAATCACCGGTCGGAAAGGAGAAAAAATTGACTAGAAATGAAAAAGTTGAAATTGTTAGTTCACTAACAGAAGAATTTAAAACTTCCGACGCATTAGTTGTTTGTGAATACAAAGGATTAAACGTACCTGCGCTTGAAGAGCTTAGAATAGCTGCTAAAGAAGCGGGCGTTAATGTTAGAGTAATCAAAAACACATTAGCAGGTATTGCTATGAAAAATGCTGACATTGAAGGAATTGAGCTTAAAGACACAAACATTTTTGTTTGGGGCGAAGATCAATTAAATGTAACAAAAGTTGTATCTAAATTTGCTGAAAAATCAGATATATTTGCTATTAAAACAGCATTTATCGCTGGTGAAATTGCAACTGCTGCAACTGTTGAAGCACTATCTAAAATGCCATCTCGTGATGAGCTTATTGGAATGTTACTTCAAACTTGGATGGCTCCTGTTACAAACTTTACTATCGGACTTGATGCTCTTAGAGCAAAAAAAGAAGAAGAATCTGCATAATTCCTTTTACATGTAAAGGAAACAGATTGTTAATGTAAAGAAAATTAGGCTTAAGTTCAAGGCGTTTGCCTTAGCTTTAGAAAGAAGAATTTTAAAGGACTTATTCCCTTTAAAATAAGAAATAAATATATAGGAAATGAAATGGCAATTTCAAAAGAAGACGTATTAGAATATATTTCAGGTCTAAGTGTACTTGAATTAAGTGAATTAGTAAAAGAATTTGAAGAGAAGTTTGGTGTATCTGCTGCTCCAGTTATGATGGCTGGTGGTGCTGGTGGAGATGCTGGTGCTGCTGCTGAAGAAAAAACTGAGTTTGACGTAATTTTAGTAGACGCTGGTGCTAAGAAAATTAACGCTATTAAAGCTGTTCGTGCTATTACAGGTCTTGGACTTAAAGAAGCAAAAGAAGCAGTTGAAGGCGCTCCAACTACACTTAAAGAAGGTGTATCTAAAGAAGACGCTGAAGAAGTTGCTAAGCAATTAGAAGAAGCTGGTGCAAAAGCTGAAATTAAGTAATTTCAAAACTTGCAATATTGGGGAGTGTATGCTCCCCAACAAAATAAGTAAAAATAGACTAGTCGTGAAAAAAGCTGTCAATAATGACAGCAAAAATACTTTCCTTTTAAACAACTACACGAGGTAGACTCATGTTAAACAACCTTAAATCTGGAAATCGCTTAAGAGTAGATTTCTCCAAAGTACCAAGAAAGATTGATGTACCGAACCTTCTACAATTACAACAAAAAAGTTATGAATACTTTTTAAATGTTGGTAATCCTGCAGAAGAGAGTGGTATTGAAAAAGTTTTTAAATCAATATTCCCTATCCATGACCCACAAAATAGACTCTCTTTAGAGTATATTGGTTCTGAAATAGGTAAACCTAAATATAATGTTCGTGAATGTATGGACAGAGGATTAACTTATAGTGTTAATCTTAAGATGAATATTCGTCTTATATTGTGGGATAAAGATGAAAAAACTGGCGAAAAAGCCGGTGTTAAAGACATTAAAGAACAAGCAATATTTATAAGAGAAATTCCTCTAATGACAGATAGAACATCTTTTGTTATTAATGGAGTTGAAAGAGTTGTTGTTAATCAACTACACCGTAGCCCTGGCGTTATTTTCAAAGAAGAAGAGAGCTCAACTGTTGTAAATAAACTTATTTATACTGCTCAAATCATTCCTGATCGTGGATCATGGTTATATTTTGAATATGATGCTAAAGATACTTTATTTGTTAGAATTAATAAACGTAGAAAAGTACCAATTACAATACTCTTTAGAGCATTAGGTTATAGTAAACAAGATATTTTAAAACTATTTTACCCAGTTTTAAATATAAAAATAAAAGATAATAAATTCTTAATGAATTTTGAACCAGAAAATTTTGTAGGTAGAGTAGATTTTGATCTTAAAGATGAAAATGGTAATTTATTACTTGCAGCGGGTAAAAGACTTACTAAGAAAAAAGCAGAAAAAATAGTAGAAGATGGTGTTAAATATATTGAATACCCTGTTGAAACTTTAGTCAATAGATTTTTATCTTCACCTATTATTGATAATGAAAGTGGAGAAGTATTATTTGATACTTTAACACAATTAGATGAAACAAAATTAACAAAAATGATTGAACAAGGTTGTGAAACAATTGAAATAGCAAATGATTTGGCACCTGGTGTTGATGATGCTATTATTAATTCATTCATTGCAGATAATGAAACTTTAAAACTTTTACGTCAAACTGAAGGTATTGAAGATGAAAATGATTTAGCAACTATCAGAATTTATAAAGTAATGAGACCTGGTGAGCCTGTAACAAAAGAGGCAGCTAAGTCATTCTTTAATGATCTATTCTTTAATTCTGAAAGATATGACTTAACGAAAGTTGGTCGTATGAAAATGAATCATAAACTTGGTCTTGATGTTCCTGAATTTGTAACTATCATGACAAGTGAAGATATTATTAGAACTGTTAAATATTTGATTAATGTTAAGAATGGTCAAGGCCATATTGATGATAGAGATCACTTAGGTAATAGACGTATTAGATCAATTGGTGAGCTTCTTTCAAATGAACTTCATACGGGTTTAATCAAAATGCAAAAAGCTATCAGAGATAAATTCACTGGACTTAGTGGTGGTACTGAAGAGCTTATGCCTCATGATTTGATTAATTCAAAAATGATTACTAGTACTATTATGGAATTCTTTTCAAGTGGACAGCTTTCACAATTTATGGACCAAACAAATCCATTAAGTGAAATTACTCATAAAAGAAGACTTTCTGCACTTGGTGAAGGTGGTCTTGTAAAAGAGAGAGCGGGATTTGAAGTACGTGACGTTCATCCTACTCACTATGGTAGAATTTGTCCAGTAGAAACTCCTGAGGGACAAAATATTGGTCTTATTAATACTTTAGCAATGTATTCTAAAGTGAATGAGCTAGGTTTTGTTGAAGCACCATATAGAAAAGTAAAAGATTCTAAAATTTTAGATGAAATTGTTTATATTACTGCAACTCAAGAAGAAGGTTTGGTAATCGCACCAGCTTCTACTGTTGTTGAAAATGATAAAATAGTTGAAGATTTAATTGAAGCTAGAGTAGATGGTGAGATTATTCTTATTGAAAAAGAAAAAGTTGATTTAATTGATTTATCTTCAGGAATGATTGCTGGTGTTGCAGCTTCATTGATTCCTTTCCTTGAGCATGATGATGCCAACCGTGCACTTATGGGTTCAAACATGCAACGTCAAGCTGTTCCATTAGTTTGGACAGATGCTCCAATGGTAGGAACGGGTGTTGAAGCTACTTCTGCTCGTGATGCTTGGGCATCTATTAAGGCAAGAAGATCTGGTATTGTTGAAAAAGTAGATAATAAAAATGTATATATTTTAGGTGAAGATGAAAATGGTGCTTTTATAGATCATTATGGATTACAAAAGAACTTAAGAACTAACCAAAATACAACATTTACTCAAAAAGTTATCGTCCAACAAGGCGCTAAGATTGAAAAAGGCGATGTAATCGCTGATGGTCCTAGTATGGATATGGGTGAGCTTGCAATTGGTAAAAATGTAATGGTTGCATTTATGCCATGGAATGGTTATAACTTTGAAGATGCTATTGTTCTTAGTAAAAAGATGATAAGAAACGATGCATTTACAAGTGTTCATACCTATGAAAAAGAGATTGAAGCTAGAGAACTTAAAGACGGTGTTGAAGAGATTACTAAAGATATTCCTAATGTTAAAGAAGAAGATTTAGCTCATCTTGATGATAGTGGTATTGTTAAGATTGGTACTTATATTAAACCAGGAATGATTTTAGTAGGAAAAGTATCTCCTAAAGGTGAAGTTAAACCTACACCAGAAGAGAGACTACTTCGTGCAATCTTTGGTGAAAAAGCTGGTCACGTTGTAAATAAATCTATGTATGCTTCTCCATCTATGGAAGGTGTTATTGTAGATGTTAAAATATTTACAAAAAAAGGATATGATAAAGATCCTCGTGCAATTCAAGCTTATGAAGAAGAAAAAGAGATTTTAGATAGAGAACATCACGATAAACTACTTATGTTGGATCGTGAAGAGATGTTGCAAATCAACTCTTTATTATCTAAAAATACTCTTAATGAAGAACAAGAAGTTAATAAAGTAGCTTATAAAAAAGGCGATACTATTAATCCTTGCGATTTAGAACATGTAAACCGTTTTTCATTAAATGCTATTGTAAAAGCATTTTCAAATGAAGTACAAAATGATTATAAAAACTTAAAAGCTTATTTTCAAGCAGAAAAGAAAAAGTTAAAAGAAGAGCATGATGACAAATTAAATGTTATTGAAAAAGATGATATTTTACCAAGTGGTGTAGTAAAACTAGTAAAAGTTTATATCGCAACAAAGCGTAAGCTAAAAGTTGGTGATAAAATGGCTGGTCGTCATGGTAATAAAGGTATCGTTTCTAATATCGTTGAAGAAGTTGATATGCCTTACCTAAAAACAGGTGAGAGTGTAGAAATTGTTCTTAATCCACTTGGTGTTCCAAGTCGTATGAATATTGGACAAATTCTTGAGGTACATTTAGGTTTAGTCGGTAAGCGTTTAGGAAATCAAATTACAGATATCTTTGAAGAGAAAAAAGGTAACTGGATTAAAGATTTACGTGAAACTATGATAAGAATTGCAGATGTTGCAAAACTTATGAATGCAAAAGCTTTTGTTGATGCTTTAAGTGATGATGAACTTTTAGTTTATGCAAGAGATTGGAGTAAAGGTGTTAAATTTGCCGCTCCTGTATTTGAAGGTACAAACGCAGAAGAATTTGCTAAATTATTTGAATTAGCAAAAATAGATATGGATGGAAAGTGCGAACTTTACGATGGTAAAACTGGTGATAAAATGAAAGAGCGTGTTAATGTAGGTTACATGTATATGCTTAAACTTCATCACTTAGTTGACGAAAAAGTTCATGCAAGAAGTACAGGACCATACTCACTAGTAACACAACAACCAGTTGGTGGTAAAGCACTATTTGGTGGACAAAGATTTGGTGAGATGGAAGTATGGGCACTTGAAGCATATGGTGCAGCACATACTTTAAGAGAGATGTTAACAGTAAAATCTGATGATGTAGAAGGTAGAATTGCTGCGTATAAAGCAATTACTCGAGGGGAAAGTATTCCTCCAACAGGTATACCAGAAACATTTTTTGTATTAACAAATGAGTTGAAGTCATTGGCTTTAGATGTAGAGATTTATGACAAGGTGGAAGAGAATGAAGAATCTAGTACCAATTGAAATTCATGAAGAGAGCAGACCTAGAGACTTTAAAGCGTTTCAATTAAGACTGGCTAGTCCTGAAAAGATTCGTTCTTGGAGTTATGGAGAAGTTAAAAAACCAGAAACAATAAATTACCGTACGCTTAAACCAGAACGTGACGGTCTTTTTTGTGCAAAGATTTTTGGACCAGTTCGTGAGTATGAATGTCTTTGTGGTAAATATAAAAAAATGCGTTATAAAGGCGTAAAATGTGAAAAATGTGGAGTTGAAGTAACAAGTACTAAAGTTCGTCGTTCACGTATGGGACATATAGAATTAGTAGCTCCAGTTGCACATATTTGGTATGTTAATTCACTACCTAGTAGAATTGGTACGCTTCTTGGAATCAAGATGAAAGATCTTGAACGCGTACTATACTATGAAGCATATATTGTTAAAGCTTCAGGTGATGCATTTTATGATACTGAAAACACAAAAAAAGTTGAAAAGTATGATGTTTTAAATGAAGAACAATATCAATCTTTAAATCAAAGATTTGAGCATACTGGCTTCGAAGCAAACATGGGTGGTACAATTGTTAAAGAACTTTTAGCTGATTTAGATCTTATTGAAATTTTAGCAACTCTAAAAGAAGAGATGGGTATAACAAATTCTGAAGCAAAGAAAAAAACAATTGTAAAAAGATTGAAAATTGTTGAAGCATTTTTAAATAGTGGTAATCGTCCTGAGTGGATGATGATAACTATATTACCAGTTCTTCCACCAGATTTAAGACCTCTTGTTTCACTAGATGGTGGAAAATTTGCTGTAAGTGATGTAAATGATCTTTATAGAAGAGTAATTAATAGAAACTCTAGATTAAAAAGATTGATGGAACTTGATGCTCCTGAAATTATCATCCGTAATGAGATGAGAATGCTTCAAGAAGCAGTAGATGCACTATTTGATAATGGTCGTCGTGCAAATGCTGTTAAAGGAGCTAATAAGCGTCCTTTAAAATCACTTTCTGAAATAATTAAAGGTAAACAAGGACGTTTCCGTCAAAATTTACTTGGAAAGCGTGTTGACTTTAGTGGTCGTTCTGTAATTGTTGTTGGACCAAATTTAAAGATGGACCAATGTGGTCTTCCAAAGCTAATGGCATTGGAACTTTTTAAACCACATTTACTTGCAAGTCTTGAAGAAAAAGGGTATGCAACAACTATTAAACAAGCGAAGAAGTTAATAGAAGAGAAAACAAATGAAGTATGGGAATGTTTAGCAGAAGTGGTTAAAGATCACCCTGTTATGCTAAATCGTGCACCAACGCTTCATAAGTTATCGATTCAAGCATTCCATCCAGTACTTATTGAAGGTAAAGCAATTCGTCTTCACCCACTTGTATGTTCAGCATTTAATGCCGACTTTGATGGGGATCAGATGGCTGTTCACGTGCCTTTAAGTCATGAAGCAATCGCAGAGTGTAAAGTATTGATGCTAAGTTCTATGAATATCTTACTTCCAGCAAGTGGTAAAGCGATTACAGTTCCAACACAAGATATGGTACTTGGTCTTTATTATCTTTCATTAGAAAAAATTGGTGCAAAAGGTTCTAATAAAATCTTCGCTAATGTTGATGAAGTTATAATAGCAATGGAAGCTGGATATTTAGAAGCACATGCAAAAATAAAAACAGTAATAGATGGAAGAACTTTGTTTACAACTGCTGGTAGATTAATTCTTAAATCAATTTTACCAGAGTTTGTTCCAGAAGAATTTTGGAATACTGTTATGAAAAAGAAAAAAATTGGTGCTTTAGTTGATTATGTATTTAAAGAAGGTGGTTTATCTGTAACTGCTGAGTTCTTAGATAATTTAAAAAACCTTGGTTTTAAATATGCAACTGATGCAGGGATTTCTGTTTCAATTGATGACATTAAAGTTCCTGAAACAAAAGTAGCAAAAGTTGCAGAAGCAAAGAAAAAAGTTAAAGAGATTCAAAAACAGTATAGTTCAGGTCTTTTAACTGAACAAGAGCGTTATAATAAAATTATTGATATTTGGACAGACACAAATAATGATTTAGCATCAGAAATGATGAAATTAACAGAAAGTGATAAAGATGGATTTAACTCTATCTATATGATGGCAGATTCTGGAGCTCGTGGTTCTGCAGCTCAAATTCGTCAGCTTGCTGGTATGCGTGGTCTTATGGCTAAGCCAGATGGTTCAATTATTGAAACACCAATTATTTCTAACTTCCGTGAAGGTCTAAATGTACTTGAGTACTTTATTTCGACGCATGGTGCTAGAAAAGGTCTTGCGGATACTGCGCTTAAGACAGCGAATGCTGGTTATTTGACAAGAAAACTGATTGATGTTGCACAAAATGTTAAAGTTACTATGGATGATTGTGGTACACATGAAGGTGTTGAAATCACAGAAATTACTCATAGTGGTGATTTAATTGAGTCACTTGATGATAGAGCACATGGTAGAGTTCTTGCTGAAGATGTAATTGATTCTATTACAAATGAAGTTCTTTTTACTGAAGGAACTTTAATTGATGAAGAAAAAGCGTTATCATTAAAAGAAGCAGAAATTAAATCTGTTACAATTAGAACACCTATTACATGTAAAGCTAAAAAAGGTGTTTGTGCGAAGTGTTATGGTATTAATCTTGGTGAAGGTACACTTGTTCGTCCTGGTGAAGCTGTAGGTATTATTTCAGCACAATCAATTGGTGAGCCTGGTACACAGCTGACACTAAGAACATTCCATATTGGTGGTACAGCGTCAACTGAAGCACAAGATAGACAAGTAATAGCACAAAAAGAAGGTTTTATTAGATATTATAATATTAAAACTTATCAAACTAAAGATGGTAAAACAATTGTATCGAATCGTAGAAATGCGGCAATTTTACTTGTTGAGCCTAAGATAAAAACGCCAATTTCAGGTGTTATCGATATTGACCATGCTCATGAAGAGATTATTATTACTATTAAAGGTGATAGTGAAAATGTTAAATATAGTTTTAGAAAAAATAATTTAGCAAAACCGAATGAGTTAGCTGGTGTAAGTGGTAAAGTAGAGGGTAAGTTTTATATTCCTTATAATAGTGGAGATACTGTTGATGAAAATGAGAGTATTGTTGAAGTTATAAAAGATGGATGGAATGTTCCTAATCGTATACCATATGCTAGTGAATTAAGAGCAAAAAATGGTGACCCTGTTGTACAAAAGATTTCATCAGGTGCAAATGGAACAGTAAAATATTATCAACTAGTAGGTGATTATCTAGATCGTTATAAAGAAGTTAAAAAAGGCCAGTTAGTAGAAGAAAAAGGGCTTTTTGCTGTTATCGCTGATGCTGAAGATAGAGAAGCAGTTCGTCATTATATTCCTAGAAACTCTATTATTGAAATTGATGATAATACAGAAGTAGAATCAAAGAGTGTTATTGCAAAACCAAGTTCAAATGAACAAATGGTAGTTGCAGAATGGGATCCATATTCAACTCCTGTTATTGCAGAAGTATCTGGTGTTGTAGCATTTGAAGATATTGAACCAGGATATACAGCTGCAGAGCAGTTTGACGAAATCACTGGTGAGAGTAAACTTGTTATTAATGAGTATTTACCAAGTGGCACTAAACCAACAATTGTTATTGCTACAGAAAATGGTGAAATTATTAAGTATTTACTTGAACCTAAAACAGCTATTTTTGTACAAAATGGAGCAACTATTAATATAGCTGATATCATTGGACGTACACCAAAAGCTGCTACAAGATCAAGCGATATTACAGGGGGTCTTCCAAGAGTAAGTGAACTTTTTGAAGCAAGACGTCCTAAAAATGCAACTGTAATTGCCGAAATTGATGGAACAATTAGATTTGGAAAACCACTTCGTTCTAAAGAGAGAATCATTATTGATGCAGAAGATGGAACAAGTGCAGAGTACCTTGTTAACAAGAATATACCAATTCATGTTAGTACAGGTGAATTTGTACATGCAGGAGAGCACTTAACTGAAGGTGTTGTTTCTAGTCATGATATTTTAAGAATTATGGGTGAAAAAGAACTTCATCGTTACATAATTAGTGAAATTCAGCAAGTTTATCGTTCACAAGGTGTTGCAATTAGTGATAAGCATATTGAAGTTATTGTATCTCAAATGTTGCGTCAAGTTAAAATAGTAGATAGTGGAGATACTAAATTTATAGTTGGTGATTTAATTAGCCGTCGTAAATTTAGAGAAGAAAATGAGCGTATTATGACTATGGGTGGAGAACCTTCAATTGCTGAGCCAACACTTTTAGGTGTAACTCGTGCAGCAATTGGTAGTGATAGTATTATCTCAGCTGCTTCATTCCAAGAAACTACAAAAGTTTTAACAGAAGCTAGTATTGCTGGTAAGATGGATATGCTTGAAGATTTAAAAGAAAATGTTATTCTAGGACGTATGATTCCTGTTGGAACAGGTTTATACCAAAAGAAAAAAATGATTTTAGAATTAGATGAGGAAGAGAGTTAAGTTAAGGGGTTTCCCTTAACTTAATCTTTATTTAATCTAAATTTAAGTAAAATATCGGTTCTCTAAAATCTATTTACACATTAGTACAGTATTTTTTAGTGAATCGATATTTTATGTAATTACTTAAAAATCGATAAATAGCAGTAAAAGTTTTCATGATATGTGAAGCTTTAGTAAGAGGAATTGTGTTTGGATTAGTCTAAATACAAGGAGAAATTAAATAATTAAGGAAAAATCGTGCCAACTATCAACCAATTGGTAAGAAACAACAGAAAAAAGGTGATTAAAAAATCAAAATCACCAGCACTTGATAAGTGTCCTCAAAGAAGAGGTGTTTGTACAAGAGTTTATACTACAACTCCAAAAAAACCTAACTCGGCTTTAAGAAAAGTTGCAAAAGTTAGATTAACTAGTGGATTTGAAGTAATTAGTTATATCGGTGGTGAAGGCCATAACTTACAAGAGCATTCAATTGTTTTAGTTCGTGGCGGTAGAATCAAAGATTTACCAGGTGTTAAGTATCATATCGTTCGTGGTGCACTTGATACTGCTGGTGTTGCTAATAGAAAAGTTGCAAGAAGTAAATACGGTACTAAGAGACCTAAATAATTTTTGCTAAAACAGGTGTTACCCCTTGATTTGGTAACATTTGAGTAAAATTTTAAAATTTGAAGGATTTTATAAATGAGAAGAAGAAAAGCACAGGTAAGAGAAGTATTAGCTGATCCTATCTATAATAACAAAATCGTAACTAAGTTTATTAATTATCTTATGTTAGATGGTAAAAAAAGTACAGCAGCAAAAGTTTTTTATGGTGCTGTTGAGTTAGCAGAACAAAGAAGTGAAAACCAAAAAGGTATTGAAATATTTGAAGCTGCTATTGAAAATGTAAAACCAGTAATGGAAGTTAAAAGTAGAAGAGTTGGTGGTGCAACTTACCAAGTACCTATTGAAGTACGTCCAGTTAGACAACAAGCTCTTGCATTGCGTTGGATAGTATCATTTGCTAGAAAAAGAAGCGAAAGAACTATGGTTGAAAGACTAGCTAATGAGTTATTAGACGCTGCAAATAGTCGTGGTGCAACATTTAAGAAAAAAGAAGATACTTATAAAATGGCTGAAGCTAATAAAGCTTTTGCTCACTATCGTTGGTAAGATGGTGTTTGGGATGTTTGTAAAACAAATGTCCCTCCCTCTCTCTTTCTCGTAAGAGATTATAAACTCAAGGAAATAATTATGGCAAGAAGTCATCCTATACAAAAAGTAAGAAACATTGGTATTGCTGCTCATATTGATGCAGGTAAAACAACTACAACAGAAAGAATTTTATTCTATACAGGAATTTCACATAAAATTGGTGAAGTACATGATGGTGCTGCAACAATGGATTGGATGGAACAAGAAAAAGAGCGTGGTATTACAATTACTTCAGCTGCTACAACTTGTGAATGGAGAAATCACCAAATAAACATTATTGACACTCCGGGTCACGTTGACTTTACTATTGAAGTTGAAAGATCTATGCGTGTTCTTGATGGTGCTGTTGCAGTTTTTTGTGCAGTTGGTGGAGTTCAACCTCAATCTGAAACAGTTTGGAGACAAGCAAATAGATACGAAGTACCAAGAATGGTTTTTGTTAATAAAATGGACCGTACAGGTGCAGATTTTTATGAAGTTGAAAAACAAATTAAAACAAGACTAAAATCAACACCAATTCCTATTCAGATTCCTATTGGAGCTGAAGAGAACTTTAAAGGTGTTGTAGATTTAGTTAAAATGAAAGCACTAATGTGGGAAGATGAAGCTGCAATGGGTTCTGCTTATGAAGAGCAAGAAATTCCAGCTGATTTAGTAGAAAAAGCAAATGAATATAGAGATAGAATGGTTGAAGCAGTATCTGAGACAGATGATGCACTTATGGAAAAATTTCTAGAGGGTGAAGAATTAACTAATGAAGAAATTGCTGCTGGTATTAAAGCTGGTTGTCATGCAATGACTTTTATTCCTATGCTTTGTGGAACTGCATTTAAAAATAAAGGTGTTCAGCCTTTACTTGACGCAGTTGTAGATTATATGCCTTCTCCAACTGAAGTTCATGCAATCAAGGGTGAATATGAAGATGGAAAAGAGTGTGTTGTAGAATCAAGTGATGATGGCGATTTCGCTGCATTAGCATTTAAAATTATGACAGATCCATTTGTTGGGCAACTTGCATTTGTTAGAGTTTACCGTGGTAGTTTAGATAGCGGTAGTTATGCGTATAACAGCTCAAAAGAGAAAAAAGAGAGAGTTGGTCGTCTTCTTAAAATGCATGCAAATAAAAGAGAAGAAATTAAAACACTTTATGCTGGTGAAATAGGTGCTGTTGTTGGTCTTAAAGATACACTAACAGGTGATACACTAACAGGTGAAAAAGATAAAGTAATTTTAGAAAGAATGGACTTTCCAGATCCAGTTATTTCTGTTGCAGTTGAGCCAAAAACAAAAGCTGATCAAGAAAAAATGGGTGTTGCACTTCAAAAACTAGCTCAAGAAGATCCTTCTTTTAGAGTTGAAACTGATGAAGATAGTGGACAAACTATTATTTCAGGTATGGGTGAATTACATCTTGAAATTCTAGTTGATAGAATGATGAGAGAATTTAAAGTAGATGCTGAAGTAGGGCAACCTCAAGTTAGTTATAGAGAAACAATTAAAAAGAGTGTTGAGCAAGAATACAAATATGCTAAACAATCTGGTGGTCGTGGACAGTATGGTCATGTTTATCTTAAACTTGATCCAATGGAAGCGGGTTCTGGTTTTGAATTTGTTAATGCAATTAAAGGTGGATCTGTTCCAAGAGAATTTATTCCAGCTGTTGAAAAAGGTTGTATTGAAGCAATGCAAGGTGGTGTATTAGCTGGTTATCCTGTTGAAGATGTTAAAGTAACACTTTATGATGGAAGCTACCATGATGTTGATTCATCTGAAATGGCATTTAAACTTGCTGCTTCTATGGGTTTCAAAGAAGGTGCTAGAAATGCAAATGCTATTATTCTTGAACCTATGATGAAAGTAGAAGTTGAAACTCCTGAAGATTTTATGGGTGATGTTATTGGTGACCTTAATAGAAGACGTGGACAAATAAATTCAATGGAAGATAGAAGTGGAAATAAGATTGTTAATGCATTCTGCCCACTTTCAGAAATGTTTGGTTACTCAACTGATTTAAGAAGTCAGACTCAAGGTCGTGCTTCTTATTCTATGGAATTTGATCATTATGAAGAAGTTCCTAAGAATGTTGCTGAAGAAATTATCAAAAAGAGAAATGGATAATTTAAATCTATATTGACTCTTAGCCAGATACACTTTTTGTGTATCTGGCTTTTTTTTTGTATATATTTTATATGTCCCGGTAGCTCAGCTGGATAGAGCACTTGATTCCTAATCAAGAGGCCATGCGTTCGAATCGCATTCGGGACACCACTACTTTTATAAAAAATTATTTGCTTTTCTAACCTTTTATTCCTATTAAAAAACACTATGTGTCATTTATATGACAGCTACTTTAAAGAAAGATAGGAGTAAAATTATATCAATTTCCTTCTAAGGATTACTGAACATATGGCAACCATCATAGTTGATAATAAAGAAATTACAGTTGAAAATGGCGCATTACTTATTGAAGAATTGCTAAAGAATGGTATTGAGATTCCTCATTTTTGTTATCATCCAGCTTTGGGAAAAGATGGAAATTGTCGTATGTGCATGGTTGAAATAGAAGGTAAAAAAAGACCACAAATCGCCTGTGACACTCCTATAACTGAAGGTATGATTATTCGTACAAAAGGTGAAAAAATCCAAAAAGTAAAAAGACAAATTTTGGAGATGGAGTTAATAAACCATCCTATTGATTGTCCTATCTGTGATCAAGCTGGTGAGTGTTCATTACAAAATTACTATATGGATGTTGGGTTATATGAGAATAGGCTTAGTACTCCTAAAACACATGGAAAAAAAAATATAGATATTGGTGCTAATGTAGTATTAGATCAAGAACGTTGTGTATTATGTACCCGTTGTGTTAGATTCACAAAAGATATCACAAAAACAAAAGAGTTGGGTGTTTTAAATAGAACAGACCACTCTGTAATTAGTATATTCCCAGGACGTCCCTTATCAAATCCATACGCAATGAATGTAGTAGACTTATGTCCTGTTGGAGCGCTTACAAGTAAAGATTTTAGATTTCATAAAAGAGTATGGTTTTTAGAGCCAGCTGAAGCAATTTGCAATGGCTGTTCAAAAGGTTGTTCTATATATGTAGATCATCATAAAGCTAAATATGAAGATGATTCTATTTTTAGATATAGGCCAAGATTTAATGATCAAATAAATGGATATTTTATCTGTGATGTTGGTAGACTCAGTTATAAAGTAGAGAATAAAAATAGAGAATCAGTTGCTAAAATAAGAGGTAAAGAGAGTGAGTATGAGTATGCAAGTGGTAAACTTTTACGGCTTTTAAAAAGACATCAAGGAAAAATTTTATTTTTAATTTCTCCTTCTCTTTCTTTAGAAGAAATGGCACAAGTAAAAAAATTATCTATTAAATATGGTGCTAAATTAAGCGGTTATGATATTTGTGAATATGATAAAACATTTGGTGATGATTATCTTAAATGCAATGATTTATCAACCAATAGGAGAGGATTGAATCTTTTAGATATTGATGAAAGTGAATTAGGTGAATCAGTAGAAAATATTGATTTGGCTGTTCTTATTGGAAGAGATGATATAGAAACAATTAAAAATTATGAGCAGATTGAGGTAAAAGTTCTTGTTCATCCATCTATGCCAAAAGATAACGACATATATAATTTATACCTACCAATGTTAACACATACAAGTCGTCAAGGCTCTTTTATAAATATAGATGGGTATTTACAATTTAGTAAATCAAATGTTGAATATGCAAAAGAGACTCAAAGTTTATTACAAATTATATCAATCCTTTTAAATGATAATGCAACTACATGTAAAGAAATTTGGGATGAAAGTTTGAATAAAATTATTAAAAATATTCATTTTGAAGATATACAAAAACGCTCTGTGAAAATGGATGAGTCATGAATAGTGTTTTAATAAGTGTTATTGTAATTAATATTGTTATTTCTCTTCTTTTATCTTTAGGTTCGGCTCCTATTCTTGTTTGGATGGAAAGAAGAGTTGCTGGTTTTATTCAAGATCGATTAGGACCAAATAGATGTAATATTGGTGGAGTAAGACTAGGTGGCTTGATTCAATCATTTGCAGATATGTTAAAACTGGTTTTTAAAGAAGATTATAGACCAAATTCTATTAAAGAAAAAATGTTTTTTACTATGGCACCAATGATAGTTTTTGCAACAGCATATCTTACATACATGGTGATTCCTTTTGCAGATGATTTAACTATTGGGAATCAAACTTTTATGATGCAAGGATTACCTTTTGATTTAGGAATACTTTGGTTTTTAGCCTTTGCAGGACTTAGTGTATATGGAATTATTTTGGGTGGTTGGGCAAGTAACAATAAATATTCATTATTAGGTGGAATAAGAGCTGCTGCACAAATGGTTAGTTATGAAGCAGCGATGGGTTTATCGCTTATTTCTATTTTAATAGTATATGGTTCTGTTCATTTAGGAGATATGGTTCGATTTCAAGGAGAACTAATTTTTGGTTTTATTCCAGCTTGGGGAGTTATTATTCAACCGCTTGCTGCAATTTTATTTATCATAACTTCTTTTGCCGAAACAAATCGTGCACCATTTGATATAGCTGAGGGTGAGAGTGAAATAGTGGGTGGATTTCATACAGAATACAGTGCTATGAGATTTGGACTGTTTTTTGTAGGTGAATATGTAGCAATGTGTGCAGCAAGTGCATTAATTGTTACTCTGTTCTTTGGTGGTTATCAAATTCCCTGGTTAAATACTGTAGCTTTGAAAGAATATTTTGATTTTGTGATTATTACTATTGTTGTAGTATTACCAATTATAAGTTTTTATTTTTCTAAATGGATTAAAAAAAATAATATATGGCCTCAAGCAGATGATGCAAGAAATATGGAAGCAAAATGGCTAATTAATATTTTAATAGGCATAAATGTAGTGCTTATTGCTTTAGCGGTGGGATATTTTGTTTTTGGACTAAGTCAAAATGGGCTGAACATCTGTGTAGCTATTTTACAAATAATAACATTTTTTGTAAAGCTATATATGATGAATTTTGTATTTATATGGGTTAGATGGACACTTCCTAGATTTAGATATGATCAGTTACAAAATTTGGGTTGGAAAATACTTTTACCAATAGCTTTAATGAATATATTTATTACAGCTATAGTTGTAGTGGTCTTAGGAGTTTAGCATGGGTATAAAAGTTGTCCCAAGACATGGTAAAAGTTTAAAAGAAAAAATGTATCTTCCTGCAATTGTAGGTGGATTAAAAGTTACTTTTTCTCATTTTTTTACAAATTTAAAAGATACGTCTAATATACAAACACTTAATTATCCTGAAGAACAACCTAAAGATATTACTGAAAGATATAGAGGGGTACATAGGCTAACAAAAAGAGAAGATGACTCTGTTAGATGCGTTGCTTGTTTTATGTGCTCTACTGCCTGTCCTGCTGAATGTATTTTTATAGAAGCAACTGAGAGAGAAGATAACGTCGATGAAAAAATGCCAAAAAAATTTAGCATAGATCTTTTAGAGTGTGTATTTTGTGGAGGTTGTGTTGAAGCTTGTCCTTGTGATGCCATTCGTATGGATACAGGTATTTTTAGTTTCGTAAAAGAAAAAAGAGAAGATTTTGTTGTTGACATAGATACTCTTTTATCACACAAACCTATGAAAGGTGGTAAAAAATGATAGATATAATATTTATAGTTTTATCTATTATTGCTATTAGTGGGGCTATGGGAATGATACTTTTTTCTCAAACTATCTATTCTGCATTAAGCCTTATAGTGACAATTCTTGCACTTGCAGGGGTATTTGCACTTTTGAGTGCACCTTTTTTGTTTATGGTTCAAATAATTATATATGCAGGAGCTATCATAACACTTCTTTTGTTTATTATAATGTTTTTAAATATCAAGGATGATAATTTACCAAGTGAACCTAACAAAATGACTACTATTTTTATAGGAGCGGCTCTTCTTTTACCTTTTAATATACTAGTTCTTAAAGCTTTTTATACACTTCCTAGTAAACCAATGCATATTTTGGGAAAAGATTTTGGCTCAATCAATGATTTTGGAATGGAGCTTTTTAGAAGTTGGTTAGTGCCGTTTGAGCTGATATCAATGCTTCTTTTAGCAGCTCTCATTGGAGCTGTAGTATATGCAAGAAAGGAGAAAGCTAATGATTGATTCGCTTCTTGCGTATATAACACTCGCTATGATACTGTTTTCTATTGGATTTTTAGGAGTAGTGAGTAGAAAAAATATATTTGTAATTTATATGTCTATAGAGTTAATGTTAAATGCTATAAATTTAATATTTGTTAGCCTTGGAAGATATTATGAGTCTATGCAACCTCAAGTTATAGCAATGATAATTATAGCCATTGCAGCAGCAGAAGCTGCGGTCTTTTTATCTTTAATTGTTGTTTTATATAGAAGAAAAAAATCATTAAATTCTGATATATTTACGATTTTGAGCCAAAAGGATTCCCATGAGTAATTTTTTATTGGCATGGATTGTATTAATACCTTTTATAAGTTCTTTTATTATTGGTGTTATGTATTTATACTCAATTAAAGTAGCAAGAGTTCCTAATTTTGTTTTTTCATTATTTGGCTTAAGTGCACCACTTTTGAGTTTTTTATTGGGATTTTCATTTTTTCTTCAAATGATTGGTAATGATGAAATATTTTTATATAAAGCATATAGATGGCTAGAAATAGATGGATATGACATAGATATGGGGTTTATGGCAGATAAATTGTCAATTTTTATGGTTTTATTTATTACTTTTGTAGGGTGGTTAATTCATATTTATGCATCTGGTTATATGAAAGATGATAAGGGCTATGGAAAATTCTTTTTTTATTTTAATTTCTTTTTAGCTTCAATGTTACTTTTAGTTTTAGGACATGGTCCTATTATTATGTTTATGGGTTGGGAAGGTGTTGGTTTTTCATCCTATCTTTTAATTAGCTATTATTATGAAGATGGAGAAAATGTAAAAGCAGGAAATAAAGCTTTTATTGCTAATCGTGTAGGTGATTTTGGCTTTATTGTAGCTATGGTTACTATGTTTTATTATGCAGGAAGTAATGGTTTTGATTTTCTTAATTTAAAAGAAAGTTTGCTTAGTGTACCAGTTCCAGTATTAACTTTTATAGGTTTTTCTTTATTTGTTGGAGCGATAGGAAAATCAGCACAAATACCTTTGTTTGTTTGGTTACCTGATGCTATGGCAGGGCCTACACCTGTTTCAGCACTTATTCATGCTGCTACTATGGTAACAGCAGGTGTTTACATGGTTGCACGATTTCATTTTTTATATGATTTGATTCCTCATGTAGGACTTTTTATAGCTTATGTTGGTGCAATTTCTGCGCTTTTTGCTGCGATAATCGCAACAAAACAGACAGATATTAAAAAAATACTAGCATACTCTACTATGTCACAATTAGGTTATATGTTTATAGCAGTTGGACTTGGTGGGTACAGTGTAGGAATTTTTCATGTATTTACACATGCATTTTTTAAAGCACTTCTTTTTATGGGTGCAGGAGCAGTTATAGTAGCTCTTCATCATGAACAAAATATATTTAAAATGGGTGGTATGAAGAAAAAAACTCCTTTAGTTTATTTTACTATGCTAATAGCAACACTTGCTATATCTGGAATCCCTCCTTTTGCAGGATTTTTTAGTAAAGATGAGATTTTACTTACAGCGTTTAGTTCAGGAGAATACTTACTTTGGATTATTGGTGTTTTTACAGCTATCTTAACAGCTTATTATATGTTTAGACTTTTATTTGTTGTGTTTTATGGTAAAAATTATAAAGAAGATAAAAAGCTTCATTTTTTACCAAAAAGTATGACTACTCCTTTAGTTATTTTAGCTATTGGTTCAATATTAGCAGGGTTTATTGGAATCCCAGAATTGCTGGGTGGAGAAAACTTGATAGGCAGTTGGTTAGGAAATTGGAAAAATAGTTCTTTACATGTAACACACAGTACAGAGATAATACTTATGGTAATAAATATTTTTGCAGCACTTCTTGGTATCTTTATTGCGTATAAAAAGTTTTACATGTATGATATGAAAGAAGTACCAATTTTTACTGGAATTGTTTGGAATAAATTTTATATTGATGAAATATATGATACGTTAATTGTCCATAAAATAAAACAATTAAGTATCTTTATATCATATAAAATAGATGTTCATTTTATAGATAAAATAGTGATGGGACTCTCACGAGGCTTTATTAGAAGTGGGCATTATATTGCAAAGATGCAAAATGCAAATACAAGATTTTATGCATTTACAATGTTAATTGGTATTAGTGTGATATCAACTTATTTAATAATGGTGTTAAGGTAGATTATGGATTTTGGAATACTCTCAGTAATTATATTTTTACCTATGTTTGTGGCTTTCTCACTTTTACTTTTACCAGTGAGTTCAAAGATAACAAGAAATATTGCTTTTATGACGGCTATAGTTATATTATTGCTTGCAGGAATGGTATATTATAATTTTGAACTTACAGGATATATGCAATTTCGTGAACATCATTCATGGATTAGTAGTTATGGAATCAACTATAGTTTAGGAATTGATGGGTTATCGTTGATTATTTTGATGTTAATTGCTACTTTAATACCTTGTGCATATCTTTGGTTATGGGATGGAAGAACAAAGGGTTATTGGGTAAGTATGTTACTTATTCAAACAGGAATTACAGGAACACTTTTTTCTCAAGATTTAATTCTATTTTACTTCTTTTGGGAAGCTATGTTACTTCCAGTTTTTATGATTATAGGTATGTTTGGAACAGGAAATAGAGTTTTTTCAACAATTAAAATTACAGTATATACTATTATGGGCTCTTTGTTTATGTTGATTTGTATTCTTTATTTAGGTGTAGCATTTTTCTATGAGTTTGGTTCATGGAGTTTTGCTTTAAATGATCTTATCCAAATAACAACATTAAGTAGAGCAGAGCAAATATGGTTATTTGCAGGTTTTATGTTAGCTTTTGCTATTAAAATTCCACTTTTTCCATTCCATACTTGGTTACTTGAAACATATTCCAATTCGCCTACAGGGGGAGTTTTTTTACTTTCATCTATTATGGCTAAATTAGGCGTTTATGGAATAGTCCGTTTTGTGATGCCTCTTTTTCCAGAACTTTATAAAGAGTTTGCTCCTTATTTTGTTTGGATTGGTATTTTTGGACTTTTATATTTTGGAATTGCCGCGTTAATGCAAATAAATATAAAAAAGATGTTTGCATACTCTTCTGCTTCACATTTAGGTTTTATTGTAACAGGTATATTCTCTTTAAATGCTTATGGTATGACAGGTGCAGCATATTTAATTATTGCACATGCTATGGCTACTGGAGGGCTATTTTTGCTAATAGGAAAATTAGAATATGATTTAGGTATTAAATCTATTTTAGCTCTTGGTGGGATAGCTAAAAAAGCTCCACTATTTACGGTGTTTTTTGCAATTATGCTTCTTTGTATTGTTGGGCTTCCTGGAACAAATGGATTTGTGAGTGAATTTTTGATTATATTGGGAACTTTTGGATTTAGTCAAAGTGCAGGTATTGTTTCTGCCTTAACAGTTTTAGTTGCAGCAAGTTTTATGTTTTGGTTATTTCAAAGAGCTATTTTACAAGACAATGGTAATGATGTTTCACAAATGAAAGATTTGAATCTCAGAGAAGTTTTAGGAATGTTACCTTTAATCTTTTTAATTATAGGCATGGGTGTATATCCTGATTGGTTTTTTTATAAAATAGAACCAACTATACAGCACTATTTAATTGATATTTTAGAGATAAGGACATAATAATGCAAACACCAGATATTACATATCTTTTACCACTTTTTTTTGTAGGCGTTGGTGCAATATTATTAATGATACTGAGTACTTTTAAAAATATCAATATAAAAAAGGGAGCTATTGCTTCCTTAGTATTTTTAACTTTGGCAATTGTTTCTAATATTTATAATTTAAATACCCTAGGAGACATTTACTCAGTGTATCCTTTTTCTGATGTTTTTAATAATATGATAGTGGTGGATACCTATGCAAGTTATTTTAGCACTATATTAATTTTAGGTGGTATTTTAACTATTCTAATAGGATTACATTATTTTCAAAGGCGTAAAGAATTCACTGTAGAATTTTTTTCACTTCTTCTATTTTCTGTTTTTGGGATGATGTTATTAGTTCATGCAAATGAGTTAATTACTGCATTTATTGCTTTGGAAATAGCTTCAATATCACTATATATAATGATTGGTTTTGAAAAGGTAATAGATAAAAGAATTGAAGCTAGTTATAAATATTTGGTCTTAGGTTCACTAGCTGGAGTATTTTTTCTTTTAGGAAGTTCTTTTATTTATGGAGCAACTGGAACTACTAGTATTGGAGAAATAGGCATTTTTGTTAGTAACAACATAGATAGTAATATGAGTCTGATAATTCTTGGTGGAACAATGATTTTAATTACTTTTCTTTTTAAAATTGCAGCTTTTCCTTTTCAAAATTGGGCGATAGATGTATATGATGGAGCATCTCTTCCTGTTACTGCTTTTATGGCTGCAACATTTAAAGCTGCAGTTTTTGGTTTCATTCTTCGTCTAGTTTTAGTTGATTTTGATTTGATTCGTGATTTTTGGGATGATATGTTTGTATATATTATTATCTTTACTTTAGCATATGGTAGTTTTCTCGCTATTATTCAAAAATCACTAAAAAGAATGTTGGTATCATCAAGTATCGTTCATACTGGATATCTTCTTATAGCATTTGTATCAATTGGAGTTATTGGAGAAAATGCAGCAAGCTCAATTATATTTTATTTAGTGGCGTACTTTTTATCAGCACTTGGAGCATTTGGTCTTATCGCTTATATCTCTTCAGAAGATCAATTAAGAATAACTTATGATGACTTTAGAGGTTTTTCTCACATAAGACCATATATGGCTGCAATGCTAAGTGTATTTATGCTTTCATTAGCAGGTATTCCTTCAACGATAGGATTTATTGGAAAGTTTTATATTTTTACAGGAGCAATTGAATCAGGAAATGAAATATTAGCAATAGTAGGTATTACCGCTACATTTGTATCTGTATATTATTATTTTAAATTGATTGCCGTAATGTACTTTTATAGAAGTCCAGAAATGACAGATGTTCCTCCTTTAAAAGGCATAGCACCTTTGGTTATTGCAGTTATTGCTTTAATGATTATTTGGGGAGGTATAGGAAATACACTTATTGCATATTTCCCTGGAGTTGATTTTTTAATAGATATGGCTAAATTATCTTATAAATCATTATTTATATTATGATTTATTAAAATTGGGGCAACAAGCAAATAGTTCGCTTAGTGCCTCTTTATCTTTTATTTCAAAGTGGTTTTTATCATAAGAAATAATTTTATCTTTTTGTAGTTTTTTAAGATTTCTAGAAAAAGTTTCAGGAGCCATATTTAAAATCTCTGCTATTTTATATTTTTTGACTTTTATAAAAATTTCATGATTATCAAAAATGAGTTGAGCGAGTTTTTGCATAGATGTTTGTTGCATATTCGTATTCATTAAAGATTTTATTTTACCTACTAATTGCATAATTAACCCAAGAGCAATTTCTGGATCCCTTAAAAAGTCTTTTTCAAAATCATCAAAAGAGACAACTAAAATAGTAGATTCTATTTCACATTCTGCTGTTATTTGATGAGGTGTTCTTTGTAGCGTTGCTGCTTCACCAATAAGAGATTGTGTATAATAATAAGTTAATATATTTATATTGTCATTTTTGTCATAACGGTATAGTTTTATTAAACCATCTAATAAAAAATAGAGATTTTTAGGCTCATCACCTTCATAAAAAAGTATATTTCCTGGTTTTAATTTTTTTATTGTGCTTATATTTTCAAGTTTTTTTAATTGATTGTTATCTAGTGATCCAAATAAGCATATCTCTTTTAATGTATGTTTCATCTGTTTATTACTCTTTGCATAAAACGTCAAATTCGTTTTTAAATTTTGCTAAATAACTATCTGCTATATACGCAACTGACGGAGCAAATACACAGATTGTTTTTCCATTGAGCATTTCACAAGCATCAAGCATTGTATCATAATCCTTTAAAGAGCCTTTGCCTTTTAAAATTTTCCCTAATATTTTATCTACCCAACCACATCCTTCACGACATGGTGTACATTGTCCACAAGATTCATGATGATAAAATTCAAAAAGATTTTTCATAGATTCTGGTATTGAAGTATCTTCATCGATAAAAATCATTCCTCCTGTTCCTAAACTTGAGCCGTGTTCTTGTAGAGATTCATAATCAAGTGTTATATCATTAATTTCATCAGCTCTGAGAATTGCACAAGAAGAACCGCCAGGGATAACTGCTTTAAGTTTTTTACCATCTTTTACACCACCACCAATTTTTTCAATAACTTCTGTCATACTTACACCAAAAGGTAACTCATAAACTCCTGGATTCTTAATGTGGCCACTAAGTCCAAAAAGCATAGTTCCAGGACTACAATCAGTACCATGTGCTCTGTAAGCTTCAAATCCTTCATTGATAATATAAGGAACACTTGCTATCGTTTCAACATTATTGACAACAGTTGGTCCACCAAAAAACCATTCTGGTTCTTTTTGTTGAGGTTTAAGTCTAGGATGTCCACGTTTGCCTTCAAGAGATTCAAGAAGGGCACTTTTTTCTCCACATATATATGCTCCAGCACCTCTGTGAAGTGTTAAATCAAGTGCATAGTCATGTCCTGCTATTTTTTCTCCTAGGTATCCTACTTCATATGCTTCATCAATGGCCTCTTGCATTCTTTTTGCCCAAAATACATACTCACCTCTTATATAGATGTAGGCATGGTGAGCACCGATAGCATATGATGAGTTAATAATCCCTTCTATTAAAAGATGAGGGTCATACTCCATAATCTGTCTATCTTTAAACGTTCCAGGCTCACTCTCATCTGCATTAATAACAAGGTACGTAGGTTTTTCATGTTCATCTGGAATGAGTTGCCATTTATTTCCTGTAGCAGCACCACCACCACCTTTACCTCGAAGTCCACTTGCAATTACTTCTTTAGTTACTTCTTCTGGAGTCATAGTAAAAAGTTTATTTAAAGAAGAATATCTACCGTTTTTAACGGCAACTTCTAATTTATGTGAATTTTCTATATCAAAGTTCTTACTTACTATTTTAACTATCATTTTAATGTCCTCTTTTCACTGAACAAGTCCAGCAAAAATTTCTCGCGACTAAAGCACGAAGTCTAACTTCTGTACATTTCATTTTAATGTATCCAATAATTCATCTATTTTTTCAACTGTGAGGTTTTCGACATAATCATCATTAAAGCTCATTGCTGGAGCTGTTCCACATGAGCCTAAACATTCTACTTCTGTAAGAGTAAATTTCATGTCTTTTGTAGTTTCCCCAAATTTAACGCCTAGTTTATTTTCTATGTGTGATTTTATTTTTTCACTGCCGCAAAGTTTGCAAGAGAGAGTTTTACATACTTGGATATGATACTTACCAATAGGTTCTAAATTAAACATAGTATAAAAAGAGGCTATCCCTTGAATATCCATAGGACTCGTACCAAGTTTATCTGCTAAAAAAACCATTGCTTCTTCACTAATCCAACCCTCTTGGTATTGAATCATCCATAACGAAGGTAGAGATAAAGAAGCACGATCAGGATATCTTTTTAAAAGTTCTTGAAATTTTTTTTCATTTTCTTCACTAAATTTAAATTCACTCATCTATCTAGCTCCCCAGCAACAATATTTAAACTTCCTAAACTTAAAACAGAATCAGCTACCATACCACCTTCTAATAAATCAGGTAGAGCAGACATAGCAGGAAAACATGGAGGCCTTACTTTTAATTTATAAGGAGTTCCACTTCCATCACTTACAATAAAAAAGCCAAGTTCCCCATTTCCTGCTTCAATAGCTCTATAAAATTCACCTTTTGGTACTTTTACACCTTCATAAACTAATTTAAATTGGTTCATAAGTCCTTCAATGTTGTTGTATACATCTTCCTTTTTTGGAAAAGATATTGCTCTGTCATTGACTACAATTTCTCCACCAGGAAGAACTTTCATAGCTTGTTTAATTATTCTGATACTTTGTCGTATCTCTTCAAATCTTACCATGAGCCTGTCATATACATCGCCAACACTGCCCACTGCAATATCAAAATCAAATGATTCATAAAAGTAATAAGGATTAGTTTTTCTCAAATCATAAGCCACACCACTTGCTCTAAGATTTGGTCCAGTAAAACCTTTATTGATAGCATCTTGGGCATTTATTACTCCAATATTTTGTGTTCTATCATGAAAAATTCTATTGTGCTCTACTAAAGAAAGAGCATCACCCATACCTTTTTCGATCGATTTTATACAATCTTGTAAGTCATTTTCAAAACCATCATAAAAATCATGAGCCACTCCACCAATTCTCATATAAGAGTTTGTAAGTCTAGCTCCAGTAAGTTTTGAAAGTAAATCATAAACAGCTTCTCTAGGATTATATAAATACCAATAGTTTGTTAATGCCCCCATGTCTACTAAACCAGCAGCTAAACAAACAAGGTGATCAATGATGCGAGAAAGTTCACCTATAATAACCCTTATAAATTGAGCACGTTCAGGTACAGTAACATTTAACATACCTTCTACAGTATGAGCAAAAGCTGTGTTATTGAGAATTGCTGAACAGTAGTTTAGTCTATCGGTATAAGGAATTATTTGATTATAAGTATGATTTTCACAAGATTTTTCAAATCCTCGGTGAAGATAACCAATTTCACTTACAGCACTTATAATATTTTCACCATCAAGTGCTACAAAAGTTCTTATTGTCCCATGACTTGCAGGGTGTGCAGGACCTAAGTTTAAGAACATTAAATCATCATGAGATTTATATCCTTTTTGCTCTAACCTAGGAATCATTTCATCCATGAGATCATCAGTTTTTGTGCACAGTTGACCTTTTGTAATAGGATAATCTTTTCTTAGAGGATGGCCATCAAACTCTTTATGGTTTAAAACTCTTTTTAAATTCGGATGATTTAAAAATTTAATACCATATTGATCCCAAACTTCTCTTTCTGCCCAGTTTGCTGAAAAAAATAGATCAGATATACTTTCTACATGTAAATCTCCATCTTCTTCTTCAACAAATACTTTTAGTTTTATAAGGTTTTTAAATTCTGTATCTCTTAAGAGATAAACTACGGCAAATCTACTTGGCATTGGTTTATTATATTTATAATAGTCAATAGCTGTGATGTCTGCTAAAAAGTGAAAATTATCTTCTTCTTTTAAACATTTTATTGCAGCTTTTAAAAATGTTTGTTCTAATATATAAATACCATTTTCATCTATTTTATAAAGATCTTTAAATTTTTTTTCAAAATGGCTATCCATCTAGCCTTCCTTTAAAATCAGTGTTTACTCTATCTTTAACGATACTTTCATTTCTTGCTTGTTTAGCTTGGATTTGAAGTAGTGCATCAAGAAGTGCTTCTGGACGAGGAGGGCAGCCAGCGACATATACATCAACAGGGATAATTGAATCAATCCCTTGAAGTGTTGTATAGTTATCATAAAACCCACCACTACAGGCACATGCCCCCATGCTAATAACCCATTTAGGCTCTGTCATTTGGTCATAAATTCTTTTTAGAACAGGAGCTTGTTTATAACTTATAGTTCCTGCAACCACCATAAGGTCTGCTTGTCGTGGAGAAAAGCGAACAACTTCAGCACCAAATCTGGAAATATCAAACTTACTTGAAGCTGCACTCATAAATTCTATAGCACAACATGCTGTTCCAAAAACATAAGGCCACATTGAAGATTCACGTGCCCAACTTATGGCATCATCTAATTTTGTAGTAATTACACTATCACCAAAAACTGCTTCTGCTCCTACTGCCATTTGAGTGCCTTTATACGGTATACATAGATAAGACCAGCTATAAGAAGAATCATAAATGAAAACATCTCTGCTAATCCAAAAAAACCAAGCTCTCGTACATTTACGGCCCATGGGAACATAAATATGATTTCTACATCAAAAAGTACAAAAAGTATGGCAACTAAATAAAATTTGACACTAAAGCGGCTATCAGATCCCCCAATAGGGTTTGTAACACCACTTTCATAAGATAGATTCTTCTGTTTATTTCCTTGTGAATTTGGTCCAAGTTTTTTGGATAAAACAAAAAGTATTGGAATCGTAATTGCCAACACAAAGATAATAGACGAAGCAAGTATTAATTCGAGTGACACAAGCGTACCTCTCTCTAAGATTTTTTATATAGTATCCTATAAAGTATAAAATAAAAGTAAATATTTTAAACCAAATTTTCTTTTCAAATAATCTTCTAAGCGAGATTTACATATAATAATTTTTCTTACATGTAAAGACTTTACATAGGAATATAATGAATCATAGAAAGGTATTGATTGTATAAATTATTAGTATTTGTTTTATTGCAAACTTTTTTGTTAGCAAATCCTGTAGTAGATATATATAGAGATGGTGGAATAAACGCAGTTGAGCAGTATATAAAAAAGCAACTCCAAACGAAAAGTTATTGGGAAGAAAAAATTGAAACAATAGATGTATCTTTGGGATATTATGAAGATTTAGATACGTTACTAATTGCAAGTAAAAAAAATAAAGAGTTAAGAGTATATCAAAGTAGTAAAAATCAAATTAAGCATTTATCTACATATGAAAATGTTATTGTTGGGGCAGATGGTGATAAATATAAAGAAGGTGATTTAAAGACACCTTTAGGCGTTTATAGAATCAAACAGCGTTTTATCCCACCCGATCAGTTTTATGGTCCCTTAGCATTTGTTCTATCTTATCCAAATACATTTGATAAAGTTCAAGGAAAAAATGGTCATGGAATTTGGATACATGGTTCACCCCTTGATGGAAGTCCAAGAGATCCTATGAGTAAAGGCTGTATAGTTTTAGACAATAATACTATAGAGTTATTAGATAAAAAAATTATGCCTAAAAATAGTATAACAATAGTAAGTGAAAATGGTATAAAAGCAGTTGATAAATCTGAAATAAGTACTATTTTAGCAAATTTATTTCAATGGAAAAATGCTTGGAAAAATAGTGATATAAAAACATATTTGAGTTTTTATAGTGATGAATTTAAAAGATATGATGGACTTAAAAAGAAGAATTTTGCTCGTATGAAAAAAAGTATATTTGCTAGAAAAGAGGCAAAAACAATTATTTTTAAAGGTATAAATATTTCTCCTTATCCTAATGAAAAAGGCAAAAGGATATTTAAAGTTTCATTTCATGAGAATTATAAAACAAAAAGGTATAGTTTTAATGGAAATAAAGAGCTTTTTGTAGAATTGAACGAGAAAAATTTTTTAATACTATCAGAAAAATAAAGAGGATAGCATGGATAAAAAAATGGTAAAAGAAGAGTTATCAAAACTTACAGATATAAGAGAAGATTTTTTAAATTACTTTGATGAAAGTATTCCTAAGAAAAATAATAATATAGAATTTGACTTTGAAAATAATCCAACTATCGATGCAAAAAAAGTTTATGAACATTTTTTTAAATTAGATTATCAAGCTAGAAAACTAAGAAGCTTTATAGTAAAAGAATTGGAACTGAAAGCTTAGTCATGGCATATATACAAATATCAAAAGCAAATTACAAACATAATATTGACCTACTTTGTAAAAGAGTAGGAGGTAAAGATAAGTTAATGGTTGTTTTAAAAGACAATGCTTATGGACATGGTTTGAAAGTTATGGCTGAACTTGCAGCAAGTTTTGGCATAAAAAAGTCGGCTGTTAAAAATATAGATGAAGCAATACAAATAAATAATTTGTTTGAAGAAACTCTTATATTAGCTGATCATCCTCCTTTAAGTAAACAAGATGATAATATTTCGTTTGCTGTTCATTCTATAGAAGGTTTGAAGAAATTTCCTCCAAAAAGCTCTATACATCTAGGGACCGATACAGGAATGCATAGAAATGGGATTCAGTATGAAGAACTTGAAAATGCTTTTGAAATTATTGTAAAAAATGATCTTGTGTTAAAAGGTGTTTTTACTCATCATAAAAGTGCTGATGATTTAAACTGTGAAGTATTTTGGCAAGCGCAAAATTATAATAAATTTGTTCAAAAAGCAAAAGAATTGGTAGAAAAACATAATTTAAAAATGCCAAATTTTCACTCGTGTAATTCAGCAGCAGTATTGAGAAAACAAAGTAAATTTAAAGATGATTTTGCAAGATGCGGAATAGCAACATATGGATATACTCATGTAGATAAAAGTTTTCTTACTCAAAATGATCAAGAAAACTTTGGGTTGAAACCAGTTATGTCTCTTTGGGCTGAAAAACTAGGTTCAAGAAACTTGAAAATTGGTGATAGAGTAGGCTATGGCGGAATATATGAAATAAAAAGTCCACAAATAGTATCTACTTATGATATTGGTTATGGTGATGGTTTTTTTAGGTACGATGGACTAGGTGACTTATCTATTGATGATGGAAAGATTTTAGGAAGGTTATCAATGGATAGTTTTTCGCTCAGTGGAGATAAGCCTAAAGTTTGTCTTTTTAGAGATGCTACTGAAATTGCTAAGTATTTTAATACCATTACATATGAGGTAATGACTAAATTATCTCCGTATATAAGAAAAGAAATAGTTTAAACTAATATTTTTATTTCTATAGAATTTCCACCTCTTGAAATAGCTTCTTTCAAAGCATTTTCAGCTCTTTGTCTAAAGGTACCTAGCGTATCTTTTGCACAAAATGATGTAATGCCATAACTACATGTAATTTTTCCTACTTTCGCAAAACGATGTGTTTGGAGTCTTTGGTTTAATTTATTTGCAAAACTTTTTGCTTCTCTGAAATCTATATCCGGTGCAATTATAGCAAAATGGTTTTCTGTCCATTTTCCAAATAAGTCTGTTTCTCTAACACCTTTTTTTAATAAAGAAGTTATATCTTTTTGTAGAGTAAAAGTTTCTTTTTCAGTAAAAATATTTGTTAGGTTTTGCATGTAATCAATTTCTATAAGAATAAGTGATAACTCTGTTCCATATCTTTGAGACCTTTTCATCTCATGCTCAATCATCTCTTGAAGTTTAACATAATTAGGTATGTGAAGCTCCGTATCCATAGTTGAAAATATAGTATTGTATTTGCTTTGTGCTTCAATAGTTTCTTTTTTCTTTTGATCGAGATTTATTGTAAAAGCAATTTGTTCACATGTCTTTAAAACAAAATTTGTATAATCTTTTTTATCATTTTCATCTAATAAAAGAGTAAAAAGTCCTAGAGGTTTTGTAGAGTGACTACCTTTGTATGCATGTATAATAGCTCTATACTTTATACCATGTATGTTTATAATTTCATCAAGAAATTCTCTTTTTTCTAAATAACCAATAGATAATAAATTATCCAAACTGTTTTTTTCTAATTCATTATGATAAGGTAAATATTTTTCTTTGATTCCCATTGCTTGTAGAGAGTCATTTGTATTTAATAATAAAATTGTATCATTTTGAAAAGAGCTAATAAAAGCTGTTTTTACTTTTAATCTTTTTTCCAATACTGTAACAATATCATTTAATTGTTTATGTAAAGGGATTGGAGAAAATACAATATCTGATATTTTATGCATTGTGCTAAATTGTTCAGGAAGAAGTGTTGTTTCTTGTTGATTTTCACTAGCATTAAATTGGGTTACTTTTGGAGTTATTAAAGAGAGTAAAAAAATAGAGACTGCTAAAGTAATTTTTATAAAAGGATTTACCTGTGCATAATCTAAAAACAATGCTTGAATAAAAGAGATATTAAAGTTTGTAACATCTTGATAAGCATCTAAAGACCAGTAAATTAGAACAATTAATAAGGATAAAAATATCTTCATGATAACTCCTTTATTTAATTCCTTTTTTAAACACAACTCCATCAATAGATTTTTTTGCAGCTATTTCTATTTGATTTTCATCTTCTACATGTAGAAGAATTTTAGCATCAAATAAATACTCTGTTGCAATATCTTGTATCTCTTTCGCTAAAGAACTTTCTGTTAAAATATATTTTGCTCCCAATGCATTTGCAAAGCAAGCTTCTTTTATATCTTTAACACATAAAGCAAAAGCTATATCTTGCCTCTTACAATATTCTAGCACTTCTTCGTTAATAAAATCAAATAAAATAGTACTATTGGATGGAGTTCTTTTAATATCTTCAATATTTGTAACTTTATAGAAAGGTTTAAAAGGAATTAGTTTGTGTCCTATAATAATCATGAGTTACCTTAACTGGGCACATTGCTTAGAGCAGTAAAATTTTCCATCTTTGATGATAGCATCGTCTTCACTCACAAAAGTTTGGCATTGTTGACATTCCATCATAATATCACCTTTTGGCTGAGGTTTTTTCTTTTCTTTTCTTTTTGTCTTTATTGTAGTATTTGGTTTTTTAAAAAATACTATGTAAATTATAAAAAATATAGCAGCAAGTGCTAAGGCCTTAAATAACATTTACATCCTTTATAAGAAGATAATTTCTTTTATCTTTTTTAAATATTTCAAAATTTGTTAGATCCATAACTTCTTCATCAACTCTTTCACCTTTATAAAAAAGAAGTAGGGAGGATGGAGTGATGTACTTTTTACAGAGATTTATTAACATATTGGTATTTGTCACAGCTCTAGAGCATATTAAGTCTGCTTCAAAAGCTTGTGCTTTCTCAACTCTTTTTGTCGATACAATAACGTTTTTTAGTTTTAGAGTTGTTTTTATTAGGTGCAAAAATGAACTTTTTTTTGCAATTGGCTCAAATAGTGTAAATTGTATATTTGGTAAAGCCATAGCTAAAATGAGTCCAGGAAAGCCTGCTCCTGTCCCTATGTCAATTGCTGTTTTTATATTTTGCATTGGCAAAAATTCTATTGGATATATACTATCATTTATATTTTCATATACCGCATGTTTATCTTTTGCGCCTGTAATATTATGAGTTTTATTGTATTTTAAAATTAGTTCGCAAAAAATTTCACAATTTTCAGAGAAATCTTTTGGTAAAGACGCTATATTCACTTGTTACCTTTTTTGTATTAAAGTGCCTCATTATAGCTAATATAGTTTTAATTTTTACTAGAACTAAGCAAAACTATCTCTAGTTTTGCCAATTAAAGAGTAGCTTTTAAAGCATATGTCCCATTTGTTCTTTTTTAGTTTTTAAATAACCAGCATTATGTTTATTAGATTCAATAACCACAGGGCGTCTTTCAACAATATCTATATGGGTTAATGATTCCATCTTTTTAGGATTATTTGTTAAAAGCTTTATGGCTTTTATACCAAAGTGTTCTAAAATAAATTCTACTATTTCATAACTTCTTTCATCAGTTTGAAATCCTAATTGATGATTGGCCTGAATAGTATCTAATCCTTGGTCTTGAAGTGCATAAGCATTAACTTTATTTAAAAGGCCTATGTTTCTACCTTCTTGACGAAGGTAAATCACCATGCCACCTTCTTTTGAAATTGCTTCAAGAGCATATTCTAACTGATCTCTACAATCGCATTTAAGACTTCCGATAGCATCACCTGTAAGACATTCACTATGAACTCTTACTAGAGGAACTTCGGCTATTGATTCTGTGAATATCACTAAATGTTCTTTTATGCCTTCTTGGAAAGTTTGTATTTTAAATTGTCCAAAACGTGACGGTAAATTGGCAATATTTGAAATATTAATTCTCATTTATAATCTTTATGGTAAAATGTTTTTTTTAATTATAGCTAGATAAGGACTAAAAAATGTTTAAACGGTTTAGAAGACTTAGAATTAATAAAACTTTAAGAGGATTAGTAAGAGAAACTTCTTTACATGTAGAAGATTTAATTTATCCATTATTTGTTAAAAGTGGCGAAAAAATTAAAAAAGAGATAACTTCAATGCCAGGTGTTTTTCAAATGAGTATTGATGAAGTATTAAAAGAGTGTGTAGAGTTACAAAAGCTTGGTATCAATTCTATTATACTTTTTGGTATTCCAGCTGTTAAAGATAGCGTAGGAAGTGACGCACTTTGTGAACACGGTATTATTGCAAGTGCAATAAAAGCAATAAAAAAAGAGTTCCCAGATATGTTTGTAGTGAGTGATTTATGTTTTTGTGAATTTACAGACCATGGACATTGTGGAATATTAGATATGGAAAATGAAACAGTAGATAATGATGCAACATTAGAAATTTTAGTAAAACAAGCCATTGTTCATGCAAAAGCTGGAATCGATATGATAGCTCCAAGCGGTATGATGGATGGAACTATAGAGGTTTTAAGAGAAGGGCTTGATGAAGTAGGATATGAAAATCTTCCAATCATGAGTTATTCGACAAAATTTTCAAGTGCTTATTATGGACCATTCCGTGATGTGGCTGAATCTGCTCCAAGTTTTGGAGATAGAAGAAGTTATCAAATGGATCCAGCAAATAGACGTGAAGCTTTAGCTGAATCTATAGAAGATGAGATGCAAGGAGCTGATATCCTTATGGTAAAACCTGCTCTTGCTTATCTTGATATAGTCAGAGAAATAAAAGACAATACTTCAGTACCAATGGCTATTTATAATGTAAGTGGAGAGTATGCTATGCTTAAAGCTGCTGGAAATGCAGGAGTTATTGATTATGATAGAGTCATGATGGAAACGATGATAGCATTTAAAAGAGCTGGTGCTGATATAATCATTACATATCATGCAAAAGAAGTAGCGCAGATTTTAAATAAAAAATAAAATAAAGATTTCTCCACTAAGTGGAAGCTTCAGTGAGAGGAATTTTACTTGAAATTTATTAAGGAGACAATCAAATGAAACACTTTTTATCGATATATGACCATAGTAAAGAAGATATTTTAGAAATTATAGAACTTGCATCAAAAATAAAAAAAGAAGCAAAAGTTAAAAATTATATTCCATATCTTCAAAACCAATCACTTGGTATGCTTTTTGAAAAAAGTAGTACAAGAACACGCATTAGTTTTGAAGTAGGAATTCATCAGCTAGGTGGTCAAGGACTTTTTCTTTCATCAAATGATTTACAACTTGGACGTGGTGAGTCTATGAAAGATTCTGCTCGCGTTATGGGACGTATGATAGATATGATTATGATTCGTACCTTTGATCAAAAAGTACTTGATGAGTTTGCAAAATATTCTGGTGTGCCTGTTATTAATGGTCTTACCGATAAATACCATCCTGTACAACTTATGGCAGATTATCTTACTATGAAAGAACATGGCAAAACGGATAATCCAATAGTTGCTTATATAGGTGATGGAAACAATATGACTCACTCATGGATGATGCTTGCTGGAAAGCTTGGGTTTGAGCTGAGAATTGCTACTCCTAAAGGTTATGAACCTTGGCAAGAGATTATTGACGATGCTAATGAGCTTGCTAAAATTAGTGGAGCAAAAATAACTTATACAAATGATCCTAAAGTTGCTGTGAATGGTGCTGATGTAGTTACAACAGATACATGGATTTCTATGGGACAAGAAGAAGAAAAAGAAGAAAGAGTTAAAGCTTTTGATGGTTATATGGTTGATAGAGATTTGATGAGTTTAGCAAAAAATGATGCTATCTTTTTACATTGTCTACCTGCATACCGTGGATATGAAGTGAGTGATGAGGTATTTGAATCACATGCAAATGTAGTGTTTGATGAGGCTGAAAATAGACTTCATGCACAAAAAGGTATTATGGTTTGGTTAAACGCACAAAAAGATAAATAATTGACTTTCTAAGAATTTGTTTAAAAAAAAATGATATAGTTTGTGACAATTTGATTAAAAGGAAAAATTCTTCGTGAAGTTGTTGTTTTAAAAATAAGACAACACTATGGAAGAGAAGTTTTTGAGGAATGTATTCCTTAAGAAGGAGAGATGAAATGAGTAAAAAAGAATTAACAGTATTTGAAATGATAAATGTAATATCAAAAGATATTGGTTTAAATGGAGATAAAACTGTCATAGAAATTGAAAAAACAGATAACCCAGAAGTAAAAAAGTTAAATTTAAAAAGTGGAAGTTGGAATGCAAGTGAGCCATGGTTTATTGTAGATGAAAATAAAAAACTTCACACTATGATGTCTATGAGTTCAATAAATAAAATTATAGATAAGTTTAGAGCAACACAAGAAGAAAATTTTAATTTAAAGTTAGAAAAAACAATATGGCAAAATATCCCTATAGACTTTAAAGATGTGTGGGCAGTTGCTATGGATCATATAAAACATATGGCAAACCATGAACAAAATGGTGCAAAAGTTATTAATGTTGATTTAGAAGAGTTAGTATCAAAAATAAAACAAGAACATCCAAATCTTTTTTTAGATTTAAAAGATTTACACGTAGTTCCTAGATAAAAGGTAAATAATGATAGATTTTGACAAATTTTCTAAGTATTCAAAGCCAGGACCAAGATATACAAGCTATCCAACAGCTCCTGAGTTTAATGAAAATTTTACAGAAAAAACATATATAAATATATTAGAAAATCAAGATAAAAGTAGAAAAATTTCGTTGTATTTTCACCTTCCATTTTGTAGAAGTGCTTGTTACTTTTGTGGATGTAATGTTGTATTTACAAGTAAAGAAGATAAGAAAGAGAGATATATTGGATATCTTGAAAAAGAGTTAGAAATACTCTCACGTCATCTTGATACAAGTAGAGAAGTTTTACAAATGCACTTTGGTGGAGGAACTCCTACATTTTTTAATGCAGATCAACTTGATAGAATTATAAAACTAATAAAAAAGTATTTTAAAAACTTTAGTGATGAAGCTGAAATAAGTTGTGAAATAGATCCAAGATTTTTAAACCAAGAACAAACTGACATTCTTGTTTCGCATGGATTTAATCGTGTAAGTTTTGGTGTACAAGACTTTAATGAAAAAGTTCAAAAGACTATTCATAGAATCCAGCCATTTGAAGTGACTAAAAATGTAGTAGATATGGTAAGAGCCGCTGGAATAAAATCTGTCAATATGGATTTAATTTATGGTTTACCTTACCAAACACTTGATACTTTTAAGAAAACTTTAGAGATGTCTTTAAAACTAGACACTGATAGATTTGCTGTATTTAATTATGCTCATGTTCCTTGGATGAAAAAAACTATGAGGAAGATAGATGAGACAACTCTTCCAGTTCCAAGTGAAAAACTTGCGATTATGAGATATACGATTGATTATCTTGAATCAAATGGTTTAAGAATGATAGGAATGGATCATTTTGCAAAACCTGATGATGAACTTTTTTTAGCGATTGAAAAAGGTGAATTACACCGTAACTTTCAAGGGTATACTACTAAAGGTGGTGCTGACTTGATAGGAGTTGGACTTACAAGCATTGGTGATGGTGAAGCTCACTATGTTCAAAATGTTAAAGAGATGAAAGATTATGAAGCTCTTTTAGATGCTGGACATTTACCAGTTCATAGAGGACTTACACTCAGTGATGATGATGTGCTTAGAAAAGCAGTTATTATGGAAATGATGAGTAATTTTAAACTCAATATTACAAAAATTGAACGTGAATTTGGAATTAATTTTAGTGAGTATTTTGCTGATGCATTAGATAAACTAAAAGTTTTTGAAGAAGAGGGATTAGTTGAAGTGCATGAAGATAAGATTTTAGTAAATACTACAGGAACCTTGTTAATTAGAAATATTGTTATGCCATTTGATGCTTATTTACAAAAGATTCCAGAATCAAAACGTAGATTCTCCAAGACTGTTTAAATGAGGAGAATATAAATGTTTGATTATGATAGCATAAGTGATACCTGTATAAAGTGTGGTAAATGTATACCTGTTTGTACTATTCATGATGTAAATGGTGATGAAGCTACATCTCCTCGTGGATTTTTAGAATTGCTTGGAGCGTATAAAAAAGGTCATTTAGAGTTAGATAAAAATGTAAAAAGTATTTTTGAGAGTTGTTTTCTTTGTACAAATTGTGTTGATATTTGTCCAAATGACTTACCAGTAGACATGCTTATTGAGCAAGCAAGAAATGATATAAGAAAAAAATATGGTTTGGCTTGGTATAAAAAGCTTGCATTTTTTCTCCTTCGCAATCGTAAGATTATGGATATAGGTGCAAAATTGGGATTTGTATTTCAAACTTGTGCATTTAAAAAAGATGACAAACGAAGTTCAATGTTTTTACGAAATTTTCCTCTTATAAAGTATGATAGACTTTTTCCAAGTTTAGCAAGGAAAAGTTTTTTAAACTCTCATCCGGATGTTATAAAAAATGGGGGAAAAGGAAAAGTTGGAATTTTCATAGGATGTCTTGGGAATTACATGTATACAGATGTTGGGAAATCACTTTTAGAAATATTAAAAGTTTTAAAGATAGATGCATATCTTATAAAACAGCAAAAATGCTGTGGTGCTCCTTCTTATTTCACGGGAGATTTTGATAGTGTGGATGCTCTTGCTAAATTTAATATAGAGTATATTGAAAGCTTTCAAGATGATTTAGATGCGATTATCATTCCTGAAGCAACTTGTAGTGCTATGATAAAAGAAGATTATGCACACTTTTTTCATGACCAACCAGAGTGGAGAGAACGTGCCATTGCAATAAAACCTAAAATACATATGGCAACAGAGTATTTAGCTAAAAATACAAAACTTCAAGAAATACTAAAAGAAAAAAAGAAGTTAGATGCACTCGTTACTTATCATGATCCTTGTCATGCTAGAAAAATGCAAGGTGTGTATAAAGAACCAAGAGATTTAATAGGTCAAAACTATCTTATTAAAGAGATGAGTGATCCAAACAGATGTTGTGGCTTTGGTGGAGTTACCATTCAAATAGAAAAGTTTGCTTTTGCAAAAGCAGCAGGTCTTCCAAAAGCTGCGATGATAAAAGAGACAAAAGCAGATATAGTAAGTGCAGAGTGCAGTGCCTGTCGTATGCAAATAGGCAACTCAATGCACATTAGTGATGTAAAAACAATTTTTAAAAACCCGGTTGAGTTAATAGCTCAAGCCTTAAAGGAAAACTAATGGATTATTACATATATATATTGATATTTCATATAATGTCATTTATATCATGGATGGCAGTGCTTTTTTACTTGCCTAGACTTTATGTTTATCATGTAGAACATATGGACAAACCACAATTTGTGGAGATTGTAGAAATACAAGAGTATAAATTATACAAATATATAGGTATTCCAGCTATGTGGGCTTCTATTATAAGTGGAGTTGTTATGTTAGTATTGAACCCAGTACTATTTGAAACAGGAATGTGGATATATGCAAAACTATTTTTACTTGTTATTCTTATAGGGTACGATTATTCTATGGAAGTGTACAGAAAACAACTTTTAAACGGTACATGTAAAAGAAGTGGAAAGTTTTTTAGAGCATACAACGAAGGACCAACTCTACTTTCTATATTGATAGTAACATTTGTAGTTTTAAAAGATATCCCAGTCTATTTTACAGCTTTTATGCTTGTACTATTTGCTGTTATAGTTTATGTTCTTTTAAAACATGCAAAAGAACCTAATATGGATGTTTTGAAAAAATAGTTCTATGAAAAAAACTTTTACATATAAGGCAAATTAATTGACATTTTGGAATAACATATATAATCACTTTGACCCTATCGCTTTTGATTTGGGTTTTATTTCTGTTCATTGGTATGGGATTATGTATGTTCTCGCTCTTTTAACTGCTCTTGGTGCGGCGAAGTTTTTTATGAAAAAAGATAAAATGCCTATAACGGAAGCTGTTTTAGATAATTATTTTATATGGATAGAAGTTGGAATTATTTTAGGAGCTCGTATAGGTTATATACTTTTTTATGATACTCATACTTCTTATTATTTAACACATCCTTGGCAAATGTTTAATCCATTTTTGGATGGAACTTTTGTTGGCATTCGTGGTATGAGTTATCATGGAGCTATTATAGGCTTTATTTTGGCAACTTTACTTTTTAAATATAGACATAAAAAGACAAATATTTGGGAATTATTAGATTTAGTTGCCCTAAGTGTTCCGATTGGTTACATCTTTGGAAGATTAGGTAATTTTTTAAATCAAGAATTAGTAGGACGTGCAACGGACTCTAGCATAGGCATTTATGTAGATGGCGTTTTAAGACATCCTTCCCAACTTTACGAGGCTTTCTTAGAGGGAGCATGTGTTTTTTTAGTTCTTTTTTTATACAGAAATAAAAAAAGATTTTCTGGAGAACTTATAGCTTTATATGGAGCTCTTTACTCAATGGCTAGGTTTATTGCAGAGTTTTACAGACAGCCAGATTTCCAAATGGGCTTCGTATATGGGGGCTGGATGAGTATGGGACAGGCTCTTTCTTTACTCATGATTGTTACAGCAATCATACTTTATATTTACCTTCAAAAAAATGCAAATAAAATAAAATAAGTCACTTTTATATCCTATAAATTTGATAAAATTCTTTTAATACTTTTAAATTAGTATAGATTTTGAACATAATTCAGGTCTAATACAAAAAGTAGTATTATAACCAAAACACCCATTGCGAAAGCATGGGAAACCACAAAAAGGATGCGAAAGTGAGTGACCTTATCGAAGGTTTTTTAGGTAAATCTGTGGAGGGCAAAAAAAGTAGGCTTCCAGCTAAGCTTGATTTTGTTCAGAGTGCAACAGGGCTATTTTTAGGTCTGTTTATGTGGGGACATATGTTCTTTGTATCGACTATTTTAGTAAGCAATGATCTTATGTACAATGTTACAAAGATGTTTGAAGGTGGGTTCTTTTTTGAAGAACGTCAGCATTGGATAGACGCTGTACTGATAATATTTGTTTTAGTTGTGTTTTTTACTCATGCTGGACTTGGAATGAGAAAGTTTCCTATAAACTTTCGTCAATGGCAAGTATATAAAACTCATATGAAAATGATGAAGCATGATGAAACTAGTATGTGGTATGTACAAGCAATCACTGGTTTTGTAATGTTCTTTTTAGGCTCAGCACATCTATTTATAATATTATTACATGTTGCTGATATAGGACCATATCTTTCAGGTTCACGTATATATAGTCTTTGGCCGTTTTATATTCTTCTTCTTTTAGCAGTTGAATTTCATGGTGGAATTGGATTGTATCGTCTTTGTATCAAATGGGGATGGTTTGAAGGAAATAATGCAAAAGAGACAAGAGCTAAATTGAAAAAAGTAAAATGGGTAATCACTGCTTTCTTTCTAACTTTAGGTATTTTAACATTTGTAGCATATTTTAAAATAGGATTAGAACAAAAAGATAATGCTGGTGAGAGATATCAACCATCAGCAATGATAAAAGTTATAGATAATATTAAGGTTGGGTCGTAAATATGAATGTAAAATATTGTGATGCATTGGTAATAGGTGGAGGACTTGCAGGTTTAAGAGCCGCGGTTGCTACACAAGCAAAAGGATTAAGTACTACTGTTTTAAGTCTTATTCCAGTTAAGCGTTCTCACTCAGCTGCAGCCCAAGGTGGTATGCAAGCAAGTATTGGTAACTCAAAAATGAGTAGAGGTGATAACGAAGATGTTCACTTTTCAGATACTGTAAAAGGTAGTGACTGGGGTTGTGATCAAGACGTTGCACGTATGTTCGTTACGGTTGCTCCAAAAGCAATTCGTGAATTAGCTGCTTGGGGTGTGCCTTGGACGAGAATCGCTAAAGGTCCTAGAGAAGCTATTATCAATGCAGAAAAAACTACTATTGTAGAAGATGAAGAAGTACATGGTATGATTCACTCTCGTGACTTTGGTGGTACTAAAAAATGGAGAACCTGTTATACAGCAGATGCAACAGGACATACAATGTTATTTGCTGCTGCAAATGAAGCTTTAAAACTTAATGTTAACATTGAAGATAGAAAAGAAGCAATTTCACTTATCCATGAAAATAACCGTTGTTATGGTGCGATAGTAAGAGATTTAGTAACAGGCGAACTTACTGCTTATGTTGCTAAAGGAACATTAATCGCAACTGGTGGTTATGGTAAAATCTATAAGCAAACTACAAATGCTGTTGTATGTGAAGGTACAGGTGCTGCTATCGCTCTTGAAACTGGTGTTGCTACACTTGGTAATATGGAAGCTGTTCAGTTCCATCCAACTCCAATTGTACCATCAGGTATCCTTTTAACAGAAGGTTGTCGTGGTGATGGTGGTATCTTACGTGATGTTGATGGTTACCGTTTTATGCCAGATTATGAGCCAGAGAAAAAAGAACTAGCATCACGTGACGTTGTATCTCGTCGTATGCTAGAGCATATTAGAAATGGAAAAGGTGTTCCTTCTCCTTATGGAGAGCATTTATGGTTAGATATTTCTATCCTAGGACGTGAGCATATTGAGAGAAACTTACGTGATGTTCAAGAAATTTGTGAAATATTTAATGGTATAGATCCTGCTGATGAAGGTCCTAAAGGTTGGGCTCCAGTTCTTCCTATGCAACATTATTCAATGGGTGGAATTAGAACTAAAGCAACGGGTGAATCTCAAACACTTCAAGGTCTTTTCTCTGCTGGTGAAGCAGCTTGTTGGGATATGCATGGTTTTAATAGACTTGGTGGTAACTCAGTAAGTGAAACAGTTGTCGCTGGTATGATTGTTGGTAATTATTTTGCTGATTTTTGTGCTGCAAATGAGATTGATATTAACTCTAAAACATTGCAAGATACTGTTGATGCAAAAACTGCTTATATGAAAGAACTTCTTGAAAAAGAAGGAACTCATAATGTTTTTGAAATCAAAAACAGAATGAAAGAAATCATGTGGGATAAAGTTGCAATTTTCCGTGACGCTGAAGGTCTAGCATCTGCAGTGGACGAATTAGAAGAACTTTATAAAAAATCACTTGATGTAAAAGTAAAATCAAAAACTCTATCAGCTAACCCTGAACTTGAAGAAGCGTATAGAGTTCCAATGATGCTAAAACTTGCTTTATGTGTTGCTATGGGTGCAAGAGAGAGAACAGAAAGTCGTGGAGCACACTATAGAGAAGATTATCTAAAACGTGATGATGCAAACTGGTTAAAAAGAACTCTAACTGCATGGGAAGAAGGCAAAACTCTTCCAACAATTACGTATGAAGATTTAGATATTATGAAAATGGAAATACCACCAGCATTCCGTGGATATGGGGCTAAAGGTATGTTAATTGAAAATGAATTAAGTGCTAAGCGTCAAGCTGAAGTAGATAAAATTCGTGAAGAAATGGAAGCTGCTGGTAAAGACAGACATGAGATTCAAGATGCTCTTATGCCTTTCGAGTTACAACCATATTACAAAGTTAAAAATGAGAGATTTGGAGATACAAAATGAGTAGAACAATAACTATAAAAGCATTAAAATATAATCCAAACTCATCAATCTCTAAACCTCACATGGTTGAGTATAAGTTAGAAGAAACTGATGGGATGACACTATTTATTGCTTTAACAAAAATTAGAGAAGAAATGGATGCAGATCTTTCTTTTGACTTTGTTTGTCGTGCTGGTATTTGTGGAAGTTGTGGGATGATGGTAAATGGTCAACCTGTACTTGCTTGCCGTACGCTTACTAAAAACTTTCCTGATGGTGTATTGGAACTTTTCCCTATGCCTGCATTTAAACTTATCAAAGATTTATCAGTAGATACTGGTAACTGGATGAATGATATGAGTAAGCGTGTTGAAAGTTGGATTCATACTGAGCATGAAGTAGACATTTCTAAACTTGAAGCTCCAATTGAGCCAGATGTTGCCGATGCAACTTTTGAGCTTGATAGATGTATTGAGTGTGGTATTTGTGTTGCTGCATGTGGTACAAAACTTATGAGACCTGATTTTGTTGGGGCAGTTGGTCTTAACAGAGTTGCTCGTTTTGAATGTGATCCTCATGATAACAGAACTATCGAAGATTATTATGAGTTAGTTGGTGATGATGATGGAATCTTTGGATGTATGAGTCTTCTAGCTTGTGAAGATAACTGTCCAAAACATTTACCTCTACAAAGCAAAATTGCTTATATGAGACGTAAACTAGTAGCTTTACGTTAAACTTTTTTGAGGATGACAATTTAATTGTTATCCTCACCCTTTAATAAATTTTTTTTCTGTATACTTACTTTTAATAAAATAATGATTACATAAGTGAGTATATGTAAGCAAAATTAAAAAACTGTTTTACTTTAGAGTGAAACACATGATACGGAATACAATCAATGCACATAATAAACGATTTTTTTCTTCTTATTTGGGAAGAAGATGCAAAAAGATTATTCTCTAGTAATGGAGAAATCAATAGTTTCCTAAATACCGCTTTAACAAGTGATTATGAGTCTTTTTGTGATTACTCTTCTATAATGCTCGTAGTTTCTAATTCAAATATAGATAAATTCAGTGAAATCAAAGAGTCTCAAGATGCTTTAAAGTTTCTTGCAGGATTAGAAGAATGGGATAAAAAAAGAGTTCAATTTATACAAAAAGAGTTACTCTTTTTTCTCAATAAAAAAGGTAGTACTAAACTAAACAAAGATATAGAACAGCGATTTGATACGTTACGAAAAGCAGAAGTTATTGGGTATGAAAAAGCACGAAAACTCATTAGCTTATTGGCACTCATTGAAGAGAAAAAAGAGGTTTTAAAACCTTTACATGTAGAAAAAGCAAAAAGTGGATCAAACTTTTATGAGAGTGCTATAAATCTTTTTATTACTTCGATTGAAAACCTTAAAAAAGCAGTTGAAGATAAATCATTAGAAAATAGATTAGATGCAATACCCGAAAAATTAAAAAATGAAAAATTTTCCATAGGAATTACTGGTGTTATGAACGCTGGTAAATCAACTATGCTCAATGCACTTTTAGGAAAAGAAGTTTTAGGAACTTCAGTGATCCCTGAAACTGCAAACCTTACAGTGATAAAATATGCAAAACAACCAAGTGCAAAAGTAAATTTTTGGAATAAAAAAGAGTGGGAAAATATAGAAGAGAGTGCTAGTACCCTTGAGAATATGAAACCATTTATAAAAGAGACAAAAGAGCATTTTAAAGATACTTTAGATGAGTTTATTACTCAAGAGGGAAGAAGTTATGAAATTAGTATAGATGAGCTTCCTTCTTATACATCAGCAGAGTATTCAGATAAAAAATGTAATTTAGTAAAAAGTGTAGAACTTTATAGTGATTTAAAATTTGTAGAAAATGGTGTTGAGATTGTTGATACTCCTGGTCTTGATGATCCAGTAATTCAGCGTGAAGAGATAACAAAAAACTATCTCTCTCAGTGTGATTTGATGTGCCATCTTATGAACGTAAATCAATCAGCAACTGAAAAAGATATAGAGTTTATAACAGATACTTTACTCTACCAAAACATTGCTAGACTCCTTGTTGTCATAACAAGAATTGATACAGTTGAGCAAAAAGAATTAGAAGAGGTTATAGCATATACAAAATCTAGTATAAAAGCAAAACTGCAAAGTTTAAACAAACAAAGTGAATTTGACTCTATTATAGAAAAAATAGATTTTATCCCTATAGCTGGGATGATGGCTCTTTTTCATAGAATTGGAAAAGAAGATGAAGCAATCAAAAGTGGATATGATTTAGAAAAAACGGGAATTCTACATGTAGAGGACTATTTAAATGATATTCTTTTTGGAGATAATTCACAAAAAGCAAAACTTATAGTTGAAGCAAATACTAAAGAGTTAAAAAATATTATAAAAGCAGGGAAAAATGCTTTACATGTAGAAAAAAATCTTTTAGGAAAAAGTGCCAGTGAAATTGCTCATGAACAGGCTCAATATAAAGAAGAAATAGAAGAAATAAAGAAAAAAATAATAAAATTAAATACAAAAATACTTGATGAAAAAGAAGAACTTACAAGGTATTTTTCTACACTAGAAAACTTTTCAAAAAACAAATTTTCATCTTTACAGTCAGTTGTAAAAAGAAGAGTTCTTGATGATGTTTCATATGAGATTAGAAAAAACAAGAAAAAACCGCAAGAGAAAAGAATAAGTTATATAATCGAAACAGCTATAAAAGATGGATTTATTGATTTGTTAAGAGATTATCGGTACCAATTTCAAAAAAAGATAGAAAACTCATTTGAAAAAATTGCTAGAGATTTTGAAGATTTTATAAAAGAAAACAGTAATAGGGGTGATGCAAAAGAGTTTTTTGAAAAACACTTTAGTGATTTAAACTTGCTCAATTCTAACGCTGTTTTAATTAACAAAGTAAATAGTGCTATAAAATCTCACTCTAAAAAAGATATAGAGGGTTTAGGAATAGTTTTAGAAAGTTTTTTTGAAGTAGCTTTAAATGATTTATACGAAAAGTTCAATTTAAAAGCACAAAAAATCAATCAAGATTTGGTAAATGAATTTGAATTAGAGTGTAAAGTACCGCTTGAAAAAATTGAGTTTGAGATGAAATCAAAAGAAGAGATTTTAAATACTGCTAAAAAAAGAGCAGAAGATAAATCATTTGATGCAACTTCAAGACTTGAAAGTATAGATTTGAAATTAAATGTATTCTCAAAAGTAGAGGAGGATTTGAAAAAATGAGTATATTAGATTCTTTTATCATAACTTATAAAGAAAAATTTACAAAAGAAATCCCTACTTTTGATGAGAGTTTAATAGGGCTTATCCAAAAAACAGGATACACTTTGTTAGATGAAAAAATGTCTGCCTCAAAAGAGCTTGAACAAAAGTTGGCTTTTTTACATGTACGAGCAAAAGAGCCTATGAAAGTTGCAATTACTGGGCAGTTTTCAAGTGGAAAATCTACATTTTTAAATGCACTTCTTTCAAAAAATATACTTCCAACAGGAATCACTCCTGTAACTTCTAAAGTAAATTATATAAAATATGGTGATGAGTTAAAAATAAAAATTCGTTACGTAGATGGAAGAGAAGAGTATCAAAGTGTAGAGCATATAGCAAAGTTTACAGATCAAAGAGGTGAGGTTGAAGAGATAGAATACCTTACTTTGTATGTGCCTCTTGAACTACTCAAGACCATAGAGTTTGTAGATACTCCAGGACTTAATTCTCAGGCTATTACTGATACAACTACCACTCAAAAAGTACTTAAAGAAGTAGATGGAATCATCTGGTTGTCATTGATAGATAATGCAGGAAAACTTAGTGAAGCAAAAGTTTTAGAAGAGTATTTAAATGAGTATCAAAATAAATCTCTTTGTGTTTTAAATCAAAAAGATAAATTTTCACCAGAACAAGTAGAACAAACAACGCAGTATGTTAAAAAAAGTTTTGCAGAATTTTTTAGTGAAGTTATACCAATTTCAGCGAAACAAGCATTAGAATCAAGAAGTCACGATAAAAATGTACTTATAGAAGAAGAGTTAGAAGAGTTTTTAAGGCTTCTTGGAAAAGAGATTAAAGAACATAGTCTTAACGATATACAAGAGCCCTTTAATCAATATAAAACGAAGATAGAGAGTATCTTAGGTAGTGATTTAAATAAAAATATAGCACTTTTAAAAGATTCAAATATAGAGTTGGTATTAGAGTTTATCAATAAAGAGATTAGACCAATTGCAAATAGTTCAAAAGATTTTGTAATCAAAAAAGACATCCGTTTTATTTGTGATTCTTTGATAAACCAACATGAACTTTTTCTCAAAATTTATGATGAATTGTCTAAAGAACTAAGTAACTTTGAAGAAGAGGCCGATAAAAAGTTTGGCGAATTAAAAGTGAAATTTACAAAAAAACTCAAAGATGCTTATAGTAAAATTGAAGAGATAATAGATACAATCGCTAACGATATTTATAACCATATAGATACAACTTCAAGAGTTAGATATGCAAAACAGAAAACAGGACTTTTAAATAAAAAAATAGTTTACGAAGCAATAGAGTATAAAACTGCAAAAATTGATTCAGACTTAATATATAAGCATCTTTTTTATGATGATGATATTGTTGGAAAGATGTTTAAAAAGTATGTTAAAAATCTTAAAGAGATTCAAGATGAAGTTAATGAGAATAATGCCTTAGTATATGAAATACTGAAAAAGAAGATAAGAAAATGGCAAAGTCCTTATGAGTTTATTAGAAAAACAGAAGCTCTTCACTCTGATATAGAATTTGCTAACATACGTAAGTTTGCCTCAAAAGCTTATGAAAATATACTCAAGCCTTTTAGTGATGAAATCCACTCTTCCTATGCTGGAATTAGTTCACAGTTTAATCATCTAAGTTCAGCTGTAAGTTTTAACTACCAAAATGCAGCAGAAGTAAGTGTTGCTTTTTTAGAAAAAAAGATAAGTCAATCAGTAAAACTTTATGAAGAAAATCCAACAAAATTTTCTTTGTATCAGCCTAAAATTGAAGAGATAAAAGAACGTTTGAAGATAAGCTTTCACCTGTATGAACTGCAAAACATGATGAATACAAACAATACTTTTTTAAATAAAGACTATGACAAACTTATAAAAGAGTTTAAAAATATAAGTGAAGATAGAAAAGAATTCATAGAAAAAAGAAAAGCAAGACATAACAATACAATAGAAATTTTAAAATCGCATATAATTTCTATTTTTTAAATCAGTATTGTTTTAGTAAAAATATTTTTTAGGCTATTTCGGCTATAATTAATATACATATTTACAGTGGAGTTTAAATTATGAAAGTGATGTTGGTAGTTATAATGTTGGTGATAAATCTATTTGGAGCTCAATCGAAAAATATAAAAATATATACAGAACATTATCCACCACATAATATGAAAATTGCTGGTGAATTAACAGGATATTCTGTAGAAATTTTAGATGCAATGTTTAAACAAATGAAATCAAAACAAAGTATAAAAAATATTAAACTTACAAATTGGTCAAGAGCATATTCTATTGCACTTAAAGTTCCTAATAGTATGGTGTTTTCAACAACAAAAACTAAACAAAGAGATGATTTATTTAAATGGGTTGGACCCATTTCAAAAACAAGAGTTGGTGTAATAGCACTAAAAAGCAAAAATATTGTTATTAAAGATGTATCAGATTTTAATAAATATAAAATTGGTGCTGTTCTAAAAGATGTGGCAGAACAACTTTTACTTAAACAAAATGTCCATAAAAACAGTATACAACATCTAAATGGTGAAAATGCCATAAATTTATCTTTTACTAAAATGGAAAAAGATCGTATAGATATGTTCGCTTATAATATAGATGCTGCATTTGATGGAGCAAAAATGGCAGGTTATGACATAAGTAAGTACGAAGTTATTTATATATTAACAGAAGCTGACTTATATTATGCATTTAATAAAAAAACTGATGCGAAGATAATTAAACAGTGGCAAGAAGCATTAGATATTATAAAGAAAAATGGAACATATGAGAAAATTATGAGTAAATATAAGAGAAGAAAATAAAATGAAAAAAATTATAATTTTATTTTTTTGTTTAGGGATAATGCATATTTTACAAGCAAATGATATAAGAATGATGACTGAAAATTATCCTCCTTATAATATGGAAATAGATGGAGAACTTCAAGGTTTTTCAGTTGATGTATTGGATGCTATGCTAAAGCAAATGAATTCAAAACAAAAAAGAGAAGATATAGAGCTTTTACCTTGGTCTGAATCGTACTCACTTGCAATGAACATAAAAAACAATATGGTATTTTCAACTACAAGAACAAAATCTAGAGAAAATCTTTTTAAATGGGTTGGTCCTATATATAAAACAACTGTGGGAGTCACAGCACTAAAGAGTAAAAATATAGTAATAAAAAAAATTTCTGATTTAAATAAATATAAAATAGGTGCTATGAAAAAAGATATTGGTGAAACACTTCTTTTAGAAAAAGGAGTTTCTAAGAGTAGTATTTATACCATCGATGGAATAAATAGTTTAGCAACTTCATTTTATTATATGGAAAAAGGTAAAATCGATTTATTGGCTTATGAAACAAAAGTTGCTTTTTATAGTATTGATTTAAATGGTTATGAAGTAGATGATTATGAAGTTGTTTATACTCTTGAAAATAATGAGTTGTATTTTGCTTTTAATAAACAAACTTCAGATTTAACTATCCAAAAATGGCAAAAAGCATTGGATGAGATTAAGTCTAATGGTATATATAATAAAATCATAAAAAATTATTAAAATTGTAGGGTTTGAAAATTGAAACAGAGTATTATCTTAAAAACTTTAATTATTTTGAGTATAGTTATAGCTGGAATTTTTATTGGCTCTGCTTATTTGTTTTCGCAAAATGATAATGGACTAATAAGTGACATAAGATCTTATAATCTCAATTCTGCTATGAAAGCTCTTGATGAAAGACAACAAGAGAGACTAAAGTTAAACAAAAAGCAGATGAAAACAGTAGCTAGCGCTATTTCTAAAAATTCATCAGTTTATTTACTTAATTTTGACACTGATGGATTAGAACAGAGTTTATATTATGATATGAAAAAAGATGGCATAAAAGCTATAAAAATTTGGGATAATGCAGTAAGAGAAGTTTTTTTAGCTGCTTTGAAAATAGACAATAAAATAGTATTCAAAAACTCAATCCCTGAAGAGTATAAAAAATTTGCAAAGATAAAAAGACCCATAAATATAGTAGCAGATGATTCAATAGAAAGAATTGGTTACGCTACTCTATATTATGACGAATCACTTATTATAAATCAGATAAATGAACTAAAAAAGAATACAAAAAGAGATATTGAAAATTTTAATAAAGAGATAGATATACAAAAAGGTAAATCAAATACAATTAAATTGTATATTGCTATTGGTTCTTTTTTGACTGTATTGATGCTTATTACAATTTTACTTATGAATTTTGTGAATAGGCCACTTAAGATAATACACAGTGGATTAGATAGTTTTTTCTTGTTTTTACAAAATAAAAAAACTAACACTGAAAAAATAAAATTAGATTCAAATGATGAGTTTGGTCAAATGGCAAAATCTTTAAATGAAAATATAGAAGTAAGTACTAAACTTCATGAAGAGATCCATGAGCTCAATACAAATTTAGAAAAAAAGGTAGAAGAGAAAACACAAAGTATAACCGATCTTTTAGATAATGCAGACCAAGGATTTTTATCTTTTGGTATTAATTTGATTGTTGATGAAGAATATTCTTTGATATGTAAAAAGATATTTAACAAAGACATCAGTGGAAAAGATATAGTGGAGCTACTTTATCCAAATAATGACTATAAAAAAGAGTTTTTTGCCCAAACATTAAAGTCACTTTTAAAAGAATCAAATAAATTAAAAATTAAAACCATTATATCTTTACTCCAAAGCGAATTTATAATTAATAAAAAAGCAATTAAAGTAAAATATAAAATTATTGATAGCAACAAATTTATGCTAATTCTGACAGATATTACAGCAAAAAAACTTTTAGAAAAGAAAATAAAAAAAGAAAGAAATATACTCAAAATGATAGTTGCTGTTGTTCGTGATAGTGAGAACTTTTTTGAGATAATAAATGATTTTGAAAAATTTCTAAATAATGAAAGTGATTTAATAGATACTAGTAAAACACCACTTTATAATGCAACAGAACTTTATCGAGAAATACATACTTATAAAGGATTGTTTTCACAATATGAAATGAGTCAAATAGTATCTCAGCTTCACAAAATAGAGTCTTCTTTTTCAGATTCAATTTTAAATAAAGCTTGTAATAATAAAGATCTTCAAACTATTTTAAATGAAAGTGATCTTAGTAATTGGCTACAAAAAGATATAGTTATAATAGAAGATATTTTAGGAGATGAATTATTTAATCAAAAGGGTAAAATAGTTATTAAAGAAGAGGCAATATCTCAAATTGAAAAGAAAATTATGGAAATAGTCAATGGAAGCAATGAAGAATATGATATCAAAAGTGTCGCAGAGGATATCAAAAACTTAAAAAGTAAAACTTTTTATAGTATGTTTGATTCTTATTCAAAATTAGTTGATTCTTTAAGTGTGAAATTTGATAAATCTATATATCCTCTAAAAGTAATTGTAGATAAAGAACTTAGAGTAAATGATAAAATGAAGCCATTTATTAAATCTTTAATACATGTATTTAGAAATAGTGTAGATCATGGAATAGAGACTAGTGATGAAAGAATAGAAATGGACAAAGATGAAGTAGGTACTATAAGTTGCACTATTAATAAAGAAAAAAAGAATTTACATATAATAGTAGCTGATGATGGAGCAGGTCTTGATATAGATAAAATTAGAGATAAAGTGATATCTTTAAATATTGATATAAATAATTTTACAAATAAAGATATTGAAGCATTGATTTTTAATGATCAGTTTAGTACAAAAAATGAAGTATCTCAAATATCTGGACGAGGTGTAGGTATGTCAGCAGTTAAATCAGAAATTGAGAAACTTGGTGGGATTATAAAAATAAATTCACAAAAAAATAAAGGAACTACATTTGAATTTGTAGTTCCTTTATAAAAAGGGGGAATAGATGATTTTAGATGCGTTAATACTTCAATCAAAACTATTTTTATCTGAAGATATGGATATAAATATAAAAGGTGTTGAAGTAGAAAATAGTAGCCCAGATAAGCTTGTTTTAAAAGATTATACTTCTATGATTGGTACTGGAGGTAAATTGAATTCTATGATAGTAATAAGCTTTGATAATCTTCTATTAGATAAGTTGGTCGAACTTTTCATGGATGGGGAACAAGTTGAAGATGAAGAGTTTGAAGAAGTAAGAGATAGCGTATCAGGAGAAACTATAAATACAATTATAGGTTTAGCATTGCCAACTTTTCCAAATAGAGGTAAAGGTGTAACAATAACACCACCTATAACTATTAATGATGCTTCTAATATAAAAAAATATAAAGATTCAAAAATTTTGAGTGCAAATATAACAACTGATTTTGGTACATTGAGTATTAGTGCTATGGGATCAGAAGATACAATAAAATAAAGGAAAAAAATGTTAAAAATTTTAGTAGTAGATGATTCATTGATAATTAGAAAAAAACTTATAAAACTAATAGAAAAACTAGGGCATGAAGCTATTTTTGGTGCTAAAGATGGACAAGAAGCTATATCAGCTTATACTTCAAAAAAACCAGATCTTGTGACTATGGATATAACAATGCCAGATATGGATGGTATCACAGCTGTTAAAAATATCATAAAAGATGATAGTGAGGCAAAAATTATAATGATAACTTCTCACGGACAAGAAGATATGGTAATTAAGTCTATACAAGCAGGAGCAGTTGGATACATGCTAAAACCTGTTACTGAAGAAAAACTTGCAGCAGCGATAGGCGAAGTTTTTATAGAATATGCTGTTGAAGAAGATGATGATGACTTAGATATACTAGAAGATGAAATTTAAGGAATAACATATGAAGGAGAACAAGCTTTTTGAAGTCTTACTTGATGTTATACCATTTGCCGCATATGCCGTAGATATAGAAACTCATGAAGTAGTATATGCTAATAAATTAATGAGTGAAAATTTATATGCACCAAGAGAGGAACATTGTTGGAAAAAAGTATTTGGACAAGAAGAAATTTGTTCATGGTGTACTATACCAGAGTTAAAAAAAAGAGAAGCTGTATATAAAAGTGAAAAATTAGTAAGTACTTTTTTTGATGAAGCAACAGATAAATGGCTACAAAGCTATGATGAGCTTGTGAAGTGGCCAGATGGAAGAACAGTTAAATATTCAATTTCTGTGGATATAACAAAACAAAAAGATATACAAGCAGAAATGATAAAAACCCATACAAAACTAGCTATACAAACAAGAAAACTAAGTGAAGCCAATAAAAAACTTAAAGAAATGATGAAAAATGATAAAAATTAGGATAGTGCATGTTAGAAAATAAATTATTTGAAGCATTATTGGATGTCATACCATTTAGAGCATATGCTGTAGATGTTGAATCTTATGAAATAATTTATGCAAATAAAATGGTTAGAGATAACATGTATGCACCTCAAGAAACATATTGTTGGGAAAAACTTTATGGAAAAACAGAGAAGTGTAGTTGGTGCAGTATAGATGACCTTAAAGCGAGAGATAAGTTTACTGATTCAAAAAAGTTTTCTTGTGAATTTTTTGATGAATTAGATGATAGATGGTTAAACTCTTTTGATGAGCTTATTAATTGGCCTGATGGTAGATATGTAAAATATTCTATTTTAATTGATACGACAGAGCAAAAAGAAGCACAAGGTTCTATGTTAAAATCACATGCATCACTTGCTGTTAGAACAAAACAAGTAAAAAAAACAAATAAAAATCTTCAAATAACAAAGCTCAGACTTCAAAAAACAATAAATAAATTACAAAAGCAAGAAGAAGAATTAAAATTATTAGCATCAACAGATCCTCTTACAAAACTTTTTAATAGAAGGTATTTTACTGAAGTTTCAGGACATATTTTAGATTTAGCAAAAAGAAATAATGAAAATATGTCAATTATTATGTTAGATATTGATAAATTTAAAAATATAAATGATACATATGGACATAAAGTAGGTGATGATACATTAGTTGTTTTTGCTGAAACTTTGAACAATTTTAAAAGAAAAAGCGATGTTGTTTGTAGATTTGGCGGAGAAGAATTTGTTATACTTTTACCAGAAACTAATGTAGAAGGTGCAAGTAAAATAGCTCACAAGATTAGAAAAGTGATTGAAGAATTAATTATTAAAATCGATGAAAAAATAGAGTTAAATTTTACTGTTAGTGTTGGTGTATCACAAGTCAATATAGAAAAAGACAATAATATTGAAGCAGCAATAAATAGAGCGGACAAGGCACTATATCAGGCAAAAGATACTGGTAGAAATAAGACAGTAGTAATAGAAGATATTTAATAGAGTTACATGCAAAGGGTATTTAGCCTTTACATGTAATGTTTATTTTTGAGTAGTTCATATAACTTGAGTATAGATATAAAAAGTGCAGTAATCGCAGGTCCAAGTATCATCCCCCAAAAACCAAATGTCGAAAGCCCAGCAATAATAGCAAAAAATATTAAAAGCTCATTTATCTTCGTTGGTATTTTTGCTAAAGTGTTTATGTACTTTATGATAAGAGGTTTTATAAATGTATCTGCTATGATAGAGATTACTACCACGGAATAAGAAGCGATTATAATAGCATCGACAAGATTTCCACGTGCGAGTTCATAAGCACAAATAGGTACCCACATTAAAGCTCCACCTACAACGGGAATCAACGAAGCAAAACCATAGAGTATTCCTAGAAGAAGACCATTGTATCCAAACATAACTCCCATAATAGAAAAAAGAGCTCCCTCAAATATGGCTGTTACTAAAATAGAGTAAAAAAGTACACTCATGACATTAGCAACTTCTTTAATGACTAAATCAATCTCTTGGTTATCTAAGGGTGTTAAGTTTTTTATGTATTTTACTAAATCACCACCATATAAATTAGCAAAAAAGAAAAAGATGATTATTAAAAACATATCTTTTAGAAATTCTGCACTATTTTTCCCAATAAAAGCAGCGTAAGATAGTGTATTACTTGTGATATTTGTTATATCAAAATGAGTAAAAAAATCATCTATTTTTGGTTTTAAAAAAGAGATAGTATCTGGGAGTTGCAAATCTAATGATGATAAATAAGTTATAATTTTTTCTATAATAGTAGGATCAAAATGCTTAACAGTAGAGCCAATTGAAGTTATAATATAAACAATAGGTCCAAAAAACAGTATAGATAATAATAAAGTGGAGAGTGAGGCAGCTATAATTTTATTATTAGTTATTTGAAACAGTTTTAAGTTTATATTATAAGTAGCAATAGCTAGGAGTGAAGCTATAGTAAGAGTAAGTAAAAAAGGCTCATATAAGCGAAGGACCCAAAAAAGTATTATTAAAAATAATGCTCCTAAAAAAAATTTACTATTTTTCATTGTCTATTCCCAATAAACCCATATTATTTGGATGGGTTAGTCTAAATATGTCATATGCTTTTGGTGTTGCAATACGTCCACGAGCAGTTCTTTCAATATATCCTTTTGCTATTAAGTAAGGCTCTATAACGTCTTCTACTGTTCCTTCATCTTCACTTAGAGCTGCTGCAAGGGTGCTAAGTCCAATTGGTCTTCCTTTTGCTTCAATGAGTACTTCTAAAAAACGTAAATCTAGTTCATCAAAACCTATATGATTTACCCCAAGCTCATCCAAACCATATTTTGCCCGTTCTAGAGAGATACTATTTTCATCTACAACATCAGCATAATCTCTAATTCTTTTTAATAATCTAAGAGCAATTCTTGGAGTGCCTCTACTGCGTTTTGCTATCTCTAAAGACGCATCTTTATTACAATTTTTTTCTAGTTTTTTCCCCGCTTTTACTATTATTTGGCTAAGTTCAGATTCATTGTAAAATTGTAGTCTAAAATGCATACCAAATCTATCACGCAAAGGGGAGCTTATCATACCTGCTCTTGTAGTGGCTCCTATAAGAGTAAATCTAGGCAAATCTATTTTAATAGTTTGAGCAGCTGGTCCACTTCCTATAATAATATCGAGTCTAAAATCTTCCATTGCAGGATAAAGAATTTCTTCAATTGCAGGTGAGAGTCTATGTATCTCATCTATAAATAGTATGTCACCTTCTTCAAGGTTTGTCAAAATTGCTGCTAAATCTCCACTTTTTTCTATCATTGGGGCTGCTGTCATTTTTACATTGGCTTCCATGTCATTGGCTATAATATAAGCTAAAGTTGTTTTTCCAAGACCTGGAGGTCCAAAGAAAAGTACATGATCAAGGGCTTCTTCTCTTTTTTTAGAAGCTTGTATAAAAACTTGAAGGTTTTTTTTGATTTTTTCTTGGCCGATATAATCATTCCAATTTGTAGGCCTTAAAGATGTTTCATAGGCATTTTCAAAAGAAACTTTATCTATCTCTACAATGCGTTCCATTAGTAAGTATATTCCTGTGTAGGGAATTTCCTTGTCTGAACATCTGTTATATAGTTATCAACAGCATTTTTTACTAAATCTGCACCATTGAGATACTTTTTAACAAATTTTGGTTGAAACTCCTCAAAAAAGCCTAGCATATCACTCCAAACGAGAACTTGACCATCTGTATCGTTTCCAGCTCCTATGCCGATTGTAGGGATATTAACAGCATCAGTTATTCTTTTTGCAGCTTCAGACTTCACTCCTTCTACAACGATAGCAAATGCACCTGCTTTTTCAACAGCTTTAGCATCTTCGATGAGTTTGAGAGTATCTTCTTCACTTTTGCCTCGAACTATATAACCACCTTCACTTCTAACGTATTGTGGCATAAGACCAATGTGACCCATTACAGCAATAGAGTTATTTGTAAGAGCTTGTATGATGTGAGCACGCTCTGTGCCACCTTCTATTTTGACTGCATGAGCAGTTGTTTCTTGGTAAACTTTTGAAGCATTTTTAAGAGCCATTACTTCATCGGTATAAGTACCAAAAGGCATATCACAAATTATAAAAGTATCAGGTGCACCTTGGCAAACAGCATTTGTATGGTAAATCATAATATCAAGCGAGGCAGAAAGTGTATCTGGTTTGTTATTGAAACTCATATTGAGACTATCGCCTACTAAAATCATGTCGGTTTTATTGTTAAATAGAGAGGCAAAAAGAGAATCATAAGCAGTTATAACTGTTAAAGGTATTTCTCCTTTTGCTTTTTTTATAGAAGTTATTGTTTTCACTAAAAACCTTTTAAAATCTTTTATTTGAATTAGATTTTATCTAAAAAATGGTATGATTACAAATCATTGGCATTAGTTATTTGACGAAAGGACGTACATGGGATTATTCAAGCAATTAGAAGTTGATTTTGATTTAGAGATTGTTGAAGATTTTTTTTCTCATTATGGAATTATGTGTGAAACTATGGAACCCTTGATAATTGGACTAAATAAACCAGAAGAGTATGAAGTAAATATTAGTGAACTTTTCAGGATTTTTCACAACATGAAATCTGCAGCAGGTTTTTTAAAACTTCAACCTATCATTAAACTAGCAACTCTTTGTGAAGATGTAGTAGAAGAAGCTAGGATTGTAGAAGGTCCTGCATCAGAAGAGTTTATAGATTGGTTACTTATGGTGAGTGATCAGTTTGAAAAATATAGAATGAATATAGAAAATGATGATGAATATTTTGGCATGCTCGAACCTCTCATTATAAAAATTCCAAAAAAATTACAAAAAAATTAAATTTTACTATAGGTGAATACAATTGAAAAAATTAGTTGCATATATAACTGCAGGATTTCCAAATAATAGTTTTACAATAGATTTAGCATTAGCTTTAAAAGAATCAGGTGTTGATTCATTAGAACTTGGTATTCCTTTCTCAGATCCAGTAGCAGATGGTCCCATCATAGAAGAAGCAAATTTAATAGCACTAAAAAATGGGTTTAAAATAGAACAACTTTTTGAAATTTCTAGTCAAATAGCAACTCAAATTGATACTTTATGGATGGGTTATTTTAATCCTTTTTATCATAAAGGAATGGATCTTTTTACGGATTATGCTAAAGAGTATGGTGTAAGTGGATTTATTATTCCAGATCTTCCTCATGAAGAAGCAAAAGTATATACAGATTTAATGAATAAAAAAGATTTATCATTGATATCTTTTGTTGCACCTACTGATTCTGAGCAAAGAATCAAACAGGTAGTAGAAAATAGTAAGAAGTTTATCTATCTTGTTGCATATGCAGGAATTACAGGAAGTGGTGCAAGCGAAGATTTGAGTCAAACTATTACTAATATAAGAGCAGTAACTTCAACACCAGTTTATGTTGGTTTTGGTGTAGATGAAAAAACGGCAAAAGAAAAAGCTGTAGGTGTTGATGGGGTTATTGTTGGGAGTGCTTTTGTAAAAATACTTCTTGATAATTCCTTAAGTAATAACGAAAAAATTAAAAAAATATCAAACTTAGCCAAAGTTATAAAAGATACTATTAATTCTTAAAGAGCTTTACATGTAAAGCTCTTTTTATACTAGTCTTTTGGGTTTAAAGATTAAAAGAAGTTTTGGAAGTAAAAGTAAAGCTCCTAAGAGAGCCATAAACATAACAGTCATTGTTAAGATACCAAAATATATTGTTGGTAAAAAGTTTGATAAAACAAGTACTGAGAAACCTAGCATTATGGCAAGAGTAGTATAGTACATAGCATATCCTATACTGTTGTGAGAGCGGTGCATAGCTTTTACATAGTTATTATCTATTTTTAACTCTTCATAAAAGCGATGAATATAGTGAATGGTATCATCAACCCCAATTCCCAAACTAATAGCTGCAATAGTTATAGTCATCATATCAAGAGGTATACCAAACCACCCCATAAATCCAAAAATCATACTCATAGGTATTATATTTGAAATGATAGCAATAAGAGCAATTTTTAATGATTTGAAAATAAATAAGAACATTAAAAACAGTAGAATTAAAACAAGTCCAAGGGTAAGAATTTGTGATTTAAAAAGACTTTGAAGCATATTGTTATAAAGTATCATTATATTAGAGAGTCTATAAGAAGCAACTTCAGGCTTAATAATGTTTTTAAGCTCAGCATCAATCTCTTTTATAAGTTGATTTCTTCTAAGTTCAGGATTTGAATCAATTATGCGTGTTGCAAATCGTACTTCATTGTCTTTTATACTAATATAGGGTTCAAGTATGATTTTTTTAAAGTTATCTGGGAGTTTTTTGTATAAAAGTGCTAATTCAAAACTATTTAACTCTTTTCCATCATTTAGTAATTTTCCAATACTTAAAGTGGTGGCAAGAGATTGAACATTTCCTATCTCCACTTTTTGATCAAGATAATTATGAATTTTTGTGATGAGTTCCATTTTATCAGGAGTAAACCAATATTGGTTTGAATCTTCTTTTTCATCAAATTCATCTTCAAAACTATCAAATTCATCAAAATCATCATTACTAATTTGTTTTGTTTCTTCTTTTTTATTAAACTTTACAATTATATCAAGAGGAGTGGTTCCTCCTAGTTGTTTATCTATAACTTTCATACCTTTATATATCTCGGTTGAAGATTTAAAATAATTGATAAAACTATTTTCAACAATAAGTTGCTTAACTCCTGTTAGACTAAATACAATAATTAAAATACATACAAAAAGTATTTGTTTCCCTTTAAATTCAACGCACTTAGCAAAAAGTTCAGGTAAAGCAGTTTTTTTCTCTTTAAGTGTTCTTTTTTTTGAAACAGGTAAAAGTACTAATATAGCAGGAAAAAGAATAAAAGAGAGAACAAGAGATATAGCGATTCCGCTACTCATCATCCAGCCTAAGTTGATAATTGGTAAAATATTTGAAAAAATTAGTGAAGCAAAACCAACAATAGTCGTAAGGATTGCAAAAAATGATGGAGATAATTTTGAAAGAACAGTTTCAAGTATAAGTTCTTTTTGCGAATAATTTAGCTCTACATGTAATAACTCATTGTATCTAACCATGAGGTGCAGAGTAATAGACATTGTAATAATAAGTTGTAAAGAGACAAAGTTTGATGAGATAACAGTAACTTCCCAACCGAAAAAACCAAGTAAACCAGCCGTTGTAACGATAGAAAAAAGACAGATAATGACAGGTAAAACAATCCACCTAATCTCTCTAAAAATCAACCATAAAATAAAAATAAGAAGGGTTAAAAGAGCTGTTCCATATATAATCAAGTCATTTTTTACAAAATTAATTAAATCATCACTTATCATATTTACACCACCTAAAAACAGTTCACCACTGTTTTTATTGTTATGTAATATTTCGCGTACATTTTGAATAAATATATGGTTTGCTTCTCTAATAAAATCACGTTGCTTTTTTAATTTTTCAGGCTCTTTTGAGAGTTTTTTATCATCCTTTAAATTTATGATAATAGCTGTTGTTTTGAAGTTGTTGCTTACAAGATTACTTTTGTAGATAGGACTTGTTAAAAACTCTTTTTTGACTAAATCTAAATTTATATTTTTTGATTCTAATGTAGGTATATTTCCTACTAAGTTTTTGATTGATTTATGTGAACTTTGTAAAAGAGGAACATTTAAAATAGAAGTTACAGAGCTAATTTTTTCTAAAGTTAATAGCTCTTTAGTCAGTTTTCTAATGCTATCTAAAGACTCTTTTGAAAGTAAAGGAGTATTAGGAGTAAACGCTACAGCCAATATATTTTGTGTTTTGAATTTTTGTGTTACTTCTTTTGAAAATAGTAAGTCAGGGTCATCTTCTAAAAGAAGAGTACTGCTTGAAGCATCTATTTCAAGTTTTGTAGCACCATATGCAAAAATTGCAATAACAATAAAAACAGAAAAAAGTATTTTTATAGGGTGAGAAAGAACAAACTTTTCATAAAAAGTTTTTATCATGTGTCTTTTTTATCTAATTTACTTAAGAGTGTCTCATATGATTGTGTTTTCAAAATATCTTTAAACTGTGCACGATATGTTTGAATCAGACTCACTCCAATAATATCCAAATCGTATATCATCCATTCATTATTTTTTGATTTATAAAATTTGTAAGTAATAGCATAAGTATCTTTTTTACCAATCAGCTCTGTTAGAAGCCAAATTTTGTTTTTACTTTTTTCTTGAAGCTCTATGATACGTAATCTTTCATCAGTATATAAATTGAGTTTTTCAATATAAGAATTTTTAAGATGCGAGATAAATTTTTGTGTAAATTCTTCTCTTTGTGCGGGAGTCATAGCAATCCAATTTGATTTGCCAAGGCTAAGTTTAGTCATAAATCTATAGTCAAATATGTCTTCAAATATAGGAAAAAGTTTATTTGCTTTTGTAGTTAAGTCTAACTCTTTTTGTTTTATTATATATGTAGCAATGTTCATTTTTTCTTTTAGTACTTTAGTAATGTTTTCTTTTTCAACAGCGAATAGTGAAGTTGAAAAAAATAGTGATAGTATTAATAATATATTTTTTATCATTTTTACTCTTCTATAAGTTTTTTTCTACGTTGTTCATATACGTTTTTAAGTAAAGGATATAAATTCACAGCGTCTTTTCTTAAAGCTTCATATTCATCTACATGTAAAGAGTATTCATTAAGAACTTCATATGATTTAAGAAAGTAATATGGTCTATCGTCTTCTAAGACATTCACTTCATGGCTATGTGCATATGAGAGAGGATTTAAAAAACTATCTCCAACAAGTCCAATAGTATCTCTTAAGTTTGATGGGCCAAAAAGTGGTAAAACTATGTGGAAGTCATCACTTGCACCATAATATCCTAAAGTTTGACCAAGATCTTCATTATGTGGGTTGAGCCCACCCTCCGTTTTTGCCAAATCTAAAAAACCAGCAAGACCATAAGTTGAGTTAATAATAAATCTACCTGTTTCTTCAAAAGCATTTTTAAATTTTAACTGTAATACATTATTTACAAATCGAATAGGAAATTTAATATTATCAAAAGCATTTGAAACACCTTTACGTACAGGTGTAGAAACAATATTTTTGTACCCTTTAGCAACAGGCCCCATGATATTCATATATACAAAGTCATTAAATTTTGTCATTTGAACGTTATAGCCTTTGATAGGATCCCATGAAGAACTTTTTTCTTTTTTAGTAAATTCGTTTTCAAATTCATCATCAAATGAACTGTCAGTTTGAGAAAATAGTAACGAAAAAGAGAGTAAAAACAAAAATATAAGACGCATAACATAAAATCCTTAACAGTCGGTAAATAAAATAGTTGGTATTATATTGTTTATTACATTTAATAATCATTAAATATATATTTTATGTTAAATGGTGGAGTTGTCCGGAATCGAACCGGAGTCCAAAAGCAGCCACCTATGACGTCTACATGCTTAAAGAAGTTGTTTGTTTTTAATTTTGATTCACACAACTAACAAAGTTACTCAAAACGAGCCCCTAATTTCATTTTAAGCTGAGGCAGACTTAAAATATATCTATTATAGCTATGATACTTCCAAAATCTCCCTTGAATAGAATCAGAAGTGGAAGCAGTCCAAAAGCCGTTAGGCTAAGGTTAAACTTACGCTACTGCGTAAGCTGGACGATAGTTACTGTTATTAGCAGTTATGTTTTTGAAGGTTGTTTAACGCAAGACCCTCACTCGCGACATGCAGCCATAAGCTAAAACTACTCCTGTCGAAGCCATGTCAACCCCACAAAGCAGATGCGAATTGTATCTAAATTTTATAAATAGTGCAATCTTCTAAATGGTATTTATAGTATACTACGTTTTTGATTGAGGAGAAAGAGATGATTAGAGTAATAATATATTTTATAGTAGTTTTTATATTGACAGGTTGTATGGGGACTGAACCAGTTGTCACATATGAAAAATATGAAAATTCAAATAATATTTCACAAGAACAAACAGAGGCTCAAAAAGTTTATATAGGTGAGAAAGTTACAGGTGTTATTAAAGGGCGTATTACACAACTTGCTTATAATGGTTCAAAAAATATTTGGGAGTATGAAGCAAAAAGTAATGATTCAAGTAATCATAAACTTTTAAATGCCCATTTTACATATAATAAAAAAATGGCAAAAAGAGGAGATTTTGTATATGCTATTATTAAAAATGGTAAATTAGAAGAGCTATTTTTGATAAAAAAAGGCAATTATAAACAAAAAAAACCTAGATATGTTAAAAAAAGAAAAAAAGTAAATAGTGAAATTATTCATAAAAGGACAAAGAAACGCCAAATTTTGGGTGTTCCAACATCTGAGTCGATTTTATTGAATTAAATGTTAACCGTTTGTTTGCTTTGGTCCTTTATAATTACATCAAGTAATTCATATAGACTCCTTAGAGAAACTGAGTGATTAGAAGAGTTTTGCCAAGCGCTTTTCTAATCCACTCTTTTCCATCTTATTGTAAAACAAGCTCCATAATTTTTATTTTCAGCTACCAATACTCCGCCCATACTTTTTTCTATAATTAGTTTTGACATATACAAACCTATTCCAGTTCCTCCTGTATCTTCTTTTGTTGTAAAATATGGCTCAAAGATTTTTTCTATAGGCTCTACAGTTATTCCACCAGCATTATCTTCAATGCATAAGTACGAGTAGGTAGTATCGCTTTTAAGATTTATGCTTATTTTAGGGTTTTGTATTTTTTCACTGATTAGTATGTGTTTTGCATTTGTTATTATATTAAGTATAACTTGCTCAAATTCATTTTTATGTCCATATATTTTTTCATTTTTAGAAATGTTGATATCAATAGTTATATTTTTCTCACGTGCAGTAACTCCTATGATATTTATCACAGCATCAACAGCTTCTTTTGCATAAAACTCTTTTTTTTCACGTTTAGGCATAAAAAATTCTCTAAAATCGTCTATTGTTTTTGACATATACTCTACAATATCTTCAGCTTCTTGGCTTTTTTCTTGCATAGAGTTTTTATCAAGTTTTCCTAAGTTGTGTTTGAACTTTATTGTCATCATAATAGCTGAAAGCTTTGAGAGTGGTTGTCTCCATTGATGTGCTATATTGCTTATCATCTCTCCTAGAGCTATAAATTTTGATTTTTGTATGAGAAGTTGTTCTTGTTCTCTACTTTTTTGCACTTCAACATGAATTCTATTTTCTAGGTCTTTATTTAGCTCTTGCAATTCTTCTGTTTTTTGTTTCACTTGTGCTATATAAGAGTTTAAAAATTTTTCTATTTGTTTTCCTAAAAAAATAGCAAAAGCATTGGCAATGAGTGAGAAAAATAAAAATATTATGATAGCTGAGGTGACTTCAATCTGAACAGTTCTATTTAAACTAGCTTCTTTTTGGGCTATTTCGACATCTATCTCATCAAGATAAGTTCCTGCACTAATAATCCAATTCCACTCAGGATAAAGTTTAAAGTAAGTAATTTTTGGACGTATTTCAGAAGAGTCCAATTTTTTGTACATGTATTTGACAAAAGAGTCTCCTTTATCTTTAATATCTTTTAAAAATATTTTGCGGAACTCTTTTCCAAGTGCGTCTTTATAATTATCAGAAATATATTTGTTTTCTAAATCTGGACGATTTGAATTAATAAGCATTTTTGCAAAGTTTTTTCCACCTTGAAAATTTTCTATTTTATAAACAAATATATAATTTTCTTTCTTTTTACCAAAACGAATACTTCTAATCCAATCTTTTAACTCTTTTTTGTAAGCAGTCTCTTCTTGGGGGGAGTCAAATCTAGAAGTTTTAAATTTTATAATTTCTATTATGGAGTCAACTTCTCTTTTTATAAGTTTTTTTTGAGTTTTTATAAAAGTTTCTTTACTCTCTTTGATTGCTCGGTCTAAGATATCATACTGCTTTGTTATAAAATAGTAACTATTAAATAGCATCAATGAGGTAATGATAAACATACTACTTAAAATGATTACATTTGAAATATTATTTTCTTTAATGATTTTCAATTAAACCCTTTTTTTAATAAGAATACAAAAAACAATATACTACCATATCTTATGAACAAAAAGATGCTTGAACAATTATCAAATTATACCGTTCTCTACGCCGAAGATGATGAAGGAGTACGAAATAGTGTTGCTGAGATGCTAAATCTACTTTTTAAAAAAGTTTATATAGCCAAAAATGGAGAAGAAGCATATGCTTTGTTTTTAGAAAAATCACCACATATAATCATAACAGATATAAAAATGCCTATTATAAATGGAATAGAACTCGCAAAAAAAATAAGACAAAGTGATGAAAATATCCAGATTATTGTTATTTCTGCTTATACGCAGGTTGATTATATGCTTGATGCTATTGATTTGTCATTAATGAAGTACATAGTAAAACCTATAACAGAAACGAAACTTTGTGAAGCACTAGAAAAGTTTTTACAACTTCAAAAAAATAGTAATACTATACATTTAGTCGATAGCTGGGTGTATGATAGTTCCAATAAAACTATACGTAATGAACAAACAGAGTATGAATTAACTAAAAAAGAGTCAAGTTTGCTAGAACTTCTTTTATCTAAAAAATCTGTTTTAACATATGAAGAGATAGAGATGGAGCTATGGCCAGATGAGACTATGAGTTTAAATGCACTCAGATTACTCATGAAAAACTTTAGAAAAAAACTTCCAGAGGGTTATTTAAAAAATATTCAGAGCATTGGTTACAAATTGTAACTTTATACTACTAAGTAAGTGTAACTTTTCGTAATTATACTTAATATACATAATTCATACATACTTTTTTTTTATACTGAAATTGAAAAGAAAATATGCAAGGAGTAATGTATGAATAAATTCGTAAAGATTATCGCAGCAACTGCTGTATTGGCTTCAGCTACATTTGCAGCTGATTATACTATTAAGTTCTCTCACGTTGTTAGTGCTAACACACCAAAAGGTAAAGCAGCTGACTATTTTGCAAAAAGAGTAAAAGAGTTGACAGAGGGAAGAGTTGAAGTAAAAGTTTTTCCAAGTTCTCAATTATATACTGATAAAGCAGTTATGAAAGCATTAAAAATAGGTAATGTTCAAATGGCAGCACCAAGTTTTTCAAAATTTACAAGTTTAGTACCTCAACTTCAAATATTTGATTTACCATTTCTTTTTAAAGATGTAAATCATGTTCATGCAGCTATGGATGGTGAAGTAGGTAAAGCAATGAAAGATTTAGTAACAAAAAAAGGTTTTGTTGCACTTAGTTATTGGGATAATGGTTTTAAACATTTATCTTCGAATAAAAAAGCACTTATAGAACCAAAAGATGCAGCAGGCCAAAAATTTAGAATTATGTCTTCAAAAGTTATTGAAGCTCAATTTTTAGCAGTAAAAGCAAATCCGCAAGTTCTTCCTTTTTCAGAAGTTTATTCAGCACTACAACAAGGTGTTGTTGATGCAGCAGAAAATCCACTTTCTAACTTTTATACAAAAAAATTCTATGAAGTTCAAACTGACTTGACTCTTTCAAGCCATGGTTATCTTGGATATTTAGTTGTTATGAGTAAGAAGTTTTGGAAGAAATTACCAGCAGATTTAAAACCTAAGATAATGCAAGCTATGGATGAAGCAACAGCGATGAATAGAAAATTGGCAGCTGAGCTTGAAGCATCTTATTTAGCAAAAATCAAAGCATATGCTGATAAAACAGGAAAACTAAAAATTCATACTCTAAGCGATGCACAAAAAGAAGCTTGGAGAAAAGTAACTGCTGTTGTTTATCCTGATTTCTATAAAGTAATTGGTGAAGATTTAATTAAAAAAGCTCAAGAATAAGAGTTTATAAAGGTTAATAATGGGTAAGTTTTTTACAATCCTTGATCTGGGTGTAGCCTCTATCAATAAAAATATGGCAGTATTGGGCATGATTTTAGGTGTTGTTTTAGCCTTTATGAATGTTGTAATGCGTTATATCTTTGATAGTAGTTTTACATGGGCTGGGGAACTAACTAACTATTTATTTATGTGGGGCGCACTTTTTGGTGCGGCCTACGGGTTTAAAAAAGGTATACATATATCTGTAACTCTGCTTTTAGCGCAATTACCACCTGCAATTGGTAAAGCACTGCTTATCTTTGCTCATACACTCTCTTTTATATACTTAGCAGCAATGTCCTATTTTGGATATCAGCTTGTACTTATAATAGCAGAGTTTGATGAGATGAGTGTAGATTTAAATATCCCTATGTGGATTCCAAATTTAGTGTTACCTTTAGCTTTTGGTGCAGCCGCATTTAGAGCAGGGGAAAAAATCTATGAAGTATCTATTACTGACGCAGATGAGGTTATGAAAAAAGAGGAAGAAGAACTCATTCATGACACTTCTGAAATTAGAGGAGCTGATGTATGATGATGCTTAGCCTTTTTGGATTATTATTTGGTTTAATGTTAATTGGTGTTCCAGTAGCGGTAAGTCTTGGAACAAGTACTATGATAACAGCACTTGTTTTTACAGACATGGAACTTATGGGTGTTCCTCAAAAAGTATTTGATGGGCTTGACCATTATTCTTTGATGGCGATTCCTATGTTTATTTTAGCAGGAGCTTTTCTCTCTAAAGGAAGTGCATCAACAAGAATTATAGAATTTGCAAAGTCTATAGTTGGACATCTTCCAGGGGGCCTTCCAATAGCAGCTATTTTTGCAAGTATTATTTTTGCAGCAGTTTCTGGTTCATCTCCTGCGACAGTTGTTGCTATTGGTTCTGTTATGTATGGAGCAATCAAGGCTGAAGGTTACCCTACGAAGTATGCCATAGGAACTATTGCAACAGCAGGTAGTTTAGGAATTTTGATTCCTCCATCTATTGTGTTTATTGTTTATGGTGTTACAGCAGAACAGTCTATTGGAGAACTTTTCATGGCAGGTGTTGTTCCTGGTCTTATGATTGGTTTTATGATGATGGTTGTTACATATATTGGTGCAAAAAGACTTGGTTTTGAAAAAACTCAAATGGCACCATTTAAAGTAAGATGGAAAAAGTTTAAAGAAGCTTTTTGGGCTCTTATGCTGATTGTTATTGTTATTGGTGGGATTTATGGAGGATTGTTTACTCCAACTGAAGCAGGAGCGGCGAGTGCAGTATATGCCTTTTTTGTTTCATTTTTTGTTTACAGAGATTTGAAGTTAAAACAAATTTATCCTATAGTACTTGAAGCAGCTATGACATCATCGATGATATTTTTTATTATTGCAAATGCTATGATATTTTCTCACTTTTTGACAGATGAGAGTATTCCTCAAACAATTACACAAATGATAATTAATGCAAATGTAGGCCCAATTATGTTCTTGGTTATAGTAAACGTTCTTCTTTTTTTAATGGGGCAGTTTATGGAACCTAGTTCGGTGGTTATGATTACAGTGCCACTTCTTTTACCAATTGCAATGACTTTAGGCATAGATCCTATTCATTTTGGTGTTGTTATGATTGTAAATATGGAACTAGGGATGATTACTCCTCCTGTTGGGCTTAACCTCTTTGTGGCCAGTGGTATCACAGGACTAAGTCTAAAAGAGGTAATAGTAGCATCTCTTCCATGGAGTATGACTATCTTAGCAGGACTCTTATTGGTAACATATATACCAGAGATATCTCTTTGGTTACCTCATATGATGTTTAAATAAATATCAATTATATTTACATGTAAAGGATTTACCTTTACATGTAAAGCACAAGAAGCTTTTTTTGTCTTTTTTTGACAAAAATACAGAAATTTATCAACTTAAGAGTCTTTTTTACTAAAAAACTTTTATTTTTTTAAAAAATTATGCTATACTTTTTCCGTAATTTAAATTTTAAGGAGAATATATGAAATTAGCTAAACTTAGCTTGGCAGCTATTATGGCAGTTGGTGCATTAAGCACTGCAAACGCACAACCTCTAGAAGAGGCAATTAAAGGTGTAGACTTTTCTGGTTTCGCAAGATACAGATTTCACGATGTAGAAAGAAATGATGTAAATACTAAAAACAACAATGATTATGATATTGGTGTTAAATTAGTTGCTCCTGTAACTGAAGACTTAAAATTCACAACAGAGATTACTGCTGGTGGTAGTGATAATGAAAGCGATTACAAAGTAGGTGGAACTGCTAGAAGTCATGTAGATGTAGATAAAATGTACTTTACATATACTAAAAATGCACTTACAGTTCAAGCTGGTAGACAAGCTTTAGGTACTCCTGTTAGTGATAATGGTTACCGTGGACAAAAAGGTACTGGTGTTTTAGCTATGTATAACTTTGGTACAGTAACTTTAGCAGGTGCTTACTTTAATACTTCAGATTTAGGTACTGGTTATTTTGGTAGCACAAAAACTCCTAATATCTATAACCAAATGGATAATAGTGAAATCAATGCTCTTGCAGCAATTGCTTCTTTTGGTCCTGTAAATGCACAAATTTGGGGAATTAGAGCTGTTGATGCAGTTGATTATTTAGTTTTTGCTCAAGTTGATGGATCAGTTGCTAATTTTACTTTTACTGGACAAGTTATTCAAACTGAACTTGATGATACTCTTGTAGGCACTGCCGAAGATTCAGGTACATTTTATGGTTTAAAAGCTGAATATAAAGGTAGTAACTTTAAAGTAGCTGCTGTTTTTACTGACAATGATGAAGATCAAGGAGTTCATGCTGTAGCAACTGATGCTAACAATGATGTTATTGCTGCAGGTTGGAGACTAGCTGATAATGATTATAAACAAGTTTCATCAACTGGTGGACAAACATATGGACTAGATGGTTCAATTACTTTTGGTAAAATTGGTTTAATGGCTGGATTTGCAGAGTGGGATCAAGATACTAATGCTGGTGGTAATGAAGAAGAGTTAACTGAAATTTGGGGTGGAGTATCTTATAAATATTCTAAAAACTTCAACACTTACATTAAATATTCTGACGTAGATGCTGATAATGTTGATTCTCTTGATCAAGAATACTTAAGATTTGAAGCTAAATATACTTTCTAATCATTTGATTTAAAAGTAGATTTAAAGGCTGAGATTGCTTGCAATCTTGGCCTTTTTTTTTGCCTATTTTATATCCAAAGCCACACATAAAGAAAAAATTGCTATAATCTTTGATTAATTTAATCAAGGAACTTACATGTTTAAAATATTAGTCTCATTATTTTTCGTTTTTATTACGTTTTCTGTTGCAGCAGATGACTCCTATGTTTTTGAAGCCAAAGGTGAATTTGCAAAAGAGTTAAAATCTTTAGTTGAGAAATACTCAAAAGAGGGAAAGATAGAAGCGAAAGTTTATAAAAAAGAAGATAAATCTTTTATGGAATCAAAAACAAAAACTATTTTATCTGTCTTTAAAGATAATACAGCAGAAGAATTAAAATATGCAAATGTTGAACAAGGTGAAAGACTTTATCAAAGAAAATGTGCATCTTGTCATGGAGTAAAAGCAAATAGCAATAAGTATGCAACTCCACGAAAACTCTCAACTCTCAAACCTCTAAAAATTGTAGAATTACTTGAAGGATATCAATCAAATTATGATGGTAAATTTGGTGGAAGTTTAAGAAATATCATGAAACCTCAAGCAGATGGTTTGGTTAGTGATGAAATGCAATCAATTGCAGTATATATATATACACTAAATCACGATACAAAATTGCCTAATGCGGTAGAATCTACGCAAGATGAAGAAAGTGATGAAAATCCAACCAGTTATTTGCAATAAATAAATATAAATTTTAGTAGTATTATAGATAATAATTTATAAGGAGTCTATATGAGAAAATTAGCTACATTAATAACTTCAGCTGCACTTTTAGCATCTGTTGGTATTGCGAAAGAGATTAAAGTTGGGGCAGTTATGCCTATGAGTGGACCACTTGCAGCATATGGTCAAGTAACTTATGAGGGTGTTGAATTTGCAAACACATTGCAACCAACTCTTAAAAATGGCGATACTATTAAACTAGTATTAGTTGATAATAAAGGGGATAAGGTAGAAACTGCAACTTCAACTACGAGATTAATTTCTTCAGATAAAGTTGTAGCTATTTTAGGAGCACTTACTAGTACAAATACAGCTCAAACTATTGCAATTGCAGATAAGAAAAAGATTCCTGTTATTGCAGCAGTTGCTACAAATGACAAATTAACTACAAAACGTACATTTGCAAATAGAGTGTGTTTTACTGACTCATTTCAAGGGGAAGTTGTTGCAAATTATGCTTTAAAAGATTTAGGTCTTAAAACAGCTGTTGTTATTGTTGATCAAGCTCAGGTTTATTCATTAGGTCTTGCTAAAGCTTTTACAAAAGCATTTAAAAAAGGTGGCGGAAAGATTGTTAAGAAGATAAAAGTAACCTCAGGTGATAAAGATTTTAAAGCCGTTGTTTCTCAAATCAAATCTGTAAATCCTGATTTCATGTTTTTACCTCTTTATCATCCAGAAGCTTCTATGATAGCTCGTCAGGCGAAACAAGTTGGACTTAATAAACCAATGTTTTCAGGGGATGGTGTTGCTAATCAAACATTTATTGATTTAGGTGGAGAATCAGTTGAAGGGTATATGTTTACAGACTTTTTTGATTATAGTGCTCCCCCAACACAAAGATCAAAAGATTTTATAGCTGGATACTTTAAAAAGACTGGCAAAAAAGAGATGAATTCATTTACTGCACTTGGAGCAGATACTTACAATGTACTTATTGCTGCTATGAATAGATGTGCAAATCCAGAAGATAGTGTTTGTATAAATAAACAGATTAAATCTACAAAAGGCTATGAAGGAGTTTCAGGTATATTAAATATTGATAAAGCTGGAAATGCAACTCGCTCAGCAGTTATAAAAGTAATTACAAATGGTAAAGCTGTTTATAAAACAACTGTAAATCCATAATCTACAAATATATTTCCCCTTTTTACAAGGGGAAAATAATCTTATACATGTAAAAATTATCAATTTTTATTTTTATGCGATTTTAGGAGATTGGATGGATTTTACTGTTTTTATGCAACAGATGGTCAATGGCTTTAGTCTTGGCAGTATGTATGCACTTATAGCTATCGGTTATACCATGGTTTATGGTGTTTTACGACTTATTAATTTTGCTCATGGTGATATTATGATGGTTGGAGCATTTTTAGGCTATTTTGGGGTATCAATTTTAGGATTGCCTTTCCCAGCTGCCGTTCTTTTAGCCGTTGTAGGTTCTGCTGCTTTAGGAATGCTTACAGATAAGATAGCATATCGACCCTTAAGAAGTGCTCCAAAAATATCACTTTTGATTACAGCTATTGGTATTAGTTTCTTTTTAGAAAATGCTTTTAATGTTTTCTTTGGTGGAACTCCTAGAGCTTTTCCTGTTCCTGAGTATATGGAAATCATCTTAAGTCTTGGCGGGCTTACTTTTTCAGTTGCTTCATTAATGGTACCAATCGTGACTTTAATTTTATTGGCAATTATACTTTGGATTTTATTTAAAACAAAATATGGCATGGCAATTCGTGCTCTAGCCTTTGATGTAAATACGGTTAATCTTATGGGAATTGATGCCAATAGAATTATCATGATAGTATTTGGTATAGGCTCAGCACTAGCAGCTGTTGGTGGTATCTTTTGGGCAGTTAATTATCCTTCGGTTGAACCTATGATGGGAGTTCTTATAGGTCTTAAAGCTTTTGCAGCTGCTGTTGTTGGTGGTATAGGAAGTGTTGCAGGAGCAGTAATTGGTGGATTTATTATCGGGTTTACTGAAGTAGTAGTTGTAGCATTTTTACCAGAATATGGTGGTTATAAAGATGCTTTTGCTTTTGTTCTTTTAATACTAGTTTTACTTTTTAAACCAACAGGTATTTTAGGCCTTAACTTTGATAAGAGTAGGTTTTAATATGAATTTAATTATAAAAAAAGAGCAATGGATAAATTTGGCCATAGTCGCATCAACTCTTTGGTTTATGTGGTTTGCACAAACTCATTTTGATGAGTATACAGTAAGAATTTTAAATAATATAGCCATATTTACAATCCTAGCAGTAAGTTATAATCTAATCAATGGTGTAACAGGACAGTTCTCATTAGAACCAAATGGTTTTGTAGCAATAGGCGCTTATGTTGCAGCTCTTTTATTGCTTGATGGTGATGCAAAAGAGTATCAATATGATATAGAGGATCCTTATCCTTGGGTTTTACTTTTACATGCAAATTTTGTTTGGGCTCTATTTTTTGCAGGAACTTTTTCTGCTATTTTAGCACTTATTCTCTCTTTTCCTGTATTTAGAGTAAGAGGTGATTATTTGGCTATTGTAACTCTTGGGTTTGGATTTATTATTAGAATTATTGCTATAAATAATCCAGAGGTTACTAATGGCTCGTTAGGACTGAATGATATACCAGAGTATTCTAATCTTTATTGGACAGGAGGAATTGCTACACTAGCTGTTATAGGGATACTTAATATTATTTATTCTAAGTATGGTCGTGCTATGAAAGCAATTCGTGATGATGAAGATGCAGCGATTGCTATGGGTGTTAATACTTTTAAAGTAAAAACATTGGCATTTTGTACGAGTGCCTTTCTAGAAGGTGTTGGTGGGGGACTACTTGCGGCACTTTTAACAAGTATCTCACCAGATTTATTTACATTCTTTTTTACATTCCAACTTCTTATTATTATAGTTCTTGGAGGATTGGGAAGTACAACTGGTGCCATTATAGGGACTATTTTAGTTATAGGTGGATCTGAATGGATGAGATTTTTAGACGAACCTATGAACTTTGGATTTATGGAAACTCCAGCAATGCCAGGTATGAGAATGGTTGTTTTTTCAGTGATATTAATTTTTGTAATGCTATTTGCTCGTGAAGGAATTATGGGTAAACGAGAATTGAAGGACCTTTTTAAGAAAAGAGGTGAATCATGATACTTCAGATGAAAAATGTAACTAAAAAATTTGGTGGAGTTACAGCCATAAATGATACAAGTTTTACAGTACAAGCAAAAGAGATATATGGTTTGATAGGACCAAATGGTGCTGGAAAAACAACAATGTTCAATATAATAACTGGTAATTATGAAGCTACTGAAGGTGAAATACTATTTAGAAAAGAAACACTCAATGGACTAAAACCTCATACAATAGTAAGAAAAGGGATTGCAAGAACTTTTCAAAATATTAGACTTTTTTCTTCTATGAGTGTTTTAGATAATGTGCTTATTGGGTTTGACTTTCAAGCGAAATATACTTATCTTGAAACAATATTTAGATTACCTCGCTTTTTTGGTGAAGAAAAACGTGTAAAAAAACGCGCTATGGAAATACTTGATTATTTTGGTATAAAAGAGTTTGCACATTATAAAGCGACAGATTTGAGTTATGGACAACAAAGAAAAGTAGAAATTGCAAGAGCCCTTGCAACAAATCCTGAAATGCTTCTTTTAGATGAACCAGCAGCTGGTATGAATCCTGCTGAAACTAAAGAGTTGGCAGAATTGATTCATAATGCAAGAGAAGATTTTGATTTGACAGTTTTATTGATAGAGCATGATATGAAATTTGTGAATCAGCTTTGTGATAAAGTTTTAGTTTTAGATTATGGTAAAACTATTTTTGAAGGTAAACCAGCTGATGCAATAAAAGATAAAGAAGTAGTAGCTGCATATTTGGGAGATTTTATTCATGATTAGTGTGAAAGATTTACATGTGTATTATGGTCTTATTGAAGCCGTAAAAGGTATTGATTTTAAAGTAGATGAAGGAAAAATTGTTTCTTTGATAGGATCAAATGGAGCAGGTAAAACTTCAACCTTAGAAGCAGTGCTTAATAGTGTTAAAAGAAGTGGAGAAATTATTTTTAGTGGATATGATATAGTCAATCACAAAACACATTCATTAGTACAACGTGGATTGGCCCTTGTGCCTGAAGGAAGAAGGGTTTTTATAAATTTAACCGTAGAAGATAATCTTCGTATGGGTGCTTTTAACAATGATGAAAATTATGCTCGTTTGCGAGATGCGATGTATAAGCTTTTCCCTCGTATTAAAGAAAAAAGAAATCAAATGGCTGGAACTCTGAGTGGAGGTGAGCAGCAAATGCTTGCAATTTCAAGAGCATTGATGAGTGAGCCTAAACTTTTAATGTTAGATGAGCCTAGTCTTGGACTTGCTCCTAAAATAGTAGGGGAAGTTTTTGAAACTATTGTAAAATTAAAAGAAGAAGGCATTACAATTCTTTTAGTTGAACAAAATGCTTTTGCTGCACTTAAAATTTCTGATTATGCTTATGTTCTTGAAAATGGCAAAATTGCTATGGAAGGTATCGCTTCACAAATGATTGGTGACGATGAAATTAGAAAAAAATATCTTGGTGGTTAGTTTATTCTAATCACTACTCTCTTAATGTAAATCACAGAATTTCCAAAAAAATTAGTTAAAATATTTTTTTAATATTTTTTTAATATATTTAAAAAATATTTACTTTACTCAGATAATATACTGATGAGTTTATATCCTAAAGGAGTTATATGAAGTCTTTAATAAAAGGACTATTTTCAATGAAAGCAGCAATTGTTTTTTTATTATTTTTTGCATTTGCAAGTGCGATAGCAACGTTCATTGAGAACGATTTTGGTTCATCTGGTAGTTGGGCTGTTGTTTATAATACAGTTTGGTTTGAAATAGTTCAAGTTTTACTAACAATTATAATTATAACTAATATGTTTAAGTACAAAGTATTTCAAAAAAATAAAATTCCATCAGCACTTTTTCATTTAGGTTTTGTTGTTATACTTATTGGTGCAGCTATCACTAGATATACTGGTTATGAAGGCTCACTTCACATAAGAGAAGGGCATGCTGAAAATAGAGTAGTTTCATCGGAATCATTTGTTATTGCAAGTGCAATTAAAGAGAATAAAATTTATAAAAAAAGTAAAAAAAAGTTAATAGCAGCTATTGGATATAACGATTTTTCTATGGATTTAAATGTCAATGGAGATATTGCTACTATTGAATATAAAGATTTTATACCAAATGCAATTACTGATATTGTAGAAGCAAAAGATGGCTCACCTATGGTTTCTATGGTAGTTAGCGGTAATGGTGAAACAGAAAATGTAGTTTTAAAAGATAAAGATTATTTAGATGAAACACCAATTTATTTTTCACTCAATAGAGAAGTTAATACACAAAATAAGCCTATGGTTAATGTTACTATTAGAGATGGAAAATTTTATTTTAAATCGAATAAAAAAATAGGTTGGTTTAAAATGATAGAGAATACAAGAGGTACGTATGAAGCAAATAAAGAGTATGAATTTGTATCAGGACAACTTTATACTTTAGGAAATACTAATTTTGCTCCAAAATATATAGGGTTAAAGGGAAAAGAAAAAATCATATCAAATCCAAATCCAATGCAAAGAAATAGAAATAGTCTTTCAGCACTTCTTGTAGATGTTACTTTTAAAGATAAAACAAAAGAAGTTGCAATGTATGGTATGGGAAAAGGTGCAAAAGGATATCCCAAAGCAGTAAATATTGCTGGGGTTGATTTTAAATTTGAATGGGGTTCTCAAATATTTGAATTACCATTTTCAATAAAATTAAATGATTTTCAATTAGATAGATATCCTGGTTCTATGTCACCTATGTCATATGCAAGTGAAGTAGAAGTTCTGGATAAAGAACAAAGTACAACTTTGCCATATAGAATTTATATGAATCATGTTTTAGATTACAAAGGTTTTAGGTTTTTTCAATCTTCATATGATAGAGATGAAAAAGGAACTATTCTCTCTGTTAATAGTGATCCTGGGAAATGGCCAACTTATATAGGATATATTTTATTAAGTTTGGGTTTGTTCTTAAATCTTATTAACCCCAAAAGTCGTTTTAGGAAATTATCAAGTATGATTCAAAGAGATATGGTTAAAATAAAATCGATTTTATTGGCATGTTTTATGTTGTTTGGTTTGTTACATGTTGGAGAATTACAAGCAAATGAAAATGCATTTAATTATCTTAAAAAATATGATAGAGCTCATGCGGAAAAATTTGGAGAGATACTAGTACAAAGTGCAGATGGTAGAATAAAGCCTATTGATACTATTTCAACTGAAGTATTAAATAAAGTATATAGAAAATCATCATATAGAGGTATGAGTGCCAATCAAGTGATTTTAAGTATGATGTCAAGTCCTGGTGAATGGCAAGTTCAACCTATGATCCATGTATTCCATCCTGAATTAAAAAAACTTTTAGGAATGGATTCAAAAGCAAAAAAAGCAACTTTTAATGACTTTTTTAGAAAAGATGGTGACTATGGGTATAAGTTACAAAAATATGCAGAAGAAGCAAGTCGTAAAAAACCATCTCAAAGAAATCAATTTGACAAAGATGTAATAAAAGTAGATGAAAGATTAAATATTTGTTATTTAGTTTATACAGGTGAAATTTTGAAGATGATACCAAAGATAGGTGATCCTAATCATAGATGGTATAGTTTAAAAAGAGCAATTGCACAGTTTCCAAAAGAAGAAAGTAAGGATATAAGAACACTTTTGGCAGGATATTTTGATGCTATATCAAAAGGTCTTGAAAATGGTAATTGGGCACAGGCTAATTTAGCAGTGCAAAAAATAAAATCTTATCAAGAGCAATATGCTTCAGATATTATGCCACGACCTAGTAGAATAAATGCAGAAATGTTTTTTAATAAAGCGGGAATTTTTCAGAAATTGACACCTTTTTATCTTTTAAGTGGTTTTTTCTTGCTGTTTTCAATTTTTGCAAAAATGCTTAAACCTTCAATTTCATTGCATAAAGTTACAAAAGTTATATTTGTTATTACTATTTTAGCCTTTTTAGTACATACTTTTGGTTTAGGTTTAAGATGGTATATCGCACAGCATGCTCCATGGAGTGATGGATATGAGTCTATGATTTATATTGCTTGGTCATTAGTTCTTGCTGGACTATTTTTCTCAAGACAATCAATAGTTTCTTTGGCCTTAACATCAATTTTAGCAGGTGTTACTCTATTTGTTGCACATCTTAGTTGGATGGATGCACAAATAACTACGTTAGTTCCTGTTTTAAAATCATACTGGTTAAATATTCATGTATCCGTTATTACCGCAAGTTATGGTTTCTTTGGATTATGTTGTTTACTTGGTTTATTTACATTAATACTGTTTACTATAAAAAAACCAAATCAAATATCGAAAAGAAATGATGAAATAGATAGAAATATTGTTGAAGCTACAAGAATTAATGAAATGGCTATGATATTAGGACTGAGTCTCTTAACCGTAGGTAACTTCTTAGGTGGCGTTTGGGCAAATGAATCATGGGGTAGATATTGGGGATGGGATCCAAAAGAGACATGGGCATTAATTTCAATTTTAATTTATGCAGCTGTTGTTCACTTTAGATTTATAAAAAGTTTAAACAATCAATTTGCTTTTGCTGTTGCATCAGTAGTGTCTTTTGCCTCTATTATAATGACTTATTTTGGAGTAAATTTTTATCTCTCAGGTATGCATTCTTATGCTTCAGGAGATCCAGTTCCAGTTCCTACATTTGTTTATTATACAGTAGCAGTAGTAGCTATTGTAATAGGGCTAGCTTATAGAAATAGAAATTTATCTAAAACACTTTAGACAAAATATATAGGGACTTTTTAAAGTCCCTTACGTTATAATCCTCGAAAGGTTGTAATGTGGAAGAAAAAAGTTTAATTATATCGTTGATAGCAGCGTTGTCTGTGATTGTTTTTTTAGTGTTACTTGTTGTATTTTCATCAATGGGAAAAAAGAGTGTTGTGATAAAAAAGCACACAAAAAATGCTCCTACTAAAAATAAAAAACTTACCATTGAAGATATGCTAGATATTGCTGCAAATAAAAACTCTACTAAAAATGATTTAACAAATGCGATTATTAAAGTCTCTAAAGAGTTTATTTTTCCTTCTAAAATTAAAGGTAAGATGCCTAAAGGTATTAAACTTTACCTAAACTTTGTTCTACTTACTGCTAGTCATAAAAAAGCAGACGCCAAACTTATAGCTTTTATGAGTTCAGAGCTTAAAAAAGCTAATAAGGACTACTCTACAGAAATAGATATTTATGAAAATGAAGGTTTAAGACAAAGAATGCATAGAAATTGATATGTAGAATATTTTGATTTTTGAAATAATATTAGAGGTGTTCTATAAATTATCATGGCGCGGCGGACGAGACTCGAACTCGCGACCTCCGGCGTGACAGGCCAGCATTCTAACCAACTAAACTACCGCCGCGCATGAAAAATGGT
>NZ_JFBL01000012.1 GCF_000597725.1 Sulfurospirillum arcachonense DSM 9755
ATACTACTACTGTTGAAGTTGTTTGAGCTGTTGCTCCATCATCATCTGTTGTAGTAAGTGTAATTGTTGCATCACCATTAAAGTTTTCAGCTGGTGTGAATGTATATGTATTATCAGCATTTACTACTACTGTTCCTTGCTCTGCTGGTACTGTAGCTGTTGTTGATACGATTGTTCCATCTACATCTGCTGGAGTAAATGCTACTGTTACACTTGTATCTTCATCTGTTGTACTATTATCTGCAGTGATTGTTGGTCCATCATTTACATCTGATACTACTACTGTTGAAGTTGTTTGAGCTGTTGGAATTATAGTTTCTATAGGTTCATTATTGCCATCAACTAAAGGTGAAGTTCTTTGAAATTCTGTTCTATCTAATTCATATCCATCATCACCAAAATTTAATCTATCATGATAGTATGCACTTCCTAATCCACCTGCAACTGCACCTTCTTGACCTGCTGCTGTTCCTTCTTCGTCATTTGCTAATAAATCTTCTACGGCTTTTATGTCATTATCCGTACTTGTTACAGCTACTTCAGGGGTAAATGAGTTTATATATTCATCAGTTAAAACTGTTGATGTATCTCCATCAATTATAACTTCTTTTCCATTATTTAATGTTATCGTTGCCTGGCTTGAAACCATTGCATCTATTATGTCATTTTCATGGATTTGATCACCCATTGAAAGTATTTTTACTGCTCCATCTTCTGTTGTAACCTTGATAGTCCCAATTATTTCTTTTACTATTCCTATAACTTTTGACATAAAACAGCCTTTTATTAGTTTTTATAACTATTATATTACTAAAATACTACTTTATTATCTATTGTACTAAGGTACATATATGAAGAAGAAGTTGAGAATTTATCCCAACTTTTTTATAGAGGTATTAAATACTTTTTTGCCTTATTTCAATCTTTCCAAAACAGCAGCAGCATGTGCACCCAATCCCTCTGTTTTTGCAAGTAATGCACACTCTTTTCCAATGTTACTTATACCTTCTTTGCTCATACTTATTATTGAAGATTTTTTTATAAAATTTTCTACACCAAGAGGAGAATAAAACTTTGCAGTTCCTCCTGTTGGTAAAGTATGATTTGGTCCAGCTATATAATCACCTATTGGCTCAGGAGTATATCTTCCCATAAAAATTGCCCCTGCGTGTTTTATAGTAGGCAATAAATCAAAAGGATGTTCTGTCATAACTTCTAGATGTTCTGGTGCGATTTCATTCATAAGCTCAATCGCTTCATCCATATCTTTTGTCACAATGATTGCACCTCTGTCTTTTATAGAAGCCATAGCAATATCTTTTCTATTTAATTTTTCTAACCACTCATATACTTTTTTACTTGTCTCATCAGCAATACGTTGTGAAGGAGTTATCAAAATCGAACTTGCCATTTCATCGTGTTCTGCTTGACTTAACAAATCTATCGCTAAAAAGTTTGTATCAGCACTCTCATCAGCTAAAATACCAATTTCACTAGGACCTGCTATCATATCGATATGTACTTCACCAAAAACTAGTTTTTTTGCAGTTGCTACAAAAATATTACCTGGGCCTGTAATAACATCCACTTTAGGAATACTCTGTGTTCCATAAGCCATAGCTGAAATTGCACTAGCACCTCCAACTTTATAAGCTTTTTTAATGCCACAAAGATGCATAGCAGCGAGTAAAAGTGAGTTTAATTCATTATTTGGAGCCGGTGTACATACTACTATCTCTTTTACACCTGCTACTATTGCAGGAATTGCATTCATGAGTAAAGAACTAGGATATGCTGCTTTCCCTCCAGGAATATATAAACCTGCCCTATCTACAGGAGTTACTTTTTGTCCTAGAACATTACCATTTTCTTCAAAATCTAACCAAGATGTAGGTTTTTGTTTTTCATGATAAGTTTTAATTCTATCATAGGCTAGTTGCAAAGCATCTTTTAAATCTTTATCTAAATCTTCATAAGCATTTTTCATAGAAATTTGTGATATTTCTAAATCTTCATCATTTTTTGGTAACCACATATCAAACTTTTCTATATGATTTTTAAGAGCTTCATTTCCATCTTTTTTTATCTCAGAAATTATATTTAAAACTATTTTTGAGACATTATCCATGTCCATATGTCCACGTTTTAATAGTTCATTAAACTCTTCTTTAAAATTATTATTATTTGTTGCTATTTGTTTCATTTTCTTCCTTATAATCTCAAATTATACCATACTTGCGTTTATATCTCTCAAGCATAGATTCATTGCCTTTAACTCCTCCTTGATGAATAAAGATAGGAGTTCCATTTATTTGCTTTACATGTAACAAAAATTTCTTCCAGCCAACAGGGTCATACATCAAATCAAATGTTATTCCCATATCGCTTTTTAACTCACTCCAAAGTGCATATAACTCTTTGTCTAATTTACCATAATGATACTTCTTTGGACTACTTAAAATTATAGGAAATATACTCTCATCATCTTCTACCATTTTCCACTGTTCTTTTAAGTATTCATCACTTCCAACGCAGCTACATGTAAAGACTCTAAATGGCAAATGCTTTTGTAAATACAAGGCTGTTGTTCCTGTTCCTGATGGCAGATAAATATAAGGATTTGTGATGCCTTCATTTTGTATATCTTTTATAAGTTCTTCAGCCAAAATTTTCACTCCAAACTCAGCCTCTTTTTGTCTGCCACCCTCTTCTATGATAAGATCATTTTTTGAAGTATACAGGTAAGCATCATCTTTTCTGTTTTTACTCTCTAAAATTTGCATACCATTTTGCAGAGCATACTTGTAATTACCAATGGGATTTTCTTTTAAAAAGTGAGGGATATGGTCACAAAAATAGATAAATTCCCAGCCTCGAAGTTGCGCCATAACAGAAAGTGAATACATTGCATTTGATTGATTGGAACCAAAAGATATGACTCTTTTTATATTTGTAAATTCTTGATTTAAAAACCAATGAAATTTTCTTGCTTTATTACCGGAAAAATCTATATGTAAAAGATCGTCTCTTTTTATATATATTTGTTGATTTTTAAAATTATATTTTTCAAAAGGAGATGGATTGAATGTCATAAGGAGTGAAGAGCCTACATAAATAGGCTCTTTTATTTTTAATTTCTATCTAAACAGTTTAAATCAGAAAATGCACGTTTAAGTCTAGCTATAGTAGCTTCTTCACCTGCTCTTAACCATTTTCTAGGGTCATAATATTTTTTATTTGGTTTATCGTCACCCTCTGGATTTCCGATTTGACCTTGAAGATATGCATCATATTTTTCAACATATTCTTTAGTACCTTCCCAAAATGACCACTGCGTATCTGTGTCAATATTCATTTTAATAACACCATACTCAATAGCTTCTCTAATATCAGCTAATTCACTTCCACTTCCACCATGAAAAACAAAATTAACTGGTTTTTCTAAAGTTCCAAATTTTTCTTGAATATACTTTTGTGAGTTATCTAAAATCTTTGGAGTTAGATGAACATTTCCTGGTTTATATACACCATGTACATTTCCAAAAGAAGCCGCAATAGTAAAGTTAGGGCTAATTGCATTTAGTCTTTCATATGCATATGCAACATCTTCAGGTTGAGTATAAAGTGCTGAATTATCAAGATGAGTATTATCAACTCCATCTTCTTCACCACCAGTACAACCAAGTTCAATCTCTAAAGTCATACCAATTTTACTCATTCTTTTATGATACTCTACACACGTATTGATATTATCTTCTAAACTCTCTTCTGAAAGATCAATCATATGTGAGCTATAAAGAGGTTTACCAGTTTTTGCAAAATGGTCTTCACTCGCTTCTAAAAGAGCATCTATCCAAGGTAAAAGTTTTCTTGCTGCATGGTCTGTATGAAGGATTACAGGAACACCATAAGCTTCAGCTACGGTGTGTACATGTAAAGCTCCACTAATAGCTCCTAAAATACCTGATTTTATAGTATCTAATCCTTTACCTGCATAAAATTGTGCTCCACCGTTTGAGAATTGCACAATAACAGGTGAATTTACATTTTTTGCAGATTCCATAACAGCATTTACCGAGCTAGTACTTACTACATTTACTGCAGGCAAAGCAAACTTATTTGCTTTGGCTACTTCAAAAACTTTTGTAACATCATTGCCACATAAAACACCAGGTTTTACAAAATCAAATATTTTAGAACTTGTCATATAATACCTTCTACTTAATTACTATTTTAGCTTTTTTTCTTAAATCTTTTGCTTTTGCTGCAACATCTTTACGAAATTGTTCCATTTTTAGTCCATTTTCAATTTGAACTTTTGCATCTGCAAACTTCACTTTTTCTCCACCTTTTTTGTCTTCTGTTAAAATAACATGATAACCAAATTGAGTTTTTACTGGAGTTTTTGTAATTTCACCTTTCTTTTGTCCAAAAGCAGCGTCACTAAAAGGTTTTACCATCTGTTTTGCATTAAACCAACCTAAATCACCACCATTCTTACCACTAGGACCTGTTGATTTTGTTTTAGCTAACTCGATGAATTTTTTTGTTAATGCCTCACCTTTTAAGCCTTTTAACTCTTTGATAATTGCTTTTGCTTCAGCTTCACTTTTCACTAAAATATGTCTTGCTTTTGTAGTTGCTTGTTTAACAAATTTATCTTTATTTTTATCAAAATATGCTTTTGCATCTTTTTCAGAAATTTTAATCTTTTCAAAAACTCTTTTCATCCAAATTTCAAGTGCTAAATCACCTTTAATAGATGATAAAGTCTTTTTATATTCAGCATCTTTTTCAATACCACTTTTAATAGCTTCTTTTGATAAAAGTTTTCTTTCTATTGCTTGATCAATAACACGTTTTTGTTGATCTTTTTGTAGTGCCTCAAACTTTGCACCTGGCATTGCTCTTAATAAACTAGCTACATCTTTATCTGTAACTTCTGTACCATCTACAGTTGCATAAACTGCCGCATTTAGACTCATACTCATAGCAATAGTTGCTAAACTTCCAATAATAACTCTTTTCATCTGATTCCTTCGTAGTATTCATAAATTTACATTATTTTACTAATGTTTGAATTAAAGTATGATTATATATTACCAATTTAAACAATTAATTAACATTTTGATATAATGCACAAATGAAAAAAGCTACTAAAAAAGAAATTTTAGAAATAAAAGAAATTTTAATTTCAAATTATAGTGATGCCGTAACAGAATTAAATTATAATAATTTATATGAACTTCTCATATCTGTAATGCTCTCAGCACAGTGTACTGATAAAAGAGTAAATATAATTACGCCTAAATTATTTGATAAATATCCTAACGTAGAAAAATTAAGTCAAGCTAATTTGGATGATGTAAAAGAGTTAATTAAATCTTGTTCATTTTTCAATAATAAAGCAGTAAATCTTATAAAAATGGCAACAGCTGTGATGGAAAATTTTGAAGGTGAAATTCCTCTTGATGAAAAAAGTCTTGTTACACTTGCAGGTGTTGGTCAAAAAACTGCTCATGTTGTTATGATTGAGTATGCTGGTGCAAACTTGATGGCCGTTGATACACATGTATTTAGAGTTGCACATAGACTAGGAATTAGTTCTGCAAAAACTGCTATTTTAACGGAAGTAGAACTTACAAAAAAATTTAAAACAGATTTACATATACTGCATCAAGGAATGGTTCTTTTTGGTAGATATGTATGTAAGGCAATAAAACCAGAATGCGAAGAAAAATGTTTTTTAAAAGAGTATTGTAAAAGCAAAGGAAGTTTTAAAGTTGGATAATAAAAATGAAAAAACACTTTTTTGGCAAATAACTTCTTTTATACTATTCGCTATGTTTTTAGTTTTTGTAGGAGCAAATTATATTTTTAACAACTGCCATAACAGTATTTATTGTTTAGAATATAGAAATAATATACTCTATCTCATAACTTTTTGTGGATTTATGTCTATTGTTCTTTTTGTTAAGTATAAATTAAAGACCTTATCTTTTATGAAAAAAGAATTAGAACAACAATTGGAAAAACAAAAAAGAGAGTTTGAAAACCAATTTAATATAAAAAAAGACTCACTATTAAATGAAATAAAAGATAGAGAAGAAGCTGAAGAAAAACTTGAAAATTCCTTGAACGAAAAAGTTATTCTTTTAAAAGAAATTCATCATAGAGTCAAAAACAATCTTGCTATTATTACAGGTCTCATAAGAATGCAATGTAGACAGATTAAAGATGAAAATATAAAAGATATATTTAAAAGTCTTCAAAACCGTATAAAAACAATGGAACTTATACACACAAACCTTTATAGCTCAACTGACTTTACTCAAGTTAATTTCAATTCTTATATTCATTCTTTAGTTCAAAACCTAAAAAAATCATTTGACACTGAAAATAATGTCACTTTCCAAGTTTCTTGTACTGACATAAGTCTTACTATAGAACAAGCAATTGCCTGTGGGCAAATAGTAAATGAACTTATTACAAACTCTTTTAAACATGCCTATACAGATAATAAAAAAGGTACTATTACTATAGAACTTATACAAAAAGAAAATCTCTTTACACTTATTGTTGCTGATGATGGCAAAGGTGTAAAACATTTATCTCAAAAAACACAACAACCTTCTTCTTTAGGGATGACTCTTGTGTATGAACTTGTGAAATATCAATTAAAAGGAAAATTAGAAATTATAAATTTAAATGGAATTAAATATCAAATAGATTTCAAAAAAACTCAATAATGGCACAATTTTAACTAAAATGGCACAAAATGCATACTTTTTTCTTGTATAATTTTCACTAGGAAGAGGAACTTTACACTTATCCACAATCCATAATCCGCTGCCTCTTCCGAACTTCACTTACAAATATCGTTGTAATTACTTAGCTATTATCCTATACCCTTCAGAAGAAACATTTTCTATCAAATCATCATTGAGTTTATCTCTAACTCTTCGTACTAAGCTTCTAAGCGTTGAAGTAGGAACATCATCATTATCCCATAACTCTTTTATGATTTTATTATAATGAACAGCTTTATTTCTATTTGATACCATAAAAAAGAAAAACTCTCCCTCTTTTTTAGTTAAATTCACCTTTTCATTTAAATGATATAAATTTTTTTCTTTTAATGCATATTCATATTCACTGTTTAATTGTATTACTTCACCATTGTTACTGTTTTCTTCTTCTTCAAATCTTGATAAAGCTATAAGAATTGCACTATTTAACTGCTTTTCATCAACTGGTTTAACTACATAACCATACGGTTTGGTTGATTGAGCTTTTTTTAAAGTTTCATTATCGGTAAAAGAAGTTAAATATACTACTGGAATATTGAACTTTGTTTGTATTAAATCAACTATCGTTGTTCCATCAGCACTGTCATTCAATTTAATATCCATCAAAACTAAATTTGGTAAATATTTTTCTATATAAAACATTGCTTCATCTGTCGTAGTAGCTACCTCATCAACAACATAACCAAAATCCACAAGACAATGCTGTATATCCATAGCGATAATAGCTTCATCTTCTACTATAATTATATGTTTATTTTCACTCATCCTGTTACTGTATCTATCCATTTTATAGAACATCCTTGGGCATTAAATTGTTTCGTAGGAGCCTCTTGTTTGCCAAAAAGAGAAATTACTGCTTCTCTTAAATCTTCATCTTTAACACTTTTAGGATCATGCCAGTTATCATCTAAACGACCATGATAATATAATGCACCTTCACCATCAAATAAAAATATATCTGGAGTACAAACTGCACCGATTGATTTTGATACTTTTTGATCAAAATCTACTAAATAAGGAAAGCTCAAACCAAATTCGTTGATTTTATCAATCATATGTGCAGGACTATCTTCAGGATAATTTGGATGGATATTTGGATTGATTGCGACTGTATTGATATCAAGCTTTTTAGCAAATGATGCTACTTTTTCTAATCTTTCCCAAATTGCATTCGAATAAGGACAATGATTACACATTACAGCGATTATCATTCCATCTTTACCATAAGATTCTTTTGAATCAAACTTTTCGCCAAAAGAGTCTTCTAACACAAAATATTCTAATTTTGTGCCGATTTTTATATCGGCTGATTTCATTAGTGCCATACTATAATCCCTCCACTATATTTTCTACAACTTTACTAATTCGCTCCACCGAAGATAAATCGCACTCTTCTCTTAATGAGTGTGGATATTTTATAGTTGGACCAATTGCTACTGCTTCTATTTTCTTAGATTGTCTTTGCATTAGTATACCACACTCTAAACCAGCATGAATAGCACAAAAATTTGCATCATCATATACTTTTGACATCTCTTTTTTGACAATATTTGCAAACGTACCAACATCAGGAACCCAAGGCTCATGTCCATCTTTTTGAGATGTTTCGCAACCTATAAGTTGAAAAAATGACTCTGTTTCATATGCTAAATTTACTAAATCACTGTTTTTCATTGCCCTAGCAGAACAATCTATCTTTAAAACACCCTGCGTTATTCTAAGTACACCTAAGTTGATACTCGTTGAAGGTATCATATAGCTTTTATCAAAACTTCTTACTCCTTGAGCAAAAGAGTGTAAAGCTTTTATAATATTAACACCATCTTTAATATACTCTTTTTTATGCTCAATTTTCTTTACATGTAAAGCACTATTGTAAGCTTTAAACTCTTTACATGTAGCAATTACCGCCTTAGCATTTTTAGCAATAGAGTTTCTTAACTCTCCACCTTCAATATGCAAAAGTTTACAATCATGTTTTATAAGTTCTGCTGCTAATACTTTTGTTGCACAATCTATTCTCTTATCTATGTCCACACCTGAGTGTCCACCAGATAAATCAAAAATACCCACTTCATAAATAAACTCTTCATCTTTTAGAGGAAGATACTCTAAGTTGCGTGTAGAGATAACATCAATACCACCTGCACAACCAATATAAATCTCTTTTTCCTCTTCACCATCAAGGTTTAACAAACAAGATGAACTAAACTGTAAATCTAAATTAGAAGCTCCTATAAGTCCAACTTCTTCATCATTGGTAAAAAGACACTCCAAATCAGTGAATTTTTCCATACATGTAAACATAATAGACATACCCATACCATTATCTGCACCAAGTGTAGAGTTTTTTGCTTTTAGTATTCCATTGTCTTCTACTAACTCTATATTTGCAACATCACCTAAACAAACCATATCATAATGAGCTTGTAAACATACTTTTGGATTGCCTTTTTTACATAAAATATTGCCACTCTTATCAACACTGACCTCATAGCCTAACTCTTTTGAAATCTCTATAATTTTTTCTTGCATAAAATCTGTTTTAAAGCTACATCTTGGAGTTTGTGTTATAGTTTTAAAATACTCTAAAACTCGATTCATTATTTACCTTTTTATTTTTATATGATTTTACTATTAATTTACTGATATTAATATGATGTTTTTCTTCTTTAATTATATTATAAATGTTTAACAAATATAATGCTATTATGTTGCTCATGAAAAAAATATTAATCCTAATTTTACCATTTTTATTTTCTGGCTGTCTTTATGTCAATGATAGAGGCATTAGTACAAGATATTACAACGACTGTAAAGAGTACTATGATGCTGTAGGAATGTACCACAAAGTATGTGATGAAAACCTCATTGAATACCAAAAAATTAAAGATGGCACTAAAAGAATTATTAAAAAAGTAAAAGACACCACAAATAATTCCATACAAGAATAAGTAATATAATAAAATGAATTTAAATAACATCAGAAATGAACGCCAAAAATGTTTTGGCTGGAAAGATAATAAAGTTAGAAAAGCTATAGTTGATAATCTTCCTGAAATAAAAAATGTTGAATTTTCTTTAGGAGACACCCTAAATATAACAAATTCTCATATAAGCGTTGATGATAAAGAAAAAATTCATCAAGCAGCTTTAGGTTTACGCCCTTGGAGAAAAGGACCTTTTCAAGTTTTTGATACTTTTATAGATACTGAATGGAAAAGTTATATTAAATACAATCTTATAAGACCTTATTTTAATTTAAAAGATAAAATTGTTGGAGATATAGGCTGTAACAATGGCTATTATCTTTTTAGAATGTTAGAAGATAAACCTAAAAGGCTCATAGGTTTTGACCCTAGTGCCTTATGTAAAATGCAATTTGATTTTATTAATCACTTTGCAAAAACAGATATTAAATTTGAACTTTTAGGGGTTGAGCATCTTCCTTTTTATGAACATAAATTTGATATACTATTTTGTTTAGGTGTTCTCTATCATAGAAGTGATCCTGTAAATATGCTCAAAGAGTTATACAAAAGTCTTAATAAAAATGGTGAGGTAATACTTGATACTTTTATGATAGATGGTGATGAACCCCATGCTTTATGTCCTGGTCTTACATATTCAAAAATACCAAACATATATTTTGTGCCAACTATAAAAGCCTTAGAAAATTGGTCCCAAAAAGCAAAATTTAGCTCTTTTGAAGTTCTAGAAGTTAAAAAAACGGAATTAAATGAACAAAGAAGAACAGATTGGATTTTAGGTGAAAGTTTAGGTGACTTTTTAGACCCTAACAATCTAGATATTACTATTGAAGGATATCCTGCACCTAAACGAGTCTACATTAAATTAAAAAAATAATTAACCGATATATAAAGTATAAACGAAAGCAAGGAAGCTTATATGAGTGAAGAAATCACAGAAGAATTGGCAGAAATAGAAGAAGAAAATTTTGATGATGCCTTTGATGAAAATGAAGAAGAGACTTCTTTACATGCAATTGATGATAAAAAAGAAAATTTACAAACACATGGTAAAATAAAAAGCAATTTATGTGGAACTATTATAAGCTTAGAAGCAGGATATTCAAAAACTACTTTATTGACAACAAAAGAGATGATTGTAGATGAGCTCGGACTCATCCATAGTGGATTTATTTTTGGCGCTGCTGATTATGCTGCTGCGGTTGCGGTCAATGAGCCTAATGTTGTTATTATTGGCTCACGCTCAAAGTTTTTAGCTCCAGCAAAACTAGACGATCTTGTAGAGTTTGAAGCAAAAGCAAAGTTTGAAGATAGTAGAAAACGTGAAATTAAAGTAATGGGTTTTATAAATGAAATAAAAATATATGAAGGAATATTTCACGCTATAGTTTTAGAACAACATATTTTTAAAACAAAAATTAAAAATGCTGATCGTTCGTATAAATAAACCTTTACATGTAGAGGTTTACTCTTTAAATCATATTTATCCACATAGGTAAAACTTGTTTTTCTGCAAATACTGTTGTTGATTCACCATGACCTGGGTAAACAATCCAATTTTCTTCTACATGTAAAAGCTTTTGTATACTTTTTTTCATATCTTCAGGACTACTGTAAGGGAAATCTACTCTACCAATAGAGCCTTTAAAAATAAAATCCCCACTAAAAAGAGAATTTTCTATTAAAATAGCACTACATCCTGGTGTGTGACCTGGAAAATGCATATATGTAATCTTTAACCCTGCTATATCAAATTCTTGATCACCTGTTACTAAAACATCTGCTTGACTTGAAGGTGTCCCTTGCCCAAAAGGATCATCTTTTAGCATAAATGCATCATCAATAGGAACATAAATGGGAATATTTAATTTTTCTTTTAACTCTGCATTAGACCACACATGATCAAAATGCCCATGTGTATTTAAAATTGCTATTGGATTTTCAACATTCGCTAGTACCCAATTAGTAGCTTCTATGCCTGGATCTATAATAATTTCTTTACCATCATTTTCAATAATATAACAATTTGTTTGAAGCATACCCATAGGTTGGCATGTAATATTCATTTTGTCTTCCTTTAACTTACACTATCTTCACTAAGAATTTTATTCTACTTGATAGTACTTAAAAACACTTAAAACTTAAATTAAGAACTTATATATAAAAGAAATAATTAATATTTTCTTTAGTATAATTATTTAAATTAAATTTTGAAAGAAAAATACTGTGAAAAAGTACGAGCTTATAGAAAATTATCTTGTTAAATTTTTAAAAGATGAAGTCTATAAGACTGGTCTAAAAAGTTCTATTATAGGACTTAGTGGTGGTATTGATTCTGCTGTAGTTGCCGTACTTGCACAAAAAGCTTTTGGAGAAAATTTTCGCGCAGTTATGCTTCCAAGTTCTAGTTCAAGCCAAAGCAGTTTTGATGATGCAAATGAACTTTGTACAAAGTTTAATATTATAAATCAAACTGTATATATCGGTGATTTAGTCGAAATTTATTTTAAAGACAAAGAAAAAACAAATCTAAGAATAGGTAATTTTAGTGCAAGAATGAGAATGTCAGTCTTGTATGACTTATCTGCAAAATATTCTAGTTTAGTCTTAGGAACAAGTAATAAAAGTGAACTTCTTTTAGGCTATGGTACAATGTTTGGAGATTTAGCTAGTGCAATTAATCCTATTGGAGATATGTATAAAACTGAAGTATTTGAATTTGCAGAGTACTTAGGTGTACCAGATTCTATAATCAAAAAACCTCCTACAGCAGATTTATGGGAAGGCCAAAGTGATGAAGAAGATTTAGGTTTTACTTATGCACAGCTAGACCTTGCTTTAAAAGCATTTGTAGATGAGAGATTAAGTAAAGAAGAGTTGTTAGAAAATAAGTTTGATAAAGAATTAGTAGACTTGATTACTCAAAAAATTTATCAAAATCAATTTAAAAGAAAACTACCAATAATTGCGAAATTAGGGCATAGAACCATAGGTCATGATTTTTTATACCCTCGTGATATAAAAATGTAAAGGACACATATGAAAGAAATTCCGTTTTATAAACCATTGATTGACAATACTGAAAAATCACTTATTAATGAAGTATTAGATTTTGAAGACTCATCAAAAATTGAGGAACTAGAAAGTAATTTTTCAAAGTACGTAGGAGTAAAACACTCTGTATCTACATGCAATGGAACTGCTGCTATGCATCTTGCAATGTGTGCTCTTGATTTAAAACGAGGAGATAAGATTATCTGTTCTGTTAACTCTTTTCCTGCAGTTGCTGAAGTCGTAAGACACTTTGATGCAGAGCCTATCTTTGTTGATATTGATAAAGATGATTTCAATATGGACGTCAATGAGTTAGAAAAAGTATTAGAAAAAAGTAACCATAAAAAACTCAAAGCTATTTTTGTTTCACATGTAGCAGGACAAATAGCGAATTTAGATAGAATATATGAACTTGCTAATATCTATAATGTCAAAGTAGTAGAAGATGCTACTCAAGCATTAGGTGGAAATTATAACAATAAAAAAGTAGGAACTACTGGTTCTGATATTACTATTTTTAGATTTTCTCCTCAAATGAAAAATGCAATTGCAAATGCTGGTATTATGACTACTAATGATGATAATTTAATGCAAAGAGCAAGGCTCCTTAAAAATCACGCTATTGTAAGCGATGGTTGGGATAGATTTGGTAACCTTGGTTATGTATATGATGTTGTTGATATTGGATTTAAGTATGATCTTAATGAACTCAATGCGGCTTTTGCGATAGGTCAATTAAAGAAAAATGATTATTCGATAAAAAGAAGACTTGAAATTGCAACTATTTATGATAAAGAGCTAAAAGATTGCCCACATATTTCTCTTCCAGTTAAAAAAAGTAATCATACATATGACCAATATATAATTAAAGTTGATAAAAATAGAGATGGTTTTGCAAAAGAATTAAAAGAAAATGGTATTTATACCTCTCTTCATTTTATACCTCTACATCTCTTAAGCTATTATAAACAAAAATATAATTTAAGAGTAAATGACTTTCCAAATGCTCTAACAAATTACCAACAAATTCTTTCACTTCCAATATATGCAGGATTAAATGATAAAGATGTACACTATATTTGCGAACAAATAAAACAAATTGCCAAGAATCGTGTTTAAACAAAACTTTATATCTTGGGTAGAAAAGTATCTTTTCTACCCCTCCTCCAAACTTCAATTTTTTCTAGCATTTTTACTTTTTCCACTGAGTCTTATTTATTCTTTTATAGTTTTAACAAAAAGAATTACCGCAAAAAAAATAAAACTTTCGATTCCTATAGTGAGTATTGGTAACTTAACTATTGGAGGTAGTGGTAAAACTCCTTTTCTTATCTCACTTGCTAAAGATTATGAAAATATTGCTATTGTGTTAAGAGGTTATGGTAGAAAATCAAAAGGTTTACATGTAGTAACAAAAGAGACTGATATAAAAACAAGTGGTGATGAAGCTATGCTATATGCTTTAGCCCTTCCAAAAGCTACTGTAATAGTTAGTGAAGATAGAGTAGAAGCTATCGAATACGCTTATCAAATAGGCTGTAAGGCTGTTTTTTTAGATGATGGCTTTTCTAAAGCACACATAGAAAAATTTGATATCCTTTTACGTCCAATTCCTGAGCCAAAACTTAACTTTACACTACCAAGTGGAGCCTATAGAGAACCTAAGTTTTTATACAAATATGCTCATTTAGTTGTAGAAGAAAATAAAGATTTTACTAGATCTGTTACACTCTCAAATGAAACTAAAAAAATGCTTCTTGTTACTGCTATTTCAAAACCTCAAAGATTGGATGAATATCTTCCTAAAAATTTAGTAGGTAAAGTTTATTTTATAGACCATTACATGTACACAAAAGATGAATTAGAAAAGCTTCTAAAAAATTATGAAGCCACTTCAATTTTAACTACAGAAAAAGATATGGTAAAAATGCAAGATTTTAACCTCCCATTATCTATTTTACACTTAAGTGTAAACATAAATCCTGATATAAAAAAACAAGTAAACACTTTTTTAGCTGAATTTAGATAAAATTAGCCCTTAAAAAACAAAGAATTAAGAATATTCTTCCTAATACAAGAAGAATTTAACTTGGACTTTGTTCAAGTTAAAGGAGAAATATATGAAAACTAAACTTGCACAAGTAAAAACATTATTAGATGCTCTTCCTTATATAAAAAGTTTTAGAAAAAAAACTATTGTAATAAAATATGGTGGTTCAGCTCAAATAAATCCTGTCTTAAAAGATAAATTTGCTCAAGATATTATTCTCTTACATCTCATAGGATTAAAACCTGTTATTGTTCATGGTGGTGGAAATAAGATTAGCTCTTTACTAGATAAGTTAGATATAAAAAGTGAATTTGTAGATGGACTTCGTGTAACGGATGAGCAAGTTATGGAAGTGGTTGAAATGGTTCTGAGTGGAAGTATCAATAAAGAAATAACAACTTTATTAAATCATCATGGTGCAAAAGCTATAGGTATAACAGGAAAAGATGCTAACTTTATCAAAGCAGAACCTTTAGATAATGGTAAATATGGATTAGTTGGAAATATAACCAAAGTAGATAAAAAAGTTATTAAAAATCTCATAAAAGAAGGTTTTATCCCGGTGGTTGCTCCAATTGCTTCTGGTAATGACTCAACACATGCGGGATACAATATCAATGCAGATTTTTGTGCTAGTAAAATAGCTGCTGCTTTAAAAGCAGAAAAAATTATTTTCTTAACAGATACAAAAGGGATCTTAGATAAAGAAGGTAAACTTATCACAAAACTTAATAAAGAAGAAGTACAAAGACTCAAAGATAATCAAACTATTACTGGAGGAATGCTTCCTAAAGTAGATGCTTGTTTAGAAGCACTAAATAGTGGTGTCAAAAGTGCTCAAATTATAGATGGAAGAGTAGAACACTCTATATTACTCGAGCTTTTTACGAGTGAAGGTATATGTACTCTTATAGAAAATGAAATAAAGGAAAAATAATATGTTTATAGAGACAAGAGGAAATGATGGAAAAAAGAAAAGTAAAGTAGAATTTTCTTATGCTATCATGAACCCAAGTGCAAGTTTTGGAGGTCTTTATGTTCCTGAAAATTTACCGAAAATAGATTTAGAATTTTTGCAACTTGCCACTCAAAAAAGTTACAAACAAATTACACTTGATATACTAGAACTTTTCAATATTGATATTGACAAAGATGTTTTAGAAGATGCAGTAAAACTCTATGATAATTTTGATGATAAAAACAATCCTGTTCCTCTAGCACAAATTAAAAATGATCTTTTCGTAAACGAACTTTATCATGGACCTACTCGTGCTTTTAAAGATATGGCTCTTCAACCTTTTGGACATATACTCTCAGATCTTGCAAAAAAACAAAATCAAGAGTATCTAATATTAGCTGCAACAAGTGGAGATACTGGACCTGCTACACTTGATACATTTGCAAATAAAGAGAATATCAAAGTTGCTTGTTTATACCCAAGTGGTGGAACAAGTGATGTGCAACGTCTTCAAATGGTAACAGAAGCTGGTAAAAACTTAAAAGTTATAGGAATAGAAGGAAATTTTGATGATGCACAAAATGCTCTTAAAAACCTTTTAGCTTCTGCTTCTTTTAAAGAAGAATTAGTAAAAGATAACATTAAACTGAGTGCAGCAAACTCTGTAAACTTTGGACGTATAATATTTCAAATCATTTATCATGTATTTGCATATATTTCATTACTCAAACAAAATCGTATAAGTCTAGGTGAAAGCTTTTACCAAATAGTACCAAGTGGTAACTTTGGGAATGCACTTGGTGCTTATTATGCTAAAAAAATGGGTTTACCTATTGAAAAAATTCTTATTGCTTCAAATATAAACAATATTCTTACTGATTTAATTACTAAAGGTGAATATGATTTAAGAGAACGAGAACTTTTTTTAACAACAAGTCCTGCTATGGATATACTTATCTCTTCAAATGTTGAGAGAGTTTTATTTGATAAATATGGAGCTTCAAGAACAAAAGAGATGATGGAAGAGTTAAAAGAAAATAAATATTACAAACTGAGTGATGAAGAATTAAAAGAGTTACAAAAAGATTTTTCTGCTGTATATTGTGATGACAATTTTGCTAAAAATACTATTAAAGAATTTGCAAATGATGGATATATTATGGATCCTCATACTGCTACATGTATAAAAGCATACAATGAGCTAAAAGAAAAAAATATTCCTTCAGTCCTATGTTCAACCGCAGAGTGGACAAAATTCGCTCCTACTATGTTTAATGCTATCAATAATGATAACAATACTTATAGCGATAAAGAAGCACTTAAAGGGATACATAAATCTTTACATGTAAAGATTCCTGAGTCTATAAATTCACTTTTTGAAAAAGAGATTTTGCATGATAAAGTTGTTGATAAACAAGATATAGAAGAATCGATACTTGGTTTTATAAAGGGTAACTAATATGATAATTATTCCTGCTCGTATGGCATCTAATAGATTTCCAAATAAAATTTTAGCTGATATAAATGGTCTTCCTATGGTTATTGCAACAGCAAAAAGAGTTCATGAATTAGATACCGTTGTCATAGCTACAGATTCACAAGAAGTTATAGATTTAGCAAAAGAGTATGGATATAAAGCTGTTATGACAGGGACAAACCATCAAAGTGGAACAGATAGGATAAATGAGGCTGCTAGCAAGCTTGATATTGATGAAAATGAAGTTATAGTAAATGTTCAAGCTGATGAACCTTTTATTGAGCCTGAAGTAGTACAAAAAGTTATTGATAGAGTTAAAAATAGTGATGCTATGATGGTAAGCTGTTACAAACTCATAGATAAAACATTTGCAAATGATCCTAATCATGTAAAAGTTATAAATGATGCAAATGAAAATGCTATATACTTTTCAAGAAGTAAAATCCCTTATGATAGAGAAGAACACTTAGAGTACTTTGGACATCTAGGCATTTATGGATTTACTAAAAAATCATTAAAAGAGTTTTGTGCATTAAGCCCTGCCCCACTTGAAAATATAGAAAAACTAGAACAATTAAGAGCTATTTACTACGGTAAAAAAATTGCTATGGTACGAGTTGAGAGTGAAAGTTTTGGAATAGATACTGCAGAAGATTTAAAAAAAGCATTAGATTATTTTAAAGAAAAGTAAGAAGAATACCCTCTTCTTACTTATTGAAAAACTAACTTACACTTACACCACTAAAAGTGTTTTCTCTTTTGTTAAATTCATATGCTTCCATAGCATTATCTCCTACTTGAAAAATAATTTTACAAGTTTCAAAATTTGTTTTTTGAAGTCCTTTAGTTACTACCTCTACAATATATGCTTTTGTATTATTTAAATGTGTTGTAGTTTCACCTTCATAAGCAAATTCTTCATCTTCGATAGGAGAAAATCCCTCTTTTAACAAATGCTTTTCAAATAAATCTTTATCTTCTAAACCTTTTACATCTATAATTAGAATTACTTTCAAAAAAAATCCTTTAGTTATTTGTATATTAAAGTTTTAATTATACAAAAATTTTACTGATATAATAACCACTAAATATTTATTATATGTTCTAAAAATTCTTTTGCATTTTTATATCCAATGACTCTTTTATTTTTTAACTCTGTATTATTTTTAAAAAACATGATAGCAGGAGGTCCAAAAAGCCCAAACTCTTTTAAAAGCTTTTTATCTTCCTCCGTATTTTTAGTCACATCAATTTGTAAAAGAGTAAAATTTTGAAGTTTTTCTTTTACACTCTTATCTGAAAAAGTATAATGTTCAAGCTCTACACAACTCACACACCAATCAGCATAAAAATCAACCATTACTGGTTTTGTAGACTCAGCTATAAGTATTTTTAATTCTTTAAGTGTTACAACTTGTTGAAACTCTGTCTTTTTACTTACTTTTTTAAAATTAGAAGAGGTTGTCATAGTAGAAAATTTTTCTAGTGGGTTTAGAGGATTCGTTGCATTTGTCATAGAACCAATAAAAAGCATAATACCATAAATAAAAACAATCACACCAAAGCTTTTTATTAGTTTTTTCCAACCACTTGCATCTTGCTCCAAGCGTTCTAATGCACCAAGGTATACTGCGGAACTGATAACTAATGCCGTCCACATAAACATAATAATATCTGCAGCAAAAACACGAGATAGCATCCAAACAGCAAGAGCCAACATAATAACACCAAAGACAGCTTTTATAGAATCCATCCAAGCTCCTGGTTTTGGCATATATTTACCAGCTCCTGTGCCTATAATAAGAAGAGGTAATCCCATCCCCATACTCATAACAAACAAAGCAGATCCACCTAAAAGTGCGTCTCCACTTTGTCCTATATATATCAAAGCTCCCGCAAGTGGTGCAGCAACGCAAGGCCCAACTATAAGTGCTGATAAAAATCCCATAATAGCAACACCAAGAATACCTTGTCCTTGCATTTCATCTGATTTTTTTGTTAATTTAGATTGTATAAATGAAGGCATTTGAATTTCATAAAATCCAAACATAGAAAAAGCCAAAGTAACAAAAATCAAACTAAAAACACTTATAACCCAAGGGTCTTGAAGTACTGCTTGTATGTTTGAGCCAAATAATCCAGCTAATACACCTGCTATTGTATAAGCAACTGACATTGCTAAAATATAAACTAATGAAAGAATAAAAGCTCGTTTTGTTGACATGTTTTCATTTGATTGTGAAACAATAATGGAAGAGAGTATTGGTATCATAGGGAAAATACAAGGTGTAAGTGAAAGTAAAATTCCAAAACCAAAAAAAGTTAGTAAAACTATCCAAATACTACTATTAGTTAAACTTTGAGCTATTGAATCTTGTTCTGAAAGATCTCCTTTAGTATTGCCATTTATATCGACTCCACCCAAATCAAACTCAAAATGACTTTTTAATGGCTGATAACATATACCTGAAGTTGCACATCCTTGATATTGCACTTCTAATTTAAACTTACCACTTTGTACATATTTTTTAATAATAGAAATAGGAATGAGAAGTTTTATAGGTTTATTATATATTTTATGATCATCATCCTCTATTGGTTTTGGCTTTTTAATATCGTTATCTAAAGAAATTTTTATTGGATGAATTATATTAATTTTTAATTTATCAGCATAAATATAAATATCTTTACCAAGTTCAATATTAATAAAAACTACATCACCACTACGTTTTGCACTTATTTGAAATGCTTCTTCAGGAGATAAAACCTTTTTTTGTGTGATAGCTTCCATAGAACTTACAAAAATTAATATCAATAAAATTAACTTAAAAAAATACTTCACTTATAAACCTTAATAATAATTTGACTAATTGTATCAAATAACTCTAAACATTTCATTAATATAAACGATGTATAATATACTATCTTCTAAAAAAAGGACTACTAATGGGTGAAAATAGAGAAAATAAAGTACAAATTTGGGTAAAAAAAGAAACTTTGGAATACGAGGAAGAATTAAGAAGTCTACAAGTAGAACTTTTAAAATTCCAAAATCATGTAAAAGCAGAAGGACTTAAAATACTCATGATTTTTGAAGGAAGAGATGCTGCTGGAAAAGGCGGAACAATCAAAAGAATAACTGAGCATCTAAATCCAAGAGGTGCAAGAGTAGTAGCCCTTGAAAAACCTAGTGACACAGAAAGAACTCAATGGTATTTTCAAAGATATGTTGAACATTTACCTAGTGCTGGTGAAATTGTATTATTTGATAGAAGTTGGTATAACAGAGCAATGGTTGAACCTGTTATGGGATTTTGTACAGAAAGACAACACCATAAATTTTTAAAAGATGCTCCAAAATTCGAAGTTATGATTAAAGATGAAGATATTCAAATCTTTAAATTTTATTTTTCTGTTTCAAAAGAAGAACAAAAAAGAAGGTTTAAAGCAAGAGAAACAGATCCACTCAAACAGCATAAACTTTCTCCTGTAGACAAAGAATCTCAAAAGTATTGGGACAAATATACACTAGCTAAATTTATGATGTTAAGTGCAACTCATACAGAAGCAGCCCCTTGGACTGTTGTTAAAAGCGATAATAAGAAAAAAGCTAGACTCAATGCTATAAAACATATTTTAAATCATGTTGATTATCCAAATAAAATATCTTCTAAAAAAATAACTGTAGATCGAAAAATAGTGGTCTATGGAAGAGATGAATCAATAAAAATGGAAAAACAATTCCAATTTACAATAAAATCATAAAATATAGTATGAGCTAGATTTTCTAGCTCATACTTTTATAAAATTATTCTACTTCTGCGTCAATTACGTCTTCGTCTTTTTTTGCACCTTTAGGTTCAGCACCTTCAGCACCACCTTCGTCTTTTTTATACATAGCTTCTGCTAATTTATGACTTGCTTCTGTAAGAGCTTTAACTTTTTCATCAATTTGCTCTTTTGAAGAGTTTTCATCAGCTAAAGTATCTTTTAAATCTTTTAAAGCACTTTCGATTTTTTCTTTATCTTCAGCACTTATTGAATCACCCATTTCAGAAAGAGACTTTTCTGTTTGGTGAGCAAGAGCATCAGCTTGATTTCTAGCATCTACTGCTTCTTTACGCTTATTATCTTCTTCTTTATGAAGTTCAGCATCTTTTACCATTTTTTCTATTTCTGCTTCATCAAGTCCAGATGAACCAGAAATTTTAATTTCTTGAGCTTTTCCTGTTGCTTTATCAGTTGCACTTACAGTTAAAATACCATTTGCATCAATATCAAATGCAACTTCAATTTGAGGAACACCACGAGGAGCTGGTGGAATACTTTCTAGATTGAATTGACCTAATGATTTGTTATCTCTAGAAAATTCACGCTCACCTTGTAGTGCATGAATAGTAACAGCTGGTTGATTATCTTCAGCAGTTGAGAAAGTTTGAGTTTTCTTAACAGGTATAGTTGTACCTTTTTCAATTAACTTAGTCATAACTCCACCAAGAGTTTCAATTCCAAGACTTAAAGGAGTAACGTCAAGTAAAAGTACATCTTTTACATCACCTTTGATAACAGCACCTTGAATAGCAGCACCAATAGCAACAACTTCATCAGGGTTTACAGATTTATTTAATTCTTTTCCAAAAAATGCTTTAATTTTTTCTTGAACTAAAGGAACACGAGTTGAACCACCAACCATAATGATTTCTTTAATTTCATCTTTACTTAAATCACTATCTTTAACAACTGTAGCAATTTTTTTGATAGTTTCATCTACTAAATCCTCAATCATAGATTCAAATTTAGAACGAGTTAATTTTTTAACTAAATGCTTAGGTCCACTTGCATCTGCAGTAATAAATGGTAAGTTAACTTCTGTTTCTGTTGATGAAGATAACTCTTTCTTTGCATTTTCTGCTGCTTCTTTTAGTCTTTGAAGAGCCATTACATCATTTTTTAAATCAATTGAATTATCAGCTTTAAATTCACTTGCTAACCAATCAATTAAACGGTTGTCAAAATCATCACCACCTAAAAATGCATTACCACCAGTTGCTAAAACTTCAACAACGTTATCACCAGTTTCTAAAACAGTAACATCAAATGTACCACCACCTAAATCATAAACAACGATTTTTTCAGCATCTTTTTTATCAAGACCATATGAAAGTGCTGCTGAAGTAGGCTCATTAATAATTCTTAAAACATTAAGACCAGCGATTGTACCAGCTTCTTTTGTTGCTTTTCTTTGAGAATCATTAAAATAAGCAGGAACTGTAATAACTGCGTCAGTTACTTCTTCACCTAAAAAGCTTTCAGCATCTTCTTTTAGTTTCATAAGTACTTTTGCAGAAATTTCTTGAGGAGTATACACTTTACCTTCAATATCAATTGCACAAGCACCATTTCTATCTACGATAGCATATGGTAATCTTTTTTTCGCTTCAAGTGTATTTTCTTCATCACTCATAAGACCCATAATTCTTTTAATAGAATAAATTGTTCTTTTAGGATTAGTTACCGCTTGTCTTTTTGCAGTTTCACCAACTAAAACTTCATCTTTATCTGTAAAAGCTACAATTGAAGGAGTTGTATTTCTTCCTTCTTTATTAGCAATAACTTTACTTTCACCACGCTCATATATTGCAACACAAGAGTTTGTTGTTCCTAAATCAATTCCAATTACTTTTCCCATTTTTTATCCTTTGTTATCATTTTATTGTTTTCTTTTTAAAGAAATAATCCTTTAAAAATTTATTGCACTAAAGCACAACTTTGCAGTCGTCTTTATTTTTATCTCGCTTACTTAACTATACTAACCATTGCTGGTCTTAATACTCTATCTTTTATTTTGTATCCCTTTTGGAATACTTGTAGAATCTCCCCAGAATTTTTCTCTTCACTTTCAACTTGCATAACAGCTTCATGAAAGTTAGGATCAAATTCACCACTAATATCAACTAACTCTATACCATGTTTTTCAAAAGATTTTTTAAACTGATCTACTGTTAAATCAATACCTTCTTTTACTTTTTCAAACAACTCTTCTGGTTTTATATCTTCACTATTTTTAAGTGCAGAAGCAGAATCAAGTGCATCAATAATAGTAAGCATATCTCTTGCAAAAAGCTCATTTGCATAAGAAACTGCATTAAATTTTTCTTTTTCTAATCTTTTTTTCATATTTTCAAATTCAGCATTAGCTCTTAGATACTGATCTTCAAGCTCTGCAACTTTGGCTTTTAATACCTCAATTTCATCTTCTTCAGTAATTTCCTCTTCAGTCGTTACTTCTTCTTCTACCTCTATATTATCTTCTTCAAGAGGTTCTTTATTTTCAACATCTTCACTCATATATTGCTCCTCATTTTCAACTTCTTTTTTCATAAAACTATACCTACTTACATGTATAGTTCATAAAACTTTCAAAATCACTATCTATTTTGCCAAAACAAAAAAGATTTGCATCATTTTCTTCTATAGTAGCTAACTGTTTTATTGCCATACATCCATTTGGAACAAAACCATCAAAATATACACCTTCTTTTAAACCAAAAGAAAATTCATAATTTAAAAATTGGTTAATAAAACTTCTATCTTCTTGTTCTTTTGCAATTTCATATAACTGACTTTCACCAGCTAATAAAATAGGAAAAGAGCTCAATATCTGATGTAATTTATCATGGAGTTCATACAAACCTACCTGAGCAGAGATATTTTTTAACTCTCTTATCTCACATCCTATTAAATTAGATAGAAACCTTTTAACTTGTTCACTATATTTTAAGACTACCTCTTGTGTATCAAAAGATAAAATAAGAAATCTATCACTTACTTCGATAATTTCTCTAAAAAACTCACGCGTACTTTTTTGAGCAATACAAAAGAGTCCATGTTCATTTACTGAATCTTCCATATTTTCTATACTACTTATTTCTAAAGTTTTTGTGGGATTTAATCTATCTTTCCAATAATTAATCAAGGCATCATTTGTAGGAACACGTCCACTACTAACGTGCAATTGAACTAAAGCGCCCTCTTCAGAGAGTTTTTTAAGATAAATTCTTATTGTAGAAGGAGATATTTCCATATCAATTTTCATTTGAAGCTCATTAGAACCAATAGGCTCTCCTGAATTCAAATACTCTTGAATAATAGCTTCTAAAATAATGTCTCTTTTAGATATTCTCTTCATATTAGCACTCTTTATGTTTAATTGCTGATAGCATTATACAACATTGAGTGTATTGTTGTCAAGTAAGATAGTTTAGTCTATTTGACTAAAGTATATTTAGTTACAATAATATTTCTATAAAGTACGATAAAAAGCCATTGATGTGTATATAAAAAATAATAGGGAAATTTTAGAAGTGTAATTTGTATGTAGAAATTTAATAATGTTTTTGATTTAACTTTTGGTTTTTTAGGATTGTTTTAAAAATACGTATCATTTCTTTTCTAGAATTACGTAATTTTGTAAGAAAGTCTCTTTTTTCATTCATCGTTATAAATAACTCATCCAATGCTTGTCTTTCTGTTTTTGTCAATGTGCTCATTTAGTTTCCTCCAAAAAACCACGACGAATTCTTCTTACAACATGTAAGACATCTTCATCATCCAGTTCTGTTAACATTTTAAAAATAGCAACGGCTGATTGTGGCTGTGAATTACCAAGCTTCCAATCTTGATATGTTCGCATAGATACATCTAATCTATTTGCCATTTCTCGCTGACTAATTTTTTTACCAAGGAATTTTGATTCAACTGCATTGTGAAGCAGATTAAATATATCTTTTGTCTTCATGCAAATGATTTTAACCAAAATTGTTTTAATTACACCTAAATATAAATAAAACATGATAAATTATACCAAAAATAATTACTTTTATAGCTATTTAAAACATTTTTTTTTGTTTTTTATACGTTTTTTGATATTTTATAGTAAAAATTATATATATTTATACGGTTTTTCGTATATTTATTGCTGGGTCGAAAAATAAATTATTAAATGAAGAAATTTTAGTGGGATGGAAACTGGAGATGGGACTCAAATGAGTCCCTAAGATTATTTAACTCTTATAGAAAGCTTTGTAGCTATTTCATTATACTTAGTATAATCTTTTCTTTTAAGATATTTCATCAATCTTTTTCTTTGACTAACAAGTTTTAATAGACCTAGTCTAGAAGAGTGATCTTTCTTGTTAATTTTTAAATGCTCAGTTAACTCAACAATTCTAAATGTAAGTAGAGCAATTTGCACTGCTGGTGAACCTGTATCAGTTTCACTAGCACCATATTCTTTTGCGATTTCTAATTTTTTCGCCGAATCCAAAGCCATAATGACCTCCAAATTGGTATAATCTCCCTAAAAAAAGGGGAGATGAATTATATCTAAACAAACAAAATCTATCTTTAAACGAGATAACTAAACTCAAAAGTCTATATTTTCTACATAAAGTTAAAACAAGTAAATATTTAGTACAATAATTATCCGATTTAAAACAGCAAGGATTATATGTATGCTATTGACTAAGGCAAGTGAATATGCTCTTTTATCATTAATAATGATTTCACAAAAAGACACCCCACAAGATGTTGATACTTTATCGACACAACTTGGCATATCAAAAAGTTTTTTAGCAAAAATACTTCAATCACTAGCAAAAGAAGGTATCCTAAAATCTTTTAAAGGTGCTCATGGTGGTTTTCAATTAGCCTGCGATCCTAGTGAATTTAGTCTCAAACAAATTGTGGCATGTGCAGAAAAAAAACCTACTATGGTATTAGAATGCACAACTGAGTTTGGACGTTGCCCTAATAATAGAGCAGATTTTTGCAAAATTTTGCCATTTTTAAACAAACTTCAATCTAAAATTGATGATTTTTTAGATAATATGTCACTTAAAGATATAATTACTTAATGTAATAGACTTTTATACAAGTTTATTACTATCAAAATGTTTAAAAGGCTACCATGGCAACCAATAAAAAAAGTATGCTAGTTCGTATTGCTCCTTTTTTAGAAACAATTGTTAAAGCAAAAGACTTAACGATAGTTGCTTTTATAGTAGCTATTATGGCTATTATTATTGTTCCATTGCCTAGTGGTGTTTTAGATTTTTTTCTTACAATTTCTTTGGCTACTTCAGTTCTTATTATTCTTATATCACTTTATATACCTAAACCGACTGATTTAACCACTTTTCCAACTTTAATTTTGATTATAACTCTTTATAGACTTTCATTAAATATTGCAACAACAAGAATGATTTTAAGTAAAGGTCATTTAGGAACTGATGCAGTAAGTGATATCATCTCTAGTTTTGGTCAATTTGTTGTTGGTGGTAACTATGTTATAGGTGTTATTGTCTTTTCTATTTTGGTTTTAATTAACTTTATGGTCATTACAAAAGGTTCTACTAGAGTTGCAGAGGTTGCTGCTCGTTTTACACTTGATGCAATGCCAGGTAAACAAATGGCAATCGATGCAGATTTAAATGCTGGACTTATCGATGAAAAATCAGCACGTGAACGTCGTGAAGCTATTATTCAAGAAGCTAACTTTTATGGAGCAATGGATGGTTCTAGTAAGTTTGTTAAAGGTGATGCCGTTGCTGGTATAATTATTACTATTATTAACATTATTGGTGGTTTTTTAATTGGTGCATTTCAATATGACTTAGATGCTGCTGTTAGTGCACAAACTTATACAATACTTACTATTGGAGATGGTTTAGTTTCTCAACTTCCTGCACTTATTAGTTCAACTGCAACTGGTATTATTATTACACGTGCAAGTAAAGGTAATGATGGTCAAAACTTTTCTGAAGGTGCAATTGAACAGCTATTTAGTGAGTATAAAACACTTCTTATTGTTGGTTTTATTCTTATGATGTTTGCTTTAGTACCAGGCTTACCAACACTCTCTTTGGGTTTTGTTGGTCTTATCTTTTTAGGGCTGGGTTATCTTGTTAAAGTTACCCACGATGGAACATTTTCTTTAGATAAATTCTTTTTAAAACATATAGAAACAAAAGAGCCAAAAGCAGGAACAAGATTAAACCAAGCAGCAGAAGGGCAAACTCCACAATCAGCACCAAGAAAAAGTCCAGAAGAAGAGAAAAAAGAAGAAGAAACTGCACTTAATGATATATTAAAACTAGAAATTCTAGAGTTAGATTTAGGTTACCAACTCATTAAATTAGCAGACCCTGCTCAAGGTGGTGATTTACTAGAACGTATTAAAAGTATGCGTCGTAAAATAGCTGGTGACTTTGGTTACCTTATCCCACAAGTAAGAATAAGAGATAACCTACATCTCAATCCTAACCAATACCAACTACTTTTAAAAGGTATTTCTATAGGTGAAGGTGAGATATATCCTGATAAATATTTAGCAATGGATAGTGGACTAGTTTCTGAAGAAGTCGAAGGTATGCCTACTAAAGAGCCTGCCTTTGGTTTAGATGCTCTTTGGATTGATCCAAAAATAAAAGAGGATGCTATTATAAAGGGATATACTGCTGTTGATCCAGCTACTGTTATATCTACACATATGAGCGAACTTATTAAGAAACATTCGGAAGAATTACTCACTCGTCAAGAAGTTCAAAGTCTTGTTGACAAACTCAAAGAGACTTATCCTGTAATTGTAGAAGATTGTCTAAAAGTTGCTACAATTGGTCTTATTCAAAAAGTACTAAAAGCCCTTCTACATGAAAAAATACCAGTAAAAGACTTATTAACCATTCTTGAGACCATAAGTGATGTAGCAGAGATAACAAAAAATATAGATATAATTGTAGAACAAGTACGTTCTAAACTATCCCGTATGATAACAAGACAGTATAAAGATGAAGATGGGATATTGAAACTTCTTACTTTTAATGCTGCTACTGAGCAAAAACTATTAGATTCATTACATGAGCGTGATGGAATTAGAGAATTACTCCTGAATATTGGGCAAATAAATACTTTAGTTCAAAGTGTAAGTGATGAAGCAACAAAACTACTTCAAAGAGGAATTGCACCTGTTGTTATTATAGTTGATCCAATGCTAAGGAAATCTCTTACTGATATTTTTGAAAAATTTGGACTTGATATAGTAGTACTTTCACATGCAGAAGTTGACTCAAGTGCTAATTTTGAAGTCATGAGTAGTATAGAAATAGAAAATTTATAAGGAAAAAAATGAACTACAAAATATACCATCTATCCCATACAGACTTGGATGGTTACGGTTGCCAAATGGTAACAAATTACTTTTTTAAAAATATTGAGTTTTTTAACTCTAATTATGGAAAAGAAATTAATGAAAGAATGAACCAAATAACTCAAGCAATAGCAAATAGTGATATTGAGAACAATCTTGTATTAATAACGGATTTAAATCTTACTTTAGAACAAGCAAAAGATTTAGAAGGCAAAATAAAAATAAATCAAAAAGATGTCAAACTTTTACTTTTAGACCACCACAAAAGTGGACAAGATTGTGCAAATGAATATGACTGGTATTTTTTAGATGCTACAAGAAGTGCAACTAAAATAACGTACGACTTTTTTAGCTCAATTCTCAATGAAAATAAAGACCTTTCAAAACTAACCGATGTTATAAATGCTGTTGATATATGGCTAGATGATGATAAGGAATTTGAACTAGGAAAAGTTTGCCTAGGAGTTATTAGTGCGGCTAGAGAAATAAATAGAGTTATGTTTCCAAAAGAAAATTCTCAGTATATGTTTGCAATTTTAGAAAAAATTCAACCATTTTTTAATAAAGAAAATCCTCATATAATTTTAGATGAAGCTATCCATAGTATAAAAAAATCTTTTTTTCAACTAGATAAAAATGATACATTAAGTAACCTAGTATCAACATATAATGTTAATATGCTAACAAAAAATAAAGAAAAAATGCAAATCAACTATGGTGAATATAAAGGGATATTAACATATAACATAGGAAATGTTTCTATTATTGGAAATGATTTTTTAAAGAAAAATCCTGACTTTGATTTTTTCATGGATATTACTTCTCGAAAAACTATTAGCCTAAGAGCTGATGGTAAGATAGATGTAAGTAAAATGGCAGCACGTTTAGGAAATGGTGGTGGTCATCCAAATGCAAGTGGTGGTTTGTTAAATAGCTTTAAAGATAGTTTTGTATATGATAATGTAAGAAAACAGGTTATGGATATAATTGCAACTAAAGGGGTAAACAATGGCAAATAAAAATTTAAAAGATGAATTAGAAGAAGCAGAATTTGAGATAGAAGAGATTGCAATGCAACTAGCTGATATGTTAGGAGCTGCTTTACACTTTGCAGGAGTTAAAGATGATAAAATTCCTGATGCTGTTGATGCATATCTTAAAGGCTTAGATGAAGTTTTTGAAGATGATGAAGCAGTAGCAGAAATGGGATATGAAGAAGTTATTCAGGTAATAGAGTCTTTAAAAAATTCTCATAAACATCTTTTTAAGTAGTAGGGATTTCCCCCTTCTACTTTTTAGCTAAAAATGTCACAAAATTTCCATATTTAAAAAGTGACTCTACAGATTTAAAACCAGCATTTAAAATCATTTTTTTATTTTCTTCTTCTGTATAAGGAACAAGCACGTTTTCTAAAGCTTCTCTTTTTTGAGAAATTTCAAATTCACTATATCCTTGCTTTTTCTTAAATTCATAATACATATCTATCATCTGTTTATTTAAAGTTTTATCTTCAAAAATTATTTTTTCACTAAAGATAAAAACACCATCAACTTCTAAAGAGTCATATATCTTTTTTACAAAAGTATCTCTTACTAAAGGACGTATAAATTGAAGCATATAATTAGCTATGATAACATCAGAGCCATTTAAATCTACTTTTGTAATATCTCCATTAATAAGTTCAATATTTGCTCCATAAGCGTTTATTTTTTTACTAGCATTTTCTAGCATTGCTTCAGAATTATCTATTCCTATAAGATTATAATCATGTGATTTTTTATAAAGATTTAAAAGAGTATTTGCAGTAGAGCACCCCAAATCTATAACTTTAGCATCATCTTTACAGTGAAGTTCCACTAAATCACAAACTAAAGCGATAACATCTTTATAAAAAGGAATAGAACGCTCAAGCATATCGTCAAAAACAGTTGCTACACTTTCGTCAAACTCAAATTGCTTTTTTATTGGTTTTGAAAAAACTTTATCCATTTAAAACACTTCTTGCACTATTTATATCTATTTCAATCTGTTTTTTTAAAATTGATAAATCATCAAATTTTTTATTTTCTCTTAAATACTTTACAAAATATATCTCTATTTCATCTTCAACTACAATATTTTTATCTAAAATATGTGTTTCTATAGAAAAGTTTCCATCTGTACTTACTCTATTTCCTATAAAAGAGACAGAATCATATATTTTTTCTCCTACTTTTGTTCTTGAAGCGTATACCCCATCACTTGGTAGAAGATAATCTTGTATTTTTATATTTATTGTAGGAAAAAGTTCTTTTTTTCCAAGTCCTTGACCTTTTACTACTTTTCCACAAACAGAGTATTCTCTTCCAAAAAAAACATTTGCTTCATCAACTTTTTTTGTTGTTAATAATTCTCTGATTATAGAAGAATGAACAGAAACTCCTTTATAGAAAAACTCTTCGACTATTTCTATTTCACCATCATATAGAGTTAATAAATCATTTGCTGTACAAGATCGTTTTCTCCCAAATTGAAAATCATAACCAACTATTATCTTTTTTAGATTTGAAAACTCTTTTTTTATTATCTGTATAAACTCTTCACCACTTAAATTTTTAACTTTCAAAAAATGATAAAACATACAAGGGACTTTTGAATATTCTGTTCTTTTTAATCCAGGGGTTAGATTTGAATGATCTTTATCTATTACTAATAAAGCTCCATTTTCCCCAAGTCTATTAATAAGTTGCATGTGTCCCAAATGGATACCATCAAAACTACCAATAGCTATAGTGTCTATTTTATCTTTTATTAAAATAGTAGAAGGTCTCTGCATTTCCCTCTTTTCCTTTCAAAATTGACTCTTGTTTTTCTATTAATTCCCATCCGAGAGTAAAACATGTTGCTACAAAATTTTCTTGAACACGTTTTATAGCTAAAGCATCCTTAACGACTCCCTTTGAAGTTCTTTTTATACCTAATCCAACTTCAAACTGTGGTTTAAAAAGTACTAAAATCTTATCATTTGATAACCTATCAATATCACTCAAAATCTGTTCAATTCCTATAAATGATACGTCACAAGTAACCAAATCAAATTTTTCATCACTCACAAAATCTCTTATGTCTGTTTGTTCATACAGTTTTACTCTTGGGTTATCTCTTAAGCTAACATGTAATTGCTCACTTCCAACATCCACAGCACTCACACTTTTAGCACCACTTTCAAGTAGTACCTGAACAAATCCACCAGTACTACTTCCAATATCTAAACAATTTAAATCTTTTACATGTAAAGCTTTATATTCTTGTAAAAAACCTTTTAATTTAAATCCTGCACGTCCAACATATTGTGTTTTTTCTTCTACTTCTACTTTATTACTCTCTTCTACTTTAAAAGATGTTTTTGTTATAACATTACCATCTACTAAAACTTCACGGTTTTTTATCATCTCAGCAGCTTTATTTCTACTATTACATAAACCTTTTTCAAACAGATATACATCTAATCTCATATAATCTCTTTCATTTCTTCTTCACTCAATGTTCTAACACCCAAACTTTGTGCTTTATCATATTTACTTCCTGCATCTTCTCCAAAAATAACAAAGTCGGTCTTTTTAGATACGCTTCCTACTACTTTGGCACCATATCTTTCTAAAAGTGCTTTAATCTCTGTTCTACTTTGGCTCATAGTTCCTGTAACTACTACTGTTTTTCCATTAAAAATTGATTCTATGACTTCTAGTTGTTCTAATTCTACAGGTTTGACTGTTTGAGTTAAAGCTATTATCTTCTCTTTGTTTACATGTAAAAACTCTTCAAGACTCGCACTCATTTCACTTCCAAAACCATCAATCTTGACAAGATCTTCTGCTTGCACATTAATCCACTCAAAACCAAAATTTAGAGCAATAGCTTTTGCTGCAACTTCACCTATATGCTCAATACCAAGTGCGTATATAAATCTATCTAAATTTACACCTTTGCTCGATTCAATAGAAGCTAAAAGTTTCTGTGCTTTTTTCTCTTTAAATCCATCTAAACCTAAAAGTGTATCCAAATCTAAATCATACAAATCTTTTACGCTATGAATGAGCTTTTCTCGATGCAACTGTTCTACTATTTTATCACCCAATCCATCTATATACAAAGCTTTTTTTGAAGCATAATGTATAATAGAATTAACCACTCTGTCATCACAAGCAAGATTTTGACACTTGATAAGTGCTCCTTCATCAAGTAATTCACTCTTACATGTAGGACACTCTCTCACTCTTATTATCTCTTTTTCACTACCATCACGTCTCTCTTCAATGACTTTAATAATCTTAGGTATAACATCACCACTTCTTATGATAATGACATAATCATTAATTTTTATATCTTTTCTTTGTATCTCATCAAAATTATGAAGTGTTGCTCTCTCAACCGTAACACCATCAATATCTACAGGTTCAACTTCAGCAACAGGCGTTATAACGCCTGTTCTTCCTACTTGAAAAGTCACAGCATTAATACGTGTAATCTTTTCAACAGCAGGAAACTTATAAGCACACATCCATTTAGGATACTTCACTGTATAGCCTAAATCTTCTTGTAACTCAATGTTATCAACTTTTATAACCATACCATCCATCATCATAGGAATATTACTACGGGACGTTAAAACCTTTGTATAAAATGCTTCTATATTTTCAATTGTCGAACAATTTTCTCTCATTGGTGGTTTCAAAAATCCTAAAGAATAGACAAAATCCATCTTTTGGCTTAAAAGTGGTTGTTCAAGTAAATTGAATCCTACTCCCCAAGGTTGAAAAACTAATCTTCTTTTTGCTGTTATGCTAGAATCAAGTTGTCTTAAACTTCCTGCTGCTGCATTTCTAGGATTAGCAAAAAGTGTTTCACCTGCTTCTAATCGTTGATTATTGATGATTTCAAAATCTGCTGTTTTTATAACAACTTCACCACGAATTTCTATTTTTTCTTTGTAATCTATTTCGATAGGAACTGAGTGAATTGTTTTCACATTTGTTGTGACATCCTCACCTATTTTCCCATCCCCTCTAGTAATCGCTTGGATTAATTTACCATCTTCATAAATAAGATTTAAACTTGCCCCATCAAATTTTGGCTCACAAAAAAACTTTGCTCCATCTACATTTTTATGGATTCTATCAAACCAAGTTTGCAACCCATGAATATCAAAAATATCTTCCATACTCCACATTTGAGCAATATGCGTCGCTTTAGAAAATGAATCTCTTATCACACCACCTACTCTTAAAGTGGGTGAGTTTTTATCTACATGTAAAGGATTTTGTTTTTCATAAGCTTCAATTGCACGATAAAGAGTATCATACTCTTCATCTGTTGCAATAGGATTATCATTTACATAATAAGCATAAGCCCATTTTTTTAAAATTTCAATTTGTTTTTTATAGTTATCTTTTATCATATCTTAGGATATCAAAATAATGTTTAAAACTTAATTTGCATCATTACTTACTATATTTAATGCTATTGAATTTGAAATTCTTGTTTGTATACTAAATCCAACAAGCCAATAAAATCTGTAGCTGGCATATAACCAGTAAATTCATCAACTATTTCCATTTTTTTAGGATCTACTATGACATTAGTAGGAAAATATTTTATTTGTAAAGTACGAGGCAAACTTGTCTCTTCTACATAAATTATTTTTTGTACATAATTTTTAGCAATTTGTGCTGCATAAATATTAGAGCTAAAAATTTCTTTATTCATCTTAACACAATAACCACAATTCCTACTTTCAACACTTAGAAGTACTAACTTATTTTCACTTATTGCTTTTTTTGACTCTTCACTTATATCTAAAGCATATAAAGAACTAAAAAATCCTAAAAGTAAAACAATCAAACTGATTTTTTTCCACATATGTCCACCCCACAATTTTATTTTAAGTAATATTAATTTGCTAAATAACTATCATATAAAAGTTTCAGTATAGTAATCCCTACGATACTTAGAAAAAATACTCTTATAAATGTCACATCTTTTTTAACGACTAAGGTTGAACCAGTATAAGCCCCAAGTATTTGACCTATTCCCATAAGAATACCTACTGTCCACAATACTTGTCCACCTATAATAAAAACTCCTAAAGAGACTACATTACTAGTAAAATTCATAATTTTTGTTTGGGCCGTTGCACTTTTTAAATTAAGTCCTAAAAGCATTACAATAGCAATAGTCCAAAATGAACCTGTTCCTGGCCCAAAAAAACCATCATAAAAACCAAGGCTAATACCAAATATAAAATAAAAAAGATTTGGTTTTAAAATATGGTGTCTATCTTCTTTACCAATTTTTGGAGTAAAAAAAGTGTATAAAAAAATCAAAACTAACATGATTGGTATAATTTTACTCAATAAATCTGCATTTAAAAGTAATATGCTATATGTTCCTAAACATGCACCTATAAAAGTAAATATAATTCCCATATAAACATCTTTTATACTCACTAATCCTTTTTTTATATAATTAGCAGATGCTGTAAAACTTCCAAATGAACTTTGAAGTTTATTTGTAGCAAGTGCAATATGAGGTGGCATACCAGAAGCTAAAAGAACAGGAACAGAGATAATTCCACCACCACCAGCAATACTATCTACAAAACCAGATAAAAAACCAGCCCCTAAAAATATAAAGTAATAATAAGTTTCAAATTCCACTAAACTTCCTTATAAATATCATAAGTATTTAGTCTTATATTTGCAAGTATTGCACGTCTTATTACACTCAATGCATATTTTCTATCACCCCCAACAATACGACCAACTTCTCTTTCATCGCATTTATCACAAACAAAAAATGTTATTTTATCACCTAAGTTTTGTGTTGTTCTACAGTTTTCATCATCTACATGTAACATTGATTTACAAACAGGACAATAACACCATAATTCAACAATATTTTCGCCCTTATATTTCCACTGCCAAACCATATTATGAAAAATATCTTTTTTATATAATTTGTATTTTGGTTCTAATATTTTAACTACTAAAACAATTATAAAAATTATCATAAAAAAAAGCGATATTGGAGTTACTATAATTACCCATTCTGGGAAATTATACTTTTGGGCTAATTCTGTTATGTATTGCATCTAAATTAATGCCTCTTGTATTGATTTTTGCACTTCTATTGCTTGAACATGTTCTTTTACATCATGGACTCTTACAATACTTGCACCCTCTTCTATTGTTTTTAAATGTATTGCTAATGTGCCTGGTAATCTCTCATTAACTTCACTTTTACAAATCTTATCTATCATAGACTTTCTGCTAGCTCCTATAAGAAGTTCATAACCAAAATGTAAAAAATGTGCGTGGTGTTTGATTAAAAGTAGATTATGCTCTAAAGTTTTTCCAAAACCAATACCAACATCTAATATTATCTTTTTTATTCCAAAACTTTGAGCTTTTTGTATTCTTTCTTCAAAAAATGCATCTACTTCAAGTATAACATTGTTATATTGTGGATTTTTTTGCATTTCATGAGTATCTCCAATCTTATGCATTAAAACCACTGTAGCATCATATTTTGCTACTAATCTTGCCACATCATCATTTTCTAAAGCTGTTATATCATTTATTATACTAAAGCCTTTTTGTAAAGCATACTCCACACATAAAGGAGAATAACTATCTAATGAAAATTCTGCTTTTTGATAAAGTTTTTCTTCATATATAGCATCGATAACAGGTTTTACACGACTTAACTCTTCTTCATCACTAACACCAATGCTTCCTGGCCTTGAAGATACGCCACCAAGGTCTATAATCTTCGCTCCATCTTCTATCATTTCTTTTACATGTAAAAGCGCCTGATCTCCATCAAATCTACTTCCTTGATAAAAACTATCTTCATTGGTATTTAATATACCCATAACTTTGACATCACGATTACTCTTTATCAAAAAATCAGTTAATTGATTTGCTAACTTTTTTAAACCAAAAGGTTGGGCTAACTCTTTTTTACTGAGTATTTTCATTTGTGCATCATTTGCAATAAGAATAGCATCAGTAAATTCATCTTTACATGTAATAGTATCACGGCTTACAGCTAAATCTGCCCCAATAGACAAGGCATCTTGTTTAAGTATATTTGCTGCTGGTGTTTTTATATCTTTTATATATATTAAATTTAAATTTGCTTTATCTTTTAAAATAGCATTGCCCATATTTGTGGAGCCTACTTTTTTAAATAGTTCTTCTTTACATGTAGAACTATCTAACTTATAAAACTCCATTAGTCTCTCTTTCTTTTCATAATAGAAATTAAAAGAGTAAAAAGAAGATTTTGAGGGCGAGAATTAAGTTGTGCTAATTCTAATAAAGTTTGAAAATGGCTTAATTCTTCGTGTGTAAAAGATATACTATGTTCTAAAACAGCCTCACTCACTATGTTTTGAAGAGTATCTTTTAATTGGTTTTTATCTATACGAGAATTTGCTTGAACAAATTCGAATATATCTTTTTCACAAAGGTTTTTTAAATTTAAACCGCTATGAAGAACTGTTTTTTCTATTTTTAACTCTTTAAGACTAAGTCTAGAGCGAATAGTTGGTAAAAGAACTGTTTTTATTGGAACAATTACAATAAAAATTATATTTCTAGGAGGCTCTTCTAAAATCTTAAGAAGTGAATTTTGAGTTTCAACTCTATAACCTTTTGCACCTAAAACCAATATCTTTGGCTTTATTTCTGCTATATAAGCTTCTTTCACAACCGCTTTTGCATCTTCTAAAAGAAAATCATCTTTCTCTTTAATAAAAGGACAAATTCTAAATTCACTATATTGTTCTTGTACATATTCATAAGCTTTTTCTATATCAGGACATACTAAGATATGACTTGGTATATCATTCATCTTCTAAGCTTACCTCAGCAAAAAGCACTGCATCAATACTCTTATCTAAAAGTCTAAAAAGTTGAATGAGTTTTATATCCAACAAATCATCACCACTTGAAAGATAAAAACTATTTTGTAAATGCTCATCCAAAACCCATGAAAAACTTTCATCATTTCTTTTTGCTAATTGCATTTTAATATCATTACTTTTCCCAATATAAAAAAATGTATACCCATTTAAAAAAGATTGTGAAAGCATATCTTCTAATAGTTCAATATCCTCTTTATTTTTAAGCTGATGGATATTTGGAAAAAATGTCTTTATTGAGACAAAAGGTAAAAGTGGACGATTTTTATTTCCTAAATTGACAGTTTTTAAAATATATTCACCAAACCAATCTCTATCATCATCGGTAATTACAATAATAGATTGCCCTGCTAAAAGTTTTTGTAGCATAGAGGAAGCAAGAGGTACCCACTCAAACCTCTTCTCTTCCATCCAACTCATCATAGAACCATCTTTTCTTATGGTTTTTAATGTCCACTTTAAGAATCTTTGCATATATTATTTATCCAGCTCATAAGCAGCATGAAGTGCACGTACAGCTAACTCGCCATATTTTGCAGCAATAACCATTGAAATCTTAATTTCACTTGTACTAATCATCTCTAAATTGATTCCTTCTGCTGAGAGTGTATCAAATGCTTTACAAGCTACACCACTATGGCTCTTCATTCCAACACCAACAATAGATACTTTTACAATATCACTATCATATTCAACACTTTGTGAAGCATTTAAATTTAACATAGCATCTTTAGTCATTTCTAATTCATTTTGAGGAACTGTAAATCCTAAGTTTGTTGTTCCATCATGCCCAACATTTTGAATTATCATATCAACATTAATATTTTCACTTGCTAGTTTTCTAAAAATTTCAGCTGCAATACCTGGTTTATCTGTTACACCTCTTAGTGTTACTCTCGCTTGATTTCTATCCAATGCTACACCACTTACTACTGGTTGTTCCATAATATTCTCTTCCTTTGTTATCAATGTACCTTCATTGTCATTAAAACTACTTCTTGTTACAAGATTTACATTTAATTTTTTTGCCATTTCAACTGAACGAGTTTGTAGTACTTTTGCTCCAAGACTTGCTAACTCTAACATTTCATCATAAGAAATTTTTTCCAATTTTTGAGCTTTTGGCTCAATCCTAGGATCTGTTGTATATACACCATCAACATCTGTATATATTTCACATAAATCTGCTTCTAAAGCTCCTGCAATTGCTACCGCACTCAAATCACTTCCACCACGTCCAAGAGTTGAAACTTCGCCAAGTTCCGTTATGCCTTGAAAACCAGCTACTACAACAATCTTTCCTTCGGCAAGTTTTTTTTCGATACATTTTCTATCAATATTTTCAATTCTTGCTTTCGTATGAGACTTATCAGTTCTTATACCAGCTTGTCGTCCTGTCATACCAATGGCAGGGTATCCTAATTCAGAAAGAGCAATAGCTAAAAGAGCACTCGTTACTCTTTCACCAGAACTCAATAACATATCCATCTCTCTTTGCTGAGGAGATTTACTAAAATGCTCCGCATAGCTTATTAGTTTATTTGTTTCCCCACTCATAGCAGAAACTACAACAACTACATCATTGCCTTCTTTTCTTGTTTTGGCAACTCTTTTTGCAACGGCTTCTATTCTCTCAAGTGTACCAACACTTGTACCACCGTACTTTTGTACAACCAACATTTTAAATGTATCCCTCTTTTCTAAAATATTCTAAAACTTTTTTATAAACCGGTCTTTTAAAATATGTAATAAATTTAAAAGCCTCTTTAAATTTAACAAATTTATATTCACTAAATTCTGGTTCTTTTGTATCTAAGTTTATCTTCGCATCATCTTTTAATCTTACTAAAAAATACTTTTGCGTCTGCCCATCAAATGGGTACATCTTTTTTGCAACAGTCCCAGGAAAATCATAACTCAACCACTCAGGATACTCAGCTAAAATTTCGACTTCATCGGTTCCTATTTCTTCTTCAAGCTCTCTTAGAAGTGCTTCTTTAGGAGTTTCTCCCTTATCAATCCCACCTTGCGGAAATTGCCAAGCATCTTCTATATCATTGCGTAACGCAACAAACAATTCACACTCAAATGGATATTTAGAAGAGACTATAACTGCTGCAACATTTGGACGATAACGTTTATTATTATGCAACCTCTCTCCTTTTTTGATAGAATGGTATCCAAAAAGTCATTAAATAATCATAAGGAATATCTTGTTAATATACTTACATATACCATTTTGTGATTCAAAATGCCACTATTGCGCATTTAATTCATATGTTGATAAATTTTCATTAAGAGAAAATTATATGAAAGCAATCACTGTACAACTCAAAAAAGAAATAAAAAAATTTGCACCAAAAGCTCACTCTATAAAATCACTTTTTATTGGAGGAGGAACACCTTCAACCATAAGTCCATACATGTATGAAGAATTTTTTGATATATTACGTCCTTATTTAAAAAAAGATGCAGAAATAACAACCGAAGCCAATCCTAATTCAGCTTCATTAGAATGGCTTGCAGGGATGAAACAATTAGGCGTTAATCGTGTCAGTTTTGGAGTGCAAAGTTTTGATGAAAAAAAATTACAAATTTTAGGAAGAAATCATTCTGCTAAACAAGCTATAGAAGCCATCAACAACGCACATCAAATAGGTATACAAAACATATCATGCGATTTAATCTATGCCACCTCATTTGATGTAGAAGAAGATATAAAAAAAGCTCTAAACTTACCTATTAATCACATAAGTTCATATGCTTTAACACTTGAAGAAAATACACCATTTTATGGCAAAGAAACTCTTATAAATAATAGTAGTACCCTAGCACAAAATTTTATAAACCAAATAGCACAAAAATTTGAGCAATATGAAATTTCAAATTTTGGTAATTACCAAAGTGTTCATAATCTTGGTTATTGGAGTGGTGATGATTATATAGGTATTGGTGCTGGAGCTGTAGGTTTTTTGAAAGATGAAAGATATTATCCACATAAAGACATTGAAGAATATATAAAAAATCCTTTACATGTAGAAGTAGAAAAACTAACAAAAGAAGAATTAAATACAGAAAAAATCTTTTTAGGTTTACGAAGTAAAATTGGTATTAGTATTGATACTCTAACTCCCCAACAAAAAATAAAAACTGATATTTTAATAAAAGAAAAAAAACTTATATGTAAACATAATAGACTCTACAATACAAACTTTTTGCTCTCTGATGAGATAGCTCTTTACATAATTTCTTAAGCATATTTTAGCTAAAATTCAAACCTTATTATGTAAAGGATAATGTATGTTTGGAATGAGTTTCGCAGAAATAATGATCATAGCTGTAATAGCTATACTATTTTTAGGACCAGATAAACTTCCATCAACTATGGTACAAATAGCAAAATTTTTTAAATCATTCAAAAGCAGTGTAAATGATGCAAAAACTTCATTTGAACAAGAAATAAAACTTCAAGAATTAAAAGAAGAGACTGTTGAATATAAAAAGAAATTAGATGATGCTGCTACAAGTGTTAGAAAAACTGTTTCATTTGATGAACTAGAAGAGATAAAAAAATCAACAACTGGTGTAACAGATACTTTTAATGATATAAAAAACAGTATGGATAAAGTAAACGATATGAAAAATGATCCTCTTGGTGTAAAAAAAACATTTGATAGTACTAGTACAAAAGAAAAAGGTGAAGATTAATGTTTGACGAGTTAAAACCTCATTTAGTTGAGTTAAGAAAGCGTTTAGGTATTTCTGTTGCTGTTCTTTTTGTTATGTTTTTTGCATGTTTTTCTTTTTGGGAACCAATCCTTGCATTTATGATAGCTCCTCTTGAAAGTGTACTTCCTACTGGTTCAGAAGTTATTTTTACTAAAGTACAAGAGCCTTTTTTCACTGCGTTAAAAGTTGCATTTTTTTCTGGCTTTATAATTTCTTTACCTGTTATATTTTGGCAATTTTGGCTTTTTATAGCTCCAGGTCTTTATGAAAACGAGAAAAGATTAGTTATTCCTTTTGTTCTTTTTGCAACAATTATGTTTCTCTCTGGAGCGACATTTTGTTATTATATAGTCGTACCTTTAGGTTTTGATTTTCTTGTAAACTTTGGTTCTCAACTATTTAAAGCATTGCCAAGTATAGGTGAATATGTTAGCTTTTTTACAAAATTACTTTTTGGTTTTGGTTTAGCGTTTGAACTTCCTGTTATTACTTTCTTTTTTGCAAAACTTGGTTTTGTGACAGATAGAAGTTTAATAGAATTTTTCAGATATGCAATTGTTATTATATTTTTAGTAGCAGCACTCCTTACACCTCCTGATTTATTGACTCAGTTTTTGATGGCTGGTCCTCTTATCATCCTTTATGGTGTTTCAATTTTAGTTGCACGCGCAGTTAACCCTGCAGGCGAAGAAGATGATGACGACGATGATGGTTCTGATGAAGAAAAAACTGATGCCAATGAAGAAAAAAACGAAGATGCTAAACAAGATGATAATACAAATGAAACAAATAACGATGACATAGACGATGATGACTACGATGACTATGATGATGAAGATGACGACGACATAGATGATGACTGGCCAAAAGATACAAATAGACCAATCCTTGATTTCTAATTACGATTATACATTACCGGAATCTCTCATAGCAGAGTTTCCGGCAAATCCAAGAGATAGTGCAAAACTGCTTGTATACAATAGAAATGAAGACTCTATAACACATACGACATTTAATAAACTTTTTGATTTTTTAGATTCAAAGACAGCTGTACTTTTAAACAATACAAAAGTCATTAAAGCAAGAATATTTGGGCAAAAAATAAGTGGAGGAAAAATTGAGCTTTTATTAAACTCTCCATTACAAAATGAAAAATTTTCTGTTTATATTAGAGGAAAAGTAAAAATAGATACAAAACTTGAATTTGACCAAGGATTAAGTGCTCAAGTTATTTCACTTCAAGAAGATGGAACCCGTGTTGTCTCTTTTTACCATCAGGATAAAAAAATCAATACTGATGAACTATTTGATATTTTAGATAAAATCGGACATATTCCACTTCCTCCATATATAAAAAGAGAAGATAATGAAGAAGACTCCGTAGAATATCAAACAGTTTTTTCTAAAGAAAAAGGAGCAGTAGCAGCTCCAACTGCTTCCCTACATTTTACTAATACTATGTTTGAAGAATTAAAAAAACAATACGATACACATTTTTTAACTTTACATGTAGGGGCTGGAACCTTTAAACCCGTTGATGTTGAAGAGATAAAAGATCATATTATGCATTCAGAGTTTTACAATATACCTCAATCCACTTGTGATATTATTGATTCAAAAAAACCTATACTTGCTGTTGGAACAACCGTAACGAGAACAGTAGAATATTATGTAAGAGAACATCAAAGTGTTGGTAAAAGTAATCTATTTTTACATCCTAAGAATAAACCTCAAAGAGTAACTCATCTTCTAACAAATTTTCATCTGCCAAAATCTACGCTTATCATGCTAGTTGCTTCATTCATTGGTATAGAAAAAACATTAGAAATATATAAAATTGCTGTAGAAAAAAAGTATAGATTCTTTTCTTATGGTGATGCTATGTTAATTATCTAAATAGATAAATCTAAAAGAGAACCTATCATATCATCATAAGATTTAATAGCTTTTGTTTGTGCTTCACTCCCTTTTTCAATAGGAATCTGTTCAGTAAGTTCACGAGCCAAGTTTGTACTTGCTTGCGTATCAGAAGATACAGCTTGAACACTCCCTTCACTAGGGTTTTGTAATGTTGTCTGAGTAGCACTAAAGTCCTCTGTATTAACATTTGCCACATTATGAGAGTTATTTGCCATCCAATTTGAGTGAGCCGCCATAGAATTTGCATTTATTTGCATAATAACTCCTTTTTAAAGTATTTATATGTATACTATACTCTTCTTAAATTAAAATATATATAAAATGTTAGGATTACTATGAAAATATATGGTATAAAAACTTGTGGTAGTGTCAAAAAAGCTATTAAATTTTTTAATGAAAACAGTATAGAATTTGATTTTATTGATTTTAAAAAAACATCCGTTGAGGAAAAAACTATAAATTCTTGGTTAAAAAAAGTTTCTATTGATACACTTTTTAACAATCGAGGGACAAAGTATAGAACGCTAAAACTAAAAGATTTGAATCTTGATGATGCAGGTAAAAAAGAGTGGCTTATAAAAGAAAATATGCTTATTAAAAGACCTGTTATTGAATTTCAAAACGATGTTATAGTTGCTTTTGATGAAGAAAAATACAAAGAAATTTTTAGCTAGACAACCATCTTTCTAGAATTACTTTTGCAGCCATGGAGTCCACTTTACCATCTCTTTTTTGTTTTGTGACTCCTTTCATCATCTCTTTTGCTTCACTACTTGATCCATACTCATCACAGTACTCAACAGAGCCAGTAAATTCTAATAATGAAACAAAATGCTCTATTCTTCGCTTCATTTCTTCTTCACTCGATCCTCCTTTAGGAAGTCCAACAATAAGAGTGTCTATTTCCCACTCTTTTAAAAAACTATCTACATCATGTGCTGCTTGATTTCTATTTTTACGAAGTATTGCATTTTGAGGGCTCACGATATCTTTTCCCAAAGATATCGCAACCCCTATACGTTTTAAACCTATATCAATTGATGCTATTTTTTTCATCTATGATTTAAACTTACCGAGTTCATTATTTAGCTTTTCAGTCATTGAGTGTAAATGATCTGAAGCAGTTGAAACATTTTGAACACTCTCTACATTACTTGCTGATATATTACTTACTTCGTTCACTTCATCAACCATAGATTGAACTTTTATAGATGTATCTGCAAAATCATCAACAGTTTTACTTGCATCACTTATTGTTTGATGAATTACAGTTGAAATCTCTACCATTTGTTCTTGAAGTTTCACTGAATCATTTGCCAGTTCATGTACTTCATTGGCATTTTCTGAAATTTCTGTATTTGCTTCCATGATTGATTGTACTACAATATTGATAGTTGCATCAATTTCTACAAGACTTTTTTGAGTACGTTCCGCTAGTTTTCTTACTTCGTCAGCAACAACAGCAAATCCACGTCCATGCTCACCTGCACGAGCTGCTTCAATCGCAGCATTTAGTGCTAGTAAATTAGTTTGATCTGCAATATCTTTGATTATATTTAAAACTTCTTTAACTTCATTTGCATTTTGACTTACTTGATTAAGTTTTTCTGCGAGCGCTTGTTCTTTTTGAGAAGTAGTTTGCATAGTATTTTCTAACTCTTCAACTTTTCCTTTTACCTCATTTACACTCGTATATGTTTTTTCAAGTTCTACTTGAGAAGATTTAGCTTTTTCTACAGATGTATTAAGATAAGAGTTTAACTCTTCACCTTTTTCCCTTGTTTTTGAAACAATTAAAGACTCTTTTTCTACATTTTTTCCTACTTCTACAGCAGTACTAGATAATTCTTCCGAAATAGCAGAATTTTCTCCACTAATCTCTTTAGAAGCTTGAACAATTCTTTGTAATTTTTCTATAAAAAGATTTATATTTGTTGAAACTTCTCCAAACTCATCTTGATTTTTTATTTCTAATCTTTGTCTTAAATCCCCATCAGATGTTCCTAACTCTTTTGCAAGTTTATTTAAATTATCCAACGGCTTCATCATTACTTTTGTACCAAATATAACTATAATTAAAGCAATTACTAAAATAATTCCACCAAGCATAAAAAGCTTTGCTGTAAGAGAATTTAAAAAAGCATATGCTACTTTTTTATCAAAAGTAACTGCTATTGTCCATGGAGTCTCTTTTGATTTAAGATATACAAGTATTTTACCATCATCGTTATATACATATTCAATTAAACCAGAATCTGAACTTTTCATTTTCTCTTTTGATCCAGGTATAAGCTCATAAACTTCTTTTCCTAAAAATTCTTTGTTAGGATGTGCTATTAAAACACCTTTCCCATCAAGTAAAAGTCCATATCCACCTTTAAAACTAACCTCTTTCACAGCTTTCATTAAATCATCTAATCCAAGATCAATCCCATATACACCAATGAAAACATTGTCTTTATTAAATACAGGTGCTGCTATAGAAACTATATATTTTTTTGTAAATGAATCAACATATGCATCTGTAATATTTACTTTTTTATTTGCTTTTGTTTCTTTATACCATGGACGAACACGAGGATCATACCCTTCAGGAAGCTTAGTTTCTGACGCAAGAAGCATTCTACCATCTTCTAAACCAACATACCCTTCCATACCACCTGCAACTAGAAGATGTTTTATTAATTGATTGTGAACGTCATTTTCTACCATATCTGCTGAATTTTTCATCTCTTTTGCACTGGTGAAGACTATATGTTTTTTTGATTTTATCCAAACATCTATATACTTCGTTAATCCTTTGGTTTGAGCATTTAAGTAAGCTTCAACTTGTAAAATACTTTTCGCTTTTACTTCTATATAACTAAACCCACCAAATATTCCTAATCCTAACAACATCATTACTGAAATTGCAAGGGCTACTTTAGTTTTGAAGCTCATTATTTATCCTTTAATTTAATTTGTGACATAATACCCAACCTAAGATAAAAGTACTATCTATTTTAACTTTTATCGTCAATAAATATAAAATTATTTTCTTAAAAATCCGTAAATATTGACTTTGCCCCATTATTCCATAGTTTTTCCATATCTTTTTTATCATTCACAGTAAAAATATTCACAAAAATACCTGCATTGCTAAGATTTTGTATCAAATCTGTATCTGCTATATTAAACTCTGGATGATAACTTCTCACCCTTAAACGCTTTAAACGCTTTACCAAATCTTTTGGATGTTCATTCTCTTGTAGTGCAGCTATGTCTATATTGTTATTGAGTTTATGTACTTGTCTTAAGTATTTATGATTAAAAGATGAAAGTAGCACATAATTTACCATAACATTATCTTCAATAATATCTACAATTGTTTTTGCAGCCGTTTTATCAAATGGTGTTCTAACAGCATCTTTTATTTCTACATTTACAGGAAAATTATGTTTTCTAAGAAATCTTAATACTTCATCTAATGTTAAAATTCTTTGAGTTTTTAATGCTTTTAACTCTTCAATATCAACGGTACCATCTTTAATAGTTCCAAAAGGATCATCCCTTAAAAACCAAGAGCCAAAATCTAATTTTCTTAATTGTTTATAAGTATAATCAATAACCTTATAAGGTTTTTTAAACTCAGCAAAATCCTTCACATTTGAAGTTCTTTCTAATGTATTATCATGAATAATAACAGCAACACCATCTTTTGTAAATCCGACATCTAATTCTATAAAATCACTTTTTTTTATAGCTTCTTTAAAAGCAGACATTGTATTTTCAGGTCTTATAGCTCTAGCTCCTCTATGAGCAACTATAAGTTTTTTATCTTTTTTAAAATTTTCCCAAAATCCCATTATATTCTCTCTATTGTTCTTTTTTTGTAAATATTAAATTTATAATTGCCATTAAAGACGTAGAGACTATAAGTAAAAATGAAATTGCATTGATGATTGGAGTACTACCATCTCTTACTTGTAAATATAAATTTATAGGTAACGTTGTATCTGAGCCTATTAAAAACAGTGTTGTATTAAAGTTTTCAAAACTCATTAAAAAAGCGACTGCTCCGGCTCCAATAAGTGCTGGTTTTAAGTAAGGCAAAGTAATCAACCTTATAACTTCAAATCTTGTTGCACCCAAATTTAGAGCTGCTTCTTCTAATGATTTATCAAACTTTTTTAACCTAGCACTTACAACAAGTAATACAAATGTAGAGATAAAAGCAAACTGTCCAATGACAACTAACCAAAAACTTGGTCTAAAAAATTCCACATCTATACCAAAAGTATTCTCCATATATGTCCCTGCTGTATTTGTAGAGAGTAAAAGAGATATACCTAAAATAACACCAGGAATAACTAAAGGAGTCAATGCTAAAAAATAAAACCCTTGTTTAAATTTAAAATTTTCTTGTTCAAATAAAAATGCCCCCATTGTTCCTAGTGTTAATGAAAAAATAGAAACAAAAAATGCCGTTTTTATACTTATCCAAATGCTTGTTAAATTTGAGCTATCATTAAATATCCCAACTCTATCATTCGTATTGGAAAAGAACCAATCCAAAGAGAATCCATTCCAAGGCAAAGTAGGAAACTCTGAATCATTAAAAGCTAACACACAAGTAACAACTAAAGGTGCAAATAAAAATGTATAAAACAAAACCATATAAATTATAAAGGAGATATCATAACCTTTTGATTTAGGAAGTGATCTTATCATGATAACGCCTTTGCAAGATTTTGTTTTGTGAGTTTTAAACCAATCCAAATTATCAATGAAGATAAAAGAAGAAGTAAAAATCCAAATGCAGCACCTTGGTTCCAATTAAAACTTGCTATAAATTGATTATAAATTTGTTCTGTAAACCAAAGTGAATTTTTCCCACCCATAAGATTTGGTGTAAGATAATTTCCAAGTGTTAACATAAAAACAACGATAGAACCAGAAACTATGCCAGGAGCCGTATAAGGAATCACTATTTTAAAAAATATAATAAATTTTGAAGCACCCAAATCATGGGCAGCTTCTATATAACTATCATCCATACCATCAAGTGAAGATATAAGAGGAACTACCATAAAAAGCATAGAAGTATAAACCAATCCCATTATCATACTCACATCATTATAAAGCATCTCTATTGGCTTATCTAGTATATGTAAGCTTACTAAAAAATAATTGATTACACCACTTTCACGAAGAAGTATCATCCATCCATATACACGCACAAGTTCACTCACCCAAAAAGGCATTAAAAGTAAAATAATGAGAAAACCTTTATATTTTGGTGACACTACTTTTGTAATATAAAAAGCGATAGGAAAAGTAACTACAAAAGTCAAGAATGTAACTAAAATAGCATACAAAGCAACACGTAAAAAAGTAAGCCAATATATCTCTTCAGAAAAAAATTCTTTATAATTTTGTAAAGACCAAACCATCTCACCCATATCATTTTCATACTTTAAAGACATAAATAAAAGTTCTATATGAGGTAAAACTATAAGCAAAAATAACCACAAAAATACAGGAATAAAAAAGATATAAAATCCGAATTTAGTATGTTTATTCATAGCACTTACAATCACTTACATGTACACCAGCTCTGACTACTTCACCCTCTTTTATATGTGCAAACCTTCTATTTTGAGGTAAAGAAACCATTATTTCATGATCACTTTTATCTACATTAGCTAATACTTTCGTATTGGACCCATCAAACAAAATAGTTTTTATAGTCAAATCAAAATAATTCATATCTTCCATACCATCATCTACCAATAAAACAACAGCTTCAGGTCTGATAAAAAGTTTACAAAAAGTTTGTATTTTTTCATCTACTAAAAAAACTTTAAAATTCATACCCTCTTTTGTTAATACTGATTTTCTATCTTCATTAAGACGTGCCTCAAATATATTTGTTTCTCCAACAAAACTTGCTACAAAACTAGTTTTTGGGTTTGCATATAAATTTTCAGGAGTGTCAATTTGTTCAAACTTTCCATTATTCATTACTGCTACTTTATCACTCATAACAAGAGCTTCACTTTGATCATGCGTGATATATATAAAAGTTGTACCAAACTCATGTTGCAATTTTTTAAGCTCTATCTTCATCTGTTCACGAAGTTTTAAATCAAGTGCTCCAAGAGGCTCATCTAAAAGTAATATTGAAGGTTCAAGTACAAGTGAGCGTGCAATCGCTACTCTTTGTTTTTGTCCACCAGATAAGTCAGAAACATTTTTGCGCTCATACCCACCTAAATGAACTTTTTCCAATATATTTTTTACTTTTTCTTCTATTTCACTTTTGCTACAATTTTGTCTTTTAAGTCCAAATGCAATATTTTCACCCACATCCATCATAGGAAAAAGCGCAAGATTTTGAAAAACAAGATTCACAGGTCTTTTGTTGGGAGATATACCTATCATCTCATCTCCACGTATTTTAATTGACCCAGAAGTTGGTTCTAAAAATCCAGCTATCATTCTTAAAAGTGTTGTTTTACCACATCCAGAAGGTCCTAATATAGAGAAAAACTTTCCCTCTTCAACATAAAAATCAACTCCATCTACCGCTTTAAAGTCTTGAAAACTTTTTTTTAACTCTTTAATCTCTAAACTATGATTCATCTTATCCCTTGAAAAAGGAGGGAAAACCCCTCCTTAATATATTTTATTTTGCAGATTTAATTTTATCTAAAATCTTGCCTTCTATCTTTTCTAACACTGCTGGTACTGGTGGATACCATTTTATATTGTCAATATCAGCTTTAGAAAAACTTCTTTGAAAATTAGCTTTTTTCTCAGCATCTAAAAGTGCTGTTGCTCCCTTTGAAGCAGTACCATACGCTTGGTCATTTGTAAAATATGCTGCATTTTCAGGTTTTAGCATAAAGTTAATCCACTTATATGCACCTGCAACATTTTTAGCTTTTGCAGGAATTGCAAAAGTATCAATCCAACCTAATGCCCCACTTTTTGGTGCAACAAAGTCTAAATCAGGATTTTCTTTGTGGAGTTTCCAACCACCATTATCCCAACCCATAGCAACTGTTACTTCACCACTTCTTAACATACTTAAAAGTGCATCACCATTTGCATAATAATTTTTAGCTAAAGGTTTTGCTTTAATCAAATCAGCTTGAACAGAATCCATAAGTGCTTTATATGCTTTTGTATCACCATATTTTGCAAATGGGTCATCACCTTTAGCAAAAGCAACACCTATAAGAGTAGGACGCTTCAATCTATAAGAGATTTTTCCTTTATACTCAGGATTTAGTAAGTCACTATAATCTTTTGCATTTGGCGCTAATTTTTTATTTACAATCAAGCCTGAAGTTCCATAACAAAAAGGAACACCAAATGAATCTTCCCCTACTTTTGTGTTTTTCTTCACAGCATCTAACATTGATGTAATAATTTGTTTAGAGTCAATTTTAGAATAATCAAGTGCTTTATATATTTTATATTTTGCTTGAACTGAACTTATTCTATCTTGTGAAGGTTGTGCTACATCAAATCCAGCACCTCTTGTTGCACGAAGTTTTGATATCATCTCTTCATTATTTGAGTAAGTAAGCTCTACTTTAATACCTGTTTGCTTTTCAAACTTTTCCACTAATGCCTTTGGAGCATAACCTTTCCATGTTAATATCTTCAAAGTATCTGCGTTTAAAACACTTCCAGATAATAATGCAACTGCTGCAACTGATGTGATAGCCAATTTCTTCATATTTCTCTCCTTAAATTTATTGATTTCATTCTAGTTTTTAATTATTACAGTTTTATTACAAATTTTTATCTAAAATATTTTTTGCTTCTTTTACATGTAAAGTATATTCTTCTTCATTCCAACTAAATTTATCTTTGAATATCTCTGTAGTACTTTCTAAACACTCTTTAGCACCTTTTTTATCAATGAAGCCCAATCCTATACGCCTTACTAAAAAATCCAAAGGTTTACATGTAAACTCATGATCAATACTATAATACACTTCTGCTTCAACATAAGGATACTCTTCATGAAGTTTCTTGGTTCCAAACTTTTCTATATATTTTACGACGTCTAAAGAACAATCTCCATAAGAAGAAATCAAATGTTTAACTAATTTATTATTATAATTTAATCCATTTAATTTTTCTTGAATATTTATAATATTTTTATTATTTCCAACAAGTTTATACTCTTTTGTACCACAATCTTGAAGGTTTCTTTTATCTTTAAATGAAAAATCAAGTATCTCTTCTGCCATTTTTCTGTAAGTCGTCCATTTACCACCTACAATACTAATAAGCCCAGATTCTGCTTTACTTATAACATGTTCTCTTACTAACTCTTTTGTACTTTGCACATTTTCATTAATAACAAGAGGACGAAGACCAGACCAAGAAGATAAAATATCACTCTTAGAAACTTTGACATCAAAATATTTATCTATATGTCTTAATAAATACTCAATATCATCGTTGCTTACACAAGGATGTTCTTCTACTTTTGATTCTTCATCTGTAGTTCCTACAAGGCATTTTCCAAGATAAGGTAGCATAAAAAGAACTCTACCATCTTCTGTCTTAGGAATCATTATACCTTCATTATTAGGTAAAAACTTTTTATCTAAAACAATATGTATACCTGAACTCACTTTTAGCATCTCTTTACTATTTTTATCATCAAGTTTTCTTACTTGATCACTAAATACTCCTGTTGCATTAATTATACAGTCTGATGTTAGCTCATACTCTATGTTTTTCAATTTATCAAAAAGCCTTACACCCCTTAGTTTTGTATCTTCATATAAAAAATCTATAACTTCTGTGTAGTTTTTAACTTCACAACCTTTCTCTTTTGCACTTTGTAGCAATGATATTATCATTTTAGCGTCATTAAAAGCACCATCATAATACCTCACACCACCTTTGAGATTTTTCTTTTTTACAGCTGGAAAAATATCCATAATCTCTTTTTTACCTACTATTTTACTTGTGCCAAGTCTTCTATTTCCTGATATTAAATCATAAAGAACAAGACCAATATACATGTAAGGAATTTCATACCATTTGTAGAGTGGAGTTACTAAAGTAATAGGAGAAGCTAAATGAGAAGCATTTTTCAAAAGTCTGTAACGCTCTTTAAGAGCTTCTTTAACTAAATTATATTGAGAAGAATCAAGTTTTTTAACAGCACCTTCAAGATATCTTACGCCACCATGAACAAGTTTTGTACTTCTACTACTTGTTCCTTCCCCAAAATCATTTTTTTCAACTATTAAGGTTTTTAAACCCCTTAATGTTGCATCAAGTGCAATGCCACTACCTGTAGCACCGCCTCCAATTATAATCAAATCAAAGTGTGTCTGTTCCAAAACTTTCCTTTGTTTTTTTTAAAGTATACTCACTTAAAATAAAACTATAATGAAATTATTTTCTATTGCTATTTTACCCTCTAATTCATACTCATAGACTATATTACCAAACTTCAATAAAGCCTCATTCAAAGTTGGTTTTTTTCTGCAATACTCTAAAAAATCATCATTACAAATATCAGTTTTAGTTCCAAATCCACATAGGAATTCATCTATATCATAAATTGCTGTAGCCAATGAATTTTTTAAAAGATAATTTGTCCCTTCACTTTCACCAAGTCTATGCGGCAATACAAAAATTTCTTTATTCATTTTTAAAGCAAACTCAACACTTCTCATACTTCCACTTTTTAAGTCTGCTTCACTTACTATAAGTTTATCACCTAAGGACACTACCACTTCATTTCTTACTACAAAACTCCAAGGAGTAGCTTTAAAACCAGATTCAAATTGGCTTAGAGTTAAACCTTCCTGTTCAATCTTTTCTATAATAGATTTATTAACACTTGGATACTTTATATCTAAACCATTAGCCATAACAGCAATAGTATTTTGACTCCCAGCATTTTGATGGGCTATACTATCTATTCCCATAGCAGCACCACTAACGATACAAATACCTCGATTAGAGAGTCCTGCTGCTATTTTAGCTGTGAGTTGTTTTGTGTAAGTAAGAGGCCTACGAGTTCCGATGATAGATATTTTAGGCTTTTTTAAAAGTTCCAAATTACCTTTATAAAAAAGCTCTTTAGGATACTTTTTCATTGAATTTAACTCATCTATATTAAACTCAATTTTTTGTATCATTACAAATCTTTTAAATAAACTAAATCAACATCTTTTAAAATGTTTTTTGCATTTATGAGTACTTTAAGAGTATTCTCATGAGGATGTCCAATTGCAACTGCAATACCATGCCGTTTTGCTATAGCTATTGCTTTTTTTAATTGCTTTTTTATCAACTTTTTATCTATTGAGTTATCTAAAAATATATCCCTTTGATAAAGATGTACATTATACTTTTTAGCTACTACAGGACCTTTTGTCTGTGCTGTTGTTCTACTATCTACAAAATGAAGTTTTTCCTCTTTCATAACTTTTATCAATTTATCCATAGACTTATAATCTGCAGTAAATTTACTTCCTGTATGATTATTATAATATGTTATAAAAGGGAACCAATTTTTTATTTGTCTAATTCTTTTTCTTATAGTTTCAATTGAATCACGGACCATAAGAGTATCAGGTTCTGGTCTACCAAAATGTAATGCTTCTGTTGGTAAATGAATCATTGAAAATTTAAACTCTTTTGCTAAGTTTATTGTATTAGGATGTAATTTGGTTGGAGGAAAAAATGATGGGGATACTTTAAATGGTATCTTCTTTATCAGTCTAGTTTGATGAGCAAAAGCAACATCATCTATAATAATAGCTAGTTTTGCTTTCCCCTTAAAAATAATTTTCTTTTTATTTACATGTGAAGGTTTTTTGATTTTTTTATCTACATTTTGTAGACTTTTTTTATAATCTTCTATTTCTGAAAGATGTGTTTCTTTTGGTGGTTTTTTCTCTTTTATCACTTCTTGTTGTTTTGTTACAGGAGGAAGTTTTTTTGCTTCTTTTATATAGGGATAAGAATCTATTCGATTTTTTTCATCATCAAGCATTTTCTTCATTTTATCCATTAAAATTTCTGTTGATTTATCATTATTCTCTTGTTTTTTCTCTTTAAACGTTTTAAAAAGTTGAAAATAATTCACTGCATACACAACTGCAAAAGAAGTAAAAAAAATCAATAAAATTATAGCTATTTTCTTTTTAGAGAAGAACCCTTGTGACTTACTTGGTTTTCTCTTTTTACGACTACTTTTTGCCAAGGAGTATCTCTACTTCTAGCATATCTACACTTTGATTATTATGTGTTGTTATCTTGACATCATCAACGGAAGTATATTTTTTAATAACCTCAATCAAATCATTTCTTAAATCATCAAGATAAGGTAACTTACAATCAACTCTTTCATGAGCTAGCATAATAGTAAGTCTATCTTTTGCAACACTTGCACTACTCTGTTTCTTCCCAAATAATTTACTTAAAAGACTCATTTGAACATACTTTTTAATGTTTTAAACAATCCCTTTTTTGCACGAATATCTAAAAACTCAACTTCTTCTCCAAGTATTCTTTTTGATATTCTTCTATAACTCTCTGCAGAAAGTGATTTTTCTTTGTTGATAATTGGGATACCAATGTTCGTTGAACCAATAATATCTTCATCATCAGGGACTACACCAATCAAAGGAAGTGCTAAAATACTTAAGACATCTTCGGTACTAAGCATATTACCCAAATCAACCATTTCTGGTTTAATACGGTTTATAATCACATGTTTTTCAACTTCTTTACCCTCTTTTGCTTTTTCGCTTTTAGCATCTATAATACCAATAACACGATCAGCATCACGAACAGAACTCACATCAGGAGTAGAAACAATTAAAGCACGATCGGCTAAAAATATTGAGTGTTCAAAACCACTCTCAATTCCAGCAGGAGAATCTATAAGTATTATGTCAAAATCTTCTTTAAGTGTATTTAGTAATTTTTTTACTTTATCACGTTCAAGTATATCTTTATCTTTCGTTTGACTTGCAGGTAAAAAATATAAATTTTTTGCTTTTTTATCATTTATAAGAGCTTGTGAAAGGTTACAACGCTCTTCCATAACATCTACTACATCATAAACAATACGGTTTTCAAGTCCTAAAATCATATCTAAATTTCGTAGACCTATATCAAAGTCGATTGCTACTACTTTTTTTCCAAGATTTGCCAATCCAACTGCTATATTTGCAGTTGTTGTAGATTTACCAACACCACCTTTTCCTGATGTTACAGTAATAATAGTACCCATTAATTCTCCATTGATTTATAATTGTAGAAATAGAACTTTACATGTAGAGAATAATCCCTACATGTAAAGATTAATATTATATTAATTCTCGTCTTTATTAATAATTTTTTTAGAAGTAATCCAAGGCATCATTGCTCTTAGTTTTTTACCAGTTTGCTCGATTTCACTTCTCTCAGCATTAGCACGCTCTGCATTCATACGAGCATATCCTGCTTTTCTTTCAAGAATAAAATCTTTTGCAAATCTACCATCTTGAATTTCTTTTAAGATCTCTTTCATAGCTTTTTTAGATTCATCTGTAATAACTCTTTTTCCACTTACATAATCACCATATTCAGCTGTATTACTAATTGAATATCTCATATCAGCAATTCCACCTTGGTACATCAAATCAACAATAAGTTTAAGCTCATGTAAACACTCAAAATATGCCATTTCTGGCTCATAACCAGCTTCTGTTAGAGTTTCAAAACCAGCTTGAACTAAAGATACTGCACCACCACAAAGAACAGCTTGCTCACCAAAAAGGTCAGTTTCTGTTTCATCTTTAAAAGTTGTTTCAATAATACCTGTACGTCCACCACCAATTGCACTTGCATAAGAAAGAGCGATTGATTTAGCATTTCCACTCGCATCTTGATCAACTGCGATAAGATCTGGGATACCACCACCATTTACAAACTCATTTCTTACTGTATGTCCTGGAGCTTTAGGAGCAACCATGATACAATCTATACCTTTTGGTGTTTTAATTTGACCATAATGGATATTAAAACCATGACCAAAAGCAATAACATTTCCCTCACTCAAGTTTGGTTGAATATCTGCATAAAATATATCTGATTGTAACTCATCTGGAGTTAATATCATTATAACATCAGCTTCTTTTGTTGCATCAGCAACACTTAAAACTTTAAAACCTTTTGCCTCAGCTTTTTTCCAAGAACTACCTTCTGGTCTTAAACCAACTATTACTTCAACTCCACTATCGCGAAGATTTTCAGCATGTGCATGTCCTTGAGAACCAAAACCAATCATTGCCACTTTTTTTGAACGAATGATACTTAAATCACAATCAATATCATAATGTACAGTTATTGCCATAGTCTAAACCCTTTTATATTTAATTAAATTGCGATATATTACCCAAAATATACTTAGTTACCTATAAAGGAAATTATTAAATAAGTGATAAAGGAAACTATAAAGTGAGTACTGATAAAATGAACTTAAAATTTAAAGATAATAGGAAAAAGTTATGGATAGTAACATACTAAAAAAAATAAAAGCTCTTCCACCCCTTGATGATACTATTACTAAAATACAAAGAATTTGTACTGATAAAGATAGTTCTTTAAATGATTTGGTAAAGGTTGTAGAAGGTGATCCTATGCTTACTGCAAACATACTAAAATCTTCAAACTCTCCTCTTTATGGGTTTAGCCGTGAAATAAAAAACATATCTCATGCAATATCACTTTTTGGTATGGCTACGATAAGAGGTTTTGCACTCTCAAGTGCAATAAAACAAAATATTAAAATTGATCTTTCCCCATATGATTTAACAAACCACAAATTTTTAGAAATTAGTATTGCACAAAGTGCATTAACTTTTAACTGGTTTTCAAAAGTTGATAGAGAAATGCTTGACATATTGGTACCTGCTTCATTTATGATGGAAGTAGGAAAAATAGTTATTGCACATGAACTTATTGAAAAAAATCTTACTGAAAAATTTCAAGCAAAACTAAAAACACTTTCTTCTCCTGATGAAGTCTCACAACTTGAAAAAGAATTTATAGGTTTTGACAATGAAGAGATCACTGCAAAAATATTTGAACAATGGAATTTAGAAGAAGAGTTGGTAGAAACTATTAGATACTCTAATACCCCATCAGAGGCTGATGAACATATACAACCATATGCAACAGCATTACAAATAATCAAAAAATGTATCAATATATTTGGTCAATTACAAGATAATAATATCGCTTCATCTTTAGAAGTTCTTGCACAACATAACCTTAACCAAGAAGTTTTTTTAAATGCAATAGAAAAAGTTAAACAGTGAAAAAATTTCTCCTCGCATTAAGCCAAGGAGTGGCATACGAGGAGGTTCCTTCTGATTTTACCTCTCTCGTGAATGACTTAGTAAGACTTAAAGCTATCAAACTTAAAAATGGTACCTACATAATGGACTCTCGATATAGAGCAGGAACTATTGATATCTCTTTTAGTGGAACTGGTTTTGTTAAAACATTTGCTAATAAACAGATGAAAGATTTACTTGTAGAATCTACTGACATCAATGGTGCTATGAAAGATGATATTGTAATTATCAAAAGATTGCATACTAAACAGGGTCGACCAAAAGCAAAAGTTATCTTAATTGCACAAAGAAAACATGACACAAGTATCGTTTACACAAAAATCCAACATAAAAGAGTAGTTGGGATAAACATAAAAAATAAATTTGCCCAAGATATCGCTGCTTCTCAAAAATCACTTAAACAACTTCCAGAAGGAAGTGTACTTAAAATAAACAATGAAACAGGTTCAATAGAAGAAGTATTAGGTGTTTTAAGTGACCCTAGAGTTGATGAAAAAATTTCAATGGAACTCTTTGAAAAAACTGAATTTTTTAGTGAAGAAGCTGAACTCGAAGCAAAAGCTCATGGTGACTATGTTGATAAATCATTTTATCCAAATCGTATTGATTTAACACATTTACCATTTTGTACAATAGATCCAGTTGATGCTAAAGATTTTGATGATGCTATCTATTTTGATGAAAAAGAGTGTGCTTTATATGTAGCAATTGCTGATGTAAGTGAGTATCTATTTGATATGGGTAATATTGATAAAGAAGCAAAAATGAGAGGCTTTTCTATCTATTTTCCTCATAAATCAATTCCTATGTTACCAAGAAGTTTAAGTGAAAATATATGCTCACTTAAACCAAATGAAGATAGACTTGCCTTTACGTTTAAAATAACATTGGATAAAACTACTTATGAGCCTATCAAAGAAGAATTGATGAATGCAATTATCCACTCACAAAGAAGATATACTTATGATGAGATAGATAAGTTTTTAGACAATGATTTTTCTAAAGCAAAAGCAATAGACAAAGATATATGGAAATATTTGAGCCCTCTTAATGAGTTTTTGAAAAAAGTAAGGGAAAAAAGACTAAAAGATTCTTTTGAATTTCGCTCAACTGAAATCAGAATGAAAATAGATGAACATCAAAACTTATTGGAAACATATACAGAAAATCAAACACTGTCGCACTCTTTAATAGAAGACTGTATGCTTTTAGCCAATAAAGCAGCTGCAAAAAGATTGGATTATGGTATATTTAGAACACATGGTGATCCTAGTTTTGAAAAAATAGAAAAATTACTTAATGATTTAGTATTAGTTGGTATTAGTGTTAAATTTAATCCAAACATCCCTATGTTAATCAAACAAATTCAAGAAAAAGCTGATGCTATTGGGATTAGAGAAGAAGTCGATAAACTTATAATTAGAAGTCAACAAAAAGCTGTTTATGAACCAGAAAACAAAGGTCATTTTGGACTTGGATTTGATAGCTATACTCACTTTACTTCACCCATTAGAAGATATAGTGACTTAACCTTACATAGGCTTTTAAAATCTGATTTGGAACATAATAAAAAAAGAAAAGAGTATTTACTCAAAAACATAGACTCACTTTGCGAACAAATTAGTAATTTGGAGAGAGAAAGTGATAAGGTTGCTTGGGATTATATGGATAGAAAATATGCTAGATGGGCAAGTGAAAGAATTGGTGAAGACGTAAAAGCCATTGTTACTGATGTAACAAAATCTCCTGTTGCTAAACTCCAAGATGAAGTAATTGGTGCAAGAATATTTTTACTTGATGAAGATGCTGAACTCTTTGATAAAGTCATAGTTAAAATCGTAGAAGCAGACATTGCAACTTCTAGAATTTATGCCAAAATAGTGAGAGTGGATGTATAAAAGAGAATTTGAAAATTTATTCAATAATAATAACTTACCAAAAACCATGCTTTTTTATGGAGAATGTAACTATCAAAACAACTACTATGCCGATAAAATCATCCAAATATGGAGCCAAGTAGATGATGAGAAAATGCTCCTTCATTATGATGAATATAACTACACTGTAGCAAAAAACCATTTAAGCCAATCTTCTCTTTTTGGTGGGCAAAATATCGTTATTGTAAAAACAGACAAGGTAATCCCAAAAAAAGAGTTAGATGTTCTAGTTGAAATTTGTGAAAAAAGTGATAATAGTTATTTTTTATATCAATATTTTGGAGAATCTAATAAAGCGAAAAATCTAGCAAAATCATTTAAGAAAAACTTTGTAAGATTTTTTAAACCAAATCTCAGTGAAGCTTTAACACTTTTACATGTAAAAGCAAAAGAAGTCAATCTTAACATCAATGGATATACCTTACAACATCTTTATCTTTTACATCTAGAAGATTTATCATTATGTGTCAACGAGTTTGAAAAACTATCTCTTTTAAATCGAGAAATACAAGCTGTAGATATTGACAGACTTGTATATGGACTAGGTTCTGTTGGTCTAGATCAGTTCGTTGAAAAATTATTAAAAAAAGAAGATATAAAAGAATCTTTTTCAACTTTAAATCAAAGTGGTGGGGGAGATGAAATTAGAATTATAAATTCTACACAAAACTATCTTTCACAACTGCTTCTTTTTCACATGTATATAAAAATCCATGGAACATTTGATGCAAGAGCAATCTTAGGTTACCCTCTTCCTCCTCAAATCGCTAAACAAAGGGCAGACCAGAGTATTAGAATAGATTTAAATAATTATAAAAATATTTTAGAACACTTAGCAAAAACAGAATTAAAACTCAAAAAGATGAAAAACATAGATAAAAACTCGTTACTTCTATCTTCTTTAATAAAACTTCAAAGTTATTTATAGTATAATCCGCGTTCGTACTGTTCAGCAGTACTATTCTTGCTCTTTAATTAGAGTTAAATCCATAAGGAGAAACAATGACAAGACATTATGAATTGCTTTTTGTTCTAAAACCAACTTTGGTTGAAGAAGAATTACAAGCAAAAGTTACTTTTCTAAAAGAAATTTTAGAAAAAAATGGCGCAGAAATTGCTGCATTACAAGATATGGGAACTAAAAAACTTGCTTACCAAGTTCAAAAGTTTGAACGTGGATATTATGGGGTATTTTATTTTACAGCACCAACAGATTCTATCTTAGAAGTTGAACGTAACCTTCGTATTAGTGAAGACTTTCTTAAATTTATGACTGTTAAATATGAAAAACAAAAAGAGATTAGACACTGGAATAAAGTAGTTGAAAAGTTTACTGCTAAAGAAGAAGTAGTAGTAGCTAAAGAAGAAACTCCAGCTGAAACAATTGTAGCTAAAGACGAAACAACAACTGAAGCTTAATCTAAGGAGCCATGTATGTTTAATAAAGTAATTTTGGTAGGTAATCTAACAAGAGATTGTGAATTAAGATATTTACCAAGTGGAAGTGCTGTGTGTACAACAGGTATTGCTACGAATAGAAAATTCAAAAATCAGATGGGTGAACAAAAAGAAGAAGTATGTTTTATAGATATTACTTTTTTTGGTAGAACTGCTGAAATAGCAAACCAGTACCTTAGACGTGGTGCAAAAGTACTTGTTGAAGGACGTTTAAAACTAGACCAATGGACAGACCAAAATGGTGGCAAGAGAAGTAAACACTCTGTAACTGTTGATAATCTTCAAATGCTAGATTCTAAAGGTTCAAATAATAACGCTGATGGTAATAGTAACTATAATCAGCCACAACAAAACAGTGGTTATAATAGTGCTCCTGCTGCACAACCTAGTTATCAACAAGAAACACAACCAAGTCATCAACAACCACAAGCTCCAAAGCATACTGGTCACGAAATACCTGACATCGATATCGATGAAGATGAAATACCATTTTAGTAAAAGGAAGAAATAATGGCACCAGAAAGAAGAAAATACGCTCGTAAATATTGTAAATATTGTGAAGCAAAAATTGAATATATTGACTATAAAGATACAAAACTTTTAAAACAAGCTCTTTCAGAGCGTTATAAAATCATGCCACGTCGTTTGACTGGTAACTGTAAGAAACACCAAGAGATGGTTGAACTAGCAATCAAACGTGCAAGACACACAGCTCTTATTCCTTACATCATTGATAGAAAAAAAGTTGTTGCTCATCCATTTGACCAACTTCAAGCATAGTCTTATTAAAAAAGTAAGTGAGTCTTTGACTCACTTACACTAACGCATATTTTAAAACCTCTTCTACTCTTGTAACTGGAATTAATTCCATCTTTGATTTTACCTCTTCTGGTATATCTTTTAAGTCATTTTCATAATTTTTCTTTGGAATTAACGCAGTTGTAATTTTTGCTTTAAACGCTGCTATCAATTTTTCTTTAAGTCCACCAATAGGCAATACTTTTCCCGTCAAAGTAAGCTCACCCGTCATAGCTATATCACTTCTAACTTTTTTATTAGAGAGTATTGAAGCCATTGCTGTTGCCATTGTTATTCCGGCACTTGGACCATCTTTTGGAGTTGCCCCTTCTGGAACATGTACATGTAAATCAAATCTTCTATAAATTTCACTTGCTTCTAAATCTGTTTTATTTTCTTCTAGTTCTTTATTTGATAAAGGAATAAGAGACATATCTACATCTAATTTTTTCTCATCAATTAAAACTTTTACAACACTTAAAGCAATTCTTGCTGATTCTTTCATAACATCGCCTAAAGAACCTGTTATTTGCATAACTCCTTTGCCTTTTATTTTAAGAGTTTCTATTTTTAAAACATCTCCACCTACACTAGTCCAAGCAAGTCCATTTACTTGTCCTACAACATCTTTTCTATCTCTCTCTTCGATTTCAAATGTTTTCTTTTCTAAATACTCTTCAAGATTTTTATGGCTAATTGATATCTTTTTGATACTTGGATCAATAAGAAGTTGTTTTGCTACTTTTCTTAATATTTCAGCCACTCTACGTCTAAGGTTTCTTACACCAGACTCTCTTGTATAATTTGCTATGATTGTTTCTAAAGCACTTTTTGTAAAAGAGATTTCTGCAGATTTAAGACCATGTTTTTTTAACTCTTGAGGAACAAGATATTTTTTCATAATTTCAAATTTTTCTTGAGGTGTGTATGAACTTAAAAATATAAATTCCATTCTATCACGAAGTGGTGCAGGAATTGATCCTACATCATTTGCAGTTGCTATAAAAACCACTTTGCTCAAATCAAGATTAAAGTTTAAATAATAATCTCTAAATTTGTTATTTTGTTCAGGATCGAGTATCTCTAAAAGTACAGCCGTTGGATCACCTCTAAAACTTTTAGCTACTTTATCAATCTCATCTAAAACCACTACAGGATTCATTTGAGTAGCCTCAATGATACCTTGAACAATACGTCCAGGCATTGCTCCTATATAAGTTCTTCTATGTCCTCTAAGCTCATTTACATCTTCAAGTCCACCAAGGGCTATACGAACCAACTCTCTTTTTAAAGCTTTTGCAATTGAGTTTGCAAGTGAAGTTTTACCAACACCTGGAGGTCCTGCAAAACAAAGAATAGCTCCCTGCCCTTCTTTATCTTTAATCCCTCTTTTAGAAAGAAGTTCTCGAACAGCAAAATACTCTTCTATTCTATCTTTTGGTTTTTCAAGAGAGTAATGATCTTTATCAAGTTGAGACCTTACTTCTAAAATATCAAGTTGTTTTTTAGACAAAGAATCAAAAGGGATTTCAACAACCCAGTCAAGATAACTCTGGATCATATTGGCATCACTTGAATCTGGATGCATACGAGAAAGTTTATCAATTTGTTTGTTTATCTCTTTATAAGCATCTTCACTCATGCCTGCTTTTTTTGCCTCTAACTTCTGTCTATACTCTTCTATCTCTTCTTCTCGTTGGGTGTCTGAGCCTAATTCTTGTTGAATCTGTTTTAATTGTTCTTTTAAGAAATACTCTTTATTGACTTTTTCAATTCTTGAATGTACTTTTGTTTTTATCTCTTTTTGTAATCTACTTGTTTCAATAGCTTCTATTAAATGCTCAATAAGCATCAAAACTTTTGCTTCAGCATTTGTCTGAGAAAACAGCTCATATGCATGCTCTTTTTTTAACTTCATTGCGCTTGAAATCAAATCACACACTCTATTTATATCACTATTTTCTTCTATAGTTTTTAGTAAATCTGGAGGGAAAAGATTGCTTACAAGAGATAAAGCATTTACTTTTTCTTTTAATACTGAAAGAATAGCGTCACTTTTAGGAGTTTTTTCAAATTTGCTATCTAAAATTTCTACTGTAGCCATCAATGGATTGGTACTTTTTTGCTCGAGAATTTTTCCCTTTGCCATACCTTGAAATAGTATTTTGACTCTACCATCAGGCAATGCTACTTTTCTCATCACAGAACCAATAACACCTGAATCATAAATAGCCTCAAAATCTCTATGGTTTTCTTGACCACTTTTTGCAGAACATATCATAATCAAAGAGTTATTTTCTAATGCTTTATTAGCCGCTTCAATATTTTCTTCATCACTTAGAAAAATAGGTGAAATCATAAAAGGGTATAAAAATAGTTCATCTTCTACTATTATGGGTAAATCCGTCGGAAATGAATCATAATCACTTAATTTCATTGTAACCTTTCTTTTTTATTTAGTAAAGTATACAAAAATCTATGTTCTTTACTTATTAAGTATTTATGTATTGTATAGAATTGTAGATAAAAAGAGAGTAAATCACTCTCTTTTTATTGAAGTTTTTATTCTTCGAACCAAGCACGGTACCAAGGAATATTTGGTTTTATCATTTGGGCATTTTTTAGAGCTGATTGATCAAACTGATCTTGGTAAATCTTTGCAGCTTCTGGTTTATCTATCCTAGAATATAAATCAGCTATATTTTTAACCATAAAATGCTCACCAAGTTTTAACTTTACATACATTGTTTCAACCATAGGTCTATATTTTGACTCTGGGTATTTTAAAACAAACTCTTTTGTCTGTTTTAGAGTATCGAGTAAAAGTTGTTGATTTCTGTTTGGATTTGGAAAAGATTCAAAATTTGCTTTTATTTTCATAAACCTTGCATATTCACTCTTTTTTGTAGTACCAAACCTTTTAATATACTCATCTAAATAAAAATTAGCTAACAAATACTCTTCTTCATCCATATGTGCTTGTGCTAAAATAATCATAGCTTCAGGTAACAAAGGAGAAGAAACATGCTCACTTGAAAGCGATGTATAAAGGTTATCGGCTTCTTCTAAGTCAAAATCTTTGATATTTTTTATAATCTCACCATACCAATAAAGAGCAGGTTTATTATACACTTCTTTACTTTTATCAGCACAGCCATAAAAAGCAACCAACATAAAAGCAACAGCAACAATTTTCATTATTTTCATACAAACAATCCTTATATTAAAAGGCTTAGTATATCGATTTTTTTGTTATTAAAAGATAAAAGTAAAATTATTTCAAAAATTACCGATTTATGATAAGTATTTTTGATACAATAATTTAAAATTTGTCCTAAAAGGAATTTAATGATTTTTGATGTTAAAACACCAATCCCCGGTTTTGACCAAATAAAAAAAGTAGAACTAGAAAAAATTGATGATTTTTTTATGCGACTAAAAAGTTGCGATGACGATACAGTTTTTATGTTAATCAACCCTTTTTTATTAAGAGATTATGACTTTGAAGTTCCTGAATATTTTAAAAATATCTTAGAATTAGAAGAAGATTCTAACACTCTTGTTTTAAATATCATGATAGTTTCAACACCTATAGAAAATTCTGTAGTAAACTTTATAGCACCTCTGATTTTTAACACTGATAACAAATCAGTATCACAAGTACTTCTAGATACTGCAAAGTATAGACAATATGGTATTATGGAAAACATTTCTGAGTATTTAGGGGAGTAACAAAAACTTCCTTCTTCTGTTTAAAAACACTTAAGTAAATCTTTATTTTTATAAATGTAAAATAGATAAGCAACACTGTAATTTTATTACAGTCAGGTGGGCGGTTGGGTTGCAAAAAGATTTTATTGTTATTTTCTTTTAAACTTACGCCCTATCTTACTGAAAAAAAGGTGAGTCCATGGACAATTTAACAAAAAAATCAAATTTCTTATATTTTTTATTTTTACGTATTTTATTTATACTATTTTTATCTCAAAACTTTGCATTTGCTATAACAGTTCTTGATTCTGATGACTTTAATGATGGAACAACTATGGGTTGGTCAAATGCAAGTAATCCTTATACGAATAGTCTTAAAATAGAAAGAGACGTCAAATCTTCTAAAACCTTTAATCTAGGTGCTGCCTATGCCAACGAACAAATAACTATAAAAATTTCAATGTGGATTGAAGGAGGCTGGGAAAACAGTGGATATAGTCAAGATTGGTTAAATATATGGGCAAATGGTAATCAAATCTTACACGATGGTACACTCTCTGGATATAGTACTTATCAATATGATAATATTACTGCTGTAACTGATGCTACTGGTTCATTAACTATTACTATACAACCAGATACCACAGGTGATGGTGAAAACGTTTTTATAAATAATTTTTCTATCAATAGATCTGCTATTAGTATCTATGATAAGAGTCAACCTGAAGGAGACAGTGACAATATATATAATATCCATGTTACGTTAAATGAACCTCAAACTCAAACTGTTACTATTGATTATAAAACAGCTAACGGAACAGCTCTAGCTGGAAGTGATTATAATACTACTCAGGGTACACTAACCTTTACTCCATCAGGACCTCTTACTCAAGATATTAATGTGACTATTTTCGGGGATATAACTCCTGAAGAAGATGAAATTTTTTATATAGATCTTGATAATCCAAGCAATATAACACTAAGTGACTCAAGGGCAATGGTTACAATAAAAAATGATGATACAGGCTATTGTAAATCTGCTGGATTAAGTGAAGGATACCATGTAGTAGCTCCCGATGGAAATGAAGAACACTCTTTTGAAATTTATTGTGACCTTAGTGATCCAGATGATATAAAAGACATCTTAAAACTTCCCCTGTCCAAAGAAATGTCTACTACTGAATTTAGTAATTTCAAATTTATGAACGATTTAGGAAGTGATGCAAATTATTATGACGACAGCCATAGTAAAAAATATTTTAACTATATAAGAATTAATGCCAATACATTAGAGATTATTCCTTATGATGCTCCTGGTTATTATGATGGTGATTTTAGTAATATAAATCTAAAAGGAACACCTTTTACATTTGATTGGGATAATATCGACGATACTAATATTGAAGGCTGTTCTCTTAATAAAATGCGCCGTGACTATGACCCAACGACAAAACAGGGTGGTCAGGTTTTAAAAATAAATCCTAAAGAAGAAAATGTTCCTCAGTGTAGTGGAAAAAAACTGCGATTAAAACTTTTAGATGATTATAAATTTCTTATATATGAAAACAAAGAAGTTTTAACAAAATCTTGTAGAAAAATATCTGAAATGCTTCCTGATAGTAATGAATATGATAATATCACAGGCTATTTTTACGTAGACCCTAAACTCACTGGACGTACTAACAACCAATCTTTATCGGATTATCGTCCTTTTGTTGCTTATTGTATGGAAGTTGAAGGAGCAAATCCAGAAGATCAATACTCCTGGACAATGTTCTTAACACTAGATGGAGATAGAACTGAAAATCATGAAGATATAAAAAACAAACAAGATACATGTAGTAACCTTGGGCTCTTTTTCTTTGTTCCTAATTCAGAAATCACTTTTAATAAAGCAAAAAAATTCTTATATGATCAAAAAGCACAATGGGCTCCTTATACAGGAACAATGGGTGAATATTTTTCTGATCGTGATATTGATGGATGGGGAACAAGTCATCTCACTAATTTTACCTACTGGCCATATGGACCTATGGGTCTTTATTATGATGATGGCGATAGTACGGATGGGGTTTTAGATCCTGGTTCAGCTGGTAGTTGGGGTACTTTTCAAAATGGGGTCACAATAGATGGAAAAAAATATGGATATGATTTAACTTCTAGCTCTGAGATAAATGGAATATCTATCAATATTGCTCACCTTAGCACGGGAACTGGTTGGCAAACTACATTAGAAGAGATGGGATATTCTGATGATTTTTGGATAACTACTTATTCTGCTGGATCGTTTGAAAATAGCTCTGGGTCAAGTGGATCAATAGAACCTAATGGAGACTATACATATGGTAACTGGATGCACTTTTGGGCTGATGATAATGGTACTATCGTTCACTACAACGATCAAGGCTATGATGGAACTATAAATGATCGTTATCGTCATGATCATTATATATGTATGGCAAAAGATAATTATCAGTTTGTTAGAAGATATAGAACCTCCCCTGGTCCCTATAACGTTGTAAACCAATTTTCTTCTGCTATAAATGATGGCAAAGATCCTCTTGAAGAATCTGATGTTAAAAATGCACTTTTAACACAAATAGCAAATAAATCATTTGGTGTTCAAGTACTCCGTCTGGAAGATAATGATCTCATAACATTAACAAATTCTGAGGATTCTATATTCTTAGATTTAGTCAATGGTGAAAATATAGATGACGACCCTAATACCTGTAAATATGCACCTAAACTTGATAATACTGATATACCTATATCTTTTAATAATAAATCAAATGTTCTCTATACTAACAAATTTGATTTTACAGCTAAAGAAGCCACATATAGAATAAAATACATTGATTGGGGTAAAATGTTCCTTGGTTCTGGAATAACTTGTGCTAGGGTAAGTAATATGAGTTCAAATCTAAGAGGTGTTCCTCAGTGTTTAAGTAATGCTTCAAACATACTGGCTCTTTTTGCTCATGAGAGTAATGGATACGATGTTAGTATATGTACAGATGGAAATAATAGAGCATGTGATCCAGAGATGTATGCTGGTGGTGAGCTCAATACTGCAAAAGACTCAATAGTCCCAGAAAAATACAATCATAAATACGGATGTTTAGCATGTCTTTTAGACATTGCAGCTAGTTACACATGTGCAAGAGATAACTTTTCCATTAGACCAGACACATATTATATGGATATGAATGAAACTAAATTAATAGGTGGTAAACCTTATAAATTAGACATAAATGCTACCTCATTTAATATTCCAAAAAATAATGTAACCAATTATACTCAAACTATTGACAATAGTACTAATAGATATGCAGAGCAACAACTCGATGTTAATGCATCATGTACAACTTTATTTCCAGCTGCTAAACAATTTTTGGCTTCTAATATTATTTTTAGTGATGGAAAAAGTCAAACTTATTTTTATACTTATCCTGATGTTGGTGATGTGAATATCACAATTAATGATTCTGAGTGGACAGGGATTGACCAAGCTATTAATAATGGTAAAAGTTTTAATGATTGTATAATAAACAGTGATACTAATGTTACTGATACAAATGGTAAAATCGGCTGTTCAACTTCAGGTACAAAACAATTTGTATTTTCTCCTAAAGCATTTATAAATACTCTTACTCTTCAAGATTTTGACAATGGAAACTTTACATACATAAGTAATGACAGAAATATGAGCGCACGTTTATTGATAAATATTAAAGCTATACTAGACGATAACAAAACAGCACTAAACTATACTGCAAATTGTTTTTCAAAAGATATCAATACTACCGTAACACTTATCAATGATGTAAACGCTACTGAATGGCTCACTAACGATGATAATGCAACACAAAGAATTATCTTTTTTGATGACAAAAATGTAACTACAACAAGAGAAAACAACAATACAAGCTGGATGACTCTTTCTTCAAAAGAAGGCAATTTTACAAATGGTACTGCAAATATAAACGTTACTTTTAACTTTAGAAGAGCTGTTAATAACCCAGATGAACCATTTCACATTCAAAGAGATGACTTTAATATAACTGTTATAGATACAAACAATACTAATGGTAGTGATTTTAATAGAACAGCTAATGATTACAATGCAACTTTCTATTATGGTAGAGTCTACGCTGATGACAAAACATATATAGGAAATAATGGTCAAGCAACTGTATATTATGAAATATATAGTACAAGTAATGCTAACGTAAGAACAAATGATTTTAATATAACAGGTAATGAAAGTGTAGAAGATATCAATTGGTATAACAATACACAGCATACAGACACTATTCCAGGTGATTATAACTCAACTCCTCCAAGTTCAAATGATGGCACTATAATAGCAATAATAAATTATAATACTTTAGCCCTTAATGCGAATGCCCCACATAAAGATAAAATAACATTAACTCCACATCCATGGTTAGTGCATGATGCTTATGACAACAATGCAACGACAACAGACTTTTTAGTAGAATTTTTTGGTATTGGGCAGTGGGCAGGAGAAGGAAAGCTAGGTGATACTGTTGATGTAAATATTTCGACAAGACAAAATAGGAGCTTAGATTGGTAAAACAAATGAAAAAGGCTTCTTCTATGCTTGAACTTGTCGTTGCCATAGTTGTTATGGGTATAGCGGTTATGACACTTCCTCTTATACTAGAACGTGTTCAAGCTAATAACGCCTTTGCTATGCAACAAGAAGCAATTCTAGCTGCAAAAACAAAAATAGGTGACGTAATCACTTTTCCCTGGGATAAAAATTCTATACAAGGTAGTCTCTTTCGTGTGCTAGATACGAATAGTGTCAATTATCGTAGAGTAGCAAATACTACAAGAAGAATTGGGCACGTAAATCAAAAAAAACGAAGAAAATTATTTAATGTAGAAACAAATGCTTCTACAATCAATAATGCAACTGTAGCGAATAGAGATGGTATAGAAGATTTTAATGCCGAGACTGTTAGCTTAAATATTCTTAATGCTGCTAATGCAGAATTTGCTGGAACATTAGATTATAGATTTGATTTAAATATGACAACAACTGTAAGATATATACCAGATACACCAAATACTCCTTTTACGTTTGTTAGTAATGGTGTTACAAACCCTACTACAAATATCAAAATGATAGAAGTAACTCTACAAGGACAAGATTTAAGTACATTTAGACTTAGAGCATATTCAGCAAATATCGGTCAATCACAACCACTCAGGAGAGACTACCAATGAAAAGAAAAGCTTTTACTATGCTTGAACTTGTTATGGTTATTGTAGTTATGGGTATAGTTGCTTCTATAGGTGCTGAAATTGTTGCAAAACTTTATGAAAACTACATAAAAACAAGAGCAATTAATAGGCTTCAAGCACAAACTGAACTTGTCCTTGACCAAATTGCTATGAGATTGCAATACCGTATAAAAGATAGTGTAAGAGCAATACAACCAGGAGGAGTTGGAACAATTGCTCTTTCTAATGCTGATGATACGTATAATGTGATTGAATGGATAGGTGCAAGTAATGAAAGCTTTATGGCTAATGGGTGGAGTGGTTTTATAGATTTAGACTCCAATGATACAAATGCAACCCCAAGAACTCTCAAAACAACAGGAAGTGATTTAAATATAACTAATGATATAGTAAATGCATTAACATATGGTAATGTATCATTAAATCCAGGGCCAGGAGATAAACCTGCTATTATCTTCAAAGGAACAAGCCGGTATAATGTCGATAACTACTATAATGCAATTGCTGACAATCATACATTAATCATCGAAAGAAACCCTGCTGTTCTTGACAGATTTACCATACCAATAGCAGATGATAACGTAACAGATGGAGAGATTTTTGAACAATACTATCTTTCTCACTCAGCTTTTGCGATAGTTCCTAATCCTCCTAATTCTAATGATTTTAATTTAACACTGCGCTATAACTATCAGCCTTGGGAAGGTGAAAGTTATGTAAATGACGGTAACACCTCTGTGTTAGTAGAACATGCAAGCACTTTTAGATTCGCTCAATTTGGTGAAACTATAAGAGTAAAACTCTGTATTCATGATAATAATCAGAGTGGGAATTATGATTTTTCATTTTGTAAAGAGAGGGTAATTTACTAATGCGCAAAGGTTTTTCACTTTTAACAGCTATCGTTTTTTTAATTTTAGTTGCAACTATATCTACACTAGCTTTAGTTTTATCAACCCAATCAGCAAAACAAACCACTGATATTTTCTTAAAAGCTCAAGCTGAACTACTTCTTAGAAGTGGTACGGAATACGCAATGCTTGCTATGAGTGGAACAAATTATAATGTAACATGTCTAAATAATGTTAATATTAGATATCCTGTAGCAGATGGGAATTATACTCATGATATAAATATATCTATTCAATATTTACTCACTAATAATCCAGGTGGAGTATGTAATGTTTTTAATGGAGCCCCCAATATTGATACAAATGAATCAAACAGAACTGTTATCATAGATACAGTAGTTCAAACAAATCCAAACCTAACAACTGAACCCATACGTATGCATAGAAGGACAATCCAAAAACCATAAAGTTATTTTTTTGACACACCTTTTTCTTTAAGCTTCATTTTGTTATACTTTCTATATAAACCCCTAGAACTAGGGAATAAAGGAGACAAGATGAATTTAAGTATCGTAGGAAAACAGTTAGAATTGACTGATGCAATTAAATCTCATGTAGAGAGTGGAAAAGATTCATTAACTAAATATAATTTGGATATTATTTCAACTAGATGTGTGCTTTCAGCAGATGAAAAAAATGGCAAAAAAGGTTTTAGTGCTGAATTTGCTATCAACCTTGCTCATAAAAACACTATAGTTATTAAACAAAAAGATAAAGACCTTTATGCAGCGATTGATTTAGCGATTGAGAGAGCTAAAAAAGTTCTTAGACGTCATCATGACAAGATTACAAATCATAAAATCAAAGAAGATATCGTAGAGGAAGTGGCTATTGAAGATGTAGATGAAGTTATACCTACAAGATTGGATAGTTACAAACCAATAGAGATTGAAGAAGCATTAAATGCTCTTAAAGAGAGTGCAATGCAATTCTTTGTATTTACTGATATGGATGACAAAATGCGTGTTATTTATAAAAGAGCAGATGATAAATACGGTCTTTATTAATAAGGTGGGAAGCTTAAAGCTTCCCCAACCTCTTCTTTGCTTCTATTAAAATTTCCTCTTCCATATCATAAAACTCAAACTTTTGACCACTTTGTCGAATGCCACCTAAAACATCTCCACCTTTTCTATATCTTAAATCAAGTTCAGCGATATCAAAACCATTGTCTGTTTTACTAAACTCACTTAAACGCTCAGATTGATTTTGATTTGTATATAAAAAACAGTAGCCTTTGAGCCCATTTCTACTTACTCTTCCTCTTAGTTGATGAAGAGTTGCAAGTCCTAGTCGCTCAGCTCCTACAATCACTATAGTAGAAAGATTTGGTAAAGATATACCCACTTCTACTAGAGTTGTTGCTATGAGTATACTTCCTTCATCACGAAAATTTTCTAAAATCTCTTCTTTATTCTTATCAGCCCCATACGTTACAAAAACATTCTCATAATTTTTTTCCCAATATGCTCTTGATTCTTCTATAGACTGATACTCTATAACATCACTTACTTCAACTAAAGGATAAATAACAATAATCTGTCTACCCTCTTTCATCTCCTCTTTTATATGCTCTGTTAAGTTTTTAAAATCTGCTTTTCTTATGATTTTTGTATCAATATCTTTTTCAAATGGTGTCTCTTTTATAAAAGAAAAATTCACAAGAGAAGATTGAATCATACTCATAGTTCTAGGTATTGGGGTAGCTGAAAATTGTAAAAAGTGAGGGTGTTTGCCCTCTTCTATTGAGAGTTGGTTTATAAGTTCTCTCTGTTTTGTACCAAATCTATGTTGCTCATCTACCATAACTAAATCAAAATCAGGAAGTTTTCTATGTAAAAGAGCATGAGTCCCTATGATAAAATCATATTGGTTTAAATCCTCTTTTTTTGAAGTCTTACTTACAAGTAAAAGACTCTTCACTTGTTTTGGTAAAAACTTCTGTGCTTCTTCAAAAAGCTGTTTAGCCAAAATAGTTGTAGGAGCCATAAGTACAGCACGTCTGGGATAAGCCATCATAACAGAAGCTAAAATCACTATAGTTTTTCCACTTCCCACATCACCCATAACTATTCTTCTTGCTGATTTTATTGAGTTAAAATCTCGTTTTATATCCGTAATTGCATTTTTTTGGTCATTTGTAAGTTCAAATGGCAATGATTGTATAAAATCACTCTCATCTGAATTGAGTATATTTTTAGCTTTAAAGTCTACCTTTTTTTTACTCAATACCTTTATATAGTTATAAATCTCTAAAAATTTTACTACATGTAAAGCTTTTGCACTCAAACCACTTTTTTCAAACTCTATTGTTTGAGTTGGAGTTGGAAAATGTAAAGATAAAAGGATATTTATCTCCTCTTCACTTAAGCCCTCTTTTTTTAAACTTTCATCACTAAGATACTTTTTTATCAAAGCTATTACAGTTCTGTTTTGCAAAGTTGTTTTATACTTTGGTACTATAGTGTTGATTTGAGATATAACAATAGGTTGGATTATAGAAAGTTTTCCTTGATTCCACTCTATTTTACCTCTTACATGTAAACTCGCTCCAACTTTAAAAAGACTTCTATGATAAGGTTTTGCAGAAAATATAACTCCATGTATCTCTTCATCCCATGTTTCACTAAATAGTTTTAAACTCAAAGCTTTAGGTCCCCAGTTTGAACGCAAGACCTTTACATGTAAAGTATTATATTGGTTTAAAATAGGCGATTGGTTTATATAGGTGTTTTCGTAAGATTTAGGGATAAGCAGTGCTAAGTCTAAAAGACTACTTACCCCAAGTTTTTGTAATTTTTCTTTATCTGCGTTATTTGGCATTTGTAACGATAGAAAAACTTAAATTGTTTATCTCATCATGGCTTTTTATAAAAGTATTTAACTCTTCTAAAGTAAGCTTTTCTATTTTTTCAAGTTGTGCTTTAGAATGACCAAGTTTAAACCCACGATAATACTCAAAAAAGGCACGATTTAATCTTTGAGAAAGTGTTTCATTTCTTAAAGGCTCACTCCCAAGTAAAAATCTTTTTGCTTGAGCTAATTCTTCAGCGTTAACCCCATCTTTAACAAATCTTTTTATTTCAGACTTTACAATCTTTTTTGCTTCTTCTAAACTCTCATTTTTTGTTTGTAAGTGTCCTGAGAAATATGAATTTGAACGGTTGATATTGGTTCTTGAATATGCACTATAAGCAAGTCCACGTTTTACTCTTATCTCTTCCATCAAACGGCTTCCAAAGCCACTCTCTCCAAGAATAAAACCTGCAACTTTTGCTTTATAATTATCTTCATCATTACTTTGTAAATTGTACGGAGCTCCAAAGTATATGTATGCTTGTTCAGTCTCTTTTATATCTTTTGTTTCATTCGTTTCACTGCTAACTTGATAATGTTTTAACTCTCTAACTTTCCCAACTTTTACATCTTTTAAAAGTTTTTGTAAAGAAGATTTCACCTCTTCAAGACTTAAATCTCCACCTATTACCACTAACATGTTTGAAAGGTCTATATGTGTATTGTAAAAATCTTCTACATTTTTTAGTTTTAAGTTTTCAATACTTGCAACTTCACCACCAAAAGCATGTCCCATAGGAGTATCTTTAAAAATAATCTTTTTTAAATTTAAATTAGCAATATAATCAAAATCACTTTTTTTAGAAGAGAGTCCACCAAGAGTCAGTTGTTTTATCTTTTCAAAACTGTTTTCACTAAAATTTGGCTCATCTAACAACTCTTTTAACATTTTCATGCCAAAGCTATACTGTTCTTTTAAAGATGAAAGCTCAAATACAAAAGTCTCAGTCCCAGCGTGAGCACTTAAACTAATAGCTCTTTTTTCTAACTCTTCAGCAAAAGCAATAGAACCCTTTGTTTTACTTCCCTCACCTAACATATTTGATGTAAATCTTGCTAATCCCGCAATATCTCCATCTTGTAGACTTCCTGCATTTTTTACAACAAGTTGTAGTGAGACTATAGGCAAAGCCCTATTCTTTTCGTATATTATAGGTACTTCTATGCCATTTATATTAACTTTCTCTATTATTCCACTCACTAATGCTCCTTGCAAAAATATCATTATTATTAAAAAAAACTTCATCAAAATCGTTCCTTGATGTTATATGCAGTATCTCTCTTAGCAGGATACTCACCTATATCACTTATAAGTTTAATCATCTCTTCTTGGTTCATCTGATTTGCCGTTCCAGCTGCTGCTACCACATTTTCTTCCATCATAGTACTGCCCAAATCATTTGCTCCAAACTTCAATGCTAACTGTCCAATATAACTTCCTTGAGTCACCCAAGAACTCTGTATATTTTTAAAATTATCCAAGTAAAGTCTACTTACAGCCAATAGTTTTAAATATCTATGTGGTGACTGTTTTTTCATATCTGGAAACTCTTCTTTAAGTTTTGTATGATCAGATTGAAAACTCCACATGATATAAGCTCTAAAACCACCTGTTTCATCTTGTAAGTTTCTTATCATTTCCCAATGCTCAATTATCTCTTCATCTGTTTCAACTGTACCAAACATCATCGTAGCAGTTGATTTTATCCCTACTTTATGCGCTGTTCTATGGATATCTATCCATGTTTTGGCATCTAGTTTTTTTGGTGCAATGATGTCTCTTACTCTATCACTTAGTATCTCAGCCCCCGCTCCTGGAATAGAAAACAGACCTTTTGCTTTTAAACGCTCTAAAACTTCTTTATATGTTATCTTAGATATTTTAGCTATATAATCAATCTCAATTGCAGAAAATCCATGAATAGTGATAGTAGGATAGTGTTTGCTTATCCACTCTACTAAATCTTCATACCACTCTATTTTCAATTTAGGATGAACGCCACCTTGAAAAAGTATTTGCGTTCCCCCAATAGCGATAAGCTCTTCTATCTTTTTACCAATCTCTTCAAAACTAAGGATATAAGCATCATCAGCTTTTGCATGACGGTAAAATGCACAAAATTTGCAATCAACCCAACACACATTTGTATAGTTTATATTTCTATCTACGACAAATGTTGTTATTTTTTCAGGATGTAACTCTCTTTTTCGCTCAAATGCTTTTTGACCCAATTCGTTAAAATCAGCATTTTGTATTAAATCAAGCGCTTCTTTATTTGTTAATCTAGTCATATAATCTCTTTTGTTTAATATACGCGTATTATACAAGAAGTTCATTAAACAAAAGAAAAACATGTCAAATTGAGATGTAATTATTTTAACATCTAAATACTTTTCGATAAATACTCTAATACGTAACAAAACAGTATGAGTAAACTTCTAAATTTCAATAATTAAAGAAAAAATAGAAAATTATTAGATTTTTAGCTATAGTATTATTAATTATCAAGCATTTGTTGAACACGCTATTAATATAAAGGAGTTATCATGAAGATTTTACTTATTATCTGTATGTGTTTTATCACTTTAAGTGCTGAGTCATTTCGTATAGAAGCTACTAATCTAGTCAAAAAGTTAAACGAATATACTATCTTGGATACAAGAAAAGCCAGTCAATACAAGAAAGAACATATAAAAAATTCTCTAAATATTCCAGCAGCTTTAACTTATGATAACAAAAAAAACAACGGAGAAGTCATTGCACCACAAAATGCAGAAAAACTTTTTCGTAATTTAGGATTAGATATCGACAAAGCTATAATAATTTATGATGATGGCACATTTTATGATGCAGCAAGACTTTTTTGGACACTAGAAGTTTATGGTTTTACAAATGTAAAGATTTTAAATTCTGGCTTTAATGAGTGGAAGAAAAACTCTTATCCAACAAGTACTACCACTCCAAAAATATCTAAAAGTAACTATATACCAACTATAAACAATAATAGACTAGCAACTAAATTTACAACACAAATCGCGATTAAAACACCAAATAAAATAATAATAGATGCTAGGGCAAATCCTTCATACATAGGGAAATTATCAACAGCAAAAAGATTTGGTCATATTCCAAGTGCAACAAATATCCCTGCATCACACAACATAGATAACAACAAACTCCAACCTATAAATAAACTAAAAGAAATCTATAAAAATGTAGATAAAAATAAAAAAATAATCCTTTATTGCACCATTGGTCGTGTGTCATCGGTAAACTATTTTGCTCTTAGAGAACTAGGATACGATGTATCAAACTATGCTGCATCATGGAAAGAATGGGGAAATGACTTTAACCTTCCAATAACAAATCCATCTAAGAAATAACATGTGGAGTAAGCTAAGTATCAAAACCCAACTTATTGTATTTATGACTTTTTTAGTCATAGTAATAGAAGTTGGTACGCTCATAGTCATTCAAAACATGTATAAAAGTGAAAGACAAGAATTTGCAATTGCACAAGCACAAACACTCAGTAAATCACTCAATAATGACCTTTTAAAAGCAATATTAAGTCCAAATGTTGATATGCTTTCTGATATAACTTTTAGGTTATCCGCATTTAAAGTTCTCAATGGTCTCATACTATATGATAGTAATTCTAAGCCAATTTTTAAATACAAAAAAATTGATATGATCAAAAAATATACTGATACTTTACAGAATAAAAATGCTTATTTTAGTGATAAAAATCTTGTTTTAAAAAGTAAAATCACTTCAGAAGATTATGACTTTGGTTTTACCATAGTAGATATTGATATGCAAGAACACAAAGATAAACAGACTGAAAATCTTAAAATACTATTTTTAATACTTCCTGTTGCCCTCATGTTTAGTTTTTTCATCAGTCTTTTTTTAAGCAAAAATTATATAAAACCATTTAGCCAACTACTCAATGCTTTTAAAAAAAGTAACCCTACTAAAAATAAAATTATTTTTTTAAAAACAGAAGCACAAAATGAGATAAAAGAGCTTTATACTGCTTTTAATAACTCAATGAAAGAGATATCATCATCTTCAATTAAACTTCAATATCAAGCTGATCATGATCAACTTACCGGACTTTATAACCGTTTTTATATAGAAAATAGACTTATGCAATCACTAAAAGATGAAACAAAATCTTCAAATATATTGATTCTAATAAGCTTAGATGAATTAGAGTTCATACAAAATAGTGTTGGCAATCAAGCATTGGATGAACTCTTAAAGATATTTTCAAATGAAATTTCAAATACTTTTTCACAAAATGCAATAATTGCAAAAATAGAAGGACCAAACTTTGCAATATTACTTGAGGATAGTAAAACTAGTGATATTTTAGAACTGATAAAACAAAAACAAAATGAATTCAGTGATTTTAGATTTTCATGGGAAGGTGAAGCTATCTCTGTAAGTGCTGTTGTAGGATTAATTGAATTTAAACCTTTTGAATATACATTAAAAGAACTTATAAAAGCAATCAATACAACGACTCACTTATCAAAATCTATAGGTGCAAATAGACTCCATATATATAACCCAAATGATGATATTTCACAAAGATTTGAACAAGAGATAAAAGTAGCCAATTTTATCAAAGAAGCCTTACATAAGGGTCCATCACAATTTGAGCTTTATGCTCAAGCTATAGTTCCTCTTCAAATTCAAACAGATAAAATCTCTTATGAAATACTCATACGTATGTGGGATAGTCAAAAAAACTTTGTTTCTCCAATAGATTTTTTACCAACGGCTGAAAGATATCAACTCATGGCTGAAATTGATATACATGTACTCACAAAATATTTACAAATAGTCACAAAATATCCTGAACATATAAAAAATCTTCACTCTGTTCATATAAATCTTGCAGGCTCAACACTAAACAATCCAGATTTTCAAAAAAACTTAAAAGAATCCATACTCAAATATAATTTCCCATGGCACAAACTAGAGCTAGAGCTTACAGAAACTTCAGCAGTAGGAAACTTTTTAGAAGCAAAAGAATTCATATCATGGTTAAAAAATATAGGGATTGGGCTAGCACTTGATGATTTTGGAACAGGAATGTCTTCTTTTGAATATCTCAAAAACTTGCCATTTGATGTTGTAAAAATTGATGGAAGTTTTGTCAAAGACATGCATATTGATCCTACAGATAAGGCAGTTATAAAATATATACAAGAAATTGCTTCACTCAAAAATCAAGAGACGGTTGCAGAATACGTAGAAACACAAGAAGATGTAGACGAATTAACCAAAATAGGTATAACTTATGGACAAGGATATTTTTTAGGAAAACCAAAGCCTCTATCTGATTGGTTAAACATATAGTTATATTAGTATATATACCGTATACAAAATATTTCAAATTGAGATATAATTATGCATTTACATGTAAGGAATATATATGATTGACTTTGAGACTCTCATACTTTTTGTAACTGCCTCTGCTCTTTTAGCTTTAGCCCCAGGACCAGACAATATTTTTGTTTTAACCCAATCTATGACAAAAGGTGCTCGTCCTGGTATTTTTGTAACTTTAGGACTTTGTAGTGGACTTGTTTTTCATACAAGTGCCGTTGCTCTTGGAGTTGCAGCAATATTTCAAACTTCAATAGTTGCTTTTAATATTTTGAAATATATTGGAGCTGGTTATCTTTTATATCTAGCCTACATGTCTTTTCTCTCTTCATCTAAGAGTAAAGTAAAAGCTAATCTTGAACAGATGAGTTCTTTTAAGCTGTATAAACGTGGTATTATTATGAATATTACAAATCCAAAGGTCTCTATATTTTTCTTAGCCTTTTTACCTCAATTTACAAATCCAGCCAATGGAAGTATCACTTTACAAATTTTTATGTTAGGTGCTATTTTTATGCTTTGTGCATTTATAGTATTTAGTTTGATAGCTATTTTGGCAGGAAAATTAGGAAACTGGTTTAATCAATCTAAAAATGCAGAAAATATTTTAAATAAAGTAGCAGGAACTATCTTTGCAGGACTTGCTATCAAACTTGCATTAAGTGAGAGATAATGAAAATAGTAAAATTTTTAGCTATAGTTCTTTCACTCACTTGTGGAGTACTACTAATAGAATACTTTTTACAAGCAGTTTTAACATAACATGTAAATATCATATAAATAAGTTAAAATATTTATATGTACTAATGGAGGAGAATTAAATGAAAATTGGACTTTTTATACCTTGTTATATGAACGAGTTATATCCTGAAGCCTCAATGGCAACTCTTAAAATTTTAGAGAATCTAGGCTTAGATGTTGAATACCCAACAGAGCAAACTTGTTGTGGTCAGCCTATGGCAAATACTGGTTGTGCACACGAAGCAGATGAACTAGCTCGTAGATTTTTAAAAATATTTAAAGATTATGACTATGTTGTAGCCCCTAGTGGAAGTTGTGTTGCTATGGTAAGAAACAACTATGCACAATTTTTAGATGGGGAAGAAGGGTTTGAGCATCTTAAAACACATACATATGAAATAGTAGAATTTTTACATGATGTTATAAAACCAAAGAGTATGAATGCAAAATTTCCTTACAAAGTTGGTATTCATAATAGCTGTCATGGACATAGAGAAATTGGTATGGCGAGTATGAGTGAGAGAAACTTACCGGAATTTTCAAAAGTAAAAAGCATGCTTTCTTTAGTCGAGGGTATAGAATTTGTTACACTAAAAAGAAAAGATGAATGCTGTGGATTTGGTGGGACTTTTTGTGTGAGCGAAGATGCTATGAGTGCAGCTATGGGACTTGACAGAGTCAATGACCATGTAAATGCAGGAGCGCAAATCGTAACAGGTGTTGACATGTCATGTCTTATGCACATGCAAGGTGTCATCGATAGAGAAAAACTTCCAATAAAAACAATGCATATAGCAGAAATTTTAGCAGGAGACTTATAATGGGACATCCAGAAGCAGCTGAAAAGTTTATAGCAAATGATGAGAGAATGCACTGGCATGATAAAGCTTTATGGTTTGTAAGAGAAAAAAGAGATTTAGCCGCTCATGGGATTCCTGAGTGGGAAGAATTACGAAGAGTTGCAAAACAAATTAAAACTCATGTAATGAGCAAACTTGACGTTTATCTTGAAGAATTTGAAGAAAATGCCAAAGAAAAAGGTATACATGTACATTGGGCAAAAGATGCTAAAGAACACAATGAAATAGTTTTAAAACTTCTTTTAAATAGAGGGGCTAAAAAACTAGTTAAAAGTAAATCAATGCTTACAGAAGAGTGTCACTTAAATCCTTATCTTGAAGAAAATGGCATAGATGTAGTTGATACAGACTTAGGTGAAAGAATAGTACAACTAAGAGAAGAAGCTCCTTCGCACATCGTTTTACCAGCAATCCATCTTAAAAAAGAAGATGTTGGAACTACTTTTGAACATTTTTTGAAAACAGAAAAAGGCAACAGTGATCCTACGTACCTTACTCGTTCAGCAAGAGTGCATTTAAGAAAAAAATTTTTAAATGCTGATGCTTCTTTGACTGGTGTTAATTTTGGTATTGCTGAAACTGGTGGTATTGTAGTTTGTACCAATGAAGGGAATGCAGACTTAGGTGCTTCTTTAGCAAAACTTCATATAGCTAGTATGGGAATTGAAAAAATAATTCCAAAAATCAAAGATTTAGCTGTATTTACTCGTCTTTTATCAAGAAGTGCTACTGGACAACCAATTACTTCATATACATCACACTTTCATGCTCCTGTAGAAGGTGGCGAAATGCACATCATCATAGTAGATAATGGACGCTCAAAAATACTTGGAAGTCAAGATTTCAAACAATCACTAAACTGTATAAGATGTGGAGCTTGTTTAAATACCTGTCCAATTTATAGAAGAAGTGGTGGACATAGCTATGGCTACACAATTCCTGGACCTATTGGTTCAACATTAGGACCTAGTAAAGATTTAAGCGCAAATAAAACACTTCCTTTTGCCTGTACTCTTTGTGCTTCATGTTCAAATGTTTGTCCAATAAAAATTGATTTACATCATCAACTCTATAAATATAGACAACATGTTGTTAATGCAGGACTTTTAGCAACGAAAAAACATACTATTTTAAAAGTAGCAGCTTGGGTAATGAAACATCCATCTTTATTAGATTTTGGTGGTAAAATAGCCAGAAAAATTGTACCAATAATGCCAAGAAGTATCCTTTACTCTAGTGCTAATATTTGGGGTAAAAAAAGAGAATTACCAAAATTTCCAAAGAACAGTTTCAAAGAATTATATAAACAACATAAAGAAGGGAAGAAGTAATGAGTTCAAAAGAAACTATATTAAATAGTATACGTGAAAATACTATCACTTCTACTATAAAATTACCTGAAACAAATATACCTCATATAAGTTATGAAAATAAAAATGAAAAGTATGCAGCTGCTTTAGCTTCTGTTGGAGGAAATGCTGTTTGGCTAGAAGATGGAGATATAAATGCTTTTGTTGCGGAACATTACAAAGATACTGAAGTAATAGCCTCTACATGTAAAGAGTTTACAAATGAGACAATAGATGCAAATAAACCAAATACGCCACATGCTTTAGAAAATGTAGACTTAGCAGTTATAAAAGCTCAATTTGCAGTGGCTGAAAATGGTGCTGTTTGGGTGAAAAATCCTGAAAATAGACATAGAGCATTATACTTTTTAGCAAAACAGTTACTTATAATCGTAGATAAAAATGCTATAGTTGATACTATGCATGAAGCGTATGAACAAATAGAATTCAATAAAAGTGGTTATGGACTTTTTATAAGTGGTCCATCAAAGACTGCTGATATTGAACAATCTTTGGTTATAGGCGCTCACGGTCCAACAGACGCTTGTATTTTGTTTGTATAAATCAATCTAAGACTTAGATTTTATTCTAAGTCTTACCCTTTTTAGTTTTTCTGTAGGAATTTGTGAAATAAAAACACCACATAAAATTACACATGAAGCAACAATCTCTATAAATTCGAGTTTTTCTCCTAATGCAAAATACGCTAGTATCACAGCAAATACTGGTATAAGATTAACATACACTGATGCTTTACTAGCTTCTACTCTTCCTAATGCATAATTAAACAATCCATACCCACAAAGTGTAACAAAAACACCTAAATAGGCCACCCAAAAAAGAGCTTCAATTGTAAAATTCATTGTCATAGTATTATATTCCCATAAAGCAAAAGGCAAAAAGAAAAGACATCCCGCAAATGCCTGAATAGCTGTTAAAAATAAAGCTGAAAATTTTGAACTCAAATGACGTATAGTTATAGCATAAACTGCTCCACAAATCATAGCTGAAAATTCTAAAGAATTCCCTAATAAAGGATTAGTAGCACTTACACTACCATCAGCAGCAAAACTCAACCATATTGCACCGCTCACTGCTAAAAATGAACCTAATAGCAATTTTTTTGTTATTACTTCTTTTAAAAATATCCCTGCTCCGATAGCTGTTATAAGAGGCATCATTGATGTAATCATTCCTGCTTGTCCTGCAGAAGTATACTGTAAAGCCTTTGCTTCAAATATAAAATATAAACAAGGCTCAAAAATAACCATTAAAGCCATGTACTTTATATCATCTCTTGTAAATTGCAATTTCATAAAACTTTTTATAAAATATAAAAAACATAAGCTTGCAATAAACATACGCCCAAAAATCACAGTCATTGGGCCTAAAGGTCCTATAGCAGATTTTAATGCTATAAATGAACTCGCCCAAACCATCATGGCAGTACATAAAGCTCCTACTGCTATCCAATCTATATTTTTTCTTTCCACGTAATCTCTTTTTTAATGGGATGTTATCATAATATAGCAAAAAGATAAATTATTGACAAAATAGTACATTTTAAGTAAAATGAAAAACAGTATAATTTTTGTTATAAGATATATTATTTATATTTAGGATGTATAATATGCGTTTCCTTATGCTGATAATTATCGTTTTATTTTTGCAAATTAATCTATACTCAAAAGAATCTTCTATTACCCTTCAACTTAACTGGTTACATCAATTTCAATTTGCTGGATTTTATATGGCTATAGAAAAAGGATTTTATAAAGAAAAAGGTTTACATGTAAATATTATAGAATTTAATAATAACCAAACAATGAATAATGTAACTCAAAGAAAAATAGACTTTGCTATAGGAAACTCATCATTAATAATTGATTCTTATAGTAATGCTCAAATAGCAATTTTAATGCCTATTTTCCAATCTTCTCCATCTATATTAATAACAACAAATCAAAAAATAAAAACTTTAAAAGACTTTCGGAATAAAAAAATTATGATAACAGATGATGAGTTAAACTCGATATCAACTACAGCTATGCTTAGAACATCTGGTTTAACAAAAGATGATTATAAAACAGTTCCTCACTCTTTTGACTTAAATGATTTAATTGAGAAAAAAATAGATGCAATGGCCTCTTATATATCTAATGAACCTTACTTACTTAACAAAAAAAATATTTATTTTAAAATTTTTAATCCTAAAGATTTTAATTTTGATTTTTATGGGGACATTTTATATACATCACATAATTTAATCAAAACAAATCCAATATTAGTAAGTGAGTTTTATAATGCTAGCAAAAAAGGTTGGATTTATGCATTTGAACATATTGAAGAGAGTGCTCAAATAATATATGAAAAATACAATACACAAAATAAAACACTAGAACATCTTATTTTTGAGGGAAATGAGCTGAAAAAATTAGCTTTTGATAAAGATAAAAAATTTGGAAAATTTAATCTTCAAAAAATCAATAAAATCATCGATATATACAAACTATTTAACGTTCTGCCCCCAAATTATAAATTGACAAATCTGATAGACCCTATGGGCTTAACAAAAAAACATGTACATATGGGAATACTTCCAAGAAGAAATAATGATAAAGCTATTTCAAAATGGGAAAAAACAATGGAATATCTCAATAAACAAAATCCTAATTATTTCTTTCATGCAGTACAATTATCGTATGAAAATATTGAAAATGCAATAAAAAATAAAGAAATTGATTATGTACTAACAGATACGATGAGTTATATTAAATTTGAAGATAAATACAGTGTTGAAAAAATACTTACTCTTGAAAACCTTGATTTATATACCAATAAATCTATAAAAAGATTAGGAAGTGTTATATTTACAAAAAGTAATAGAAATGATATCAATGCGCTAAAAGATATTCAAAATAAACGATTTGGAGCGGTACATAAAAATTCTTTTGGGGGATGGGTTATTGCTCAAAAAGAGTTATATGATAATAGAATTATATTAAATACTAAAAATATTTCTTTTCTAAAAACAGCAGAAAATGTTGTATATAATGTTCTTAATAAAAAAATTGATGTAGGAACTATAAGAACAGATATTTTAGAAAAAATGTCTATAGAAAATAAAATAAATTTAAAAGACATCAAAATACTTTCACCTAAAAAATATGACAACTTTCCATATTTAGTTAGCACTCAATTATATCCTGAATGGCCACTATCAAAACTCAAAGATAGCTCTGAAGAATTATCTTTAAAAATCATCAAATCATTACTCACGCTCAAGCACGGCTCAAAAATCAATCAAGAAGCTCAAATATATGGTTGGACAATTCCAATTAACTATGCCAAAGTTAATCACTTACTCAATGAATTACAACTACCTCCATACAATGGGAAAAAGCTAACTTTTAAGAGTTTTTATAAAAAATATCAAATACAATTTGTAATTGTAACTTTTCTATTTATTCTTGTATTTGCTGGACTTATCTATACAAAAAAGATGAATAATTATTTAAAAGAATTTAATAAACAACTAGAACAAAAAGTACAAGAAAGAACCGAAGAACTCTCTCAAATTAATATAAAACTCAAACATTTAGCCAATACTGATGAATTAACTAAAATAAGTAATAGAAGAAATCTGTTTAAAAAAATTGCACAATATATAAAAATTGCTAAAAGAAATCAAACTCCTCTTTTTTATGCCTCTCTTGATATAGATTTTTTTAAAAATGTTAATGATACATATGGCCATCTTGTGGGGGATGAAGTTTTAAAGCATTTTACAAATACTGTCCAAAAAAATCTTAGAGAAAGTGATATATTTGGAAGAGTTGGTGGAGAAGAATTTGGTATATGTTTACAAAACACATCATGGAAAGGAGCAAAAATAATAACTGACAAAATCAAATATACTATTGAAAAAAATCCATATATTGATAAAAATAACAACAAAATCTATATTACAGTAAGTATAGGTGTAGCAAAATATGATATAAAATTTTCAATGAGTGATTTGATATTTACAGCAGACAACGCTTTATATAAAGCAAAAGAAAAAGGAAGGAACCAAGTTGTTTTTTATAATTGAAAAATATAAAAGAGTTTTAATGAGATACTCACTATAATAAATAATGAATATTTCAAAAATTATTTTTTTAGCCATTATTGGTATTATTTTTTTTCAATTTATCAATTCAACTGATGAAGAATTTGATGGGGCAATTATGTTACCCTTAGATACTAAAATTCTTGCCTTTGGTGATAGCATCACTTATGGTTATCATGTTGATAAAGACAAAAGTTATCCTACACAACTGTCAAAACTCTTAAATACTGAAGTGATCAATGCTGGAGTAAATGGAGAGATGAGCAATGCTGGGCTAAAAAGACTCCCTACTCTCTTAGAAAAATATAAACCACAAATTTTAATCATATGCCATGGAGGAAATGATATCCTTAGAAAAAAAAGCTTATTAAAAGCAAAAGAGAATATTGCAAATATGATAAAAATTGCTCAAGAAAAAAAAATACAAGTATTTCTTATTGGTGTCCCAACACTTGAAGTTTTAACCTTATCTACTGCAGAGATTTATCATGAATTATCGACTGAATTTGGTGTTCCACTAGATAGTGAAACACTAGAAGACATACTAAGTGATAATACTTTAAAAATAGATCAAATCCATCCTAATGAAGATGGATATAGAATTCTTAGTAATCACATTGCTACATTAGTAACTGAAAATTATTTACCCCCTCAAGCGTTTTAATAACTCTTTTGCATAATCATCAACCATAACAATTAATTCTGATTCTTCTATATTAATCATTTTATCAGCAGTGGGTACATTGTTTTGTAAAACTACAAATTGCGTACATATTTTATATAACTCTTGAGCTTCCATTTTAACCATCTCTTCTAAAACATCTTCTGGCAAATTTTTGGCTTGTAATTGATGTAATGAAGTTATATTAGCTAAAAATTGTTCTATTACAGGATTCATTAATATTCCTTATTTTTTAGTGGAATTATGCCATAATCTAAAAACTGTGTATTAATGTAACTTTATTTAAACTTCAAAACCTAAATAAATCTAATAAAAATATTTTCAATCTTATTTTACATCTATATAATTTACATAAAGTAACTTATATAAATTTTATGTATCAATTTACTTCTATTATGATAATAATATATTTTTAAATGTTTCATATTTACACATAATAAGATATATTTGTTACTTTTTCAAGAAAAATTCACTTTGCTATGATAATGCTATTTTGGAATTCTATGATTAATGTGAAGCAAATGTTAATAGAACATTTAAAATAATATAAGGAGACCCTATGAACAAGGAAGCTGCTGAAGCTTATTGGAAAGAGAACATCGCAACAATTCTCAAATTGTTAGTTGTTTGGTTTGTCGTTTCTTATGGTTGCGGTATCATCTTCATAGATGAACTAAACGCTATCAATTTTGGAGGATTTAAACTAGGATTTTGGTTTGCACAACAAGGTGCAATGTATGTCTTCGTTGTTCTTATTTTTGTTTATGCAAAAATGATGGAAAAAATCGAAGAAAAATATGATGTTCACGAATAAGTAAGGGGAATATAATGGAATTACAAAGTTTAATTTATCTATTTGTTGGTCTATCATTTGCCCTTTATATTGGTATTGCTATTTGGGCAAGAGCTGGGTCAACTAAAGAATTTTATGTCGCAGGTGGTGGTGTACATCCTATAGCAAATGGTATGGCAACTGGTGCTGATTGGATGAGTGCTGCTTCTTTTATCTCACTAGCAGGTATTGTTTCGCTAAAAGGTAGTGATGGTGGTGCTTATTTAATGGGTTGGACAGGTGGTTACGTACTACTTGCAATGCTTTTAGCGCCATATTTAAGAAAATTTGGAAAATTTACTGTTCCTGATTTTGTTGGTGATAGATACTATTCTGATATTGCACGTACGGTTGCTGTTATATGTGTAATCTTTATTTCATTTACCTATGTTGCAGGACAAATGAGAGGTGTTGGTATCGTTTTTTCAAGATTCTTACAAGTTGATGTAAATACTGGTGTTCTTATAGGAATGGCCGTTGTATTTGTATATGCTGTTCTTGGAGGAATGAAAGGGATTACTTATACTCAAGTAGCCCAATATTGTGTTATGATTTTTGCATTTACTGTTCCAGCAATTTTTCTATCACTTCAAGTTACTGAAACTTTTTTACCTCAAATTGGTTTTGGAGGAACTATTCCTTTCCAATTTGATGATGGTATAAAAATGATAGAATCTGGAACTTATCTACTTCATGCACTTGATACTTCCATGACTGATTTAGGTTTTGGAATGTATACAACAAGCCATAGTGGAACTTGGAATGTATTTATGTTAACAACAGCACTAATGCTCGGAACTGCTGGTCTTCCACATGTTATTGTTAGATTTTTTACAACACCTACTGTAAAAGGTGCACGTATATCAGCTGGTTGGGCTTTAGTATTTATTGCTATTCTTTATACACAAATTCCAGCAGTTGCAGGTTTTGCTCGTCTAAACTTGATTAAAAATTTACAAAATGTTGATTATGCTAAATTTGTTGACAATAAAGCTGTACAACTAGATGGTACTGCAAATCCTGGAACTTGGTTTAAAAACTGGGAAAATTCTGGACTTATTGGTTGGACAGATAGAAATGGTGATGGGAAAATACAATTTGCTGCTGGTAAAGCATTTGAAGGCAAAGGTAAACCAAAATATGATGGAGATAAAAGAGGAGCAAGTGGTGAGCGTTTAACTACAAACTCTATGCCTCCTCATACTGCAAGTGCTGAAGAAATGAGAGCAAATAGCAAAATAGTGAATGAGCTTTATTTAGATAGAGATATTATTGTTCTTGCAAATCCTGAAATTGCAGGTCTTCCTAACTGGGTAATTGCTATTATTGCAGCCGGTGGTCTTGCAGCTGCACTTTCAACTGCTGCTGGTTTACTTTTAGTTATTTCAACCTCTATTTCACATGATCTTTTAGGACAAGTTCTTATGAAAGATCCTGAAACAGGTAAATCAAAACTCAGTGAGAAAGCAGAACTATTAAGTGCTCGTTTAGCAGCTATTGTTGCTATTTGTGTTGCTGGATACTTAGGTATTAACCCTCCAGGTTTTGTTGCACAAGTTGTTGCATTTGCCTTTGGGCTTGCAGCCGCTTCATTTTTTCCTGTAATTATTTTAGGAATTTTCTATAAAAGAATGAATAAAGAAGGTGCCATTGCAGGTATGGCAACTGGTCTTATCTTTACATTTGGATACATTGTATACTTTGTATTTATGGGTGGGGATAAAGCTGATTATCTTTTTGGAATTGCTCCAACTGGTATTGGTACTGTTGGTATGATTTTACACTTTATTGTTGCAATAGTTGTAAGTAAAGTTACTCCTCCACCTCCACAAGATATCCAAGATCTTGTTGAAAATATTAGAATCCCTAGAGGTGCTGGTTCAGCACACGATCATTAGGAAACAAAGTACACTGTTTAGGCAGTGTACTTTACCTAATTTAGTCTTTTCTTAACTTATTTGTGTTAATTTAATAAAAGGCTAAAAATCAATTCTCTAAAGGTTTCACATGAGTTTACATGACCAAGAAACGTTTTTAAAATCTATTCATCCATTTGATTTACTTACTCCAAGAGAATTAACAAAAGCAGTTAATTCTATGGATATTGCTTATTATCAAAAAGACACCACTCTGATATCTCCTGAGAATTCTTCAGAATTTTTATATATTATTGTTAAAGGGGAAGTTGGAGAATATCACAATGACGAATTAGTAAAAGTCTACAATAAATCTAATACTTTTGATGCAGATTCACTTATCTATGACAAAACTGAAGAGAGTTTTATTGTTTTAGAAGAGCTTATCTGTTTTGAAATGAAAAAAAAAGATTTTAAATCTCTCATAGATTCAAATGCTACTTTTAAAAACTTTTACATTAATGACTTGGCAAATAAAATTCAATCTGCTAAACAAAAAGAGTATACCACTCAAATGTCTAGTTTTATGATTGCAAGAGTAAGTGATTCATATCTTCATGCTCCTTGTATAGTCGATACAAATACATCTATTATGGATGCTTTACAACAGATGGAAGAGATAAAAACAAACTGTATTTTAGTACAAAACAAAGATACCCTAGGCATCGTAACAGATAGTATACTAAGACACCATATTTTATACAATAACTATGATAAATTTGCACCTATTGGTCCAATAGCTCGTAGTCCTATTATTTGTATTGAACATGATGACTTTTTATTTAATGCACTTTTATCCTTTACAAAAAATTCTATCAAAAGAATTGTTGTAAAAAAAGATAATAAAGTTATAGGTATCTTAGAGCAGCTTGATCTTCTGAGCTATTTTGCAAATCATACTTATATTGTTGCTGTTCAAATCAAAAAAGCAAACTCCATAGAAGAGTTAAAATTGGCAAGTCATGATTTTATAAATATTATCAAAAAACTTCATGCAAAAGGTACAAAAGTAGAGTATATATCTAAGCTTATTTCTGAATTAAATGAAAAGATATATGAAAAACTCTATGAAATGATAGTACCAAAAGAGTTAGCACAAAATGCATGTTTAATTGTAATGGGTAGTGAAGGAAGAAAAGAGCAAATGCTCAAAACTGACCAAGATAATGCACTAATAATTAGCAATGATAGTGATACGGAAGAGTATGAAAAATATATGCAAAAGTTTACAACAACTCTCATCGACTTTGGATTTCCAAAATGTGAGGGAAATATCATGGTTTCCAATAAATATTGGAGAAAAAATATTCAAGACTATAAAAATGAAATAGACAGATGGCTAGAAGCTCCAAGTGGTGATGATTATATGTACTTAGCAATATTTTTTGATTCTATTGTAGTAGCTGGAAAACCTGAGTTATTAAAAGAATTAAAAGACATGATTTATGAACGAGTCAAAGATAGAAGTGTCTTTATGGCAAACTTTGCAAAAGCTGCTTTACTTTTTGAAACACCTATTGGAATGTTTACTAACCTTATATCAAAAGACGATCAATTAGATATAAAAAAAGGTGGTATTTTTCCAATTGTTCAAGGGATAAGAAGCTTATCATTAGAAAATGGTATTACTGAAACAAATACAAATAGTAGAATTAGAGAATTAAAAAAACTAAAAATACTTGATCCTAGTTTTGCTGGTGCTATAGAAGAAGCATTTGATACACTTTTAAACTTAAGACTACAAGAAAGACTAAGAAATGTTGTACATGAAGAAATCACAAATAATATGATTTGCATAACAAATCTCAACCTATTAGAAGCTGAACTTTTAAAAGATAGTTTCAAAATAGTCAATAAATTTAAAAGTTTTTTATCTCATCACTTTAAATTAACTATGGTTCAATAAAATGGTTCGTAATATCATAAGATATTTTAATAAAAAAAACCTTACAAATGAAGATTATAATTTCTTATTTTCTTCCCCTCCTCCTGATGAATTCATCGTCTATGACACAGAAACTACAGGATTAAATCCAAAAGTTGATGAAATACTCTCTATTGGAGCCGTAAAGATAAAGGGCAATAAAATTATAGCTTCACAAAAATTTGAACTTTTTGTTAAACCAACGAAAGAGATAAGTGAAGAAAGTATAAAAATACACCAAATTAGAAATATAGACTTACAAAATGGAAGTACTCCTCAAGAAGCAATTGATAAATTTTTATATTTTATAGGCTCTCGTCCTCTTGTTGGTTACTATTTAGAATTTGATATCAACATGATAAACAAATATTTAAAACCTTATTTAGGAATAAATTTACCAAATGAACAAATAGAAGTTTCAGGTATATACCATGACAAAAAAATAAAATTTATTCCTAATGGAATTATTGATTTACGATTTGATACTATTATGAATGATTTAGGACTTCCAATTTTTGGTAAGCATGATGCCATAAATGATGCTATAATGACGGCTATGATGTTTATAAAACTCAAAAATATTTCAAAAATATAATTTACATGTAAAGGACAACTATGCTAATAAAATCAATCAAAAATATCCAAAGTACTCCTATAGAAGCTGGAAGTGGTGCAAGTATGCAAATGCTAATTTCACCAGAAGATGCTCCAAACTTTGCTATGAGAAAATTTACGATTAAAGCCGGTGGCTTTATGCCATATCATACAAATACAGTCGAACATGAACAATATGTAATCAAAGGAACTGCAAAGGTAAATATAGCTGGTAAAGAATCTATTGTAAAAAAAGATGATGTTATTTTTATTCCTGCTGGAGTTGCTCACTCATACCATATAGAAGGAAATGAAGATTATGAATTTTTATGCCTTGTTCCTAATAAAACAGATAAAATAGAGATGGCTTAAAGCCATCTAACCTTTTGTATAATAACAACTACTTCCAAAACCATGCTTTACAAAAGACTCATCTTTTGGTACTATATCAGCATGTCCAAGATAAATTCTTCCTTCATCTTTTAAAAGCTGATTAAATCTTTTCATTGTTTTAACACGAAACTCTTCGTCAAAATAAATAAGCATATTTCTCGAAAATATTATGTCATAATGTCCCATATTTAAAAAAGAATTCTCAAAAATATTCACTTGTGTAAACCTTACTGAAGGGAAAAGATGACGATTTACAGTATACATATTATCACTTTTTATAAAATATTTATCTTTTAATGAATCATCTAACTTATGTAAAGAACGTTGGGAATATTCACCTTGATTTGCTTTTTTAATAGCTTCTGAGTTTATATCAATACCTGTAATAGTAAAATTTACAGATCTACTCATTTGTTCTGTTAACATCATTGACAAAGAATAAACTTCTTCGCCAGAAGCACATGGAGCACATAAAATATTGATAGTCTGTCCTCTTTGTTTTGCAAAATCAATAGCTTCTTGAAGTTGTTTTTCTTCTCTGTAAAAATATGTTTCATTAACTGTTAATAGATTAATTAGTTCTTGTCTCAAGTCACTTTTATATTGTATTGCCTCATGCAGTTCTTTAAAACTATGTAATTCTCTATCTTCACAAAAAAGTTTCATTTTAGTTTCTATGATACCTTTTTTCACAAATAAATCAACACCAATTTCGCGTTTTATGTAATGTAAAATATCATTTAAACCAAAAGTACTAAACTCTTTTTTTTCCTCTTTTACTTCAATATCCTCAATAGGTGTCTTTTTTCTAAAAAACATTACACGCCTCCAAATTTCTTGATACTATTTATTATATTATCTAAATTCATCATTTTTATATTAGCATTTAGTTCTATAGCTTTTTTAGGCATACCATAAACAATTGCACTCTCTTCACTTTCTGCTATACATAAAGCTCCTGCTTTTTGTAACTGAGATAAACCCTCTGCCCCATCATGTCCAATTCCAGTAAGTAATATCGCTAATATATCATAGTCTTTTACTAATTTAACAGCTGAATGAAACATATGATCAACACTTGGATTATACAAAGAAGCTACATCTAAAGAATTTTCTAATTTTAATTCATACCCTCTTTTATATAATGCACAATGCTTTGCACATATATGTATAGTTGAGGCTTCTATATTATGTCTATCATCTGCTAAAAAAAAGTCAAAAGGAAGTTCATTATCAAACTGCTTAACAAAACTAGGGATAAAAACAGGGTTCATATGTTGTGCAATAACAATGGGAATGCTAAAATAGGAATTTAAACTTACAAGTATTTTTTTTAAATGTCCAGGGCCCCCAGTAGAGGCCCCGATTAAAATAAGTTTTTCTTTCATCTACTATTAAGTTCTAAACTCAGCGAGTTTATCATTAAGTGTCTCAGTCATTTTATTTAAATGCTCAGCAGCACTTGCAATCTCTTCAACACTTCTTGCATTCTCAGTTGAAAGTCCATTGATTTTACTTACACTTTGTATTACATCTCCTATATCATCACCAGTTTGAAT
>NZ_JFBL01000013.1 GCF_000597725.1 Sulfurospirillum arcachonense DSM 9755
AGTATGTAAATTTCATCTTTTTAAGAAGACCTTTTTTATCTAGAGGATCTTTTATTCCATTAGCTAAATCTCTTGCTTGTGCTACTGCCATTAGGTTTGAACCTTGTTGACCATATGTACCTTTTGTATATAGATGCCATACTTCAAAGTTTACACCAGGAATAGAGTGAATTACTTTCTCTGTTACTGCTTTATCATATTTATAACAAAATGGACATGTATAGCTCCATACTTTAACTATAGTCCCTTTTTCTACACCTACAAGTGGTGTCTCAAGAGTCTTATAATTAACTCCCTCCTTATAATCCGCTCCAAATAGTGCTACTGCACTAACTACTAATGCTAAAATTACTTTTCGCAACATTTTTCTTTCCTTTTATATATCTTTACTTAAAGATGTATTTTAATTTTATAAATTAATTATAATCTAAAGAGTTAGGAAAAAAATAAGGAAAAAATAGGGAAAAAATTTTTGTAAATTTATTTGTATAGTTTTATTAGTTATTCTCATCAATAAAAAGTCTATACCCAATTTGTGGAATATTTTTAATTATAATACCAATTGGAAGTTTTTTACGCAAACTACTAACTACCGAACGCAAAGATCCAATTTCTGGTTCTTCTTCCCAAATTTTTGTTATGATTTCACGATAAGAGAGTGTTCGCTGATTATTTTTTACAAGAATATTTAAAAGTTCACGTTCATAATGTTCCATATGTATCTCTTCATTATTGACTATTAATTGTTGCAATTTAAAATCATAAAAATCTTTTTCATTAAAATAAAATAGGTGACTTTTTTGTGAAACCATACTTTGTGCACAAAGATTTAAAGATTCTTCTAATTCTTGAACTTTCACTGGTTTTATAAGATATTTAACCAAATTAAGCTCTATAGCTTTCATAAAATATTCTGTATTTGTATATGCACTAATAATTATAATAGGTATTGTAGAATTCAGTTCACGGATTTTAGTTGCTAATTCTAAACCGTTTAAATCAGACATTTCAATATCTAAAATAACTATATCATAACTGTTTTGTTGAAAATTTTGCCATGCTAACTCACCATTTTCTACGGCATCCACTTTATAAGAGAGAAATTCTAACGTTTGCACCATCTGTTTTCTAATCAACTCTTCATCTTCTGCATATAACACTTTTAAATCATAATCCATTTTTATTTTCCTTCTCTACCTGAGGCAATAAAATAACAAACTTTGCTCCAATATCACTATTGTTTACTTCAATACGTCCATGTATAAGAGTATCAACTATAATTTTTGCTGTATATAATCCCAGTCCTGTTCCAAATTTTTTATCCTTTGTACTAAAATACGGATCAAAAATTTTAGGTAGAACCATGTCTGGAATCCCACCAGCATTATCTTCTATAGTTATAGAATCACTGGTGATTGTCATATTGATTTGTCTATTTTCAATATTATTCATTGTCAATGCATCAATTGCATTATTTAAAACTACAGTTAAAACTTGTATGAGTTCATTTTTATAATTAGTATGATAATAATTGCTACTACTCTCAATTGAAAATACAATTTGATGCTTATTAAGTCTGCTTTCTACTAACTCAATAGCATACTCACATACTTCTTTTAATTGAAATTTTTCTTGTTGCCCTTTTTTAGAAAAAAAGTTACTAAAATCTTCAACAGTCATTGACATGTAATCAAGCTGCTGATATCCTTCATTAAGAACTTGATTGAGATACTTATTGTCTAATTTATTCAAGCGATTTGCTAAATAAATATTATTTAAAATTAAACTAAGATGATTAAGTGGCTGCCTCCATTGATGCGCGATACTTGCTAACATTTCACCCATAGTAGCAAATCTAGACTGTTCTAAAATTATTTTTTCTTGTTTAATATTTTCTGCTTGTGCATATTCTTTCTCTTGAATTATAGATTTAATCTTTAGATACATTGCCATACTAAGAGCAAAAGCTTCTATACATGCCAAAACCTGTATAACACTTTGATACTCAAAATATAAATTCAACTCAAAAATTTTAATAACATTTAATCCTATAGTAAAAAACACTATTCCACTAAATCCAAAAGTAAAAAATAATGCGAAAAAATTCCCTTTATAAAAGGCATATAAACCAGCAACCATATAAAGTAAATACAAAAATGCTGCATAATTAGAAATTTGTGCATTGAGTTGGAAAAAAGCTAATACTACAAAAGAAATATTCAGTGCATTGTTTAAAAAAGGCATATTTTTTTTCATATTTAGAAATTCTTTGGTAAAAAGCATTGAAAGAAAACTTATTAAAACACTTGAGCCTACTTTCAAAAACCAATAGGAAAACTCTGGAAATGGTTCAAGTAAATTCATCACAAATAACCGAAGATCAGAAATATAAAAAACTATAGAAAACTGATACAAGGCAAGTAAAAAATAACTTTTTTCTTTAACAGAAAAATACATAAAAAAATTATAAAACATCATTGTCAAAAGAACACCTAAAAAGAATCCATTATGATAGTATTTTTCTTTTTTAATTATAAAATCTTGTGTTTGTGTTGGTTCAGTTATATAAAGATAATAGAAATCATCAATATCTTTTGGGACATTTACATGTAAATAGAGTGTAACACTCTTGCTAGGAGGAATTACCATAGGAGAAGAGACACAATGATATTTTTTCTTATTGAATCTTTCTTGAAAAATAACCTCTTCTTTATCAACTAAATAAACATCAACATTAACTCGTTCCCAACGCATAACCAACTCTCTTTGCAAAGGAATATCTGTTGGATTATGGAGTGAAAGTTTCAACCAAAGATTATTATTATCTCTTTTCTTTCGAAGATATCTACGGAAATATTTAACTGTTTCAAACTTTTTTGAAGAACTAATAGCCTCTTTAATGTTTCCAATATTTTGCGCCATCTCTATTTTAGCATGAACAGGAACAATCTGCGGGGAAATATCAAGTGCTAATAGTTGGCATACTAGAAAAAACAGTAAAAATATATGTTTCATTTTATTCTTTTATAACTATTTTGTAACCTGTTTTAGAAATGTTTTTTATAACTTTATCAGGTAATTTTTTTCGTAGATTAAAAACCAATGTTCGTAACGCAGCATCAGTCATGCCATTTGGCCAAATTTTTTCTTCTATTGTTTTATACACAACTATCTCTTTAGGCGCTGTTAATAATAATTCAAGAAAAGCTTTCTCTTGAAACTCAAGAGGAATTTCTTCCCCATTAACAACCAATGTACCTAAACGCATACTATAATAATCCTTATCATTAAAATATCTTTCATAAGTATTAAGTGCACAAAGATTTTCACAGCAAATATTCAGTGCCTCTTCAAGATCAAGTAATTTTATAGGTTTTAATAAATACTTCACCAAGTTTAACTCAATAGCTTTTAAAAAGTATTCTGTATTTGTATAAGCAGTAGTAATGATAATTTGACTATTTTTATCATTTTGTCTAATCTTTTCAGCCAATTCAAGGCCACTCATCCCTGGCATTTCAATATCAGCAATGATAATATTAGGATTTTCTTTATTATAAGCTTCATATGCAGCATTTCCATCAGATACACTAATCACTCTAGCAGAAAGGAACTCTAAAGTTTTAACCATTTGTTGGCGAATAAGTTCTTCATCTTCTGCATAGAGTATTTTTACATTAGTCAACATATAAATCCTTTATCTGCATGTAAGTATATAGAAAAAATATTTAAAAAAAAAATTAAATTTATTTTTATACACTAAGAAGCATGGCACATCTTATAAAATTTTCTTTTTAAACCATTACTATACCGAAGATTACTCGAGTTTTTAACCTAAATATTTTGTATTAAGTCAAGATTTTTGTTGTTTTTAAGCCTATTAAATAGGTACTAATTATGGTTAATTTTATAAGAAGCTATACTTTTGCAAGATGTTGTTTAAAAATAATATTGTAGGTAGTAAAGAAATAGTATTTCGTTAAATAACTCAACACTATTTCTTCTGTTTTAAAATTTTAATGATTTGAGAATTATTTGCTTATACAAGGTTTAATCATATTTTCTGGTTTAATGATTTCATCAAGTTCCGTTTTACTCAGTAACTCTTTTTCTAAGACTATGTCATATACTGAACGTCCACTTTCTAATGCTTCTTTTGCAACATTAGTTGAGTTTTCATAACCAATATATGGGTTAAGTGCTGTAACTAATCCAATACTATGAAGTACTAAATCTTTACATCTATCTTCATTTGCTGTAATACCTATTACACATTTTTCTGCTAAAGTTTCAAAGGCATTTTTCATCATATTGATTGAATTAAAAAGGTTGTATGCGATTACTGGTTCAAACACATTTAATTGCAGTTGTCCACCTTCACTTGCCATTGTTATAGTTACATCTGTTCCTATTACTTGAAAAGCTACTTGATTTACTACTTCTGGTATAACTGGATTTACTTTACCTGGCATAATTGAAGATCCAGGTTGCATTGCTGGAAGATTAATTTCATTAAATCCTGTTCTTGGACCTGAGCTTAGAAGTCTTAAGTCATTACATATTTTAGAAATCTTTGTTACTACTCTTTTTAATACACCTGATATTTGTACATATGCACCTGTATCTTGTGTTGCTTCAACTAAATCACCTGCTGTTACGAAAGGACGTCCTGTTACATCTTGAAGTTTTTTTTCTACAACTACTGCGTATTGTGGATGTGAATTAATCCCTGTTCCAATTGCAGTTGCACCAAGATTCATCTCACGTACCAATTGTTGTGCTTCACCTAAACGAGCAATATCTTCATCTATCATAGTTACATAAGTATGAAATTCTTGTCCTAATGTCATTGGAACTGCATCTTGAAGTTGCGTTCTTCCCATCTTAATAACATCTTTAAATTCATCTGATTTTTTCATAAAAGCTTTACGTAATATTTTCATTGAATCTGTTAATTCATAAATTTTTTCATATAGTGCTATACGAAGAGCTGTTGGGTATGCATCATTTGTTGATTGTGAAAGATTTACATCATTATTTGGGTGTAAATATTTATATTCACCTTTGTCATGACCTAATATTTCTAAAGCACGATTTGCAATAACTTCATTTGCATTCATATTGGTTGAAGTTCCTGCTCCTCCTTGAATCATATCTACTACAAATTGATCATGAAGTTCCCCTGCAATGATTTCATCACAAGCTTCACAAATCGCATTCTTTTTATGTTCTTCTAACATGTCAAGTTCAAAGTTTGCTAATGCTGCTGCTTTTTTTACTTTTGCTAAAGAAATTATAAAAGTAGGAAATCCTGCTAATATAACTCCTGTAATAGAAAAATTTTCTTGTGCTCTTGCTGTTTGAACTCCATAATACACATTTATAGGGATTTGTTTGTCTCCTATTAAATCATGTTCTAGCCTTGTTGACATCGTCTATCCTTATTTCTCTTTTTACATATAAACTATTCTAATTTTACTAATGAAAATCTACTCTTCTAAAAACTTGGTATTATATCTTTTTTCAAAGACATTTAAGGTGACTTTTACAAAGAAATTTGCCTATTTTTTCATCATTGTAATATTAGAAATATTTCATCATTATTAATATACTTTTCATGGCAGTTTCTATATACTAATACAAACTGAATTGACTAGGAATTAATTAAATGAAGCACATTATAGTTGGAACGGCTGGTCATGTTGACCATGGTAAAACAGCACTTATTGAAGCCCTTAGTGGCTATGCTGGCGATACTTTAGAAGAAGAGAAAAAAAGAGGCATTACTATCAACCTTAGTTTTTCAAACCTCCAAAACGACAATACAAATGTAGCTTTTATAGATGTCCCTGGACACGAAAAACTTTTAAAAAATATGATAGCAGGTGCTTTTGGATTTGATGCATGTATGGTCATAATCGATGCAAATGAAGGAATCATGCCTCAAACTACTGAGCATTTAGAGATATTAAACCTTTTACATGTAAAGAGTATAATTATAGCTTTAACTAAAAGTGATTTAGTCACACCATCAGAAGTAGAAGAAAGAAAAAAAGAAATTCAAGAATACTTTAAAACCTTTTCATATCTGAGTCTCAAATCTATTATTCCAGTTAGTATCTATGACAAAGATTCTATTAAAAACTTAAAACAAGAACTTTTTAGCATTCCTATTATCGAAAAACCAAGCAATGGCCTTTTTAGATACTATATTGACCGTTCATTTTCACTTGCTGGTGTTGGAACTGTTGTTACTGGAACCGTGCTTGATGGTACAATAAAAATAGGGGAAAAAGTATTTGCTCCAGAACTTGAAAAAGAAATTGTGGTAAAAAACTTACAAGTTCATGACAAAGATGAAAAAGAAGCCCTGAGTTCTCAAAGAACTGCAATCAATTTACAAAATACAAAAGTAAATTTAAAAAAAGGAACTCTTTTATGTAAAAAAGGCTTTATTCGTGGCTTTACAAGTGTAGACGTTTGGGTAGAAGGAATTTCTAATCAAACAATAAAACATAATACTCAAGTCATTCTTTTTATAGGTACAAAACAAATAGAGACAAAAATATTACTTTATAGCGATGAAAATGAAATCTCAAGTGGTTTAGCAAAACTACAATTTCACTCCAAAATCTTTTTAGTTCATAATGAACCTTTTATTATCTGTAGAAGTGGTAAAACTATTGGTGGTGGACGAGTCCTTAATCCTATTAATGATCCAATCAAAAAGAAAATAAAAATGCCTCTTTTAGAAGCCTTAAAAAATGATGATTTTAAAACTGCCTTTGAAATACTTGTCAACACTCATAAAAGAGGTTTTGGTATTATATCTTCTAACCAAAGATTTGGACTCAATCATGATGAAGCTTTAAAAATTGCTCATAAAATGGAAAATGTTTTTGTTGATGAAAAAGGTTTAGTAATATATCCTCTATCTATAAAAAAAGAGCTAAAAAATAAAATAAATGCCATTTATGAAAAAAATGAATATGCCCTTCTTTCGGCAAACTCACTCTCTTTAAAAATTAAATGGGCAAGTGAATCTCTTTTAAATGATGTTTTACAAGACATTGTAAAAAGTGGTCAACTAGACTTAAAAGATGGTATATATAAAAATCCCAATATAAACGTAAACAATATAGATAAAATTATAGAAGAGAAAATGCACAATATCCTTCAAGAGGAGGGATTTATGCCAACTGCCCCATATAATATCTATGATGAATTAGATATCGATAGAAAAATGGGAGATGATGCTTTAAAAAGACTTACTAAATCACAAAAAGTTGTACGCCTTGCACATAATCTTTTTGTAACAACGGAGAATCTAAGTATAATAATAACAAGACTGAGAGAAATCATGAAAAACGAAGGAAGTGTTGATATCAACTCTTTTAGAAAATTTTATGACATGAGTAGAAAATATCTTGTTGCTTATTTGGATTATCTTGATCTTTATGATGATGTAAAAAAAGATGGCATGAAAAGAGTTTTAGTTTAAGAGTTATGAATGAACATAACTCTCTTGTAATATCTTATTTAATTGCAAATTTGTGATATGTATATCATCTAATATCTTGTCTACTTTTTGCATATCCAACTTTTCTATGGCTATGACTAATTTCAAAAGCTTACCTAACTCTCCTTTTCTATACAAAAGAGCTTCTTTCACATGATTCCCTAAGCTAATTTCTTCTAGTATTGTATCAAGGGGAATTTTTAAAATTACATCTATTAGAGATAATATACCAACAAAAGATGCTTCATGTATATCACAAGAAGTATTCTTCATCAACTTGACAATACTAGCCATAATTTTTGATCTATTTAATGCAAGATTAAATAGAGGGTTTTTCTCTACCTTAATTTCACTGTCCATTGACTTTGCAAACGCTATTAAAAGCAACCACTGTTTTAATGGTTTTTTTCCCAATAAAGATAAAACATGATTTACAGATGTAACCTCTTTTTTTAAGCCAATAAAACCTGAGTTAATAAATCTTAAAAGTTGGATAGTTAACTCAATTTCATTTTCTAATTCTTTTACAATTTGCTTTGTAGCAATATTTTCATCATCTAATAAATTAATGAGCTGAAATATTTTTTTAAATTCTGGATCTATTGATTTTTTTTGCAAAACGTCTGGTTTTGCAAAAAAATACCCTTGAAAAAGTATACAACCATATGCTTTAAAAAGTTCATAATCTTCTTGTGTTTCAACTTTTTCTGCTAAAAGTTCAAAATTATATTTTTTAAAACTCTTTAAATATTTTTCTATAGCATTTTCTTTTATTAATGATACATCTAATTTTAAAATATCTATATAAGGAAAAATTGGAATAAATCTTTCTATAAATCCATCATTAGAATGAACATCATCAAGAGCAAATTTATACCCTTGCTCTTTTAACATTTTTATACGTTCTATAGTTTTTTTATCTAAAATTGTATCTTCAAGTATTTCTAAAATAAAACGATCTTTTGGTATATTAAATAAAATTGGATCAAAAAGGAATTCTTGATCAATATTAATAAAAGCCAAGCTATCATTCACTAATGAACTTATACCAAAATGATTAAGTGCATTTACTAAGACCTTAGCCGTTGCTAAAAGTTCATCTTCAAATAAAGCATGCATACTACCATTATTATCAATTGTTCTAAATAAAAGTTCATACCCATAAATTTCATTATTTACATCAATTATCGGTTGTTTTGCTATATAAATATCTCTTATCATAACAATTCCTTATACAAAATACGATTTATATTATCTCATAGTTAAAATAAAATATTATTAAAAATTCTTATTTTGTGCAAAGTTCTTGAAACCACTCTTCGTTTTGTTCGCTTCTTGTCTCTTTTGATTTGTATAAATTCTTCAAAACAGAAATCAAATCATCTTCACTTAAAAATTCCAACATATTAAGCTCCATTGGAGTTGCATTGGGATCTGATTCTATGAGTTTAGCAATCTCTTTTATTAATTCTTCTTTATTGTCCATCTAATTCTCGTTTAAAAAATATTTGTAATAGCTATTGTATAATAATTTCAGTAAATTCTAAAGGTTTAATATGACAAAACAGCTTATTATGATAACTTCAGTCCTTAGCACATCTTTATTTGGAGCAACAGATGCTCAAATAATAACCTACTTTGAATCTAAAATTCCTGTCCCTACAGTCAAAGTCGATATCTCCTCAAGAGTTTCTATTGCTAATATAAAAGATATGGATTATGTTTCGCTTAATATAAGTGATGGCACAAGAGTTCAAAAACTCTCTGTATTTACTCAAGGAGATCTAATTTTTCCTGATGTCATTAGTGTAAAAGAGGGAAGTATAAAAGATAAACTAGATAAACAAAAACTAATACGAGAATTATCTATACTCTATAAACAAGAAGATAAAAACAATATTATAACCTTAGGAGATGATCCTCAAAAAGAAACATTAGTAAAATTTACAGATCCTGAATGCCCATTTTGTTATAAAGAAATACAAAAAATAGAAACGAAACTTCAAACATATAATTTAAAACTTATATTTACACCTGTACATGATAGAAGTTCATTGGAAAAATCAGTTCTTATTTATAGACAAACTAGTAAAGCAAAAGATTTAGGCAAAAAATTACAAATTATTAAAAAATATTTTAATAGCGATGTAGATGAAAAAGTAAGTGATGAAGAAGTACAAAATATAGAAAATTTAATAAAAAAATACTTTGCAGCTGGTCTTGAAGGTGTTCCTTTTTATGTAAACGAGAAAGAATTATTACAATAAATAAAAAAAAGGTATAATACTTGATTAAAATAAGGAGTATTAATGTTCAATATACCCGATGTTTTTTTATTTATTATTATATTTATTTTAATTGTCTTACTTGTTCTAAAATCAAAACAGCTTAAAAAAATAAGTTCAAAATCAGAAGATTTAGATACTGTTTTAAATGCTATAAATTTACCTATTTTCTATAAAGATAAAGAAGGTAACTTTAAAGGCTGTAATAAATCTTTTAATACAAGTTTTGGTAACTTCAAAAAACAAGCGATAAAAGAACTCAATCAATTTAAAACTTCTCAAACAAAAGAAATAGACTTAATTTATGATAATGATATTACAAAAGCTACTATAGTCAACTTTACAAACTACCTAAATGGTTCGATTGGTGTTTTATTTGATACAAGTGAAATGAAAAGTAATAAAGCAAAAATAATCAAACAAAAAGAAAATTTAGAACTTATTTTAAAAGGTTCACGTGAAGGTTATTGGGAATGGGAAGTAAAAAATGACAAACTTATCCTCTCAAAAAAAGCAAAAGAAATTTTAGGTTACTTAGAACATGAAAAAGCCCCTGATAATATAAAAAATTGGCTCAATTTAATAGAATCATATGATATAGCTTCAACTAACGAAGCAATTGCTGCACATCTGGCAGGTAAATCTCCTTATATAGATGTAGAGCATAGACTTAAAACATCACTTCAAGAAGTATGGGTTAATTTTAGAGGTAAAGGTATATATGGACCAAACAATGAAATAACTAAAATCTATGGAACTATAAGAGACATAAGTTTACAAAAAACAGAATTAACAAAAATAAAACGTCAAAGAGATTTGTTTATGACATTTATGGATAATTTACCTGCTCTTGCTTTTATGAAAAATCAAGAAGGAACATATTTATATATAAATAGCTTTTTCCAAAAGTTATTGGGTTTTAAACCGTGGGAAAATAAAAAAATCAAAGATCTATTTAATGAAACCGTAAGTAAAAATATAGAAAAAAGTGATCGAGAAGCTTTTTATGAAGGTATATTTAAACACGAAGAATTAATCCCTAATGAAGAAGGAGTTAATAAACTCTTTGAGACTTATAAATTCCCAATAGAAAATGATAGTGAAAAAGTTTTATGTGGTTTTGGGCTAGATATAACCAAAGAAAAAGTTTATCAAGATAAAATTAATCTTTACGCAAAAGTATTCAATACCACTACAGAGGGAATGATTATAACAGATGATAAAGCAAATATTGTATCTGTTAATAGTGCCTTTACAAAACTAACAGGATATAGCGAAAAAGATGTTTTAGGTAAAAAACCTAGTATACGAAAATCTTTTAAACATTCTTCTGCTTTTTATCAACATATGTGGAAAGACTTACTCACTCATGGAAGCTGGACAGGAGAAATGTTTAACAAAAACAAAGATGGGACAATTATCCCTGAGAGAATGAGTATCAATGTAGTTTTAAACGATAAAAAACAAATAATAAATTATGTTGGAATATTTCAAAATATACAAGAACAAAAAAATATAGAGGGCAAACTTAAAAAAATGGCTCATTATGACTTGCTTACAAACCTTCCAAATAGAACTCTTTTTTATGACAGATTAGATAAAGCAATACAAAGATCTGATAGAGAAGATAGTATGTTAAGTATAATTTTTATAGATTTAGATGATTTTAAGCAAATCAATGACACTCAAGGGCATAGTAATGGCGATATTGTTTTAGCTACGATATCAAAACGATTAAGTCATGTAGTTAGAGAAACTGATACTATTGCAAGACTTGGTGGTGATGAGTTTGTTGTTATATTAGAAAAAGTGAATCAACTCACAGATGTTTCAACTATCGCTCAAAAAATCATTGAAGAAATTGGAAAACCTATAAAACTCTCTACAAATGAAAGTTGTACCATCAGTGGAAGTTTAGGAATAAGTACCTATCCAAACCAAACCAAAAATAAAAAAGAGTTACTAGAGTTTGCTGATAATGCTATGTACGAAGCAAAAAATACTGGTAAATGTTGTTACATATTTTACACTCCAAGTTAACAAACCATTCACAATAGATTGATAAAATACTTTTTAGGAGTACAGTATGAATCCAAATATATTAATGATAGAAGATGATATAGAATTAGCTGAAATTTTAACTGCTTTTTTAAAAAAATATAACGTACATGTAGAGAATTATGATGATCCCTATTTAGGCATAAGTGCATTAAATTTAAAAAAATACGATTTACTTATATTAGATCTCTCTTTACCTGGTATGGATGGCCTTGAGATATGTAAAGAAGTGAGATCAAAAGATGATATACCTATTATTATTTCAAGTGCCAGAAGTGATGTAGAGGACAAGATTATAGGACTTGAGCTTGGTGCTGATGATTATCTTCCAAAACCTTATGAGCCCAAAGAGTTATATGCAAGAATTATGAGTGTTTTAAGACGATATAAAAGAAATACAAACACACTTGAAGATGAAAAACATAGTGATATAAAACTTGGTAAAAATGAAGATAGTATCTTTTTTATGAATAAAGAGTTAACTCTCACAAGGGCGGAGTTTGAAGTTCTCTCTTATATGCTTAAAAAAAATGGTTGTATCGTTTCAAGAAGTGAATTGATAGGAAATGCCCCTTCTTTAAATAATGAAAACGATAGTAGAAGTTTAGACGTTCTTATAAGTAGAATTAGAACCAAACTAGGAGAAAACTCTAAAAATCAAAAACATGTTAAATCAATACGAGGTATTGGTTATAGGTTACAAGCTTGAAATGGTATAACTCAGTAATAACAAAAATATCTATAATTTTTGCAATAGCTATGATGGGTTTCTTTGCCATTTTATTCATTTTTCATATCCAAATACTAAAAGCACAAACTGAACAAATGCAAAGATTTGCTCAAGTTGTATTTAATTCTGCCTACAACCAACAAAGTGGTGATTTTAACATGCAACTTCTCAAAAAAGAAGGTTTTGAATTAGTTACAGATACAAACTTAAAACAACAAATTAGAACAGCACTCCAACTTCCACCAGAACGAAGACATATGCGAAGACACAATAACAACTTAAGACTTCGAGCAATAGAGTATAAAAGAGATTTTTATATAGCACTGCGAGGTGGGATGTTTTTTAAAGCTCCTCATGAAAAAAACATGCTCCCTCTAGTATTGCTTCCTACCATTGCTGTATTATTACTTCTGTTTTTATATATAGCGATTATTAGAAGTATCCTGCCTATTTATGGACTTAGACAAAAAGTAAAAGAGTTTGCTGATGGCAATTACGATATAGATTGTAAAAGCAATAAAAAAGATGAAATTGCAATTTTATCAAATGAGTTTGACAAAAGTGTCAATAAAATTAAAAAATTGAGAGATTCAAGACAACTTTTTTTGAGAAATATTATGCATGAACTTAAAACTCCTATTACTAAAGGAAAACTTTCATGTGAAATGATAGAAGAATCAAACTATCAAACAACTCTAAAAAATGTTTTTAGAAGACAAGAAGCTCTTCTTGAAGAATTTTCAAGAATAGAAAAACTAAGTGCAAATGAGCTTAATATTAATACTCAAGAATACGCTTTAGAAGATGTTGTAGATTTTTCTCTTGACATATTAACTCATGACAAATCAAATGTTATATGTAAACTAATCCCAATGACCATCAATGTTGATTTTGAGCTCTTTGGTACTGCTATAAAAAATCTCTTAGATAATGGTATAAATTATTCCGATGATTTACAAGTAACTATAGAATCTACACCAAATCAAATCATCATTTCAAATCACGGAGATGAGTTAGAATTTCCCCTTCAAAAGTATGCAGAACCTTATTTTTTAGATGGAAAAAAACAAAGAAGCTCTCGTGGACTTGGTTTTGGCCTTTTTATAACTTTACATGTAATAAGACTACATAATATGAAAATAGAGTATAATAGGGAAAACCAGAGGAATATATTTACAATACATGTTAAGAAAATCAGAAAAAAATGAAAAGAAAAGAGCTATAGCGCTTGCAGCCATTCCACTACTAGCGCAATCAGGATTAGCTAAAACTTCTGTAGAATCAATTGCTTTAGCTGCAAATGTTGCAAAAGGAACAGTTTATCTCTACTTTAAAACAAAAGAAGAAATTATTTTAGAAATTTGGAACTATGTCATGGAATTATTAGATGAAAATAGATCTAAAAGATTTAAAACATGTTCTTCAGCTGCACAAAAACTTGTAGTATATTTTGATTTTTCTATCCTTGAAAAGTATCATTCAATGGATATACTTTTAAAATTATTCGCTATGAATATGTCTATTATTTTAAATTTTTCTCATCATGGGCTTATTCAAAATTTTAAAGATGAGAGAAAAAATGAATTATATGAAATAGAAAAAATTTTAAGAGAAGGGGTTTACTCAAAAGAGTTTAAAGATATAAATGTTGAACTTATTGCTGAACTCTTTGCAGATAGTTTTAAAGGAACTATTATAAATGCCATAGCTATTGGTAAAAACATCGATGAAATAAGAGCTGAACTGCACCCTCAAAGGGATTATCTTATAAGCTCAATCAAATCTTAAGAAAACTTTAGATATAATCAGCCAAATTCAAGACTTCTTTAAAGAAGTACAAAACCTATTCAAGACTGACAAAAAGACTCAGCAAGCTAGTAGGTTTTTACATACTAGTTATACCGAGTTACTCACCCGTATTTGATTACTCAAAAAATTTTTATGTAGTAGAATATTTCTACACACTCTTCATGCCCGAAGTTTTGGACAAACAAAAACAGGAAACACAATGGAAAAAACAGCAACAAAAACAGTAGAAGAAACAAAAACAGTTTCATTTGAATCATTTGGATTATCTCCAGAAATTATGCAATCAATCAAAGAAGCTGGTTTTAGAGAACCAAGTCCAGTACAAGAACAATCTATACCTTTAGTATTAAAAGGTCATGATATCGTAGCACAAGCACAAACAGGAACAGGTAAAACTGCTGCTTTTGGTTTACCAAGTATGAGCATGATTGACTCAGCATCAAATAAAGTACAAATTTTAGTAATTACTCCAACAAGAGAATTAGCAACACAAGTAAGTGATGAACTTTATACACTAGGAAGAAACTCTGGTGTTAGAACAGTAACTATTTATGGAGGAAGTTCATACTCTCGCCAACTTGGTCTTATCCAAAAAGGAGCAAGTGTAGTTGTAGCAACTCCAGGACGTATGCTTGACCTTCTAAAAAATGACAGATTACCAGGATTTGCTCCAAGTATAGTTATCCTTGATGAAGCAGATGAAATGCTTGATATGGGATTTTTAGAAGATATCGAGAGTATATTCTCTTTCCTTCCAGAACAAAGACAAACTCTTCTTTTCTCAGCAACTATGCCAGAGCCTATTAAAAGACTTGCTAAAAGAATTTTAAAAGACCCTCAATATGTAAGTGTAACTCCAAAAGATCACACAACAAATGATGACATTGAACAACAATATTACGTAATTAACGAGTATGAGCGTGATAGTGCAATGGTAAGACTTCTTGATGCAACAGATCCTGTAAAATCAATTGTATTTTGTAGAACAAAAAAAGAAGTAGATCGTCTTTCAAATCACCTTATGGCTGTAGGTTACTCAGCAAAAGGTCTTCATGGTGATATGGAACAAAATCAAAGAGAAAGCGTTATCAAAGCATTTAGAAGTTCTCAACTAGAAATTCTTGTTGCGACTGACGTTGCTGCACGTGGACTAAATGTAACTGATATTTCTCATGTATTCAATTTCCATATGCCTTTTGATCCAGAAAGTTATGTTCACCGTATTGGTAGAACTGGACGTGCTGGTAAAAAAGGAACAGCTATTACACTAGTAACTCCAAACGAATACCACTCAATGCAAAGAATTGGAAAAAAAGTTGGTACTGACTTAAACCATAAACTTGTTCCTACTTTAGTTGATGTAAATAAAAATAGATTGAAAAAAATGGCACATGATATAACTCATGCTCCACTTAATGACAACGCTCAAGAGTTATTAAATCTTTTAGAAGAAGATATGGATATGGCTCAAATAGCTTTAAAACTTATTTCAACAATGATGGATAAAAACTCTCCACAAGGCCCAGATAAAATTGGATTTGATAAACAATCTCTTCTTAGCATGATCAAAAGAATCGGTGAAAAAGATAGAAGTAAAGGTAATAGACGTTACGGAAGAAGCTCAAGAGGTGGCCGTGATGGTGGTGGCTATCGTGGAAACCGTGGTGGTTCTAGCAGAGATGGTGGCGGAAGTCGTGGTGGAAGAAGTTCAGGAAGTCGTGATGGCGGTGGATCTAAAGACGGTGGTGGAAGAAGTTCTAACAGCCGTAACGCATCAAGTGATAGAAACTCAAGAAGAAGACGCGACTAAATATAACTATTATTCATTTACATGTAAAGGTTTTTCCTTTACATGTACCCCATTTTAATTTTTCCTCTCCCTCCTTTTTTATATCTCAAAAACTCATTTTAAATATTACTTATAATATATATTATATTTATAAATAATTCTTGACATACTTAGTAATGTTCGTTATAATTATGAACATATGTTCAAATTATTATTAAACATAAAAATTAACTAAAGAAGAAACTATGCAAGAAAAAATTATGGCATGTAACAATAGTACATGTATAAAAAGTACTGAGTGTGAAAGATATGATTTATTTAAAAATGAAGTAAAAGAGTTTACAACTAATGGAGGAACAAAAGAAAAAGGTTGTAAAAAATTTATACAAAAAAAATAACCCTAAATTTATATTATGAAATAATTTTTACTGCAAAAGACGATAACTATAAGACATGGTGCTGATGATATGACTCTATAAGAAGTATATCAGGCTTATTAAAACAACAAATTGAATTACAATATTTAAGGATAAAATATGAAACTAGTATTCCCAACAGATGCAAATGATGGCTATTTAAGTAAACGTGGTGCTCACTTTGGAAAAGCAAAATTTTACACTATCGTAACTTTAGAAGATGACAAAATAATTAATGTTGAAGGTATCCAAAATCCTGGTCATAAAACAGGTGCTTGTACTAATGCCATTGACAATATTATGAGTTTTAACCCTGATGCGCTTATCGTTGGTGGGATTGGGGGACGCCCTGCTGAAGGTTTTGCTAAAGCTGGATTATCTGTATACTTTGATCAAACTAGCCCAACAGTTCAAGATAGTTTAAAACAATTTTTAAATAATAAATTAGAAAAAAGCACTGGTCAGGGTACTTGTAGCCATAATTAATATTAATATTTAATTAAAATAAATTTTTATATTTAATTAATCTTTTTAAAGATAGAATTAACGGTATAATATATACTCAATTATAGCTATGTTATACCGAATTATAAAAAAGGATTTTATATGAAAATTTCTACTCGTATACTTGTTATTATAACATTATCCCTCATTCTCTTAGGAACTCTATTAACATATTTTTTTAACAAAACTATTAATAGAGAAACAGACATATTTTATACAAAATATGAAAAGACTTTATATGCACAAAAAAAAGCTCAAATAAAAAATGCTACAAAAATCGCATTTGCTGTTATAGAAAGAATCTATCAAGATAAAACAGCAGAAGGTGCGACTGAAAAAGAAATTACAAAAGATGTTATAGCTAAGCTTAGTAAAGCTTTCTATTTTGATGATAACAATGGATTTGTCTTTATTACAACAGATACGGGAACAATGGTATCTTATCCTAAACACCCACCATTACAAGGTAAAAACTTTTGGAATTCGAAAACTAAAGACGGTGTCCTTTTTACACAAGAAATGATAAAAAAAGCTAAAAATGGTGGTGGTTACACTAGATTTATCTTTCCAAAAAAACCAGGAACACCCCCTAAACTAAAGATTGCTTATACCCAAGAATTTAAACCTTACAAATGGACTGTAGGTTCAGCTGTATTTGTAGATGATATTGAAGGTGAAATTAATGTTTTAAAAGAAGCAACAGATAATGATGTGCGTAAAGAGTTAATTTTTGTTCTGAGCGCATCAGCTATAAGTATCATTCTTATTATATTAATCAGTACCTTTTTAATCAAAAAATATATGGTAAATCCACTGAATGAAATGATTGATAGAACAAAAGATTTATCAAGTGGAAATGGCGATTTAACTAAAAAACTCGATATTGTAGGAAAAGATGAAATAGCCCAAGCTAGTACACAGATAAATAACTTTATTGAAAAGGTAAGAATTCTTATATCTGAAGCAAAACATATTTCAACTGAAAACTCTTCTATAGCACATGAATTGTCTACTACCTCATTAGAAGTAGGAAAAAGAGTTGAAGAATCTACCAATATAATAAACAATACCACTAAGCAATCAGCCATTGTAAAGGATGAGATGAATGCTAGTGTCGAAGAAGCTAAAACATCACAATCTGACTTGGAAAATGCCAATAAATTCTTAGAAGAAGCAAACAAGGCCATTCTTAATCTAACAGATGAAATAAAAGTAAGTGCTTCCACTGAAATAGAATTAGCTCATAAAATACAACAGCTTAGTCAAGATACAGAACAAGTGAAAGATGTTCTTCAAGTAATAGGTGACATTGCAGATCAAACAAATCTTCTTGCACTAAATGCTGCAATTGAAGCAGCAAGGGCAGGTGAACATGGACGAGGATTTGCAGTCGTTGCAGATGAAGTTAGGCAATTGGCTGAAAGAACTCAAAAATCATTAGTAGAAATAAACTCAACAATAAGTGTTATTGTTCAATCGATTATGGATTCAAGTGAACAAATGACAACTAATTCAAAAAAAGTGGAAGCTCTAAGTGACACAGCAACAGATGTAGAAACGAAAATTGCTGACTTATCTAAAATCATGACTGAAACAACAAATATTTCTCATAAAACAGTTGATGGTTATCTTAGAACTGGTGCAGATATTGAAAACATTATTTCTGGCGTTACTGAAATAAATGATATTTCAACACATCATGCTAGAAATGTAGAAGAAATTGCAAGTGCTGCTGAACATCTTAATAAAATGACGGAATCTCTTAACGATAAGTTATCAGAATTTAGAACATAATAAGATAAAAAAAAGCATATGTAACGTATAAATTTATCAATATAACTCACTTACATGTAAAGGTTTTTAAACCTTTACATGTAATATCTAATTTCTTCTTTTATACTCTTCATATCCAAATTCTCTTACTATCTCCATATCTCCATTTTCACGAAGTATTGTTAAATTTGGAAGTTTTATGCCATTGAAAGTTGTGTTTTTTACTATGGTATAGTGAATTTGATCTTCAAAGATTATTTTATCTCCTACATGTAAAGGTTTATCAAAAGAGTAATCACCCATAATGTCACCTGCTAAACAAGTATTACCACCTAATCTATAAGTATATTTCTTCTCATTCGCTTCTCCTGCTCCTCTTACTTCTGCTCTATAAGGCATTGCTAAGGTATCAGGCATATGTGCTTCAGCTGAGCTATCAAGGATGGCGATTTTCATACCATTGTCTACTATATCTAATACTGTTGTTACTAAAGTACCACTTTGCCACCCAACAGCTTCCCCAGGTTCAATAAACACTTCTACACTATATTTTTCTTTAAAATCATATATGAGTTTTATAAGTTTTTCTACATCATAATCTTTTCTCGTTATATGATGCCCTCCACCAAAATTTATCCATTTCATTTTTGAGATAAACTTACCAAATTTCTCTTCAAAGCTTTTCAAAACTTCTTCTAATGCATCAGCATCTTGTTCACAAAGAGCATGAAAATGTAAACCTTCCACCCCATCAAGTTTGCCTTCTTCAAAATTCTTTTTTGTAATTCCCAAACGACTGTGCAATCCACATGGATTATACAAATCAACTGGACTTGAAGAAACTTCAGGATTAAGTCTAAGCCCAATAGAAACTTTTTTTTGTGCTTTGTCTTTATATTTTTCTAATTGAGCAAAGGAGTTAAATATAAGATGATGACTTAAACTGAGTATCTCTTCTATCTCTTCTTCTTTAAAAGCAGGAGAATACGTATGAATCTGCCCTCTAAAATACTCTTTAGCAAATTTTGCTTCATGTAGTCCGCTACATGTACAACCACTAAGGTAGTCACTCACTAAATCAGCAAATCCACTAAAAGCAAATCCTTTGAGCGCAAGCAAAACTTTTGCTCCACTTTTTTCACTAACATATTTTAAAATTTCTAAATTTTTACGAAGAAGTTTTTCTTCACAGAGATAATATGGTGTTTTAAGATTGCTCATACGACTTCTATACTCTTTTCGCTTTAGCAGCACTGTTAATAAGGAGTACTCCAAAGACTGCTGCTAAAAATGAAGCTGCAAAAATACCAAGTTTAACGGCAGCTATCAAACTCTCATCACTAAATGCAAGACTTGTTATAAAAATAGACATTGTAAAACCAATTCCTCCTAAAAACCCTACCGCAACAACTTCTGCCCAAGATAAATTATCTGGTTTACTTATAAGTTGTAATTTTGAAGCTACATATGTAAAAAATATAATCCCTATTGGCTTACCAATAAGTAAACCTGATATAACTCCAAAAACTACCATAGCATGTTGACTAGCAGCACTAAAATCTATTAAAACACCTGCATTCGCAAAAGCAAAGAGAGGCATAATAAAAAAAGCACTAAACCCATGAAGAAGATGTTCTAGCTTTACCAAAGGATTTTGTACTTTATCATATCCATATGCTACATTTTCAAGAGCATCTATTTGATGATGATTTAGCAATGGTATTTCATCTATATTTTTTTCAAATTCATCTATTGCTTTTCTAGAATTTTTTATAAAATCTCTCTCACGAATTTTTGAGCTTATTGGTATAGCAAAAGCAAGAAGTACCCCAGCAATAGTAGCATGAACTCCAATAGCATGAATATACACCCACAGAAAAATGCCTAAAATAAGATAAGGAACAAGAGATTTAATTCCTTTGAAATTAAGAAGCCAAAGAAGAGCATATATGATTCCTGCATGTAAAAAATATGCACTATGGATTTCATTTGTATAAACAGTAGCAACAACTACAACTGCACCCAAATCATCAACAACTGCAAGAGCTACTAAAAAAAGCTTTAACTGAGGACTAACTTTATTGCCTAAAAGAAGAAGTATACCCAATGCAAAAGCTATATCAGTTGCCATTGGTATACCAAAACCAATAGGATTGTCTTGATTAAATCCAACATATACAAGAGCAGGAACTATCATCCCACCAACAGCAGCTACGACTGGGAAAGATGCTTTTTTAACAGAAGAAAGTTCTCCTAAAAGAAGTTCTCTTTTTATCTCAAGACCAACCATAAGAAAAAATAGGGCCATTAAACCATCGTTTATCCAATATGTTAAGTTCATAGAGACGACAGTATCTCCTAAATGTATTCCTAAAGGCATATGCCAAAGATCATAATACATTTGCGAAAGAGAAGAGTTTGCAACTATAACGGCTAAAAGAGTTGCACCAAAAAGTAAAAATCCACTCAGTGCTTCTTTTGATATAAAATCTTGAAATGTATCAATATATTTTGTCACTATTTTCTCCTCTTCATTTATTTTTTATAATTATATACAATAATACACAAAATTATATAATTTCTTTGTAAATGTATATTTTTTAAGCACAATTTTATATTACAATATTATATTATGTACCATAAATAGTATTAAATTTATTTAATACCTTGCAAAAATGGGAGAGAAAATGCTTAAAAATATAAAAATAAACAATCTGTTATGGATAACAATTGTTATTGTTTCATTTACGTTAGTTACAAATTCATATTTGATGTATTCAAATATATCACAAATAGAAAATATGATAAATGAAAAGGAGAAAGAGATTAGTCCTCATATAGAATCCTTTACAAACTTAAAAATCAATGTTATTCAAATACAACAATGGCTTACAGACATATCTGCTACTAGAGGAGTTGAAGGATTTGATGACGGTTTTAGTGAGGCAGAAAAATACTATAAAAATGCCAACAAAGTTTTAGACCATCTTATAAAAGAGCATATAAAATACCAAGAAGACGAAATGGTAAATACATTAAAAAATTATAAATTAAGTTTGGCTGATTATTATAAAGTAGGTGTAGATATGGCTCATACATATATTAATAATGGCCATATTGCAGGAAATCAAAAAATGCTCGTACTTGACCCCTATGCTGAAAAATTATCTAAACAATTAGAAAAATGGATAGTTGAACATAGAACTGAAAATGCTCATGCAGGAGAAGAAATACTTCTAAACATAGATGCTTTGAGTAAAAAAAATATAATTTCTAGCATAATTATTATTCTTATAGTTTTAATCTCTATACTTAGTATCGGTAGTATCTTAAAAAATGTTGCAAAAATTCACAACTATATTGATAAACTATCTCATCTAGATTTTACTCAATCACTCTCAATAAAAGGTAAAAATGAGATAGCTCAAATTGCCTCCAATTTAAATGAATTAAAAAATTCTATAACTTATATGATAAAAGATATTCTAGATAATTCTAATGAAAACTTTGCTATATCTCAGCAACTTTCCACAACAACATTAGAAGTAGGGAAAAGAGTCGAAAACTCAACAAACATAGTAAATACAACAACAAAAATGTCTAAAAAAATCAATGACACCATAACAAAATCAGTAGATGGGGCAAAAAAATCTCAAGAAGAAGCAAATAAAGCAAATACTGAACTCCAATCATCATTAGACAAAATACAAAATCTATCAAATAAAGTTCAATATAGTGCATCCATAGAGGTTGAATTAGCAAATAAAATTCAACAACTTAGTAGTGATGCTGAACAAGTAAAAGATGTATTAACTGTTATTTCTGACATTGCAGATCAAACAAATCTTCTTGCACTCAATGCTGCCATTGAAGCTGCTCGTGCAGGAGAACATGGTCGTGGATTTGCAGTTGTTGCGGATGAAGTGAGAAAACTAGCAGAACGTACTCAAAAATCTCTTGTTGAAATAAACGCAACTATCAATGTTATTGTCCAAGCTATTACAGATTCAAGTGAACAAATGAATTCTAACTCCCAAGAGATACAACAACTAACAACAATTTCACAAGATGTTGAAAATACTATTTTATCAACAGTTGAAGTTATGAATAAATCATCAGAATTAAATGATTTAAATGTTAAAGATTATATACATACAAGTAACCAAGTAGAAGAAATTGTAAGTGAAATCGAACAAATAAATCAATTATCAACAGAAAATACACGAAGTGTTGAAGAGGTTTCTGGTGCAAGTGAACACCTAAACAATCTTACTGAAAAACTAAATACAACGCTTTCTAAGTTTAAAATTTAATCTATCATACTAAGGATTTTATCAAGTGCTCTATTTGGTAAAATCCTTTTCAAGACTCCAAAAAGTTTTGTAGGAAAAGTCACATAATATCTCGCTTGTGGTTTTTCACTCTCAATCGCTTTTATTAAAACCTCATATACAGCTTCGCTTCCTAAAGTAAAAGGAGCATCTCCCTCTCCTTGCAATCTAGAAAGTGTTTTTTCATATATCTCTTTATGTGCACTCTTTTGTACATCTATATTTTCTTTAAACTTTATAAGAGCATTTTTTCTAAAATCACTTCTAATAGGACCCGGCTCAATAAGTACAACATCAATGCCACTTCCTCTAAGCTCAAGTCGCATAGTATCACACAGTCCTTCAATCGCATATTTACTAGCATTATAAGCTCCACGATAACTCATAGCAGCAAATCCTAAAATAGAACTATTATAAACAACTCTTCCAAAACTATTTTTTCGCATATAGGGTAAAACCATATTGGTTAACTCTTGCGTTCCAAACACATTGGTTTCAAACTGTTCTTTTAAAACTTCTTTTCTTAAATCTTCTACAGCTCCAGGTTGTCCATAAGCTCCATTGTTAAAAAGTATATCTATTTTGCCATCACACTCTTTACTCATCCAATCAAGTGCTTGTTCCATACTTTTTGTGTCAACTAAATCTAACTTATATGCCTTTAAACCTTCATTTTGAAGTTTTTCTACATCTTTTTCATCTCGGCAAGTTGCAAAAACATTGTATCCATCTTTTTTTAAGGCATGAGCACAAAAGTACCCTATTCCTGTTGAACAACCTGTTATTAAAATATTGTACATTACACTGTTATCATAGGTTTACCAGATTTTGCCCAGTCACTCAAAAGCTCTCCAGTATAAAAAACATCTACACCACAAGATTGTAAATGAGATTCTATGTACATATTTTCTGCACATTTTTTGCATGCGACAACTTTTATGCCATCATTGACCATCTCTTGAACCTTATCTCTTATCTCTTTATCTTCACTAAGAACTTGTTGAGAAGCTCCCCAAACTAAAAGAGTGACTTCATCAAACCAACCTTTTAATTTTGCATTATGTGTGTATAAACAGATCATATTCATGATGGTATTTTTATTGTTAGTTGTCCAAACGACTAAAAGTTCATTTTTCATATAGATATCTCCTTATTAAAAAAAAGTTTTAAAACTCCTTTTTTTGAAAAATAATTTTCAAAAAGAAAATTACTTCACCTCATAAGTCTCATCTGGATTCATTTCAATAATCTTCCAAGGAAGACCTTGAACATTGAGTTCATCCATAAATGGTTTTGCATCAAAGTTCTCCATATTAAAAACTCCTTTGCCACTCCATTTTTTCTCTAGTATCATCTTAGCTCCAATCATAGCTGGAACTCCTGTTGTATAGCTCACTGCTTGTGCACCTGTTTCTTTATAACACTCTTGATGATCACATGTATTGTAAATATATACTTTTTTTGCTTTACCATCTTTTATGCCGGTTATTACACAACCTATATTAGTCTGACCTACTGTTCTTGGTCCTAGACTTGCTGGGTCCGGTAAAAGTTTTGCTAGAAGCTCCATTGGTACTACTTTTACCCCATTGACTTCTACCTCATCGATTCTTAGCATCCCTACATTTTCTAAACACTTCATATGCGTTAGATAACTCTGTCCAAAAGTCATAAAAAATCTTATGCGTTTTAGTCCTTTGATATTTTGAACAAGACTTTCCATCTCTTCATGGTACAACAAATAACTATCTTTCACACCAATCTCAGGATAATCCCACTTCATCATATACTCCATTGGCTGTGTCTCATACCACAAGCCTTCTTGCCAATAACGACCGTTTGAGCTTACTTCTCTTAGGTTTATTTCTGGGTTAAAGTTCGTAGCAAAAGGATAACCATGATCCCCTGCATTACAATCAAGTATATCTATGTAATTGATTTCATCAAAAAGGTATTGATCTGCATAGGCACAAAAAACATTAGTAACACCCGGATCAAAACCACTTCCTAAAAGAGCCATAATACCTGCTTTTTTAAAGTCTTCATTTTTTGCCCACTGCTCTTTATACTCAAATTTTGCAGTATCAGGATGTTCATAGTTTGCAGTATCTAGGTAAGGAACTTTTGTTTGCACACAAGCATCCATGATAGTCAAGTCTTGATAAGGAAGAGCAATGTTTAAAACTAAATCTGGTTTTACCTTTTCTATAAGTTTTACAAGTTCTGGTACATTATCAGCATCAACTTGCGCTGTTTTTATATCTACATGTAATGACTTTTTTATCTCACTTGCAATCAAATCACACTTAGATTTTGTTCTGCTTGCTAATACAATTTCACTAAACACTTCTTTATTCATAGCACACTTATTAGTTACTACTCTACTTACTCCACCTGCACCAACTATAAGTACTTTTCCCATATCTTTAACCTCTATTTTGTTAATGTTTTTATTAATATTTGTGCCAATTCTAAGGCACGTGAGCGATGACTTAACTCTTTTTTTACACTCTCGTCTAATTCACCTAAACTCAAATCAAATCCATCAGGAATAAACATAGGGTCATATCCAAACCCATTATTTCCTCTTTTTTCATCTATAGCATCGCCATGCATCCAGCCATGCACACAAAATTCTCCAGCTTCACACACAATAGCAATAGCTGCTGTGTAATAAGCAGGTGTCTTTTTAAGCCCTTTTTCTTTTAACGTTTGTATTAATTTATCTAAATTTTGCGTTGCAGTTGCGTCAACCCCAGCATATCTTGCACTATAAATTCCAGGCTCATGATTGAGTGCATTTACGCTAATCCCACTATCATCTGAAATTACTATTGCTGATTTGTCTTCTAGTTTTTCATAGACTGCTCTTGCTTTTATGAGTGCGTTTTCTTTGAAACTATTCCCATCTTCTATTATCTCAAAAGGTTCCATAACTTCACTAAAAGCCAATACCTCAAAACCATCCATCCAAGATTTAAACTCTTTAACTTTTCCCTTGTTTCCTGATGCCAAAATAATCTTCAAATCTATTCCTTACATGTAAAGAAATATTTTAGCGATTTTTTGTTTAAAACATTAAATACTCAGATGCTTATTGTAAAGTTATTTTTTATCCCGTTTACTTCTTTTTTCTAAATACTCTAACAAATCAAATAACTCTTTATTTTCTTTTGTGAGTTTTGATTTGTTAAGAGTTTTGAGATAATAACGTAAAAATGTCAAACTACTATACGGATAGTCTATTCCAGCATCTTTAAAATGCTTTGTAATAATATTTGACGAACTTGCTTTTTCCCACATTAACCTATCAAATAAAAATGCCATAGAATCCAAAATACCTATTAAACTTTTGATATTTTTTTCATACGATGATTCAAATTTTTTTGTAAACTCTTCAAAAAACAATTCAAAATACTCATCTGTAATAGGAACCAAAGCTTCATTTTCTTCTCGTAAAGTTCCTACTCTATCAATAGCATCTACATAGATTCTTTTTATATGCCTTATACTCTTTGTTAAAGGCATAAACCTTTCATCATCTTTATCTAGCTGTCCTAATTTTTCAAGTTTATACTTAATATCACTTTCCATTACAGACAAGTTTGATTTTATACTTGCCATCTCAGAAATATTTTTTTCTAAACGTCTTTTTGCTTCTTTATATCTTGTGTGTTTTAAAAAAATAGTAGAAAATGCAATTTTTGGATATATGAAACTTTTTTTATATATATCATGAATACTATTGATATCTTGTATATTTCTATATGTCTGCGTTAAACTTCCATCGGCTAAAGAAATATCAATTTCAAGTAAATTATTATACGCTGTAAATAAAAATCTTTTCATCTTAAAATAGTCTAGTTCTTCTTCATCAGATTGGAGTTGGTAATCTTTGTATTTATCTACGGTTTCATGCAAAGAAGCAAAAAACTTATTCATAGTAGCTTCAATAAAGCCATTAGGAACGCTCTTTGCAGAGTACGAATCAACATCTAACTTATCTAAAGTATCTTCATCAGATAAAGCAAAAATACCTGTTTGTAAAATCATACGGGCTGCATCTTCAACCGAAGTTGGTGCTGAACTCTGTTTAGGCTCTTCAAGAACAATGATGTCATCTTGATATTTGTTTATATTTGTTACCGTTTCATCATTGATTTTAAAAGAAACTTTCAATCCAATAGCAGGCATATAATCAAAATCATCCCACATTTGAATATCAAATTTATACTTTTTTTTATCTTCAGAAAGTATCAATCCTGAACCATTGTCCAAATTATAAAAGATTATAGTTCCGTTCATAAAAAATTCCTTTAAAATATGATAGCACAATGTTTTTAAAGTTACAAACATATCATTGAATGATAGTAACTAGTAATAATTATCATTAAAAAATTTAAATACTTTTTAAAGTTTAATTAGGGTAAAATCTCTCCTAATTAAAATTTTTTAGGAATTTGTTCCATGCTAAAAACAATCATGCCATTAAATCTCATTATTTCTCTTCGCTTTTTTGGACTTTTTATCGTTCTACCTGTTTTATCTGTTTATGCTTTAAGCCTTAAAGGGGCAAATGAACTCTTGATAGGAATTGCAATAGGTGGTTATGCCTTAACTCAAATGCTACTCCAAGTTCCATTTGGAATGCTCTCAGATAAAATCGGACGTAAGATTACTATTACTATTGGTCTTGTTATCTTTATCATTGGTTCTCTGATTTGTGCATTTTCTACTGATATATATATGCTTATTTTAGGAAGACTTCTTCAAGGAGCAGGTGCTATAGGAGCTGTAGCAGTTGCTATGATAAGTGATATGATAAAAGAAGAGATACGCGCAAAAGCTATGGCTATCATGGGTGGAAGTATTGCTTTGACATTTGCTTTATCTATGGTTTTAGGACCACTAATTAGTGGCTATTGGGGTATCGATAAACTCTTTTTCATAACAGCAGCCTGTGCTTTTTTAGCTATCTTTGTACTCTATATAAAAGTGCCAAATCCTCCAAAAATAACTCATGATTATGAGAATAATACAAAAGATATTATAAAAATTTTAAAAGATAAAAACCTTATAAAAATGAACATAACAAATATGCTTCAAAAAGGCATGATGACTTTAGCATTTTTAACAATCCCTATTATGATGGTAAGAGAGTTTGGTTACTTAAAAACTGAACTTTGGCAAGTCTATATGCCTGCTATGGTTTTTGGTATCTTTGCTATGGGTTTCTCGGCTGTCATGGGAGAAAAAAAGAAAAAACCAAAAGAAGTACTTATCATAGGAATTATCTTTTTTGGTCTAGCTTTTTCTATCATGGGTTATACTCACTCTGCTGCTGTATTTATAACAGGTGTGGTTGTCTTTTTTATAGGTTTTAATGTGCACGAACCACTCCTTCAATCACTAGCGAGTAAATACGCAAAAGTACATCAAAAGGGTGCTGCTTTAGGTGTTTTTAACTCTTTTGGGCATTTTGGTACATTTACTGGAGCTTTATGGGGTGGACACTATCTTAAGTGGTATGGCATTGAGTCTATTGCTCTTGTTGTTATTATTACATGTATACTTTGGGTATTTCTTATTATCTCTTTAGAAAATCCCGTTTTTACAAAAAATATATATATCCCATTTAACGAATTTATAGAGGAAAAACTTCAAGTTTTAAATAATACCAATGGAGTTATAGAGTGGTACAAAAATGAAAATGAAAAAGTACTCATCATAAAATATAACTCAAAAAATATTCAAGAAGAATCCATACTTCCTCTTATAAAATAGATGGTTTATCTTACACTTTTTTTCACTTCACTAGGGGCTGCTACGCTTCTTCCTGGTGGAAGTGAAGCCCTTTTGCTTTATTATAAATCACAAGGGCTCAATACCTTCTTACTGCTTAGCTTTGCAACGACTGGAAATACTCTTGGCTCTGTTATAAACTATTTTTTAGGGAAATACTTCAACACTTGGGCAGTGAATAAAAAATATATCTCTGATAAAAACATAAAAAAAGCAGAAAAGTATTTTGAAAAGTATGGAGCTTTTGCTCTTTTACTTGCATGGGTTCCAATCATAGGAGATCCTATAACTTTTGTAGCTGGTATATTGCGTTATGCTTTTTGGAAATTCTTCGTTTTAGTACTTCTCTCAAAACTACTGCGTTATGCTTTTTTGCTTTACATGTATGAGGTTGTTACTTAAACTCATTTAATATGGCATTAAACGCCTAACTATTTTTTAAGAATTCATTGTGAACTTAAAGTATATATCAACCCTTTTTTTGCATCATGACTTTTTGTAGCAAATTGTTTTAAAATATCTATACTTACATAGTCAAGTAGCATTTCATGAGTTGATTCTAAAACTATTTTTGGTGCTGCTCCAGCACGAAAAGCTTCAATCCAACGAAGTGCACACAAACACCATGGCTGTCCAGGTTGTACACCCTCAAATCCAAATTGATGTTTAGGAGTACTCAAATCATTCCCTTGCTCTTTAGAATATTTTAAAAACTCTTCACTCGCTATAATACACACCGTATGCTCTCCACTATCTTCTTTAACATAGCTACAAAACCCATCTCTATAAAAGCCTGTTTTTGGTCTATGGCAACAAGGTCTTAGTACGGTTCCTAAAACATTTTTCTCTTCCATCATAATCCCTTTTTGCTTTAGTTTATTGCTTTTTATCTTAATTCTTTTTATCTATTAAAAAATAATTTTAAATTTTTAGGCGAGGTTATTGTTTGATTTTATAATAGTTCCAATCTAACTTTTTTAACTTCATATAAAAATGTTGTAAAACATATTTAGATTATTTAACATTCTATTCCAAGATTTTTCTACCATTCTTTTTTATTTTACTTATATAAGTTTTCTAGATTATAGGACTATGGCACTTTTTGAAACCTAAAAAGATTTTTCTTGTTATATTATAGATAATATTGCTTCAATTTATCATTATATTTACCTAATATGTTACGATAGTGTACAGTTATATTGATACTTTTAAATATAAGGAGTACAAATGGGAAAGTTATTTGGAGAAACTGTCTTAATTTCAAAAGATATAAAAAAATGGGGTTATATTATATATGATGAGAATGAAAAGACTATAGTAGAACCAAAATATGAATTTAATACGCAACATGAAGCAGAAGAAGTACTAATTAATGCTCTTCAAGAATGCAAAAAAAATTTTGAAGCAGAAAAAGTCACACAGTAAGTTTTAACTACTTTGTGCTTTATAAAGCTTCATTAATTTATTGCAAATTTAGAGTATAAACTAACCCTTTTTTTGATCATGATTTTCTACAACAAATTGCTTAAGTACATCTAAACTTACGTAATCTAATATCATCTCATGAGTTACTTCTAAAACTATTTTTGGTGCTTGTAAGACTTAAATCCAACGAAGAGCACACATGCTCTACACTATCTTCTTTAGCATAATCGCAAAATCTATCTCTATAAAAAAATAATTTTAAATTTTTAGGCTTTATATGTATTCAATATAAAAACACATCTTATTAGGTTTTGTTATATGTTTTAGAATTTTATTTATCTATATGAACTATTTTTGATAAAGATATCGCAATTTAACCTCGATACTATCACCAGATTTTATCCAAACTGTTGAAATACTTTACCAGTTATTTTGCTTGACGCAATAGATTTTCTAAATTTTTCATACATTAAATCTTGAACTGTTTTTAGTTCATCTACGTCTTTATCTTCACCTTTATCTAGTTCGGCTGTAAGCGTATCAACTAAATCGTTCTTCATTTCATTTTTAACTGTTGATTCTACTGGATTTTCTTCACCTGCATACATTTCCAAGCTGTCGTACGCTTGATTGATATAATCTTTAAATTTTGAAAAAGTAGCAGATACTTTTTCATCTGCCATATAAATTTCTTCAAACATATCTAATACATTGTTTAAAGCTTCCATATCACACTCTACTTTAAAAGAAGCATTTTTAGCTGTGATCATACCCATACTTTGTGTTTCATCAGCACTATAAGAATAATTATATTTTACTATTCCTAAAACAGCTTTAAGAAGATTTTCATCTGTTCCTTCATCAAGCATCTTTTTTGTTGTAGCATCAACAGCATCTGTCACTTCTTTAGAAGTTCCTTCAGGTAAAATATATACACCTATTCCTTCACCAGATTCTTTAGATGCTTTTAACTCTGGAATACTATCTATAATTTCATTTAAATAATCATCTAAACCTTTATACTCTTCTTGGGTTAATGAACCGTTTTGCTCACGCTCTTTTGCACACAAATCTGCATATTTATTATTTTGAATAAACAATGTATAACCTGTTCCTGTTTTATCTACATGCATACTTTTCTCCTATGTGAGGGCTATAATAATATAACAATTTAGTATTAACATATAATAAGCAAAATATATTCCGTATTAAAATACACCCTTCATAACTTGCGAGAACATAAAAATAGCGTCAGGCGCCTTTTAAATTATATTTTTTTATTTATGAAAAATGAAATAGAAATGTAGTTAAATAATGAAGAATTATGCTTTTTACATAATCCTTTCACTGTTTTATACCATTCGTACTTCTCTTTGAGGGAATGGGATGGTGATTTTTTCATTGTTTAAAGCATCTAGTATTTTTAAATTTACATCGTATTGAGTTTTAAAATAGTTTTTTGTTGGAGCCCAGTATCTGTAGCCTATATCTATGGAGCTATCTCCAAAGTTTTCTATGCCTACGATAGGCTCTTGCTCACTAGAAACTTCTTTACATGTAGATATTACTTTTTTTATAACTTCTATGCACTTTTTAGCATCACTGTCATATGCGATTCCAACACTACCTTCAACAATACGATAAGAAAAAGAGTTTACTAAAACATCTCCTATCATGTATTTGTTTGGTATGGTTATTTGTTCTTTATCTTCATTGATTAAAACTGTATACGCTAGTTTTATCTCTTCTACTTCTCCATATACGTTGTGTGTAGTTATAGTATCACCAATCTTAAAAGGTTTAGTTACAATAAGAACAACACCTGCAGCAAAGTTTGATACACTTCCTTGCAAAGCCAAACCAGCCGTTAAAGATAAAGCACCAAGAGCAGCAACAAATGGCCCTATAGAAATACCAAGTTTTCCAAGAGCTAAAATCCCCATCATACCAATAATAAGAAAGCGAATTAAATTAGCCACAAACGAACTAAGCGTTTCATCTATCTTTGTTTTGAGCAGATTTAAAACTATTTTGTGAACATATTTTGAGACAGAGATACCAATACCAAAAATAATAACAGCACCAAGGATTTGTAAACTATAGTTGGCAAAAAATGCTATCATCACATCATAAAACTTTGTTACATTTACTAACTCTTGTTCTACTTTTTCCATTTGATTAGCTCCTTATTGCCAAGTAAAATAAATCTATTATACTATTATTGGCTAGCTAGCGTCTACTCACTTTTATCAATCTAAAAAGCTGCTCTACTTTTTTCTCTACTAAACCCAATACTTTTTGTTTATCCATAGCTGTTTTTAAACTCATAGGAGAATCTATAACAGAAAAGACTGAAGTGACTCCGCACTCATGGATTTCATCTGTAACTTCACTGCATCCTCCAGCTAATGCTACACAAGGAACACCCTCTTCTTTACACAGTTTTCCTATACCATCGATTACTTTTCCCATGGTTGATTGTCTATCTATCTTGCCCTCACCTGTTATAACAAAATCTGCATTTTTGATTTTACTTTGAAACTCGACTTGTTCTAAAACTATCTCTATACCTGATTGTAATTTGGCATTTAAAAAAGCCAAAAAGCCAAATCCTAAACCTCCAGCAGCACCACTTCCTGCTACATATGCCAAATCTTCATTTACAATTTTTGCAAAAGCTTTAAGCTCTTTATCTAAAAACTCTATCATTTTCTCATCTGCACCTTTTTGCTTAGCATAAACATATGCCGCACCATTTGGTCCATAAAGAGGATTATTCACATCACAAGCGATTTTAAAACTACACTCTTCAAGTTCTTTTAAAACATCTTGTTTATCTATGAAAACGATTTTTGATAAATCTTTTGCAAAAACTATCTCTTTTTTATACTCATCTAAAAACTTCCATCCCAAAGCTCGTAACATTCCCAGACCTGCGTCATTTGTAGCACTTCCGCCAATACCTACAATAAACTCTCTTGCTCCTCTTTTTATAGCATCAACAATAAGCTCTCCCGTACCAAATGTACTTGTTATACTAGGATCTCTTTTTTCTTCAATCACAAGAGGCAGTCCACTCGCACTCGCCATCTCTATAACAGCAGTATTGTCTTGTAAAATAGTATATGTTGCTTCTACATCTTCTCCCAAAGGATCTTTACATGTAAGAGTTATAAGCTTTGCTCCAAGACTTGAACTAAGAGCCTCCACAGTACCTTCTCCCCCATCAGCTACAGGACAAACTACTATTTCACTTTTCTCATATACTTTTTTTATACCTTTTGTAACGTGAAGTGCTAGTTCACTTGAACTAGCGCTCCCTTTAAACGAATCAATTGCTATTACAACTCTCATTTAGAGTAAAATTCCTGCTAAAACTACAACTATACCAATAGTCACTAAACCTTGTACTAAAGTTGCCATTGTATACGCTTTATAAGCTGTTGCAACGTCCATTTTAGAAAATCTTGATACAACCCAAAAGAAACTATCGTTTGCATGACTTACTGTCATCGCACCCGCACCTATAGCCATAACTGTCAATACTTTTCCAATTTCACTATCTAATCCTAAACTAGCAAGAAGAGGAAAGATAATCGTTGAAGTAACAACTAAAGCTGTTGTGGATGAGCCTTGTGCAGATTTTAAAGCAGCTGCTATGATAAATGGCACAAGAATACCCATGCTTAGAGTTTGTAGCACATCACCAAGATAAGCCCCAATACCACTCGCTTTGAGTACAGCACCCAACGCTCCACCAGCACCTGTAATAATCAAAATCTCACCTGCATTTTTTATACCTTGTCCAACCCAGCCAGAAAGTCTCTCTTCATCAAACTTTGGCATAAGTCTTGCAGCAAAAAGTACCCCTACAAAAAGAGCATTAGTTGGCGTTCCTAAAAATATAAATAAACCATATAAACTGCTCTCTTTCATTTCTGGAAAAGCCAATTTCACAATACTAGCTAATGCCATAAGTAAAATAGGAATAAAAATAGGAGCAAAAGATTTAAATGTGCTTGGTAATTCTCCATATTTTTCTTTCACTTCTTCATCTTGTTCCAAATCAACAAGTGTATCTTCACCACTTTTATAGATTTTACCAGCTCTCATAGCCCAAAAATAACCAGCTAACATAGTTATTATAGAAATAACTAAACCAAAGATAATCACAAGTCCAAGATTATCTACCATTAAGTTACCAGCTGCGGCAATTGGTCCAGGCGTTGGAGGAACTAGTGTATGAGTAGCAAAAAGACCCGTTGCAAGAGCAACACTCATAGCTACACCAGAAACTTGTAACTGCTTTACCATAGAACGTTTTAATGCATTTAAGATTACAAAACCACTATCGCAAAAAACAGGGATAGAAACTATATAACCAATCACAGACATTGCTAAAACAGGGCGTTTTTTACCTACTATTTTTAAAACAACATTTGCCATTTTTATAGCTGCTCCACTTTTTTCAAGTATAACACCAATAATGGTTCCTAAAACAATCACAATCCCGATATACGCTAAGATTCCACCAAAACCTTTGGTGATTGTTTTTGCAATATCTGCTTGCCCCATGCCCACACTAATTGCAATACCATAAGCTGCAATAAGTAAAGCAAGAAATGGATGTAATTTCCATTTACTTGTAGCAATAACAATAAATCCAATAGCTACCAATAAAATCAGTACCAACATAAAGTATCCTTTAAAAGAAAATTTTTTAAATTAATTATAACTTTTGCAAAAAAAGTATAACACAATCAAAAGGTAAGGTAAAGCATTTTTCTAATTTTTTTTCACCCTATATATTAGAAAATAAGAGAAGGTTGTTGTGGTAAATATCCCTACTGCTACAGATATTAAACTTTCATCATGAAACATACTTACTATAGTAGCTACAATTGCTCCTATAGTAAAGTTTAAAACGCCTACTACAGCTGTCGCCGTTGCTGCATTTTTGGAAAAATTTTCTAACACTAAAGCGGTAAGATTACCAAATATAATTCCTAACATACTCACATATGCTGTTAGAAGAATAAACATGACTAAAAGTGTAGGATGGATTAAGTCTATAACCAGAGCAATAGCAATGAGAAGTTGCATAAAAATACCAAATTTAACAATAGAAAGAGTCTCATACTTTTTTATAAGTTTTAAATTTAACCTTGCCATTATCATGACAAAAATTACATCTGAGCCAAAGAAGAACGGAAACCAATCAGTACTCACTCCAAAATATTCTATATAAACAAAAGCTGACTTAGATATAAAAATAAACATTCCAGAAAATACAATAGGAAAAACGATTATAAGTGATCTTGCTTTTTTATTTGTTAATACATTTTTATATGCTTCAAAAAAACTCTGTTTTGCATATGTAAAAGTCTCTTTTATATTGATAAATACCATTACAAAAATAAAAACCCCATACGTTCCTAAAAAAACAAATATAGCTTTCCATGTAAAAAAGTGTATTAAAAGAGATCCAACTGCAGGAGCTACCAATGGTGCTACCATGCTCAGTGTTCCAATGAGAGTAAATACTCTAGAAGCTTCTTTGCCTTCAAACAAATCCCTCACAGTTGCATTTGCATTCACCACAACCATACCACCAAAAAAAGCTTCCATAAGTCTTAGTATCCACAGCTCATAAATAGAAGAGCTAAAAACTATAAGATAAGAAAAAAGTGAAAATCCAATCAACCCAATGAGCGAAGTTTTTTTCCTACCGATACTATCAGAGATAGGACCTCCAAAAAACTGTCCTGATGCAAAACCAAGTAAAAAGATGGTTAAAGAGAGTTCCACTAGATTTATTTCAACATCAAAATATGAAGCAATCATAGACATAGATGGGATATATGTATCTGTTGCAATCGGAGCTACGGAAGATAATGCTGCTAATATAACTATTAGCAGCTTATGATTTATCGTTTTTATAACAACCTACCCATTGGTAAAACTCTCACTTTTTCACCTTTTTTTATGACTTTTGTATCTCTCTCAACACGTAGTAAAGCACTTCCATCTAACATATTATTTAAGATTGCACTACTTCCTCTTTTTTTACCTTCTAAATTTACATAAAACTTTCCATCTTTTATAAGTAAATTACAAGCGGTAAACTCTGTATAAGGTGAGCGTTTTTTGTACTCTTCTTCTATAATCGCATCTATATATCTAGCTTCAGGGTTTTGCCCTTGCATAGCTTTTATTAAAGGTAAAATATACACAAAACACATAACTGCTGCACTATATGGAAATCCAGGAAGTGCTACTATATATTTTGAATCTATTTTTACAACTCTTATATGACGTCCTGGTTTAACATAAGCTCTGTTTACAACATACTCAGGATCCATACCTTGAATAATATCTTTTACAAAATCATAATCCCCAACACTTACACCACCAGTTGTAACAACGATGTCATTGTGTTTTAAAGACTCGACTATTTTTGTTTTTATGAGTTCTTTATCGTCATGGACTACGCCTATTCTATTTACTTTTGCACCATAAGATTTTGCTATGGCTTCAAGTGTAACATGGTTTGAGCTTCTTATCTGAGCAGGACTAGTTTTTGGCTCACCCAAATCAAGAATTTCACTTCCTGTTGCAATAACAGCAACTTTAGGAGCACAATAAACAGGAACTTGTACGAAACTAAGTTCTCCCATAACACCAATCTCTGCAAAACCTATCTTAGAACCTTTTTTGATAAGAACTTCACCCTCTTTATAACTCTCTCCAATAGGCCTTATGAAAGAACCAAATGCTACAGGAGTTATTATTTTAACCTCATCACCATTTACTTCTACATTCTCAATAGGGATTAAAGTATCACTTCCTTCACTCATCAATGAGCCAGTAAAAGTCTTTACACAAGTCCCTTTTCTTACAACTGTACTAATATCCGTTCCAGCAGGAACCCTATCTTCTAGCTTTAAAACACCCTTTTCTTGATCTTCAAACCTAATAGCATAACCATCCATTGAAGATGTTACATGTAAAGGAGAACTCTCTTTAGCAACGATATCTTCTGCTAAAACTCTCTCTAATGTGTCTGCTAAAAAAACATTTTCTACTAAAGTTTCAACGCCTTTTACTGAGGCGATTAAATCTTCTATTGTTTCATCGTAATCTTTAAATTTATTCATTTTAATAATCCTGCACCTTTTAGTGCTGTGCTTCTCTCTTTAGCATAAACTCTTTTACCATCAATCAAATCATACTTCCAAATTGGAGCAGAAGCTTTAAAATCTTCTACAAAATCATTGATGAATTTAAGTGCAACTTTTCTTTGTGGACTTACCACCGCTGATATATAAGAGCTTGTATGATTTGGAACATCTCCACGAGAATGAGCCATAAGAAGATAGGCACCCTCTTTTTTTGCTTTTTCTTGCCATGTTTCAAACCAGCTATTAAGTATAGGCTCATATATGTCAAAACTCAGCCCACTTATGCCTTGCTCATCTCTTACAATACCAATAAAAGGGATATATGCACCATAGTTTTTATCTCTCATCTCGTTAAACCAACGATTTGTTATCTCTTCTACATGTAAAGGTCCATCATGTAATTCTAACATAGACTTAACCTCCGCAAACAGGTGGTAAAAGTGATATCTTATCGTTTGATTCTATTTTAGTATCGAGTGAGCAAACTAGTGCATCATTTACTGCAACAGCACAAATTTCTAACCACTCTACTAACTCAGTATCATCTTTAAACATCTCTTTTAAATCATTTAAAGAACTAATGTCAACCTCTATTGACTCTCTATTTAAAGGTCCTAAAAATTCTATTTTTGCCATATCGTTATCCTTGAATTATCTCTTTAATATCTTTTACTAATTCATCTATGCGTTCTTTACTTGAATTCCAAGAAAAAACAAATCTATTTGCTCTTCCTATAAAAGCATAAGACATCCAGCCACGTTTTTTAAGTTCTACTTCTACTTCTGATTTTAGTTTTAAAAATACTTCATTTGCATGTACAGGAAATACTAAACTAACCCCTTTTACATCTTCTAATTGTGATGCAAAATATAAAGCCATATCATTTGCATATTTTGCATTTTTAAGCCATACATCATTTTCTAAAAGTCCTAACCATTGTGATGAAATAAATCTCATTTTAGAAGCTAATTGTCCTGCTTGTTTTACTCTATATTCAAAATCCTCAGCCAAGTTTTTATCAAAAATAACTACAGCTTCTCCAAAAGCCATACCATTTTTGGTGCCACCAAAACTAAGAACATCAATACCAGCTTTCCATGTCATCTCTGCAGGTGTACAACCTAAAGTCACAAGTGCATTTGCAATCCTTGCTCCATCCATATGAATTTTTAAGTTATGTTTATTTGCTATCTTTTTGATAGCTTTTATCTCTTGTATTGAATACACAACACCCACTTCGTTTGATTGAGTAAGGCTTATAACTTTTGGTTTTGGGTAATGAATATCAACTCTTTTTGTTGCCAACTCTTCAATACTTGTTGGATTGAGTTTTCCATTGCCCCCATCTGCTAAAAGTAATTTTGAGCCATTTGAAGCAAACTCTGGTGCTCCACACTCATCAGTCTCTATATGGGCTAATTCATGACAAATCACACTATGGTATGATTGACACATTGAAGCCAAAGAGAGTGCATTTGCTGCTGTTCCATTAAATACAAAAAATACTTCACAATCACATTCAAAAATTTCTCTTATTTTTTCAGATGCTTTGGCTGTATAAATATCATCACCATAACCAGGAGCAGTTCCTGAATTTGCTTGTATCATAGCTTCTAAAACCTCCGGACAAATTCCCGAGTAATTATCGCTTGCAAATTGTTCTAAATTAGTGTCTTCCAAATTCTCTCCTCCTCTACATAAATTGAGAAGATTATAGCAAAATAAGTTTAAGTTGCTTAGTGATATAATCATTTAATTTTTAAAAAAAGAGTAAAAAAACATAATGATATTTGGTAAAATCGACTATATAAACTTGCTGCCTTTCCATATTTATTTAAAACAATCCTCTCTTACAAATGCACTTAAAAAATCTTGTGAATATAAAAAGTCTTATCCTTCTCATATAAACAAACAATTTCGAAGTCGTAGAGTAGATGGAGCTTTTATCTCTAGTATAGAATCAAATAGAAAATCTATTAAAACCTTACCTTTAGGCATAGTTGCTAAAAAACAAGTTACGAGTGTACTGGTAAAAAAAGGAACATTAAGTTCAAACGACCCACACTCTGCAAGCTCAAATGCTTTAGCTAAAGTCTTAAAAATAAATGGTGAAGTCTATATAGGAGATAAAGCACTAAAATTATATCTAGAATCACCCCAAGATTATATAGACTTAGCACACGAGTGGCATAATAGATATTCGTTACCTTTTGTATTCGCTAGGCTTAGTATTAATAAACATTTTAGTATTTATAAAAAAATATCAGATAACTTTAAAAACAAACGTATTAGAATACCTCAGTACATATTAAAAAAATATGCACATGAGCGTCAGATACCTCCACAAGAAATCTTGAAGTATCTTAAGCTTATTAGTTACAAAATAGGGGAGAAAGAGAGGCGAGGATTGAATCTTTTTTTTAAAAAAGAAAAACTTTCTCGAGAAAATATTTAAATTACACATAAAGTGTAAATAATAGAAGGAAATACACAATGTCAGTTCAAAGTTATATTGACAAAGTAATGAAGTCGACCATGCAAAGTACTCCAGGTCAAACAGAATTTTATCAAGCAGTAGAAGAAGTTCTTGGGACATTAGAACCTATTTTATTAGCTGAACCTAAATATGATAATTATAATATTTTAGAAAGAATTGTAATCCCTGAAAGGCAAATTTTATTTCGAGTAGTCTGGATGGATGATGCCGGAAAAATCCAAACAAATATTGGATACCGGGTACAATTTAACTCAGCAATCGGACCATATAAAGGTGGTCTTCGTTTTCACCCTAGTGTAAATTTAGGAATTATAAAATTTTTAGGTTTTGAGCAAATTTTTAAAAACTCACTAACAGGTCTTTCTATTGGTGGTGGTAAAGGTGGTAGCAACTTTGACCCTAAGGGGAAAAGTGATGGAGAAATTATGAGATTTTGTCAATCATTTATGATTGAACTCTCAAAACATATTGGTGAGACAAGAGACGTACCAGCTGGAGACATTGGTGTTGGTGGCCGTGAAATTGGTTATATGTTTGGGGAATACAAAAGACTTACTGGTAATTTTGAAGGTATTCTAACTGGTAAAGGCGTTAACTGGGGTGGATCTTTGACAAGAACAGAAGCTACTGGTTTTGGCTCAGTCTATTTTGCTGAAAATGTTTTAAATAAACAAGATGACTCTCTTAAAGGAAAAATTGCTACTGTATCTGGCTCTGGTAATGTTGCAATTTACACTATACAAAAACTTTATGATATGGGAGCTACTCCTGTAACATGTAGTGATTCACGTGGTATGATTTATGATAAAAATGGCATTGATTTGGACTCATTAAAACTTATAAAAGAGATAAATAGACAATCAATAGATGAGTATTGTCTTATTCATAAACATGCAACATATCTTCCAGTTCATAGTTATCCTGAAGGAACAAATGCTGTATGGGCTGTTCCTTGTGATGTAGCATTCCCAAGTGCAACTCAAAATGAATTAAATCTAGAAGATATTAAAAATCTTCATAAAAATGGTTGTAAGTTAGTATGTGAAGGGGCAAATATGCCTTCAACTCCTGAAGCAATTGATTACATGCAAGCAAATGGTATTATGTATGCTCCTGGAAAAGCAGCTAATGCTGGTGGTGTTGCAACAAGTCAATTAGAGATGAGCCAAAATGCAAGTATGCAAAAATGGACATTTGCAGAAGTTGATGATAAACTAAGATCTATTATGAAATCTATTTTTGATCTTTCTTATGATACCTCAAAAGAATTCGAAGATGAAGGTAACTTAATGAAAGGAGCCAATATTGCTGGCTTTAGAAAAGTTGCAGATTCTATGATAGACCAAGGAGCTGTGTAAAAACAACTTCTTAATAAATTTCCCCTTAAAAAGGGGAAATTTTATAAAGGAGAAATTATGGTTTCCCAAGACTTGAGCACTGCTTGCTCACAAATTTTAACCCAAGATGATTTAATTATAAATGATGATATTGTAAAAAGGTTATCTCTTCAAGATAGTGTAATTGATCTATTTACTAGTCCAAATCCTATTATTAAAATATACTCAAAAAACAAACTCACTCTTACACAAATTATTCCTATTTTTCATAATTTTAAATTTGATGTCATCGATGAATTATCTTATACAACCATGCATAATAATGAACAAATCTACATTAATAAATTTAACATAAGAGTAGATGATAACAAAATGTTTTTAGATAGTAAAAACAATATTTTAGAAATTATAAGTTCATCAATAGATGGTAAACTAAATTTTGGGAGTAGACTTTTTGAACTTGTATATAAAGAAGATTTTTGTTTAAGAGGTATTTTACTCTTTAAAGCACTTATTAACTATGAGGACCAATTAGTAATCGCTTTTAACAACTCAAAAATAACAAAAACTATAGTGAAATTTTCCAATATATCTGGACTGTTTTTAGAATATTTTAATCTAAAATTTGAAAAATCTGTCACTAGTAGAACACATAAACTCAACAATTGCAAAGAGAGAATATTAGAAGAAATAAAAAAAGTAGATAACATTACAGAAGATAAAATACTTAAACTCTTTTTTGAAATACTAAAAAATATAACAAGAACTACATTTTTTTTAGACAAAGAAACAATAGCTTTTAAAGTAGATACTAAATCTATAAAACAATACTTAAAAGGAATGCAACCCAATATAGAAATGTTTGTGTTTCACCAAGAGTTCAATGGGATTCATTTACGCATGGGCAAAGTCAGTCGAGGTGGTATCAGATGGAGTGACAGGTATGAAGATTTTAGATCTGAGATTAAATCACTCATGGCAGCACAAGAGAGTAAAAATGCTGTAATAATCCCTGAAGGTGCAAAAGGTGGTTTTATAATATACAAACACAAAGAAGAATTATCCCCTGAACAATTTGAACACTATTATAAAGAATTTATCAATGGTCTATTGGATTTAGTTGATAATTATAAAAATGGTGAGATAGTTAAAAATAGTGACATTATATGCTACGATGATGATGATCCTTATTTTGTAGTCGCTGCTGATAAAGGGACTTCTAGTATGAGTGATATTGCAAATAGCATCTCAATTCAAAGAGATTTTTGGTTAAAAGATGCTTTTGCTAGTGGAGGGAGCAATGGATACCACCACAAAAAACTAGGCATTACTGCTCGCGGATCTTTGCGTTCAAGTGAACGTTTTTTTATAGAAAAAGGTATAAATTTTTATGAAACACCCATTACTATAGTAGGCATTGGTTCTATGAATGGTGATGTTTTTGGCAATGGAATGATAGAAAGTAAACAATTTAAACTCATTGCTGCAATCAGTCACAATGAAATCTTTATTGATCCAAATCCTGATCCATTAGTTTCTTATGAAGAGAGACTCAAACTCTTTAGTTCTAAAAATGGAAAATGGTCTAACTACGATAAAAAGAAAATTTCAAAGGGTGGTGGTGTATTTAAAAGAAGTGAAAAAGAGATTGTATTAAGCCCTGAAATTAAAAAATTGCTCAAAACTACAAAAAAAATCCTTAATGCTGAAGAACTAGCTAAATCTTTACTCACTTTACATGTAGATATGATTTACAATGGTGGAGTTGGTACATATTTTAAAGCAAGTAGTGAAAGCAATATTGAAGTTGGTGATAAAGAAAATGAGGCTCTAAGACTAGATGCCAATGAGATAAATGCCTTTTGTATTTGTGAAGGTGGAAATCTAGGACTTACTCAAAAAGCAAGAATAGAATATGCACAAAATGGTGGTAAACTTAATTTAGATAGTATAGATAATGCAGCAGGAGTGAACACAAGTGACCATGAAGTAAATTTAAAAGTTCTTCTAAATAAAATTGTTGAAAAAGGGATTTTAAGTGAAGATACTAAAAATGAAAGCTTGAAATCTTTAAGCTCTTATGTTGTTGATAATGTTTTATGGAGTAACTATCTACAAGCCATCTCTATTTCATTAGATGAACTTCGTTCACGTGAAGATTTACTTCCTTTTAAAAAAGTTATTGAAACATTAGAGGGTCATTTAGAGTATTTTAATAGATTTGATTTTGAAATACCCAAAAATGTTGATTTACATAAAGTTACAAGAGACAATGGAGCAATCATAAGGCCTATTTTATCAATACTTACTCTATACTCAAAAATTTTACTTCAAAAACTTCTAAAAAAAAGTTCTATGATAACAGATGATATGAGTTTTGAAAAATTTGCTTACAAATACTTTCCAAAACCATTTGTTTCTGCTTATGAAGATCAGATAAAAGACCATCCATTGAAAAAAGAAATTGTTTCTGTTATCTTGGCCAATAAAATTATTAACTTTTATGGTTCTACTTTTATAGCAGATTTAAATAAATTGGGAGAAGAAAAGTTTTTACTAAAAATAAAAGCTTACCTTATAAGTAATGAACTTTTTTGTGCAAATGATGTAAGGTTTGAAATCTATAGAGATGATTTTAAAACTCCTATAAAAGAACAATACAAAATGCTCATGGATATTGAAAATGCCATAGATTATAATACTCAATGGATTTTACAAAGTTTACGAGAAAATGAAATTAGCTTTTCTACTATACTTGGATATAAGAGTACTATCGAAAAAGTAATCACTGATATGCAATTTCATAAATCTTGTCCTATAGATACTTCTTCATCAATCTGCAAATTCTTTTCTACATTAGATTATCTAAAGCTTGCAACAGCGATTATTCATATTAAAAAAAGTACTGATATAAATTTCATCGAAATTGCAGAAATATTTTATTTTATCATGGATAAACTCTACATTGCAACTCTTTTAGAAAAAATTGAAAAAGTAGAAATTTCAAATGAAACAGATCAATTACTCAAAACTCAATTACAAAAAATTGTAGAGATGATGATGATTTTAGTAACCAAAAAAATGATCCATTTTAAAAGAAAAAACGAAACAACTGAAAATATAGTAAACAATTATCTTAGTGAAAAAGGTCTTGATTTTGAATACTATAATGAAATGATAGAAAAAATTAATAAAAGTGAAGAAACACCAATCTCTTCACTTGCTGTTGTAGTAAATTATCTACTGCTAATTTAAATTAAAAGGATACTAATGACAAAAGATTATTTTAATGAAAAATCAGAAATTTATGAAAAAGAGTTTGAACGAGTTGATAATGTAAACAATATTGCTAATGCAATACTACAAGATATCGCTTATACAAAAAATAGCTCTATTGTAGATTTTGGCTCTGGTACTGGCCTTCTTACATCTCAAATTGCTCCGTATGTCAAAAAGATTACTACTATTGACATTTCTGAAACAATGAATAAAAAGATGAAAGATAAAATACCTCAATTAGACTGTGAAATAGAAATGTTAAACATAAATTTAAGCCATCAAAAAATCAATAAAAAGTTTGATGGAATCATTTCCTCTATGACAATACACCATATTGAAGATGTTCAGGCTCTATTTTCTAAGTTTTATTCAATGTTAAATGATGAAGCAAGTATTGCAATTGCTGATTTAGAACCAGAAGACGGTTCTTTTCATACAGAAGATACTGGTGTGTACCATTTTGGTTTTGAAAAAGAAAAATTTCTTCAGTATGCACACAATGCTGGATTTAAAAATTTGAAAATAAAAACAGTAAGTATTGCAGTAAAACCTTATGGGAAATACCCTATATTTTTATTAACAGGAACAAAATAAAAGCTAAAGAGGGAAAATCCCTCTTTACTTTTTATGTATTAAAAACTCTGTCCCCTGCATCTCCAAGACCAGGTACTATATAACCATTTTCATTTAATTTTTCATCAACTGCTGCAATATAAACTTGTACATCAGGATGAGCTTTTGAAAACTTTTCTATTCCTTCTGGTGCAGCAACTATTGCTAAAAATCTAATATCTGTTACACCTTTTGCTTTCAAAAAATCTACAGCATCTATCGCTGTTCCACCTGTTGCAAACATAGGATCAATAATGATTGCTGTTCTCTCTTTATGATCTTCAGGAAGTTTTGCATAATAAAATTCTGGCTCTAGCGTCTCTTCATTTCTTTGAAATCCCAAAAATCCAACACTTGCATCAGGAATAAGTTTAAAAATCCCATCTAACATTCCAAGAGCTGCTCTTAGTATTGGGCAAATCATCAATTTTGTATCTAACTTTTTTGCATTTGCAACTGCTACTGGAGTTTTAACACTCACATCTTTAAGAGGTAAATCTCTTGTTGCTTCAAAAAGCATAAGATACGAAATCTCATCTACTAAAAGTCTAAAATGAAAAGGATCTGTTTTTTCATCTCTTAATATTGAAAGTTTATGCTCTATCAAAGGGTGATTAATTACGCTTACATTTTTCATTACTATCCTATCTTTTTTATTGTCCATTTTTTAAGAAACAAATCTTAAAAATTCCCCGTAAATATCTACGAAGCTAGTCTTATATATTAACTTAGAGAGTTAAACATATCTTTTGTTACTTCTGAAACATCTTTAGTTCCATCTAATTCTACCATTACACCCATATTTGTATAAAATTCTATGAGAGGTGCTGTTTGTGCATGATAAGCTCCTAGTCTACTTTTGACAGTTTCTGCATTATCATCTTTTCTAATAACAAGTTTATCTCCACAGTAATCACAAACATCTTTAATTTTTGAAGGATTAAACTCTACATGAAAAGATGCTCCACAACCAGGACACACACGACGGCCAGTTATTCTTCCAACAATTAACTCATCAGGAACATTTAACGAAATTACCTTATCTAAAGAAATTTTCATATCATCCATTAATGTTTTTAAAGCTTCTGCTTGTGGTAGAGTTCTTGGAAAACCATCAAGAATAAAGCCAGATTTACAATCATCTTGAGCTAATCTATCTTTGATAATTCCTATGATTGTAGAATCAGGTACTAATTTTCCCTCATCCATAAATTTTTTAGCTTCCATTCCCATATCAGTTTGTTCGCTAATTGCTGCTCTTAATATATCACCTGTAGAAATTTGTGGAATATTATATTTTTCTATTAAAAATTTAGCCTGTGTGCCTTTTCCAGCGCCAGGTGCTCCAAATACCATAAGATTCATGAGAGTTATCTCCTTAGTTTTTAAAACGTAATATACAAGAATTGTTGTTAATAATAGTTGAGAGAGGGAAGTTAAAAAAAGAAAGTTTGCAAGATGGACCTAATCCATCTTGCATTTTTATTTATCTATTTTCTAGAGCGATTTGCGCTTCAAGTTTTGAACGATATGCATCTATATTAAAACTATCACTCACTCTAGCAACACCATCTTCAATAGCAGCTTTTGCCACAGCTGTACTTACTTCTGGTAAAACTCTTCTATCAAATGGTTTTGGAATAATATATTCATGACCAAATGTTAAATCTTCTCCACCATAAGCATCTTTAACATAATTAGGTACATCTTTTTTTGCAAGTTCAGCAAGTGCACGAGCCGCAGCCATTTTCATACCTTCCGTTACTTTAGTTGCTCTAACATCTAAGGCTCCTCTAAAAATAAAAGGAAAACCTAAAACATTATTTACTTGGTTTGGATAATCACTTCTTCCTGTTCCCATCATAACATCATCTCTTACTTCTTTAACAAGTTCTGGAAGAACTTCTGGAATTGGATTTGAAAGAGCAAATATAATCGGATCTGGATTCATTGCAGCTACCATCTCTTTTGAAACAATACCAGGAGCAGAAAGACCTAGAAACATATCTGCACCTTTCATTGCATCATCTAAAGTTCTATCATTAGTATCAATTGCAAATTGTTGTTTGTATTTATTTAAATCATCTCTTCCACTATGAATTATCCCTCTTGAGTCAAGCATAACGATATTTTTAATACCTAAAAGTCTATACATTTTAGCACATGCAATTCCTGCAGCCCCAGCTCCAGATACAACGATCTTCATGCTTTCAACATCTTTACCACTAAGCTCTAAAGCATTAATAATCGCTGCTGTTGTTATCATAGCTGTTCCATGTTGATCATCATGCATAACAGGAATGTCTACTAACTCTTGTAATTTTTCTTCAATTTCAAAACATTTTGGAGCTTTAATATCTTCTAGATTAATTCCACCAAAAGTTGGAGCCATAGCTCTACAAATTTCTATAATCTTTTCCGGATCTTTTTCATCAAGTTCTATATCAAATGCATCGACATTAGCAAATGCTTTAAAAAGTACAGATTTTCCTTCCATAACAGGTTTTCCAGCAACTGCTCCAATATCTCCAAGACCAAGAACTGCTGTTGAATCAGTGATAACAGCTACTAAGTTACCTTTATTTGTATATTTATACGCCAATTCAGGATCTGCTGAAATATCTCTACATGGATAAGCAACACCTGGCGTATATGCCATAGATAAGTCTCTTGCTGTTACACAAGGCTTTGTAACTTCAATACCAATTTTACCATTGATATGGTACTCTAATGACTCTTCTTTTGTAACTTTAATACTATTACTCACGCTCTAATCCTTTTTGATTTTTTATTAGATTGTCAATTCTTTGAACAACTTCATTGTAACCCACTATGCTTAAAACATCAAACACAGATGGACTAACCGCACTTCCCACTATTGCAATTCTTATGGGCTGTGCTAAATGTTTTAACTTTAGCCCTTTACTCTCTAAAAAGTTATTAGCTACTTCTTTGAACTCATCTGTTAAAGTAACTTCACCTTTAGATTTTAACTCTTTATTAAATGCTTCTAAAATATCTAGTGCATCACCTTTTAAAAACTTATCAACTGCCTTTTGTTCATACTGTGTTGGTTTATTTATGATTGAGCTTATCATCTGTTTTAATTCATTCATATCTTTTGCTCTATCTCTTAATAAACCTAAAAGTTCTTCCGTTTTTTCAAACCCACTTAAGTCTAAATCATAATCTTTTAAAACTTCTACTAGCCTTTGTGTACTTGCTGTTTTAATATACTGCGAATTTATCCATAAAAGTTTTTCTGCATTATACGCTGAAGCTGATTTATTAATATCATTTGGATCAAATAGCTCACTCATCTCTTCAAAAGAAAAAAGTTCTTGATCTCCATGACTCCAACCTAAACGAATAAGAAAATTTAAAAGTGCTTCTGGTAAAAAACCATCTTTTTTGTATTCCATAACATCCATAGCACCATCTCTTTTAGAAAGTTTTTTGCCACTAGGATTAAGTATCATTGGAACATGATAAAATTTTGGGATGTCAAAACCAAGTGCTTTATAAACTACTATCTGTTTTGGTGTATTTGAGATATGATCATCTCCACGTATAACTTCAGTAACACCCATTAAAGCATCATCTATAGCAACAACAAAATTATATAGTGGCGTCCCATCGCCTCTAGCAATTACAAAGTCATCTAAGATATCTTCAACATTAAATTTTATCTCACCTTTAATACCATCAATAAAACTTATCTCTCCACTTAATGGTGATTTAATACGAACAACTGGTTCTACACCTTCAGGAGGAGTACCTTCAAAATCTCTGTATCTACCATCATATTTTGTTCTTTGTTTATTTGCTTTTTGCTTTTCATACAATTCATTTTTTTCTTCTGAACTCATATAACAATAGTATGCTTTTCCTTCATCTAAAAGTTGTTGTACATACTTTTTGTATATATCAAATCTTTTTGATTGGTAAAATACTTCACCATCATGACTCAATCCAACCCATTTAAAAGCTTCAACAATTGCCTCTGTTGCTTCTTGGGAGTTTCTTTTTAAATCTGTATCTTCTATTCTTAAAAGGAATTTTCCACCTTTTCTTTTTGCCCATAAATAACTATACAGTGCTGTTCTAAGACCTCCAATGTGTAAATATCCTGTTGGAGAAGGTGCAAAACGTGTTACTACCATAATTTAATTTTCCTTGAGTAATTTGTACTACTTATGTCAAAGTTATGTATCAATTAGTTACTATGAAATAACTTAAACATTATTTTTTTTGAACTATATTTAAATTTAAATTTAAATTTCTAAAAATAATGTTATGATTGACAGTTAGGTTATATCTATTATATAAATTTTTTACTTAACAAAGGATTATTAGTGAACATTATCTCTCGTCTTTTTTTAAGCGCATCTGTTTGTGTAACATTGGGCTTTTCTGGAATCATAACTGGTGTTTCTGTTATTATTAACAACGAACCAATTACGCTCTATGAAGTGTATAAATACTCAGAACAATACAAAATCTCAAAAAAAGAAGCTTTGAATGTTTTAGTAAGACAAAAACTAGAAAATTCTCAAATTAAAAAATTAAATATTGATGCAGATATATTTGAAATAGACCAGTTTATAGAAAACTTGGCTAACAAAAATGGGCTTAGTCAATATGAATTTTTAAATATGCTAAAATCAAAAAACATCAATATAGATGATTATAAACAAGATGTAAAAACTAAAATTAAACAAGAAAAGTTATATGGTCGTATATTCAAAGAGAAACTAAAAGCTATAGAAGAGAATGAACTGAACGATTTTTATAAAAAAAATCCAAGCAAATTTAAAGTCGCAAATAGTTTTAGTGTTAACATTTATACTTCACAAAATGCAAATGATTTAAAAGCAATTCAAAAAAATCCAATGCTACAACCTGAAAGTGTAAAAATTGAAAATAAAATACTAACTTCAAATATTTTAAACAATAAGCTAAATGCTGTACTAAACGATACAAGAGAAGGGTTATTTACTCATATATTAACTGTAGAAAATATCCCTACAATGTTTTATATTAAAGAAAAAAAGGATTTAACTGTACTTCCTTTTGAGCAAGTGAAAAATTCAATATATAATATGCTTTCTAAACAACAAGAAAAGCAAGTCATCGATGAATACTTTGAAAAAATGAAGTCTTCTGCAAGTATTAAAGTTGTAAGATCTCCAGCTTAATCGTCTAACAAAAAAGAGAGTTTATCTTTCAGGGAGCTTACATCATGAGCCCCCTGAATATCATCTTTATTTAATATTGTATTTTCTATTTGACTCAAAAGTGGACTATGTTCATTTAAAGCTGCTACCTGATTGAAATGTGCAACTTCTATATTCTGTTTTATGCTAGATATTTTTGTAGTAAGTTCTTCTAGTTTATTGCTAAAAGTGTTTAATTCATCTCTATTATCTATGCTAAAGTCTTCAATCCCATACTCATTTGGTAAAGCTAAACTAAATTCTGAATTTCCAGAATTAAAAGTATGTGTTGTATAAAAAAGCTGTGTATCTTTAAATGTTGTATTATCTACAATATCTAACATATTTATCGTTATTTCTTCAAATTTTTCATTTAATTCTGATTTTTGAGATTTAAAGTATTCATATTTTTCTGTAAGCTTTTGTAACTCTTCATTGTTATTTTTAAGTTTTTTTATAGAATACTCAGCCGTTTGTAGTATGCCTACTGACTCATTTGATTCTAATAAATTTGTTGCAAATACTGTTTTGGCTTCAAACGTATCAATTGGTTCTTTTAGCGTATTGTTTGCTGTCTTTAAATAAGAGGTATTTGATTTTTTTTGTTCTATAAAATTTATACTGTTTGCAGAACTTCCATTAATTTTCATTTTTACCTCCCTTTTGAATGTTTGTGAGCTTGAAAAAATCCAAGCTCAACTTATTATATCAAAGTTTCATAAACTATGAAGATCTAAAACTAATTAATATTTTGATAGGTAATTCGTATCGAAATTATTTTCTATAAAATCTACATTATCCATCATTTTAAGATGAAAGTCTGTTACTGTTTTAATTCCCTCTATTTGTAATTCACTTAGAGAATTTTTCATCTTAGCAATTGCCTTAGTTCTATCTTCTCCCCAAACAATAAGTTTTCCTATCATCGAGTCATAAGTAGATGGAACAATATAGCCTTGATATAAATGTGAATCCATACGAACATTGCGTCCACCAGGAGCGATATACTTAGTAACTTTACCAGGACTAGGAATAAACTTCACAGGATCTTCTGCAGTAATTCTACACTCTATAGAATGCCCATTAAATTGAATCTCACTTTGCTCTGGAAGTTTTTCACCTTCAGCTACTCTTATCATAAGTTCAATTATATCTATGCCACTTACCATCTCACTTACACAATGTTCCACTTGAAGTCTAGTATTCATTTCCATAAAATAAAAATTTTTATCAGCATCAAGTAAAAATTCAAATGTACCCGCATTCTCATACCCTAAGTATTTTGTAGCTTTGACTGCAACTGCATGTAAATTTGCTCTTGTTTTTTCATCAAGTGCCACAGCAGGTGACTCTTCGATAAGCTTTTGATGACGACGTTGTAATGAACAATCACGCTCTCCAATATGGATAGCATTACCATGAGCATCACCTATAACTTGAACTTCAATATGACGAGGATCTTTTATAAATTTTTCAAGGTATAAAGTACCATCACCAAATGCCGTTGCAGATTCACTTTCTGCTGCTAAAAAAGAAACTTCCATATCTTCTTCTCTCTCAACAACACGCATACCACGACCACCGCCACCAGCACTTGCTTTAACAATAACTGGATAACCGATTTTTTTTGCAAGTACTTTAGCTTCAGCTACATTTTCAAGTGCACCTTCACTTCCTTCAATAACAGGAACTCCGGCTTTTTTCATTACTTCTTTTGCTTTTGATTTATCACTCATTAAAACCATAGCATCAACTGATGGGCCAATAAATTTTATATTGTGATGACCACAAATTTCTACAAAACTTTGGTTTTCACTCAAAAAACCATATCCTGGAAAAATAGCATCGCAACCACTTATTTCAGCCGCACTAATAATAGCTGGAATACTTAAATAACTATCAGCTGATTTTGCTTCACCTATACAAATACTAGCATCTGCATATTGAAGGTACAAAGCATCTTTATCCGCTTTTGAATAAACTGCTACAGCAATTTTACCCATCTCTTTTATTGTTCTTATTGCACGAAGGGCTATCTCTCCTCTATTGGCAACAAGTATTTTTTCAATAGACATTTTTAAACTTTCTCTACGGCAAATAGTGGCATATCATATTCAACAGGTTGTCCATCATCTAAAAGAACTTCTATAATTCTACAGTCAAATTCTGCTTCTATTTCATTCATAATTTTCATAGCTTCTATAATACCAACCGTTTGACCTTTTTTCACAACAGTTCCTACTTTTACAAATGCATCTGCTCCAGGAGCTGGTGCTTTATAAAATGTTCCAACCATTGGTGATTTAATAGCATCTCCACTAACAGCTTCAGCTGATGATGTTTCTACTGTTTGTGCTACTGGCGCAGCAGGAGCAGCTATTGTTTGTACTACTGGTGCAGCTACAGATGAACATGATTCAAAACCCTTTTGTAATTCTATTGAAAATTCACCATCTTTGATTTTTACTTTTGAAATTTCACTGTTGTCAAAAAAACGCATTAAATCTTTTATTTCTCTATTTGTCATATATGTTTCCTCATTATTTTTTATACAAAAATTCTTTATATTTTACTATTTTACCCATATAAAACTACTTAAAACGAACTGACTCTTAGTCTAACTCACTTAATTTGCTCTATCACAACACCATTGTCCTTGATAAATCTTGTAATAACATCAGAATTTGTATGTTCGTATGATTTATCATAAACTATTCTTTTTATACCACTTGCAATAATATTTTTACTACAATCACTACATGGCTCAAGTGTCACATATATCGTCGCATCTTTTATACTTATTCCCTCTCTGGCTGCCCATATGAGTGCATTCATCTCTGCATGGATTTCGTAAGTTTTACTCCACTCATGATGCTCACTTGTGTACTCATTATCCCAATGCTCACAGCAGTTTGTATACCCAGCTGGTGTGCCATTATAACCTGTACTTAAAATTCTTCCATTCTTAACTATTACTGCTCCTACTTGCTTAGATATGCATTTGCTAGCAGTCGCTATCTCATGAGCAATATTTATAAAATTTCTATCACTTAACATACTCTCTTTACCCTTTAAATTACGGAATTATCTGTTTTAAAACATTTTCAAACTCAGGATGTGTTAAAACTCTTCCATGAGTTGTATCTTCTAACTCTACATGTAAACCTAAATTTGGAATTTTCTCTTTTAACCTATCAAAATGATATTTAGATATTATTTTATCATCTTTTACTTCAATCAAACAAACAGGTTCTTTGACATACAAAATATGCTTATCTGCTTCAAATTTATGTTTTAATAATCTATGAATAGGAAATATCGGATATTTTCTTTTTGCAATTGATGCAATAGAGTTATATGGAGTGATTAAAACAGTCCCTTTTACTTCTCTTTTAGAAGCAAGATAAACAGCTACACCCGTACCTAAACTCCTTCCAACAGCTATGACTTTTTTTTCTTTTGCATATTTATCATAAATTTTTAAAGCATCATTATAAAGAGCTTTTTGACTAGGTTTCCCTCCGCTTTTTACAAAACCTCTATAGTTAAAACTTACTATTTCATAATCATCTAAATTCTTCACATGTAACAAAAACCTTGTTGCATCATCTGCATTTCCTCCAAAATATATAAGAAGTGGTGCATCTTTTTTTTGTGAAGTTTTATAAACGCCATCTAAAACAATTCCATTTTCTACTTCAAAAGTTATTTTTTTTACATTTTCTAGCTCAAAAGATTTCTCCTCTTCTATAGCCTTCGTATTAAAAACTTTTGAATCTTGTGTTATGTACAAATAGCCAATACTTGCTAAATAGACAATTATTAAAACTGATATAAGTGTTATCATTTTCTTATCTCTATACTCATATCATTTTTTAGATAATCTTCTATAACTCTTATTTTTAAATCTTTCTCTTTAGCAAATTGAATTATATTTTCTCTATTTTGGTAATTAAAAGTTTCACTTTTCTTTTCTCCTTTAAGGATATTAAAAATAATTCCTTTTTTAGAGTAAGAAAGTATCTTCTCTAAAAAAAGCCACGTATCAAAATCACTTAAGACATTTAAACTTCCACTTGCTATGTACCAATCAGCAAGATATAATTCATCTTTTAAAATATCTCTACATGTAAAGCTACAACTTGGAAATTTTTTCAATCTTTTTTTAGAAATATTAATAGAATTTTGTACTGAGTCAATACCTATATAACTTTTGGGCCTTAATCCTTTTTCTTCCCAAAAAAGATACAAATCTGCAAAACCACATCCTGCATCTACTACACTACAACTTGATAGTTCATTTTGTATAAAGTAAGTAATAACTTCAAAACGAATTTTTTGAGAAGCATCAGAATTCCAATTTAATCCACGAGCAGATATGCCATACTTTTCATATGCATTTAAATAAAACTCTGAATTTTTCAAAACTTTAAACTAATAGTGCTGAAACTCTTTGTTGTAAAGTTTGTGTTTCATGATTTTGAGCTATGATAGAGCTTTCTAATTTTATTTGGTTTTTTTCTAAATCATTTATTTTGGTGTCTATTGGCTCTTCTGAAATATTTTCATAAGAATTTGTCAAATTAGAAACAGCTGATAACGAATTTGCAATACTTACCCCAAATTCTTGTGAAGAAGACCCAACATCTGATTGTAAAGAGCTAATTGCATTGGCAAAATCTTCTATACTTTCTTGCTCACTCATAGACACACTATCCAATCCATCTACACTTAAAGAAGGTATAGTAATTGTACCTGAACCTGTTTCAAAGCTCAAAGATTCATTAAATAAAGATTTACCATTATACGAAGTATTATCTACTATATCTTGTATCGCATCTTTAGTTGCGTTAAATTCTTCTTGTATCATCTCTTTTTGTGAACTATTTAATGCTGCATTATTACTTTTAACAGAAAGTTCATTAAGTTTACTTGTGTTTTGTGAAATATTTGAAAGAGCTGCGTCTGCTATTTGCAAAACACCTACAGCTTCATTGGAGTTTTGAATACCCTGAGTAAGTGTCGAAATCTGTAAAGATAAAGCATCGGCACTAATTAAATTTGCACTATCTTTACCACTAAGTTCTCGTACTGCTCCTATTTTAGAAAGAGTCTCCTCAGTATTCGTTTTATTTTGATTTATATAATTTGTTGATGCTGAATTAAAACTATTACCTATATTCATCTCATACTCCTTATGAACAATCTCTATATCTTTATTATACATCTTGATAGTAAACGTGTCAATAAAGGAATTAAAATTGCTTTATATAGTGTATATAATACTTAAAGGCTATATCTTGTTTAACAATAAAAACATACTTATAACTGGTGGAACAGGTAGTTTTGGAAAAAAATATACAGAAATTTTACTCAAAAAATATAAACCAAATAAGATTATTATCTTTTCAAGAGATGAGCTTAAACAGTACGAAATGGCACAAAAGTTTAACAACCCTTGCATGAGATATATGATAGGTGATGTTAGAGACTTAGATCGCCTCAAAAAAGCCATGTATGGAGTTCATTATGTTATTCATGCAGCAGCTTTAAAACATGTACCTATTGCAGAATATAATCCAATGGAGTGCATTAAAACAAATATAAATGGTGCAGGAAATGTCATCGATGCTGCCTTAGAGTGTGGAGTTCAAAAAGTCATAGCACTCTCTACTGATAAAGCCGCAAGTCCTATTAATTTGTATGGTGCAACGAAACTTGCAAGTGATAAACTTTTTGTAGCTGCAAACAACATCAGAGGTGCAAGAAGAACAGAGTTTTCAGTAGTGAGATACGGAAATGTTGTGGGAAGTAGAGGTTCTGTTGTACCTTTATTTAAAAAACTTATTAGTGAAGGTGTAACAGAACTTCCTATTACTGAAGAGCATATGACTCGTTTTTGGATTACGCTAGAACAAGGAGTAGAGTTTGTACTAAAAAACTTTTCACGCATGCAAGGTGGAGAAATATTTATCCCAAAAATCTCTTCTATGACTATGTTAGATTTAGCCAAAAGTTTAGCTCCCAATTTAGGTGTCAAAATCATAGGAATACGTCCTGGTGAAAAACTTCATGAAATCATGGTTCCAAAAGATGATAGTCACCTTACTTTAGAATTTGACGACCATTATGTAATTCAACCAAGTATTATATTTACTCAATCTAATGACTTTACATGTAACGCTCTTGGAGAAAAGGGAAAACCTGTAAAAATAGGTTTTGAGTATAGTTCTGAAACCAATTCTCAATGGCTAGATGCAAAAGGTCTTTTGGAGATGATTGACGCATGATTCCTTATAGCAGACAATCTATAAATGAAGAAGATATCAACGCAGTTATAGAGACTTTAAAAGGTGATTATTTAACTGGCGGGAAAAAAGTAGAAGATTTTGAAAGTGCCTTATGTGAATATCTTGGTGTCAAATATGCTTGTGTTATGAACTCTGCAACTTCTGCTTTACATATAGCATATAAATCTATAGGTTTAAAAGAAGACGACGAGGTTATAACAACTCCTATTACTTTTGCAGCAACTGCAAATACCGTTTTGATGACCGGAGCAACTCCGATTTTTTGTGATGTAAAAAGTGATGGCAATATAAACGAAGAAAAAATAGAAGCGTTAATAAACAAAAACACCAAAGCTTTAGCTCCAGTAGATTTTGGTGGCAACCCAATAAACATAGATAAAATCAAAGAGATTTGTAAAAAACATCAACTCTACCTCATCCAAGACTGCTCACATGCACTTGGAAGTGAAATAGATGGTAAAAAAGTAGGAAGCGAAGCTGATATTGCTATTTTTAGTTTTCATGCCATAAAGCCAATTACAACTTGTGGAGAAGGTGGGGCAATTGTTACAAACAATAAAGAATTATATGAAAAATCTAAACTTTTTAGAAGTCATGGAATAATAAAAAAACAAGTTTGGAATTCTGATATGATAGAGCTTGGGTACAATTACCGATTAAATGATGTAGCTTGTGCTCTTGGACTGTCACAACTAAAAAGACTTAATACTTTTATAGAAAAAAGAGCTGCAATAGCAGCTTATTATGATGAAAAATTTCAAAAAAATCCTTACTTTTCTCCTATCAAAATTCCTTTACATGTAAAAAGTGCATATCATCTTTACCCAATTTTACTAGATAGAAGTTTATGGTGTGCAAAAGAGGATATTTTTATAGAGTTACAAAAAAAAGGTATTGGTGTGCAAGTTCATTATAAACCAACCTATCAATTTTCTTATTATAAAAACTTATTTGGTGAAATGAAACTTCAAAATACAGAAGAGTTTTATAAGGCTGAGCTTTCAATCCCTTGCCATCAAGAGATGAATATGGAACATGCCAAATATATAGCTGATACTCTTTTAGAGATTTTAGAAAAACATAAAAGATGTAAAACATGAGAATAGCAATTATCCCAGCACGTGGGGGAAGCAAAAGGATACCTAGAAAAAATGTAAAAGATTTTTTTGGTAAACCTTTGATTGCTTATAGCATTGAAGCCGCACTTAAATCAAAACTTTTTGACAGAGTTATCGTCTCAACCGATGATGAAGAGATAGCTACTATTGCAAAAGATTATGGAGCAGAAGTTCCCTTTATGAGACCCATTGAGCTTAGTGATGATTTTACTCCTACTATTCCTGTAATTGCTCATGCAATCAACGCTACATGTAAAGAGTTGAATGAAGTTGAAGCAGTATGCTGTATCTATGCAACCGCACCTTTTGTACAAGCAAAATTTATCACAGAAGCTTATAAAAAACTAACAAAAACTCAAAGTGATTACTGCTTTAGTGCTACTTCGTTTGCTTTTCCAATCCAAAGAGCTATCAAGCTACAAAATGAAAAAGTAGAGATGTTTTCTCCTGAACATTTTAATACAAGAAGTCAAGATTTAGAAGAAGCATATCACGATGCCGGACAGTTTTATTGGGGAACACCAAAAGCTTGGTGTGAAGGAAATCCTATATTTGCAGATAAATCTACACTTACTCTTTTACCAAGGTATCTTGTTCAAGATATTGATACTTTAGAAGATTGGAAACGAGCTGAACTTATGTATAAGGTGCTCCAAGATGAGAGTATTATTTAGATCTGATAGTTCAAGTTCTATTGGACTTGGACATGTCATGAGAGATTTGGTTTTAGCTGAAAATTATCAAAATGATGAAGTATTTTTTGCATGCCAAAACTTAGAAGGCAATATAAATGAGAGTATTCCATATCCTGTACATATACTCAACTCAAATGCACCTGAAGAACTTATAACACTCATAAAATCCTTACATGTAGACTTACTTATAATAGACCACTACGATATTGATTATAAAACTGAAAAAATTATAAAAGAGAAAACAGCTGTTAAATTATGCTGTTTTGATGATCAATATAAAGAGCATTTTTGTGATGAAATTATAAACCACAACATAAGTGCAGATAAAAACAAATACAAAAATCCTCAAATTGTCAAAATCATCCCTCCTCTCATTCGAGAAGAATTTAAAAAAGAAAAAAATATACAAAGAGAAAAGATTTATGATGTTCTTGTAGCAATGGGGGGAGCCGATACTACAAATATAAATATATCTATCTTAAAATGCTTACCTGATTCTTTACATGTAAGCGTTCTTACAACAAGTGCAAATTCCAACTTAGATGCATTAAAAAAATATGTTACATGTAGAGATAATATATCCTTACATGTAAACTCAAACGAAGTTGCAAAACTAATAAACCAAAGCAAACAAGCTATTGTAACGCCAAGTGTAATGGTTCATGAAATTCTTTTTATGGATATCCCTTTTGTAGCGATTAAAACAGCTTCTAATCAGGACGATATATATACATATCTAAAACAAAACAACTATAGCACTATGCCCAAATGGGATGAACAAGAGTTTAAAAAATGCCTAAAAATATAAATTTTATAGATTTAAATGAAAAAGAGATACACTTAGTACTATCTTGGAGAAATACTCCTCATATAAAAAAGTGGATGCATACCCAAGAAGATATCACTTTAACAGACCATCTTAACTTTATAGAAACTCTAAAACACAATAAAAGCAAAGACTATTTTTTAGTAAAACAAGATAATATATATCTTGGTGTAATAGATTTAAATGGAAATTTTTTAGGTATTTATGCAAATCCTGATTTAAAAAAAGTGGGAGATATACTGTTAAAACAGATAATAAATTTTGCTTTTTCTACAAAAAAATTACCTGTTTTAAAAGCAGAAGTTTATAAAACCAATACACCTGCTATCAAACTTTATACAAGATTTGAATTTAAAACTATTAAAGAAAATGAGAAAATGCTAACAATGGAGTTGAGTTATGAAAATAGGTAATTTTGATTTAACAAAAGATGGAACTTTTATCATTGCTGAACTAAGTGCAAATCACAATGGCAGTCTACAAAATGCACTTGACACTATCAAAGCTGCCAAAGAGACAGGAGCAAATGCAATTAAGCTTCAAACATATAGGGCAGACACTCTTACACTTGATTGTGATAAAGATGATTTTATTATCAAAGGGGGAACTCTTTGGGACGGTAAAAAACTTTATGATTTATACAAAGAAGCTTATACTCCTTGGGAATGGCACAAAGAGTTGTTTGAGTATGCTAGAAGTTTAAATTTAGATATATTTTCTTCTCCATTTGATAAATCAGCAGTTGATTTTTTAGAACAATTTAACCCAAGTTGCTACAAGGTTGCCTCTTTTGAAGTCACAGATTATGAACTAGTGAGATATATAGCAAGTAAAAAAAGACCTATCATCATATCCACAGGAATTGCCACATTTGAGGAGATAGAAGATGTTGTTGAAATATGTAAAGATGAAGGCAATGAAAATATCATCTTATTAAAATGTACCTCAGCATATCCAGCACCTCTAGAAGAAGCCAATCTCAATATGATACCTAATTTAGCTAAGACTTTTGGTGTAATATCAGGATTTTCAGACCACACCTTAGGAACTACTGCACCAATAGCAGCAGTAAGCCTTGGAGCAAAAGTGATAGAAAAACATTTTATCTTAGACCGTTCAATCGGTGGAGCTGATGCAGATTTTTCTTTAGATAAAAAAGAGTTCACACAGATGGTAAAAACTATCCGTGACACTGAAAAACTTCTAGGATCTGTTGATTATAGTTTAAGTGAAAAAAAACAAAAAAGTAGAGCCTTTTCACGCAGTCTTTATGTATCTAAAGATATAAAAAAAGGTGAAATTTTTAGTGAAGAAAATGTAAAAAGTGTAAGACCTGGATATGGTATGCACCCAAAATATTTAAAAGATATATTGGGTAAAAAAGCAAATAAAAATTTAGAGTTTGGAACTGCACTTAGTTTAAAAGATGTTTTATGAAAAAAATAGCAATTTTTGGGCACGATGCAGGAGGAAGTGAACTTCTTATTGAGCTTTTAAAAGCTTCTTTACATGTAGGGGAATTTAAAGTTTTTTGTGAAAAAAATTCGCCTTGTTACAATATCCTAAAACAAAAGAATTTAACAAAATATCTCAATCTAGTTGAACCCTCAAAAAAATTTGTATTTCAAAAGTTAGACAAACTAAATCCAGATATGGTTCTTTATTCTACAGGTTGGCAAAATCATACTGAATATCACTTTTTATCTTATGCAAAAAAACATAAAATACCAAGTATTGCCTTTTTAGACAATTGGACAAATTATCGCGAACGTTTTGGATACCCTGCTTCTAACTGGAAAAAAAAATTTCCTGATTATATTGCAACACATGATGAAACAAGTGAAAAACTGGCAAGTTCATTTGGTTTACCAAATCTAATTTCTATAAAAAATTACGCACTTATAAATCAATTAGAAAATTTTAAAAAAACTCTTATTAAACAAGAAGATACTTTACTTTTTTTAAGTGAACCTACGGCTAAAGTTGCAAAAAAAACTTTTAATGACCCATACTATTGGGGTTTTGATGAAAGTAATGTATTTCAAAGTATTTTAAAACATAAAAAAGAATTCAACTGTGATAAAATTGTTGTACGATTGCATCCATCTGACATTGCTGATACTTATACCAATATAGAACCAAATATTAGTATTTCAACAGCTTCTCTCGAAGAAGATATAGCTCGTGCAAAAGTTATCATTGGGATAGACTCTTCAGTGCTATATTTAGCTTTTTTATTAGGCAAAAAGACCATTGCTTTTGTACCTTCTACTAATCGTGATTTTCATGTACCCTTACCCAAAGCAAACCAAATATGTACTCTTGAAAATCTAAATATGAACTCCATAATTATAAACAAAAAAAATACAAATAACTACGGTATGGAATTTGCTTCATTTATTAAAAGAATTCTAGGATAAATATGCAAAAATCTCTTAGTGCTGCAATCATTGGAGCAGGAAGTATTGGTGGACTTATAGACACTCCAAAAAGTTCAAATACTGCAAGTCATGCCCATGCTTATACTAAAGAGTCATCTTGTTCTCTTGTAGCAATCTGCGAACCAGATAAAAACAATCAAAATGAATTTAAAAAACGTTGGGGAGAATTGAATACTTACGAAAATAGTAGTGAGCTTTTTGAAAAAGAAAATATAGATATATTGTCTATCTCATCACCTACAAAATTTCATGCTAAAAATCTAAAAGAGGCTTTACATGTAAATACAATTAGTCATATTTTATGTGAAAAACCTTTAGTTGAAAACCAAAAAGAATTAGACGAACTAAAAACAGAATTAGAACTAAATGATAAAAAAATCCTTATAAATCTAATTCGCCGATATGACCCTTCTTTTATACAGTTACAAACACTTATCAATGAAAAAAAATGGGGAAAAATTTTAGATTTTCATGGCACATTTACAAAAGGTTTGTTACACAACGGTATCCATATGCTTGCTGTCTTGTCACATCTTCTTGGTTGTGTAAACAATGTAAAACCTTTACATGTAAACAAAGATTTTTTAGTTGAGTGTGATAATGTAAAAGGGACTCTTACATGTATAGAAAATATAGATTATTCTATATTTGAATTAGATATTATTTTTGAACATGCAAAAGTAGAAATTAAAAAAGGTGGTACAAAAATATCTATCTATGAAAAAACTCCTTCTCCTTTGTACGAAAATTACTTTACTCTCACTCATAAAGAGACTCTTAAAAATACTTTACAACACTATGCAAGCAACTCTTTATCTTTTTTACTTAAAGAAAACTCTTCTACATGTAAAGCTATTTTAAAAGAACATATAAAACTACATGAGATTATTTACGAGGTTATAAAATGAAATTAGCAATTAATGGTGGAGAAAAGTTAAGAGAAAATCCTTTTCCCGCTTACAATACAATTGACAAACAAGAAGAAAAAGCCGTTTTAAAAGTTTTAAGAAGTGGCAAACTCTCGACGTACCTAGGAACTTGGCATGAAGATTTTTATGGAGGAAGTGAAGTTCAAGCACTCGAATATGAGTGGGCAAATTTTTTTAATGTAAAACATGCAATTAGCGTAAACTCTGCAACTTCAGGTCTTTATGCTGCTATTGGTGCCATTGGCATAAAAGCAGGTGATGAAGTTATAGTAAGTCCATATACTATGAGTGCTAGTGCAACAGCAATACTTCTTTATGGTGGAATTCCTGTTTTTGCTGATGTAGAAGATAAGTACTTCTGTATAGACCCACAATCTGTTGAAAAGCTTATCACTCCAAAAACAAAAGCTATTATGGCAGTAGATATATTTGGACAAACTGCTGATTTTAAAGCTCTTAAAAAAATTGCACAAAAACATAATTTAAAAATCATAGAAGATTCAGCTCAAGCACCAGCTGCAAAACTTGGAGATAAATTTACTGGAACACTTGGTGACATAGGAGTATTTTCACTAAACTATCATAAACATATACATAGTGGTGAGGGCGGAATTATAGTTACAAATGATGATGATTTAGCATTTAAAATGCAACTTATTAGAAACCACGGTGAAACCGTTCTTGCTGCTAAAGGTTATGAGGATAAAAAAGAGTTACACAATATGCTTGGCTTTAACTTTCGCATGACTGAGATAGAAGCAGCCATAGCAAGAGTGCAGCTCTCAAAACTAGATGAATTAATAGAACAACGCATAGACAATGTAAAATATTTAGAAGAAAAATTACAAAATATACCTTGTTTAGAAATTCCACCTCTTAGAGATGAAGCTAAACATGTTTATTACATACATCCTTTGCTTTTTAAAGAAAAGAGTATTGCTTGTCATAGGAACAAGTTTATAGATGCAGTAAAAGCTGAATTACCTCCGACTCTTATGAGAGATGATAGTCCTGTACTTTTAAGTTATGGTTATGTGAAACCACTTTACCTCCAACCTCTATATCAAGAGAAAATTTGTTTTGGGGAGTATCCATTTTCATTGAGCGAGAGAGTTTATAAAGAAGGCGACTGTCCTGTATGTGAAAAACTACATAACGATATACTTATTACTCATGAGCTTATGCGTCCTGGTATGAGTAAAGAAGACTTAGATGATGTAATAAAAGCATTTGAGAAAGTATGGAAAAACAAAGAGGAATTGTTGTGAGACTTGAAGGAGAAAGAATATATCTGAGAGAATTAAGACTAGAAGATGCCCAAGGCAATTATCCAAATTGGCTTAATGACCCTGAGGTTTGTCGCTATAATTCTCATGGCGATATTTTATACACCAAAGAGATGGCAAAAGAGTATATAAAAAGTATACAAAACAGTCTTACATGTAAAGTATTTGCTATATGTGAAAACGTAGATGAAACCCATATTGGCAACATCTCATTGCAAAATATATCTGTTAAAAATAAAAACGCAGAATTTGCCATACTTATGGGAGAAAAATCATTTTGGGGAAAAGGTTATGCAAAAGAAGCTAGTGATATGTTATTAGAATACGGATTTAACAACCTCTGTCTTCACCGTATCTATTGCGGAACTAGTGAAGCTAATACTCCTATGCAAAAACTAGCACATGCTATGAATATGGAAAAAGAAGGCGTAAAAAAAGAAGCTCTGTTTAAAGACAATAAATTTTATGATGTATTTGAATATGCAATAGTGAATGAAACCCAAAAATAACCGATATTAGGTTAATTGGGGAACATTAAGGAAAAATTATGATTCTAAATAAAAATGATACTAAAACTAACAATAAATATGGTAAACCTTTACATGATAAATATCTAAGATACTGCACACGTTGTTGTATGCCTAGCTCAAATGAAGGTATGCAATTTGATGAGCTTGGTATTTGTCTCGCTTGTCGAGCACAAGAAGAAAAGATGCATATAAATTGGAAAAAACGTGAAGCTACATTAAAAAATATTCTTGAAGAGTATAAAAATAAGTCTGGCTCTAATTATGACTGTATTATTCCAATCAGTGGTGGAAAAGACAGTGTTTTTCAACTGCATGTACTTACAAAAGTATATGGAATGAAACCACTCGCAGTTACTTTTAATCACAATTGGTATTCTGAGATTGGAAAATATAATCTTGAAAATGCTTTAGAAAAATTAGGTGTAGACCATATTATGTTCACTCCAAGTAAAAAGCTTGTTAAAAAATTATTTGTAAAATCATTTTATAAAATAGGTGATTCTTGTTGGCACTGTCATGCAGGAGTAGGTGCATTTCCTTTACAAATTGCTGTTAAATTTAACATCCCTCTTCTTATATGGGGAGAATCTGTATGTGAAGTGAGTGGTCGTGCAAACTTTACAGATAAAGTTATGAAGTTTGATAGAGATTATTTTACAAAAGTTTCTGCAAAACTATACCCTGAACAAATGATAGATGATGAAATTACAAAAAAAGATTTACACCCATTTGAACTCCCAAGTTATGAAGATATTGAAAAAGTAGGAGTTGTAGGACTTCATTTAGGGGATTATCTCTTTTGGGATGATGAACGACAAATGGAATATATAAAAAAAGAGTACGACTGGAAAGAAGAACACAGACCTGGTCACTATAAAGGTTTTAAAGGAAATGAGTGTAAATTTGAAACTTTACATGATCACATGAAATTTGTTAAAAGAGGTTTTGGACGAGGAACTGACCAAGCAAGTGCAGATGTAAGAGCTGGTCTTTTAACAAGAGAAGAAGGCTTTGAAATATCTAAAAAATATGACCAACAACGCCCAAAATATTTAGATGAATTTTTAGAAATGGCAAATATAACAGAAGATCAATACAAAATGGTACTAAAAGCTATGAGAGAAGGTAAATTTAAGGATAGTGATGATTAGCGACTTAAAAAAATTAGATGCAACTACTCTTTTAACACTTTTAAAGACAAAAAAGATTAGCCCAAAAGAGTTAGCGTACACGTACTTAGAACATATAGAAAAAACAGACCAAGATATAGGAGCATGGGAGTTTATAAATAAAAAAATAATTGATAAACAACTAGCTAAAATAGAAAAACTAGATCCAACTTCTCATCCTTTATGGGGTCTTCCAATTGGGATTAAAGATATATATAATACCTTTGATATGCCAGCACAAATGGGTTCACCCATATGGAAAAATTTTACCCCTGGTAATGATGCTAGAGTAGTCCATTACTTAAGAAGAAATGGTGCTCTTATTTTAGGTAAAACTGCAACTGCAGAGTTTGCTGTACATTATCAAGACAAAACTAAAAACCCTTTAGATTTAACAAGAAGTCCAGGAACAAGTTCTAGTGGTTCAGCTGCTGCAATAGCTGCAAATATGGCTCCAGTGACTTTTGGTTCGCAGACTGCTGGTTCTATTGGTAGACCGGCTAGTTACTGCGGTATTTATGGATACAAGCCAACTTTTGGGATACTACCAAGAATAGGTGCATTAAAAACAACTGACTCATTAGACACTCTCGGATTTTTTACTAAAAGTGCAAATGATCTCAAACTTATTTTAGATGCATCAAGGGTACATGGCCAAAACTACGAATATGTACATAAATATTTAGATAATTATCAAGAAAAAAAGAATAATAAATTTAAAGTAGGAATTGTAAGACATCCTAAATGGCACTTAGCAGATAATTTTGCCAAAAAAGAATTTGAAAAATTTGTAGAAAATATAGCTAATCCAAACTTTGAAATAGAAGATGTAGCTAATCCGCATCAATTAGAACAAATACATGATATTCACGCTACTATTTATGATAAAACACTTTCTTATTATTTTAAAGAAGAGTATAAAAAACATACACTTATAAGTCCTGTCTTTTATGAAATTATAGAAAGAGGAAATAAAATTACTGCTGAAGAATATCAAACAGCTATACAAATACAAGCCAAAATGATAATAGATATGAATGAATACTTTTCAAAATATGATGTATTACTAACAATGACAACTGCACAAGAGGCCCCTGTAGGGCTTACAACTACTGACACAGCCGATTCAAATTTAATTTGGACATATTTAGGAATGCCAACTGTGTCAATGCCTCTTTTAAAAGGTAAAAATGGCTTACCAATAGGAGTATTAGCAATAGCCAAAAAATATGATGATTATAAACTTCTAGATATAATAAAAAAAATAACATAAGGTAACACAATGGAAAAAGAAACACTAAAATTAGATCCAAAATTTGAAAAAAACCTTCAAGCACTTTTTAAGGTAAATGCACCTCTTGCTACATTACTTTTTGAACTAACTACCCATAAAAAATATGAAGTTTTTCAGGGAAAAGATCCTCTAGATATAAATATTTTGGATACAAGCACAAACTCTTTTTTTTATGTAGCTCCAAAAGAAAATGTTTTATCTTATGTAAAAGAAAATGTAGACAAAGAAACCCTTCCATTTAGGTACTTTTTGGGATTTGGTAATGGAATAGTTATTAATGCTCTTCTTAAATCACCACAATTAAAAAGAATTTTAGTTATAGAGCCTGATATTGAGATTTTATATATAGTTTTACACTTATTTGATATGGCAGAGTACATCATAAATGGTAAAATTGTAATTGAATTACTTAAAAATCTTGATTATACACGTGCTGTTTTTTATCTTAGTCACTCTGAAGGCAAAATATATGCAAAACTATTTGAAATCGAAACTAACACACCTTATTATAATGAACATTATTTAGATGAAATAAAACAAGCTAGTAAAATTATGGCTGATGCTTTTTACTCCGTGATAATAGGTCATGGAAATTCTGCAATAGATTCTTTGATGGGAGTAGAACACCATATACAAAACTTACCACTTATGATAAAAAATACAAAAATAAGAGATTTTGTTGGCAAAAAATTTTGTAATACAGCAATAGTAGTATCAACAGGTCCTAGTTTATCAAAACAAATCCCTTTATTGAAAAAAATTCAAAACTATGTAACTATTTTTTGTGTAGATGCTAGTTTTCCAATATTGGAAAAACATGGAATAAAACCTGATTTTGTCACTATCCTTGAAAGAATACCAGAAACTGCCAAATTTTTTGAAACAAATACAAAAGAATTTCAAAGCGACGTCAATTTTATAATTGTATCTATCGCTCATAAAAAAGTTATTGATGCCATTAAGCATGGTAACAAAGTAATTCAAATGAGACCTCATGGATATACGCAATATTTTGAATTAGATGATTTTGGCTATGTTGGTGTTGGTATGAGTGCTGCTAATTTAGCTCATGAATTTGCAATTGCTTTAAAAATTCCTAATATTATTTTAATAGGTCAAGATTTGGCATTTGGTGAAGACAATACCTCTCATGCAGAAGGTCATCTCTATGGAGAAAATGAAGAAAATATTCATGGTCACGAAATATATGTAGAGAAATATGGAGGAAATGGGAAGATACGGACTACTGAATATTGGGTCTTATTTAAAAACTATTTTGAAAGAGCAATAATAGATAGTAAAAGCTATGCAACTACAATTAACTGTACAGAAGGTGGGGCTAGAATTCCACAAACTGTTGAATTAAGTTTTAAGGATGCAATAGAAAAAGTTATTGATACAAAAGTAATAAAAGAACCTATTTTTACACCCCCAACTTCACTAGATGAACAAAAGCTATTAACTGAACAATTTATAGAAAAAATAAATTTTTGGATTAAAGACTCTGTTGAAAGACAAGAGAAAATTGAAGAAGTATTTATGATAGTTCAAAATAAGTCTGAAGACTTTCATGATAAATTAAAAAAAGATAAATTAAATCTACTATCTAAAGATAGTCTGATCCCAATAATAGAAGAAATTGATAGCATAAAAGAATATTTTGAAGATAAACAATTTTCAGAATTATATGTTGATTCTATTCAAACATATATTTTACATTTAGAATTAGACTTAGTACTTACTCAAATTAGGAAAACTTCAACTGAAGAGGAATTAGTTGTTAAGATGGTAGATTGGATTATGCAACATAGATACTGGCTTTTCTCCTTAGCTGGTGGAATCCAAGCCGTTAGAGATACTATTATTCAAGCAACTTTAACTTGGGATAAAAACTTACAAAGTAAATTAATTATTCCTAACAAAAAAGAGATTCCAATAGATAAGAAAAAATTTAACGAATTAAAAGCAATTGTGGAAAAAGAGCAAGAAAAATTAAATACGGAAATTATTGTAAAATAAAGGATGAAGTAACACTTCATCCTTATATTCGTTAAAATTACTACTGAAGTAATCTTAAAACGTTTTGTTGAACAGCATTCGCTTGACTCATTGCATAACTACCAGACTGCGCTAGAATGTTAAACTTAGAGAAGTTAGCTGATTCTGCAGCAAAGTCAACATCACGGATATTTGATTCAGCCGATTTAACGTTAACCTGAGTAACAGAGATGTTATTTATAGTTGCTATAAGTTGATTTTGAGCAGAACCAAGATCAGCTCTTACACTATCTAATTGTTGTGTAGCAGCTTCAGATATATCCATAACTGACATTGCACCTTTCAACGAAGTAACACCTACACCAATACCACCTGCAACATCAGCACCGTTTGTTGAAACAGAAAGTGCACCTATTGCTTCTGCATCACTACTTGTTATATTACCTAGAGCATCAGCAAGGTTAAGTACAGCATCAACACTTGTAGAAGTCATAACACCACCACCATCTGATACCGTGATATCACCTGCACCAAATTTACTTAGTGTTAAACGTCCGTAAGTATCAGCTGATAAGTTACCACCTCCTGAACTAATATGGATACCTCTACCATCAATAGAAGTAAGTGTTAATTTACCTGCATTATCAATTGAAGCAACAACACCTGTTCTATCTGAAGATGCATTAATAGCATCAGTTAAACGACCATCTGAATCCGCAGCTTTAACTCCACTTACGGTACCAATGTTAATACCATTGATAGAAATAGCAGAAAAATCACCAGCAGCAACTTGAGCAGCATATTTTTGCTCAACAGTATAACTAGCTTTTACACCTGTAGAATCAGAATTTTTGTTTATAGCTGCTGCTAATACACCCATACCACTACCAGCAGAATAATCCATAGCTACAGTTTCAAGAGTAGTAGTTTGTCCATTAGCACTAAAAGCAAGAGTCATACTACCTGCTTGAGTAATAGTATTGTATGTTTCATAACGAACATTACCAACTTTAGCAGAGTTCGTAGCACCTATACTTGCTTTAACAGTCTGATTTGAATAAGCACCTACTTGGAATTCTTTATTTGTAAAAGAACCTGATAGAAGTGCTTGACCATTAAATGATGTTTGCGTAGCAATATTATCTAGTTGCTCTAACAATCTATTAATATCACCTTGGATCGCTTTTCTTGTTTTAGTAGTTTGACCATCTTGAGCTGCTTGAGTAGCTTTAGTTTTGATGGTATCAAGAATTTTTAGTTGCTCATCCATAGCTTTATCAGCTGTTTGAATAATACCAACCGCATCATTACCATTTGAAATTGCTTGACCCAAAGCACTCGCTTGTGAACGAAGTGAATCCGCAATCGCCATACCAGAAGCATCATCTGCCGCTGTATTAATTCTAAGACCAGAACTTAGTTTTGATAGTGAACTATCTAAACTTCTATTGTTCATAGCCGAAGCCGTGTGTGCGTTAAGTGCCGCAACGTTTGTGTTAATTCTAAAACCCATGATAAATCCTTTTATCTATTTGATTTTCAGTGGCATCCTTGCCATTGATATAAACAAAATCGACTACTAAAAGAAAAACTTTATAGTTATAACTGTTTTTTTTTGCTACAATCACAAAAAAGTTTGCAGACATATAGGTAGATAATGAAAAATTTAATCATAGTGGAATCACCCACTAAAGTAAAAACAATCAAAACTTTCTTAGGGAAAGATTATGCAGTAGTCGCTTCTAAGGGACATATTAGAGATTTACCAAAGAGTAGTTTTGGTATTAAAATAGAAGATGGAGTATTTGTTCCTGAGTATAGAACACCTAGAGATCACTCAAAAGTTGTTAAAGAAATCAAAGATTTAGCAAAAAAAGCAGAAACTATCTATATCGCGACGGATGAGGATCGTGAAGGTGAGGCTATAGGTTTTCATATAGCAACCGCTATTGGAAAAGACCCAGCAGAACTTCCTCGTATAGTTTTTCATGAAATTACAAAAACAGCAATAAAACATGCACTTGAGAACCCTAAAAAATTGGACTTTTCAAGTATAAACGCACAACAAACAAGACGTTTACTCGATAGAATAGTTGGTTATAAGCTTTCTCCATTACTTGCTTCAAAAATACAAAAAGGATTAAGTGCTGGTCGTGTTCAAAGTTCTACTTTAAAAATAATAGTAGATAGAGAAAAAGAAATCCGTGCTTTTAAACCAGTTGAATTTTGGTCTCTTGATGGAATATTTGATAAAAATATAGAATCTATCCTCACAAAATTTGATGGGGAAAAAATAGAAAAAATGACTATCAGTGGTGGAGACAGAGCAAAAGAGATAAAAACAAGATTAGATAATGAATCTTTTGTTGTAGCTTCTATCGATAAAAAAGAGAGAAAAAGTTCTCCAAGTCCTGCATTTATGACTTCAACATTACAACAAACAGCATCAAGTTCACTTGGATTTTCTCCGAAAAAAACAATGATGGTAGCACAAACTCTTTATGAAGGTGTAAAAACACATCAAGGAACAATGGGTATTATCACTTATATGAGAACTGACTCTTTAAGTGTTGCAAAAGAAGCAATTGAAGCTGCACGTGAGCAAATACTTAATAGCTATGGTGAAAAATACTTACCTAAAGAAGCAAAATACTATAAATCAAAAAGTAAAGGAGCTCAAGAGGCACATGAAGCAATCCGCCCTACCCTTATAGACTTTACTCCTGCTATTGCAAAAGACTATTTAAAACCAGATGAGTTAAAACTTTACTCACTTATTTACAATAGATTTTTAGCATCTCAAATGAACTCAGCTAGATTTGAATCTCAAAGTATCATCTTTAAAAGTGAAAGTGGAGAATTTAAAGCAAGCGGTAGAAAACTTCTTTTTGATGGTTTTTATAGAGCTTATGGAGTAAGCGATAAAGATAAACTTCTTCCTGATTTAGAATTAAATCAAAGTATAGAACTTACAAAACTTGAAGCAAATCAACACTTTACTGAGCCTCCTTCAAGATACTCAGAAGCAAGTTTGATTAAAAAAATAGAAAGTCTTGGTATTGGTCGTCCTTCAACTTATGCCCCAACAATTTCAACACTTGTTGCAAGAATGTATATAAGTATAGAAAAAAAACAACTCATCCCTAGTGAAAATGCTTTTACAGTAATTGACCTTTTAGAAAAACACTTTTCTGAGATAGTAGACTCATCTTTTACATCCAATATGGAAGAAACGCTTGATCTTATTGCTGAAGATGAAGCTGATTGGCAAGAAGTACTAAACAAATTTTATGAACCATTTATGAAAAAAATTGAAGATGGAAAAGCCAATATAAAAAGTTTAAAAGTAATCACCCCTACAGGTGAAGACTGTCCTGATTGTGGTGAACCTCTTGTAAAAAGAAAAGGACGTTTTGGCGAATTTATCTCATGTAGTACTTTTCCAAAATGCAAATACACTAAAAACTTAGGAAAAAAAGAGAAAAAAGAAGTAGTAACACTAAGTGTAAAATGTCCTGAATGTGGCAGTGGGATAGTAGAAAGAATCTCTCGTAGAGGGAAGTTCTATGGATGTTCTGCTTATCCTAAATGTAAATTCATATCTAATTACGAGCCAATAGATGAAACTTGTACAGAGTGTGGTGGAATGATGACAAGAAGAGAACTCAAAACAAAAATAGTCAAAGAATGTATCAAATGCAAAAATAAGATTGAAAATGCAAAATAATACAATCTTTTTCTGCTCAATTTGTAATGTTTCTAGTGGAAGCTGTAATGAAGATTGTAGTTTTTGTACACAAAGTGTCAAACACAAAGCAGATATACAAAGATACAAATACAAAGATATTTCACAAATCGTAAATGAAGCAAAAAAAGCAAGAAGTCATGGAGCTACTGGATTTTGTTTAGTAACTTCAGGCAAAGGTTTAGATGATAAGAAAGTAGCATTCATAAGCGAGGCTACAAAAGCTGTAAAAAAAGAGATAGAAGAGTTTAATGTTATAGCTTGTAACGGTACTGCTTCATTAGAACAACTAAAAGCTTTAAAAAAAGCTGGAGTAGACTCTTATAATCATAACTTAGAAACTGCCGAAGATTACTATCATACTATATGTACAACACATACTTGGCAAGAAAGATTTGATACATGTAAAGCTGTAAAAGAAGCCGGATTAAATCTTGTAAGCGGAGGAATTTTTGGCTTAGGAGAGAGTGTGGAGCAAAGAACTTCTTTTATAAATTCTCTTAAACAACTCAATCCAAAAACCGTTCCATTAAACTTTTATCATCCAAATCCTGCACTTCCTTTAAAGGCTGAACCTTTAGATATAGATGAAGCCCTTGAACTTATCAAATGGGTAAGAGCTGAACTTCCAAATGTTAAACTTATGGTTGCAGGAGGCAGAGAGATAACATTTAAAGAGCGTCAATCTGAAATATTTGAAGCTGGGGCAAATGCAATTGTTATTGGAGATTATCTTACTACAAGTGGTGAGGCTCCAACAAAAGATAAAGACATGATTGAATCTCTTGGTCTAAAATTAGCAAAAACGCATCATGGCTGAAATCTCAATTATCTTTTCAATCTCGGCAATACTATTTTTATCGCCTTTTTTGTCAAGGTACTTAAGAATTCCTACTCCTTCTCTTGAAATTATATTAGGAACACTCGCTTCATACTATGGTCTTATAAATGATTTTTATCTGTTTGAACTTATAGCACATATTGGCTTTTTTTATCTTATGTTTATGGCAGGAACCGAAGTCGATTTAAAAATGTTTATCAAAATTGACAAAGACCTTTTAAAAAAAGGGGTTTTATATCTTGTCTTTTTATACATCATATCTACTATATCTGTTATCTATCTTGGCATGAGCAAAATTTTGATTATCATTGTTCCAACACTCTCTGTAGGACTAATACTTGCCTTATATAAAGACTATGGTAAAAATAAAGACTGGCTCAACTTGTCCATGATAGTGGGAAGTATGGGTGAACTAGTCAGTATTTCCTTACTCACTTTTGCTGGTGCTGCACTTGAATTTGGTATAGGTCTTGAGCTGTATAAAGCTGTTGCTTACCTTATTATACTCTTAGGTGGCATTGTTATTATCTTTAAACTTTTGCATGTTCTCTTTTGGTGGTATCCTGAAATCAAAACGTATCTTATGCCTCATCTTGATAAAGAAGAGCAAGATTTAAGACTATCTATGGGACTCTTTTCTCTTATGATAGGTCTTATGATATGGCTTCATCTTGAAATTGCATTTGGAGCGTTCATTGCCGGTATTTTTATTGCAACATTTTTTGAACATAAAGAAGATTTACCACACAAAATTTCATCTTTTGGATTTGGCTTTTTAGTTCCTATTTTCTTTATATACATAGGTTCTACTTTTAACGTACTTACTTTAGGCATAGAAGGCGTTATTCCAACAGCCATAGAAATAGTAGTGCTTATGATTGTAGCGCGAGCTTTTTCTTCTTTAGTATTTATAAAAGTACTTGGAAAAGTTGATATCTTTAGTTTTGCACTATCTCAATCAATGCCTCTGACTTTAATGATAGCTGTTGCTACGATTGCTTATGAATCACATAGTATTGGAAATCTTTTATACTCTTCTCTTATTTTGGCTTCTTTGATAGAAGTTATTATATCTATGCTAGGAATAAAACTTATAGTATTTGCAAAAAACTATTATAAATCTAAACTTAATACATAGTTTAATAAATATCTATTTAAGCTAAAACAAATAAATTAATATTGAAAAAGTAATATTTTTATAATAAACTTATAGTAATCTAACTATAATAATAATATTAAATATGAGGAGTTTTTATGCCAAATAGAACTGTTACGATGATTGATAATAGGACAGGTGAAAAATATGATTTTCCTATTTTAGAGCCTACTATTGGTCCTGATGTTGTTGATATTTCAACATTTTATGGAAACACAGGTATGTTTACTTTTGATAGAGGATTTACTTCTACAGCAAGTTGTCGTTCTAAAATCACTTATATTGATGGAGGAAAAGGTCAGCTTATGTACCGTGGATATGATATAGCTTATCTAGCAACACAAAAAACATTTTTGGATTCTGCTTATCTTTTATTAAATAATGACCTACCTGATGAAGAAACATTGGCTAGCTTTACTGAAGAGATGAAAAAACGTTCTTTTATCCATGAAGGTATGAAAAAACTTTTTGATGCTTTCCCGGATAATGCACATCCAATGGCAATTCTTTCAGCTGGAGTTTCAGCACTTTCAACTTTTTATTTTGATCACTTAGATGTTGATACTCCTGAAGAATACATGGAAATGGCTCACAGAATAGTTGCAAAAATACCAACTATAGCAGCACTCTCATATAGATACTCTCAAGGGTTACCTGTTATCTATCCTGATATGAACAAAGGTTTTACTGAAAACTTTTTATATATGTTAAGAGGCTATCCTCATCATCATATTGATTTAAAACCAATAGAAGTAAAAGCTTTAGATACTATCTTTACTTTGCATGCTGACCATGAACAAAACGCATCAACTACTACTGTTCGTGTTGTAGCTTCTACTCATGCTCATCCATATGCTTGTATCGCTTCTGGTATCGCTGCACTTTGGGGTAGAGCTCATGGTGGTGCAAATGAATCTGTTATCCGTCAATTAGAGATGATAGGCTCAGTTGAAAATGTAGATAAATATATAGCAAAAGCAAAAGACCCTGATGATCCATTTAGACTTATGGGATTTGGCCACCGTGTTTATAAAAACTTTGACCCAAGAGCTACAATTTTAAAAGAGATTCAACAAGAATTAGTTCAAGAGTTAAATCTAGATACTGGCTTAATGGCTGTTGCTAAAAAAATAGAAGAGATAGCCCTAAGCGATGAGTATTTTATAAAACGAAATCTCTATCCAAATATCGATTTTTATTCAGGTATTATCTTACAAGCTCTTAAAATTCCAAAAGAGATGTTTGCTGTGATATTTGTTATAGGTAGAACTCCAGGTTGGATTTCACAATGGATTGAGTTAAAAGAACAAGACAATATCAAAATAGCACGTCCTAGACAACTCTATCTTGGACCACTAGATAGAACACCAAAGTACTAAATATCTTTACATGTAAGGGATAAAACCTTTACATGTAAACTTACTTCAATGTAAACTTATATCCATCTTTTTCTTTTTGTAAGTCATATAAGTATTTGCCATCTAACGCAACAACTATTCTATAGTATCCACTATGTTTTCCTATAGTTATAGATTTAAAATTGTTTATTTTTAAATTATAAACTTTTGTATAAAAAGAGAGTTCTCTTTTAAAGTCAATTACTATTTTATATGGTTTTGTTACTAAAAAATCGCGTATCTTTTTATCTTTTGTTTTTATATGTAACTCTTTTCCAACGATTAAAAAAGAGACAATATTTTTGAAGTTTATTTTTGTTTTTTGTTTTTCTATTTTTTTTGGCTCTATTTTAGTTTTTTCTTGAGTTTGCATTACAATTGATTGATTTACATCTTTTACTTTTTTCAATATCAGCTCATCATGCCAATCAATTTTTTTATCAATTCTTACATTTGTATGTCCCATAGAACCATCTAAATTTTGAAAATGTAATTCTACACTTTTTAAAATTCTTGCACTACTTGGTAATTTAATTTTTGCATCACTAAAAATTTTTCTTGTATCTTTTTTGTATATTGCTTTACCTGTAGTAGCTGAAGTCTCTACTGATTTAAAAGGATTTTCGCGCCCAAACAACGAAATGGTGAATACAATCAACATCATTAAAACATATTTGCTTTTCATTCTGAATATCCTTTATTTTCTGGGTCTAAATCTTTGAGTTCAAAATACTCTTTTTGCAAAATAGCATTTTTATCTTTTAAACTTTCTACTCTTTGTTCTAAGCTTTGCTTATCTGATTGAAGATTCAGTAAAACATCCAAAGAACTTTTTCCAAAAAGCATATCACCAACATAAATACCAAAAACAGTAACAATAGCTACAAGAGCAAAGATTTTCAGATAAAAAGAGACCCCTTTTGAGTCTCTCTTTTCTGTTATATCTTCAAACTCTTCTAGTATTTCACTCATTATTTAAATAATTTTTTTCCTAGATACTCGCTACCATTTAACTCTAAATCGATTTCCATGAGTCTATTGTATTTAGCGATTCTATCACTTCTTGCTGTGCTTCCTGTTTTTATCTGACCACAGTTAAGTGCAACAGCAAAATCAGCTATAAAAGTATCTTCACTTTCACCACTTCTGTGACTCATTACACAATTATAATTGTTTCTTTGAGCAAGTCTAATTGTTTTCATAGTTTCACTTACTGTTCCTATTTGATTTGGTTTAATCAAAATAGAATTTGCGATTCCTTTATCTATTCCTTCTGCAAGAATTTTTTCATTTGTTACATATAAATCATCACCAACTAGTTGAATCTTATCACCTAGTTTTTCAGTTAAAATTTTCCAGCCATCCCAATCATCTTCACTTAAACCATCTTCTATAGAAACAATAGGATATTTTGAACATAAATCAACATAATAATCTGCTAACTCTTCACTGCTCAATGCTCTATTTTCACTTTTTAGTAGATACTTACCAGATTCATCTACAAGTTCACTTGCAGCAACATCTAGTGCTATACAGATTTGCTCTCCTGCTTTATAGCCTGCTTTTTCGATTGCTTGCATGATTACTTGGATTGGTTCTTCATTTGATTTTAGATTTGGTGCAAAACCACCTTCATCCCCAACCGCTGTTGATTCACCCATGTCATTGATGATTTTTTTAAGATGATGATACACTTCTGCACTTGCTCTAAGCCCTTCTTTAAAATCTTCAAAACCTACAGGCATTACCATGTACTCTTGAAAATCTACAGAATTATTAGCGTGCTCTCCACCATTGATAATATTTAACATTGGAACTGGAATTGTGATTGCATTTGCTCCACCTAGGTATCTATAAAGTGGCATTCCTAAGCTTTGTGCAGCTGCACGAGCTACTGCCATACTTACACCAAGTACTGCATTTGCTCCAAGATTACTATAGTTCTCTGTTCCATCTAACTCTTTCATAACGCAATCAATTAAACCTTGATCAAATGGATTAAAACCTATAAGTGTGTCAGCTATTTGAGTATTAACATGCTCACATGCTTTTAAAACACCTTTACCCATATAACGCTCATCTTTATCTCTAAGCTCTAATGCTTCTCTTTTTCCTGTACTAGCACCACTTGGTACTATAGCATTTGCTACTGTTCCATCACTTAATGTTACTGTTGCTCTTACTGTTGGATTACCCCTACTATCAAGAACTTCATCAGCACAAATCTCATCAATAAATATCATTCATATATCCTAAATTATTTTATATAACTAAGCAAGAATCAATCTGATTCTTCCAACTCTACTATTTCGCCCATACCCATTGCATCTTTGATTTTAGTTTCAATCTCCAATGCTACTTCTTTATTTTCTTTTAACAATGCTTTAACATTTTCACGACCCTGACCGAGTCTCATTTCACCATAACTAAACCAAGCACCGCTCTTGTCTATAATGTCAAGTTTCACACCATAATCGACAAGTTCACCCTCTTTGCTTATACCTTCACCAAACATGATATCAAATTCTGCTTGACGAAAAGGAGGTGCAACTTTGTTTTTTATAACTTTTGCTCTTGTTCTGTTTCCTATAACTTCTTCACCTTGTTTCAATGTTGCAATCTTTCTTACATCGATTCTCACTGAAGCATAAAACTTTAGAGCATTACCACCTGTTGTAGTTTCAGGACTTCCATAACCCATAGTTCCTATTTTCATACGAATTTGGTTAATAAAAATTATAGTAGTGTTCATCTTATGAACAATACCAGTAAGTTTTCTTAGAGCTTGACTCATAAGTCTCGCTTGAAGACCAACATGAGTATCTCCCATGTCACCTTCTATCTCAGTCTTTGGAGTAAGTGCAGCAACTGAATCAACTACTATCAAATCAACAGCACCACTACGAGCAAGTGTCTCTACAACATCTAAAGCCTGCTCACCAAAATCTGGTTGAGATACTAAAAGATTGTCCGTGTCAACTCCAAGATTTCCAGCATATTTTACATCAAGAGCATGTTCTGCATCTACAAATGCACAGATACTTCCTTCTGCTTGAGCTTGTGCTGTTACCTGTAAAGCTAAAGTCGTCTTTCCAGAACTCTCAGGTCCATAAACCTCGATAATCCTACCCTTAGGAACACCATCAATACCCAAAGCCATATCAAGACCAAGTGAGCCTGTACTAATAGATGCTATTGGCTCAGTAACACGGTCGCCCAAACGAACAAGCGTCCCCTTACCAAATGCTTTATCTATCTGTTTTATCGCTAAATCTAGTGATTTCTTTTTTTTGTCATCGATTTCCATGAAGTTCCCTTTTATGTGAATTATTATTTTATCATTTTGTGCTTGAAAAAGTTCTTTAGAAATCTAAAGGACTTAAAACTTTATTCTTATTTATCTGTGAAACTACATGTGTATAGATCATAGTAGTTTCTATGCTCCTATGCCCAAGTAATTCTCCAATAGTTCTTATGTCTATTCCTGCTTGTAAAAGATGCGTTGCGTACGAATGTCTAAATATATGTGATGTTACCCTTTTGTTTATATTTGCTTTTAAAGAAGCTTGTTTTATGTTTCTTCCTAGTGTTTTTTCATGTATATGGTGCCTTCTTATCGTCCCACTTCTTGGGTCTTTAGAAACTTTGCTCATAGGAAACAAAAACTGCCATTTGGTTTCACGGTTTGCTTGGGGATATTTTTTTTCAAAGGCATATGGCATATAAACACTCCCAAATCCATCTTTTAAATCTTGCTTATGAAGTTTTAAAATTTCCTCCACCTGTACAAGAAGTCTGTTTTTTAACTTTTGAGGCAGAGGTATCGTCCTGTCTTTAAGTGATTTACTATCCCAAATATAGATTTTATCAAACCCAAAATCTATGTCTTTTACTCTAAGATTGAGCACCTCTTTCATGCGAAGTCCACAACCATACATCAAAGATACTACTAGATTATATACGCCATTTGTGTTTTCAATAACATCTTGAACCTCTTCTTTTGTCAATACTGTTGGTATGTGTTTTCTTGTCTGTGCCCTTAAAGCTTGGATATTCCACTCACTCATATCCACACCCAAAACTTCTTTATATAAAAACAATAAAGCAGAAAATGCTTGGTTTTGGGTGGTAGGTGATACTCTTTTTTTTACTGCTAAACTTGTAAGATACTGTTCTATCTCAACTTTTCCCATGTCGATAGGATGTTTTTTATCCTGAAAGAGTATGTAAGATTTTATCCAATGAATATAAGTTTTTTCTGTTGAAAGACTATAGTGTTTTACTCTAATCTTATCTCTAACAACGTCCAATAACTTTTTTTTAACTTCCACATTAAAACCTTTTTCTTAAGGGACATAATGTCCTTTTAATACAATTTAATACAAATACCTGACATTTTGTCCTGTTATCTACATGTAAAGCAATAAAAGGACATAAATTATTTAAGAATATTAGTAAAAAGAATAGAAAAGCAGTAAAAATATTGCAAATTGAAATATTTTTTGTGAATTTAGTGATTTAATAGGACACATTTTATGTCCTTTTAATGTTATCATTAAGGCTAATAGGTATATAATGTGCATTGAATAAATAGTTGTACGTTC
>NZ_JFBL01000014.1 GCF_000597725.1 Sulfurospirillum arcachonense DSM 9755
AAAAACTTTAAAATCATACAAATCACAAACGGCAAAGACCAAGATGTAAGCATAGAGTACAGTACTCTAAGAGATAGTGAGATATACACTCCACATAGCGGTGCAACTTACCCTGAGATAGATATAAAAGCCTCTTCTATGAGCGTTGTAAAAGCTTTTAAAATTGCTGATGGTGCAGGCGGGATTAACACAACTTCTTTTAAATATGAAGGGCTTAAAGCACATCAAGAGAGAGGTTCACTAGGTTTTTCAAAAACAGAAGTTTTTAATGATGTCTCAAAAACAAAATCAGTCACAAACTTCATGCAAGAGTTTCCTTTTATAGGAGTTGCAAAATCAAGCGAGAGTTTTTTAAATGATATAAAGATTTCAGATAGCACAAATGAGATAATCACTCAAAATTATTATCAAAATCAAGATATCATAAACTTAGAAAACACAGTAAATACTCAAAATAAATACGACATAGATGGAACATATCTTTTAACAGCTATCACTACAAATAGTAACTTTGATATGTATGGAAACATAGGAAAAATAGAATCTATCACTAAAAATGATATCCAAGAGTACAAAAAAATCACACAAAGTACGTATACAAATGATGATGAAAACTGGATATTATCAAGATTGACAGACGCTTCTGTAACTCATATCCATGAAGATGGCTCAAGCATAGTAAAAAGCTCATCTTTTGAGTATGACTTAGACAAAGGAACACTCATAAAAGAGACTATTGAACCAAATAGTCCTAAAACTCTCTCTAAAAGCTATACATATGATAAGTATGGTAACAAAATCATAGAAACTATCCAAACCAATAACGATACCCCACGCTCAACAAGGTTTGTTTATGATAGCTTAGGTAAAAATAACATTGAAGTTATAAATGACTTAAACCATAGAGTCTCAAGAGTCTATAACATAAACAACCAGCTCATAAAAGTAACTAGCCCAAATAACCTTACTACAACTTGGGACTATGATGCCATGGGTAAAAAAATCAAAGAGACTAGAGCAGATGGCTCAACTACTGTTTGGATGCATTATTGGGATGAGAGTTTACCAGATGCTATGTATAAAGTAGTAGAAAAATCAACAGGTATACCAGCTACTGAGACTATCTTTGATACTCAAAACAGAAAGATAAGAACTATAAATATAGGTTTTGATGGTACGACTATATATAAAGATACTTACTACAACGCTCTTGGAAAAGTACAAAAGTCTTCTACACCGTATTATGCTTATGATTTTCCAGATTTTGTATATAACTATTATGATGATTTAGGAAGACAAATCCGTTTAAGCCGAAAAGGTGCAAATGGGGAAGAGCTAAATTACTACTATGAGTATGATGGACTAGATACTATAACTATTGGACCAAAAGGGCACAAAAAAACAGTTAAAAACAATATCATAGGTAAAAAAACAAAAGTCATAGAAGAAGATACTTTTATAGAGTACACGTATGATGCTTTTGGTAATCTAACACAAACCAAAGATGCTGGGGGCAACAAAATCCTCATAACATATGATCTTTTTGGTAACAAAGTATATATGAATGACCCAGACATGGGAGAGTGGCACTACACTTACAATGCACTAGGAGAACTCACTAGCCAGAGCGATGCCAAAGGACAAACTACAACTATAGAGTATGATGTACTTGGACGTATGGTTAAAAGAGTAGAAAAAGAGGGTGAGACTTTTTGGGCGTATGACGTAGCAGCCAACGGCATAGGAAAACTCGCTTTTGAAAAAACTGACAATTATAAAAAAGAGTATTTTTACGATGACTATACAAGAGTCATCCAAACAAAAGAGTACATAGACAACAAAACTTTTACGACCAAGTTAACATATACAGCCGATGGAAAACTAGACAAGACTATAAGACCTGATGGTTTTGAGCTTATAAATGAGTACAATACCCAAGGCTATCTCTCAGCTATAAAAAGCCCTATACAAGCAGATAAAAATCTGAGTCATGATGAGCTAAAATCTCGCATAGAGCAAACTCTACAAGATAAAACAGACTCTTTTAATAACCTCATAAGTTTAAAAACTCAAATAGAGTTATATAGAACAAAAGCTATAGCATGTCTAAATCTAGCTTCAAAATACAAAGGAGTAGATGCCAAGATAGAACAACAGCTCATCGATACTTCTAGCTTTTTGTTAAAAACTATAAAAGATTTGACACAAGAGTCTGAAGCATATGAAACAAACTATAAAAAACAGACAAAAGAGTTAAACTCTTATCTTGTAATACTAACAAACTACAATGACGAATACCTATACAAATGGCTCATGGAGACTTTTTCCCTCCAATCAACAACGCTGATAAACCAAGCTATAGAAAAACTCAACGAAGCAGAAAGCACTCTAGCAAGTATTGACTCTAAAGTCATACTTGATATGTATAAAGATGTAACCCTATACTATATACAAGAAGCAAAAACTATCATCTTTGAAGCAAAAGCTACTATTGAGTTAAGTAAAAATTACAAAGACAAGTATGCACTTCTCTCTTCAGGAGTAGACAAAGCGTACTTAGGGATGTTTGATAATGAGGACTTTAAATACTACTACAAAATCTTAGCTACAGATGTCTTTGGAAGAATCACAAAAGATGTAGTAGGAAATGGACTGATAACTTCAAGAGACTACAACAAAGCAAATGGACACTTAAATACAATCCAAACAGGATACGATAGTAACAATGACGTAAGAGACATAAAATATACTTACGATGAACTAGACAATGTCACTTCTAAAGAAGATTTTAAACAAGAGATAACACAAAACTATACGTATGACTCTCTTGATAGAATCAAATCTGCAACAACCATAAAAGCAGATTCACTCAGTGAGATACTTTACGAGTATGACAATATAGGCAATATAGTATCTAAAAGTGATGTAGGGGAGTATCTTTACTTCAACGCTCATCAAGTAGATACCGCAGGTGCACATAAATATATCTATGATGCAAACGGTAACGTTATAAAGAAAAACAATATCACTTTAGAGTATAGCTCATACAACAAACCAGTACGCATAGAAGATGCCAATAACAAAACAGAGTTCTTTTATGGACCAAATCGCTCACGCTACAAAAAGATACTCAATGGAAACAATACATACTATGTAGGGAAACTCTACGAACAAGAAAATACAAACTCAACTATAAGATACAAAAACTTTATCTACGCAGGAAATCAACTCATAGCGATGCACATAAAAGAAGACGATGGAAATATGGTTCTTCCTCAAAATCACTATATGCATAAAGATGCTCTTGGTTCAGTCGACACCATAACAGATGAATCAGGAAGAGTAGTACAACGCATAGCCTATAAACCTTTTGGTGAGCGTATAAAACAAAACTGGATAAACGCATCGTCCCCTCAAGAGTTCATAACAAAAAGAGGCTACACAGGGCATGAACATATAGAAGAGTTTAACCTCATACATATGAACGGAAGAGTATATGACCCGATTATCGGTAGGTTTTTAAGTGCTGACCCAAACATACAATCCCCATACGATACAGGTAGCTATAACCGCTATACCTATGTAAAAAATAACCCTCTTAAGTATACAGACCCTAGTGGGTTCTTTTTTAAAAAGATTTTTAAAGCTATAAAGAAAGCATTTAAGGCTATTAAGAAGTATATTAAGGTAATAGTTATGGTGGTTGTTGCAGTTGTCGTTTCTGTGGTTACTTGGGGACTTGCTGCTCCTATGGTTATAGGTTGGGGAGGTGCTTTTGTAGCATCAACAGGAGGATTATCTGTATTGGGGGCTATGACAGTTGGAGCAATTGCCGGGGCTGCAAGTGGATTTGTCTCAGGAGTCATGACAACAGGAAGTCTAAGTGGTGGATTAAAAGGTGCATTATTTGGTGCTATTGGTGGAGCCGTATCAGCAGGTATAGGAAGTTTACTTGGACATAGTAGTTCCTTTCTTGAAGCAATTAGAACTCAAAACTGGGGCTCAGCATTTTCTAAAGCAGTATTACACGGTTTATCAAGAGCAGTGATAACAAAAGCACAAGGTGGGAAATTTAGCGCAGGTTTTTGGAGTGGATTTGTAACTAGTGGCTTTTCTGTAGGTAACGAAGGTTATGGTGGATTTTCATCACGAACTCTTATAATGGCATTAGTAGGTGGTACAACTAGTGAGCTTGCAGGTGGTAAATTTGCAAATGGAGCTGTTTCTGGGGCTTTTGTTCATATGTTTAATGGGGAAGGTGGAGTAATAGGGAAGATGGGAGAAACTATGGGTGCTGTGTCAGATGCTTTAACAACAGTAGGTGAGTATATTAAAAATTCAAAATTAGGTGACTTTTTAGGTGTAGGAGGAAAAGTAATGGGTAGGTATGCAGATTTTACTGACTTAGTATTCTCTAAAAACCTAGAAAGTTTTTTTAGAAATGGATTTAAAATAGCAGGAGGAACAATTGGATGTGTTTATACAGCTGGTGCAACTTTTGTAGGAATGACAGCCGTATCTGTTGTTGCTCCTCCTGTTGGACCATTTATTCCAGCTGCTACAGTTACAGCTGGTGCATATGGTGGAGATATGGGTTCAGAGGTTGGAGAAAATATATTTAATGAATATTTTTCTCACCGTTTTAAATAGTATAAAAGGAATTATCATCGAAATAGATACTAAAAAAGAAAAAAAAATATCAAAAATATTACTATATTTTTCAATTTTTTTACATATGCCATTATTATTTATCAATAGTGATATTATTTTAAATATTCATTTTCTTAAAGAGTTTGCTGATTTAATGGCAAGTTATTTTGTAGGTATAGATAGTTTCGCTTTGGCTGGAAAAAGCATAGGGCAAGAATACTATACAATTAAATTTATTTATTCATATTTATTTATATCAGCCCCTTGTATGTTTTTGATTAACTTTTATATTCAAGCAAATATATATTTATTTAATCTTAAATTGATAAAAAATACTTATTTTAATATCAATAATATTTTTATAAAAAATCAAGGAAGTTCAGCACCATTTTTTTTGTTAATTTTTATAGCTTTATTATTAATAATACCTATTGATTTTTATACAAAAGTAGATGTCGACACTAGTATAAGAGCATCTTTTGGGTTCTTTTTGAGTACCAAGTTTGGTGCTATTTCTATTGTTTATGGAAATTCTATGTTAATAGGATTTGCATTAAGCATACTAATTATTGATCTTCTTGCTAAAGTTTATAGTAAAAACTTTAGATTTACTTTTTCTCAAAAAGAAAAAAATGCTTTACATAAAGCTTTTGGTCCTATGTTATCAAAAATTAGAGTAAAAGAATTCGTGTATATAGGTTTGATTTTATTAAGTATGATAGTGTTATTTTTAGCAAAGTTATTGAATTAAAGCATTAAAGGGGAATAAAAGCAAAATTCCGGGGACAGTTTACATAATTATTGATTACCAAACTATCTACATGTAAGGGATTATATATTTCTTACATGTAGCAATATATTTTTATCTTATTAATATGCTACAAAATTTCAAATTGAAATATTTTTTACTAACTATATTTTATTAATATATACTTTTTCTATCTAAAATATAGGAGAGGGAAATGGCAAGAATTAAAAGAATTGTAATTCCAAATATACCACACCATGTTACACAAAGAGGTGTTCGCTCCATGAATATTTTTTTTAAAGATGAAGACTACACCTACTATAAACAACTTCTATTATCTCAATGCCAATTGTATGATTTAGAGGTAATATCTTATTGTCTTATGACCAACCATATTCACCTAATAGTCATACCAAAAAGTAGAGAATCACTCTCAAAAGCTATAGGAGAAACACATAGATTATATACAAGAAAAATAAACTTTGAGCAAAAAGTAAAAGGGCATCTTTTTCAAGAAAGATTTTATTCTACTCCTTTGGATGCAGAACATCTTTTACACGCTTTAAGATATGTGGAACAAAACCCTGTAAAAGCATATATGGTCAAGTATGCTTGGGATTATAAATACTCTAGTGCTAGACATAGGCTAGATTTGAAAAAAGAGAATGAGTTGTTGTCAGATTATGAAGCGATTGACAATATTACTAACTATAAAGAATTTTTACAACAAAATATACAAACTAAATTTATACAAGAGAAAACACGAACAGGTAAACCATGTGGTAATGAAGAGTTTTATGACAAAATACAATTACTAACAGGAGTTGATTATAAAAAGAAAAAAACTGGACCTAAGAGAAAAATAAATATAATATGATTGATAATTAGGTATGCAATCCTTAAAGTATAACTTTAATTTTACTAATATTTAATATTTAAAAAGCTAATATTGTTTTAATTAATAATTAAGGGTAAATAATGTCAAATTTAGTAATAAAATTTATTTTGTTGTGTGTTCTCTCCTTGAGTGCATACGCAAACACACATATAACAACATTCTCGCCACCTAAAGATGCAAAAGATATACCAGAAAATGTAAAAATACAAATAACCTTTGATAATCCTAAAATTATAAAATTAAAGGGGACAGGCTACTTTTAAGTTAAATTTCTATAATATTATCTACATGTAAATAAAAAGAGGTGTATAATGCCAAGAATAGCAAGAGGATTAGCAGGTGGTGAGATATATCATATAATCAATAGAGGAAATAGAAGGGCAGAAGTATTTCATAATAAAGAAGATTATGAAAAGTTCATGGAACTTATGGGTGAAGCTAAAAAAATGACAAATGTAAAACTCTATAGCTTCGTATTGATGCCAAATCATTTTCACTTTATAATAGAACCAAATGAAGCAGAAGATTTAAGTAAGTATATGCAATGGTTACTTACAAGTTATGTAAGATACTATAATAAAACCTATAAAACATCAGGACATCTCTGGCAAGGAAGATATAAAAGCTTTATAGTCCAAAGAGATAATTATCTTTTAACTTTACTAAACTATGTAGAACAAAACCCAAAAAGAGCAAAACTAAAACAATGGGAATATGTATCATCCAATACTAAAATAAATGATATCGTAGATGAACTTCCAATAGAAGTGCCAGAAAACTGGGAAAAGTTAAAAAAAGAGAAAATAAACAAAAAAGATAAAGAAAAAATAGATAACTCAATCCAAAGACAAAGCCCTTATGGTCAAGATGATTGGGTAAATGATACAGCACAAAAGTATGATATAGTATCAACTATAAACCCTAGAGGAAGACCTAAAAAGGTAATAGATGATGAATAAAAGTAGCCTGTCCCCTTTTTTTTATAACAATAAATCCGTGGACAAAAATTGGTTATACTATAAAAATTAAATAATAATGAGAGGAATAATTTAATGAAGTATAAATTAGGATTTATACTGTTAACAATATTTATTATAATAAGTATTTTAGTAATTACTAACATAAAAACTTATACAGAGGAAGATTTTATTATTTTGCCCAAGTACTCCAAAAAAAACAATAGTGAAAAAGAGTTTTTTAAAAAACTACATATTGAAGCACTTGATATAACTAATAAAAAAAATGAACCCAATATAAAAAAAATATATGAATCCGAATGTGCTAATGGAAATTATGGGATTTGCTTTGTGTTAGGTAATATATACTCAAACGATAACATTGAAAAAGCGAAGAAATATTATTCTAAAGCATGTAATGGAGGATTGAATATGGCTTGTATTGCATTAGATTCATTGAAGAATTAATATTAAAGGGGACAGTTGCGAATGGCATTTACTTCGGAAGTTCCGGGGACAGTTTACATAATTATTGATTGCCAAACTATCTACATGTAAACAGTATATCTTTTTTTTTACCTAAATATGTTTTTATGTGTAACAACATATTTATATTGGAGTAAAACTTTGTTTTATTTTAAGCACTCATTTATTGATTGTGATATAATTTAAAAATGTATTACTACTGTTAAAAAAGGAGGGTTAGATGAAACTGCAACAAAAGATTACTCTATCTATAGTGGGCGCTATAGCGGTTGGTTTTATTGTTTTTCTTGGCATTAATCACTCGATGATGCAAAAAACAACTTCTAATGAAATCAATCAAAAACTTCAAGCTAAAGTAACAGATTTACGGCATATTATTGATGGTTGGTTGCAATCTAAAGAAGATATAGTAGCGTCTTTGGCAAAGCGTATACGTACACTTGAGGATAAATCTCCTGATAATGTAAGAAAGTATTTGAGTTTTGCTTCTGATGCTGCAAAGATGAAAAGTTCTTTGGTATATTTTAAAGGAGAACCACTTATACATATAAATCCTAAGGTAAAAGTTCCTGCAGAAAAATTTGAATCAGAGTTTCTTTATCAAACAGTAAAAGCTAACAATTTTAAACCCAACATCACTTCTGTTTTTAAAAGTTATGTCGATAAAAAAAGTAATATTATTGATATTTCTGCACCTATAGAAGGTGAAAGTTTTGCTACGATTGTTGTGCAAATCAAAAGTGTAGAGCAAGAAGTGAGTGCAACAAAACTCAAAGGTGGTTTTACTGCTTTATTTGCTAAAGATAGAAAGATTTTAGTAGACCCAAATCCAAAATTTATAGGAAAAACACTCTCAGAAAATTTACCTGATCTTAAATGGATGGAAGATAAAATCTATGCTCAAAAGTCAGGATTACTAGAGTTTTCTATGGGTGGGGAAGAGTATTTATTGGTCTTTGATACCATCAAAGCAACCGGCTGGAAGATTGTGGCGACTTTAAAAAAAGAGGTTGCTTTTAGTAATCTAAACAATCAAACGCAAAACCTACTTTATATTAGTTTATCTTTTTTAGGATTTGGAGCTTTAGGTATTTTTGTTCTTCTTGTATGGCAATTTAAGCCATTGGTTGCTTTGCAAATCATGGTGAAAGATTTGAGTTCTGGTGAAGGTGACTTGACACAACGTTTACATGTAAAGAGTCGTGATGAACTAGGCGAGATAGCAAACTCAATAAATCTTTTTATTGAAAAAATTCAAACATTGCTAATTAATTCAAAAGAAACAAGTAGTGAAAATGCTTCTATATCTCATGAGCTTTCTACTACTTCTTTAGCAGTCGGTAAACGCTCGGAAGAGGAGAGTTTGATTGTTGCTGATTCGGTAAAAGAAGGTAATAAAGTTTTAGAAGAATTGGAAAGTTCTGTAAGTACGATAAAAAATAATAGCGAGCAATTGGATGTAGCAAATAGTAGTTTTATAGCTATGAAAGAAGAGATGAATAGTCTAAACTCTCAGCTACAAAATGGTTCACAAAAAGAGTTAGAACTAGCTACTAAGTTGCAAACAACAAGCCAAAATACAGAAGAGATTAAAAATGTTTTGACTGTTATTTCAGATATTGCCGATCAAACCAATCTTTTAGCGCTTAATGCTGCTATTGAAGCTGCGAGGGCAGGGGAACATGGGCGAGGTTTTGCTGTTGTGGCAGATGAAGTAAGGCAGCTAGCAGAGAGAACACAAAGAAGTCTTGGCGAAATCAATACTACAATAAATATCGTTGTTCAAGCAATCTCAGATGCTAGTGGTGAGATGGATTATAACTCAAAAGAGATACTTAAACTCTCAGAATTATCTTCAAATCTTGAACATGTTGTACAAGATAATGCAATAATTTTGCAAGAAAATATCTCATCCAATCATCAAAGTGTCCAAGATTTTGTTCATGTTAATGAGTCAATTAAAACGATGATTGGAAAAATAGAAGAGATGGAGACTCTCGTAAGTGCTAATGTAAGAAGTATTGAAGAAGTGGCTGGGGCAAGTGAGCATCTCTCTTCTATGACAAATAAGTTAGATGGTGAGCTTGGACGCTTTAAAGTATAATATTTTTTAAGTTAATGGTGAAGGTGGTATATGCATATAGCGATTATTGGTGCTGGTGGAGTAGGGTCTTATTATGGGGCTAGATTAGTTAGTAGTGGTATGAAAACAACTTTTGTTGCTAGAGGAAAACATTTAGAAGCAATTAAAAAAAATGGTTTACATGTAAACCATAAAGATTTTGAATTTGAAGATTTTGAATTTGAAGATTTTGTGGATGCTTATGATCTACAAGCACTTCTTTTAAAAGATCCAAGAGAGTTTGATGCTCTTATCGTACTGACTAAGGCTATACTTACAAAAGAGATAGCAATAACACTTGCAAAATGGTGTGCAAAGCATACTCCTTATATTATCTCATTGCAAAATGGCGTAGAAAATGAAGATATATTGGCTTCATATATAGACCCAAAAAAGATTATTGGGGGACTTAGTGTAAAAATTGGTGCACATATAATCAAACCAGGGATTGTTCATGCTATAGGTGAAGCACAAACACCTCTTGGTTTATGGCAAGAGAGTGAAGAGGGAAAAACTTTTTTACATGATTTTGTAGCTATTTTAAGCAAAAGTAACATTCCAGCAAATATATCAGAAGATATAAGACTAGAGCTGTGGAAAAAACTCATAATCAACAATGGAGTCAATGCTATTTGTGCTTTGCTTGAGAAAAAAACTGGTGAGATTATGCACCATAAAAAATTATCACTTATCGTACTAGGCCTTATGCATGAAACTGCAAAGGCTGCCAAAGTTGCAGGTGTAGAAGTAAGTCAAAAAGATGTTCAAGATATGTTTGAGCTTATAAGTAAGTTTGATTCAATCAAAACATCTATGCTAGTAGATAGAGAAAATTCTAGAGAATTAGAACTTGATGAGATTTGTGGAGTAGTCATAAAAAACTGTGAATTACAAGGTTTAGATGCACCCTATACAAGGACAATTTCTACTTTGTTGGAAGTTGTATATGAATCTTGAGTTTATGGAAGAGAGATATCAATCTATATTTAAAAAAAGAGGAGAAATTCTCCTCTTTTTCTTTAGATATTTAGCGTTTTAATCGCTTTTTCTTTTATATTATTTCTTTCCATAGTTGGAGTTACAAAAATAAGAGCTTCGGTTGGACATATATCAACACAAGCATGGCCTCCACCTTCTAAGCCTTGACATAAGTCACATTTTATAGCTACGGATTTATCCAATCTTGGCATTCTTAATAGAGAAATTTGATCATAGTAATCTACACTTGCAGGTGCACAGTCAACTTCAATACAACCAAAAGGACAGGCTAAAGTACACATTTTACAACCTATACATTTTTCCTCTGCTAACTCAATACAATCAAGGCCAATACTCAATGCACCAACAGGACATATATTAGCACAAGGGGCATCATCACATTGATGACATTGGTTTGGTAATGTTCCATGCTCAGTATTGTATACGATAAGTCTAGCTTTTGAAACTTTACCTCTAGCTTTTGATGATTCGTAACAAGCTGACATACAAGTATGACATCCTATGCATTTATGTGGGTCACTAGCAATATATTTATTTGTTCTTTCATCTAAATTTAACATCTCATATCTCCACTTCTTCATATTCGTCAAAAGTAATTTTTTGAGAATAGAATTTTTCTTTTTTCTCTATAAGTACTTGCGCATACTCTTGATTTGAAATTTTATGGAACTTCACTGCTGCTTTATATGTTGGAGTCCTTGTAATCGCATCAGCACCTTCACTTGTAAGTTCATTTGCATGACCTTCCCAATAATGAAATGACATTTGCATTACTTTATCTGGAACAACAGGAGTTACTTCAACTTTTACTGCTATGCGACCATATCTGCTTTCAACAGCGATATAATCTCCGTCTTGAACACCATAAGCTGCAGCAGTACTTTGATTAATTTCTCCACATGGACCATGAATATCAGCACCATTTTCAAGAGCTGGTGATCTTCTTGTCATTGTTCCTACTGTGTAGTGGTATACTTTTCTTGTTGTTAAAAGTTCGATTGGATATTCTTCATCAGCTGGTTCATCAACAGAACCTGCCATGTGAGGATAAGTACTAGGAAGCTTAAGTCTTTTTGCCAAATCTTGCTCTGCTTTTTCAATATCTTTTTTGTTATCAACAAAAATAACTGGAGCAAAATTTCCTTTTTTATCAGGAGTTAAAAACTCTTTGTTCATATACAAGATTGGTGAACCAGGATGGTCTTCGCTAGGACACGGCCAGTGAAGTCCTTTTTCTTTATCTATTCTTGCATAACTCATACCACCATAACGATTTGGATCAGCAACTCTTATTTCTTGCCAAATTTCTTCAGAGCTTGAAAAGTCAAAACCTTGAGCATCCATTTTTTTAGCCAATGCACAGATAATTTGCCAGTCATTTTTAATATCACCTACTGGTGAAATAGCTTGATGATTTAATTGAACTCTTCTTTCCGCATTTGTATAACAGCCTGTTTTTTCAGAATTTGAAACGGCAGGTAAAACGATATCTGCTTTTAATGCTGTTTCTGTTAAGAAAAGATCTTGAACAATATAAAGATCAACATGTGCCAATGCTTTTAATAAACGATTAGTATTAGGGTCAGAGATAACAGGATTTTCACCTACTGTCCAAAATATTTTGACTTTATCTTCTAAGATAACATCTGGTATATCCGTTCTTCTTACCCCAACTTTATTGTCAAGTTTACAGTTCCATAGTTCTTCGTAAAATTTTATAGCTTCTTTATCAAATACTTTTTTACCATTTGGAAAAATATCTGGTAACATACCCATATCACAGGCACCTTGAACATTTTGTTGCCCACGGATTGCCAAATCTCCTGAACCTAGAGAACCAATATTGCCTGTTGATAAAATAAGATTTGATATATTAAATACATTACCTACACCATGGTTAAAGTGAGTAATTCCCATACCATGTGTGATAATTGCTGGTTTTATTGTAGCGTACATTTGAGCTGCTTTTTTAATCAATTCAGCAGGTACACCCGATGTCTTTTCAATTGCTTCTGGAGAATAGTCTTTGATTACTTCTTTTACATATTCAAATCCATTTGTATGGTTACTAATAAAGTTAGTATCTTGCAAATTATTTGTGATTATATGATGTAATATAGCATTTAAAATTGGAATATTATGTTCTGGTTTTAGTTGTAAATGAACATCTGCTTTTTTAGCTAATTCTGTTTTAATCGGATCTATAACGATTAGTTTAGCACCACGACTTAATGCTCTTTGAATATACATAGCTGCTATTGGGTGAGCATTTTCAGGGTTAGATCCTATCATCATAATACAGTTACTGTGTTCTCCAATCTCAGTAAAACTATTTGTTGATGACCCACAGCCAATCGTCTGAGCTAAACCAGCTACAGTTGGTCCATGACAAACACGAGCACAGTGATCTATATTGTTAGTTCCTACAACAGATCTCATGAATTTTTGTGCGACGTAGTTTTCTTCTAGAGTAGATCTTGAGGAAAAGTTTCCAGCTATGGCATCACTACCATGTTGTGCTTTTACTTCTTTCATTTTTGATGCTATTAATTCAAGTGCTTCATCCCAAGATACTTCTTCAAATGTTCCCTCTTTTGAAAAAACACCATCTTTTTTTCTTATTAAAGGTTTTTTTAACCTATCATTTGCACCAACATAATCCCAACCATAAAGACCTTTTAGACAAAGTTCTCCATCATTGACATAGTTGCCACAACTTCCTTTTGCTTTTACAATTCTATTATCTTCAATTGATAAATCAACATTACATCCTGTCCCACAATATGGACAGATAACTCTCGTTTCTTTCATATTAATTCCTTCCTGAAATATTGGTTATTTCCTATGAATAACATGTAGTTCGTTATATTCTTTATTAAAAAAATCTTTTTAGATTCTAAAACATAAATTTAAGTTTTTTCATTAGATAAATCAATTTTATCTATAAAAATACACCTCCTGCGATATTGTTGTTTTTATCAAAATAATTAAATATTTATTAAAATAAAAAATTACTAAAAAACTTTAGTAAAATTTTAGCAGAACTATAAAATGATAAGAGTCATATTTATGACACTTATTAGGAATTAAGTGTTTTTTTAAGTATAAAAGCAATATAAAGGTATTGTATTAAATAGTAATAATCTAATATTACTAAAATAGTACAATGGCGTAGAAAATAAAGATATAAGACTAGAGCTGTGGAAAAAACTCTAGATATGTCCTTTACATGTAAAGATACAATTTTACTTTTCAATAAAACTTACTTGTGTAAGTTTGTCTTTATTTCACATGATAAATTTTTGACAATATTTTTGTATACTGACGATATTTTAATCTAGATTAAAAATATATTATAAAAAAGAAGTAATATTTTTGCATAAGTAGTTATAAATATAAGGAAGTCTTATGATAGACGTTGTCAAAGAGTTAAAAAAAGAAGTTTCAAAAGTGATTGTAGGATACTCCTCTGTTCTAGATTCTCTCATCGTAGGAATCTTATGTGAAGGACATATTTTGATGGAAGGAGTACCTGGCGTTGCTAAAACAACTACTATTAATACACTAGCTAAAGCTTTAGGTCTTCAATTTGGAAGAGTACAGTTTACACCAGATCTTTTACCAAGTGATATTATTGGTGCAGAAGTATTTAACCCAAAAAGTAGTGAATTTATTGTAAAAAAAGGTCCTATTTTTACTAATCTTTTATTAGCAGATGAGATAAATAGAGCACCTGCAAAAGTACAATCAGCACTTTTAGAAGCGATGCAAGAGAGACAAGTGACTATCGCAGAAGAGAGCTTTTTACTCCCTAGACCATTTTTTGTTTTAGCTACTCAAAACTCTATAGAGTCTGGTGGAACTTATGCTCTTCCAGAAGCACAACTAGACCGGTTTATGATGAAAATTTTTATTAAGTACAATACTAAAGAAGAAGAGATGGAAATTGCTGAGCGTATTTCATTAGAAACTTGTGAAGCAGTGGAAACTGTACTAGATGAAGAGACACTTAAAACTCTTCAACAAAAAATAAAAACTGTTCATGTTGACCTTCCTGTTAGAAGGTATATGACAGATATTATTTTTGCAACAAGAGAACCAAAAGATTATGGCTTAGAAGAATTAGCTCCTTATATAAGTTTTGGAGCAAGCCCTCGCTCAAGTATAGATTTACATAAAGCTAGTAGAGCATATGCTCTTATACATGAAAGAGATTATGTAACACCAGTTGATGTTGCTTCTGTTTGTAAAGAAGTTTTAGGTCATCGTATTATTTTGAGTTATGAAGCAGAAGCCGACGATATAACGGTAGAGTATATTATAAACAAAATATTAGAGACATTACCTTTACCATAACATGCGAACACTTTCATATGACCGTATCATAGCCCGTGCTAAAAACCATATTTTTGGTGATATGACAGGATCAAATATCTCTAAAAAAGAGGGAGATGGTTATGATTTTGCACAAATCCGTGCACATACTTATGGTGATAATGTAAAACGTATTGATTGGAAAAAAAGCTCAAAAACCAATGAGTTACAACAACGGGTATTTTTTGAAGAGAAAGAAGTTCTTACCCATGTGATTGGACTACTCAATGGCTCAATGCATTTTGGTATTGCTCAAATGAAACAAACAGTCTTAGCCGAAGTAATTGCTCTTTTAGGATTTAGTTCTGTACGCAATGGTGATCTGTTTTCTATCTCATTATTTGATGAAAAGCTTATTTTAAAAACAGCTATTGGTAAAAAAGAATCTTCTATTAGAGGGGCAACTAAAAAAGCTTTTGAATTTCCTTTAATAGGAAAAAAACTGAATTGGGATACTATTGAAAAACATATGTTTTCACATTTTAAAAAACCTTCTTTAGTCTTTATTATTGGGGATTTCTTTGATATACCAAAATTAAATCTGATTAGTAAAAAACATACTGTTATCCTCATTATGATTAGAGATCATTTTGAAGAAAAACCTACTAAAGTTGGCTCTGTTTTAGTAAGAGACCCTATATCTTTAAAAGAAGAGAGAGTTGTTTTAGACGAATCATTTGTAAAAGAGTATACAAAAAAACAAAAACTTTATGACAGCAAATTAGAGGATTATTTAAAAAAATATGCTGTTCGATGGGTTAAAATTTATACCAATGAAGACCCTTTTAAAAAATTATCTTCTATATTTAAGGCCTATTAATGTATAGAGCATTTATATCGTATATGAAAGGCTTATTTGGATTAGAACCTAGCCAAAGAGAGTATATATACTATAATCCTGAAGGCGATTTTCAAGATATTAGAAACTTGATGCCTGTAGAAGATGCAACACTACTTCCTTTTCTTTTTGGATTAGTAATTTTCTGTGTTTTTTTATGTTGGGCTATATATAAGTTAGTAAAATATATTCAATATAAAAGGTCAAATCGTATTCATATAATCGCCAAAAAACATTTAACTACTTTAAATTTAGAAGATGCCAAAACATGCGCATATGAATTTACCCAATGGGCATCTCATCTAGTCACCCCTGAAAATAAAACAATCTATGAAGAGATTGAATGTAATCTTTTTAAATACAAATATAAAAAACAGACTCAACCATTAACTTCTAGTGAACAAAAAGCATTACAATCTTTTTTGGAGAGTACTCATGGATAAGTTAGGATTTGAATATCCATGGATGGGTTTATTACTTATCGTATATATTATTGGAGCATTTATCTTTAAGTCCAATCAAAATGCATTTTATATCCCTCATGTACTTTTAATGCCTATACATGTAAAGAGAAATTGGCTCTCACCATTACTCAAATGGATAGGAATTTGTATGCTAGTTTTGGCACTTACTTCACCATTTATAGCTAAACGAAAAGAACCTTTACATCTGTCTCATACAATTATGATGTTGATTGATGTAAGTAACTCTATGAATGGAGGGGGTTTACGTAGCAATGTCTCTGTAAAGGATACTAACACTTCTAAATCAAATAATAGTAAATTTGAAATTGCAAAACAAGTTGCTTCTCAATTTGCACAAAAACAAGCAAATAGTAATATAGGTGTAATTGTCTTTGGTGATTTTGCCTATGTTGCAACACCATTAACATATGATAAAAAAACTGTATCGTCAATTTTAGAAGGACTAGAAGAAGGCATCGCGGGATCAATGACAGCTATGTATGATGCACTTTTCCTCAGCACAAGTCTTCTTAAAAAAAATAGTGCAAAAAATAAAGTTGCTATTCTTTTAACTGATGGATATAACACAGCAGGACGTATCAATCTCGATACAGCTCTTCGAGCATTAAGTGGCGAAAAAATAAAAGTTTACACAATTGGTGTTGGTGAAAAAGGTGATTATGATGCGGCAGTATTAACTAAAATAGCCTTAGAAAGTGGTGGTCAATTCTTTGAAGCTAATAATCAAGATGCTCTTAAATCTGTTTATGAAGAGATTGATGCATTGGAGAGAAGTTTGCAGCGCTCTACGGCTGAGTCTTCTACGGATTATCTTTTTATATATCCTTTATTGATTGCCTTTTTTTCACTCTTAGGATATATGGGCTATACACTAAAGGAGAACAGATGATATTTCTTTATCCTTATCTTTTATTGCTTTTTAGTATTCCTTTTTTCTTTTTTTTATATCTTTTGTACTCAAAAAAAAGGTCTCTCTTTTCTGAAGCAGTTAAGCGACGACTTAGTACTTCTAGGAATGAATCCCCGTACACATCAAACTCTTTTTTATGGCTTTTACTCTTTGGATTATTGACACTTGCTTTAGCAAGACCATTATTACTTGAAGAAGTAAAAAATGAAACACAAAAAATGCCTATGGGATTTTTGGCTATAAATCTTGATATCTCTAAGTCTATGTTAGCTGCGGATGTGGTACCTAATCGTTTAGAGTTTTCAAAAAATGCAATTATGAAAATTTTTCATAAATTGCCTTATTTTAGGCTTTCATTGAGTGCTTTTTCAAGAGATATTTTTATGGTTGCTCCTTTTACTGAAGACAAAGAGACCCTAAGCTTTTTGTTGGAAAACTTAGACCAAAACTCTATGACAAGTGAAGGTAGTTCTATCGAAGCTGTTATGATGGGTGCTCAAAAAACATATTTACCATTTAAAAGAGAGACAAAAGATATTCTTATCGTTACTGATGGAGCTGATGGTTTAGGTATTCAAAAATCTATAGAAAAAGCTAAAAAGTATAATCTAAGAGTACATCTTTTATTGGTAGGAACAAAAAAAGGGAGTACTATAATTGATCAAGATGGAAATCTCATAAAAGATAAAAATGAAAAAAATGTTCTAACAAAACGTGCTGATGAACTCAAAGAACTCTCCATCGCTACACAAGGAGTATTTGTCATAACAAATGGTAGTTTATCTGATTTAGATTGGCTTTGTGAACAAATACGTATAAAAGCCCAAAAAGAAGATGTAAATCGTCTTCAAAAGAGTCATTCTAAAGAACTTTTTATCCTTCCTCTATGTCTAGCTGCACTTCTTCTGTTTTTTATTGTAAATTCTTTACATGTAAAACGTTTTATACGTTTTTTACCCTTATTATTACTCTGTTTTACCAACCCACAAGAACTTCACTCAGGTGTTTTTGATTTTTGGGATATTATAAAATCACAAGAGAATTATACAAGAGGGAAGCATAAATATGCACTACAATATTTTAAAAAAGTGCATAACTCAAAAAATAGTGCAGCAACTCAATATAACCTTGCCAATAGTTATTATCGTAACAATGATTTTACTCAAGCTATAAAACTCTATTTGGATATAAATACTACAAATCAATCAATAAATTATGAACGCTTGCACAATTTAGGCAATACCTATGCCAAAACAGGTGAAGTTGACGAAGCTATTGATGCTTATGAAAAGGCTTTAAAAATAAAAGATGAAAAAGCTACTCGGTTTAATTTAGAGTATTTGAAAAAAAATAGATCTAAAATAGCTGCTAGAAAAAATAAAAAAGATGAGAAAAAAAGTAAGAAAAAAAAGAAAAAATCATCAGGAAATAGTAAACAAAAAGATCAAAAAAAATCAAGTAAAGATACGCAAGGTTCTCAATCAAAAGCTTCCAAAGCAATGGATGCGAAAGAAGAAAAAAAATGGAAAAAGATATTGAGAAGTATTAAACCAAAAACAAAACCAAAAATGTTAATCAAAAGTCAAAAAATGGAGCAAAAAAATGAAATTTTTTGGTAGTCTTTTGGTGGTTTTTTTACTGAGTATACGACTTTTTAGTGCTGATGCTTACTTGAAAAATAACATAATATATGAAGGAGATATAGCTGTACTTGTTATACACCTAACAGGAAAAGATATAAAACTAAAAAGATTGGAAGAAGTAGCAGGAATGCCTATTATGGAACATGGAGGAAAGGCTAGTAGTAAATATATAAATGGTGAAAAGATTAAAGATATTTATTATGAAGTTATGTTTTATCCTAAAAAATCTTTGAGTATTCCTTCTTTAGAGTTTAAAGTAAATGGCAAAATCGAAAAAACAAAACCCGTGGAACTAAGGCTCAAAAAAAATCCAAATCCATCTATTTATTTTCAAGCTTTTCTTAACAAAGATACCTCTTATGAAAATGAAATTATAAGATTTAGTTTACAGTTTAAATACAAGGATAAAATAAAATTTCAAGATATTAAATTCATCCAGCCAGATTTTCCTGGATTTTGGCTAGAAGGTGTTAGTTACTCACCTCCTGAAATAAAAGGTGATTTTATTATCCATCAAATCAACTATTTTCTAACACCAAAAACTGTAGGTAAGTTGATGATAGGTCAAGGAACAGTTGAAGCAGAACAAGATGGTAGTGAGACGCTTTTAACAAGGCGTAATCATGAAAGAAGTTTTACTTCACAACCACTCTTTGTAACAATAAAGCCATTACCTGTAAAAACAAATATTGTAGGTGATTTTACTATAGAAACTTTTATTGATAAAAAAGTGATTAATGGCAATGAAATGGCTCATCTAATGGTTAAAATCAAAGGAGCGGGAAATTTCAATGATATTGAACCTTTTGTACTTGATTTAAAAAATGCTACAGTCACCACTAAAGATCCTAAAATAGACTCATTTCCAGATAAAGAGACAATTCGTGGTACATTTATGCAAGAATTTTTTATTGGTAATGCAAAAAAAGATTTAGTTATCCCACCATTTAAACATACAGCATATAACCTACAAACAAAAATCAAAAAAACCATTCAAACTGAACCTATAAAAATTCATGTGAATAACCCCATTGTAGAAGTATCAAAAAGGGGTGGTAAAGAAGAGATAAAATTACAAAAGGAAAAAGGATTTCACTTGTATAGTTTAAACATAATCATAGGGTTTTTATTAGGGGTTGTATCTATTCTTTTAGTACAGTTCATAGTGAAAAAAAAGAGTTCAATCAAAATATTTAAACCAACCAATCATAAAACATTGCTACAAAAACTTTTTGCTTATAAAGGTACAGATGATGGTGTTGATGCGTTAATACAAAAATTGGAAGATAATCTTTATAAAAACCAAAAGGTTACTATTTCTAGTAAAGAGATTAAAAATGTTATGAAATATATATCAAGTAAAGAAAACTAATAAAGGAAAAAAATGAAAAAGATTTTGTGTTTTTGTATCTTAGCTGTAAGTCTAGCTTTTGGTACACAGATAAATTGGGCTAAAGATTATAAAAGTGCTTTGAATCAAGCTAAAAGTGATAATAAACAAGTTTTAATGGTTGTGGAAAGTCCAAATTGCCCTTATTGTAGTTTATTAAAAGAGGATGTTCTCTCTTCTTCTTCTGTTGCCAATTTCATCAATAAAAACTTTGTCCCTGTGCTTGTGAAACAAAATGATGGAACATACCCGTCTAGTACATTTCAAGTTTATGGAACACCCACTACTTTTTTTGTTAATAATAATGGTGAAGAAAGCTACAGCCCTATTATTGGATATGTAGAGAAAGAAAAGTATTTTAAGTATCTTGGTATGGGATTGAACCACCAATAATATAATCCTGCTGGGGTAGTTAACAAAAGAGTTTGTGAAGGATAAAGTTTCTTTAGAACGTTAAATAAGTCAGAATGTTGTTTTTAAGTTAGTAACTCACTTCTGTTTTATTTTTACCATTTTCTTTCGCACTATATAATGCTTTATCCGCTCTATTTAATATTTCTGAGATAAGCTCATTTTTGTGATTTAAAGAACTCACTCCTAAGCTTATTGTAAAGTTTATATATTTATCTGTATTAATACTTATATTTTGATTTTCAACTGTAGTTCTTATATGTTCTGCTATTTTAATAGCACCATTTTGATTAGTGGATGGTAAGAGTATTACAAACTCTTCACCTCCATATCTTGCAGTTATATCACTATCTCTCGTATGTTTTTTCAGTAAAAAAGCCAATAATTTAATAACATCATCACCTATAGTGTGTCCATAGGTATCATTGATGTACTTGAAATTATCAATATCAATCATAATAATGCTAAGAGGCTTGTTTTCTCTATTTTCTATTTTGATTAAATTTTGTGCTATTTCATTGAAATATCTTCGGTTATAAAGATTAGTAAGATAATCATGATTGGCTTGTTTTTTTAGCTCTTCTTGCATATCTAGAATATTTAATTGATTTTCAAAATTAGAACGAGCATAAAACTCCATGATATAACCACCAACTAAGCTCATAGTGAATGATGCGCAGAGTATAAACATGTGAACCACTGTTGCTTCGTATGTAAGTGTTTTAAAAAATAAAATTAATGATATATGTGAAATTACAATTACATTATTGATTATTAGCGATTCTAGGAATTTAAATCCAATAAGTGTAAATACCCAGACCACAATGACATATATTTCATCAATATAATAAAAAATTCCTATTTTTGTGAGCATAAAAGATCCGGTAGCTGCTGTTAAAACAGGTAAGATAATTATATATTTTGCTAAATGATTTAATTTATTTGAAAGAAATGATAAGCTTGATAAAATTAGAAAAAATGTAATGAGAGAATGTAGTGTAATTGCATAGTATAATTGAGTGGTTGGTAGTATTAAAAAGTCAATACCAATATATAAAATATAGAAAAATGCTGTTATATTTGATAAATACATCATTTGCTTTTGTCTGACTTCTTTGATAGATAAAGAAAATAGATTTTCTTTATTTTTATCGAAGTATTTCAATGTAAACATATGTTTATCTTTAAAGTATTCAGTCGTTTTTTTAAGAATAATTGTTCCTCTATTAAAAATTCGTCATTATAGCTAAAATCTTAAAAAACAACTAAGTTTAATAACTGGTATTTGTATGTTTAGAAAATTTAATAGTATGAAATTATATTGAAAGTAAAAAAAGATGGTGGGTTCTACTGGATTCGAACCAGTGACCACTCCGTTATGAGCGGAGGGCTCTAACCAACTGAGCTAAGAACCCATCTGTTTTTAAGAGTGACATTCTATCCATAAAAGCTTTAAAGTAAAATAAAACGAGTGTTAGACTGTATATTTTACAGATTTATAGGTTCTATCGAATCTAAATGTCAGTAAATTTTCCAAAATTCCAAAGAAAACCATAAAGGTTATAAAGCTACTTCCTCCATAACTAAAAAAGGGCAAAGGTACTCCTACTACAGGTGCAAAACCTATAGTCATAGAGATATTAACACCCATATAGACAAAAATGAGCAGAGCTATCCCTGTGGTCATTACTTTACCAAAGTAATCTTTATGAAATTTATAATTAAGTGTGATAAGATGAACTATAAGAAGACCATAAAGCCAAATCAAGCCTAAAGCCCCCCAAAAACCAAATCTTTCGACATGATACGCAAAAATAAAATCACTTGTAGAAATCGGCAAAAATTTAAAATGTGTTTGTGTTGCTTCATCTTTTTCTTTTCCATTGAGTCCACCACTTCCAATAGCGATGATAGATTGTCTTACATGGTAACTAGGTTTTTCAGATACAAAATCAATAATACGTTTTTTTTGATAATCATGTAAAGAAGCATATAAAAAAGGACCACTAATACTGAGTGCTATAAAAAGGGTAATCCATATTTTTTTATTGACTCCGATTACAAAAAGAGTTCCATACCCAACGATAAGAAGAACCATTGCAGTTCCTAGGTCAGGCTCTTTTGCTATGAGAATAAAAGGTAACAGTATATAAAAACTCAGTTTAAAAAAAGACTTCCATCCATACCCTTCTTCTTCAGGAGGATTATGAGATATAAGATAGGCTAGCATGAGTACAAAAGCAGGTTTGATTATCTCAGAGGGTTGGATAGTAAAGTGAACAAAAGGGATTTCTAACCATCTTCTAGCTCCAAGTTTAGAAATACCAAAAAAATCAACACTTACAAGTAAACCTATAGTGAGCCAAAAAAGTAGGGGAATTAACCAAGCTATTTTTCTAAGAGGAATGAGAAAAAAAGTTAAAAAGGCAAAGAAACCCACAGTAAAATATACAATTTGTTTATTGGCTAGTATAGTATTTGCCTCATTAATTAGATAAAATGAGAGTCCTACAATAGGTATAACCAAAATAGGCAGTAAAAAATCAAAATGTGTTAATATTCGTCTATCAATTTGTAGCAAAGAAAACCCTAATTATTTTAATAGGTGATTATACTAGAAAAGAGGTTAAATGACTTTTACATGTAAACAAAGTGGAAGATTAGATGCAATAATGAGTAAAGAACTCTCACTTCCAAGAAATCAAATAGAACAACTTATCAAACAAGTTGGGGTTAAAGTAGATAATAAAGAAGTAAAAAAGAGTGGATTGAAACTTAAGGGTGATGAAGTTATTGAGTATGATTTTGTAGAAGCTAAAAAAGAAAAAGAACATTATGAAGTCAATTTTGATATAGATGTTTTGTATGAAGATGAAGATATCTTAGTTATCAACAAACCTCCATTTTTAACGGTTCATCCTGCTCCAAGTGTAAAAGAAGCAACGGTTGTTGATTGGTTAATTAAAAGGGGTATTTCACTCTCAACTATCAGTGGAGATGAGAGACATGGGATAGTTCACCGAATAGATAAAGAGACAAGTGGAGCTTTAGTCATCGCAAAAAACAATGAAGCACATATGTATCTCTCAAGACAACTTGAAGATAAAAGCATGGGAAGATATTATCTTGCAATAACAGATATTCCTTTAAAAGAAAATACGATTGTTGATAAACCAATAGGCAGAAATAGAAAAAATAGATTAAAGATGGATGTAGTTCAAGATGGAAGAGAAGCAAAAAGTGCATTTTGTAAACTAGCACTTTCAAAAAGTGAAAAAATAGAACTTATAGGTGCTAAGCTTTTTACAGGACGAACACATCAGATAAGAGTTCATCTAAGTGCACTGTCTCGTCATATTTTAGGAGATAGTTTATACGGTTTTAAGAGCCAAAAGAGTAAAATAGCAAGAGTTATGTTACACGCATATATACTATACTTACAACATCCAAAAACTGGTGAGTTTATGCAAGTGATTGCTCCACCGTTTGAAGATTTTGAAAATGTACTAAAAAAACACTTTAATAAGGATGAAATAGATGAGAAAATTGATAGCTCTTATATCATTAAGCGTTTTAATACTTTTTGTTAGTGGATGCCAAGATACACCACAACCACCAAAAAAACCAGTTATTGACCAAACACTACCAAAGTTAGCAGATATCAAGTTTTTAACAGAATTAACAGATGTTGGTTTTGAGTGGAAACCAAGTTTGGATGAAAGAGTATCGGGATATTATATTTATCGCTCAAATCCTAAAAAACAAAATGGTAAATTAGAACGAATAGCTACAGTCAAAGACAAATACGCTTCTCATTATGTTGATACAAAATTAAAACCTAATACACAGTATTATTATAGATTTTCAACTTATTCTCATGATAAAAGAGAATCGATTCCAAGTGATACACTTTTAGTAACAACTCAACCTTTGATTGAATCAATAGCTTTTCTAAAAGCAATTACTGGCTTACCACATAGAATAAAATTGATTTGGAGACCACATACATCTGCAAAAGTTGCTGCTTATATTATACAAAGAAGTGAATTTAGCACAACTAAATGGAAAAATATAGCAAAAGTGAAAGGTAGATTAAGTGCTGAGTACATTGATGCTGGTTTAGAAGATAATCGTGTATATAGATACAGAGTAAAAGTACAAACTTATGATGGTTTAGTTTCTAAACCAAGCCAAATTGTAGAAGCAGGGACTAAACCTCTTCCAGTACCAATACAAAACTTAACTGCTTCAATAGATGTACCAAAAAAGATTGTTTTAAACTGGGGTGCATCGAGTGAAAAAGACTTTTCATACTATAAAGTTTACAGAGCTATCAATCCTCTTCTTTTTTATAGTTATCTTGCAAAAACAAGAGATACGAGTTATGAAGATTTGATTAATGATAATGGAAAAGCATATTACTATTTTGTAACGGCGGTCGATAAAGACGGGTTAGAATCTCATAGACAACAAAGTTCAGTCGCAGGAAGTTCTTTAGATATACCAGAATCTGTATATATAACTTCATCAAATCATGATGGACGAAGTATCAATATAACGTGGAAAAGTACAGATTTAAGAGCTATGAAATTTAATGTTATTAAAGAGTATAAAGATAAAAAGAAAATTTTTACAGGAATACATGGAGACAGTTTCAATGATAGTGATGTAACAAAAGGTATAGAATATACCTATAAAGTTATAGCTATAGATAAGTATGGTTTGGCATCAAAAGATTCTGAAAAAGTTATTATAGAAATACCAAAGGAAAATTAATATATGCCAAATTTTCATGCTAAAGAGTTTGTTGAACCAAGCTATCCATCCGATTATGGAAAAACTAATTTTGAATTTGTTGCACAATCTACAAGAGGTGAAAAGCTTGTAATGAGTCATTTAGAAGATAATGACTTACTTTTAAAAATCAACAAATCAAAAAAAGGTTATCTTATCAAGGGAGATAAGATAACAAGACCTTCACAAGTAGCTATTTTACAGCAGGTTTTAAAAGATTATAGAGATTTAACAAAAACGAATACTACAAATTCAAATATAGACTCAAAAAAAGAGAAGACTTTAAAAGTATCTCCATTTTTAAAAACGATGGAATATTTTGCAAATAGTTTTGAAACGTCAAAAGATATTTTGGTTGAAGTTGGCTTTGGAAGTGGAAGACATCTTTTGCATCAAGCCAAAAAAAATCCAGATAAAATTGTTATAGGTTTAGAGATACATAAACCTTCGATTGAGCAAGTTTTAAAACAGTGTGAACTACAAAATATAGAAAATATTTTGGTGGTAGATTATGATGCAAGAACATTTTTAGAATTTTTAAATTCCAATAGTGTTAAACAGATTTTTGTGCACTTTCCAGTACCATGGGATAAAAAACCACATCGTAGGGTTATAAGTACAGCTTTTATTAACGAATCAAGAAGAGTTTTGATGCAAAAAGGAACACTAGAGCTTAGAACAGATAGTGATAACTATTTTGAATACTCTTTTGGAGAGTTTATTAAGCAAGCAAAAGTAGAGTTACATGTAAACAAAAATCAAGATTTAGAAATAAGCAGTAAATACGAAGATAGATGGAAAAGACAAGAAAAAGATATATATGATATTACGATGATAAACAAAGAAATTTCAGAAGATATACCGCGTATTGGTACATTAAAATTTGATGAGACCATAGAGTTTAAAAAAGTAAAAGAAAAGTTTCAAGAGGTTACTCTACGAGGAGATGATTTTTTTGCTCATATAGAAGAAATTTTTAAGATCAATAAAGATGAAGGTCTTGTAAGAGTCTCTTTTGGTGCTAGTCAAAGAAATGAACATAGTTATCTTTATATAAAAAAAGATAGTGTAACTTATCTCCCTGACAATGTTTTAGCAACAAAAGATAATGAAAAAGCACATAAACTTATAAAAGAGCATATATGGAACATGTAATTAACGCTGAGAATATGACTTTAGCTTATGGTAAAGATGAACCAATTATTACAGAAGCTAGCATGAAAATAAATCCCAATGAATTTGTTTTTATAACAGGTAAAAGTGGAAGTGGTAAATCTACGATTTTAAAGTCAATGTATGGTGAATTATCTCCTCAAAAAGGAGTTTTAGATGTTTGTGGAGTGGGTATTAAAAATATAAGTACTTCAAAACTCAATCTTCTTAGACGTTATCTTGGTATTGTTTTTCAAGATTATAGACTTATTAATGAATGGACAGTTGAAAAAAATGTCATGTTACCTCTTATGATAGGAGGCTTTTCAAAAGGAGTTTGTGCGAAACAAGCACATAAACTTTTGAAACATGTAAAACTACTTCATAAAGCAGATAAGTATCCGCTTGAGCTTAGTGGTGGAGAGCAACAACGTGTTGCGATGGCTAGAGCTTTAGCGCATAATCCTGTTATGATATTAGCAGATGAGCCAACTGGTAATTTAGATGAGTATTCATCTGAAGTGATTTGGGATTTACTGAAGAATGCTAAAGAGCATTTAGGAACAACTGTTGTAGTAGTTACGCATCATATTCCTTCTACGTTGGGGATTGATTATAAACACTATTTTTTAGAAAGTGGGGTTGTGTATGAAGTCTCTTAAAAACCATCTTTCAGTAATTTTTCCATTATTTGTACTTCTTTTTTCAATACAGTTTTCTTTTTTAACAAATAAGATAGTAGAGGATTATTCAAGAAAATTAACTAGAGATTACTCTATTGTTATAGTTGCTAGTAAAACAATCGATAAAGCAGTTTTAAAAAGTAGGGTAAAAGGTATAAAATCAATACAAGAGATAAGCTCAAAAAAGATTTTAGATAGACTAAAAGATAACATCTCTTCAAAAAATATTTCTCTTTTAAAAATAGCATTACCTAAATTTTACTCTTTAAAGTTGGAGTCTTTTCCTGATATATCTAGAATAGAAAAAATTAAAGATAGGCTGTTAAAAAGTGGACTTGTTTCAAAAGTAGAAACATTTTCTAAAACACATACAAAAATATATAGAATGTTTATGTTGCTTAAGAGTATTTCTTTTCTATTTGCAGCATTTATTTTAATTGTTTCAGTTCTTTTAATGTTCAAACAGATGCGAATTTGGTTACTTGAACACAAAGAAAGAATGGCTGTTATGACACTTTTTGGTGCACCTTTTTGGATGAAAAGTGCTATGTTGTATAGACTAGCTATTGTTGATTCTTTTATAAGTACGATTTTTGTTAGTATTTTATATAGTGTACTTCCTTTTATGAAAGAAGTAAATACATTTTCTAAAAGTATGAACATAACAATTCCAACATTTGACATACTCAAAGATGGTGGAACATTGTTAGGTATTTCTCTTGTATTTTCATTATTTATCGTTTCAATTGTAATTAGTAAGATGAATAGAGAATGAGAATATTATTTGTTATAGTAGCTTTACATGTAGTACTTTTTAGTGCTATTTCTGTAGAAAAAAAGATTAGTAAAAATCAAAAAGATTTGAAATTAAAAAGTAAAGTAGAAAGAAGTATTGCTAGAAAATTAAATGATGTTGCACAAGATATTTTAAAAGAAGAAAAGAATTTAAACAATATAAAATCAAAGATAGAAGGTCTTGGAAAAAATATTGCTAAAAATCAAAATGTTGTTAAAGATAAAGAGATAAATTTAAAGGATTTAACAAAACAAAATCTTACTTTATTAGCAAAGAAAAAAGATTTAGAAGAAAAAATAGTCAAAGTGATTGCTGAAGATTTTTCTTTTTATTTAATTTCAGATAAAGGATATTTAGACTCTGTAGAGAGTATTTTAGTAGATGAAACAGTAGATAAAATAGGGATTATTATACAAAAAGAGTTTGCAAAACTTTCACATGATTATGACAGAATAAATAAAAAAATTGATGTACAAAATAGTCAAATTAAAGATATAAAAGCTTCAATAAAATCTTTAAAAAATCAGAAAGTTGAACTTTCTGGTTTGGAAAAATCAAAAGTAAAAAGTATAAAAAAGCTTGATTCACAAAGAGCTTCTTATAGAAAAAGATTATTAGATATCACGAATGAAAGAAATGAAATTAGAGCAACTCTGAAAAAACTAAAAATTATTAAAGCTAAAGAAGATGCTGCAGAAAAACGAGCAAGACTTGCTGCTTTAAAGAAAGCTCAAAAAGATGGAAATATCAATGGCAAAATGACAGTAAGACAGATAGGTTCATCGTATCAAAATAGTAGAGTAAAAAAATATCGTGGTTCCAAAACAATAGCACCATTAGATAGTTTTAGTGTAAAAAGAAAATTTGGTGCATATGTAGATCCAATTTATAAGATAAAAATATTTAATGAATCAGTTATTTTAACAGCAAATGAAAAAAATGCAAAAGTAAAAAATGTACTTAATGGAAAAGTGATTTATGCAAAAGATACTGCAGTTTTAGATAAAGTTGTTATTGTTGAGAACAGTTATGGGATACACACTATATACGCACATCTTTCAAAAATTGCACCGACAATAGAAGTAGGAAAGAAAATTAAAAAAGGGTATGTAATAGGCAGAGTTGAAGATGACCTCTCTTTTGAAGTAACTCAAAAGAGTTATCATATCAATCCTTTAGAGTTGATAAGATACTAAGGTCTTTTATTGTAGAATACGCAAATTTTTTGTCGTATGCGAGTATGAAGGGTAATAATGAAAAACAAAAGAGTATTAGTTAAGTTTTCAGGGGAAGCATTAGCAGGTGAAAATGGTTTTGGTATAGATACTTCTATATTGAAGTTTATAGCAGATGAAATTAAAACACTTGTAAATAGTGGTATTGAAGTAGGTATTGTTATTGGTGGTGGAAATATAATTCGTGGTGTGAGTGCTGCAAAAGATGGCATTATAAAAAGAACAAGTGGCGATTATATGGGTATGCTTTCAACGGTAATCAATAGTATTGCAATGCAAGAAGCATTAGAACATGTAGGTATGGAAGTAAGAGTACAAAGTGCAATTAAAATGGAAGCTATAAGTGAAACTTTTATAGTGCGTCGTGCACAACGTCACCTACAAAAAGGAAGAATTGTTATTTTTGCAGCAGGGACAGGAAATCCGTATTTTACAACAGATACAGCAGCAACTTTAAGGGCGATAGAGATTAATTCAGATATGATTATTAAAGCGACAAAAGTTGATGGTGTTTATGATAAAGACCCTAAGAAATTTTTAGATGCAACAAAATTAAATGAACTTTCATATGAAAGAGCAATGGATGATAGTATCAAAGTTATGGATGATACTTCTGTAGCACTAGCAAAAGATAATAATTTACCAATAGTTGTATGTAATATGTTTGTAAAAAATAATTTATTAGAAATAATAAATGGTGATTATTCTAAGTGCTCAATTGTACAAAAACAAAATAATTAACTAATATAAGTATGAGTTTTAGGTAGAAGACGACCAAAAGGTTGTACTTTAAATAATATAAATCAAACTTAGATTTTCAGTGAAATTTTTCCTTTTAGGAAATTATTTTCTCTAGTTTATTCAAGTTTAAAAAAAATTAAAGGAATATTAAATGAGAACAGAACAAATAACAGCAAAAGCTTTAAAATACGTAGATAACGATAGATATAAACTATCATTACTTATATCAAAGCGTGCAGAACAATTATCAAATGGTGCTGAACCATTAGTTAAATTGGAAGATAAAAATAGTAAAGTTACTGATATTGCTCTTTTAGAAGTAGCAGAAGGTAAAGTATCAATTAAATCTTTTTTAGACGACGAAGAGTAGTATAGTAAGGTATGGAGCGTTTAGTTGAACGTGTACAGTCTTGTAAAAATATAAATGATGCAATAGAGCTTTTATATGAATTTATTCCTAAAAGTAATTCATTAGAAAAAGCACTCTTATTTACACAAGAAAAACACGAAGGACAGTTTCGTAAAAGTGGTGAAGAGTATGCAATCCACCCTATACTTGTAGCTGTATTTGTTGCCTACTTAGGTGGCGATGAAGACATGATTACAGCTGGCCTTTTACATGATGTTATAGAAGATACATGTTGTTCTAAAGAAGAAGTTTCACAAGAGTTTAATAAAGAAGTGGCCCATTTAGTTGAGGGATTAACAAAAATCATGGAAATCCGTGATCTTGAGTTGGTTCCTTCTACTTCTGATGAGAAAATAATATCTTCAGCTTTAACATTTAGAAAGATGCTTTTAGCCTCTATTAGTGATGTAAGAGTTTTAGTGATAAAACTTTGCGATAGACTTCACAATATGCTTACCCTTGATTCACTAAGTAGTGTAAAACAAAAAAGAATTAGTGAAGAAACAATAGTAGTTTATGGTCCTATTGCTCATAGACTTGGTATTTCATCAATTAAAAATCTTTTAGAAGATTTAAGTTTTCGTTATGTTCTTCCAGGTGAATATAAAAAAATTGATGATTTTATCGATGAACATAGACAACAACTTCAATTAAGACTTAATCATTTTACTACAGAAACAAAAGCATTGATGCTGAAAAGTGGCTTTAGTGAAGGTGATTTTACAATAGAAAGACGTGTAAAACACTATTACTCTATATATTTAAAGATACAGAGAAAAGGTATTTCTATAGAAGAAGTTCTTGATATGCTTGCTATTAGAGTTATAGTAAATGAACCTATAGATTGTTACAGAGCTTTAGGGGTTATTCACCAAAACTTTAATCCCCTTATTTCAAGATTTAAAGACTATGTTGCAATTCCAAAAGAAAATGGTTATCAAACTATTCATACAACAGTTTTTGACAATAAATCTATTATTGAATCACAAATAAGAACAAAAGATATGCATAAAACTGCAGAATTTGGAGTTGCAGCTCATTGGAAATATAAATCTGGTGGTCTTAATCCTAAGTTAGAGTGGTTAAATGATTTTAAAAGTCAAGACGATAGTACTGATAATATTGAAGAGTTTTATGAAATAGCCAAAGATAATTTGTATAGTGAAGATATAGCAGTTTTTTCACCTAAAGGGGATATCTTTACACTGCCCCGTGGAGCTACTGTACTTGATTTTGCTTTTGAAGTTCATACAGAAGTAGGAACACATGCAAAAGAAGCTTATGTAAATAAGCAAAAAACACCATTTTTAACAGAGCTCAAAAATGGGGATATTATAAGAATTATCACTTCACATGAACCTCATTTTAGATGTAGTTGGGTTAATAGTGTAAAAACAGGAAAAGCAAGAAATTCTATTGCTGTTAATTGTCGACAAAAGATTAAAGAGATAAATAACAGAGTTGCAGTAGATATTTTAGTAGCAGTTTTTAATGTACGAGAGCGAAAACTAAAGAGATGGTTAGAAAAAGAGAATTTAACAAATAAAATTTTTAAAATTGCAACTGATTCTGTATATTTTAAAAATGTAGTAAATGCCCTTAAAAAATATCCAAGGAGTGATAAACTTCTTTTCCCATTATTGAAGATTGATAGATACAATATAAAAAAACAAAAATTTGACAATATAGTTATTTATTCAAATCAAAATGTTTCACATGTACTTTTTGATTATTGTTGCCATCCAAAACGTGGAGATGAAATTATAGGTTTTAAACGTGGGCATGATGTGCAGGTTCATCATAAATTTTGTGAACGTGCTTCAAATTTGATGAGTGAAAAAGAACAAATGGTTTTTGTCAAGTGGACAAGAGAAGCCCCTGAACGTTATAGGTTGATAGTTAGTATAGAAAACAAAAAAGGTTCTTTAGCTGCATTTTTACAATATTTAGTTAAAATGCAAATCAATTTAGTTACGATAGAATTAGGCAAATCGGAAGAAGGACATGCAGATTATTTTGAAATGATACTTGAACTTCCTGATAAAAATGTGGATATGGCAAGAGAAAAATTAAAAGCGAGATACAAAGTTATAGAGTTTGTATCTACAAATGATGTTTATAAATAATTAATATAGAAAGTGAGAATAATGATTCAAGAAGCAATGAATGAGATAAAGCGCGGTGTTGCTGAAATCATAGATGTGGAACGTATAGAAAAGTTACTAAAAGATTATTTTGAAAATGGTAAAAATTATTATGTTAAAGCTGGATTTGATCCAACGGCACCTGATTTACATTTTGGACATACTGTACTTCTTCAAAAAATGGCAGTTTTACAAAAATGTGGTGCTATAGTTCAGTTTCTTATAGGTGATTTTACTGGTATGATCGGTGATCCAACAGGTAAAAATGAAACAAGAAAAAAATTAGACAAAGAGACTGTATTAAAAAATGCAGAGAGTTATAAAGAACAAGTATTTAAAGTACTAGACCCTACAAAAACAGAAGTTATGTTTAACTCACTTTGGCTTGAAGAACTTGGTGCTAGTGGAATAATAGAGCTTACTACAACATTTAATGTAGCAAGAATGTTAGAGCGTGAAGATTTTGAAAAAAGATATAAGTCTCAAGCTCCTATTTCTATAAGTGAATTTTTATATCCACTTCTTCAAGGTTATGATAGTGTAGCCATGAAATGTGATATAGAGATGGGTGGAACGGACCAAAAATTTAATTTGCTTATGGGAAGACAACTCCAACGTACATATAATGTAGGTAAAGAACAAGCTGTCGTGATGATGCCTTTACTTGAAGGACTTGATGGCGTTAACAAGATGAGTAAATCTTTAGGTAACTATATTGGGGTTACTGATGAACCTAGTGATATGTTTGGAAAAGTACTAAGTATTAGTGATGATTTAATGTGGAGATATTACGAACTTTTAAGTGCTCTTAGCCTTGAAGCTATTGCTACATGTAAAGATGATGTGGCTACTGGTAAAGTACATCCAAAAGTTGCAAAAGAAAATTTGGCATTGGAGTTAGTTACTAGATATCATAATGTTGATTTAGCTAATGCGGCAAAAGAAGAGTTTAATAATGTACATAAAAAAAATGAGCTTCCAACTGATATTAAAGAGTTTAGTTGTGATGGCCCTATTTGGATAGCAAAAGCATTAGTAGATTGTAAAATTTCTCCATCAACTTCACAATCTCGTAGAGATATAAAACAAGGTGCAGTTAAAATTAATCAAGAAAAAGTAAGCGATGAACAGCTACAATTAGAACAAGGTGAATATATACTTCAGGTTGGAAAGAGAAAATTTGCTAAATTAAAGGTTATATAATGTCATTTAAACCATTGAAAATAGGTAAATATACAATAAAACATCCAATCGTACAAGGCGGAATGGGCCTAGGAATTAGTTGGGATGGTTTAGCTGGAAATGTGAGTCTTGAGGGTGGACTTGGAGTTATAAGCTCAGTTGGTACTGGGTATTATGAAGATAATAGATATAGTGCAAAAGATATCAATACAAGACCACTTAATTCTGAAAACTTTTATTCAGCTAAAGGTTTAAAAGCAGTTATTGATAATGCAAGAAAAATTTCTGGAGATAATCCTTTAGCTGTTAATATACTTTATGCTAGTAATGATTATGAAAGAATTGCAAGAGATGCTTGTGCTGCTGGTATTGATATTATCATAACAGGTGCTGGACTTCCAACAAATATGCCAGAGTTTACTGAAAATTATCCAGATGTTGCTTTAGTTCCTATCGTTTCATCTGCAAAAGCTTTAAAGATTATTTGTAAAAGATGGACAAAAAGATATAACAGACTTCCAGATGCAATTGTTGTTGAAGGACCAAAAAGTGGTGGACATCAAGGTTTTACTTATGAGCAATGTTTCCAAGATGAGTATCAGTTAGAAAATTTAATCAAACCAATTAAGGAAGAGATGAAAAATTGGGGTGATTTTCCTCTTATCGCAGCTGGTGGTATTTGGGATCATGATGATATAGTCAAAATGATAGAATTAGGAGCTGATGGTGTACAAATGGGTACTAGATTTATTGGGACTCATGAGTGTGATGCACATGATAGTTTTAAAGAGGTTATTTTAGCTTCTACTGAAGATACAATAAAACTTTTAAAATCACCAGTAGGTTATCCTGCTCGTGGGATTAGAACAAATTTAATAGAACTTGTCGAAAAAAGAGAAGGACCTGCTGTAAAATGCATTAGTAACTGTGTTGCTCCTTGTCATCGTGGTGTTGAAGCAAAAGCAGTAGGTTATTGTATAGCTGATCGTCTTTCAGATGCATTTTTAGGTAAAAAAGAATCAGGTCTGTTTTTTACTGGTGCAAATGGTTATAAATTAAATGAAATAATAAGCGTAAAAGAGCTTATTAATAAGTTGATAAATGGCGAAAATAGTTAAATTACTATTTTTATTATTCATATCTTATAGTGCAGTATTTAGTGCTAGTAACTATATCAATGAGTTAATCTCATATGATAAAAAGATTAAAACTGCTGATGATGATGAACTCTTAAGAGTTCATCATGCTATTAAGAGTATTTACATACAATCTATTATAAAAAACGATAATACACTAAAAGAACAAACACTTCAAAGGCTTGTTAAAACATCTAATATTCTGAAATTTGATTCAAGTGGGTATGCAAAAGAACTTGCGACTTTACAAAAAATAAGTGGAAAGAAAAAAACTTTTAAAAGTAAAAGGAAAGTAGTTCCTAAAAAAACAATAGCTCCTCCTAAAAAGATAAATAAGCATAAGACTCATTTAGCAAGATTAAAAGGGATTTCTAATAAAGGGGATATGTTAGAACTGAGTTTTGATCAAAAGTTAACAAGTAAGGATATTAAATCCTTTCAATTAAAAGCAAAAAATACTTACAGAGAAGTTTTTGATATAAAGGCTATACTCTCTTTTGTTCCTAGTATGAAAACTCCAAAAGCATTAAAAAGCTTAAGAATAGCTCAATATAATAATAAAACTTTAAGGATAGTTTTTCAAAGAAATTCTATTCTTAAATCAACAATAAAAGTGCATGGACGTAAAATAGATATTTTATATAATTCAAAAAATAGCCCTAAAACAAAGGTTACGACAGAGAAAAAAGATTATACAAAATATATTAAACCTCTATCTTCTCGTAAGATTATTGTTATAGATGCTGGGCATGGAGGTAAAGATGCTGGAGCGGTTGGGAGTAAAACACAGTATGAAAAAAGAGTAGTTTTACAGATTGCTTTAAAAACAGGAAGAATACTTCAAAAAAGAGGTTACAGAGTTTATTATACAAGAACTAATGATAAATTTATACGTTTACGAAATAGAACAAGATATGCAAATAAAAAAGGTGCAGATATCTTTTTATCGATTCATGCAAATGCTTCAAGAAAAAAATCGCTTCATGGAATCGAAACATTTTTTCTTTCACCAGCAAGAAGTAAAAGAAGTAAAAATGTAGCAGCATTAGAAAATAAGTCAGATATGCAAGAGATGGATTATTTCTCAAAACAAACTTTTTTAAATGTTTTTAATAGGGAAAAAATAATAGCAGCAAATAAATTAGCATTAGATGTGCAACAAGGTATGTTAAATAGAATCAAAAAGAAATACAGTGGAGTAAGAGATGGTGGAGTAAGAGAAGCTCCTTTTTGGGTTTTAGTAGGTGCTCAGATGCCGTCTATCCTTGTAGAAACAGGATACATATCAAATAAATATGAGAGAAAAAGGATTTTTAATTCTCACTATCAGACATTAATGGCAAATGGAATTGCAGACGGTATTGATAGTTATTTTGTAAAAAATGAATATTAAAAAAGTTTACATGTAAAGCTGATTATAAAATGGGTTGTTGTCGTTTTGTGTAATATAAAGAAGGAAGAACTAGACCAAAGGCAATAGCAAAAAGAATACTTATAGCATGTAAGCCATTTTGAATAAAATTTTGTAAGAGCATATCCGTAACACCATTATTATTCATAGCAATTAAACTAATCATCATTTCGTAGGCATATGTTCCAGGAATCATAGGAATAATCGATGCAACTGTATATACTGGACGAGGCATAATATATTTACGCGACCAAAATACGCCTATAATACCAATAGTAGTAGATGCAATAAATGTTGAAAGTTCAATAGAGTAAAAATTGAGTAATAATTCTCTTATCCCATAAGTTAATGTACCCCCAATGGCGCAAAAAGGTAAGGCAGAACGAGGAACATTAAAAATCATGGCAAATCCAGCTGCAGGAAGAGCAGCCCAAAGAGCATCAAATAAAATATTTGACCACTGTATCATTACCATCCTTTTATATCAAGAATACTCATTGCGAGTATTATTCCAATAGTTGTCATGAATGTTAATAAAGTTGCTTCTGTCCAACGACCCCAACCCATACTCATATATCCTTTAAAGGCATCTAAAATGGCATTTATATAAGGAAACCCAGGAACTAAAAGTAATACACTAGAAGAGAGAACAACACTTGCAGTTGCACTAAATTCATGGTATGAAGCTACACTGGCAATAAGTGTACATACAAAAGCAGTAAATGCAAATACTATAAGTAAAGAGTAATTACGGCGTGAGAGAAAAATACGAACAGCCATACCAGTTGCTGAAGCAAAAAATGTAACAATAAATCCAGGCCAATCAGCCCCATGAAGATGGCTAAAAGAAGCACACGCAAGTCCAATCATAAGAATAAGTAACCATTTAGGATAATAATTAGCATGAATTGCATTAAGTCTTGTTTCAACCATATTTAAATTTCCAGGATTTTTTTCTGCAAGAATGCAGATAGATACGATTTGATGGATTATAGACATATTTATAGGTTGATTGTGTGCTCGTCTAGTTGTTGTAACAGAACGTCCATTTATTAGTGTTGTTAAAACGATAGCAGAGGGGATGAGTGATATCTCTGTCGAAGAACACCCTAATGCTTTACCAAAACGAGTTGAAATTTGTTCAATCAAATGGCTTTCTGCTCCATAATCGAGAAGCATTGTAGCTATACGAACAATAATATTAGTAATTTTCCTTTGCTCTATTCTTGAAATCGTGGGAAATCCCTTAAGTCAGTTCTATATGTTTTTGCATTTCTTTGACAACAGCTTCAATTTCATTTTCACCACTAATTTTATGCAATATTTTTTTTGAAATATAAAATTTTTGTATACCTTTTAAAGGTTTATTATATACATCCATACGGTTTTTAAAAATTTCTATATTATCGTCAGCTCCACGGTTTCTTCCAAGAACTCTATTCATAGCAGTCTCTTCACTAACTTCTACTTCTATAACAGATTTTAAAATTATGTTTTTTTCTTTTTGTAGGATAGTATCAAGACCGAGCATTTGTTCACTAGAACGAGGATAACCGTCTATCAATATAATATCATTTTGACTTTTATTAATAGCATTAACGATAGTATTAAGTGCAACCTCAACAGGAACTAATTCTCCAGCACTCATACGTTTACCTATGATAAGTCCTAGTTCACTACCACTAGCAACTTCAGCACGTAATAGCTCACCAGTTGAATAGTGAGCTATATTTTCGTTGTTTTTTGCAATAATTTCAGCATCAGTAGTTTTTCCACTACCAGGAGCTCCTATAATTAAAAAAAGAGATTTCATTATGCTTTTGGTTTCTCTCTTAATCTTATACCTAAGTCTTTAAGTTGTTCATTATCTACACCACTTGGAGCTTGTGTAAGAAGACACTGTGCACGTTGTGTTTTAGGAAAAGCAATAACATCACGGATGCTATCACTATTTGTAAGAAGCATGATAAGACGATCTAATCCCATTGCAAGTCCACCATGAGGAGGTGCACCAAATTTTAGAGCATCTAGTAAAAATTCAAATTTTTCATTTGCTTCTTCTTCACTGATTCCAAGAAGTTCAAATACTTTTTCTTGCATCTCTTTTTTATGAATTCTCATACTACCACCACCAAGTTCCATACCATTAAGAACAATATCGTAAGCGATAGATTCCATCTCATCAAGTGGTGCATTTATATCTTTTGGTTGAGTAAATGGATGATGTAGAGCTTTAACTCTTCCATCTACGATTTCAAACATATCAAAATCTACAACCCAGACAAATTCAAAAGTATCAGCAGGGATAATATCCATAAGTTCAGCAAGATAAATTCTAAATCTTCCCATATAATCAAGTACTAAAGATTTTTCACCAGCACCAAAGAATATAGCATCTCCAACTTGAAGATTGCTTACTTTTATCATCTCTTCTAAATCTTCTTCTTTAAAGAATTTTGTAAGAGGACCTTTTAGTCCATCTTCTTTCATTTGAAAATATCCAAGTCCACTTGCACCAAACTTTCTTACATAATCCTCAAAACCTTTCATTTGGCGTTTTGAAAAGATATTGTCTCCATTTGGAACTTTTAGAGCTTTGATTCTATTTTTCTTTTTATCTTTTGCAATGTTTGAGAATATCTCATTTTCACAATTAGCAAAGATATCAATCATATCTACCATGCTAAGGTCATAACGAAGATCTGGTTTGTCTGAACCATATTTTTCCATAGCATCTTTATAACGAATTCTATTAAATGGAGTTTGGATTTCATGTCCAGCAGCTTTAAATACATTTACTAGTAAATCTTCAGTTACTTTTATAACGTCTTCTTGGTCACAAAAACTCATCTCTAAATCTATTTGAGTAAATTCTGGTTGACGATCTGCTCTTAAATCTTCATCTCTAAAACATTTTGCAATTTGAAAATATCTATCAAATCCTGAACACATTAAAAGTTGTTTAAAAAGTTGTGGAGATTGAGGGAGTGCAAAAAACTCACCATTGTGAACACGACTAGGTACTAGATAATCTCTTGCTCCTTCAGGAGTAGATTTTGTTAAAATTGGAGTTTCTACTTCTAAAAATCCTTGAGCATCAAGTACATTTCTTGCAGCAATTGTTGCTTTACTTCTTAATTTAAAAGTTTCATATGACTTTGCATTTCTTAAATCTAAATATCTATATTTTAGTCTTGTTTCTTCTCCCACATTGTTATCACCAATAACAAAAGGAACAGGTTCACTAGCATTTTCTATGATTAGCTCATCTACAACTATTTCGATTTTACCAGTTTTTAGGTTTGGATTTTCTAATCCTTCACCTCTTGCTCTTACTTTTCCTTTTGCTCTTAAAACAAACTCATCTCTTACAAGATTTGCTGTTTCATGTGCACTTTTGCTATCACTTGGATCACATACAAGTTGCACTAATCCACTTTTATCACGAAGGTCGATGAAAATTATTCCACCGTGATCACGGTTGTTATTACTCCAACCACAAACTTCAACTTCTTCACCAATATTTTTTTCACTTAAATCTGTACAATAATGACTTCTCAAAGGTATATCCCTAACTTGTTTTTTAAAAGCTATTACTATAGCAAAATCTTACTTGTATTTTGTTTATACTGTAAAGTTTTAGGATTAAACTAAAAAATTACTATGAGTTTGAGCATATCAGGATTAAATAATTAAATAAACGATAAAATCTATTACCATGAAAATAACAGATACAAATGAACGACTAAAACAGATTAAATGTGTTGGTTTAGTGACTAAACCAAATGATACAGGATTAACACACCATTATAAAGTTATAAAAAATGCACTACTAAAGTATGATGTAAAATTGGTAGTTGAAGCAAAAAGTGCAAAGTTACTTAATTGTGATGGAGTTAGTTTTGAAGAGATGTGTGAACAAAGTGATTTTCTTATAGCCTTAGGTGGTGATGGAACATTGATTTCACTTAGTAGAAGAAGCTTTCATTATGGAAAACCAATTTTAGGTGTTTATGCTGGACAACTTGGATTTTTGACTGATATTAAATCCGATGAGATAGCAATTTTTATAGATAAGATTTTTAATAAAGATTATAGAATTGATACAAGAATGATGCTTGAAGTATCTTTACATGTAAAAGGGGAAGAGAAAAAACTTGTAGCTTTTAATGATATTGTTTTTTCTCGTACAAAGCTCTCTGGGATGGCTAAGGTAGAAGCTTATATAGATAAAGTTCTTATTAATACTTACTATGGAGATGGTTTAATAGTTTCTACACCAACTGGTTCAACAGCTTACAATGTTTCAGCGGGCGGTCCAGTTGTATATCCTTTAACAAAAGCTCTTATTCTTACTCCTGTTTGCCCTCACTCTTTTACGCAACGTCCATTAGTTTTACCTGTAAATTTTGAGGTTGAATTTAAAAGTAGCACAAAAGATACGGTGATAATTGTAGATGGACAAGATACTTATAATATGGGAGATTTTGACTCAGTAACTATTAAAATAGCAGATAATGGAGCAAAGCTTATCCATAGAGTTGATAGAAATTATTTTGAAGTGTTAAAAGAAAAATTACATTGGGGACAAGAATGATAGAAAGGTTGTATATTAAAAATCAACTTTCATTTAAAGAGTGTGATTTAAAATTTGAAAATGGGCTTATGGCTTTTACTGGACCTAGTGGTGCTGGAAAGTCAGTTTTTATGCAAGCAATTTTATCTTTGTTTGGGCATGGTGAAGCTAATGCAAGTGTAGTTGAAGCAACCATAACAGACAATATTGATTTAGAGACATTTGGTCTTGAAAATGATGAAATAAATATTTTTAAGTATGTTAAAACAAAAAGCACAAGATATTTTGTAAATGCAGGAAGTGTTTCAAAAAAAATAATGTCTGAGATATCAAAAGGTTTTATTAATTATCTTTCAGTGAGAGATAGTGAAGAGTTTGAAAATGAGAGATTAATTACACTTTTAGATGCACTTATTGGAAAGAAAACTCCTTTACATGTAAAAGAAGTAGAAGAGTTTAAAGAGCTTTTTTTAGAGTATAAAAAAGTAAAGGAAAAACTTGAAATTATTGAAGAAAAAGAGAGAAAGATTGAAGAGTTAAAAGAGTTTGCCTCTTTTGAAATTGCAAAAATAGATGAAGTTTCTCCTAAAATTGGTGAAGATGAAGAGTTGATGAGTTTTAAACGCTCACTATCAAAAAAAGAGAAAATTGAAGAGAGTCTTAATAGTGCAAATAGTATCTTTGATAGTGAAAGTAGTGTGAGTGAGTTTTTAAATTTAATAGAAAAAGATAGTACTTTTTTTGATGAGAGCATGAACGAGCTTAGAGCAATTATAGAAGATGAAAGAGAGAGATTAAGCGATTTAGAAGATCAAGATGTCGAATCTTTATTGGAGCGAATCGAAAAAATTTCATCTTTAAAGTCTAGATATGGCTCTATTGAAGAAATATTAGAATATAGAGATAAAAAGAAACAAGAGTTAGAAGAATATGCCAATATAAGTTTTGAAAAAGAAAAACTTATACAATCTTGTAAAGAACAATTAGATATTTTAGTACAAAAAGCAGAGACTATTTCTCAAAGAAGAGATAAATCAATATCTATTTTAAATACTAAAATAAACTCGTATTTAGATATGTTATATATGCCAGAAGTAAATCTTTTAAAAAGTGAAATTGAATTAAATGAGTGGGGAAAAGACTTTTTACATGTAGAATTAGGACGAGTTAATATTAAAAAAATTAGTTCGGGTGAGTATAATAGACTTCGTTTAGCCTTTATTGCCACTACAAGTGAGTATTTACTTGATTCTGGTGGTGTTCTCATTTTGGATGAGATAGATGCAAATCTTAGTGGGAAAGAGTCAATGAGTGTTGCAAAAGTTTTAAAGCAACTTTCGCAAAAATACCAAATATTTGCCATCTCACATCAACCACAGCTTTCGTCTCAAGCAGATTGTCATTTTTTGGTTACAAAAGATCAAAATCAGAGTCAAGTTAGCTTGTTAAATAAAGAACAAAGAATAGTAGAGTTAGCTCGTATGGTGAGTGGTGAAGAGGTAAGTAGTGAAGCAACAGTATTTGCACAAAAACTCTTAAATGTTATTTGAATATGATATAATTAATCCATTGTAATAATAAGGAGGGAGTGTTTTGAAAAAAACTATTACTCAAATGATATTTTCAAAAGTTCTTTTTGTAATATTTTCCCTTTTATTACTTATATGTTTTGGCTGGTTTTCTAGCCTAAAATTTAATACTCAAGCAGATATAAATGAACTTAGAGAAAACTACATAGAAGAACAAAAAAGAATTGTAAAAGATCACGTTGATATATCTATTCAGTATATAAATACAAGTAGAGAGATTCGTTTAAAGAGAGTTAAACAAAATCTAAAAGATAATATACAAAATGCTTATACTTTCATGGAAAATACATATGAAAAGTATCATAAAACTATGCCGGAAAAAGATTTAAAAGAGCTAATAACAAGTGCTTTAAGAAAAATTCGATTTTTAAATGGTCGAGGCTATTATTATATATCAAATATGGATGGATTATCCATAATGCATGGAAAAATGAAAAGCTTAGAAAACACTAATTTATCTACAGGTCCAATAAAAAATGTAAGAGAAGTTCAGGCAAAAATTGTAAACTTACTTTTAAAACAAAATGAAGGTTTTCTTCAGTATAAATGGTTTAGAAAAAATGTTCCAGATGGTATCAAATCAAAAAAGATTGCATATGTAAAATATTTTAAGCCTTATAATTGGTATATAGGAGCAGGAGATTATATAGAAGATATAGAAGAAGAGCTTAAAAGTGATTTATTAGATATTATAGGAAAAATAAGATTTGGAACTGATGGGTTTATCTTTGTAGCGACTTATTCAGGGGTTGGTATTTCTCATCCTGATAAAACTATTGAAGGCAAAGACAGTTTTAATTTAAGAGATAAAAATGGATTTCTTTTTGTTCAAGAGTTAATAAAAGTAGCGAAATCTAATAAAGATGGCGGTTATGTAAGATATATAGGGCCTTATCGTCCTGAAACAGGAAAACCTGGTGAAAAAATAACATATACTAAAGGAGTAGGTAATTGGGATTGGTTTGTTGGGAGTGGTTTATTTATAGAACCTTTAGAAAGTGAACTAAAATTAAAAGAAGAAAAATTAAATCAAGATTTTATGTATGTGGCTACTTTTTTGTTTTTTGTATTTGCAATTATAGGCTTGATTATCTATTTTGGAGCCAAAAAATTTAGCAAAAATATAGATGAAAGTTTTCATGAATTTGAAATTTTCTTTGCGAAAACAGCAGAAAATAATGTAAGTTTAGATGTGAAAAACATGGAGTTTGTAGAGTTTGAAGTGTTAGCTAAACATACAAATGAATTAGTAAATAAAATTAAAGATTTAAATCAAAATTTAGAAGCTAAAGTAGCTCAAAGAACTCAAGAACTAAAACATACCAATAAAACTTTAGAAAAAACACTTAGTAAGTTACATGTAACAGAAGTATCAATGTTAGAAAATGAAAAAATGGCTGCATTAGGAGAGTTAGTGGCTGGAGTAACACATGAAATAAATACTCCTGTAGGATTGAGTTTAACAGGTATTACTCATTTTAGTAGTATTACAAAAAATTTAAAACAACTTTATGAAAGTGATTCATTAAGCCAAGATGAGTTTGAAGGTTATGTAAAAGTTTCTAATGAATTGGCAGATACTATTACGTTAAATTTAAAACGTGCTGCAGAAATTATCAAAAGCTTTAAAACAGTTGCTATAGATCAAACTAGTCAAGATAAAAGAGAGATTAATGTAAAAGAGTATTTTGAAGAAGTTTTACTTAGTTTGAGAAATAAAACTAAAAAAAGTAATATTGATTTTAAAATAGAGTGTGATAATTCATTGACAATCAATACATATCCAGGGGCTTTATCTCATATAATAACCAATCTTGTTATAAACTCTATAGTACATGGTTTTATAAATACACAAAAAGGAGAAGTTATAATTACTGTAAAAAAAGTTGATAATAATGTGAATATAACATATAAGGATGATGGTGTTGGAATCCCAGCTTCAAATTTAGATAAGATATTTAATCCCTTTTTCACAACTAAAAAAGGTAATGGTGGCAGTGGTCTTGGTTTAAACATTATCTATAAAATTATAACTGATGAATTACATGGAAAAATAAGATGTGAAAGCAAAGAGAATGAAGGAGCAATTTTTTATATAACTTTTCCACTTACCTAACATAGTTTTACTTCAACAGAGTCTTTATGATAAAATATATATTTACATAAAAATTTGAATGACAATTTATGGAGTATCTTAAAAATGGAAAAAATACTTGTTGTTGAAGACAATAAAGCATTATCAAAGCTAATAGCAAAAAAGATTTCTCAAAATATTGATTTTGAGGTAGATGTAGCGCACAGCTTAAAAGAAGCACAACTTTTTATAAGTAAAAATAAATATTTTATTACTCTGTTAGATTTAAATTTACCAGATGCTCCTAATGGAGAAGTTGTAGATTATGTACTTTCTAAAAATATTCCTTCTATTGTTTTAACTGCAAATGTAGATAAAGAAACAAGAAAAAATATACTAAGTAAAAATGTTATTGATTATGTGTATAAAGGGAATATGGATGATGTAAACTATATATTTCATCTTATAGAAAGACTTTCAAAAAATAGAAATAATAAAGTAATGATTGTTGATGATTCAATACCTATGAGAAGTGAAATGAAGCAAATATTAGAAGCACAGATGTATAAAGTGTTTTGCGCTGCACATGGTGAAGAAGCCTTGGTATATATAAAAGATAATCCCGATATAAAATTAGTTTTGACTGATTATAATATGCCAGTTATTGATGGTTTTGAATTAATTAAAACTTTGCGAGAAGATTATCCTAAAATGCAAATGTGTATTATAGGAATGACAGAAAATAGTGATCAAATGTTATCTTCAAAGTTTTTAAAAATAGGGGCAAATGATATTATAAATAAACCTTTTATCAAAGAAGAATTAATTTGTAGAGTAAACAATGCAGTAGAATCTTTAGAGTATATAGAGACAATCAGCGATATGGCAAATACTGACTTACTAACAGGTGCAAGAAATAGAAGAAGTTTTTTTAAAGAGATGAATTCTTATATGGATAATTGTAGGCAAAATGGTGAAAGGTTTGCTGTAGGTATTTTAGATATCGATGATTTTAAAAATATTAATGAAAAATATGGACATGATACTGGTGATATAGCTATAAAAGAATTAGTTGAATTGGTTCAAGACAATATAAAAGGTTCAGATATTATTGCAAGGCTTGGTGGTGAAGAATTTTGTGTTTTATTAAAAAATATTGATAAAAATAAAGCAGTTGAATTTTTTGTTAGATTACGATTAAAAATAGCAAATAATTTAATTAGTTTTGAAAATATTGATTTAAAATATACTGTTTCAATAGGCGTTACATTTAATGGTGAAGATGATTTTAAAGAGTTAATGAGTCAAGCGGATATGGCCTTATACAATGCTAAACAAAATGGAAAAAACAGAGTAGAAATTTCGGAATAAGGATAAAAAAAGTGATAATAGATACTCATGCCCATTTAGATGATGAAAAATATTTTGATGATTTAGATGAAGTTTTAAAAAATGCCAAAAAAAATGGTATTGAAGGTATATTGATTCCTGGTGCAGATATAAATGATTTGAAAAAAGCTCAAAAAATATCACATGAAAATGAAAATATATATTTTGCTGCAGGTGTCCATCCTTACCATCATGAACAATATGATGAAACAATTTTAATAAATTTTTTAAAAGATGAAAAATGTATTGCTGTTGGTGAATGTGGGCTTGATTATTTTAGGCTTCCTGATGAGGTAAGTGAAAAAGAAGTTGAAAAAAAAGCACAAAAAGAGGTTTTTAAAAAGCATATTGAATTAGCAAAAAAAGTAAATAAACCCTTAATTGTTCATATTCGTGATGCAAATGATGATAGTAAGACTATTTTACTAGAGAATAATGCTAAAGAGATAGGAGGTGTTCTTCATTGTTATAATGCAAGTGAGCATCTTCTATCTTTAGCCCAAGAAGGTTTTTATTTTGGTATTGGAGGTGTGTTGACTTTTAAAAATGCGAAGAATTTAGTAGAAGTATTGGAAAAAATTCCTCAAGAGAAACTTCTTATTGAAACAGATGCTCCTTATCTTACTCCACACCCTCATAGAGGAAAAAGAAATGAGCCTTCATATACAACATTTGTCGTAGAAAAAATGGCTGAGATTTTAAAAAAAGATGTAGATACTATAGAAAATTTAACAACTAGTAATGCTAAAAGACTTTTTAAAGCATTTGCAAAGTGAAATTGAGGTACTATAATTGCTTATTATGTTGCATAAAAAGTGCTTAAGGGAGTTGGATGTTTAGATTTTTATTTTTGGTATTATTGTTGATTCAAAGTGCGAATGCTTTTTTAAGTACAGAAACGAATTATCGTGAACAAGCAAAAGTTTTAAAAAGTCTTGATATTGATCCTACTTTTCTTACAGATTTACTGTTTATAACTATGAAAGAAGATGCAGATAAATATAGAACAAAACATTTTTTAAAAGTATTAGAAAATGGTAATAGATTTATACCAGTTTTACAAAATATGCTAAAAGAGGCAGGAGTTCCTGATGCCTTTCTTTATCTTGCTATGGCTGAATCTAACTTTGTTCCAAATGCATATTCTAGAGCGAGAGCTGTAGGAATTTGGCAATTTATGCCTTATACTGGTAGAAAATTTGGTTTAGATATTAATTTATATGTCGATGAAAGACGTGATCCTATAAAATCAACTGAAGCAGCAATTAAATATTTAAAATATTTACATGAAAGGTTTGGTAAATGGTATTTAGCTGCTATTGCATATAATTGTGGTGAAGGTAGAGTATCTAAAGCTATACGTAGAGCAGGAACTGATGATTTAGCAGTTTTACTTGAAAAAGATAAAAAGTATATTCCTCGAGAGAGTAGAATTTATATTAGAAAAATTATGATGATGGAGCACCTTTCTACAAGTACAGATTTTATCGTTGGACACAATGCAGGGTATCTTATGAATAGAGGTACAACACATACTTTTGCTAAAGTGAATGTTAAAGGTGGAACAACATTAGATAATGTTGCAGATAGTATTGGTATGTCTTATAAAGAATTAAAATCTTATAACCCGCATTTAAGATATGGTTTTGTTCCTCCTAGAAAAGGTAAATATCATATATACCTTCCTTATGGAAAACAGACTCTTTTTGAACAAAATTATGATCCAAAAAAAGATACTGGAAGATTTTATGTACATCAAATTAAAAAAGGTGATTCTCTTTACTACATTGGTAAAAAATATGGGGTTTCCTATAAAGTTATAAAAGATTTTAATAGACTCAAATCAAATATGTTAAGTTTAAATAAAAAATTAATTATCCCTGTACTTAAGCCTAAAACACGAAACTATACAATAAGAAATGGTGATACAATGAAAAGAATTTCTAGAAAGTTTGATGTAGCAATTGGAACAATTATGAAAGTGAATAATAAAAAAAGTTCTACAATAAAAGTTGGAGAAAGACTTGTTATTCCGTATGTTTATTAAAAAAGGTATTTTTCTATTAGTTGTTTTTATTTTTTTAGGATGTTCAAGTCGTCAATATGTTCCTAGTTCATCAGGAAGTTATAAGTACAAACCCAAAAGTACAACAACGAAGATAAAAAACTCTGCAAACATGCATAGAGCGACGATGCGACCTTATACAGTTATGGGAAAAACGTATTATCCTACAAAAGTAAGTGTCAATGATTCTTTTAGTGGAATAGCAAGTTGGTATGGACCAAATTTTCACAATAAAAAGACTTCGAATGGTGAATATTATAACATGTATGATATGACAGCTGCTCATAAAACTTTACCTATGAATACAATGCTAAGAGTTACAAATTTAGATAATTCAAAACAGATTATTGTTCGAATCAATGATAGAGGACCATTTGTAAAAAGTAGAATTATTGATTTATCAAATGAAGCAGCCCATAGAATAGATATGGTCAAAAAGGGTACAGCTCCTGTTCGCATTGAAGTTGTAGGTTTTGATGGTGTAGTAGGTGGACAAAATGCTACTAAAAGTGTAGTTTTAGAAAATTATTATGTTCAAATTGGTGCTTTTAGAAATAAAAATGGAGCATATAGATATGCAAGTAGGTATAAAAAAGTAAATAATCTATATACTTCTGATGTTACAAAAGGTCTTAAAAATGGAATAGCTCTATATAGAGTTTATTTAAAAGGGTTTAAAAGTGAAAGCGAAGCTAGAGACTTTATTGCAAAAGGTGACTTTAGTGGGGCATATATTTTAAGAAAGTAAATATGCTTTAGAATGGAGAAATAAAATGATAACAAGAACAACAAAAGAGACTGATATTAGTGTAGAGTTAAATTTATATGGAACAGGTATTTCAAATATATCAACAGGTATTGGTTTTTTTGATCATATGCTAGAGGCATTTTCTAAACACTCTTTAATTGATTTAGATATTACATGTAAAGGTGATACTCATATAGATTTTCACCATAGTGTTGAAGATGTGGGTATTGTTTTAGGGCAAGCTTTAAAAAAAGCAATTTATCCTATACAAAATGTAGAGAGGTATTCTAATGCTGTTGTAGTTATGGATGAAGCGGCAGTAGAAAGTTGTTTGGACTTAAGCAATCGTGCTTACTTGGTATATGATGTAAGTTTGAATGGAAAAGTTGGAGAATTTGATGTTGAGCTTGCTGAAGAATTTTTTAGAGCAGTAGTTACTAGTGCAGGACTTACTTTACATGTAGAGTGCAAAAGAGGAAAAAATAAACATCATATATTAGAGGCTGCTTTTAAATCTTTTGCTGTAGCTCTTCGCCGTTCAATTGTTAAAAATGATAGAGTAGGTATTCCTAGTACTAAAGGTATTTTATGATAAAACTTTTAATATTTGATGTCGATGGATGTTTAACTGATGGAAGTATCATTTATGGTGGTACTAACGATGAGTACAAAGCATTTAATGTCAAAGATGGTTTAGCAATCGCCTCTTGGTCGAGACTTGGGTTTAAAAGTGCTATTATCACAGGAAGAAACTCGAAAGTAGTAGAGAGACGTGCAAAAGAGTTACATATTACACATCTTCATCAAGGTATTAAAGATAAAAAAGCTATGTTAGAAGAAATTTTAAAAAAAGAGAATCTTACTTGGGAAAATGTAGCGGCTATTGGGGATGATTTGAATGATTATAATATGCTAAAAAGTGTTGGATGGTCATTTTCTCCAAATGATGGAGTAGATTTAATAAAAAAGAATGTTACAACAGTATTAAATACTTGTGGTGGTAAAGGTGCTGTGAGAGAAATGATAGACTTAATAATTAAAAAGGAAGAATTAGAAGAGAGGTTTTTAAAGCTTTGGCAGTAAAATTATTATACTATTTTGTGTTTGCTTTTATAGCAATTATGACATTTTTATTATATCAAAAACCTTATCAAGTAAATGACAATCTAAATAACAAAAAAGAAGCAAATATTGAGATGATAGATGTTGTGAATTATTCTATATCTCAAAATGGAATTTCTCATATAGTAAATGCAAAAAAAGTTTTAAGATATAACGATCATGATGAATTTTATAAAATAGATACAATAAGAAAGTCAAAAGAAAATTTTTATGATAATTTAAGAGCAAATAGTGGTAAGTTAGTTAAAGATGATCTTGAATTGTTTGGTAATGTCCGTTACCAAAATAGTGATAATGTAAAATTTAGTTCAGAAGTTGCACAATATAATCTAAAGACAAAAATTTTCAAGACAAATGCGAAGTTTATTTTAGAAGATAATAGTACAATAACTCATGGAACTTCATTAATATATCAGACCAAAGATGGCAAAATAGAAGCGCATAATATAAAATCAAATATAGAGGTAGCAGATAAGTGAAATTATTAATAACATTTTTAAGTATGGTAGCAGTTTTAAATGCTGGGACTGTAGAAGTAGTAGCAGATAAATTCTTTGCTGATGAAAATAAACAAGTAACAGAGTTTAATGGTCATGTAATAGTGACAAAACAAAGTGATAAGTTAGTAGCTAATAAAGTAGTAATAAATTTTGACAAAAAAAGACAACCTTTAAAATATACAGCAACTGGCAATGTTAAGTTAGATATGATTATGAACGATAAGGTCTATTTTGGTTCAGCAGAAAAAATGATTTATGATCCAATAAAAGATCAATATACATTTATAAAAAATGCTTATTTATATGAGAAAATAACAAATAAAAAAGTTTATGGTAATAAAATTTTTGTAGATCAAAAAACAGGACGTTATGAAGTTGATAGTGATGGAAAAAAACCAGTGAAATTTATCTTTAAAGTACAAGAAAAGAATAAAAAATGATAACTATAAAAGATGCAAGTTTTGTAAAATCTGCTGAGAAGATAGATCAAACCTTAGAAGAAGATGTATGTGAAGTGGCTTTTATAGGCCGTAGTAATGTAGGTAAGAGTTCCATTATAAATGCATTGACAAAAAGAAAAGGTTTAGCAAAAAGTTCATCAACACCTGGTAAAACGAGATTAATTAATTTTTTTGATATAAAATTTTCCAATGAGGAAGAAGAATTTTTAGCAAGACTTGTAGATTTACCTGGTTTTGGATACGCTCGAGTTTCAAAATCTATGAAGCATGAGTGGCAAAAAACTTTAACAAAGTTTATTAAAGAGAGAGAGTCTATCAAACTTTTTGTGCATCTTGTTGATTCTCGTCATCCTAATTTAGATATTGATAGAGAAGTATCAGAGTATTTACACGAAATTTGTAGAGCTGATCAAGAAATACTAATAATTTTTACAAAAGCAGATAAATTAAAACAAAAAGATGTGAGTGCCCTTAAAAAGATATATCCAAACTGTCTTACTGTGTCAAGTTCGAATGGTAAAGGTATTCAAAAAGTAACTGACGAAATTTTTAGTGCATTATTTGGAATGAAACTTGATTCAGTACACTAAAGCAAAACTTTCTGACATACAAGAGATGCAAAATCTTGTTGTTGATGAAGTTAAAAAAGGTGTTATTTTATTTAGAAGTTCAGATGAAATGGCAACAAATATTCGTTCATACATACTAGCTAAAAATGAAAATAAAATTGTAGGATTTGGTGCACTTCATTTTCATGCATATAATTTAGGAGAAATTAGAAGTCTTATAGTATCTCAAGATTGTAGAGGTATGGGTATAGGAAAGGGTATGGTTAATACCTTAGTACAAGAGGGTAAAAGTATGAATGTAAAAGAAATATTTACTTTAACCTATCAAAAAAGTTTTTTTGAATCAATCGGTTTTACTGAAATTCCAAAAGAGTCATTGCCAGCACATAAAATATGGGCTGATTGCGTAAAATGTAAGCACTTTCCGGTATGCGACGAAGTAGCACTGATAAAAACAATTTGAGAATATTTCTCTTTTCATTATCTTTGGTATTTTACCAAATAATGACTTCATTGTACACTTTTTTGCCCCTTTTTATTGGTGTTTTTTTTGCTTATATTGTAGTAAGTTTTGAAGATGAAAAAAGTAGGTTTTATATATATCTTTCTTTTATATATTTAAGTATATATGATTTAAATAAAGGTTTTTATCTTTTTTCCTCACTTCTTTTATTTATAATATTTTATAATCTTTTTGTAGAAAAAATTAGAAATTTCTTTTCATGTAATAATTGTATATTAGCAGTGTATGTGACAGTGGCTTATATAGGACATTTTTTGTTAAATTCTTTTATAGCTTATATTCTAAATCAAGATAGAGTTGTTTTTTCAAAAGATTATTTTTATTATATTCTTATAGATATTATATTTGCAATAATTTTGCTTAAAGGGAAAGTATGAGAATTAAACTCTTACTGATAGGTTTTACTGCTTTTTGGTTAGTTTTACTTGTAAGAATATATTATATAAGTATTAAGTCAAATACTTACTATGAAGAAATAGCCAAACAAAATGCTATTAAAGTAGAAGATTTAGCACCTTCAAGAGGGTCAATCTTAGATACTAACGGTAAACCACTCTCTGTCAATAAACTAGGCTTTAGTATAGGGATAAAACCGCAATTAAGCTCACGCAGAAAAAGAGAAACTCTTGATAAAGAAATAAATTTTTTGGTGAATAATCTAAAAGACTTAGATAGTAAAAAAATAAAAAAAATTTATTTAAAAAGAGATTCCCCATACTCTCATGAATATGTTAAAGTTATAGATTTTATTTCGTACGATGATGTTATCAATAAGTTTTCTAAGCTTTCATTAAGAGATAATTTAAAAATTAATATTGCTTCAAAACGTTATTACCCTTATAATGAATTAGCTTCACATGTCATTGGGTATGTTGCAAAAGCAAATATAAAAGATGAGCAAGAAAATAGAGTTGCAAAGCTTACTGGTTTTATTGGAAGAACAGGGATTGAAAAATACTATAATTCATTATTAGAAGGTGAAAAAGGACAAAAACGTACTAAAGTTACAGCTTTTAATGAAGAATTAGAAGAGATTGATAAAACACTTCCTTCAAGTAGTAATATAAAATTGAGTTTAGATTTGGAATTACAACAGTATATTGCAAAATTGTTTGAGAAAAAAAGTGGAGCAATTATTGTAATGAATGCTCGCAACGGACAAATACTAGCAGCTGGGAGTTTCCCAGAGTACAATTTAAATCAATTTGTTAGTGGAATAAGTCAAAAAGAGTGGCAAGAATTAGCAAATGATTTTAATCATCCTTTTACTAACAAATTAATTAATGGTTTGTACCCTCCAGGCTCGGTTGTAAAAATGGGAGTTGGTTTAGCTTTACTAGAATCAGGATTAGTAACTCCATATACAAGTTATTATTGTAGTGGTTCTTTTGAATTAGGTGGGAGAAAGTTTAGGTGTTGGAAAACTCAAGGACATGGTAAAACAAGTCTTAAAATGGCTATTAGAGAAAGTTGTGATGATTACTTTTATAAAGGTAGTTTAAAAATAGGTATTGATAGAATTGCTCCTGTGTTAAAAAACTTAGGCTTTGCTAGGAAAACAGGTGTAGATTTACCTTTTGAATTTATTGGTTCAGTCCCTGGTAGAATGTGGAAAATGCAAAAGTATCAAAAACCATGGTATCAAGGTGAAACATTAATTACTTCTATTGGGCAGGGATATTTTTTAACAACACCACTTCAAGTTGCAAAGTATACAGCACTTTTAGCAACAGGTTATTCAATAACACCTCATTTTATAAAAAGTGTTGATGGTTTAAAAGTTGATTATGGTAAAGAAGATGTATTGACTTATATAGAAAAAAGAAATTTACCTCTTATAAGAAAAGCAATGAGAGAAGTTATCTCACATCCTAGAGGTACAGGGCATAGATATATAAAATCTAAAGTTGACATAGCAGGAAAAACAGGAACAGCACAAGTTGTTGGTATTCCTCAAAGTGAAAAAAAACGTATGAAGGAGAATGAACTTGAGTATTATCACCGTTCTCATGCTTGGTTTACAACCTATGGACCTTATAAAGATCCTGAGTATGTTATAACAGCTATGATTGAACATGGCGGTCATGGTGGAGCTGCAAGTGGGGAAATAATCTCTAAAGTTTATGATAAACTTTTAAAAATGGGTTACATCAATAAATAATTAAAACAGTACCTTTAAACTATTATGTAGCATAAGACTTATAAGAAGTAACAAAGCAATACCTGCTGATTTATTGTATAGTTTATTTGCCGTGATAAAAATAAGCATAAATGAAGCAGATGACATACATAAAATATCAAAACCATATTTTGAAAAATCTACAGTGAGTGGATTGACAATAGCAGCACTTCCCAAAACAATAGTAAAGTTAGCAACATTACTGCCTATAATGTTACCAATAATCATATCAGCATTTCCTTTCTTTGCAGCTACAATACTTACGACAAGTTCTGGTAAACTAGTTCCCAAAGCAATGAGAATTAAAGATATTACCCATTCGGTTACACCTAAACTTCTTGCTATTATTGAAGCACTTTCTATAGTGTAGTTTGCACCTGCTATAACAAGAACAAATCCAAGAAGAAGAAAAAGAGTAGTTTTTCCCCAGGCAAATTTTTCTTTTACTAAATCAGTATCAACTTCATCTTCAATCATTTTTGCATCTTTGCTTAAAAATAGAAGATAGGCAGCCATAAGAATTAAAAATGTAAAACCTTCAAATTTTCCAATAACTCCATCGTAGGCCATAATAAAAAAGATCATAAGGGGAAATAAAGACCAAGCACTATCACTTTTAAACAAATCTCTTTTTGGTTTAATTTCTTTTACAAAAAGAAAAATTACTCCCAAAACAAGAGCAATATTAAAAGTAACACTTCCTAAAACATTTGCAACGGCCATTTCAGGCTTATTCATACTACTTGCAGCCATACTTGCAGCCATTTCAGGTAAACTTGTTCCAACTGCTATGAGCGTTGCTCCAATTACAAATGAAGAAATATTAAAATGAAGTGCAATTCTTTCTGATTCTACTATCACATAATTAGCACCTCCAATAAGAGAAATCATCGAAATTAAAAATATTATATATTCCACTAAACTGTCCTTACAATTAAACTTTTTGGCAGTGAAAACTCTTTAATCACTGTTTCCTCTTTTTCTCTCATTTCACCATTATCTACCTCATGATCAAATCCCAAAAGATGTAATAATCCATGAATAAATAACAGTGTGATTTCATCTTGAACAGAGTGATTAAATTCGTCTGCTTTTATTTGAGCTAATTCACTATTGATGAGGATTGAACCTAATGGAAAATATGGAACATCTTCTAAAGGGAAACTAAGTACATCAGTTGTTTTATCAAATCCTCTTTGATCATGGTTAATCTCTTGCATTGTATCAGAATCTATTAGAATTAATTCTATCTCTTTTTGTGTAAGAGAATCGCTTATTTTTTCTAAAAAAGTTGTATCTATTTTTATATCAGATTGATTATCTAAAGTTATCATATTGTTCCTAAAAGAGTGTCATTTGTTTATTGCTATGAGATTCTAAAAACTCTTCAAAATTGTCAATTTTACCATATATCAATACATATCTAAAATCAATATTTTGTAAATTTTGTATATCACTAAAGTTATTATATACCATTTTTACAGCTTTACATGTAAGGTTATTGACTTTTTCTTTTGGCACAAATATAATAAGGGCATTATTATCAACTTTTTCTTCTAAATACTCTATTTCTTTTTTAAAAAGTTTAAAGTTTTTTTCAAAGATGAGTGCTTTTCTAGTAGATCCAAAATCTTTTTTTTCCAGTTTATTATTAACAAATTGAGGATAAAAATGCCCAAAATGGTTAAAATTATCTATTGTAAAATTTATATTCAATTTTTCTAAATACTTTACTAGAGCACATAAATGAGGAATAAATAATGAAGAGAGTTTTATATTGTTTATGAACTTCTCATGCAATACAAAAGATGAGTAAAATATACTATGTTCAAAAACATGTTGTGCTTCACTTGTCTCTTCAGGTATAAGTATGGTTGGATCTACTTTATTTATAAATGCGTTATCTACAACAAAAAATAGTTCATTCTCTTTTGCTTTTAAAATTTCTAAAAGTGCATGTTGAGGCTCTTGTGAGAGAACCTTTGCATTTTTATCTATTTGAAGACATTTTGCTAATTCATATTGTAAAAAAGAAAGAGTAACAAACTTAAAATTTTTATTGGTCGCATAAAAACGAGAAAGCTTTATTAACGTTGTCGTTAAGTCTTGTACACTTACCCAAGCTATCTCTTCATCTTCAATTTTTGGAATAGTTGCTGTTAAAATACAGTATGCTCCATTATCTATAGCTTCATAAATATCTTCATTTGAGTTATTGACATCAATAAAAAGATCGCCTCTTTCTATTTTTTTTGAGTTTATTTTGATATTATCAATGGAGTTAACTGATGGAGTATTAAGTAAAACCCCACCAGTTATTCTTACTAGGCTTTCAATTTTCATCCAACAGATGAGCCACTTTTTTTAGGAGTTTCTGGTCTCATAAGTGCTAAACCATCTTTATCTTTTGCTGCTAAAAGCATACCTTGGCTTAACATACCCATGATTTTTGCAGGTTTTAGATTTGCTACTATACACACTTGTGTATTGATTAAATCTGCTGGTGCATAGTACTCTTTAATTCCTGCTATTACTTGACGAGGGTTTTCTTCACCTACATCAACTTTTAATTTTAAAAGTCTATCACTTTTAGGAACTTCTTCTGCTTCTAAAATTGTTCCAATTTTTAAAGATGTTTCAAAAAACTGATCAATTGTTATGATTGATTCCTCTTTTGTCTTTGTTTCTTTTTTCTTTTTTACTTCTGGCTTAGTTGAAGGTTCTGGAGTCTCAATCGCTTCTTCTTCGATTCTAGGAAAAAGTGGTGGAATTTTTTCTATAACAAAGTCATTTAACAGTTCTCTGTTTTGAATTAGTTTTGTATAACTTTCAGTATTTATCTCAAATCCAAGGGCAGCTGCAATTTTTGAAGATGTTTTGGGCATAACAGGACTTACTAAAACTGTAACACGTGCTAATATATTTGCTACAAGACCTACGACTGCTAATGCACCATCTGTATCGCCATTTTTGATTTTAACCCAAGGTTCATGTGCTGTTATTGCTCCATTTGCAATTGTTAAAACTTTCCATAAATCTTCTAAATATCTATTTGTTTGAAGCTCATTAAGTTTTTTCTCAACGCCATCTAAAATCTCTTCTACATCACTTAATTCTTTTACATGTAAAGCTTTTACATCTTTAGAAGTGACAGCAGATTGACTATATTTTCCACTCATACCGATAATTCTATTTAAAAGATTTCCAAACTCGTTTCCAAGGTCTGAGTTGATACGGTCTATTAAAGCTTTTTGAGAAAAATCTCCATCTTGTCCAAAAGGAACTTCACGGAGCATAAAATATCTAAAGTTTTCTAAACCATAGGCATCAGCTACTTCTTTAGGATTGACTACATTTCCTTTTGATTTACTCATCTTTTCGCCATTTCTTGTCCACCAGCCATGAGCTGCGATATGTGTCGGAAGAGGAAGACCAAGACTCATTAAAAATGCTGGCCAGTAGATAGCATGAAAACGTAAGATATCTTTACCAACTAAATGCATAGTTGCAGGCCAAAAATCCATATTTTCTTCATCTTTACCGTAACCTAATGCCGTGACATAATTTAAAAGAGCATCAAGCCAAACATACATAACATGCTTAGGATCACCCATCTCTTCAGGAAGTTTTACACCCCAATCAAAACTTGTACGGGTAATAGAAAGGTCACGAAGTCCTTGTTTTACAAAACTTATAACTTCATTTTTTTTGCCTTTAGGCAGTACACATTGCTCATCATCGTGGTACCATTTTAAAAGTTGTTCTTGATAACTTGAGAGTTTAAAAAAGTAACTCTCTTCTTTTACTAAGTTTGTTGGTTTCCCACAATCAGGACAGCCATCACCATCAATGAGTTGTGTTTCTGTAAAAAATGTTTCGCAACTAACACAGTAATGACCTTCATAATCACCCTTGTAAATATCACCTTTATCAAACATTGTTTTAAAAGCTTTTTGAACACCTAGTTTATGGTCTGCATCAGTTGTTCTGATAAATTTGTCATAACTTATATCAAAATCATCCCATAGAGCTTTGAATTTCCCGCTGATTTCATCAGCATATTCTTGAGGATTTCTATTTCTACTTTTTGCAGCTTCTTCGATCTTTTGACCATGCTCATCAGTTCCCGTTAGAAAATAAGTCTCACGACCTTTTAGGCGGTAGTAGCGAGCCATAGTGTCAGCTATGATAGTTGTATAAGCATGTCCTATATGAGGAACGTCATTGACATAATAAATGGGTGTAGTTACATAAGCTTTGTTGTTCATTCTATGTTCTCCTTTTTATCGAGCAAAGCTCAATAAAATTCCTCTCACTGAAGCTTTGCCTTTGGCAAGAAGAGGAATTTATTTCTTTTATTTTTATTTTTTAATCTATTAAAATTCAAATCCGCCAGTTTCACCTTTAGACATACTATCATAGGTGGCTCTAACGTAATTTTTTCTTGTTTCACATTCAAAAATTTTTTCACAATCCATACAAGTTTTAAGATTTTTAGTTGTTTGACACTCTTGAAGAGTCTTTTTTTTATCTTCTAAATCTTTTTGAAACTCATCTTTTTCCATACTACTTATTACACTCGATTACTCTTTTTATTTCTGCATTAGAACCAAAAAAACATGGACTAGTATCATGAGGATGTGCTGGTGTCAAATCAAGTATTCTTTTTGTTCCATCTACAGATGCTCCTCCAGCTTTTTCAAATACAAAAGCAAATGGAAAAACTTCAAAGATAAGCCTAAGTTTACCCTTTGGCACATCACTTGTTGAAGGGTATGAAAAAAGTCCACCGCCTTTTAATAGAATTTGATGCAAATCTGGAACCATACCGCCAGAGTAACGAAGTCTATATCCATCTGCAAAAATATCATCTATCATTTTTTTATGTTTAGGTGCCCAACACATTTGAGTAGAACCAGGAGCGTTAAGTTTCCCTTTTTCATTTAAAACAATGTCTTTTAAAAATACAAATTTGTTTTGTTTATTGAGTCTATACATACGAACTTTATCCGTTGCAATTACAAGCTCAACCCTAGGACCATATACTACATATACGCTTGCAATTAAATTTTTACCTGCATATCCACCTTCATAGATACCAAAGATTGAACCAACACTAAGGTTTACGTCAATCAAACTAGATCCATCAAGTGGATCATATCCTATGAGGTAACGTCCAGTATTGTGAAGAGGCGTTTTATCGTCTTTTTCTTCACTCACAATTTCTTTGATAGTGTTTACTTTTCTAAACTCTTCTTCAATGATAATATCACTTTTTATATCAAGTTTAAGTTGTGTATCACCAGTGGCATTGTGATCTTCAGAATATCCCGTGTCGTCAAATTCTATTGCTTCACGTATTCTTATGGCTGAGCGTTTTATCGCTTCAATTATTTCAGTCATTATCTAACCTTTTTTGCATTTTTTAAAATCCACTCTACAATAGCATTTGTGTCATTTAAATCCAAAATGTCCAAATGTTTTGGTATATCGTAATTATTTAAGTCTATACTATCATCTATTGCTAGAGCATTTGAAACAGGAAAATAACTCTCATCAAGTTTGTTTCTAAAAACAGAAAGTCTAGGAAGAGGAAGAGTTTTTAATCCTTCAACTAAAAGTATGTCAAAATCACCTAAGAGTTTGATGATTTCATCGATACTCTTTTCTTTTTGTGAAAGCAGTGTAGTTCTCGTAGGTGATGTTACTACAACTTCTGCTCCAGTTTGAGAAAATTTCCAACTATCTTTTCCTTCTTTATCAAAAATAGCTTTATCACTTGGGTCGTGTTTGACAATAGCTAAAGAGTACTTGTCTTTTAATGCATTTGCAACTTTAACAATAAGAGTTGTTTTTCCACTGTTTGACGGTCCACTAAAAGCTATAGCTAAAGAGTTCATTTTTTATCCCGTTGTATAAATATTTTGCGATTATATCAAAATGCTTCTTGATTTTTAATGAGAGGAAAATATATAGGGTTTGGATGCTTATACATGTAAAAAAGTTTTTTATCGATTTTATCTGTTAGAACAAGATGTTTTTTACTATTACCATTTTTAAAAATACACTCTTTTTGGTTTAACATATAGCATTGTTCTTGGATAATCTCTTTTTTTGTAGGATGCATAGGAGCACATACATTGTAAGTACCTGTGAGATTTTGTGCTATTGTTTCTTTAATTATACCGATAGCATCTTCTAAGTGAATATGATTGACTATGGATTGTGAATTTTCTATAGTATCTGTATAGTATTTTCTTAGATATCTTTCTTTTCCCATGAGCCCAGCAAATCGTAAAATGGCTACATTTTGAAATTTATTGAAAATCATTTCTGTTTGCACAATTTGGTTATTTGCTTTAGTTGGGGATTCTTCATCTTTAGCATCAGGAGTATCTTCATAAACAGAAGTTGAAGAAGCAAAAATAATTTGTTTAATTTTATGAAATTTTTCATGAGATACAAGTTTGTTAAATATCTCCTGATAATTCTCATTTTTTGATGGAGGAATAAGTATACACAGAACATCTGTATCAAATATCCGATGAGATAAAGTATCTTCATTTAAATCAACATAAAAAGAGTTTATTTTTTCTCTATTGAGTGCAAGTTGCAAAGGTCTGTTTCTAAATGAAGCTAAAACATCATAATTGTTTTTTGAAAGATGTTTTGCCAAAGGAAAACCTAACCAACCAGTACCAAGAATAACTACTTTTTGCATGTGTTCACCAAAATATTGAATTTAAATAAACGAATTTTAGCATATATTGTTCATAATCTACTATTTTATGATAAAATTCATTTACTAAAAATAGGGACAATAATGAATAAAAAAATCTTATATCTAATACTAATATCTTTTTTATTTGTGGGCTGCTCACAAAAAATAAATAAATATGCAAAACAATCAGATATTTTCCATGAAGCTGCTATGACAGAAACGAAAAATACGTCTATCAAAGATGGTCTTATAACAAAAGCCTATATTACTGTTACGTATTTAAATCAAATAAATCAAAAATTAGCGCAAGAGAATAAAAATCTAGAAAAATTTATAGTAAATATTTACGTTCCAAGTGAAGAACGTCAAGAGTTGTATAAAGAGATTGCTTTTGTTGTGAATGATAATGTTATTGAAAATATAAAAGAGTTAAAAAAAGATAATAAACTTTTAAAGTTTATTCCTGTAGTGACTCCTTGGAGTAAATATTATCTTTTAGAAGTTATAAAAGAAAAAAGAAATAAAAATATAGCTGTAAGTTTTTCAACTTCTGAAAACAATAGTACTACGCTGAATTTCGTTAAAGATTATTTATAAAATTTAGGGATAATTAATCCCTAAACTTATCTGTTTTTTCCGGTTTTGTTAAATCTTCAAAGAGAGTATATACAGAAACTGGTTGATGTAAAATTTGCATGTATGTTATATAGTTTGCTAAAACTTTTTTCCCATACTTTCTACTTTCATCATAATGAACCAACTCCATACTCATAAAAGGCTCATAAGGCCCTTTTTGAAAAGTTCCTGACTTTAAAAGTCTTTTTGTAAATCCTATACCACCATTATAAGCATAAGCAATAAAAAGCGGATGATAAAGATAGTGCTCAAGATAATCTAAATGTATATTTGCAAATTTTAGAGCTACTTTTGGATTAAACATATCATCTAAATCAAAGTCAGTTAATTTTTCTTGTTTTGCTATAGCTTTTGCTAAAAAAGGCATAAATTGCATCATTCCAAGTGCATAGGAGTGACTTATAGCAGAAGGGACTAAACGGCTTTCTTGACGAGCAATAGCCATAATAAGAGCTATTCTTTTTTTATCAATACCTTCTAAGTATTTTGTATAAGGTATTGGAAAATAGTGGTCATGATAGCCACTTGCTTTTTCCATCAAAAACGAAAAATGAGGAAGTGTACTTCCATATAAGAATTTTTGGGCTAATGTTTCAAGTTCTTCTTTATTTTCATTTTTGGCAGTTTTTAGTAGTTTTGTCCAAAGAAAAGGATTTTTTTCATCAAAATTTGGATTTTGCTCCCATGCTTTTGCTATCATAATCCTATCATTTTTAACTCCTGAGAGGAGGGTATAAATATTCAAATCAAAACTCTTAATAATCTCTTCTTTATACTTTTCGTCTTTGCTAACAAGAAATTGCCAAAATAGAACTTTATCTTTATCCATACGATAATATGCTTTTTTATAAGCTTCATCAAAAAATGCCATAGCAAGTTTGTTATATCTTAATTTCAAAGCATTAAGACCTAAAAAGAAGAGGCTATGGTGTGTTAAAGTTTTTTTAAATCTGTTTACATGTATAAGAGATTTGTTAAAGTTTTTCATTTTGTTATCTGTTATGACATATTTTATAGTTTGATTGATTTGTCTATATTTTTCTAGTTTTTTTATCTTTTCTTTGCTTATTTCGTGGTCAAAGAAATCTCTTCTATATTTACTTCCTACTCTATTAAATACGTCAAAAAAGAGTCTTTCATTGCCATCAAGCATAGTTTTGAATGGAGTATCTGAGTAGAGTACATGTAAAGATTTTGAAATATCATATTGACTTAATCTTTTTTCTATACTTTTTAATTCATCTTTGCTTATTTTTGTTGCTAAATAAGGAGAAAATTTTATAGCTAAACATTCATCATCATTTGTTTCTAAAAGAGGTTTTAGTTTCATCTTCAAGCATTTTGAAATTTTTGTGATTTCTGGTTCGTTCCATTTTGCAGCATAAGCATGAAATAGTTTCATACTCATTCTACTTGTTTGCTCTAGTAGTTTCCATGCTTCTTTTGGAGTTGTAGTTGGTTTTTGCAAATATCTATAGATATAAAAATCTTTTGCTATACCTCTTGGTTTATCATCAAAAAAAGATAAGTCTTTAGGAGTAGCCGAAAATAGGGCTGATGAAAAAAGAAGGCAGAGGAAAAGTCCTCTGCTAAGTATTCTAAAGTGCATTAACTAAATTGAATAGTAGTTTAACCGCAAATAAATCTAAAAATTGAAGTCCAATTATGATAATAATAGGAGCTAAATCAACACCACCAATGACTGTTGGTACATATCTTCTAATAAATGCATATACTGGCTCAGTTAGTCTTCTTAAAACCTGAACAATAGGATTGTAAGGGTCAGGTCTTACCCATGTAATTAAAGCTGAGATTATCACAACCCAAATATATATATTAATTACCATATGTAAAATTTGTGCTAACGCTTCTATGAGCGTTGAAATTACCATCATCTTGCTATCTCCTGTAAATAGTTTTTTATAAGAGCATACAGTGCTTCAAGATTTGAAGTACTTTGTTCTCCTGTTAGTAAAGTACTAAGTAAATTTTCAAACTTTTCATTTTCTAATTCACTATTTTGCATCAAGTATGCTTTGAAGTCATTGAAGTTTTCAAAGTAGGGAGCTTCTTTTACTATGTTTTTTAGTTTTTCTAAATCTTCATTATATTTGTCTGAATTTTTTTGTGCAAAAACTTTATCTACTTTTTGTTTTATCTCGTAAGTTGTACTAACTTCTTTACTAAAAAGTTTAGCTAGTTTTCCTATATCGTTACTTGCATAACCTATGATTTTAGAGAGTTGTATGTCATCAAGTCTATTGATATGTTTACGATTGAAAAAACAAAGTTTTTCTAAGTCAAATGTTACTAAATCTTTTGAGATATCTTCTATCTTAAAGCACTCGATTGCTTCGTCAAGGGTAAAAATCTCTTGAGAGCTTGTATCTTTTAGTATAAGGTAGTTGATGATTGATTCAGGTAAAAATCCTTGGTCTATCAAAAATTTGATACTTGTATTATCAGCATTTAAAATCTCAGGAATATGTGTATATCTTATATCTTCAGTGTAACCCAAAGACTTTCTAACCATTTCTTGTTTTGGAATCTCAGATACATATCTTTTTTCATTTATAATATGGCTTATACCTTGGAGCATATCATCGCATGCATTTGCAAAGTTTGATGTTGGATACTTGTTTTGCTCCATGATAACAAAGCTATCAACTTCATCACTTTTAAAAGTAAGGTTTCCTTGTAAAGTATCTTTTACATGTAAAGCTTCTGTTGGTTTTTTAATGCGAATAGTAAAAGGAAGATTGTTGTTAAGTAACTCATCTTGAGAGATATTAATACACTTTCCGCTATATGATTTTTGTTTTTTTAACTCTTTTTCAGTGCAAAAACAAGCAAAAGCTTTGCCTTTGTCCATAAGAGAAGATGCAAATTGCAAATGGTATTTAAAGTTTTCACTTTGATAATATAAATAATCATATCTCATACCAAATATAGCTAAGATATCAAGTATCTCTTGATCTTTTCCGTCAATATTTTTAGCTTTGTCTATATCTTCTATACGTACTATAAATTGTTTGTTTGATTGTTTTGCACAAATATAATTAAAAAGAGCAATTCTTAACTCTCCTACATGTAAATCTTTTGTAGGAGCCGCTGAAAATCTATACATCTTTTAATCTCCCCGCTACAAGTTTATTTACTACGGCTGGATTGGCTTTTCCACCTGTACTTTTCAAGACTTGTCCTACAAAGAAACCTAGTAGTTTTGTATTGCCTGCTTTAAACTTAGCAATGTTCTCTGGGTTGTTTTTAATAACTTCATCAATAATAGGTTCAATCTGAGCTGGATCACTTATCTGTACTAAGCCTTTAGCTTCTACTATAACTTCTGGATTTTCTCCAGAAGTTATCATCTCTTCAAATACTTGTTTAGCAATTTTTGAAGAAATTGTAGCATCGTCAATCATCTTAACAAGCTCGGCTATTTGTTTTGCATTGAACTTAAGCTCACTCTCTTTTTTAAGTTCTCTACCTACTTCATTAGTTACTATATTAGCAAGGCTTATAGGGCTGCTAATGACTAAAAGTGCTTCTTCGTAAAAACTAGAGAGTTGCTCATCACGTGCTAATATATTTGCTATTTCATTGTTAAGACCAAGATTTTTTGTATATTTAGCAAAAAGTGCTTCTTGTTCTTCACTCATAGGGGCTATTTCACCATCAATTTGAACTTTTTTAGCTACTTGTTTTGGTGTTGGTTTGTTTGATGTTGCTTTTTTGCCCCAAGAGTCTTTAAGACCAACTATTTTATTGAATACTGGTTTTTCATTTGTATAATCAATAGGATCAGCGTAAAAGTATCCCTGTCTTTCAAACTGAAATCTCTCATCAGGTTTTTCTTCTATAACCGCTGGTTCTATAAGAGCATTTTTGTTTACATGTAAAGAGTTTGGATTGAGATCTTCTAATCCTTCAGGAGATTCGTTTTTATAAAGTCTATCGTACAATCTTACTTCTATTTGTTTAGCTTTTTTTGCATCTACCCATTGTATGGCACTTTTTACCTTGATACCACTCGTATCTGAACCACTCTTAGAATCCGGGTGATACTCTGCTTTTATCTCTATGACATTTCCATTATCATCTTTGATAACTTCTTTACATGTAAGGATATAAGCATGTTTCAAACGCACAGGTTGTTCAGGTGTGAGACGAAAGTATCCTTTTGGAGGATTTTCATTAAAATCATCACGTTCAATATAAATTTCACGAGAAAAAGGGAGTTTTCTATTTCCTTCTTTTGGAACATCATGTGGATAGTATGAAGCTTCTATCTTTTCACTTCCATCATAGTTTTCTATACTCACTTTTACTGGGTCAAGCACACACATAACACGTGGTACTTTTTTATTTAAATCATCTCTTATGCAAAATTCAAGTTGCGAAACATCTACCATTGAGTTTGCTTTAGCAATGCCTATTTGGTCACAAAAATTTAGAATAGATTCTGGTGTATATCCTCTTCTTTTATATCCAGCAATAGTAGGAAGACGAGGGTCATCCCAACCATGAACATAGTCACCTTCGACCAACTCTAAAAGCTTTCTTTTACTCATAACAGTATAGTTAATACCAAGACGAGCAAACTCATATTGGTATGGGCGAGGTAATTGAAGATTAAGCTCATTTAGTACCCAATCATAAATAGCACGATTGTTTTCAAACTCTAGTGTACAAATAGAGTGAGAAACACCCTCAATATAGTCAGATAAACAGTGAGCAAAGTCATACATTGGATAAATACACCAATCATCTCCAGCTCTAAAATGATGCGCATGTCTAATGCGATATAAAAGAGGGTCTCTCATCTTCATATTTGCAGCACTCATGTCGATTTTGGCTCGAAGGACGTGTTCACCATCTTTAAACTCACCATTTTTCATTTTTTCAAAAAGCTCTAGATTTTCTTCAACAGAACGCTGGGCATAAATACTGCGTTTTCCAGCCTCTTTAACAGTACCACGAAATTCACGCATATCATCTTCATTTAGACTATCAACATATGCTTTTCCCATTTTGATAAGTTGTACAGCATAATCGTAGAGTTTAGGAAAATAATCAGAAGTAAAGCAACAGTTCTCGCCATAGTCAAAGCCAAGCCACTCTACAGCATCTTTAAGAGCTTCAACATATTTAGTATCTTCTTTAGTTGGGTTAGTATCATCCATCCTAAGGTTACAGTGTCCATTATAGTCACGTGCAATTCCAAAGTTTATGCAGATAGACTTAGCATGTCCAATGTGTGGGAAGCCATTAGGTTCTGGAGGAAATCTAGTAATCACTTCTTTATATTTGCCAGACTTTAAGTCCTCATCAACTTTTAAACGTAAAAAATCTTTGCTCTCATTCACTTTATTATACCTTTTGCTTTAAAACTCTATATGAGGAGATGTACTTGATTTATACATCTATATTAATTCTAATGTTTTGTGGGATTATATCTATATTTTTGTTAAAAAAAAGTAACGTGAAAAGAGAGAGTGTGGTTTTATTAACCACACTCTTGAGTTATTAGTTCAATTCTTCACGAATACTTTTAACAGCTTTTACCATGTTTATTAAACTTGGTTTGACTTCTTCCCATTTACGTGTTTTTAATCCACAATCAGGGTTTATCCAAAGTTTTTCTTTAGGTAAAACTTTTAAAAGAAGTTTTATTTGCTTTTTTATCTCCATAACACTAGGAATTCTTGGTGAATGTATATCGTATACGCCAGGACCAATTTCTTGTTTATAACCAATTTGTTTGAAGATCTTTAACAGTTCATTTCCACTACGAGCTGTTTCTATGGAGATAACATCTGCATCCATTGCTTCTATAGTTTTAATAATATCATTAAACTCGCTATAACACATATGGGTATGGATTTGTGTGTGGATAAGTGCAGGAGCAACAGATATTTTAAAATCTCGCACAGCCCAAGTTTCATACTCATTGATTTTATTGTCTCTTAGAGGGTATCCCTCTTTAAAAGCGGCTTCATCTACTTGAATAATTTTTATTCCTGCCTTTTGTAAATCATCGACTTCATCACTTAATGCAATTGCTATTTGTTTTGAAACTTCAGAGCGAGGTTTGTCATCTCTTACAAACGACCAGTTTAAAATGGTCACAGGACCAGTGAGCATTCCTTTCATGATTTTTTTTGTTTTACTTTGGGCATAAGATATCCAGTCTATTGTCATTGGTTGTGGTCTGCTAATATCTCCAAATATAAAAGGGGGTTTCACACATCTGCTCCCATAACTTTGTACCCAACCATTTTGACTAAAACCATAACCTTTTAGTTGTTCTGCAAAGTATTCAACCATGTCATTTCTTTCTGGCTCACCATGAACAAGAACTTCTATACCGCACTCTTCTTGAAAAGCTACACACTCATCAATATAGTTTTTCATTTTTTGTTCATACTGTTCTTTTGAAATTTCTTTATTTTTAAAATCTCGTCTAGCTTTTCGTATTTCGTTTGTTTGAGGAAATGAGCCAATAGTAGTTGTGGCTAAGTCTTCATACTTTAAAATCTCTTTTTGGAGTTTAATTCTTTTTTCATAACTATCAGTACGATTAAAAAGCTTAAAATCTTTAATTCTTTTTTGTACGGATGCATCATGAATGAGTGAAGAAGTTTTTTTACTCTCACTTGCTTCTTGATTGACTTGTAGAAGCTTTTGTTCTTTTTGATTTAAATTGTTTAAATCTTTAGAAAAAATATCAGCAACAAGTTTTATTTCATCGAGTTTTTCTACTGCATAACTAAGCCAATTTTTAATTTCTGGATTCATTTTTTCTTCATATTTTAAAGTAAATGGAGTATGTAAAAGCGAGCAAGAAGAAGAAATAATAATCTGTTCTTTTGGAATAACTTTAGTTATCTGATTTAGTAATTGAAGAGTTTTGTTTATATTATTTTTCCAAATATTTCTTCCGTCAATAACCCCAGCAATGAGTTTTTTCCCACTTTCTTCTATGGTAGAGAGCATATGTAAATTTTCTTTTCCATGTAAAAAATCAAGTCCTAAAGCCCAAATAGGCGTATCAACAAAGATTTTTGTAGCTTCATTTGAGTGTTCAAAATATGTGCTCACGATAATTTTGATATTTTCACTTACCTCACATAGTCTTTCATAAGTTGGTTTGATTAAGCTTAAAACTTTTGTTTCATTATCTTTAACAAAAATAGGCTCATCAATTTGAACAATAACTTCTTTATCTAGTTGAGCTATTTGCTGCAGTAATTGCTTATAAAGAGGAAGAATCTTTCCTATTAATTCATATGGATCACCTTTATCTATTCTTTTAGAAAGCCCTAAAAATGTGATAGGTCCAATGAGATTTATTTTTGTTGTAATACCTTGTTCTTTTGCTTCTTTATACTCTTCAAGAATTTTACTTGCATTTAATTTATAAATATCATCGGCGCTTAGTTCAGGAACTATATAATGGTAATTTGTATTAAACCACTTTGTCATTTCCATAGCAGTTGCTTCTTCATGTCCTCTTGCCATTGCAAAATACAACTCTTCTTTTTGTAGATTTTGAAATCTTTTAGGAACAGCTCCTAACATAAAAGCAGTATCTAACATATTGTCATACAGACTAAAGTCATTGGAACTAATAAAATGAATTCCAGCATCTTTTTGATATAGCCAATGTCTTTTTTTTAACTCACTAGCTATTTTTTGGACTTCTTTAAATGAGCATTTTTTTGCCCAAAAACTTTCTAAAATTTTTTTTAATTCTCGTTGTTCTCCAATTCTGGGAAAACCAACGACATAACTATTATTTAACATTTTTTATCCTATATTTTATTTTTATATTGAGTTTTAAGGATAAGTTGGAGGGTGAACACCAGTTCTTCTAAAAGCAAAGTAAGTGTTATAGTAAGGACATCTTGGGATATAGTGGAAAAGTGCCACTATGATTTTTGTTTTTCGTGCAAAAATGCAGTTGCAATGGGAAGGACGAATTTTGATAAAAAGGCAAGACTGAAAAAGTTCATTGGGAGGAGAGTTTTCTTCTACGTCTTGTTCTTCTTTTTGAGAAAAGTTTTTTTTCAAATAAAAGTCAAATTGCAAAGCAATATTATGTAGGCGTACAAAAACGCTATGAGCAAGTATTGCTGCAAATGTAAAATAGTTTTTTCTAAAACCTTTTGGTGATTTCACTTTTTTTCTTTCTCAATTTTTTGATATTATAACAAATTATTTGTTAATAAAAATTACTTTACATGTAAGAAATATAATTTAATAAAAAGTTTAGAAAAAATTTTGAGAGATAGTATTTATATGTTAATAAACCTTTACATGTAAAGATATTTTACATGTAAAGGCTGTTGTCATGATTCATTTAGTAAGGCATCAAGTTCTTTGACTTTCTCAAGAGCTTTATAAGTAGAGTCTTTTGCATTATCGCTTAATCCTTCTGTAAAATGTAAAACATTTTCAAGTAAAACACAAATACCTAAAAAGATAGTTTTAACACAAATTTCTCTAAGATAACTTAAAAGAATAGGTGTAGGAAGATTATGTGTAGAGTAAACATAAGTACGTTCATCACTAAGGTCTAAAAACTCTATTTCACCTTCTTTAAAACCGCTCATTGCATCTACTACTACAATGATATCAGGATTAAACTCTCGTAAATTTGCAAACTCATCTTCTGGTGTATCGTGGCCAAAAAAAACTTTCCAATCAGGCAAGTCTTGCTCCACTAATCGTCCTACTTCGATAGCAACACCATCATCACCTCTTAGTTCATTACCGACACATAAAAGTGCTTTTTTCACGTGAAATCTTTCTGAAGGACTAAATAACCTTCTTTTAAATCTTTTAGAATTTCTTTTAATGGGCATTCGATCATTTTAGGTAAAAGTTTTGTAGCATGTTCTGGAAAAATTTCAATTTCAGAATATTTGCTTAAATTACCTATTTTAAATTTTAAATACTCATCGCCACTTTCTAAGATTTTTTCATACTCAGAATCTTCAATCTCTAAAACTTCTTCACTAAAATCAATTTTTCCAACCCCATGACCTATACATGTAGAAAAGATTTTAATTTGATTGAGTTCTGATGAATCAGACTTTGCATCATCTATATGTCTTTTAACAAGTCTGTAAACTTTTATCATAACCCTTTGCTCCATTCAACTCTGTGAAGGCTAATTTTATCTTCTTCTTCACATGGAACATATTGAGCATAAATTTTATTATGTAAAATACCCATACATTCTGCATATCGTGGATCATCTTCTATTTTCATAGCTTCAGTAACAGATTCTTTGGTTGCTTTTGTATTTTTAATATCACCACTTTTAACAAGAGCAGCTAAATATTTATCAAATAATTTACGTCCAAAAATATAACTCATAAGTTTTTTAGCTTCAACTAATAAATCCCTTTCAAAAAGAATATTTCCGATAACAGAATCTTTGACAAGTGAAGGTAGTTCTCCTTCTTCTTCAAAACTTACTTTTTCAAGTCTTTGCTCCATAACACCAAGGGCTGTTGTCAGACCATAGATGATACTCGCTGGATGTGGTGGACAACCAGGAATGTACGCATCAACAGGGATAATTTTATCGATACCACTTAGTACGCTATATGCATCATAAAAGATACCACCACTTACACCACAAGCACCAAGAGCTACAACGATTTTTGGATCAGGTGTTGCTTCGTAAGCACGTAAAAGTGGATAGTACATTTGCCTTGTTACAGGACCTGTACAAAGAAGTATATCCGCATGTCGAGGATTAGCTACTAGTTTGAAACCGAAACGTTCAGGATCCCACATTGGGGTTATAGCAGCAAAAATTTCAATTTCACAACCATTGCAACTTCCACAATCTACTCTGTAAACACTAAAACTTCTTCCTATATGTTTAAGAAGTTCAAGTTTGTCTTCGAGTGTATTGGCATCTTGTATTTCTTGAGGAACTTCATATGTTTTCATTCTATTACCATCTCTTCGCCACGTGTAAAGCTTGTTGCTGTGGCAGTTTTTTTGCATGTTGGGCAAACTGTAAGATAGTTTTCAGCTTCTTTAAGCCTTTTTTCTCCTAAGTTTGCCTTACTTAAACACTCATATCCATAGTGCACAAGCCTTTTTGCACTAAATGGTTTATTGCATTTGCTGCAGTATTGAGTTTCAAGTTCACCTCTTTGAATAAGAGCATTTTTGTCAAATTTAACAGCTAACTCAAATTCGTTACTTAGTGTAATTGCAGCAGTAGGGCAAACTTCATCACACCTACCACAAAAGATACAACGTCCACAATCAAACTCCCATACTAGTTTACTTTGATCCTCATTAAATTGGACTGTAATAGCGTTAGAAGGACATGCTATACCACATGCAGCACAACCGATGCACAAGTCAAACTTATATGCAGGTTTCCCTCTAAAATTATCCGCGACAACGTAGGGCTCAAAAGGATACTTATGGGTAGCATCACCATATTTTTTACTGATATCAAGAAGTTTTAGCATCTTATATCCTTTAAAGGGCTATCTTTTTGTGTTCTTGAAAAGCTTTTTAAATCTTTATTAGTCAAAATTTTGCTTTTTTTACTATTTACATCGACAACTGTTACACGTTCTGTACATGAAAAACATGGATCAAGACTACAAACGATTAGTGCTGCATCTGCAATATTGTTTCCACGGAATTGAAAACGCAAACTTGGCCAGTTATTGTATGTAGCAGCTCTACATCTCCAACGGTAAATTTTTTGTGCATTACCTTGCATCACCCAGTGAACATTTTCTCCTCTTGGAGCTTCATCATAGGCAAGAGCAAAGTTTTCAGGTTTAACATTAAGCTCAGGCTCTATTATAATAGCTGTTTGAGGCATTAACTCAAAACATTGACGGATAATAGAAATCGAACTTTTAAGTTCCATATATCTTACCATTTCTCTTGATAAAACATCACAACCATGAGCAACTGCAACTTCAAATTCAATATGTTTAAAGAAATCATAAGGGTGATCATATCTTGTATCCCTTTTGATGCCACTTCCTCTTACGTTTGGACCAACAGCAGAAAAATCTCTAGCTACTTGTTTATCAAGTATTCCAACGCCTGTCCAACGTTTCACTTGACGTTTATCGTCCATAATAGCATCCCATACTTCATTTACTTGTACTTCGATAATTTGTAAGATTTCCAAACTTTTTTTAATTTCTTTTCCTGTCATGTCTCGTCTAAGACCACCCATAACAACGTTACCATAGGTTTTTCGTCCACCAGTAACCAATTCGGCAAGTTTCATAGAGTATTCACGAATTCTAAAAAGATGCATAAAAGCATTATAGTTACCAGTTACTTCACATGCAAGTCCTATGTTTAGAAGATGACTATGAAGTCTTTCTATTTCCAAGCAAACAATACGAATTGCTTGAGCACGTGCAGGAATTTCTAAATTAACAGATTTTTCAGCTGATTCAATACAAGCAATCGCATGAGCATAACCACAAATACCACATACTCTTTCTGCTAAATAACCCATTTGATCATAGTTCATGCGGTTTTCTGCAAGTTTTTCCATACCTCTATGTTGGTAAAAAAGTCTATAATCAGCATCAATAATAGTATCGCCATCACAAAACAGTCTAAAATGTCCTGGTTCGTCGGATGTTATATGTAAAGGTCCTAAAGGAAGCTCTACCATTCCTGAACCTTCAGGTTTCAAAAAGTTGTATTCTGGCTCTTTATCATGATCAACCATATCTGGACGATGACGATAATCCATTGCATCTTTTCGAAGAGGAAAAAGATCTTCAGGCCAATCATCACTCAATGCTAAACGTCTTTTATCTGGTAAACCTTCTGCAACGAGTCCAAACATATCATATGCTTCTCTTTCATACCAAACACATGCTGGCACTACAGGTGTAACAGATGGAAAAGTAAGACTATCAGGTGAAATAAGAACTTTAACAGTTACAAAACATTTTTCATCCTGTTCTATCTCATCACCCTCAAACATTTTGCCACCTTCTATTGAAAGTGCGTAATAAAGAGCATAATGCTTATTAATTTCTCGTTCATCATTAGCAACCATTGTTGAAAGGTAGCCGCCAACATCGTAATAAAGAAAACGAACTGCTTCAGGTAGATCATTTAGTTCAACCAAAGCAGTAACTTGATCTTCATATTGTCTGGTGACTTCTAAAACTTTAACTTTCTGACTCAAAGCTTCTATAAATTTATCACATTTCATTTAAAATCCTATTATTTCATTATACTTTTTACGCTCTCATCAAGGAGAAACGTAAAAGAATCAAACTGCCACACACCAAAAGCCACGATTAATATAGCTAAGCCAAGAAGCGGTAAGTTTTCACTCAATTTCATTTCACTATTATGCACTACTTCACCTTCTACTTTGCCAAATGTAGCAAGAAAAAAGTGAGAAAAGTCAGCAATAAAAATGATAGCTAAGGCAACAGCAAAAATACCCATTAAAATGTACTGCCCACCAATAGCTGCAGCTTTAAAAATTAAAAACTCACTTACAAAAATTGCAAATCCAGGAACACCTACCAAAGAACAAATAGCAATACCAAAAAGTACAGCAGTTATAGGTGCAATACGTATCATTCCACCCATCTTTGTCATATCTTTGGTTCCATAAATTCTAGCAATATTTCCTGTTGAACAAAAAGCTAATGCTTTTGTAAAAGAGTGAGCTGCACAGTGAAAAAGTGCTGCAAAAAGTCCAATTGCTCCACCTACACCTAAACCAAAAGCAATTACACCCATATGTGCTACTGAATGATAAGCAAACATTCTTTTTACATTGTGTTGACGAATAAGGAAAAACGCAGATATAAACAGAGTCAGCGTTCCACTAATAATCATTACTGTTTGTACAAAATCAAAACCAACCCCATTTGCAACGACAGCATAATATCTTATAAGCCCTAACATTGCACATTTAAGAAGGACCCCTGAAAGTAAAGCAGATGTTGGAGCAGGACCTTCTGCATGAACATCTGGTAACCAAGTATGAGTTGGAGCAAGTCCTGCTTTTGTTCCAAAACCAATTAATGCAAAAATAAAGACTAATTTTAAAGCCATAGGATCTAAATTAGCTGCATTAGCAAGAAGATTAGTATAAAGCATTGCTTCTCCATCAATATTACCATTAGCAGCAGAGTAAAGAAGAATCGTTGCATAAAGAGCAAACGCTAAACCAATACTACATAAAACGATATATTTATAACCACTTTCAGTAGATTTTTTATCTTTTTTAACAGCAACAAGAAAAACAGAAGCAAGTGTAGTCGCTTCAATAGCTGCCCACATAAAGGCAATATTATTACAAAGCACACTTAAAGCCATTGTCCATGTAAAAATAAAACTTAAAGCAAAATAGTTTTTAACTTCTTTGAGTGTTATATGTCCCTCTTCAAGTTCCCACTTCATATAAGTAGTTGCATAGATATTAACAAGTAAACCAGTAATCGCAATCAACGATAAAAAGATAGCTCCAAGTGAATCTAAGAAAATAAATTGATGAAATATATGTAATTCACCGCCATCTACCACTTTCCCAACTGCTGTAAGTAAGACTACTGAGACAATCAAGCTTAAAAAAATGTGTAGATTTTTTAATAACTTGAAATTAAGTGGCATTAAAAACATTAAAATGCCAAAAACAAAAGGTACGATGAGTATTAATAATAGTATATCCATTTTATCCCCTTAAATTTATAGCTTTAGATGTATCAAGACTATCATAAGAGGCGTAAAACCGCTTAGCCAAAACACTCATAATAATAACTGCAAAAATAGCATCTGTTAAAATTCCAACTTCTACAAGTTCATGTGAAGTGTATGCCATAAGTGCAAGACTTAAGTGAATACCATTTTCAAAAAGACAGTAAGCAAGGATTTGTTTTAAAAATGAGTTTCTTAAAACGAACCCGAAAATACCCATCATAAAGATAAATGAAGCCGCAAAAAGAGGCAATATTTCTTGAAACAGTGAAAAATGAATAAAAACTTTGTAAAGCATCATAGAAACTGCAAGTGAAAAGCTAAGAGCTATAACAGGTGATATAAAAAAACCACCTACTGGTTCATCTTCAACAACAACACCTATTTTCTTAATAAGTCTAAGTAAATAAAGAGGTACAAAAACTACTTTAATAACAAAAGCTGTAATTGCCCATATAAGTAATTCATGTGAACCATATTTAAAATATAAAGCTAAAAAGACAATGACTAATAGTAGCGTTTGCAAGGCATACGCTTTGATACTATGATGGTATTGTCTTAAACTAAATACTGCAAAACTTGTTGCCATCATCAAAACGGTAACGATATTAATAATATTTTCCATAATTAAATTCCCATAATATAAAGTACTAATGAAGTACATGAAATAGCGAGTGCAAAAAGCATAGTTCTTTTTACCCCTTTATTTATTGTAAATCTTGGTCCAAAGTTATCGATAAATACCCCCATAACATAAAGGAAACCCACTTCCGCTAAAAAAACAATCAACGATAAAATAGGATTTTCAAATCTCCAAGGCATAAAAATGACGAGAAAAAATCCTAACATTGTAAATTGTTTGAGTAATAATGCTATATCGATGAGAGCCAAGTCTTTACCACAAAACTCTCCCAAGACTCCTTCTTGGAGTTCTTGTTCTGCTTCAGCTAAGTCATAAGGTTTTCTTCCTGTTTCTACATACATTACCCATAAAAATGCTGTTGAAGCAACAGCAAATGAAGGGATAGCATAACCATAACTACCTTCTTGTATTAAAGAAGTGATTATCGGTAAATTAGTGCTTCCTGCTCCCATCATAACAACAACAAGACAAATTACAGCAACTTCTTCTGTATAAAAACCCAGAGTACCTTCTCTACTAGCGCTTACACCTGCAAAAGGATTTGCACTATCAATACCCGCAATAATAAAAATAAATCTAAAAAGTGCGCCTAAGTATAGTAAAACAAATATGTCCGAAAACTGAGAAAAAACAGCAGAATCAAGACCATAAGTAACCGGTAAAGCACAAAACATTGCTGCAGCACTCATAAACAATAAATAAGGTGTAA
>NZ_JFBL01000015.1 GCF_000597725.1 Sulfurospirillum arcachonense DSM 9755
ACAGCAAATGAAGGGATAGCATAACCATAACTACCTTCTTGTATTAAAGAAGTGATTATCGGTAAATTAGTGCTTCCTGCTCCCATCATAACAACAACAAGACAAATTACAGCAACTTCTTCTGTATAAAAACCCAGAGTACCTTCTCTACTAGCGCTTACACCTGCAAAAGGATTTGCACTATCAATACCCGCAATAATAAAAATAAATCTAAAAAGTGCGCCTAAGTATAGTAAAACAAATATGTCCGAAAACTGAGAAAAAACAGCAGAATCAAGACCATAAGTAACCGGTAAAGCACAAAACATTGCTGCAGCACTCATAAACAATAAATAAGGTGTAATTTGATAAATATAACTTGAACTATTTGGTTTTGTTCTTCCTCTTTTTAGTAATTTATAAATATCATAATAGGTTTGAAAAATACTCGGTCCTATTCTTGATTGAAATTTTGCTCTTAATTTTCTAGAAATTCCATCAAAGAGAGGAGCAACTAATATAGCTGAAATAAGTTGTAATAATATATATATAAAATCCATTCTATTCTCCCTTAAAAATAGTTATAACTAAAGATTATTATCAAACAAAGATAAATCAAGATATAGCCCGCATAAAGATTTGTTCTACCATTTTGGAAGATACCTATCTTGTCAGAAATAACCATGATATAATGAATAATTGGTTGATAAATCCTATCCCAAATAAGATCATGTGTTTTTTTGGTGTAGACTGCTTTCCCAAAATATCCGTCAATTTTAATATCTTGTTCGTGTTTCAAAAGAAAGCTAAGTGCTTTTCTGATATCTCCAGTAAAGGAATTGGAACCGATTTGCATGTTTTTGTTATAAATAAAACCACATGCCCATGGATCAGTAGATCTAACCTTTTTATTGTTTGATTTTAATATAAAAAGAAAAACAAAAGGAAGAATAGCACAAAGAACCATAACCATAACGATGATAGGCATAGAGATAAATCCATATGTAATTGCGTTTGTTTGTGGCATCAATGTAAGAACGATTTTTGTAAGCATATCAACTACATTATTCATAAAAATACCTATGCCTACACAAAGACTTGCCAATAAACCTAATGGTAAAAGTCTAATGAATGAGACTTCTTTAACGTTATCTATATTTTTATTATCACGTGATATTCCTAAAAAAACTGAACCATATAACTTTGAAAATGTCATAATAGCCATAGCACCAGTAATAGAAAGTGCAACGATTGAAATTGTAAAGAAAAAGCGTGATAGAACACCAGGTTCAATACCACCCATAACCATTGTTTTATAAGTTACCCATTCACTAGCAAAACCATTGAGTGGTGGAAGTGCACAGATAGAAAGTGCGGTAACAAAAAATATGATAGATGTTATAGGCATTTTTTTATGAAGTCCACCAAGAGCATCCATATCTCGTGTTTTTGTTTCAGTGAATACGTTACCACTTAACATAAAAAGTAGTGATTTAAAAACTGCATGATTTAGAATATGAAAGAAAGCTGCAATAAAACCTAATAAAGCAATCATAGGTGAATTTGCTCCAAGACCATAAAAAGCTCCACCAAGGCCTAAAAATATAATTCCTACATTTTCGCAAGAACTATAAGCAATTGAGGCTTTATAGTCGTTAGAAACTAATGCGTAAATAATCCCAAAAATACAGCTCAATGCTCCAAAAAATAGTAAAATATATCCAAACTGTGTATATTGTGGAAGAAAAAGTGAAAATTTGATAAATGCAAAAAGTGCTACTTTAATCATAACACCACTCATGAGTGCAGAAGCATTTGATGGGGATTGACAATATGCTATAGGCAACCAAACATGGAAAGGAAACATTCCCGCTTTTGAGCCAAATCCTAGGAGTAATAAAACAAAAAGAACAATACTCATGCCAAAACTTATATCAAGTTCAGCAAACTTGCTAAACTCAAAACTACCCGCAAAACTTGCCATAATTATAAGAGCGACCATCAAACAAAATGCACCAATCTGAGCAATACCTAGATAAATCATGACATTTTTCGAAGCATCTTTGCCATCATTAATGAGAATTAGAAAAGCAGAGATAAGAGTCATTACTTCCCATAAAAGCATAAAAGAAAAAACATTATCACTTGCTATAACAAGAAGCATAGAAAGAATAAATGCATTAAATAGTGAAGCAAAAACGGCTAAGTTTGCCTTTTTTTCATAAAATTTTGCATAATCAAAACTAAAAAGTGAAACTGCAAAGGCAATTAAACTAATTAAAAAACTAAAAAACATTCCCAGTGAATCAAGTTTAAAAACAGGTAAACTAATAAAGCTTCCTGGTAATTCCCATATCATTTCTTCATTAAGATGTGAAAAGAAAAAAACCGTTGCATAAAGTGAAATTACAGTTGCTAATCCAAATCCAAGTTTCTGTGCAAGACGTGGTTTTTTATAAAGTAATATAGATAAAAATGAACTAAACAAAAATAACGTATATATGGTTTGCATTATGATTCCTCGCTATCTGTTTTTTTAGGCTCAGTTGCCACTGGTTTAGGTGCTTTTGGTTTTTTAACAAATGGTGCAGGAATATTTTTAATTTCTACATCAGGTAAAATAAGTTTTAAAAATGGTGTCATATCACCTTTTACTTTTTTACCAAATTTACCTTCTGCTAAAACAGGATCAAGAAAAACTAAAGCTCCTGTTGGACAAATACCAACACAGGCAGGACCAGTTTCTAGCCCCTTACACATATCACATTTAATAGCAATACTTTTTAATCCACTGATACAACCCGCCTCTAAATTTCTCTCAATATCTTCTTCAATTGAAGGTGGAACTTCACCATCCATATGGATTGCTCCATAAGGACAAGCAATAGTACAAAGCTTACAGCCAATGCATATTTCTTCGCAAAGATCAATAGATGAATCCTTGATACTTAGTGCACCCGTTGGGCAGACATTAGCACAAGGTGCATCATCACATTGACGGCATTGGTTAGGCATTTTACCACTTTCCAAAGTGAGTACATCAAGCCTGCTTTTTGAAAGTTTACCTCGTATGTAAGTTTTTTTAACACAAACTTTCATACAGGCATTACAGGCAATACAGAGGTCTGGATTTGTAATAACAAATTTATTCATTTTAGACATAGACTATCCTCTCGTAGTTGAATATAACTTAATTAGCCACAACTCCTAAAGGTATTTCCCACATAACATACCCTTTTATTGTGTTAACGACATTCTACTAGATATTTATAGCATGAAAATAGCCGTTGAAAAGTTTATATCCTTTTTTTTATATTTAAATAAAAATTAATATATATAATTTATTTAAAATTGGTTTGTATTATAGTAGATATGTATTGAACAGATTCTTAAAAAAAATTAAAAAATATATTGTAAATTTAAGTATTGTGAAGTAATTCCTCATGTTAAGCAGAATAGTTTTTATTATTTGTATTTTAATCATATTTAATATCTTTTAATAATATACTAATAATAATGTTTTATATATATAACAAAATATGAAGCTTTTAACTATAAAATTTTTATTATTATAACTAGAATATTTTCTATTCTAATAGTTTTCTTAAATTATTTACAAAGAAAATTATAAAAATTATTTTTGCTATTTTCGTGCTATGAATTAAGTATATACTTCAATTAGAAGATTATAAAAACTAAGAATTCTTAATTAAGAAATATGCCAATTTTGCATATTAAATAGATTGAGAAAGCAAAATTTTTTAGTTTACAAATATGCTAATTTTGCATATTTGTAAATTGAAGATACTTAGGGAAAAAGGAGGAAGTGCAAAGAATTTTTGATTAAACTCAATTTAATGTTTTGAAGAGTGGTGAAGTGGCTTGAAATGTTTTGTTTTTAAAAAGCTTAAAAGTTCAAATTCTTAAATTAGTTTGCTATGTGATTTGCATAACTTATGTGTTATCGATATCGTAATGATGTATAGCAGACAGTAAATTGGTATTTTATGAAAGGTTATAATATGTTAAAAAGAACAATCTTGATGAATGGCTCTAAAGTGACTTTTGTTGCTGATGCAGCAGAAAAATTATCAGATGTAATAAGAAAACAATTAGGACTCACAGGAACAAAAGTTGGTTGTGGAAGTGGTGAATGTGGTTCTTGTACAGTTATTCTTAATGGAAAAGTTGTACGATCGTGTATTACTAAAATGAAAAAAATTAAAGACAATGATGAAATCATTACAATTGAGGGTGTTGGGTCAAAAGATGAACTTCATCCTCTTCAAGTTGCATGGATGGTTTATGGTGGTGCACAATGTGGTTTTTGTTCTCCAGGGTTTATTGTCTCAGCAAAAAATCTTTTAGATAAAAATGATAACCCTACACGTGAAGAGGTAAGAGATTGGTTTCAAAAAAATAAAAATGTTTGTCGTTGTACAGGATATAAACCATTAGTTGATGCTGTTATGGCAGCAGCACAATTGCTAAGAGGTGAAATTGAAGTAAAAGATATTTGGAAATCACTTCCTGAGGGTGCTTCAATTGTTGGATCAGACTATGTTCGTCCATCAGCACTTGCAAAAGTAACTGGAACATGGGATTTTGGAGCAGATTTAGGATTGAAACTTCCTGAAAATACACTTCATGCAAAACTCGTACAAGCAGAAGTTTCTCATGCTAATATTATTTCAATTGACACAGAAGAGGCAAAAAAAGTTCCAGGTGTTGTTGCTGTATTGACTTATAAAGATGTTAAAGGAACCAATAGAATTAATGGTTTGGCTTTCCCTACCAATAAAGGTGACGGTTTAGAAAGACCAATTTTAAATGATAAAAAAATATTCCAATATGGTGATGCAATTGCAATTGTTTTAGCTGAAAATGAAAAAGCTGCTCATGCGGGTGTTGAAAAAGTTAAAGTTGAATTAGAAGTTTTACCAGCTTATATGAATGCACCAGATGCTATGGCAGATGATGCTATTGAAATTCATCCTGGAACTCCTAATGTTTATTTCAACAACCACATTAGTAAAGGTGAAGAGACTAGCCCAATTATGCAAAGTGCTCCTTATGTTGTTGAAGATAGTTTTTATACACAAAGACAACCCCATTTACCAATCGAGCCAGATGTTGGTTTTGCTTATGTAGATGATGATGGAAAATTAATTATTCATTCTAAAAGTATTGCAATTCATTTCCATGCATTAATGATTGCAGAGGGTGTTGGAATGAAAGCAGAAGATGTATATATCGTGCAAAACAATACTGGTGCAACATTTGGATATAAATTTAGCCCAACAATGGAAGGTTTACTAGGAGTTGCAACAATGGCAACTGGAAGACCAGTCTATCTTGAGTTTAATATGAAACAACAAATTACATATACAGGTAAAAGATCACCATTTTGGACAACTATGAAATTAGCTGCTAATGAAGATGGAAAAATTTTAGCTTTAGAATCAGATTGGAGTGTTGATCATGGTCCTTATTCAGAATTTGGCGATTTATTAACACAACGTGGTATGCAATTTGGTTGTGCAGGATATGGTATTCCTAATATTCGTGGTAATGGACGAACTGTATGTACTAATCATGGTTGGGGTTCAGCATTTCGTGGGTATGGTGCTCCAGAAATCATGTTCCCATCAGAAGTACTTATAGATGAATTAGCTGAAAAAGTGGGTATGGATCCATTTGAATTTAGATATAAAAATATTTATAGAGAAGGTGATACTACTCCATCAGGTTGTAAACCAGATGTATATTGTTTGGAAGAATTATTTGATAAGAGTCGTCCAGCATATGAGGCAGCAAAAAAGAGAGCGGCGCAAAAAAATGCAAATGCTCTTCCTGGTAAAAAATATGGAGTTGGTGTCTCTGTTAATATTTATGGTTGTGGATTAGATGGACCAGATTCTTCTGAAGCTTGGGCTGAAATTACACCAAAGGGTGTTTCAGTTGGAAATTCATGGGAAGATCATGGTCAAGGAGCTGATATTGGTACATTGACTTTTGCTCATGAAACTTTAAAACCATTAAATCTTAAACCAGAACAAATTGATTTAGTATTAAATGATATGACTAAAACACCAAATAGTGGACCAGCAGGTGGTAGTCGTTCTAATGTTGTAACAGGAAATGCTACTGTTGTCGCATGCCAAAATTTACTTGAATCATTGAAAAAAGAAGATGGTACATATAGAACATATGAAGAGATGGTTGCAGAAGGCCGTGAGCTTAAATATATGGGTAAATGGACAGCTCCATGTACAGATACTCCACCAGAACATGGTCAAGGTGATCCATTTGCTGCATACATGTATGGTGTTTGTGTTGCTGAAGTTGAAGTTGATACTGCATCAGGTAAAACAAATGTAGAAAAAATGTTGTTAGCATCAGATGTTGGAACTATTATTAATAGACTTGTTGTAGATGGTCAAATGTATGGTGGTCTAGTTCAAGGTATTGGTTTAGCATTAACAGAAGATTTTGATGACTTGAGAAAACATACAACATTAACAGGTTGTGGTATTCCAACAATCAAAGATGTTCCTGATTCGTTAGAGTTGATGTATACAGAATATCAACGTCCTAATAGTTTATTAGGTGCTTCAGGTGCGGGAGAAATGCCTCTTGCTGCTCCACATGCAGCAATTATTAATGCTATTTATAATGCGTGTGGCGCTAGGGTAACTCATTTACCAGCGCGTCCAGAAAAAGTTTTGGCAGCTTTAGCTGATTAGTGTAAATAAACGCTATAAAGTGAGTGGGATATATATCTCACTCACGCCTTTATCTTTAAATGCAATAATATGAGGATATAGAGAATGGATTTAGATAAATTATTAGAAATTGGTAATGAATGTATTCATTCAGAACCTCCTGTATGTGTAGCTTCCTGTCCCGTTCATATGGATGTGATTGCCTTTACATCTGAAATTGAAAAAGGTGATTTTGCTAAAGCATACAAAATTATGGAAAATAAAATTCCTTTTAGCCGACTTATTGGAAAAATCTGTGACCATCCTTGTGAATCAAAGTGTGTTAGAAAAGATGTCGGTGGAAGTATTAAGATTAGCGAATTAGAAAAAACAGTTATAGATTTAGGGTATGATGCACCTAAAAAAGCAATGCTCTTACCAAAAACAAAAGGCAATATTGCTGTTATAGGTGGAGGATTAAGTGGGATTGTTACAGCAGTTGAACTTGATAAAAAAGGCTATCAGGTTACTATTTATGAAAAATCAAGCCGATTAGGCGGAAGTCTTTGGGATTATGAAGGAAAAGGTTTAGATTCTTCTATTATAGAAGAAGAGCTTTTACTCATTAGCAAAAAAGGTATTAGTGTTTTTTTTAATACCGAAGTAAATGAAGAAAATTTACAAACTTATATCGAAAAATATGATGCTATTTATTTGGGTACAGGTTACTGGAGTAAAGAGTATGACATCAACCCTGATACTTATCAAAGTGATATTGCCTCACTATTTATAGGTGGAAAAATTCAAAGTAAAAATAATTCAGTTATTCATTGTGTAAGTTCAGGTAAACGAGCAGCTGTTTCGATAGATAGATATATTACTAAAACCTCTATGCTTGCTTCGAGGGAGCGAGAGGGAATATTTGAAACGAAATTAAATTATAAAATAGATACCGTAAAACCTATAGATGTAGTTAAAAAAACATCTAGTATCTATTTCGAAAATGAAGCAAAAAAAGAGGCAAAAAGATGCCTCAAATGTCAATGTAATGAGTGTATTGATGCATGTGTTCACATGCAAAGGTTTAATGTAACACCTGATAGTTATATTAGAAATATAAATCATAATGAACGCATTATTTTAGGAACACATAGTGCCAATGAGATGATTAACTCTTGTACACAGTGTGGTTTATGTAAAGAAGTGTGTCCAGTAGGGATTGGAATGAAAGATATTATTCATGATACACGTGAAAGTATGGTTGAACGTGGGAAAATGCCATTGTCGGCTCATGATTTTGCACTAAAAGATATGAGTTTTAGCAATAGCGATTATTTTTCAATGGTAAGAAAACAGCCTAGTAAAGAGGACTCCAAAAGTCTGTTCTATTATCCTCAAATAGCTTTTTGTGGTTATACAAGAGGATTATATAAAGGTTCTGGAAAAACAGGATTTTTATTTTATCCAGGTTGTCAGCTTAGTGCAACACATACAGATTATATAGGGGATATTTATAAGCATCTAGTTGGAGCTATTAAAGATAAAGATGCACAAAATGATGTTGGCCTTTATTTAGGATGCTGTGGAGCACCTGCTGATTGGGCTGGAAGAGTTGATTTAATGCCCCAAAGTGTAGAAAAAATACTTAATGTATGGAAAGAAATGGGTGAACCAACATTTATATTGGCATGTTCTAGTTGTACTTCTACTTTTGAAAAATATTTGCCGATGATAAAAACAGTATCGTTATGGGAAGTATTTGATAAATACGGTTTACCCGAAGTTGCTATTAAAAAAGGTAAAAAAGAGTTGAGTATCCATGATGCATGTGCTACTAGACATGATACACAAATTCATAAAAGTGTTCGTAGTATTGTTAAAACATTAGGTTATAGCATTGAAGAGCTTGAATTTTCAAAAGACAAAGCAAAATGTTGTGGATATGGAGGGTTGGTATCGTGTGCTAATAAAGAGCAAGCCGATGATTTTGTAAATGATCGAATTACGGAGAGTGAGCAAGATATTCTTGTTTATTGTGCGATGTGTAAAGATGCTATTGTGAAGGGGAATAAAAGAGCTTATCACCTTCTAGATATTATATACGGTAATGAAATAGACCAAGCTGTACCTCAAAAAATGCCGACACTTTCTGATCGACAAAACAATCGTAAACGACTTAAAAAACAACTTCTTAAAGAGATATGGAATGAAGAAGTGAAGAGTGATTTAAGCAATACATATGATTTTACTTTGAATATTTCAGATGAAATAAACGAGATAATTGAAAAGAGATTTATCTTAGTAAGTGATATTGAACAAGTTATACATAATTCCATTAAACAAAAAGAGAGATTTTTTAATCCTGAAACATCAGATTATTTAGCACGGCTTAGAATTCAAAATGTGACATATTGGGTGAAATATGAAGAAAATGGAAGTGACATTGTTTTAAAAGATGTTTATAGCCATAGAATGCAAATAGTGGAAGAATAAAATGAAAGATGAACTTAATATAACAAATAAATGGATATGTGATAAATGCCAAGAATCATTAGTTTTGGAAAAAGTAAAAGTCCGTTATCTTGAAGGTAATTTTGAAGTGGAGCTTTTAAAATGTCCTACATGTAAAATGGTTTATATAAATGATGATTTGGCATTGGGAAAGATGCTTGAAGTTGAAAAAGGCTTGGAGGATAAGTAGTATGAATGCTTATGAAAGCTGTTGTATGCAAGAAGTTACTGGGGAAACTTTACGACCTGGTGGCTTTGAGCTGACAAAAAAAGCAGTAAGATTTTGTTCTTTGGATAAAGAAGATAATGTCCTTGATTTAGGTTGTGGAAGAGGGGCTACTATTGAGTATCTTTGGCGTGAGCATTTGATTAGAGCTACTGGTGTAGATTTATCACAAAAGCTGTTAAAGATTGCAAAAGAAAAAAATCCTTTATCAAAATTTGTTTTTGCTAAAGGAGATTCTTTGCCTTTTGATAATAATAGTTTTGAGTGTGTTTTTGCAGAGTGTACATTATCTTTGATGGATCATTTACAAGAAACACTCAAAGAAGCACATAGAGTATTAAGTAATGATGGTTGGTTTGTCATTACTGATGTTTATGCAAAGAACCCAGAGGCAATTGATGAGCTTACAAATTTTTCTATTACTTCGTGTGTAAGAGGATTGCATCAGTTGCCTTTATTGGAAGAAAAATTAGAAAAAATGGGTTTTGAAATTATACTTGTAGAAGATCATAGCCATTTTCTTAAAGAGCTTATGGTCAAAATAATTTTTTCTCATGGTTCAATGAGTGCATTTTGGAGTAAGACAATGAGTGGTGAAAAAACTCAAACATGTTGTTCTTTTGAAAAAACTCTTCAACAATGTAAACCAGGATATTTTATGATTCTTGCACGAAAAAAAGGAGGCAAAAATGGATGATTTATCAATGCGTTTGTTCAGACTCTCAACTGAGGGCTTTTGTTGTGCCCAAATTATGTATAAACTTTGTCTTGAAGATGAAGGAATACAAAATGATGATCTTATAAAATCTGCACAAGGTCTTTGCAGGGGTATTGCAGATACACAACAAACTTGTGGAGTATTAAGTGGAGGTATTGGTGTTTTAGGACTTTATGCAGCAAAAGGTAAAGAAGGTGAAAGCGAAAAAGAGAATATAAAAGAGATGATAGCTGAATTTCATGAATGGTTTAAAAAAGAATTTGGCTCAACTCAATGTGTTGATCTTATTGGGGTGAAAGATTTTTATGGCAGTGATCAAAGTTATAAACCTATTTGTGCAGATATGTTGCAAAAAGCATATATAAAAGTTTGTGAGATTCTTCTGAATCATGGTTATGAGTATGGTAATAGGGAATGTATTTCATGACTTCAAATCAGGGAATTCATACACAAAGTCTTTGTCCCATATGTTTGAGCAAAATAGAAGCTAACATGTATGAAGAAGGTGAGAATACCTATATGCACAAAGAGTGCTCAGAACATGGTAAATTTAAAACTGTTGTGTGGCGTGGAGAAGGGATAAAAGAGTGGATTCGTACAAAAGAGAGAGCTTATATTAAAAACCCTATTACTGAATTAAAAATGGGATGCCCATATGATTGTGGACTTTGTAGTTCACATAGGCAACACACTTGTACCGCACTAATAGAAGTCACTTCTCGTTGTAATTTAAATTGTCGTTTTTGTTTTGCTGATGCGATTGAGTCAAAAAATGAAGATCCATCATTAGAAAATATTCAATTACAATTTGAGCGTATTTTAAAAGTTTCTGGAAAATGCAACATTCAACTCTCAGGAGGAGAGCCTACTTTAAGAGATGATTTAGTTGATATTGTAGCTATGGCTACGACTTTTGGATTTCCTTTTATTCAAGTCAATACAAATGGTATTCGTTTTGCAAATGATGAGGTATATGTAAAAGCTTTGAAAAATGCAGGATTGAAGTCTATCTTTTTACAATTTGATGGTACCGATGATAAAATATATAAACAATTACGTGGTAAAGCACTTTTGGAGTTAAAGAAAAAAGCAATTGAGAATTGCCATAAACATGGTATTGGTGTTGTTCTTGTTCCTACTTTAGTACCAAAAATAAATGTTTATAATATAGGGGATATTATCCGTTTTGGGATGGACTATTCGCCAACTGTTAGAGGAGTTCATTTTCAACCTGTGAGTTATTTTGGGCGTATTCCAAATGAGCCTAAAGATGAAGATAGAATCACTTTGCCTGAAGTTATGGATTATATTAATAAACAAACAAATGATATGGTGAGTTTAACAAGTATGCAACCTCCAGGATGTGAAAATTCTCTTTGTTCTTTTAACGGTAATTATTTAATAGAAGGAGATATTTTAAAGCCTATTACGAAACGCTCTTGTTGTTCTAGTGATGTTAAAAAAGCAGAAGTTGGAGCAAATAAAGCCAAAGCTTTTGTTTCAAGAAATTGGTCTTATCAAAAACTTATTGAACAAGAAAAACTTTCAGATTGGGATAAGATATTGGATGCTCTACAAAACAATACTTTTAGTCTTTCAGCAATGGCATTTCAAGATGCTTGGAATGTTAATTTGGAGAGAATTAAAGATTGTTGTATACATGTATCTACTCCAAATGGAAATCTGATTCCTTTTTGTATGTATAATTTAACCAATCAAGAGGGACGTTCTCTTTATAGAGATTCTATGGTGACAAGCAGATGAAAGTGACTCCGTTAGAAAACTGGATAGTTGAGCGCACACAAATAACAAAAAGAAGTCAAAAAGCACTCAAAGATTATCAATTAGAACAATTAATAAATACTTTGAAGTATGCAAAGACAAATAGTAAATTTTATGAAAAGCATTTAAATAGTGTAGATATAAGTACTATAAAATCATTTGAAGAATATGAGAGGATTCCTTTTACAAGTGAGCATGATATTAGACGTGATAATTATGATTTTGTGGCTGTTCCTCATCGTGAAATTGAGCGTATTGTAACTTTAAATACTTCTGGTACAACAGGTGATGAAAAACGTATATTTTTTACGCATGAAGATTTGGAAGATACAATTGATTTTTTTCATTATGGTATGAATTGTTTAGTTGATGAGAGAGATAAAGTGTTAGTTTTACTCCCTGGCCCTTCTTATGGAAGTATTGGAGATTTACTGAAAAAAGCTCTTGAACAAAGTAATATTGAGTGCATCGTCGAGGGTGTCCTTAGTGATGTTGAAAAAACACTTACATGTATAGAAGAAAACAACATTACATGTATCATTGGTATTCCTATGCAAGTGCTTTACCTCAGTCGAATAAAACCAGAGATATTTTATAAACACATTAAAAAAGTTCTTTTAAGTACAGATTATGTCCCTGATACATTAGTGAAAAAACTAAGCAATGAAGGGGTGTGCAAAGTATTTAACCATTATGGCATGACAGAGATGGGATACGGTGGAGGAGTGGAGTGTGAATGCTTAAAGGGTTATCATCTTAGAGAAAATCATTTGTATTTTGAAATCATTGACCCTATTACACAAAAGCATGTCTTAGATGGAGAGTATGGTGAAGTTGTTTTTACAACATTTGCTCGTCAAGCTATGCCTTTAATTCGATATAAAACAGGAGATATGGCACGTTTTAGTACCAAGCCTTGTGCATGTGGTACTTTTTTAAGAACTATGGATAAAGTTATTGGTCGTATTGATAACAAAATATCTCTCAATCAGCACGAAATTCATTTAAGACAATTAGATGAACTTATATTGCAATTTAATGATGTTGTAGATTATAGAGCTGAATTTAATGAGAAAGATGCTTTACATGTAAAGCTTACACTACGAGAAAATTTTAATAGTAAAAGTGTTGTAAAAGAGATACAAAACAATATAGTAAGTGATTTGGATATTGAAGTAAAAGTAGAGTGGAAATGGGATGATTATTCATCAAGTATAACGAATAGCATGATAAAGAGAAAAATACATTATTCTAACAAAGGAAGGTAGTTTATGAAAACGATGATTGAAATAATTGGGGATATTTTAAATGAAGAACAAGAAGTTGTTGCGGCAACTATATTGAGTAAAAAAGGTTCTGCTCCTAGAGGAGTAGGAACGAAAATGCTTATTCGAAAAAATGCTGTTATTGTTGGAACCATAGGTGGTGGACTTTTAGAAGCTATGACTATTCAATTGGCTTCTAAAGTTTTTAAAGCAAAAGAATCTTTGATAGAAAAATTTACTCTCTCTGACAAAGATGCTTCCTTAGAAGGTATGGTATGTGGAGGTAATGTAGAAATTCTTCTTGAATATATTAATGAAGAAGAAGCAAAACAATATCATCAGGCAAGAGAGTTGAGAGAAGATGAAAAAGACTTTGTTATGCTTACAAGAATTCCAAATGATGATAGTCCTGTTACACAAAAAGATAAATTTCTGTTTACAAAAACAGAATTTTATGGGCAAGAGGATGAAAAAGTCAAAAATTTTGTTTCATCATTGAGAGAAAATTTTAATCAAATAAAGTTTAATTTTGCACAAGAAAAAGAAAAATACTTTATTGAGCCTATTTATGGAATGGAGCAGTTATGCATCGTTGGGGCAGGGCATATTTCACAAAAAGTGGCTCTTTTTGCTAAAGAGTTAGGTTTTTATACTGTAGTCATGGACGATCGTTCAGAGTTTTTAAATAAAGAGTATTTTACAACAGCAAATGAACTTCTTATTACACCTTCTTATGCACAGCTTCCTTTTAATGGAATGATTAACAACAATAGTTATATTGTAATTGTAACAAGAGGGCACTCTTTTGATAAAGATGTATTAGGGCAAGCTTTAAGGACAGATGCAAAATATATTGGGATGATTGGTAGCAAGAAAAAGAAAAAGACTGTTTATTCTAAATTACTAGATGAAGGTTTTGTACAAAGTGATTTAGATAGAGTTGCTTGTCCTATTGGTATTCCTATTGATGCTCAAACGCCTGAAGAAATTGCTATTAGTATTTTAGCTGAGCTTATAAAAGTTAAAAGAGGCTAGAAATATGTCAAAAGACAATATGGCTGTTCTTATCATTGCAGCTGGATACTCTTCAAGGATGCATGATTTTAAGCCATTATTGCCATTAGGAAAAACAAAGGCTTTGAAGAGACTTATTCAAACATATCAAAAGCATGGGATAAAACATATTTATGTTGTTACTGGACATAACCAAGAAGAGATTTTAAAAGAGCTCAAAGATGATGATGTTGCGATAGTTTATAACGAAAAATATGATAATGGGATGTTTAGTTCTATTCAAAAAGGTTTAAGTATGATGAGTGAAGCAATAGAGGCTTTCTATATGCAGCCTGTTGATATACCACTTGTTAAAGTTGAGAGTCTTGAACGTCTTTATAATGCATATAAAAGTGGACATAAAGGACTTATTTATCCTATCTTTTTGGGTCGTAAAGGACATCCCCCACTTATTGATATAAAATATAAAAACTCAATTCTTGTGAGTGATGGGGAAGGTGGATTAAAACAGGTTTTAGAAGCATTTAAAGATGATGCTTTACATGTAAGTGTATGCGATCAGTCTGTTATGATGGATATGGATACATTTGAGGATTATGGAGCATTAGTAGCATATGAGGCACTTGGAGTACCAAATGAAAAAGAGTGCTTAGCTATTTTAGAGCAAAATGAAGTAGACGAGCATATTATCAAGCATACTCAAGCTGTTGGAAAAATAGTACTTAGACTTCTTGATAAAATTTCCAAGTGTAATTTAAATTTTGATAAGAATGAACTTTTAGCTGCTGCCCTTTTACATGATATATCACGAAAAGAGAAAAATCATGCTTTTGTTGGTGCTCAAAAACTACGTTTGATGGGTTATAAAAAAGTAGGTGATATCATTGAAACACATATGGATATTGATGTTGATATGAATCAACCATTGAATGAAAATGAGTTACTTTTTTTAGCTGATAAATTAGTGAGTGAAGATGAGGTATGTGGTTTTGAAGAACGTTTTGAAAAAGCACGTATAAAATGTAAAGATAATCTTGAAGCACTTGAAAACATAAATAAAAGAGTACAAGCCACTCGTAATATTATTAGAAAAATAGAAAATTTAACTCGAAAAGTTTTTTCATATGGTTGAAAAGATTTATTTAGTTCGTCATGGACATATTGATACAGGAGAGGAAAAAAGGTATGTGGGAAGAACTGACATACTGCTTGATAAACTAGGAAAAGAACAAGCAAAAAGTTTACAAGAGTATTTTCGTTTAATCCCTATAGATACTGTTTTTACAAGTTCTTTAAGTCGGTGTGTTGAAACTGCAAATATTATATGTCAATCAAAAAATTTAATTCCTCATCAAATCAGAGAATTTCAAGAAATTGATATGGGTACATGGGAAAATATACCTATGTCATTGATTAAAACAAATAATGCACAAGCATATGAACAAAGAGGTCAAGATTTAGAACATTTTACTCCACCTCAAGGTGAAAGTTTTGGTGCATTATCCCAACGTGTTATGAAAGCTTTAAATGAAATAATACAAGCAAATAATGGAACGATTATAATCGTCGCTCATGCTGGTGTAAATAGGGTAATTTTACGCTATTTTTTAAATATTTCATTTCAAAATATATTCACCATTAAGCAACCTTATGTTAGCGTATACAAATTAGAGCGGAAATCTAAAAAATCATGGATATGTGATACAATACAATAATATTCACAAGGAATGTAGTAGTTTTAATTACATAATAAAATAGACATAAAATTTATGTTTTATTTTGTTACAAAGAGAGAAAAATGAAAACATATAATTATGGATACACCAATGGTTCATTAGATGAGTTAATAAACTTTTCTTTGTTTGAAAATGAACAAAATGTTTTAATACAAGTTTTTTGTGGACAAGATAAAAATACTTTTAAAAAAGTTGTTAATACTCTTTTACACAATATTCCTCAGGCAATCTGCATAGGAACCACTACAGATGGAGAGATTTGTGAAGGTATGGTAAGTACTTTTCAAACAAGTATATCTATTAGTATATTTAAAAACACAACACTTAAAACTTTTTATATTAAAGAAGAAGAAGCTTTTAAAAGTGGTGTACAAATTGCTACTGAGTTGATTGAACCAAATACAAAACTTCTTATTTTATTTTCAGATGGAACTGCTATTAATGCAGAAGATCTTCTCAATGGTATTGAGTCTTATAATGCATCTATTCCTATTTGTGGTGGGATGGCTGGGGATAATGGAAAATTTGAAAAAACTTATATTTCATCACAAAATACGATTTTATCCAAAGGTGTAGTGGGCGTTTCTCTAAATTCTGATGTCTTACAAGTTGCTAGAGATTATAAATTTGATTGGAAAAGTATAGGAGTCAAACATACAATTGATGAAGTTCAAGGTAACAGAATTTATAAAATCGATGGTATGACTTCAGCAAAATTTTATGAAAAATATCTTAAAAACCACGCTTCTCAGACAGAGTTTCCACTCATTATAGAAAAAGATGGAATTATGACAGCAAGAGCTGTTATTGCTAAGCATGAAGATGGTAGTTTAAGTTGTGCAGGAAATCTTGGCGAAGGGGATGAAGTAAGAATTGGTTTTGCTGATGTACAAGCTTTGATGCATGATCCAATCAAAGCATTAACAAAACTTCATGGTGTGCAAGCAGAGACTTTTTATATCTATTCTTGTATGGCAAGAAGGCGGTATATGCCAGCTTTAATTCGTCTTGAAGTTGAACCATTTGCAAGACTTGCTCCAACAGCAGGTTTTTTTACGTATTCTGAATTCTATCACAACCAGGGACATAATGAATTACTTAATCAAACATTGACAGTTGTTGCGTTAAGTGAATGTGAAAATAGTGACATGAATCTATACGCGAAAAGTTTGGAAAATAAAGAAGAAGATGAAGAAAAATCGTATGCTAAAACGATTGAATCTTTAACAAATCTTATTCAGCAAAGTGCTAGAGATTATGAAGTTCAATCACGAAGATTAGAAGAACAAATACGATATTCTAGGAAGCTTTTAGCTTCTCATAAACAGTTTTTATCTCATACCATACATGAGATAAATACTCCTTTGAGTGTTATTATGGCAAATATTGAACTACACGATATAAAATTTGAAAAAAAAGAGTATTTAGAAAATATTGAAGTGGCTGTAAAAAGTATTTTTTCTCTATCTGATGATTTGAGTTATCTTATTAAAAAAGATCAATTGGTATATTTAAAAAATAAAATTAATTTAGTTGAATTTATACAAAAAAGAATTGATTTTTTTGAACAAATTGCTAGTAAGGCAGAATCTAAGATTCATTTTGAAACAAGTGATAATCCAATGATTATTGATTTTAATGAAACAAAATTGCAAAGAATTATAGATAACAATCTTTCAAATGCTATTAAATATACTTTTGAGAATAAAGCTATTTTTGTAACTCTTAAAAGAGTGGGTGAAAAAGTGCATTTTTGTATCAAATCTTATTCGCGTAAAATTCAAGATCCTGATAAAATTTTTGAAGAATTTTACCGAGAAGAAGAGGTTCAAGATGGATTTGGATTAGGACTTAATCTTGTTAAAAGAATTTGCAAGGAGGAAAAAGTGGAAATTACACTTTATTCTGATGAAGAAGCTACTACTTTTTGTTATATTTTTAATTTGAGTGTGCTATGAAGATTTTATTACTAGAAGATGATATTTTACTAAATGCAGCTATTTCAACATATTTTACTTCTATTGGTCATTTGATGACCTCTGTACGAGATGGTAATGTATGTTGGGATATTTTAGAAAAAGAAGAGTTTGACTTGTTGATTTTTGATATAAATGTTCCTAATATAGATGGGTTTAGCATTATAGAAAAATTGCATGAGCAAAAAAGAATGATTCCCGTTATCTTTATTTCAACTCATGCAAATATTGAAGATATTTCACATGCATTTGAATTGGAGTGTTTTGATTATCTTAAAAAGCCTTTTCATCTCAAAGAATTAAGCCTAAGAATAGATAGAATTTCTCAGATTATACCAATAAAAAGAAAACATAAAAGACTCTCAAGTTGTTATAGTTTTAATACTGAAAATATGACGCTGTATTTTAACAATGAACCACAAGTACTATCCAAAAGACAATCAAAGATTATTGAGTATTTAGCCTATAATAGAGGGATTGTGTGTAGCTATGAAATGTTTATGGATTATGTTTGGGATGATGTTGAAGTTGATATAGCAACTATTAGAGCAGAAATAAACCGTCTAAAAAGTCATTTAAAAGAGGACTTTATAACTAATATTAGAGCTGTTGGATATACGGTCAAAATTCCACACTCTTAAGTAAAATAAAAAGCACTATCTATCTAGAATGTGCTTTTTATCCATTTTACTATTTATGCCTTATATTGATTGAGTAAAAGACTCAATTTTGAAGTCATTTGTGACATATGGTTTGCCGCACTTGATATTTCCTCTACACTTCTAGCATTTTCGCTAGAGAGATTATTTATTCCTTCTATTTCATGGATAATATCTGTTGTCATTTCTGCATTTTTAACGTAGCCATTGATGATTTTTTCTATATCTGAAATGGTATTTTGTACAGCATTAACACTATGGTCAATATCATGTTCAACTTCACTTGAATTTTCCGCTAGTTTACTCGCATTGTGAGAATTTTTTGTGATTTGATCTGTTGTGTCTTGGATGGATTGTACGATGATGTTAATAGTAGCATTAATTTCTGCAAGTGATTTTTGTGTTCTTTCTGCAAGTTTTCGTACTTCATCAGCAACAACAGCAAAACCACGTCCATGTTCTCCTGCTCGTGCTGCTTCTATAGCTGCATTGAGAGCTAAAAGATTGGTTTGGTCAGCAATATCTGATATAACAGTAAGAACATCTTTAACTTGCTCAGCATCAGTGCTTAGCTGTTGTAATTTTGCTGCCATTTCTATTTCTAAAACAGAACTTTGATTAACATCGCTGGATAATTGTGTGATTTTAGATTTTGCTTTTTCGAGGTTATTCCCTGTTTGGGTGATAATTGTTTTTGTCTCTTTAGCTTCAGTAATAGAATTATTTAAAACTTCTTGTAATATTTTCCCTTTTTGTGTTGCCTCTTGTACGGTTTGTGCTTCTGTTTCAGCTTTTTGTCCTATTTGGAGTGAAGTTTGTGATAACTCTTCTGCTATGGAGCTATTTTCTGCGCTACTTGATTTTGCTTCTTTGACAGTTATTTGTACTTTTTCAATAAAAGCATTAATATTTTGACTAACTTTTGCTATCTCATCTTTTCCTTTTATTTTTAAGCGTTGTGTTAGGTCTCCTTCTCCTTGTGATAAGTCAAAAGATGTTGTTTCTATAATATTCAGTGATTTTTCAATACCTTTAGCAATAAATAAAATAACACCTAGTATTAAGACAATTACTAAAATACCTGTTGTGTATAAAGTTTTATTTAAAAAAGAGATAGTCTCTTTAGCATTTATAGATAATTCTTTTTGTAAGGCTTCCAAGATTGTCTCATCTTGATGGACAATGGTGCGCATTTCTTTCATTAATCCAGAATTATGATCAAGCCCTATGTTTTTTTCAGCTTCAAAGAGTGCTAAAAAATCTTTTTTATAAAGATTCAAATTATCTACTAAGGTAGAGTTGTTCGCTAAAGTATTGATATAAGCAGCTGTTTGAGTATATACACTATTGAATTTTTTTATGTATTTAGGATCATGTCTTAACATAAAATCTTTTTCATGTTTTCTAAGAGTTAAAACTAGGGACATCAAAGCTGTGTCATTTTGTGATTTTGCACTTGCTTGAACAGTATGAACAGAATTACGAAGTGCTCCATATAAACCATCTTTGGGTGTAAGTCCAATTGTTTTTTTCAAAGCAACAATTTTTGAAAAAATGGTGTCATATTTGCGAACTATTTTTTCAAAGTTATCAATTTGAGCGTGATCAATATTTTCTTGAATTAAAAATGTTTTAATTTTCAAGATATCTTTTTTTAAAAGTAAATTATCTTTTTGAAATGATTTAGCATATTTTAAATTATTTCTAGCTAAAAAGTCTTTTTCATCTTTCCGTAATTTTAAAACATCTATTTTCATATGAGATAGATTGTTTTCAATCTTTTCAAACATTTCTATTTTACTTTCAATAAAAGTAGCATAAAAAGAGAGCCCAATAAAGGCAACTAAAACACAAGCAACAACGAAATTTAATTTTAATTTAATGCTCATCCATAACCCTTTCCGACATTATTTAATATCAATACTACATTAAAATGTCAGATGGTTATCATTATTGTGTCCGTCAAATGGGGAGTAAGCGATAAAACGTTTCGTATAGTAACAATATAATTTAGAAAAATAAAATAAAAGTCAATTTATTTTTACTTCTAATTTATTTAATTAATAAAATTTAACTATTTGATATGATTTAAAAATAATATATGAGTAGTAAAAACTCTATAAAGTTGTGTTAGATATATATTTTTTCACAATATGATTAGTATGGTACAATAAGATATGAATAGAATAAAAGAGATACCATTTTTTTCTCACTTAGCTGAGGAAGATATAAAAAAACTAAAAAATATATCAGTCATAAAAAAATACAACCAAAAAGAGATACTTTTTTATGAAGGAGATGAGCCAAAATACTTGCATATTCTTTTAGATGGAGTTTTAAGACTTTACAAAATAAATCATAAAGGAACTCAAATCTTTTTGCATCAGTTTTTACCAGTGAGTTTGGTAGCTGAACTGGCAAATTTTGAGCAGATTCCTTATCCTGCAACTGCGGAATTTACAAGTAGAGGAGAAGTACTGAAGATAGATTATCAAAAGTTAGAAGAAAGCTTTTTTAAAAATCCAGAATTATCTTTAAAAATCATCAAATCACTCGCTGGAAAACTTAAAATTATGTCAGAAGTTATAACCAATGAGATAGTTTTAACAGCAGAAGCAAAAATAGCAAAATTTTTAGTAGAAAACACAGAGTTGTTTGATACACTTAAAAACACTCAAATCGCTTCTTTATTAAATCTTACTCCTGAAACACTTTCTCGTACTTTGACAAAGTTTAAAAATAAAGATCTAATCTTAATAGATGAGCAAAATAAAGTAGAAATTCTTAATATAGATACGTTATTAAGTATGTATGCAAATTGAATATAATATCTTTACATGTAAATGAGTTTATAAACTAAAACTTCTTTTTTCTAAGATATCTTTAAGATGTTTATATATTTATAACTCTTTCATCTTCATAACTAAGACGAACAAAACAAATGATGAAAAAAATAGCAAAAATAGAGATCAAGATTTAGATATAATAAAGAAAAAATTGAAAGAGTATTATGTTAAGAATGAAAAGTTTTGACTTGTTAAAACATAACCGTTTAAATTCACAAAACAACTCTTTTGCTCAATTATAACCCTTTACATGTAGACAATTAAATTTAAATTTTACATGTAAAGGATAATCTTGCAATTTAAACAAGAAATCAAAAATTATACATTTTTATCGTTAGGCTCATTTTTTGTAGCATTAGGTGTTGTTCTGTTTTTTATAACAAACAATATAACAACAGGTGGAACTCCTGGTGCTGCTATTTTACTTCATCATTTTACAGGATATTCAGTTGGAACTATGATGATAGTTTTGAATATCCCTCTTTTAATGATAGGCATAAAGTATATTGGTAAGCAGTTTGCCATTAGAACTATTGTTACGATTGTTTTGACATCATTTTGTGTCGATTTTTTATCAGATACTTTAAATTTGACGGGATTAACACAAAACATATTTTTGTCCACAGTTTTTGGTGGAGCTCTGATTGGGCTTGGTGTAGGTTTTATGTTTCAAGGAAACTCAAGTGCAGGTGGTTCTTCTATAGTAGCTAAAGTAATTTGTGCCAATAGTGAGATTAAACATGGACAAGTCATACTTTTTATAGATGTTATTATAGTACTAAGTTCAATTTATATTTTTAAAGATGTTGAAAAAGCTTTGTGGAGTTTGGTGAGTATTTACGTAACTTCAAGATGTATAGATGTTTTTTTAAGTGGAAATCCTAGTAAAAAAGTAGTTCATTTAGTCTCTGATAAAACAGAAGAGATAAGTGAAAAAATCATACAAAAACTAGGAAATTACGGCTCAATAGTAAATTGTACAGGTTTACATGTAGATGAGCCTAAAAGAATAATATTTATTGTTGTAGAACTAAGTAGATTAAGAGTTCTTAGGGAGTTGATTAAAGAGACTGATCCTGATGCTTTTATGGTTGTGATGGACGCTTCTGAGCTTTTAGGAAGAGGGCACTAGCTAATAGATGTAGGCACTTTTTTGAGGAGTGAATAAAGAGCATAAATTTTATGCTCTTTATAGTTATTATGCGAGCATCCAGACTCTGATTTTTTTATTTTTTATTTTTGTCTCTTTGAGTTTTTCGAATGCTTCTTTAGCAAATTCTTTCTCAATAGATACGTAAGAGTCTTTTCTATTGATTGTTATTTTTCCTATATGTTTTGCTTCAAGACCAATATCTTTTACTAAAGTACCGAGGATGTCTCCTGCGCGTATTTTATCTCTTTTGCCTCCATCTATACAAAGTGTAGTTAAATCGGCACTATATGGAGTTTTATCCTTTACATGTAAAGCATTTGTATCTTCAAGTTCTGTGTCTATATACTCTACATAGCCTTTTACAAAAGAGATGGCAATACCTTCTTTATCCATCCTACCTGTTCTTCCTATTCTGTGAGTATAAACCTCTTCACTTTTTGGTAAATCGTAGTTTATAACTAAATCAACATTAGGTATATCTAATCCCCTTGAAGCAACATCAGTAGCTATGAGAAAAGTACAACTTTTATGAGCAAACTCTATGAGTGTTTCATCTCTATCTATCTGGTCTAAATCACTGTTTATTGTAAGAGCGTCAAAACCAATACTCTGGAGTCTCTCTTCTAACTCTTTACATTTTATTTTTGTATTACAAAAAATGATACAAGACTTAGGTCTATAATGCAAAATAGCATTTTCAATTCCCTGTTCACTAAACTTAAAAAATCTCTCTTGTATTGTAGATTTTTCTTCTTCTATTTGTACTTCAATTCTATCATTTTGAATACTTTTACTTAATTTGAGTATATTATCATCAAATGTTGCAGAGAAAAGTAGAGTTTGCCTCTCTTTTGGAGTTAAGTCTAAAATCTTTTCAATATCCTCAAAAAAGCCCATATCTAACATTCTATCAGCTTCATCTAAAACAAGGGATGTAATATATTTAAGATTTAATGAACCTTTTTGTAAGTGAGCTAAAACACGACCAGGGGTTCCCACTACTATATGTGCTCCATGATCAAGTGAATGGATTTGTCCTCTCATAGGAGTTCCTCCACAAAGAGTAAGTATCTTGATATTGTTTTTAAATTTTGCTACTTTTCTTAACTCTTTTGCAACTTGGTCTGCCAACTCTCTTGTTGGAGCTAAAACAATAGAACTTGTTTTATATTTTTCTTTGACATTAACGTCTAGAAGGATTGGTATACCAAAAGCTACAGTTTTTCCACTTCCTGTTTTTGCTTTTGCTAAAACATCTTGTTTGTTTAAAGCATAAGGTAAAGCCTTCTCTTGTATCGCTGTTGGGTTTGTATATCCTAAATCATTAAGATTTTTTAGCATATCTTTATTTTCTATTAGTTCGTTAAATGTCACTCTTATATTCCTTTACATGTAAAGATGTTATTATAACAGATAATTCATAAAGAAAGAGATTAATGACTAATTTTAAAAGTTCTTGTGCTTCACGTATTTTTGGATGTTTTGCTTCTCATAAATTTCCAAATATTATTCAAAATATTATAAATAAATCATATGTAAAACTTATGAAAGTAAATTTGAGTGAATGCCCTGATATTTCAAGCTATAAGAGTTTAAATGAACTTTTTACACGAGAGTTAAAAACAAAAAGAGATATTGATGCAGATGAACATGAGTTTATCTCTCCATGTGATGCTTTTATTAGTGAGTGTGGAAATATACAAGAGCAAAAAGCTCTAATGATAAAAGGTCACTCGTATAGAGTGCGAAATCTTTTGGGTGATTATATTTTAAAACAAGAGAAAGATAGGCTGATAGATGGTGATTATATTAACTTTTACTTATCACCTAAGGATTATCATCGATATCATGTTCCAATGGATATGCAAATTAAAAAAGCAGTTCATATCCCTGGAAAACTTTATCCTGTAAATTTTACATGGCTTAAAAAAATTCCTGAGCTTTTTGTTGAAAATGAAAGAGTTGTTTTAGAGTGTTATACAAAAGATGATAAACTTTTTTATATGGTTTTTGTTGGAGCCTTAAATGTAGGGAAGATGCAATTTGTTTTTGATGAAACAATCCAAACAAATGCAAAGTCTTCTACACAAAAACCTTACATGTATAAAGATCTTTGGCTCAAAAAAGGTGATGAATTAGGTCGTTTTGAGATGGGTTCAACCATAGTTATGTTTTTTGAAAAAGATATGGTAGAGCTTACATGTAGGAAAGATGAACCTATAAAATTTAGCGAAAAGATATGTAAAGTAATATAATATTTAGGGTATACAATGAATTTTAAATTCAAAGATATTTTTAAACTAGATTATTCTTATAGTCAAATGCAGCTTATGGCCAATTCATTCAATATTGGTGTAATCCTTATAAACTTGGTTTCACCACTATTTATTATAACTATTTTACAAGATACAATAGTTCATAATCACTATCTATTTATATGGCTTACTTTACAAATAAGTACAGTTTTAATAAGAGTTTATAGTGGTAAAAAATTAAATTATTATATTGTTAATTTTACTCTTAGTAAAATAAAACTCTATTTTAAATTATATCTTTTTGTCATTATTTTGAGTGGTTCTTTATGGGGATTCATACTAACTTTTGCTATTTTTAACTCATCAGAAACTGTAGTATTTTTTATGATTACTCTTTTATTTGCTCTTTCTTCTGGTTCTATTTTAACATTGGGTACGGTTTTTATAGCAATATTTTTTTACAACTTAACTATGATTTTCCCTACTATGATTGCTTTTTTTTACATAAGTACTGATGCTCTGTATGTCATTGAAGGAGTATTGTTATGTACTTTTATGTTTGTTACATTAAAAACATCTTATAACAAACAACAAATTATGTATGAAAATGAAAAAAATCTTTCTTTAATTAAACAGTATGAAAATATCACAAATCAATCAGCAATCATTTCTAAAACCGATATCAATGGAATCATTACGCATACAAATGAAAATTTTTGTAAAATCTCCGGTTATACCAACAAAGAGTTAATAGGGCAAAGTCATAATATTATCAGGCATCCAGATATGCCTGCAGTTGCATTTAAAGACATGTGGGAAACAGTAAAAGATAAGAAAAAAACTTGGCAAGGGATTGTTAAAAATAAAGCCAAAAATGGTGATTCATACTATGTGAGTACTACGGTTAGCCCTATATTAGATACTCAAAATAATATAAAAGAGTTTATAGCACTACGCCATGATATAAGTTCAATCATGAGTGATAAAAATCAACTTTTTGATTATCTTGAGACAAATAAGCTTTCTGTTTTGATAATGATTCAAATTGAAGATTATAATACCTTAGAAAAATTTTATGATAAAGCAAGTGTTGAAAAGATAGAAAAAGCGTTTGGAGATGCTCTTTTACATCTTTTACCAAATAAATGTAACTTTCAAAGAGTGTATCATCTTGGTCAGGGGTTATATGCCTTTGCAAAAGATAGAAGGACTTGTCAGCATACTAGTGCTGAGATACGAAAAATGTTACAAGAGTTTTTGAATAATGTTAAAAATTATGTAGTGAAACTGGGAAAAATAGAGTATGACATATCGGCAATTTGTAGTTATACTTATGGTGTGATTCAAACATATGAAGATGCAAAAATTGGTATTGAAAAAGCTATAGAAAATAAACAAGATATTATTTATGCTGATGGACTTTCTGGCATAGAGTATTCTATTGCTCTACAAAATATAGAAACCTTACATACTCTTAAAGTTGCACTTGATGATAAAAAAGTTATCTCTTATTTCCAGCCAATTATTAACAATAAAACAAAAAAAGTTGATAAGTACGAATCTCTTGTAAGGCTCATAACTCATGATGGCAAAGTCGTCTCTCCTGATAAATTTTTAGAAGTTGCTAAAAAAGGGAGATATTATGATCAAGTTACAAGGATAGTACTTCAAAACTCTTTTATTAGACTTAAAGATACTACTAAAGAAATTTCTATCAATATTTCTACACTAGATATCGAGTCAAAAGATATGCAAATAGTTATATTTAAACTTTTAGATGAATACAAAGAAGATTCTGAAAGAATAGTTTTTGAACTTTTAGAGAGTGAAGATGTAAGAGATTTTAATATAGTTAAGAAATTTATTAAAAAAGTAAAAGAGTATGGTGTGAAAATTGCAATTGATGACTTTGGTACAGGATATTCAAACTTTGAGAGACTTTTACAATATGAACCAGACTTACTAAAAATAGATGGAAGTTTAATTAAAAACATCAAAGACAATAAACTAAGCAAAAATATTGTTGAGACAATAGTTCTTTTTGCACAAAAACAGAAAATTAAAACCGTTGCAGAATTTGTAGAAACAGAAGAAATTTATAATATTATTAATGAGATGGGCATAGACTATTCACAAGGGTATGCTTTTGGTAAACCTGAAAAGCTGTTGCAGGATTAACTACAACAGCTTTTTGTCTTTTTATGAGGTTTTATATATTTGTACATTAAACCTAACATAATAACAGAGAAAATAGCCTCTAAAAGACTAGCATCTTCTTCTGCACTTACACTATTTATGGTTGAACTTAAAAAGTTTAAAAATACTGTATCCATGATATACGCAAAAAATGTAGTTCCAAGAATAACAGAACTAATATAAATGACAGTAGATTTTTTCCCAAGTATTTTTTGTATAACAGAAATAGTTACTAGGTTTGTAGCTGGACCAGCTGTGAGAAAAACAAACGCTGCTCCAGGAGAAAAACCAGTGAGTATTAAAGTAATCCCTATAGGAATAGATGTAATAGCACAAACATAAAGAGGCATAGCAATCAGAAGTACAAATATATAACTCAAAAATAAGTTATCTGATAAAAGTGAGGTCATATCAGTTGGGATAAAAGTACTTAAAAGTGAACCTAGAATAATTCCTATAAGTAAAGATTTTGCAATACCACTAAAAAGTTGATTAAAAGCATAATCAAAAACTCTATCAAGAAAAGGAGCTTTTTCTTTTACATGTAAAGAAATTATAGGTTCTTTTACAGTTGGTTTATTCGTTGTCCAAAGATTGTTTTTTATCTGCTTTTGTTCTTTAATAAAAATCATAGATAAAAATCCAGCTATGATTGCAATAACAATAGATGTTATAACTCTGTACATAGTAAAAAATAAGCCAAAGGCCCCATAAGTTGCCATAATAGAATCAACACCCGTAATAGGAGTTGAAATTAAAAAAGTTTGTAAAGCACTCTTACTTGCGCCACTTTTTTGCAGTGATGAAACAAAAGGAATTACACTACATGAACAAAGAGGAAGAGGGGTTCCTAAAAGAGCAGCTTTAAAAATTGAGCTTGTTGAGTTTTCTCCAATATGCTTTTGTATAAAACTATCTGGGATTATCTGTTTTATAATCCCAGCAATTATAAGACCAAAAATAATATAAAATGAAATTAAACTTGTAAAATGCCAAAAATTGCTTAAAAATTCACTAACGAGTTCCACAGTGCACCTTTTTTTATAATGATTATCATTTTTAGTATACTTAAATAAGCTTATTTTATATTTAAATAGGATCTAATTCTTGTAGTTTTCGTTTTGCATACCAAAGAATAAAAAGAGCAGACGACCATACGGTTAATGCAAGTCCAAACCAATAATAACCTAAAGCTAACTTATAAAAGGAAAAAATACTAAATAAAATAGTAGGAATTATAAGTTGCCTAAAAAGACTAAGGTATATTATGAGTGAAGGTTTTTTTATGCCTTGAAGTAAAGAGACATTTATAAAAACTAAGACATATCCATAAAGAGAAATTCCAGCAGCTATAAGATAGCTCATTGCTGCATCTATTACTAAAGGATCTTTGCTAAAAAAGGAAATCATAAACTCACCAAAAGCAAAAATAAAAAACATTCCTATAATCCACAGCATTAAACCAACTTTTTGTGCATATTGCATGGTTTGCCTTATTCTATCAAATAAACCAGCTCCATTGTTTTGTGAAACAATAGCAAGAACAGCTACATTAATTCCTATACTAGGTAGGAGTACAATTTGTTCTATCCTAATAGCTATGCCATATCCAGCAATAGCATGCTGTCCAAAAGATGCTATGAAATAAGTAAGAATAAACGTACCAAATGCCATAAGAGACATATTCATAGTAGGAGGAAATCCTTGTTTAAAAAATGAAACAATGATATCGATATCAAATTTGAATTTAGGTAGGTCTTTGAGTAAGTAAGTTTTTTTGACATTGTATAATAGATAAGCCATACCAAAGCACTCTACAATAATCGTTGCATAAGCTATACCTTTTACACTAAGAGGTGCAATTCCCAAACCTCCTTTTACAAACCAAAAATCAAAGAGTATATTGAGTAAAAAACCAGAAATTAAAAAATTTCTAAAAACAATAGTATTACCTATAGAGTTTAGAATTGCATTAGAAAAAAATACTCCAACATAAAATATTGCTCCTAAAAGGATTATATTTACATAAGCAAGTGCCTCTTCTAGGTATTGACCATCTGCTTTTAAAAGTACAATTAGATGTGGAGCACTGATAAGTCCAATAATTGTTAAAATAATAGATAAAAACAGAGCTAAAATACCGGCATGAAAAATGATTTGTTTTGCATGGACAATATCTTTTTGACCAATAGCATTTCCTAAAAGAGCAGTCAAGCCTTGACTCATACCACCAGCAATTGCAATAACAATAAAAAAGATTGAAGAAGTTAAAGATAAAGAAGCAACAGCTTGTGTTGATATATCACCTGCAAAATAGGTATCTGTGACATTAAACATTGTATGAAAGAAGTACCCTATACTAGAAGGTATAGCGATACTTCTTAAGTGATTTTTTATACACCCTTGTGTTAAATCACTAGACATTGAACCTAAAATGCATTACATCGCCATCAGCAACAATATAATCTTTTCCTTCCAAACGCATTTTACCAGCTTCTTTAGAACCATTTTCGCCATTATTAGCGATAAAGTCTTCATAAGCGATTACTTCTGCACGAATAAACCCTTTTTCAAAGTCATTGTGAATTACAGAGGCTGATTTTGGAGCTTTCCAACCTTTTGTAATTGTCCATGCTCTTACTTCCATAACGCCAGCTGTAAAGTAGCTAATAAGATTGAGTTTTTCAAATGCAGTATGAATTATTTTGTTAAGTCCAGACTCTTCAATACCAAGATCTGCTAAAAATTCATTAGCTTCTTCTTCATCAAGTCCACATAACTCTTCTTCAATTTTTGCACAAAGTACAACCACATCTGCTCCTACTTCTTGTGCATGAGCTTTTACTTTAGCGACATATTCATTCTCTTCTAAAAGTGAGTCTTCATCTACATTCGCACCATAAATAATTGTTTTATTAGATAAAAATCTTAGTTCTTTATCTAACTCTTCAAACATTGGGTCATCTTTTTTAGCAAAAGTACTTACAGGTTTGATTTCATCAAGATGAGCTTTAAGCTCAAGTGCAAATTCATGAGTAGCACGAACTGTTTTGTCAGCTTTTGAAGTACGGTGAAGTTTATCAACTTTTTTATCAAGTTGCTGAATATCAGCAAATATAAGTTCACTCTCAATAATCTCTATATCTCTAATAGGATCAATTGCACCTTCAACATGAGTAATGTTTTCATCATCAAAACATCTTACCATATGTAAGATTACTTCAACTTCACGAATATTTGATAAAAACTTATTACCAAGTCCTTCACCAGCACTTGCTCCTTTAACTAATCCAGCAATATCTACAAAATCAACTGTTGAGTATTGAATACGCTCAGGATTAACGATCTTTGCAAGCTCACCTAATCTGCTATCAGGGACAGGAACTATTGCTTTATTGGGTTCAATCGTACAAAACGGATAGTTTGCACTCTCTGCATTTTGCGCTTTTGTTAAAGCATTAAAAGTTGTTGATTTTCCAATATTTGGAAGTCCTACGATACCTACACCTAATCCCATTATTTGTCCTCTTCTTTACTTTTTTCTATCATCCAATACAGATTCATTCTAACACCAGCTCCACTTGCTCCACATTGGTTATATCCCCAATCTTTTTCAACATAAGCAGGACCTGCAATATCAAGGTGAAGCCATTTATCTTTATATTCATCTTCTACAAAGTTATCTAAAAACATTCCAGCTGTAATTGCTCCACCATAACGAGATGAGCTTATATTACTTACATCAGCGATTGAGCTTTTGAGTAATTTTTTTAAGTAACGGTTAAATGGTAAAGTACCTGTTAATTCACCACTTTTGTTTGCACTTTTCATTAACGAGTGTTTTAACTCACTTGAATGTCCCATGACACCAGTTGTATAATCACCAAGTGCAACTACACAAGCACCAGTAAGGGTCGCCATATCTATGAGATAGTCAGGTTTTTGCTCACAAGCATAAGCAAGACAATCAGCTAAAACCAATCTTCCTTCAGCATCTGTATTTCTTACTTCTATTGTAGTTCCATTTTTTGCAGTTAATACATCATCAGGTTTATAAGCTTCAGGACCAATAGCATTTTCAGTAGCACCCACGATAGCATGAATTTCATAAGGAAGTTCAAGCTCGGCTGCTCCTTTTAATATACCTAGAACTGCTGCACCACCACCCATATCTGATTTCATACTTACCATATAATCACCTGGTTTTAATGAAAGTCCACCAGTATCATATGTTAAACCTTTTCCTACATATACGAATTTTTCTTTTGCATTTGATGGTTTATAAACAACATGAAGAAGACGAGGAGGGATATGACTTGCTCTATTGACTGCTAAAAATGCTCCCATACCTTGTTCTTCTAAAAATTCTTTTCCATAAGCTTTACATGTAACATTTGGAATTGACTCTAAACTCTTAGCAATCTCTTCTAATTTTAATGAATGCATTTCATATGGTATTTCATTTACTAAGTTTTTTGAAAAGTTTGTTGCTTCTGCAATAGTAGTTCCCACTTTTATAGCTTTTTGTGCACTTTGCATAGAAACATCAGGTCTACTATAATCATCTGTACAAATAGTGATAGTCTCAATATTAAGAGGTTTTTTCTTACTTTTATAATTTTGATAAGAATAAGAACCAAGGATAAAAGCTTCACTCATTGCTTTTATATTTACCCCAGGACAATCATCTGAATAAGTACCGATTTTTATACTTTTGGCAGTTGTGCTTTTGATAACATTGATAGCTTTTGAAGCACCCAATCTAATCTCATCAGCATCCAGTGAATCAATACCAACATAAACAGTTTTTTTATCTGCAAGTAAACAAGCTTCTTCGCCTTCACCTTTAAAACCTAAAAACTCTAAAGTCTCTTTATCTTCTACAGATTTATGGTCTAAATCTTTATTTACTACAAATACAATTTTTATATCAGCAGCAACTTCACTAATTTTTTTGTTACTTATTTCTATTTTCATGTGTTCTCTTTTTTAAAATATTTTTTTCTATCGTGTGAAATGTATACCAAATACTACCAGCAAAAATAATTGCTACAGGAATGGCATAATACCAATGCTCATGAGCATAATCTAAAACTTCTAAAATCTTCTCTCCCAAAATATAGGCAGGTGTAATAGTAATAGCAGCCCAAACCCAGGCACTTAGCAAGTTGATAAATGCAAATTTTTTTGCTGAATATCTAGTAACCCCAATAGATATTGGAATAATAGTTCGTAATCCATACATATAACGTTGAAAAAATATAATGGGCCAGCCATGATTTTTTAAAAGTATATGTGCAACTGCAAACTTTCTTCTTTGTTTTCTCATTTTTTTATGAATAGATTTTTTATTAAATCTTCCAATATAAAAATAGATTTGATCTCCTGCAAAACCACCAAGTCCTGCAACAAAAATTGCTATTGGGAGGGACATATCACCTGTATGAGAGAGGAGACCTCCCATAATAAGACCCATTTCTCCTTCAAGTATACTCCATATAAAAAGTATTATATAGCCGTGTTCTTTGATAAGTTCTATGAATAAATCAGTCATCTCAATACTTAATCAAAGGAGAGTAAATCTTTTGCTTGGATCATGTCTTTATCGCCACGACCAGAAAGATTTACAATAATAAGAGAGTTTTTGATTTTCTCTTTTGGTATTTTTTTAAGATAAGCAACAGCATGAGCACTTTCAAAAGCAGGAATTAATCCTTCTGTTTGACTCAACCAAACAAAAGCATCAAGTGCCTCTTGATCTGTTATATTCTCGTACTGTGCTTCTTTTAATTCTTTAAGATAAGCATGTTCTGGTCCAATTCCTGGATAGTCAAGTCCAGCACTTATGGAGTGGGCTTCGAGTATTTGTCCATCATCATCTTGTAAAAGATAACTCATTTGTCCATGTAAAACTCCAGGACTTCCTTTTTCTAAGCTAGCTCCATGTTTATCAGTTTCAACGCCAAGTCCACCAGCTTCTATACCAATACAAGTTACACCTTCATCTTCTAAAAAATGACTAAAAGCACCAATAGCATTACTTCCCCCACCAATACACGCAATAACATAATCAGGTAAGCGGTTTTCTTTTGCTAATATTTGAGCTTTTGCTTCGTATCCAATTATAGCTTGAAAGTCTCTTACCATCATAGGATATGGATGAGGACCAGCCACGGTTCCTATGATATAAAAAGTATCCCTTGCATTGGTTACCCAATAACGTATAGCTTCATTCATAGCATCTTTAAGTGTTCTACTGCCACTTTTTACACTGTGAACTTTAGCTCCTAAAAGTTTCATGCGAAAAACATTAAGCTCTTGTCTCTCAACATCTTTTTCGCCCATGAAAACTTCACATTCAAGTCCTAAAAGAGCAGCTATTGTAGCTGTGGCAACACCATGTTGACCAGCACCAGTTTCAGCAATGACTCTTTTTTTACCCATTTTTTTAGCAATAAGACCTTGAACAATAGTATTGTTAACTTTATGAGCTCCAGTATGGTTTAAATCTTCTCTTTTAAAATAAATCTTTGCCCCAAGTTCATCGGAAATATTTTTTGCATAATACAAAGCAGAAGGACGACCAACATAATCTTTTAAGTATGTGTCTACTTCACTCCAAAAATCTTCGTCAAAACGGATTGTTTTATAATATTCATCAAGTTCTAAAAGTACAGGCATTAATGTTTCGGGAACATATCTTCCTCCAAATTTACCAAAGTGCCCATTTGAATCAGGATCAAATTTTGAAGCTTTAGGAATGTACATTAGTCTAATTCCAATACTGAGTATACAGGTGTTGTTTTCTTAATTTCTTCATCACCTTGTAAAAATGTAAGATTTAAAAGAAAACAAGCTTCAACACATGTTGCTCCTGCTTTGTTTATTAAACTTACCGCAGCTGTTGCTGTCCCACCAGTAGCTATCAAGTCATCTATAAGTAAAACTTTTGGGTTTTCTTTTGTACATTTAAAAGCATCTATATGAATTTCTACTTCATCTACACCATATTCTAGTGAATATTTTTCACTAATAGTTGTGTAAGGAAGTTTTCCTGGTTTTCTAATGGGAACAAAACATCCTCCAATTTTTGCAGCAAGTGCAGCACCAAAAATAAAACCGCGACTTTCAATTCCTGCAATAAAATCTATATCTTCATTTTGGTATCTATCAGCTAAATGATCCATAAGAAAATTATATGCTTTTGCATCTCCAAGTAGTGTTGTAATGTCTTTAAATATAATTCCAGGTTTTGGAAAGTCTTTAATGTCTCTAATTGTTTTTAATAAATAATCTTTATCACTTTGATTTAATGTTTTCATTCACCTATCCTATTTAAAAAGTATATATTTCAAGTATAAAAAAAGAAGTAAAAATATGCCAAAGGCACTGTATGAGATAACTTCTACTCCCATCTTAGAGAAGTGCCTCAATTTTTCCTTGCAATTCTTTTATCTGTTGCCTTAGTTTGTCACTTTCCATTCTGTATTGAGAATTTCTTGTTCTAAGAGATTTTAAATCATTTTTAACTTTTGTTAATTCATCACTTAAAATGTCTATATTTCCAAGTGAGCGTTGGAGTTGTACTTGGTATTTTCTAATAACAACTTCTGCATCTCCGAGTGTTGATTTAACAATGACACTACCTAATTTTTCTTTTTTAAGAAGGGTTTTATAGTAAAACACCATGATAATTAGATAAACACAAAGTGAAGCAAGTGTAGTTGTTATCACCCATTCTATTAACATGGATTTACTTCTATTTTATTGACTCTTTGTGCATGTCTTCCACCTTCAAATACTCCGTTACACCAAGCATCGATAATGGATTCAGCGACCCCAAGCCCTACAATTCTTTCTCCGAAACAAAGAACATTTGCATCGTTATGCGCTCTTGCCATCTCAGCTGTATATGCATCATGACAAAGTGCCGCTCGAATTCCTACGTGTTTATTTGCTGCTAGACTCATGCCTATTCCAGAACCACAAATTAAAACTCCATGAGTATCTTTATTTTTTAAAACTTCTTCACACAGTTTATGTGCAAAGTCTGTGTAATCAACTCTTGAAATATCATTAGTTCCCAAATCGACTACTTCATTGCCTCTTTTTTCTAACATTTCAATAACATTAGGTTTAATGGCCACTCCAGCATGGTCTGATGCAATAAAAATTTTCACATAAATCCTTTTGGTTGTAATCTACGCGATTATACCATATGCTTTATAATGAACTCTTTACATGTAAGAATTTTTTGTTATAATTTCACCAAAGGATTCATTATTATTTTAAATAAATTAACATTACAAAAGCAATTTAGTGCTTTTTGTAAAAAAAATAACCCAAAAGATATGGAAATAGCAGTAGAATATTTTGCTGTTTTTGGTGGCCTTGATGTCAAGGTTGATACTACTAAACCATTAGTTGAATTGATAGAAAAACATATATTAAAAGAGTATAAACACCTACGAAATCTCGTCTCTGATATAACAACAGGAGACGCTCTTTTACACTCGATTTTAAGTGCTAGTGTCCTTGGAGATAGAAGAACTAACTCTTCTTTTAAAAGACTAAGAATCTCTTTTGATGATGGAATGGACTGTGTTGAAAAGTTTCGAGATCTAGGCACAATTAAACTTGAAAGAACAGTAGGAGATAGTTACGTATCAGATAAAATTTTATTAGCAACACCTTTTTTAAGGTTTTGGTTTGCTTTTATCTCACCTGTTTTTAAAGGTATTAGAGATGGGAACTTTGAGGAGTTTCATACAAATTATGAAAATAGAAAAGCACAGTTTGCAGATTTTGTTTTTGACCAACTCTCCCACGAATTTATAAAACAATCTTTCAGTGAAGATAAGATTTATAATATAGGAAGATATTGGGATGATGAGAGAGATATTGATTTAGTTGCTAAAACAAAATCTGGTAAAGTTATAGTAGGTTCGTGTAAATATACAAATTCTAAAATGAAAAAAAGTGAATTAACTAAGTTAAAAGAGAATTGTGAGAGTGGAGAAATAAAACCAGATATTTATGTGTTATTTGCAAAAAAAGGCTATTCAAGTGAGTTAAAATCACTGAAAAGTGATACTCTTTTACTTTTTACATGTAGAAATTTTAAGATATTAATTGAAGATTAAAAGAGTTTACATGTAGAAAACCTCTACATGTAAAGGTTTTATGGTCCTAAGAAAGAGATAATATATCTTATAGGAGCAAAAAAGTATTGAGATGCTGGTGTAGCTATGATAAGTATAAGAATTACCATACCATATCTCTCTATCATATTATAAAAATTTACAACTTTATCCCATCTCATCCATGCTGCAAAGTAAGCTACTGCATGTGAGCCATCAAGTGGAGGAATAGGCATAAGATTAAAAAATCCCAAAACTACATTATAAACTAAAGTCTGTAATATAAAATAGGCTATGAAATACTCAAAATATGAGCTAATAGTCCCTACATCCATATATTTTAGAACAATGGATGCAATCACGGCTAAAGTAAAGTTATAATAAATTCCTGCCAAAGCAACATTAATAGCACCTTTATAACCAGCATTTCTTATAACCTCTCTTATGTATATAGGAACTGGTTTTGCCCAACCAAACAAAAAAGGAGCCCCTGTGGCAAATAAAATACCAGGGATAATTATTGTCCCAACAGGGTCTACATGAACAAGAGGATTGATACTCAGTCTACCAGCATTTTTTGCTGTGTTATCACCATATTTATAGGCCATATAACCATGCATGATCTCATGACCTATAATAGCTACCATTAAGGCTAAAACAGTAGATACGATTTGGATGATTTCACTATTTTCCATTTATTTTCCTATAATAATTTGATACCAATTCTATTCCATTTAAATTCATAATTATATTCTGAAAAGTATATAGAATATGGTTTACCATAAATTAGCTCTTTAGGAACACTTCCCCAAAATCTACTATCATTTGAGTGGTCACGATTGTCACCGACCATATAAAATTCGCCTTCAGGGACTCTTTTATAAAATGCATTAAATGCAGCATTTAAATTTTTTGGTAGTTCAGCTACAACAGCAGGTTGCATTGCAAAGTCATTTGCTGAAAGGAACATTTTCATTTGAGCAAAAAGATTTACGTCTTCATCATACTGAATACCAGGAAATTTCTCTTTATATGGATTTAGTACCCAAGTTTTTCCAGCTATTACATGTAGCTTGTTTTGTGGGTAATTTTCTTTCATCCATGCTTCACCTTCGTGAAAACTAATATAAAGATGTTTATCTTGAAAAAGTACTTCATCACCTCCAACAGCAACACATCTTTTTACAAAAAGGACATCTGGATTTTTTGGATAATTAATTATAGCTATTTCCCCTCTATTAATAGCATTGTTGTTTTTAATTACTGTTATAGAATCACCAGTTATGATTGTACTGGACATTGACATTGATGGATTTGTTAAAATTTTTATTGGCATGAAATAAATAAAAAGACTAACTAATAAGCTTACTATTATTAAGTAAAAAAAGACACTAGTTAAAGCCTTATATTCTATTTCTACATGTGAGATATTTATTGTTTTTATAACATCATAAATAGAATAAATATAAAATGATAATATAATTAATATATTGATTATAAAAACATACTTGTTAAAGTATATTGTTGAAATAAAATAAAATAAATATACTATGAAAATTGGAATAAGTAATAGAAAGAGTGCTTTTTTGTAATTGTTGATATAAAAGTGACCAGAGCCAATTGCTATTATATTTAGTATAATAGCAATTATTTTATATCTCATAGGACTTTTCATATACTTATCATTTTCCATCTAAATAACGCTCGTCATATTCAAGATTACTTATAATACGTCCAATTCTGTTCCATCTTATTTTATACTCATCATCCCATGAAAAGTATATAAACCAAGGTTTACCAACTATGAGGCTATATGGAACACTTCCCCAAAATCTACTATCCTCTGAGTGGTCACGATTGTCACCGACCATATAAAATTCACCTTCAGGGACTCTTTTATAAAATGCATTAAATGCAGCATTTACATTTTTTGGTAGTTCATCTACAACAACAGGTTGCATTGCAAAGTCATTTGCAGCAAGATACATTTGCATTTGTTCAAAAAGATTTACATCTTCATCATATTGGATTCCTGGAAATTTCTCTTTATAAGGATTTAAAACCCAAGTTTTTCCTGCAAGTGTAAAAAGTTTTTCTTTTGGATAATTATCTCTCATCCATTTCTCACCCTCATGAAAATGAATGTAAAGGTGTTTTTCTTGGAAAAGAATTTCATCTCCTCCTACAGCAATACAACGTTTAACATAATGAATTTTTGGTGCTTTAGGGTATCTAAAAACTACAATATCACCACGTTGTGGTTTATCACCTTCAATCAAGTGACCATTGCCATTAAAATCAGGAAGTACAGGAATTTCTATCCATGGGATATGAGGAGTAGGTGTACCATAAGAGAATTTTTTTACAAATAAATAATCACCTATAAGTAGGGTTCTTTTCATACTTCCACTCGGAATTACAAATGCTTGTGCTACAAAAAATATCACTAGTAATACAATAACTATTGTACCAACCCAAGAATTTGAGAATTTAAATAGTTTTGATAAAAAAATTTTCAACATTATTTAGTCTCAAAGAAACGTTTTGCAGATGTAACGGTGTTTTGTAAAAGCATTGCTATTGTCATTGGTCCAACTCCACCAGGAACAGGTGTAATGTATGAGCATTTAGATGCAACACTATCAAAATCAACATCACCAGTAAGTTTGCCATTCTCAAGTCTATTGATACCCACATCAATAACTATTGCACCTTTTTTTACCATATCAGCTGTGACCATATTTGCTTTTCCAATACCTACAACTAATAAATCAGCTTGAAGAGTTTTTTCTTTAAGATTTTTTGTTTTAGAGTGACAAACTGTTATCGTTGCTCCTGCATTTAAAAGTAAGTTCATCATAGGTTTTCCAACGATATTACTTCTACCAATAACACAAGCATCCATGCCTGTTGGATTAATACCATACTCTTCAAGCATTTTCATAACACCAAGTGGAGTACAAGGTACAAAAGTTTCATTTCCAGTTACAAGTTTTCCAACATTGTATTCATGAAAACCATCTACATCTTTTTCAGGTACAATTGTTTCGAGAACTTTTGCACTATTTATGTGTTTTGGAAGAGGAAGTTGTACTAAAATACCGTGGATTTTATCATCTATATTTAGTTCTTTTATAGTATCTAAAAGTTCTTTTTCACTAATGTTTTCGTCCATTGTAATTTTTTTAGAATAAATTCCAGCTGCTTGGCATGATTTCTCTTTTGAGTTAACGTAAGTTTGACTAGCTGGATCTTCTCCTACTAAAATAACAGCAAGTCCAGGAATTAATCCTTTTTCTTTTAGTTTTTCATTTTCTATTTTAAGATTTTCTTTGATTTTGTTTGAAAGTGCTTTTCCATCTAAAATTTGCATGTTTTAGTACCCTTAAATAATATTTTGGATATTATATCTTTTTTGTAATAAAGCGAGGATAAATGAGGATTTTTGTTTGTGTGTTGTTCATACTTATATCTTTGAAAGCTGAAGATTTTATAACCAAAATGGAGTATGCAAAAATGTTGTATTCCAATCCACGAGGAATTGGTTGTATATCTTGTCATGGAAAAAAAGGTGAAGGCTCAGTTCTAGCAAAATATAAACATAAGGGCAAACAAAAAGAGTTAGTTGCACCTGCTATTAATTCTTTATCCAAAAGAAAATTTTTTGCAGCATTTAAAAAGTCAAATTCAGTAATGCCAAAATATTTTTTAACAAAAAAAGAGATAGAAGTTTTATACTTTTATGTTACAAGTGAAGTAAATAGATAAAAAATAAATATAGAATGAAGGAAAATAATGAATACACAAAAAAGTAAGCAAGCATTTGATTTAGCACAAAATGTAATTCCAGGTGGTGTTGATTCTCCAGTGAGAGCTTTTAAAAGTGTTGGAGGAACTCCTCTGTTTATTGAACGTGGAGAAGGAGCATATCTTGTAGACATAGATGGTAATCGCTATGTAGATTTTGTTCAAAGCTGGGGTCCACTTATCTTTGGACATTGTGATAAAACAATAGAAGATGCAGTGATAAAAGCAGTAAAAAATGGACTTAGTTTTGGAGCACCAACAGAAGTTGAAACAAAGCTTGCTAGTAGAATTTGTGATATGTTTGAAAGTATAGATAAGGTTCGTTTTGTAAATAGCGGAACGGAAGCTGTTATGAGTGCTATTAGATTGGCTCGTGGATATACAGGACGTAATGATATTTTGAAGTTTGAAGGATGTTATCATGGGCATAGTGATTCTCTTTTAGTTCAAGCTGGAAGTGGAGCATTGACATTTGGAACACCAAGTTCTCCAGGCGTTCCTGCTGATTTTACAAAACACACGCTTTTAGCAAAATATAATGATATACAGAGTGTAAAAAAATCTTTTGAAAATTCCAATGATATTGCTTGTATTATTATAGAACCAGTTGCTGGTAATATGGGATTTATTCCTGCTGATGAAGAATTTTTACAAGAGTTAAGAACTCTTTGTGATGAAAATGGAACTCTTTTAATTTTTGATGAAGTTATGAGTGGTTTTAGAGCTTCATTAAAAGGTGCTCAAGGAATTAGTAATGTAATACCTGATCTTGTAACTTTTGGTAAAGTTATTGGTGGTGGTATGCCTGTTGGTGCATTTGGTGGTAAATTAGATATTATGAATCAATTAAGTCCAGATGGTCCAGTATATCAAGCAGGAACTTTAAGTGGGAATCCAGTAGCTATGGAAGCAGGACTTGCTTCAGTGAGTAAAATTATAGAAAACAGAGATTTATATAGTAGTTTTGAAGCAAAAGCAAAACGTTTAGTGTCAGGTTTTAAAGAAGCTGCAAATGAAGCTGGTATATCTTTACAAGTGAATGTAAGAGGAAGTATGTTTGGCTTTTTCTTTAATGATAATGAAGTGAAAAATTTTGATGATGCACTAAAAAGTGATGGAGAAGCTTTTTCAAAATTCCATCAAGCTATGTTAAATGAAGGTTTTTATTTTGCTTGTAGCCAATTTGAAACAGGATTTATTTGTGCAGCTATTAGTGATGAGATTATTGATGATTGTATACAAGCTGCTAAAAAAATAATGAAAACTCTGAAATAGTTTTGTAAATATATTTAGAAAAAAGGAACAATATGTCGAAAGATGAAGAAAAACCAAGATTAGCAAAGCTTGTAGATGGTGCTGATAACTTATCATTAGGTGTTTCTATAGTAGTCGCTGTTCTTTTAGGTGTAGGTGCAGGATTATTGATGAAGGATATGTTTGGCCATGATTGGCTTTTATGGGTAGGTGTTTTCTGGGGAGTTAGTGCTGCAATTTTAAATGTGTATAAAGCGTATAAAAAACAAGTAGAATCATATGCTGAATTTAAAGATGATGTGAGATACAAAAAATACGAATACAAAGATGAAGATGAAGACGACGAATAAAATATCGTTTGTTTATATTGGGGCAAATATTTTTCTAATTTTTCTTTCACTATTTATGGGTGGCTTGTGGTTAATTAATACCCAAGTTGCCTTTATCTGTTCTATGCTTATTATTTTTGCTTCTTTTATTTCATATAAAGGTATGGTTGAAAAAAGACTTGAAAATGGTGAAATTACACAAGAGAGAGATTTGTTAGATAAAATTGATGATAAATATGAGCTTTTTGATGAAGATGAACAAGCTAATGAATCTCAAATGAGTAAAGAAGAGTTTGTTAAATTTTATAAGCAAGAAAGAAAGAAAAATGGGGGTTTAAAGCAGACTTTTTCAAATCTTTTTAAAAGTGGAAGAGGGGTATTTAATCCTTTTAGATTAGGATCATATGTTGTTCTTTGTATTGCAATGATGTTTTTAATAAGACAAGAACTTTTTTCTGCCTTACCTTTTTTAGTAGGTGTGGGAGCTGTTCCAATATCTAGTTTAGTTTTAGGATTTTTTGTAAGAGAGTAATTAGTACTCTCTTAGCAAGCAACCATAGCTGTACTTATTGTAGTGTTGTTTTCATGAAACCTCACTACAGTATTACTTTTTGAAGCTATCTCTTCAATATCTTTTTCAAAGGTACTATCTCTACTGTTAGTTAAAATTTTCACTGTAAATATTGGGTATTTTTTATTTTCAAATCGTATATATTCACCAGTAACTAATGAGAGTTTTGTTCTTATAGATGTAGCAGCTAAATGAGATTGGTAAATTTTATTTAATAGTTTTGTAAAATTGTTGATTTTAAGTCTTATATCTGGAAATGTAGGATCAAATTCTTTTGAAAAGTTAGATTTACTTCTTGTAGACGCAGCACTTATACATAAATCTAACAGAGCATATATATTGACACTATCTCCATACTCTTCTATATTCGTAAATTTTTTACTAGCAACTTTATAAAGTTTTATACCTATTTTTTTCTCATCAAGATAACCAACGGTAATGGCATAAAACTTATAAGAACCAAAAGATAAGTCTAAAGATGTAGTTTTAAAACCATAAGTATGACTAGCATAAGCTTGTGTAAGCTCAAATATTTCTTTATTTTCAACTTCTCCTAAAAGGTACTGTGCTTCTTGATTAAGAGAGCTAATTCTTCCTTCTTCATTAAAAACAATAAAAGGATTATAATCGTGCTCTATCCAGGCTTCATCAAATGTCATACTATTTTACTCTCCTTTCTAAGGAAATGTATTCCTTAGAAATATTCTTGTAAGAGTTTAATACTTGATATAAAGTGTTCATCCTACTAACTCTCTATATAGTTTTTCAATTTACGTCCAACTTTAGGGTGTTTTAATTTTTTAATTGCTGAGCTTTCTATCTGACGAACTCTTTCTCTTGTAACATTTAATTCTTTTCCAATTTCTTCGAGAGTTCTGTCACTTTCATCTAACATAAGTCCAAATCTCATACGAATAACAGCTTTTTCTCTATCATTTAGTTGGTCAAGTACATCATCAATTTGATCTTTTAAATCGTTTTTAAGCATAAAGTCCATTGGTGATACAGAGTTTTTATCTTCAACAAAATCACCAAATTTACCATCGTCTTCATTTCCTATAGGAGCTTCAAGACTGATTGGTTCTTTTGTAATTTTAATAACATTTTTAACTTTATCTACACTAAGTCCTACTTCTTCTGCAATTGTATCGATATCTGGTTCTTTGCCTTCTTCTTGAAGGTGTTTACGGATAATTTTATTAATTCTATTAATGGTCTCAATCATATGAATTGGTATACGGATTGTTCTTGCTTGATCAGCAATAGCACGGCTAATTGCTTGACGTATCCACCATGTTGCATAGGTTGAAAACTTATAACCTTTTTTGTATTCAAATTTATCAACAGCTTTCATAAGGCCAATATTTCCTTCTTGAATAAGGTCAAGAAAAGGAAGTCCTCTATTTGTGTAACGTTTAGCAATAGATACAACAAGACGCAAGTTTGATTTTGCCATACGAGTTTTTGACTCGTCTGCAATTTTTTTACCACGTTTAATTTGCTCTACAATCTCTTTTAACGTATCTGGGTCTAAATCAAAACTTTGTTTACTCGCTTCTTTTGTTTGAAATAATTTTTTAATTTCAACATAAGTTGAAACCATAGTAGCTTCAGGAACAAGTGCAGTAATTTCTTCTTTGTTTAAATCTATAATTTTTTCCAAAAGTTTTGCATGATTCTTTTTTAGTGTGTCATTAAAAAGAGGAAGTCTATACTCTAATCTTTTTAATTCTTTATCAAACTCATCATCACTTTTTAATGAAGTTTCCATTGATTTTACAAGTTCATTAATGAGTTTACTTGTAGGTCCTAATTCTAAAAGGTTTTCTTTTAAAAGTTTCTTTTTATACGCTACTGTAATATCATAAATTGTTTGCTCTTCTGTATTTGATTCATCTTCAGGAGTTTTAGCAATTGTTTTTAACCAATCTTTTTTTGCTTTTTCTAAAGCTTTAAAACTTGTTATAACTTTCTCTGTTCTTTTATTGTCTTTTTTACTTACTTTTTTGTCACCATCTTCACCACTGTCTTCACCACTGTCTTCATCATCTTCAAAATTTCTAAATAGCTCTTTTACACGACGTTCTCTATTTATCAATGCTTCTTTATAATCAATAATAAAATCAATGAGATAAGGTACTGAACAAAAAGCATCAATAATAATATCTTCGCCAAATTCTATTTTTTTACTAATATCAATTTCTTCTTCTTTTGTAAGTAAAGAGATAAGACCCATTTCTCTTAGGTACATTCTAACGGGGCTATCACTTCTTGACCATTCTAAAAGTTCTTTTTCATTTGCTAAATCAAACTCTTTTTCTAATGCTTCATCTTGCATTTTTTTAGCATCTTCTGCCCTTTTTTGAGCTTCTTCTAAGTTTCTTAGTTTTGCAATTTCCGCAGATGTGATAAGTGAAATTTTATACTTATCCATTAAAGTAATCATCTTTTTTATATTAGATGTTGTTGGTTGTTTTTCAAAAAGATCCATAACGACTTCATACGTTACATGGTTCTTTTCACTCTCTTTAAATAGCTCTTCTAAGTTTGCATAAAGCTCTTTTGTTGACATATAATTTGCTCCTAAATATGGTTGTGAAAAAGGTATATATTATACCCAAATTTATTTAAATACTTATTAAAATAAGAATAAAAATCGTCAAATATTTATTGGAACACAAGTTGCTTAGTTATTAAAATAAATAAACATATGGAAAATTAATGCAAAATGGATATTATTCAACAACAGGAGCTATGGTAACACAGTTTAACAGGCTCGATGTTATATCAAATAATTTGGCAAATGTTAATACGACTGCATTTAAGCGTGATGATGTTGTCATTGGTGATTTTAAAAGAATTTATCAAGAGTTTCAAGAAGAATTACCTATAAAAGATCATACAAAAGAAGCAGCAAAATACCTTAATGCTTCAATAGATAGAGTTCCTCAAGTAAGTGAACAGTATGTGGAGTATAATCAAGGTGGACTTAAATCTACAGGAAATCCATTGGATCTTGCTTTAAAAAGAGAAGATGTTTTTTTTATGGTTGATACGCCTAATGGTTTAGCATTGACACAAAATGGTTCATTTGTTTTAAATAATGAAGGAGTTTTGACAACTAAAGAAGGTTATCCTGTAATTCCTGCAACTTATTTTCAAAATCAACAGTATATTACAGTAAATCAAAATAATAGTTTTACAGTTGATAAAACAGGAAATATATATAGTTCGAATGTAGAAGAAGGTTTAGCAGCAGGAGAAAATCCTGTTGGAAGATTATTTATTGCACAAAGTGATGATATAAAATCATTAACAAAAGAGGGAACAAATCTTTTTAAGTTTAAAAATGTGGAAGATTTAAGAGACTTGCAAGACGCGGATGTTGTTGCACAAGGTTTTTTAGAAACAAGTAATGTAAATCCAGTTAAAGAAATGGTAGGGCTTATCGAAGCTCATAGAATGGTAGAAATGTATCAAAAAGTGATGACTTCACATATGAATGATTTGAATAATGATGCAATTAATAAATTAGCAATGACAAGAGCATAGGAGAAATAAATGTTAAGATCACTTTACTCAGCGGCAACAGGAATGATTGCACAACAAACACAAATAGATGTAACTTCAAATAATATTGCAAATGTTAATACAATTGGTTATAAAAAGCAAAGAGCAGAATTTGCGGACCTTATGTATCAAACAATGGAGTATGCAGGGACTTCAACAAGCTCGACTACAGTGTCTCCAACTGGTATTGAAGTGGGTCTTGGTGTTCGTCCTACTGCTGTTGCAAAACAGTTTTCACAAGGTAATTTTAAAGAAACAAATGGTGATTTAGATATGGCAATTACAGGAAAAGGTTTTTTTCAAATTCAATTACCTGATGGAACTACTGCATATACAAGAAATGGTTCTTTTAAAGTTGATGGAGAAGGAAGCGTTGTAAACTCAGATGGATATAAATTGATTCCTGAAATTACTGTGCCAGAGGATGCTACACAAATTTCAATAGGAACAGATGGAACAGTATCTGTTCTTCAAGCTGGTCAAACAGAGATGACCGATATAGGACAGATTGAGTTAGCAAATTTTGTAAACCCAGCAGGTCTTCACTCTTTAGGAGATAATAATTATTTAAATACATCAGCTTCAGGAAATGTTATTACAGGAACTCCTGGTCTTGATGGACTTGGTCAAACTAGACAAAAATTTGTTGAGATGAGTAATGTTCAATTGGTTGAAGAGATGACAGATTTGATTACAGGACAACGTGCTTATGAGGCAAATTCAAAAACTATTACTACTAGTGATGAAATGCTTCAAACAGTAAATGGACTCAAAAGATAAGTAATATAATGCTTATCTTAATACCGTTTATTATCATAGTTTTTATTATTTTTGCAATTGATCAAATCTATTTTACTGATGTAAAACCAGTAGATAATAAAAAAGTAATTGTAAAAGATTTAAATAAAACACAAATGAAAAAAAACTATATTGATAAGTATTTGAAAAAATAGATGCAGTTTTTTACTTTATTTAAAATGACCATTCCAGTTTTGATGGGATATATCCCTCTAGGAATGGCATTTGGACTTTTACTATCTCAACTACTCATTCCTTGGTACTATGCTTTTTTTATGTCTCTTTTTATTTTTGCAGGTGCTGGTCAATTTTTGGCACTTGGACTTTTTGCTTCACAAGCAACTATACTTGAAATTGGTGTAGCAACTTTTCTTTTAAATCTAAGACATACTTTTTATGGACTCTCTATGGTAAGTACTTTTAAAAACTTTTCTTGGAAGAAACATTATATGATTTTTGGTTTAACTGATGAAACTTTTGCTTTATTAAAAACAAATGATATAGCTGATGAGCATAAAGAAAACGCATATTTTATAATTACAGCACTTAATCAGTCTTATTGGATTTTAGGAAGTGTAATAGGGGCTGTTTTGGGAAATATAGTTCCTTTTGATTATAGAGGCATAGAGTTCTCTTTGACAGCTCTTTTTGTAGTTTTATCGATTGATTTGTATAACAAAAGTAAATTACATAAGCCATTTTTGATTTCACTGATTATTGGACTTGTAGGCATGTTAAGTTTTCCTAGTAGTAAAATGCTTATTTTATCACTTAGTATTGCCGCGATTATTCTTATACTTTTTAAAAAGGTTCTTGAAGATGGAAACTAGTTATCTTATAGGCGCTATATCTTTAGCTGCTTTTGTTACATATGTAACTAGAATTATTCCATTTTTATTTTTTAGGAAAAAAGAACCATCTGCAATTATAAAGTATATAGAGTGGAACATGCCTGTTATGATTATGGTTATATTAGTTTTTTATGCACTTAAAGATGTACAATGGGAAGTTTATCCTTACGGAATTGCTGAGATTGTTGGCGTATTGATTGCAACATTTGTACATGTAAAGTTTAAAAATGCACTTTTAAGTATATTTTTGGCTACCTTCACATACATGATATTAATACAAAAAGTGTTAGTTTGATTTATAAAATATGATATAATAAAATAAAACTTGAAAGTATTAACAGTGGAAGATCAAGATAGTTTTGAAGAAGATATAAATCGACTTGAAAAAAAAGATTATGACAGTGTTGTTGCTACGGTTTTAAACATAGAAAATATTCTAAAAGAACAGACTGATACACAAAATAAATTAGAAACCATATATCATTTAGGTATAGATTTACTTTGTGTCTGTTTTAAGCATATTCATATAAAAAAGTTACCAACTCAAGCAATAAAAGTTTTTTCTACGCAATTTACAAAACTTATAGAAAATAATAATTTTACTCTTTCAAATTTTCGTACGTTAGTTCCAAATGTTTATCATATCTCTCATCATTCGCTTAATGTAGGTATTTTTTCATGCTTAATTGGTAGTAAATTAAATATTTATGGAAAAGAATTAAGTAACCTTTTTTTGGCTGGATTACTTCATGATATTGGGCAGTATAAAATAGATGAATCAATTATAAATAAAAAAGGTAAACTTACTCAAGCAGAAATAACAATATTACAAAATCATCCTTATGAAAGTGTTCAGCATTTAATAAAAAATGCAATAAATGACCAAGATATACTCAGCTCGATTAGATACCATCATGAAAGATTAGATGGAAGTGGATATCCTCAAGGTCTTAAACAGTATAGTATTTCAGTAGGGGGACAGATACTCGCAATATCAGATGTTTTTGATGCTTTAATTACGAAAAAAAGCTATAGAAATGAATATAGCACTTTTAAGGCACTTATGATGATCAAAAAAAACATGGGAAAACAGTTTAATTTAAAATATGTAGATATTCTTATAAAATTATTGAAATAAAATATATCCTTATCATTAGTATGCTAAACTTACGAAAAAAAGGGATAATTTGAAATTCAGTATTACAAATAAACAAAATATTTCAAAAAATTGCCTAGTATGTGGTGTAGAAAATGACTTTGGTTTAAAGACTAAATTTTACGAAACAAAAAGTGGTGAAGTTATAGGTATATTTACACCTCATGACAAACTTCAAAGCTATCCAAATGTTTTGCATGGAGGCATTAGTGCAACTATACTAGATGAAACTATAGGTCGTGCTATAATGGCAAAGTATGGACAAAATAGTTTTGGTGTTACAATGGAACTGAATATAAGATATAAAAAACCAGTACCGTTAAATGAAGAGTTAAAAGTGATTGGTCGTATGATTAATGACAAGGGTAGAGTATTTGAAGGAACAGGTGAGCTTATACTTCCTAACGGTGAAGTAGCAGTTGTTGCAACTGGAAAGTACATGAAAAGAGAGTTAGAAAAAATCGTTAAAAATGATTTTTTAGCTGATGAGTGGTTTGCCTCCGATGGTAAAGATTTAGAAACAATAACATTAGGAAAAGAAAAAAATGACAAATAATTATATTTTAACAAGCATTATGCAATCTCTTAAACTTAGCAAAGTAGATGTACTAAAATCATATAAATTAGTAGATAAAAAGATAGTTCAAGAAGATGTAGATGATATACTCAGAGAAGCAAGTGATGAAAAGTTTATACTTTTAAGTGATGAGGGATTTGAGCTTTTTTTAAATGGTTTTATAGCATATAAAAGAGGCCCAAGCGATAAAAAAGCTGGAAAAAAACAGAAAATATATTTTTCAAATAATATTATTTTAAAAAAACTAAAGATAGCATTAGATTTAAAAGATGAAGATTTAATCCAAATATTTGCAAATGATGGATTAGAGATTACAAAATCACAGCTTTCTGCTTATTTTAGAAGAGATGGACATGTAAATTATAGAAAATGTAGTGACACTTTACTTAAAAGATTTATAAAAGGTTGTGAAAAATATAAAGCTAAGTAATTAAATATTTTTTTAAATATGATGTAATTACTCTTAGAGTAGAATAGAAAGACTTACAAAAAAGGAGTTATTTTGGAATTACATTCTTGGTATTTATATACAACAGTTGCTTTTTTAACTATTATTTCTCCAGGTCCTGCTGTGCTTTTAGCGATAACCAATGGCTTGCAACATAACTTAAGAAGTGTAGTTTTTTCCTCCATAGGCAATATCTTAGGGCTTTTTTGCCTTTCAAGTGTTTCTATGTTAGGACTCGGAGCGATACTTCATACTTCAGCAACTATTTTTTTTATAATGAAATTAATAGGGGCTAGTTACCTTATCTATCTTGGTATTAAACAATTTAGAAATGTTTCAAATATATTTGAAGTCAGTGCAAATCAAATAAAAAGAGAAAAAGATGGTTTTAAGATATTTAAAAGAGGATTTTTGATTTGTGTTACAAATCCTAAGCCGATTATCTTTTTTACTGCGATTTTTCCTTTGTTTATGAATGCAAATGCAGCAATATTTCCTCAATTTCTTATTATGACATTTACATTTATGTTTATATCATTTAGTACTTTATTTACTTATGCTTATTTTGCAAGATATTTTAAATTTTGGTTTTCTAATAATTTTAGAGTAAATTTGTTTAACCGTATTAGTGGAGCGATATTTGTTTTATTAGGTTTTGGATTACTTAAAATGGATAATAGAACATGAAATACAATGAGCTGAGTGAACAAGAAGAATATGTTATAAAACATAAGGGAACAGAAGCACCTTATAGTGGAATATATAATGATTTTGATGAAGAAGGAATCTTTACATGTAAACAGTGTAATACACCACTTTATAGTTCTGCGGATAAGTTTAGCTCAGGTTGTGGGTGGCCAAGTTTTGATGATACAATAAGCTCTAATGTTCTAAGAACTCCCGATGCAGATGGAAGACGGGTAGAGATTACATGTAAAGCTTGTGGGGCTCATTTAGGACATGTTTTTGAAGGAGAGCATATGACTCCTAAAAATACCAGACATTGTGTCAATTCACTAAGCTTAAATTTTAAAAAAATATAAAAGGAAAAATATGAAACTTTTTTTATCTATTATGTTACTGTCAACGACTTTTTTAGTAGCAGCAAACAATACATTGAAAATTAAAAAAGAATTTATACATGATAATACACAACCTTCACTTCTTGGTGTTGATTATGCATTCTTTGTGCAAGGTCAAAACTGGGTTAAAGGTCTTAATGGAATGAAAGATTTTTCAAAGTGTAAACTCTCAGAGATAAATGAGATTAAACAAGAAGATGGTAGATATAAAGCCAATCTTACTGTTGAGTGTATGTATTAGAAGTAAATTATCATATTTTGCAGGTGGTTGCACTTATTGGTTTTCTAGAGCTAAAAAAACAACTAACCTTTAGATGTATAAGATTATAAAATAATCGCCCTATATTTCTAGAGCGATTATATATGTTTAGATAAAATACTGCCAATAAAAGTAAGATACTAAAGTAATAGAGAGAATTCCAATAATATTAAATACAAAACCATACTTAGCCATTGTTTTTACTTGGACACAACCTGTACTCATAGCTATAGCATTTGGTGGTGTTGCAATAGGAAGCATAAATGCATAACTAGCACATATGGTTGCTGTCATAAGTATCAGTGTCATATCCATATTTGCAGCTTCACCTAATGAAAAGATAATAGGTAGGGCTATGGATATAAGAGCTGTATTACTTGTTATCTCTGTAGTAAATGTTATCAAAAGTGCAACACAAAGAAGTATAGCAAATGGAGGTAACTGAGTGATAACTAAAAGATAATTTGCAATCGCAGCAGCTAATCCAGTTTTACCAAAAGCAGCGGCTATTGCAAAGCCAGCACCAAATAAAAACATGATTTCATAGGGTACTTTTTTACTATCATCCCAAGCAAGAAATCCTATCTTTGGTATAAACATCAAAAGACCAAAGCTTAGTAATATAACTTTTTCATCAAGTCCTAAACCACTATAAAATGGTTTGATTGGGGAGTTTACTAAAAGAAGTACTATTAAAGCACCAAGGATTTTTACAAGTCTAGATTGGTCTTTTGTAAGCATTTTATGTTTAACATCCATGGCTGCAACTTTTATCTCTTTTAGTCCATATGAAAGAATAAAAGATATGACTACTAACATAATCATTGCTAAAGGAAGTGTAAGTCCAATCCACTTTACAAAAGGAATCATTTCAAGATTTTTAGATTCCATAAATCCCATCAAAATAAGATTTGGAGGTGTTCCTATAGGTGTTATAATTCCTCCTATACTTGCACCATACGCAATAGCTAGGATTAATCTTACTTTCATTTTCATATCTTCCACTAAAAACGATGCTATTGGTATTAAAAGCAGTGCAGTAGTAGTGTTTGAAAGAAAAGAGCTAAGAACAGCCGCCGCCGTAGCTAATGAAGTTATAAGTCCTAGTGGAGTTGAAGGAAAAACAGAAGTTATCTTTGAAGCGATAACTTTATGTAAATCAGTTTTTTCAGTTGCAATCGCAAGTAAAAAACCACCTAAAAATAGATATATAGTTGTTTTTGAGTAGTTAGCTGTAGTTGCAGCAGTATTTAAAATACCTAAAGCTGGAAAAAGAGCTATAGGCATCAAAGAAACAACACCAAGTGGTAAACCATCATTTGTCCAAAGTGTTACTAATAATACGATAACACCTAAAAGCCTAGCATGAGTTGGTTCAAAAAATATTGATGCAACCCCAAAGCCTATTAACCCTAATATTAATCCCAATATTATTTTTTTTATATTACTATCCAAATTAAACCCCTTTAATTTTTATTTAATGTGCACTTAAAACTGGAACTTTTGTATGTTTTAATAAATATGTTGTTAGTCCACCAAGTACTTTTTCTTTTATTTTTCCTTGTGCATATGCTCCAGCTACTATAAGACCATAGTTGCCATCTTCAACTTTTTTTAGTAGGGCCTCACCTCGTATCTTGGTATGTACAACTACTGCACACTTAGCCTCAATATTATGAATTGATAAATAATCTTTTATATCATATATTGTTGGTTTAATATCTATTGTACTTTCCCTTGTTACTATTAAAACTTCTTTTGCTTTTACCAAAAATGGCATTGCCCCATCAATTGCTCTTGATGATTCTGTCGTGGCATTCCAAAAAATGATTATTCTACTTGGATCAAAATTATCCAATACTCTTGGTATCATCATAACAGGTTTACCACTATGTAAAACTGCTGCTTTAAATGTCGCAGTAGGTACATTCCCAGGAGGGCAAGCTGCTATAACCATATCGCATAGTTTTCCATACTGAGCAACTAAGGTACTTCTTAACCCTTGGTCGATTATCAATGAAGCAGTTGCATTGCAATCAGTTACTGTATCTTTGGTAATTTTGACATTAAGTTCATCACAGACTTGTTTAAAAATATTTTTATATTTATTAGTAGTTCCGACTTCAATTTGTTGATTGATATCATTCATTTTATCAATTAAGTGTTTGGGAGCAAAGCCTTCAGATGAGACTGTTTTTTTTGAAATTGTTTCTGATCGTAAAACTTCTAAATGAGCACCTAAATATTTTGCAATTAAAAGAGCACCTTTTATTCGCTCATTAAGTTCATCTCCTCCACCTAGCGGTAAGAATACTTTTTTTGGTAACATTTTTTTCCTTTAACAATTAACTTGTAATACTAGCATACTTTTATTAAATTAAATATACCTAAAAAAAGGTCAAAATTTCATTAATGTTTAATTTTACATTAAGTAACATAATTAATACATAACTTCCAATTAATATCAAGTTTTATTCTAACCTAAAATAAGCAAAATAAATATATAATGTGATTATATAAATAAAAAGAGAAAAAATGAATGCAAAAAAAGATAATAATGATTTTTCATTAGCATATTTTGCTGGTGGATGTTTTTGGGGCGTTGAGTACTATTTTAATAAAGAAGATGGAGTAATAGAAGCTCTTTCTGGTTTTATGGGTGGACACTTGGAAAATCCTACTTATCAAGACATTTGTTATAAAGATACAGGACATCTTGAGGTTGTTTCAGTAAAATATAATCCTGAAGTTATTAGTTATGAAAACTTAGCAAAACTGTTTTTTGAAATTCATGATCCTACTCAAACGAATGGACAAGGACCTGATATTGGAGAACAATATCTTTCTGCTGTATTTGTTTCTAGTGAAGAAGAAAAAACTATAATAAAAAATCTTATCTCTATACTTGAAAAAAAAGCTTTACATGTAGCTACTAAAATACTACCAAAAGCAACATTTTATGAAGCAGAAGAGTATCATCAAAGATACTATACAAAAACGGGTAAAACTCCGTATTGCCATCGTCGAATAGTGAGGTTTTAAATGAGTGTTTTATTAGAGTTTAGTATGTTCCCTACAGATAAGGGAGAGAGTGTTAGTAAGTATGTAAGCCGTATTTTAGAAATGATAGATACAAGTGGGGTTGAGTACCAGTTAACTCCTATGGGAACAGTCATAGAGTGTGAAAAAATAGATGATGCATTAGATATTATTAAACGCTCTTATGAGTGCTTAGAAAAGGATTGTTCTAGGGTTTACTCTTCTTTGAAATTTGATATAAGAAAAGATAAAAAAAAGAGACTTACTACAAAGATAGACTCTATTGAAAAAACATTAGGTAAAAAGATAAAACATTAATTAAAATTTGATTTAATCTTTTTCATACACCTTTTTAGATAAAATATCTTCTAATTTAAAGAAAATTCTCAAGGACTTTTATGAATATTATAAATGGAAAAGTTTGGACATTTGGTGACAATATCGATACAGACCTTATTATAGCTGCAAGATATTTGAATACTTCAGATCCAAAAGAATTAGCAAAATATGTTATGGAAGATGCAGATCCAGAATTTCGCTCAAAAATACAAAAAGGCGACATTATCGTTGCTGGTGAAAACTTTGGTTGTGGTTCATCACGTGAACATGCACCTATAGCTCTAAAAGCAGCAGGTATTAGTGCTGTTGTTGCAAAAAGTTTTGCAAGAATTTTTTATAGAAATGCTTTTAATATGGGATTACCTATCTTTGAACTCGACGAAAGCGGAGAGATTAAAGAAGGCGATATTATCAAAATAGACATGGACAATGGCAATATCGATAGTAAAAATAATGTCAAATCATACAAATTTTCACCAATTCCAGAGTTTATGCAAGAACTTGTTAGTTGTGGTGGACTTATGAATTATGCAAAGAAAAGTAAATAATATAAATATATAAATTCTTCACAAGCAAAAGCTTATAGAGGAATTTTACTTGGAAGAAGTTCCATGTAGAAGGGAAAATAATGATGAATAGATATAAAATAGCGATTATCAAGGGTGATGGAATAGGCCCTGAAATAGTAGATGAAGCGATAAAAGTTTTAGATGCTGTAAGTGCAAAAGAAAATTTTGAATTAAATTATGAAGAGTATCTTATGGGAGGTTGTGCTTATGATGTAAAAGGTGTACCTCTCCCAGCTGAAACTGTAGAAGGTTGTAAAAACTCTGATGCTATTCTTTTTGGTGCAATTGGTGGAGAAAAATGGGACAACTTAGAACGTCATCTTAGACCTGAGAGTGGGTTATTGAAACTTAGAAGTGAACTTGGTGTTTTTGCAAACCTAAGACCAACCAATGTTTTTGATGAGTTAGTAGATGCAAGTACAATTAAACCTGAAGTTTTAAAAGGTGTTGATCTTTTTGTTGTAAGAGAGTTAACTGGTGGTATCTACTTTGGACAACCTCGTGAAAAAGGTATTGATAGAGCATATAACACTATGGTTTATACAAAAGAAGAGATAAGAAGAATCGCAGTAGTTGCATTTGAGAGTGCAATGAAAAGACGTAAATCTGTTTGTTCGGTTGATAAAGCAAATGTTTTAGAAGTAAGCCAACTTTGGAGAGAAACAGTTGAAGAAGTAGCTCTTGATTACCCTGAAGTAACTCTATCACACATGTATGTTGATAATGCAGCTATGCAATTAGTAAGAAATCCAAAACAATTTGATGTTATTTTAACTGGAAATATTTTTGGAGATATTTTAAGTGATGAAGCAAGTATGATTAGTGGGTCAATTGGGCTTTTACCTTCTGCTTCAGTTGGTGGAAAAGTTGGGCTTTTTGAACCGATTCATGGAAGTGCCCCTGATATTGCTGGTCAAGGAATTTCTAATCCAATAGCGACAGTTATGAGTGCTGCTATGATGTTACGTTTTGCCTTAAATGAGAACAATGCAGCTGAGAGAATAGAAAAAGCAGTACAAATGGTTCTTAAAGATGGTTATAGAACAAAAGATTTAGCAGACTATGGAGCAAAAGAAGTTTGTTCTACTAGCGAGATAGGTTCAATCATAGCGGATTACGTAGCTAAAATATAATGAAAACATTAACTTTAGCTTCAATTTATGAACTCCAAGGCCTCAAAAGTGAGGCTTTGGAAATATATAAAGATTTGTTAAAAAAAGATCCAAATAACAAAGAGGCAAAAATTGCTATTAAAAGACTCTCGGGCCTTCGTAAAAAATATCCTAATGTAAATGAAGATATGAAGAAATTTTTTGTCAATATGGACAGCGAAGTAGAGTTTTTAGAATTTGAAAGGTGGTTGGTAAAGTGGAATTAAAAGATATGATACTTTCGACATTGGCTGAACTTGAAGATGTTAATGAAGAAAATAAAGAAGAAATAAAACAAGAGCCTCCAATTGAAAAAAGTGTAGAAATTCAGGAAGAAACAGTAGATGTGCTCGACGTAGAAAATGAAGAGGCATGTACAAATATTTTAGAAGATGAAAAGCATTTTTGTGAAAGTATGAGAGAACGTATTCTTGTTTTGTTTGAAGGTTTTCAATCTCCAAATAATAAAAGTATAGAAGCAAAAGTAGATTTAACTTTAAACTTTTTAGAATATCTTTTAGCAGTAATAGATGAGCGATTAGAAAGTTTAGATAAAAAAGAGAAATGAATTATCTAGAAAAATTTCCGCAAGACCTTCAAAAAAAGATAGAAGAGATAGCTAATCTTCTTTCTGTTTTTACCAATCGTGCATATCTTGTAGGTGGATGTGTACGAGATATCCTTTTAAATAACAAAATCAAAGATTTAGACATAGAAGTTTACGATATATCTCCAAGTGATTTTGATAATATCATGCAAAAATATGGGGCAAAAGGAGTAGGTAAAACTTTTTTTGTTTATAAAATTGGTGATATTGATTTAGCACTTCCTCGGGTTGAGCGAAAAGTAGGAATTGGGCATAAAGCTTTTGAAGTAGAAGTGGTAGATGATGAACAACTCGCTTCAAAAAGAAGAGATTTTACTATGAATGCTATGATGGTAAATATCTTTGATGGAAAGCTTTTTGATTTTTGGGCTGGACATAAGAGTATTGAAAATCAAACAATTTCTTTAATAGATAAAAACTCTTTTAAAGAAGATAGTTTGAGGGTTTTAAGAGCAATTCAATTAAGTGCTAGATTTGGTTTTGAGATAGAAAAGCAGACTTTAGAAGTAATGAATGAGATTGACTTAAGCGATTTAACAAAACCTAGGATTTTTTGGGAATTTGAAAAACTTTTTTATGCACAAAATCTAGCTTTAGGATTTGTTTACATGTGTAGATTGAATATATTTGAAAAAATCTTTACATGTAAGATAAATACAAATAGAATAAGTGATATAGAAAAAGAGCTAAAAGAGTCTATTGGAAGGTTTGTTGAAGAGTTAAGACCTTATTACTTTTTTTATATTGTGGCTAATTTAAGTGGCTTTAATGCACTTGATTGGTGTAAGCAAATAGAGACTCCTCTTCATTACCAAAGAGCTTTGAAAAATCAACCTTTTTTTTCTAAAGACATAAATGACAAAGAACTTCTTATAATAGCAATAGACATGCCTATAAAAAAATGGCTAGGAAATTACAAAAAAGAGATAATAACTAGGGCAAAAAAACTAGATATTTATGAAAGTATTTATACTGGTGGCATAACAATTCAAAATATCATTGCAGATGGATTTGAAAAAGAAGACATAAAAATAGAGTATAGACGAAGAGTAATAAGAACAATAGAAGAGAAGTTTTCTTTATCTTAAAAAAATACTCTTAAATAAAGAGATACTAAAAGGAACATTGTTGTCACAAATTCATACTGAAATCCCAAATTTTTTACTACGAATTGCTACTGTTAAAGATGCAGCACTAGTGGTTAGCTTTATGAATAAACTTGGTGCTTTTCAAAAAATGTCAGACAAAATTACTGCTACAACAGAACAAATAGAGCGATTACTTGTTTCTAATCAAGGTGAGGCTGTATTTGGGGTTTATGATGGTAAAACCGTTGGCTTTGCATATTTTTACCAAAAAAGTTCAGCTTTTACAGGGCGTTCAGGGTTATATATAGATGCTTTTTTTATTGATGATTCAATGCGAGGTAAAAGACTAGGTAATATTATGATGCAATTTTTGTCAAAACATGCACTTGAGCGTGGATGCGAAATGCTAGAATGGGGTTGCTTGGATTGGAATACCCCTGCCATCGATTTTTACAAAAAGTTAGGCGCTTATCGGGTTGATGAGATGCACATGTATCGTTTAGCCCCAGATAAGTTAGTGGCAAATGCAACTTTGTTTAAAGGTTCTATTCTAGAGTAAGTTTATTTTGAATATGTGCATATAAAGTTTAAGCCTCTAAAAGATAGATTACTTTTATGACATTTACATGTAAAGATTTATAATGACTTTTCATAGAGATGTTTGCTTATTAATCCTCTAAGTACTTTTTAGATAAAATACACGTTTTATAGAAATTAATTAAAAGATTCTTCGCAAAGTAAAAATTTTTGTGAGAGGAATTTTTACTGGACTTGTTCAGTGAAAAGGGATAATGAAATGAATAACTACATATTAAAAATAGACTGTTCTGATGCAAAAGGGCTTATATATAAAATCTCAGATGTTATATATAAGAGTGATTTAAATATTGTAAAAAATGATGAATATGTTGATAAGGAAAATGGAAAATTTTTCTTTAGAGCTATAATAAATGGTGACATTGAAAATGGTAATTTAGTTTCTAAACTAACAGAAGTAATGCCTGAAAACGCAAATATTTATTTGACAAAAAAAGTAAAGAAAAAAATAATCATTATGGCTACAAAAGAGTCACATTGTTTGGGTGATTTACTTTTGAAATATTATAGTGGAGAGTTAAATGCTGAGATAGTGGCTGTTGTTTCAAACTATGATTATTTACAAGATTTGGTAGAAAAATTTGATATTCCTTACCATCATGTTTGCCATGAAGGACTCAATCGTTTAGAGCATGAAGCAAAAGTTTTAGATGTACTAAAAAATTATGAGTGTGATTTTATAGTCCTTGCAAAATATATGAGAATTTTATCGAGTGATTTTGTAGGTCATTATAATGAAAAAATGATAAATATACATCATTCATTTTTACCTGCTTTTATTGGTGCAAATCCTTACAAACAAGCTTTTATTCGTGGTGTAAAAACTATAGGTGCAACAGCTCACTTTGTAAATAATAACTTAGATGAAGGTCCAATTATCGCTCAAGATGTTATTAATGTAGATCATGAGTTTTCATGGAGAGATATGCAAAAAGCTGGACGCAATGTAGAAAAGGTAGTTTTATCCAATGCTCTTGAGTTAGTATTAGACGAGCGTGTTTTTGTTCATGCTAATAAAACGATAATTTTTTAATATGTTTAATATAGTTTTAGTCCACCCACAAATCCCACAAAATACAGGTAGCATAGGAAGATTATGTGTAAATACTGATTGTAAGTTACATATAGTCAAACCTACTTGTTTTGAGATAAATGATAAAAATGTTAAAAGAGCCGGACTTGATTATTGGGATTTACTTGATGTTACTGTTTGGGAAAATTTAGATGAATTTTTAGCTGCAAATGCAGATAAAATAGATAGGTTTTTCTTTGCAACAACAAAAAGTGATAAACCATACTTTGATGCTAAATTTCAAAAAGATGACTTCTTGTTTTTTGGTGGTGAATCAACAGGACTTCCAATGGAACTTATGAAAGCAAAATGGGAAAATGCAATAACAATACCTATGGGAAAAAATGGAAGAAGTTTAAATCAAGCAGTCTCTGTTGGTATTGTTCTTTATGATGCTTTACGTCAAAATTATACTGATTTTCAAAGTAAATAATTGAAGATATATGACATAGCTATTTTAGGAGCAGGTGCAAGTGGTTTGATGGCTGCTTCTTTAATGCCTACTAAGAACATAGCTGTTATTGATTCTAATTCTAAAATAGGTTTAAAAATTCTAGCAAGTGGTGGTGGTAAGTGTAATATCACTAATAAAAATGTAACTGTAAATAACTATTTAGGTGATAAAAAGTTTATAAAAAAAGCACTTGATAATTTTACTCCAAAACAATTATTTAGTTTTTTAGATCCATTTTATCTTGAATTTGAAGTGAGAAAATATGGACAATATTTTTGTAAAAAATCTGCAAAAGATTTAGTAGCTGTTTTTGAAAATCTTACCCGTCATTGTACGTTTCATATGAACTCAAAAGTCTTACATGTAGACTTTAAAGAAAGTTTTATAATTCAAACTCAAAAAGAAAAAATATATGCTAAGAAATTGATTATTGCCAGTGGTGGTATAAGTTATACTGCTATTGGAGCTAGTCCTATAGGCTATGAAATAGCAAAATCTTTTGGGCATAGCTTAATTACACCTGCACCTGCACTTGTTGGATTAACAGTACAAAAAGAACAATTTTGGATGAAAAGTTTAAGTGGAATATCTTTTAATGCTAAATTAAGTGTTGAAGATAAAGTTTTAGAAAGTGATTTACTTTTTACTCATAAAGGTATAAGTGGTCCTGTAGTTTTAAGTGGTTCACTGTATTGGAAAAAAGGAAAAATATCATTTGATTTTTTGCCAAATATTGATTTAAGTAAACTTTTAGAGAAAAAGTCAAAAAAACAAATTAGCTCATTGATACCTTTACCAAAAAGATTTATGACAGAGTTTTTGAAATCTATAGACTTAGAAGATAAATCGGTTGTAAGGTTAAAAAAAGAAGAGTTAGAAAAGTTAAATCTTTTAAAAAATTATGAGTTTGCACCAGCAGGAAATTTTGGTTTTACTAAAGCAGAAGTTACAAAAGGTGGCGTTAATACAGATGAGATAGATGCTGTGAGTTTTGAGAGTAAATTACAAAAAAAATTATATTTTATTGGCGAAGTGTTAGACGTGACAGGTGAACTAGGAGGATATAACTTTCAATGGGCATTTGCTTCAGCAAATAGTTTAGCTACTCATATATAATTTTATCACGACCTTCTTTTTTGGCTTTATAAAGCATATCATCAACTCTTTTCATAATATTTGTTTTATTATCTTTTTCTCTAAAATTTGTTATACCAAAACTACAAGTGATTGTTTGTCCAATATTAAAGTCATAGTTGATTATAATTTCTCTAATTTTTTTAGCAGACAGCAGGGCATTTTCTTTATCTGTTTTTTGTAAAATTAGGGCAAATTCTTCGCCACCCCATCTAGCAAATATATCACAATCCCTAACATTTTCATCAACAATTGAAGCTAATTTTACAAGAATTTCATCACCTACTAAATGTCCATGAACATCATTGATTGCTTTGAAGTTATCTATATCAAAAAGTACTAATGATGTATCATCTTTGTATCTTTTGTATAAATTCAGGGCATATGATAGTTCCTCATTGAATTTTTTTCTGTTATATATTTTAGTTAATTCATCTTTTTGTGCATGTTTTTGTATATTTCTTTCATTACTTATATCTTGTGAAAATGTAATAAATCCTATAATTTTTCCATTTTTATTAGTTTCTGGCATCACTTGTGTTCTTGTCCAAAATTTTTGTCCATTTTTTTTAAAGTTTCTAAATTCTCCTTCAAATGAGTGGTTTTTAAGCAGAGTCTCTTTGATTGGAGTATAAATTGGATCAGTTGGTTCTAATCTGTGTATTAAAGAATGTTTTTTCCCTAAAAGTTCATCTTTTGAATAGCCACATAACTGTGTAAATCCATCACTTACATCTGTTATTTCCCAAGATAAATTCATTTTTGAATAAAGTGTATAATTTTGAATTATTTTATACTCTTTTTCTATTAGTATTTGTTGAGAGTTGATTTCTTTAAGAGCATTGTCTAGTTTTTTGAGTACTTTATTTCTCTTTAAATAAACATATAAAACCAATAAATATGAAGAAGTAGAAATAATTAAAAAAGAAGTATTATTATTGTTGAAAAAATAGAATACAATTGAAAGTTGCATGAATGTAAATAGCGTTATAGTGGTGGAATACAGGTTGATTTTTTTCATTAGCCCTTATGCTTTAAAAATTTTGAAAAAACATTATAACGTTATTTTTATAAAATAGGTACTATAATTTTAAAAATAAAAAAGATTGGTTGATTATGAAAGTACAAGATTTAATAGATGGCAATGAAAGTTTTAAAGATAGAAAGTTTAAAAAATATGAAAATAAATTTCTTGATTTAGTAGAAAATGGACAAAATCCAAAAGTTCTCTTTATTGCTTGTAGTGATTCAAGAGTAGATCCTTCACTCATAACTAATTCAAAACCAGGGGATCTTTTTATTTTAAGAAATATAGGAAATTTTGTTCCTCCATTTTCGCCAGATAACGATTATCATGCAACGGCTGCAGGAATAGAGTATGCAGTGCATGTTTTAAAAGTAACAGATATTATTGTTTGTGGACATTCTCATTGTGGGGCTATTGAGAGTTTATACAAGGATATTGATAGTATAAATCTTTTACATGTAAAGCGTTGGTTAGATTTAGGTAAAGAAGCTAAACTTCATGTTGAAAAAAGTATAAGAAAAAATGCATCACATCAGGAAAAATTGGAGCTTACTGAAAAAGTATCTATTATTTTGCAATTAAAAAATCTTTTGACTTATCCAGAAGTCAGAGAAAGAGTAAATGAAGGTAAACTCTCTTTACGTGGTTGGTATTATAAAATAGCAACTGGTGATTTACAATATTTTTGTGACCAAGAGAGTGAATTCTTACCAATGTCATGATAAAGGTTGTATTTTTACTTTTACTGCCTTTATTTTTATTGGCAACACAATTTAGTGTTGCTTCTTATAATGTTGAAAACCTTTTTGATATTAAAAAAAGTGGTTATGAGTATAAAGAGTATATTCCAAATACAAAAAGTGGCTGGAACGAAAAAACACTTTCAATAAAAATAAAAAACCTATCAAGAGTTATAAAAGATTTAGATGCAGATATCTTAGCTCTTCAAGAAGTAGAAAATAAAGAAGTTTTAAAAAGATTAAATTTAGCCCTTAGCACAAAAAAATATCCTTACATGTATAGCTCTTTTAAAACAAAAGGAGTTGATTCGGTTTTACTTTCAAGATTTCCTATAAAAACATACAAATTATACAAAGTAATAGATATATATAGACCAATCCATAAAGTTGTAGTAAATATAAAAGGTTTACATGTAACATTTTTTTTAAATCATTGGCCTTCATATAAACAAGGTAATTCTAAACGTATGCAATATGCAAAAGCTTTAAAAAGTTTTTATAAAAAAGAAAAAAACTTTATTTTATTGGGTGATTTTAATTCTCCTTTTAGCATTGATAAACAAGGTTGGGGAAAAGCTGTTCATTGTGTTTTTAAAGATAATTATAATCTTTGGTATGAATTACCATTTAAACAAAGATATACGCATGCATTTTTTAAAAGACGAAGTGCATTAGACCATATTATAATTTCAAAAGATATTTTTTATGTACAAAACTCTTTTAACACCTTTAAACCAAGTTATATACTTGATAAGAATAAAAATCCTAAAAGATGGCAAATATCAAACAGAGGAAAAGGAAAACATTTAGGGCAAGGTTATAGTGATCATATCCCTATAAAAGCAATGTTTTCTACAAAAAAGCTTAAAGAAAGTAAGCCAAAAGATATTACGATAAAAAAGCTAATTACTACTAATAAAATAAAAGTAGATTATGTTTTAAAAGATGTGATGGTTATTGATAAAAACAAATATGGAGTAAATATTGAAGATAAATATAGAGACAAAATATTTATTTATAAACCTGATTGTAATTTTGAATTAGGCAATATTTATACTTTACATGTAAAAGAATTAGCGGTGTATAAAGGGAAAAAAGAGATAGTTTTATTAGACTTTAACTCCTGCTTAGATAAAATAAACGATTAATTATACGATAGGGGTCTATTTATGATCAAACCACTTTTAATAGAGATTGGTGTTGAAGAATTACCAGCAGTTCCATTTTTAAAAGAATTACCAAATATAGAAAAAAAATGGCTAAAAATACTTGAAGAAAACGCACTTACTTGTGAATTTAAATTTTACTATACTCCTAGAAGATTAGTTTTATGGCATAACGAGTTTCCAATGTCACAAAGTGATAGAGAAGAAGAGTTATATGGCGCACCTATATCAGTAGCTTTTAAAGACGGTGAGGCAACTCCTGCAGCAAATGGTTTTGCAAAAAAATGTGGCGTGAGTTTAGATGAAGTTGGTCGCTCAACAAAAGGCGGAAAAGAAGTTTTATACTTTAAAAAAGTGACAAAAGGTGTTGACTCAAAGAGTTTGATAGGCGACATGATAGAACAATTTATCTCTTCATTAAACTTTGGAAAGTCTATGCGATGGGGAAGCTATGATAAAAGTTTTATTCGTCCTATTAGATGGATTGGAGCGATGCTTGGAGATGAACATGTTCCTTTTAAAGTATATAATGTAGAATCAAAATATTTTTCATATCCTCATAGAACAATTTCTTATGAGCCATTTGCTTATGATTTTGCTGGAGATTATTTTGATAAGCTTAAAAATGGTGGAGTTGTACTGTATCCATCAGAGCGTAAAAAAATTATTTTAGAACAATTTAAAGAGATAGAAAAAGAAAATAGTGTAAACATTGAAATTGATGAAGAGTTATTGGCTGAGATTGTAGCAATCACAGAACATCCTAAAGCATTGATTGGTACTTTTGATGAAGAGTTTTTAAGACTTCCTCCTGAAGTAATTATTACTTCAATGAAAGAACATCAGAGATATTTTCCTGTTTTTAAAGATGGTGTAGTAACAAATAAATTTATTGTTGTATCAAATGCTATTAGTGATGATTATGATCTTATAGTAAGAGGAAATGAAAAAGTTCTAAGAGCTCGTTTGAGTGATGGACTATTTTTCTATGACAATGATTTAAGAAATGGTCTTGCTTTTGGTGGACTTAAAGATATTGTTTATCTTGATGGACTTGGTTCAGTGTTTGATAAAGTTCTTAGAGAAAAAAACATTATTGAGTATTTAGAAACAAAATATGGAAGAAAACTAGGTATAGAGATTGATTATAAGAATGAAAAAGAGATAAAAGATATTCTAAACAGAGCTATTATGATGAGTAAGTCAGACCTTCTTAGTGAAATGGTTTATGAGTTTACAGAACTTCAAGGTCTTATGGGATATTACTACGCAAAAGCTGCAAATGAAGATGACCTAGTAAGTTTAGCAATAAAAGAGCAATATCTTCCAGATAGTGAGGATAGTGAGTTACCAAGTAACTTATGTAGCTCATTGGTTGCACTCTCATGCAAACTTGATTCTTTGTTAGCCTTGTTTAGTATAGATAAAATTCCTACAGGAACAAAAGATCCTTTTGCTCTTCGTCGTGCTGTTAATGGTGTTATCAAAATAGTACTTAATAAAAATTTGGAATTTAATATAAAAGAAGATTTGAAAAAGTTAAGTGCAAACTATGCCAATTTTGATTTAATCAAATTAGAAAACTTTTTCTTAGAAAGAATTTATCAATTTTTTGATGCAAATCCTTCTATTATTAAAGCAGTTGTTGCTAGTGGAGAGAGAGATATAGTACAACTTTCTTTAAAAATAGAAGCTTTAAAAAGTATAGTAAGTAGCAGTGGTTTTAAAGAACTATTTTCTACATTTAAACGTGTGGCAAATATTATTAAAGATGTAGATACAGACAAAGATATCGTGGTAGATAAAAATCTTTTTGAACAAACAGAAGAGAATGAACTTTATGCTGAGTTTATTAAAAAATCATCTGTTGATTATAAGACTTATGAAGAAAAGTTAGATGCTCTTTTTGGTCTTAAACCTCAAATAGATAACTTTTTTGATAATGTTATGGTAAATCATGAAGATGTAAGTATAAAAACAAACAGACAAAATCTTATAGCTACAATCTATAAAGAATTTAAACAAATTGCAGATATAAAAGAAATTAGTATCTAATTAAATCTAAAGGGAAATCAGTGAGATTTCCCTAAGAGTTTTCAATATCTTTAATAATCAACCACTTATATAAAGACTTCATTCTTTCTACCTTAACACCTAATTTATCACCTTCTATACAAATATAACCAGTAAGTGCATCCACTTCACTTTTATGTTTATTTCTAAAATCAAGTAACATAGAAGTAGTGGCATTGAAAGGAACATTGTTTTTTGCTTGAAAGATAGCTTCTTGTAAATTTTTTTCTGTTAACTCTATACCTTTCTTATTTGCTAAAGCTATTATTTCTTGAAGTACTTCTTTAAGCTCTTCTTCATGCTCTTTTATAATTTCACCCATACTTGCATTATAAAAACTTGTCATCGTAGCAAAAGCACTTATGAAAAGAAATTTTCTCCAACATTTTAGTGTGATTTTTTTTGATATTTTTGTTTTTAAACCAGCATTATTAAAAATATGATAAATTTTTTCTAATGTTTTAGGATGAACTTCATCTGAGCCTATAAAAAGTTGAAAGACACCACCATATTTTTTGATAACTCCTGGTTTTCTTATGTTTGAAAGTATATAGATACAAGATTCACATACTGGATTTTTAGGAAAATATGTTTTAAATTTTTCTTTGTATCCTACTCCATTAGCTGTTGTCATCAAAATAGTCTTTTGTGTTATAGAGTCTTTAATCTTTTCACATGTTTCATTAAAGTCATATGATTTTATTGTAAAAATAACCAAGTCATAGGGGGCATTTTGGTTAAAATCATCAGTGATATGAAAAGTTTTAATATTAAATTTTTTATCTTCATCCTGTATAGTAAGACCATTTTCTTTTATTGCTTCAAGATGTTTACCACGAGTAATGATAGTTACATCAGTAAAGCCATTTTTTACAAGTTTTGCTCCAAGATACCCGCCAACACCACCAGCACCTATGATTGCAATTTTCATTATTTTTCACCTTATTAAAATTCATTTACATAAACTAATGTATAATAACAGATAAATTATAAAGGAACGATATATGAAATACCTGTTAAGTCTTTTTGTCTTTGCTCTTAGTTTAAATGCAAGCATTTATTATGCCAAAGTTGACCCTTATGAAACATATTCTGTAAAGGCATCAGCAAGTGGTGAAGTGACTTCTTTATATAAAGAAGCAGAAGGCAAAGTATCAAATGGTGGAGTATTAATCCAAATTGATGATTTTTTAAATAAAAAAGAGTTAATCAGCTCACAAACGAAATTAGAATCCTTAAAAAGAACGTTAGAATTAACAAAACAAAATATTGAAAACTCAAAAGAAGTAGAACGTATTAGAAAAGATACTTATGAGAGAATAAAAAATTTAAAAACAAAATCAAAAACCAATAAAGATGCTGAACTTATAAATCTTATCAATGCAAATAATCAAGTTCTTTCTTTAGAAAATACTTTAGAAAATTTAAAAGTATCCATAAGTGATTTAGAGTATAAAATAGCAACTTTACAAGATACAATCAATAAAAAAAGTGTAAAAATAAAATCAGGATTTTTGATTTATAAAACATATGTTGATGAAGGCGATTATGTAAATGTAGGAGCATCTTTAGTAGATGCATATGATATTTCAAAAGGTAAATTAACTATATATCTGTCAAAAGAAGATGTAGCCAATGCTAAATCCAGTGTTATTTATATAAATGATAAACCAACTACTCTAAAAGCAGATAAAATTTGGAAAGTGGTCGATACAGAAAACATATCTTCATATAAAACAGAGATAATTATACCAGCACCTAAACGTTTTTCGGAACTGTTAAAAATAGAGTTTAAGGCAAAATAATGCTTACAACTTGTGCACTTGATTGTTTTGATGGCTGTAGTATTGAAGTTGATGAAAATTTAAAACTCAAAGGTGAAAAAAAACATCCTATCACACAAGGTTTTCTTTGTCATCATATGACTAATTTTCATAAGTTTCCTCGCATAGAAAAAGCAACTCTTCATGGTAAAGAGATAAGTATAGATGAGGCAATAAAAACTGTAAAAGATAAACTTGGCAAAAAAACACTTTTTTACAAAGGAAGTGGTAATTTAGGCGTTATGCAAGGAGTCACTAAACTCTTTTTTGCACAAAATGGAGCTGATTTAACTCAAGGTTCTTTATGTCAGGGTGCTGGAGAAGCAGGCATAGAAGAGGGACGAGGAGCATGCTTGTCTTGGAGTCCTAAAAGAGTAGAACAGAGTGATGTTGTTATCATCTGGGGACAAAATCCAAGTGTTACAAACTCTCATGTTTTACCTGCTTTAAAAGGCAAAACAGTTATCGTCATAGACCCGTATACAACAGATATTGCAAAAAAAGCTGATTTACATGTAAAGGTAAAACCAAGAGGTGATATATACTTAGCAATGCAGCTTTCTCGCATGGCTTATATGGCACAAATGGAAGATGAAGAGTTTATAGAAAACAGATGCGAAAATTTTGATTATTTTATTGATTTTGTCAATGCTAAACCTATTGTAATGTTGGAAAATAGAAGTGGTGTGTGTAGTTTAGATGTTGATAAAATACTCTCTATGATAAAAGGGAAAAAAGTCTCTTTTCTTGTAGGTTTAGGTGTACAAAAATACTCTTTTGGACATAGTGTATTAAGAGCCATTGACTCTTTTGCAGCTATGCTTGGATTGTTTGGGAAAGAGGGCTGTGGGGTAAGCTATATTGCTAATAGCGCATTTGGTTTTAAATCACCCTTTAGTGTAAAAGCCAATAAAGTAGTTTTGCCACTAGTAGACTTTGGGAACTATGATTTGGTCTTTATCCAAGGAGGCAATCCTGTCACTCAATCACCTTGCACTCCTAAAGTAAAAGAAGGTTTAGAAAAAGCAAAATTTGTAGTCTATTTTGGTTTACATGTAAACGAAACTTCAAAGATGGCAGATTTGATTATTCCTGCTAAAACATTCTTAGAAAAACAAGATATGAAACTCTCTTATGGTCATGAATACATTGGTTTTATGCCAAAAATAGTAGAGAATGATATTGGGATTAGTGAGTATGATTTATGTTCTCAATTGGGGTGTGAACTTAAAAGTGAACAAGAGTATATAGATGAGATATTTGAATCAAATTCCGTAGAAAAAAATGGCAGATATATTTCAAAAACATATGAAGATATTCCTTATGAAAAAGAGTTTTATACAGATAGCGGAAAGTTTGAATTTTTTGATGATTTTTATGATGATTTTAAAGAAGAGGATTTAAACGAAGGATTTTATCTTTTACATGCAAAGTATAACAAATCTTTAAATTCACAATTTACAACAGAACAGTTTTTGCACGTTCCTGTCTGTTTAGGACTAAAAGACAATCAAACTATAAAACTAACAAATGGAACGTATGAGTGCGAATATGTTGTCAAAAATGATGAAAACTTAAGAGATGATTGTATGCTTTTATACTCTGGACATAAAGATGCCAATATGCTTACTCCTTATGCAAAAAGCGATGAAGGTGATGCTGCAATATATCAGGAGATGAAATGCCAGATAGTGTCCTCTTAGATGATGCACTTCTTTTAGTAGAACAAAACTTTTATTTTTTACATGTTGGAGAGTTTTTTGGAGATTTATCTAAAAAAGAGAAACTTTCAAATCGAGATTTACAGGTAACAAGAACCTTTGAAGAATCACAAAGTTATAGTTTTAATGCAGCGATTGTAAAAGAGTTATTATTGGATGCTGAGCAAAATAAAAACAATGAAATTACGCTGTATGAGTATTTTGTTGAGTTTAACTCTTTTAGAGGAATTTGCATGGCTATGGTAGAAGCCCTAAGGCTAGAGAGCCCATTTAGAAGTTTTATGCAAATTCGTTTAGGTGAGCAGTTTGAAAACTTTTTTGATTTGGTTAGTTTTGTAAGAAACGTACTCTCCCATAACATACACGCACAGATAAAACTTAATGAAAAAGATTATGAAGGAACTCTAAAAAGAATTCGCCGCATGAAAAGAGATACAAATATATCTTTTCATCTTATTTATGCACGAGATTTACCAGAGATTGGTTCACCTGATATAAATTATGGCTTTACATGTAAGGTAGATTTTGAATCTTTAAAAGAAGGGATGCCTTTTTTAGAGATTATTTCTCATTGGGAACTTATGATGTTATCTGAGTTATGTTTTAACCTTGTCATGGCTTATAACTTGTTTGAAAGTGAAGTATAATATCTAATTGGTACATATTTTGCTTTTAATATACAAAGGAGTTTAATATGTATAATAATTTTTTCGCAATAGACCCAATGGCAGCAACAAGTTATGGTATGTATAATTCTGTTAAAGGGGAAGAAGGTTCTTTTGTAGATTTTCTTCTTAGCTATGATTCTAAAGCTGCTAATGAAAATGATAACTCTTGGCTAAATGATTTAGTCAATGATGAGACACTTAGTAAAATTCAATCACCAGAAATGCTCCAAGCACTTAATCTTACTGGAATAAGCACTATGGATTTTTTATCTCAAAAAAGTTATTTTGATACCCAAGCTGAAGGCTATAAACTGATGCTCAAACAAGAAATGTTAAAGAGAGATATTCCGATTTCGTAAAGCATTAGTTTACTTTTTTGTTGTAAACTACTGAAAATTTAGGATTAAGGATACTCTTGATAAAGTCATATATTTGGTCAATTCCCACTAGGGTTTTTCATTGGCTATTTGCTCTATTGATACTTGCTGCGTTTCTTACAGATGAAGATAGTCTACTTTACTATCATGCTCTTATTGGTTACGGACTTTTATTTGTTGTAATATTTAGAATTTTATGGGGATTTATTGGACCAAAGTTTTCACGGTTTAAAGATTTTCCTTTGAGTAAAAATGAGGTTAAGGATTTTTTAGCCGAGATATTTAATAAAAAACAAAAACATGTAGGTCATAACCCTTTAGCTTCTTTTGTGATGATAAGTATGTTTGTTGTATGTGTTATAACTATTTTTACAGGTGTTATAACTTTTGGTGCAGATGAAGGAAAAGGGATTGTATCTTTTTTGAACAATTCATCTTTAAAGGATATGAAATTGTTAAAAGAAGTGCATGAGCTTTTTGCAAATCTATTTATAGCTCTTATTGTGGCACATCTTGCTGGAGTAGTGTTTGATAGAGTATTTCATACACAATATAAAACATTAAATTCTATATTTGATGGATATAAAATGACTGATGCAAATATGTCAATCTCTTTAAATATTTTTCAAAAAATATCTTTTTTACTTTTTGTAATAGTTTTAGTAAGTTTTATAGTGTTTAGTTTTATGTATCCAAATAATATTTTGGTTTCTTAAAGTAGAGAGTTGGGAGTAGATGTCTACTCCCAATTTGATTATAACGCTTCGTTATCAGTTTCGTTTGTTCTTATACGAATTGATTTTTCAATGTTACTTACAAATATCTTACCATCACCGATTTTACCAGTTTTAGCACTTTCACTTATAACCTTAATGACTTCAGCTTCAACTTCATCTTTTACAACAAGTTCGATTTTTATTTTTGGCAAAAAATCAACTACATATTCAGCGCCACGATATAACTCTGAATGACCTTGTTGACGTCCGTATCCTCTTACTTCACTTACAGTCATACCCGTAAGTTCAAGTGAACTTAGGGCATCTTTTACATCTTCAAGTTTGAAAGGTTTGATTATAGCTTCTATTTTTTTCATTACCTATTCCTTACATTGATTGTTTGCTAAATTCTGGATATGCTTCCAGACCACATTCATGTTGATCTTCTCCATCATATTCTTCTTCGTCACTTACTCTAATGCCCATTGTTAATTTAAGAACAAACCATACAGCAAATGA
>NZ_JFBL01000016.1 GCF_000597725.1 Sulfurospirillum arcachonense DSM 9755
AAAATTCATCATTATTGGTATTGTTTCAATTTTAGTATCAATTCTTATTGTATATTTGATTATTACATTTTCTTTAAAACCATTATCAGATATGAGATTACATGCTCAAGATTTAGCTAGTGGAAATGGTGATCTTACAAAAGAGTTAAGCACTGAGAGAAAAGATGAAATATCTAAAGTAAGTAAAGAGATAAATAATTTTATTCAAAGAATTAGAAGTGTCATTCAAGAAGCTAAACAGTTAAGTAGCGAAAATTCTTCTGTATCTCATGAACTCTCAACAACATCTTTTCAAGTAGGTGAAAGAGTTGAAAATTCAACATTACTTATATCTGAGACAACTAATATTTCTCAAGATATTAAAACTGAAATAGATAGTTCAATTGAAGAAGCAAATGGTGCTAAAGAAGATATTCAAGAAGCAAATAAATCTTTACAAGAAGCAAAAGATGAAATTGTTTTAATGGCAACAAGCGTAGAAAAAAGTGTACAAACAGAGATTGAACTTGCTGCAAAAATTGCACAATTAAGTCAAGATGCTGAACAAGTAAAAGAGATTCTTACAGTTATCAATGATATTGCTGACCAAACAAATCTTTTAGCACTCAATGCAGCTATTGAAGCAGCCCGTGCTGGTGAGCATGGACGTGGATTTGCTGTTGTTGCTGATGAAGTTAGAAAATTAGCTGAACGTACTCAAAAATCTCTTATTGAAATCAATGCTACGATTAATGTTATTGTTCAATCTGTTTCTGGTTCAAGTGATGAGATGAATAAAAACTCTGAAGAGATTCAGAAGTTAACTATCTTTGCTGAAAATGCTCAAAGTAAAATTGTTCAAACTACTAAAGTTATGAATAAAGCTACACTAGTGAATGAAAAGATGATTAATAACTATATCCAAACAGGTAAAAATGTTGATAATATAGTAAGTAAAGTTCTTACCATAAATGAACTCTCTGGTGAAAATACAAGAAGTGTTGAAGAGATAGCAAGTGCTGCTGAACACTTAAATTCTATGACGGAAAAACTCAATACTACTTTAGGTATGTTTAAAACTTGATTTATAGAAAAAATTTACATGTAAGGATTTTTCCTTACATGTAAAAAGTCAGTTTGAAGTTGTTATAATGCTTTAGCAATGATTTTGTTTAATCTTTTTGCAAAACCAGTAATGTCTTCTATTTTCATACCTTCACTTAGTCTTGCTTGATCCATGAGTAGATAAGAAACATCATTTAAAAGTAAGTCATCAGATTTATTTAAAAGCTTTTCAAAAATTTCATGTTTAGGATTAATTTCAAGAATAGGCTTCACTGTAGGAAGATTATCTTGTCCCATCTGTTTGAGCATTTGTTGCATTTGAAAATCTGGATCATTTTTATCATAAATTAAAACAGAAGGAGAATCACTTAAACGACTAGAAATCTTAACGTCTTTTGCATCATCTTTTAGGATTTCTTTCATTTTTACTAAAATAGCCTGGTATTTATCTTCGTTTTCTTTTACTTCTTCTTTATCTTCTTTGATTTCCTCATCAATATCTGAATTATTGACTGGCTTGATAGGTGTTTTATCATATTCTGTTACCATAGGCATAATGATACTATCTACATCCTCATCAAGTAAAAGAACTTCAATATCTTTAGCTTTAAATTGCTCAATGAGTGGAGAATGTCTTAAGATAGCTTCTTCTTCACCAGTGATATAGTAAATTGATTTTTGCTCATCCTTCATAGCTTCTTTATACTCTTTTAGAGTTATAAGTCCTTCACGTTTGCTTGATTTGAACATAGCAAGGTCAAGAAGAGCTTCTTTGTTTTCAAAATCACCATAAAGACCTTCTTTAAGAACACGACCAAATGTTTTATAAAATTCAAGATATTTTTCTTTATCTTTAGTTTGAAGTTTTTTAAGTTCGCTAAGTATTTTTTTTACAGAAGCTTTTTTAATAGTTTCTAAAACAATATTTTGTTGCAGAATTTCACGACTAACATTGAGTGGCAAGTCTTCAGCATCAATAATACCTTTAACAAACCTTAGGTATACAGGAAGTAATTCTTTTTCGTCATCAGTGATAAAAACTCTTTTAACATAAAGTTTAACACCTGGTTGATAATCCATACGAAAAAGATCCATTGGTGCAGTTGTAGGGATATAAAAAAGTGTATTATACTCTATAGTTCCTTCTGCTTTTGTGTGCGTCCAAAGGATTGGGTCAGTACTATCATGTGAAATTTGTTTGTAAAAGTCTTTATATTCATCTTTTTTAATTTCACTTTTATTCATACGCCATAAAGCAGATGCTTTGTTGACTTGGATATTTTTAATTTCAGTTTTTGAAGGTTCTGTCTCTTTTCCATCATCATCTGTAACAGCAGGAATAGTTTCTTCTTTATCCATCCAAATACCAAATGGTATATGGTTTGAGTATTTTTTAATAATAGATTCTATTCTATAGTATTCTAAAAATTCTACTTCTTCATCTTTTAAAAAGAGTTTTATTGAAGTCCCATGAGTATCTTTAGTTGCTTCTACTATTTCGTAATCGCCACCAGCTTCACTTGACCAAGTATATGCTTTATCTTCACCCGCTTTTTTTGAAGTAACTTCAATTTTATTTGCAACCATGAAGGCTGAATAAAAACCAACACCAAATTGACCTATTAAAGAAGAGTCTTTTTTTTCATCACCACTAAGGTTTTGTACAAATGATTTAGTACCACTTCTTGCTATTGTACCAAGGTTTTCAACTAAATCTTCTTCATTCATCCCAATACCACTATCACTAAGTGTAAGAGTTTTTGCTCCTTTATCTATAGCTATATCTATTTTAGGTTTATATTCTAAATTTTTATAATTATCATCAGTCAGTGTTAGATAGTTTAGTTTATCCAACGCATCTGATGAATTAGATATAAGCTCTCTTAAAAATATCTCTTTATTAGAATATAAAGAGTGAATCATTAAGTCCAAAAGTTGTGTAACTTCTGTTTGAAACTGATGTTTTGACATGTATTTATCCTTTAATAAATTTTTTCATATTTTAGCAAAAAAACTATAAAAAATCGATAAAGTTTAATTTTTATATAGAGTAATCTTTAGTCTATATGTATCAAGTTTATTAAAAGAAGAAAAGTATTATCTTAGAAAATACTCAATAACTTTAAATCCACTACCAGCTGCTAAAACTGTAGCTACTACATTTAATATAATATTTGCAAGGCCTAAAACAAAACTACCTTGATTTAATAACCAAAATGTTTCTAGTGCAAAAGTAGAGTAGGTTGTGAGTGCACCCATCATTCCAGTAGATAAAAAAGATTTTATTGGTATAGAAAAAAACTGAGTATAAGTAAAAAGAGCAAATAAAATGCCTAAAATAAGACTACCTAAAATATTGACACCTAGAGTACCAAAAGGTAAATCATGAGGGACATTACGGTTTATAAGACCATTTATATAAGCACGACTAATGGCACCTATAAAACCGCCACTACCTATTGCTAGTATAGTTTGCCAGCTCATCATCTAAGGCCTTTTGCATATTTTCTCTCATGGTTGTAAACCAATTTTCATCCTTTTTTGGGTCAATTATGTCTAAATATATTACAGAGATATTTCCACTATGAGCAGTTAGCTTTTGTGAATCAAATATATGTTTTGTATTTACTAGAACTACTGGCTGTACTTTTAAATTGAGTTTTTCTGCTAAAATTTTTCCACCATTATGAAAATCTCCTAATTTTTCTCCTTGACCACGTGTACCTTCAGGAAAGAGGGCAATAGTACGCCCTTGATTGATTCTTTCTTTACTAAGTTTAATAATTTTAATAATGGAGCGTTTATCGTTTCGATCAATTGATATCATTTTTGGTGCTGCTATGATATGTCCAAAAAGAGGAATGTCTCTTAATTCTTGTTTAGCAACCCAGCATAAGTCTTTAGGATAGATTGTTTCTAGAGCTATTATATCAACCAAACTTTGGTGATTTATAAGGATCAGTTTAGCTTCTGTATTAGGTTCATTTTTTTGAATAATTTTAAAATTCATAAAATAGGTTTGCAGATGTCCCCAAGCTCTTCTTATGGCATGACTATTTTTTTGAAATATATAAATTAAAACAACAGTCATAAGAACAGTCATAACAAATTCAATAATAATAAAAAAACCTTTAATTTTTGGTATCACTCTGTTCCTTTATCCATCCAATTTTTCCATTAGGAAGTAGTATTTTTATATAATCATCTTTAGCATCAAGTTTTTGGGCATACAAGGTTCTATTTGTTGTATAAAAAATAGTAGATTTTTTTGTTGGCAATATTTTTATTTTTGTATTTTTGTCTATTCTTATACTATTAAGAGGATTTTTATCAAATGCAAAAAGCACAAATAGCATAATTATTAAGATTAAATAAGTTATTTTTCTTCTTCTTATAAATAAAATAATCAAGATAAGTGCAATAACTCCATATGCTCCATCTATATAAATTTGAATGCTACTGTCTTGTGGGTTTAAGTCTATTTGTGTACTAACACTGTCATCATCAACTACAATAGGAATAGAAAATTTTTCAAATTTGTTGTTCTGTGTATTAAAGTAAGTAAAATCAAATTTTTTTTCAAAATTAGGGATTATTGCATAATAAAATATTCTATGATAAGGTAAATTGTCAACACTAGAGTCAATACCATCTCTAGTTACCCATTGGAGTTTAAAATCTTCAAGATTTGATTGTTCTGCTTCTACTTCTAAAACGATAATATAACTTTTATCATCAAATTGACTCATTTTATGTTTTTTTATTTTAAGTGATTTTGCTATAACATTACTAAAGTATTTTGTACCATTGAGTTTAAATTTTGTAGGATTAAGTGCTTTTATAGTGGCACTATCAATTTGTAAAGAGTCTTGATGAATACTCAATGTAATATCAGGTAATTGGCTTGTATTATCATTTATTTTTATATAAAAAGTATTATAAAATATATTATCACTAAACCATTGCCATTTTGCATCTGGATTGATAACTTTTATATTTTCAGAGTTACTAAAACTGCTAGTAATTTCTTCAAAATTATTATTAGCAATAATAGCTTTAATTTTAAGGGGAAAAACTTCACCAACATATACTTTTGTGGGAATATTTTCATAGGATAAAAAGATAGATTTTACTTTTTGAGAAGTATTAGTACTATTATTAATATCATATTTATTCTGTGCAAGTGAATATGTGATGAAAATAAAAAGTAGTACTAATACTTGTTTCATTAGCCTTCCATAAGTCCTTGAAGCATTTTTATGCCGTCATTTGAGCCTAACAAAGTTTCTATAGCACGTTCAGGATGAGGCATCAGTCCAAATACGTTTTTATTTTTGTTACATATACAAGCAATTGAATCAACTGATCCATTTGGATTCTTATCAATTCCATTTTCATCAGAGTATTTTAATAATACTTGATTATTTGCATATAATTCATCTAAAGCTTTTTCATCAATAAAGTAGTTACCTTCACCATGTGCAATAGGAATATTAAGAACATCACCAATGTTGAGTTTTTGTAAAAAATCATTTTCGTTATTGACAACTCTTAAGTGATGGTACTTAGATATAAAATGCACATTAGAGTTTCTTTTCATAGCACCTTCAAGTAATCCCATCTCTAAAAGCATTTGAAAACCATTACAGATGCCAAGTACTTTTCCACCATCATTTGCAAATCTAATAACATCTTTCATAATAGGTGAAAATTTAGCAATAGCAGCACTTCGTAGATAATCACCATAACTAAAACCACCAGGGAGAACTACAAGATCAGTATCATTTGGTAATGTTTCATTTTTATGAAAAACTAATTCAACATCAGCATTTAATTTCTCATAAGCATATTTTGTATCCATTTCACAGTTAGTTCCTGGAAATACAACTACACTAACTTTCATTATGCTAGCTCAATCTCATAATTTTCGATTACTGTATTTGCAAGTAATTCTTCACACATATTGGCTACTTTAGCTTTGATGTCTTGTTCATTTCCTTCATTAACTTGTAAAATTATTTGTTTACCAATTCTCACATCATTTACTTCATTGAAACTAAGTGCACTTAATGCATGATGAACTGCTTTCCCTTGAGGATCAAGAACACCTTCTTTAAGTTGGATATTTACTATTACTTTCATTTTTATTTTCCTATATTTTTATTTTAAAATTCTTCTAAGCACTTCTTCATAAGCAACTTTTACATTACCTAGATCTTGTCTAAAAATATCTTTATCTAATTTTTCATTTGTATCCATATCCCAAAAACGACAACTATCAGGGCTTATTTCATCTGAAAGAAGTATGTTTCCTTCTGCATCAACACCAAATTCTACTTTAAAATCAACTAGACTGAGTCTTCTTTCAGCAAAAAATCTTTTCATAATAACATTTATTTCGCGACCAAGTCTTTTTAATTCTTCTAAATCAGATTCACTTTTCACTAAATCCATCATGATACAGTGTTGATCATTAATTATAGGGTCATTTAAAGAGTCGTCTTTGTAATAAAATTCAACTAAAGTAAAAGGTAGTTCAGTTCCATCTTTTATACCAAGACGTTTTGTTAATGAACCTGTTGCAATGTTTCTAACAACTACTTCAATAGGAATAATTTTTACAGCTTTTATTAGTTGGTTATTATCATCTAAAGTTTTAACAAGATGAGTTTTAATCCCACCTTTTTCTAAAAGTGCAAAAAGTTGTGTACTAATCTTACAATTAAGTGCACCTTTGCCTTCTTCACTACCTTTTTTTGCAGCATTACCAGCTGTTAAATCATCTTTAAATTCTGCAACTAAAAGATTTTCATCTTCAGTTTCATAAAGCCTTTTTGCTTTTCCTTCATATAATAAACTTTGCTTTTCCACGGTGTCTCCTACGTTATTTTTGTTTTATACTTAATACTTTTATAATATCAACTGCACTTTTTAACTGTAAATCTTTTAATATATCTTCTTCTGTTATAATTGTTTTTTTATCTTTTTTAATCTCTTTTTTCTTTGTTTTACTTTTACCGTCAACTTTTTCTAATTCTTTTTGAAGATGTTGTTTTAACTCTTTTTCTTTTATCATAAACTCATTTTCTTTATGAGGAACTTTTCCTGGGAAAACAGTAATATCAGGAGTAACACCAACAGCTTGTATAGTTCTTCCACTTGGCAAATAATATCTTGCAATTGTAAGTCTTAAAGCTTCTTCTTCATTAACAGGTAAAATAACTTGAACACTTCCTTTTCCAAAAGTTTTTTCTCCCACTATAATAGCACGTTTATGATCTTGAAGTGCTCCACTTACAATTTCACTTGCACTTGCACTTCCTCCATTGACTAAAACAACCAATGGAATATCTGTAATGGTACCTACTTTTGTAGCTGAATACTCACTGTTTTGATCTTTATAACGTCCTTTTTGAGAAACTATTACGCCTTTATCTACAAATAAGTCAGTTAATCCTACAGCTTGATTTAAAAGTCCTCCAGGGTTGTTTCTTAAGTCTAAAACAATACCTTTAATGTCTCTGTTTTTACTTAAAGCTTCTTTTGTTTTTCTTACAACTTTTTTATCAAAACTAACAACTCTAAGATAAAGAATATTTTCTTTTTCTATAGTTTTTGTATATACAGAATCTATTTTAATAATATCTCTTGTAATAGGGATTTTTAAAGGTTTGTTTTCTCCAGTTCTTACAACAGTAAGAGTTAAACTAGTACCAGGTTTTCCCCTCATAATAGCAACTGCTTCATCTATGGTCATATTTAAAGTGGATTGTTCATTGATTTTTAGTATAATGTCACTTGCTTTTACACCAGCTTTATCAGCTGGAGTTCCTTCCATAGGAGCAATAATAGTTAAAGCACCATCTTTCATGCCTATAGTAATTCCCAATCCTCCAAACTCACCTTCGGTTTGAATTTTTAGAGATTTGAAATGTTTTTTATCTAAATAAGAAGAGTGTGCATCTAAATTTGATAAAAGTCCTTCTATAGATTTGTTAACAATATCATTGACTTTTAAATCATCTACATAATATTGTTCTACCTTGTCTAAAACTTTTGAAAATTTAGCAAGTGCTGCAAGTCTACTTTGTGCTCCTTTACCTTCATCTTTAGCCATTAAGGTTGATGATAATACAAGTGTTGCCCCAAGTAGGGTTGTCGCAAAACCTAAACTTACAAATCTAAGATGTTTCATATTAACGCTCTCCCTTTTTCTGAGTAAATTCAGAAAAAAAATCCTCTTACTAAAGTCAAGAAGTAGAACTTCTATAAGCCTTATGTGCAAAAAGAAATTTATGTTATTTAAAATAGATGTAGATTATATAGAAATTTTACTAAAAAATCTATAAAGTCACTATTTGTTAATAGTGATAAATTATTATATGAGTTAATATGATAAAGAAACTTGACACTAGTTGACTAAAGTTGTATAATTTAATAAAGAAAAAATAGGAGCATATAATGAGTAATAAAATTTTTGAAAAACTTACACATCAGATGACACAAACAATAGAAAGTGCAATTAGTTTGGCTTTACATTCAAAAAATAGTGAAGTTGTTCCTTTACATGTATTTTGGGCACTATGTACTAATAGCAACTCTATTTTAAATCAAGTATTTAATAAAATGAGTGTTGATAAAGCAGCACTTGAGCTTGAAATAAAAAGTGAAATAGGAAAATTATCAACCTCTTCAAGTATTACAAAAGAGAGTATAAAAATATCTAAACAAATGGTAGAGAGTTTACATGTTGCTGAAGGTAAAATGAGCCAAATTGGAGATAGTTTTTTAGCTGTAGATACTTGGGTATTATCAAATTTAGACACAAAACCTATAAAAGAGATATTTACAAAATATATTGATTTGCTTGAATTTAAAAAGAATTTTGAAGCCTTAAGAGGTGGAAAGAAAATAGATAAACAGACAAGTGATGAGAATTTAGAGGCTTTAGGTAAATATGGAATTGATTTAACTGCTATGGCCAATGAAGGAAAGTTAGATCCCGTGATAGGAAGAGACGAGCAGATTCATAGAATGATGCAAATTTTGATAAGAAAAACAAAAAACAATCCTATTTTAATAGGAGAGCCAGGAACTGGTAAAACAGCAATTGCTGAAGGATTAGCAAGTAAAATTGCAGCTAAAGATGTTCCTCTAAGTTTACAAAATAAAAGGTTGATTGCTCTTGATATGGCTGCACTCATAGCTGGTGCAAAATATAGAGGTGAGTTTGAAGATAGACTCAAAGCAGTCATTGATGAAGTAAAAAAAGATGGGAATATTATACTTTTTATTGATGAGATTCATACTATAGTTGGAGCTGGGGCAAGTGAAGGAAGCATGGATGCTGCAAATATCCTTAAACCTGCTCTTGCACGAGGAGAACTTCATACTATAGGAGCTACTACGCTAAAAGAGTATAGAAAACATTTTGAAAAAGATGCCGCCCTACAAAGACGTTTTTTATCTGTAAAAGTAGATGAACCTAGTATTAATGAGGCTTTACAAATTTTAAGAGGTCTCAAACAAAGTCTTGAAGCACACCATAGTGTAAGTATTCAAGACTCTGCTTTAGTGGCTGCTGCAAAATTAAGTGCAAGGTATATAACGGATAGATTTTTACCTGATAAAGCAATAGATTTGATTGATGAATCAGCGGCTGAGCTGAAAATGCAAATAGAGAGTGAACCTACAGAGTTATCTATAGTCAAAAGGGAGATAAGTTCTCTTATGGTTGAGAAAGAAGCTCTTTTGATGGAAAAAAGTAAAAAAAATTCTGATAGATTAGAGATGATTGCAAAAGAGTTAAGTGATGCAAAAGAAAAACAGCAATCTTTAGAGGCACAATTTGAAAATGAAAAATCTGTATTTGATAAAATTTCTAATTTTAAGAGTGATTTGGATGCATTAAAGCGTGAAGCTGAAATGGCAAAGAAAAATAGTGATTTTAATAAAGCTGCTGAAATAGAGTATGGAAAAGTTCCAGAACTTCTTAAAAGTGAAGAAGAGTTAAAAAAGACTTGGGTGAATATGGAAAAAAGTGGCACACTTTTAAAAAATAATGTAGATGAAGAGATGATAGCTAGTATTGTGAGTAGGTGGACAGGAATTCCTGTTAATAAAATGCTTCAAAGTGATAAACAAAAAGTTTTAGACATAGAGGATAAATTAAGAGAAGAGGTTGTCGGTCAAGATAAAGCTTTAAAAGCTATTGGTAGAGCTATCAAAAGAAACAAAGCTGGACTTGGCTCAACTGAAAGACCAATAGGTAGTTTTATGTTTTTAGGGCCTACGGGAGTTGGTAAAACTCAAAGTGCAAAAGCTTTGGCTAATTTTCTTTTTGATAGTGAAAAATCTCTTCTTAGGTTTGATATGAGTGAATATATGGAAAAACATTCAGTATCTCGTTTAGTAGGACCACCTCCTGGGTATGTTGGCTATGATGAGGGTGGACAGCTTACTGAATTAGTCCGTAGAAAACCATATAGTGTACTTTTATTTGATGAAATAGAAAAAGCCCATCCAGATGTTTTTAATATCTTGTTACAAGTTCTTGATGATGGACGTTTAACGGATAATAAAGGTGTTGTAGTTGATTTTAAAAATACTATTATTATTTTAACTTCAAACATAGCAAGTGATAAAATTATGGAAGACCCTGAAAATTGTACAGATAGTGTTATGGGTGAATTAAAGAGAAACTTTAAACCAGAGTTTTTAAATCGTTTAGATGATATTGTAATTTTTAATCCTCTAGGTTTAGAAGAGATTACAGCTATTGTTGATATCTTATTTAGAGAGCTACAAGATAAACTTGAGCAAAAAGATATGAATATAACCCTTTCACTTGAAGCAAAAGAATTGATTGCAAAAGCAGGGTTTGATCCAGTATATGGAGCGCGACCACTTAAACGTGCTATTTATGAGCTTATTGAAGATAGACTTGCTGATATGATTTTAAGTGATGAGATAAACGAAGGTGATAATTTAGAAGTAAATGTGAGTGGAGAAAGTATAGTTATAACTAAAAAATAGTTTACATGTAAGGATTTTTCCTTACATGTAAGAGTTAATTTGTTTTAGTATTGCTTTTGGATTATTGTAATCTATAACTATATTGTAGTGATTTTCTTTTATTTGAAGGACTAAAGATGGAAAACTATTGATTGATAGTTCTCTTCTTTTTTTTAAATCTTCTTGAAATAAGCCTATAATAGTTTTTGATTCTAAATCAGAGGAAAATTTTTTTATATCAAGCCCTATGTTTTTTGCAGCTTTTTCTAAAGTATCTCTATCTGATGGATTTGAAGCATTTTGATAATATGCTTTTTGTATTGCTTTTATCATTTTATACTCTTTATTTTGAACTCTTGCAGCTACGCAAGCTTGACATGCTAAATAGGTTGAGCGTCTAGGTTTGCATTTTGTCCAAAAATCAAAGTTAAACTGGGTTCCTACTCTTTGTTCAATACTCTCCCATACATTTTGTAACATCTTTTGCATATCATCAGGCATGAGCTCATCACTATGAGGAGCTAATCCTCCATAAATATATTGTACTTGTAAATTTGAATCAATATTTTCGAGAATTTTTTTCCATGTAGGAGCAAAAGCATAACACCAAGAACACATAGGATCTAGTATATAGTATAAAGTATTCATGTTTTTCCTTTATGGAGAATTTATTTTATTTATTGTTGTTTTTTTGTAGATTTTATTTTTTTTGATTGATTATTATCTAAAAAAGAAGATATACCAATATTGGGATTTTTTAGTGATTTTTTCTCACCAGAATATAAAGAGGTTTTTTTCCCACCATGCATGTCTATTTTTCCATATTCATTTTGTGCAAAAATACTTGAAATTAACAAAGTTATCATAATAATATAGTTCATATTTTTCCTTTTATTTAAAATAATTGTATCTATATTTATTTACATATAAAGGATTTTCTTATCTTAGTTTTTATATTTTAGAATGTTTTTAATATTGGTTTGAGAGTTAGGGATAGTTAGATATCCCTAGTTAAATTATTTAGTAAAACTACTGTTTTCAATGAGTGCTCTGTAAAAGTAACCTGAACCTAAATCAACGTTAGCTTTTAGTGTTCCTTTAGCTGTAACAACATCGCCAGGAGCTACATTTGATGTTCCTGTTTTTACCGTAAATATTATTTTATTTTTTGAATTGTCTTCTACATGAACCCAATCTTTACCCATAATAGCACTTGAAATTTTGACAACTTTACCTTTTGCAGTAATAGTTTTTCCATTTAAAGCGGTATTATTCGCAAAGAGTTCAGATATTTTATATATTTTATCTGATGCTGTTGCTCCAACTACTCCAAAAAAAAGTACTAACAAAGCAACTACTAATTTATTTTTCATCTATGATCTCCTAAAATTTTTGATAATTTTACTATAATCATTCTATGAGTTTGCTTGTATTTAAATAAAATTTATTTTATAAATATTTTTTTTATTTTATTTAATCCTAGTTGTATTCCACCGTATCTCATAATAGTTGCCAATTTCTTCCATTGAGTCTTTTCATAACAAGGATTTGGGCATTTTCTACATCTTGGTTTTTCATCGTGTGGGCATTCTTTGAGTCTTTGATAAGAGTAGACAAAAGTTTCTTTACATGTAGAGCATAAGTGATATTCTAGTTTTTCATCTAAATTTTCATTGAGGTAGTTTAATTGAAGAGTTTCATAGAGTTTTGTTGCATCTTTATGTTTGTCATCGCAGTATATTTGTATAAATTTTAAAACAGTAGAACTATCGATTATAAACTTTTCTTTTGTCAATTTCTTTTTCCTCCCCGTTTAGACCATTTGTAGTCGTGATCATTGTTTATTTTAGAGAAGTATAGTTTTCCTGAATTTCTCCAAGGGTCTATGAGTATTCCCTCATCAAATGAACAACCTTTACATGTAATAACTAAAGAGTTGTGCTCTTGCCAATAATCATTAATATTTGCTCCACCTATATAATAATCAAAGTTATTTAGATTTTGTTTTTTAGCATGTTCTAGCATATCATAGGCAAAATGCCAACAAAGACCTCTTTTCTTGATTCCAATGTTGACTAAGAAGTTGTGATATAAAGGAGGGGAAACAAGGTGATACTCTTTTGTTAGTTTTTCTGATTGTTTTATCATTTGATACGAAAGTGCTTGAGCCTCATTTTTGTCAATTTTATTGTTAAAAGTTAATAGTAGAGTTAATTTATTTAGAGGAATTTTTTTCTTGGTTGGTCCCTGTGGAGTACTGCATCCGATAAAAATTAAAGATAAGAAGAGGACTATAATATATTTCATTCAAAATTATAGCAAATAAAGAAAATAAATATATAAATAATTTTAAATATTACAATATAATTACATATATAGTATTAAAATAACTTTTTAAATAAGATATTAGTATATTTTATATATACTCCCTCTTTTTATCTCTTGATTTTAGGCCAATAATGAAAATATTTTATTTATTTATGTTATTTAGTAGTATACTATTTGCAGATTCCTTAAGTAGTTTACTTCAAAAATATAAAAATACTTCTGAAAAATCTTTAAAAACTGTAGATGAAAAATTAGGTCATGTTATTATTTATTCTCAAAAAGAGATTAGATTAATGCAATATAACAAACTTAGTGATATTTTAAAAGAACTTCCTCTGATGAATTTTAATACAAATAGATATGGACTTACAAGTCCATCTTTAGCAGGAACAAAAACTACTACGAGTGGTTTTTTTAGATTTTTTATAAATGATCATGAAATAAGTTCAGCATATAGTCAATCAGAAGCTTTATCTTGGGATGATTTACCTTTAGATTTTATCGATCATGTAGAGATATATTATGGAGATAGCTCATTTGCTAAAGGCAATGAAACGGGTATCTATTTTATAAGAATGTATACGAAATCTGCGCTAAAAGAGAATGCTAATGAGATTAAACTAAGAGGCTCCAATAATGGTAGCAATTTACAAAGTGTTATGCAGTCACAAAGTTTTGAGAATGGTTGGTCAACTTTACTTTTTTTCAATAATGAAAAATCAAATGCAACAATGGATTATGAAGATCAAACTTTGCAAAATAATAGTAATAGAAAGTATCTGTATCTAGATGTAAGTAATGAGAATACAAATATAAATATTGGTTATGCAAATATAAAAAAAGATAATTATATGGGTTTATCTTTTGATGTGCAACCTGATGGTGGAGAGATAGAATCAAAAGATTTTTTTGTTGATATAACACAATATTTTTTAGAAGATAAGTCTATTAAATTGGGGCTTTCTTTTGATATTAATAATCTATACAATGAAGAAAAAAACAAAGAAGGTATAGGATTAATTCCTGTTTTAGACTTAGCAAGTCTGGGGACTACTATACCAAAAGAATATAATACTGAAGCGCAATTAACTAAAACTAATGTATATTTATCCAAATCTTTTCAATACAAAAATAATAATTTTTTAACAGCAATAAATATAAAAAATAAACAATATAAAACTAAACACAGGACAACCGTTAATTTCTTGAATACAAAAACAGATGTAGGACAGTATAGTGATTTTGATGAAGAGACGGCTTATTCTTTTTTGTTTGAAGATGATTATAGAGTCAGTAAAGACCTTATTTTAATTGCAAATGCGAAAGTTGATAAATATAACAAAAAAGGTTATCTTGAAGATTCTACAGAAAAATTATTTAGAATAGGGACTATATACACACCTTTTAAAAACTTTGGATTAAAAAGTTTTTATACAAGCACCTACATCCCTATATCTTTTTACAATACAGATTTAGCAAATAAAAATAGTAAAAATCTTAAATCACAAAAGTATAAAATAGCTACATTTGAAGGTGTTTATACTCATGGTGAATCAAAGTTTAGTGTACTTTATCATAATGTTAAGATCCATGATTTTGTGTATTTAACTCCTGTAGGTTTTATAAATGTTGACCATGATATTAAAACAGAAGGTTTAACTTTTAATTATGAATATCATTTTTCTAATACCAATAAAATAAATCTCAATTATTATGCAATGAGATTGAGTGAAACTATAAATAATTCTGATAAGGGTGGTTATATAAAATACATGGGAGAGTATGATAAGTTTTCCTATTTTACTTCTTTGCTTTATAAAAGTTCTTATGATTATCTTGATATACATGTGAGATCTAGTTTTGATTTGAGTTTAGGAGTGACATATAATTTTAGTAAAGATTTAAGTGCTAGTATTAAAGGTTCAAATTTATTAAATAAATCGACTAAATCACTTTATACAAAAGGCTTTCCTGGCGATACCTTTGCGTTAGAAGATCATGATAGAAGTATATATTTTAGTCTTAAGTGGGTGTTTTAATGAAAACTATTATATCTTTAATAACTTTAGTATCATTCTCTTATGCGAACCAATATACTTTTTTACTTGATAAGTATGATAAAGAGATAGAACTTGAGGCAAAAATTATAGCAAAAATTGCAACAGCGTCGATAAGTAAACAAATAAAACTTTTTATACCACAAATATCTCCTATGGAAAAAAAGGTATATTCTAAATTTTTTACTTTAGCAAAAAATTGTCAAACATCAAATTTTGTATTTATGAATAAAACTATAGACAATGAAGAGCTGTGTGTTAAAACAAATAAACTGTTTTTTACAAATAATTATAAAAAATTATTAGCAGACAATAGATATTATGGAGCATTTTTTTGGTATAAAAGTAGACCAAACATTGTTTTTGTAAAAAATAGACTTAAAACAAAAGGCATAGAATTACCTCAAGAATATAATCAGTATATTGAGGATTTGGATGAGAAATAAGTTTTTTATAAAAAATCCAATATATTTAATTTACCTTATTGTAACGGTTGTTATTATATTATTGCTTTTATTATACGGGACAATAAAACTAGAAGAAAAAGTTGAAAAAAAGATGTTTGAAATTTCAACATCTGATGTACTACAAATTGCAAGAAATAATGCAAAGATTATAGGGGCATTTTTAAAAAATAGTAACAATTATGTTAAGGATATAAAATATGATGTTATGTTACGAGGAAAGATAGAAAATCAGATAGAATCTTTGCCCACAAAAAATATAAAATATGCCTATCTTTTATATCGAGATAGTAAAGGAACATTTAGATTTTTAGCAGATGCATCAAAACCCTCTGAAAAAGCATTTTTAAATCAAAAATTTGATGTAACAAGTTCTAAATGGAATGAAATCTATGATAAAAAAGAACCTTTTATAATCAAACAGCCACTTTTAAAAGAGTTATCCATTAGTTACCTAGTTCCTATACTTTATAAAGAAAAGGTAGAGTTAATATTAGCAATTGATTTTTCAATTAAAAAAGTAGAAAATATAAATAATATAATTTCTTTAATGAAAAAAGCAATCTTAGCAATGATTGGGGTAATTATTGTTTTTGGTCTTATTCTTGTAGTACAAACATTTAGGTATTTTATTGTGAAAAAAACTGCTTATGTAGATAAACTAACCAATGTTTTTAATCGAAATTATTTACAAGAGCTTCAAGAATTTATAAATTTACATGATTATGTATTAGCAACATTAGATATTGATCATTTTAAAAAAGTAAATGATACTTATGGACATAATATTGGAGATCTTGTTTTAAAAGAAATTGCAAAGCTTATACTAAAAACTTCAAGAAAAAAACATGATATTGTTATTAGATATGGGGGAGAAGAGTTTGTAATCTTATTAAAAACTAAACGAAATGATAAATTAAGTGCTTTAAATGTTATAGAAAAAATTTTTACTACAATCCAAGAGAATAAATTTTATATTTCCCCTTTAGAGTATATTTATGTAACTGTTTCAATAGGTGTAAATTTAGTTCCATACAAATCAAGAACTTTTTCTGAAGCTTTTAGATTAGCAGACATTGCACTTTATAATGTAAAAGATAAAGGTAGAAATGCAATAGAAATATATGAAGAAAAGGATAGACGGAAAAATAATGCAAATATGTCTATAAGTGAAATTAATGCAGCTATTGAAGAAAATAGAGTTATATGTTATTTCCAACAAATTGTTGAAACTCAATCCAAAAAATTGTCTCATTATGAAGCACTTCTTCGTATCATCGATAAAAATGGTAATATAATCACACCAGACAAAATATTACCTTCAATAAGAGGAACATTTATTTTACGAAATATTACTAAAATAGTGTTAGATATCTGTTATAAGAGACTATTGTCCAATGATGATGTTTACATAAATGTAAATTTAAATCCCCAAGATATTGTTAATGAATCTATACTAAATATTTTAAATGATTATGCCCAAATAGATAACATTTCTAATAGAATGGGTTTAGAAATAGTTGAAAGTGAAGATATTATTAATTATTCAGATGCAAAAGAAAATCTTTTAATGTTGAAAAAATTAGGATATAAAATTTTTATAGATGATTTTGGAAGTGGATATTCAAATTTTATATATTTAACAGAAATTCAAACAGATTTTATAAAGTTAGATGGGAATATTATCAAAAAAATTGTTGAAGATAAAGTTTCATTTCTTGTTGTCAAAAGTATAGTTAATTTTGCGAAAGAAGCAAATATAAAAGTTATCGCTGAATATGTATGTAATGAAGAAATATATAAAATAATAAAAACTCTTGGTATTGAATACTCTCAAGGATATTTGTTTTCAACACCAAAATTATTTGAAGAACATTAAGAGATGAGCATTAGATTTCTAAAGCTTCTTTAGATGTTATAATACCGTCATTATCAGCATATAAATACTCATTTTGTACTAACTTAACACCTGCAAAATTTAAAGTAATTTCTTGTTCTCCCTTATTTATAATGGGAGCTTTTTTAGGACAAGTTCCAAGGGCAAAAAGTCCTACATCTATACTTTGAGTATTTATAATATCTCTTACATATCCATTAACTATTATACCTGCCCAATTATTTTCTTTAGCAAATGCCATAAGTTTGTCTCCAACTACAGCAATATATTTAGCATCCACATCTACAACACAGACTCTTTTATCTCCTTTAGTTTTAAGAAGTTTTATAAGCTCAGTATTATTATCGATAAGTTTACATGTAGCTATCTTCCCATAAAACTTATCAATTCCACCGTATGAGTTAAAACCAGGGTTTAGCACTTGTACTTTATCGTCATATTTATCGCATAAATCCGCTGTACTAAATGACATTGAATCTCCTAAAATTTTTATTTAATTATAACCGGTAAAATTGAAGTTACAATTAATATACTCATCTCTAAATTTTTCTTTCCATTTTAACAAGTTAATTATATACTATAAATAATTTAGATAAAATTTAGCCCATACTAGAAAAAATGGATAAATAGATGAAAGTTGTAACAGGTGTAGTAGGTAATGACATACATGTAGTTGCAAATAGATTGATTGATATTTCCTTGCAAGCAAGGGGATTTGAAGTTTTTAATCTAGGCGTAAATACACATTTAGAAGAGTTTATAGATGCAGCTGTAGAGAGTGATGCTGATATAATTCTCATATCTTCACTTAATGGTGAAGCTGAAGGTTGGTGCAGAGATTTACAATTTTTAAGAGCAGAGTATGCACTTAAAAATGTAGTTTTTGTTATTGGTGGTAATCTCTCTGTTGGTGAAGCAAAAGATGAAGATATTGTTCCTAAGTATGAATCGTATGGTTTTGATTTGGTATTTCATCAAGTAGATTTGAATACAGGATTGGATAAATTAGAAGAATTTTTAGGTAAACGCTCATGAGCCTGCATCAAAAAGAGAGAGACATAATAGTCCAAAATGAGTATGTAGATAATTTTGATTTTTCTGAAATAGAAGAGTTTATCACAAATGCTAGCAAAGATTTGTTTATATCTCATAAGTTTAAAAATAGCAGCACTACCTTAGTGCAACCTCGTGGGGGATTTCCTACATACAACAAACAGTATGAGCTTTACGAAGAGTTTGAAAAAGCTGATATTGATGTCATGCCACTGACTATAGACTCTCATACAAGATTAAATGACTATGGTAGTGCAAAAAAGATGCTTATGTTGAGTGAAGCAAATGAAGTTGATATGCTTAATGGTTATCCCTTAGTAAATCATGGATACAGAAATACAAGAAAAATGGTTACTCATTTTAATCGACCAGTAAGTTTAAGACATGGAACACCTGATGCAAGACTTTTAATCGAAACTGCACTTGCAAGTGGTATTTTTGAAATAGAAGGTGGACCTATTACCTATCTATTGCCTTATTCTAAAAACTTTCCACTTGATAAAGCCTTTTTATACTGGAAATATGTAGAAAGAGTATGTGCAAATTATTCAGGCTTAAATGAACCAATCAATAGAGAATCTTTTGGACCATTAACTGCAACACTTGTACCTCCATGTATTACTATTGTAATTCAACTTTTAGAGATGCTTTTATCTTTAGAAGAGGGGGTAAAATCTTTTTCAGTAAGTTTTGCTCAGACGGGTTCAGTAAACCAAGATGCAGTAATGGCAAATGTTATAAGAAAAATGGCAGATTTTTACGCTAAAAAAATTGGTGTAGAAGATGCAACTATAAATTTAGTTTATCATCAATGGATGGGAGCATTTCCAAGAAACAAAGAGTTTTCAGATTCACTTATTAATACAAGTTCATTTATAGCTAGTTTAGTGAGAGCTGATAAGATAATTATTAAAACAAGAGATGAAGCTTTTGGTATTCCTACTATGCAGTGTAACGCTCAATCAGTAGCAAATACAAAGTATACGTTTAAAGTACTTAAGGGTTTACCTCCAATAGTTGACGAAGAAGAAGAGGCTATCTTAGAAGAGGAAATCCACTCTATCATGGAAGCCGTTTTCAATGATAGTGCAGATACTCTTTGGAGAAAGACTTTTAATTCAATCAAAAATGGAATTATAGACGTTCCATTTTCACCACATATTATTAACCATAATGCAGTAGTTACTATACGAGATGAGCATAGTAATATAAGAATTATAGAAAAAGGAAATCTTCCTATTAGTGAGAAGTGTTTTGCATATGAGAAATCAAAAGTAAAATTGAGTGAAGATAAAACAACTGTAATTAATAAGATTATAGAAGATATAGGAGTTATGCATGAGTAAACTTTTAATAGATGTTGGAAGTACCTACTTTAAAATTAGCTCTGATGATGGAGTAGAGCAACAATTTCGTGATTTTAGTAAAACTATTTTTGATGATTTAACTAGTAAGTTTGGAGATACGATTAATAAGTATAATAAAGAAAGTGTACATATCTGTTCTTCTGCAAATGGAGGACTTAGTACTCTTATTATTGGGCTTACAAACTCGTTTAGTTTAAAGTATGCAAAAAATATAGCATTTAACTCTGGAATTAATATCATAGATACGGTTTTATATCACCATATAGATAAAAGTGCAGTTCCTGGTGATCTGTTAGATGTTGTTATAGTTGTAGGAGGAATTGATAGTGTTGGTGGTATATATGACGATAAACTATTTAAATATCTTGAAAAATTGAGTTACAGCAATATTGTGTATGTAGGAAGTCAAAAAGATGCACAGTATCTTAGCAAAAATATAGAATCATTAGTTGTATTAGAAAATATCATTACAGATAAACTAAAAATGAAAGAAGAGGCTTTAAAAGAGTACTTAACAAATCTTTATCAACAAGATATCGTTGGAAAAGAAGATATTAAACATTTATATGAGCTTACTTCAAATCAAATCTATTCTACACCATATATTGTAAATCAATCTCTTCCTTATGTGGATGCAAGACATGAAGTGATAAATCCTTTTATTGTAGTAGATATCGGTGGGGCTACGACTGATATACATTATAGTAGAGATTTATCCCGTGAGAATATGTTAAGTGAGAGTGAATACGACAGACTTGTGTTTAAAAAACTTGGTGTTTATAAGTCAAAAGAGAGTTTGATATTTGCTGCAAAAAATAATGAATTTGTTTATGAGTTGTTAAACTACTTAAATGTAACAGAAAATATACTTGAACAAACTGATGAAAAAGCGTTAAGGGTATTAATGCAATTATCTATATTTTTAGTACTGTGTAAAGTTTCAACACATAATTCAATGTATATAACACTAAACCTACATCTTTTAAAAAGTATAGTTTTAACAGGTGGAATAACAAAAGTTTTAAGTTTTGAAGAAGTTGAAAGTATTGTGCAGTTTTTTTATAAAAAAATACTTCATACAACAGCAATACCGACAATATTACTTGATTCAAATTATGATATTTGGACTTTAGGTATGAATGCAATAGAAGATAAAAGGATTGAAAATGTCAATTAACTGTATGAGATCACTAATAGAAAGAGCAAATAGGAAAACACCAACAAGTATTGCTGTTATAGACTCAAAGCAACAATTAACATATAATGAACTTTTTACAAAAGTAAATCAAGTTGCACACTATTTAAGCGAATTAGAACTTTCAAAAGGGAGTCGTATAGGGATTTATTCTTATAAAAATGCTGAACAAGTTATAGCTATCCTTGCTATTATGTCAACAGACTATATTTTTGTACCTATTTCAAGATTGCTAAAACCTGAACAAGTTGAACATATTATTAATGATTGTGGCATTACATGTATAATCACGGATAAGGCAAAATTGAAAAATATTGATGAGGTAAACTATAACGGAACTATCATTACTTATGAAGCGACTAATAGAGAAATAGTATCGTTTGAAGAGATTTATAAATGTTGTACAAAAAAATATGAGTGTAACATAGGTGGACACTCAAATGCTACTATTACTTATAGCTTTGGTTCATCTGGATTTCCTAAAGGTATAGTTATTACGCATAGAAATTTAGTTGATAGTGCTAGAGTTGCATCTCAGTATCTTGAAATTCAAAGTGACGATGTTATCTCAGGAATACTTCCTTTTACTTTTGATTATGGTTTAAATCAAATTTGTAGTGCAATTTATAAAAGAGCTACCTTAGCAGTTCATAGTATGCTTTTAGCATCTGATTTTTTTAATCATGTTTTAAATGATAAAGTAACCATTATACCTCTTATGCCTATACATATAACACAAATGTTTGATGATACAAGTATGAGAGTACCAAATCCACAATTACTTGCCAATGTAAGAAAAATAACAAGTTCAGGTGGAAAAATCACAGATAAGATGATAAAAGATATAGATGCACATTATCCAAATGCACAATTTTACTCAATGCATGGATTAACTGAAGCTTTTCGTTCTACTTATCTAGATCCAAGTCAATTAAAAATACGTCCAGAATCTATCGGTAAACCAATTCCTGATGTTGAAATTTATATTGTCAATGAAAATGGAGAAGAGTGTAAACCAAGAGAAATTGGAGAACTTGTTCATCGTGGAGGATATATCTATAAAGGATATTGGAATGCAAAAGAACAAACAGATAAGTTATATAAATCTATTAAAGTGTTAGAAAAAGTTGTCAATTTAGAAGGTGACTTAACAGACGAAATTGTTGTCTGTAGTGGTGATTATGTATATAAAGATGAGGAAGGCTATATCTATTTTGTATCAAGAAAAGATGATATGATAAAATCATGTGGTTTTAGAATCAGTCCTTATGAAATAGAAAGAGTTGTTTACAATAATCTCCCTTTTGTAAAAGAGTGCGCAGTTTTTTCAGTAGAAAATGAAAAAATAGAAGAAGAAATAATTATGGCATATAGTGCTTCAAAAGAGGTAGCAAAAAATGAAATACTTTTTGAATTAAAAAAACACTTACCAAATCATATGATTCCAGTAACTATTTTATATAAACAAAAACTTCCTCAAACAAGTCCAAGTAGTGGAAAAATTGATAAAGAAGTATTGAAAAAAGAGGTTTTAGAAGTAGTTTAATTTAAACTTATGGATTGTTTAAGTAAAAAAAAGGTAAAATCTGTGCCTAAAAAACAAATTTAATGAAGGATTTTTGGTGAAAAGAACATATCAACCACATAGTACTCCTAGAAAACGTACTCACGGTTTTAGAACGAGAATGAAGACTAAGAATGGTCGTAAAGTTATCGCTGCACGTCGTGCAAAAGGTAGAAAAAGATTGGCACTGTAATATGTTTTGAAAAACTCAAACTAACTAGTGAGTTTTCAAACGTTTATAAACACGGGAAGAAATGGCACTCAGATGGTGTTGTTGTCTTTTTCAAAGAAGGTTCAGAAAAGAAGGTTGGTTTTACAGCTAGCAAAAAAGTTGGTAATGCTGTCAAAAGAGCTTTAGCAAAACGTAGAATGCGTGCATTGTTTTTTGACAATCAAGATAGATTGGTTGATGGTATTTATGTATTTGTAGCGAAAGAACGTATGAGTCAGATGTCTTATGAAGCTTTAAAAAAAGGGTATCTTTGGTCTCTTAAGAGACTGGGATGTTTAAATTAATGAGGCGTCTGGCGCTTTTTGTCCTTAAACTATATCAAAAGTTTTTTACTCTTATGAGTTATGGAAGTTGTAGATATTATCCAACTTGCTCAGAATATGCTAGATGGCAGATTCTCCATAATGGGTTTTTAAAAGCTTGTTTTTATAGTTTATTGAGAATTTTAAGATGTAATCAGTTATTTCCTGGTGGAATTGACTATCCAGTTATAACTAAAAATTTTCATTACTCTCTATGCGCTACTCCACACCCACTTTCTGTAAAAATAAAGTTTTGGTTCGTACCAAGAAAACTTAAAAGTTTTTACGTAATAAAAGCTTTTAATATACACTCTCAAAAGGGAACACCGTGATAGACAAACTGAGCAATCAGAGTAGAATAATTATAGCAACGGTTTTATCATTTTTATTCTTCGCAACATATAACTACTTTTTTATTCCAAAACAAGAAGTTACTGAACAGAAAACACAAGTTGAAAAAGCACAAAAAGTAGGTTCTCAACCTATAACTTCTGTTGCACCTTCTTCATCTGATATACCAAGTCAAGTAAGTAAAAAAAGTGTAGAAATCATAACAAAAGTACAAGCCGCTTCTTATGAATTGCATATAGATAGACTGGGACGTATTAGTAAGTTTTATTTAAATGAAACGAAGTATAAAGATGAAAATGGTGATAGAATCGAACTTATTGATTCTGAGTTAGTTCCATATCCTTTAGAAATTCGTTTTTCAGATGAAAATATAAATTCTCAAGCATTTGCAACATCTTATACTGCAAGTGAAAGTGAAATTAAAGTAGCTGATAAAGGTACTAAATTGACACTTACACAATCTTTAAGCGATTTAAAGATTGTAAAAACTTTAACTTTTTTTCCTAATGGTAATTATGACCTTAGTGTAACAATGAGTAATCCTAAAGAGTATTTTATAACACCAGGTTTTAGACCAAATGTAGGAATTGATAGTTATACGTTTCACGGATCTTTAATTAAAGAAGCAGATGAAACATTAAGTGTTATAGATGATGGTGATGCTACAGGTAAAGAAGCATTTGCTAATGCAATTTTTGCGGCTTCTTCAGATAAGTATTACACAACACTATTTTATAATTTTGATAAAGGACTAGATGTAGTTGTTAGTCCTGTTTATGAAGAATCTCCTCTACTTTTTATAAAAGGGAAAAATAACTTAAAATTAAGTGGTTATCTTGGACCAAAAGAGCATACAGTACTTGTTGCAATTGATAAAAGATTAACAGATGTTATAGAGTATGGTTTTTTTACCTTTATTTCTAGACCTTTATTTATGCTACTTCAATACCTTCATTCAATACTGGGTAACTGGGGTTGGTCAATTGTTTGTATGACACTTCTTATTCGTTTAGTACTATTTCCTTTGACATATAAAGGTATGGTATCAATGAATAAATTAAAGGCTTTAAGTCCAAAGATAAAAGAACTTCAAGCAAAATATGGTAAAGATAAACAAAAACTGAATACTCATATGATGGAACTTTATAAGAAACATGGAGCAAACCCTATGGGTGGTTGTCTTCCAATTGTTTTACAAATTCCTGTATTTTTTGCAATTTATCGAGTATTACAAAATACGATTGAATTAAAAGCAGCTCCTTGGATTTTGTGGATACATGATTTAGCTGTTATGGATCCATATTTTGTTCTGCCTATTGCAATGGGTTTAACAATGTTTTTCCATCAACGAATTACACCAACAAACTTTACTGATCCAATGCAAGAAAAGATTATGAAATTTTTACCACTGATATTTACATTCTTCTTTGTATCTTTTCCAGCTGGTTTAACACTTTATTGGTTTGTAAACAACTTATTTTCAATTGCTCAGCAATACTATGTAAATTCACTTTTTGCGAAAGGTCAAAAAGCAGAAATAACTGAAAAAAAGGCTAAAAAATGATACGTATAGAAGCAGCTACACTTGAAGAAGCATATTCTCAAGCAGCGACTAAATTATCTTGCTCAGTTACACAAATTTCATTTAAAGTAATTCAAAATCCAAGCTCTGGATTTTTGGGTATGTTTAAAAAAAGTGCAATAATAGAAGCTAGTCCTAAAGATGCTTCTATGACAAATCAATCTACTCCTAATAGTGCATTAGGAGTAGATAAACCTAAAAAAAGTAGAAATAGACGCAATAAAAATAGAAAAAAAGAACACTTAAGTGAATCAGTAGACACTAAAGTTGAAGAAAAAGCTCAAACAAATAAGAAACAAGAATCTCATAAAAAACCTCTCCAAAAGAAAAAATTTGAAGAAAAAAAACAATCAGAAAAAACAGCTGAAAAACCTATACAAAAAGTATCTAATAGAAGAGAATATACTAAACCAAAAATTGAAATTAGTATAGCAGTAGAAGAAATTAGAAAAGATATTAACTCACTTTTTACTCATAGTTGTTTTGAGTTAAATGAAATTAAAGTAGAAGTTTATAGTGAAGATACAGTCTTAGTAGAATTTGGTGGAGAAGATGCAGCTTTACTTATAGGTAAAGAAGGCTATAGATATAAATCTCTTTCATATCTTTTATATAATTGGATAAATTTAAAGTATAATCTAAATGTACGTTTAGAGATTGCAGAATTTTTAAAAAATCAAGAAGAGATGATTGCCAAATATCTTGTTGGTGTAATTGATCGTATTAATAACACTGGACGTGCTCAAACAAAAATCTTAGATGGTGTTCTTGTAAAAATTGCTCTAGAAGCTTTGCGTAAAGAATTTCCTAATAAATATGTTGGTATTAAATCAGGTCGTGAAGGCGGTAGATTTATCGTTATTAATGATTTTAATAGAAAAAATACATAACAGTGGATACAATTGCAGCTATTGCAACAAGTCATGGAGTTGGCTCTATAGCGGTTATTCGCTTAAGTGGGCCAAACTCTTTAGATATTGCGAAAAAACTCTCACATAAAGATAATTTTACTCCAAGACATGCTACACTCTCATCTTTATATGACGATGCCAATGATTTGATTGATGAATCATTAGTTATATACTTTCAAGCACCTCGTTCATTTACTGCTGAAGATGTTATAGAATTTCAGTGTCATGGTGGGATAGTTGTTGCTGATTTGATACTAAGTGAAGTATTAAAACATGGTGCAAGATTAGCTCAACCAGGTGAATTTTCAAAACGTGCTTTTTTAAATGGCCGTATAGATTTAACAGAAGCAGAAGCAATTGCAAAACTCATAGAAACAAAAAGTATAGATGCAGCAAAGATTTTAACTCGCCAAATGAAAGGTGAAGTTAAAGAATTTGTAGAAAATATTCGTGAAAGTTTAGTTGAAATTTTGGCATTTGTTGAAGTAAATATAGATTATGCTGAAGAAGATTTACCACAAAATTTAATGGATCAAATAAAAGATAAATTAGATAATTTAAGAATTGAACTAAAAAAAACCTATGATAGCTCAAAAAGACGAGAAGGATTGATAGAAGGTTTTAAAGTTGCCATAGTAGGAAAACCTAATGTTGGGAAAAGTTCATTATTAAATGCTTTACTTAACTATGATAGAGCGATTATTAGTGATATTGCAGGAACTACAAGAGACACGATTGAAGAAGAAGTACGAATAGGAACACACCTTATAAAGATAGTTGATACTGCAGGAATTAGAGAAGCAAATGATACTATTGAAAAGATAGGGATAGAACGCTCTAAAACAGCTATAGAAGAGTCAGATATAGTTATATCTATGTATGATAACTCTCGTGTATTTGATGAAGAAGATGCTCAAATATTGAGTTTATTACAAAGTTATGGTAATGATAAAGCTATTTTACATGTAATAAATAAAAGTGATTTAGACTCTAAGTTTCATAATGTAATGATTGCTGAAAAAGCAATCAAATTAAATTGCAAATTTGGAGCAGAAACAATTGCTTTAGAAATAGAAAAAATTCTAGACAAAAGTTCACTGGATGAAACACTACTTTTGACTTCAAAAAGACAGATGGAAGCTGTTGAAAATACATATAGTAGTATAGAAATGAGTATTGAACTTTTAAGTGAAGGTGAGTTAGAACTTTTTGCTTTTAATCTTAATGAAGCTATTATGAGTATATCTTCTATTTCACGAAATTTTGCAAGAACAGAAATCCTAGACAAAATGTTTGGAAGTTTTTGCCTAGGAAAATAACCTTATATTCCCATAAGAGCCTTTAATATAAAGAAAAATATTCCTGATGATATAGCGGCTATTGGTAAGGTGACTACCCATGCTAAAGCTATTGGTTTCATCAAATTCCAGTTTGCATTTCTATTGAGTATACCAATCCCTATAACAGCACCTATAAGAATATGCGTAGATGATACTGGAATACCCATTTTAGTTGCCATCAAAATAACTGCACTTGCTCCAAGTTCTGCTGAAAATCCTGTTATAGGCGATATTTCAGCTAATCTTGTTCCTACTGTTTGAATAACTTCTTTACCTAAAAACCATAGACCTACTATAAGAGAAACTCCAAAAGTAGCCATAGCAACTATAGGAACAGGTGCTTTTGCGTTAATAATACCAGTTTTTAAAACATCTAGAATTGCTGCAAATGGTCCAATGGCATTTGCTATATCATTTGCACCATGACTAAAAGCAAACGCAGATGCTGTGAAAATTTGTAGCCATGAGAAAATTTTGATGGTTGATTTATCAACATCACTTTTTGCCATTAAGTTGACTATTGCAAAACTTATGAGATAAGCGGCCGTTGCAATTACGAAAACAATCCACATTGTTTCAATGGTAGTAACATTTAATTTAAGATGTTTTAATCCTTTAAACAGTAACATCCCAGAAATAATAGATGCAGCAAAACCACCTACAAGAGGAACATGTTTTTTTAAAAATGCAAATGCATCTATGCTTTTTTCTTTTTCTTTTAATTCTTTAATCATTTTTTGATAATCGCTTGATGTTTCAAGTTCATCATCATCTTCCATAAAGGCAAGTTCTGATAACTCTTTTATCTGTTCTTCTTGAGATTTATCTTTAAGAGTTATCTTATATGCTTCTTTGAGAGTTTTTCTTCTACCTTTTATTCTACTTATTTTAGCAACTGCTCTTTTTCCTGGAGTTAATATTTTATTTTTTATGTAATAGTAAATTATATAAGATAAAAGTCCACCAAGTAAAGGAGAGACTACCCAACTTATTGCAATTTGTACTATTTTACTCCAATTTACCATATCTATAACATTATCGTTTGTTGTAAGAACTGTACCTAAAGCTAAACTACTACCAACTATACCACCAACTATTGAATGGGTTGTAGAGACAGGAAGACCTTTTTTTGAAGCAAAAAGTAACCATAAACCAGCACTTAGTAGTGATGACATCATCACTAAAACAAAAAGCATTGGATCAAAATTTACATCAGGAATTTTTACAATCCCTTTTCTAATTGTATTAGTAACTTCACCACCTGCAAATATAGCACCACTTAGTTCAAATATAGCTGCTATTACAAGAGCTTGTTTAATAGTTATAGTTTTAGCACCTACACTAGTACCAAAAGAGTTTGCAACATCATTTCCACCAATATTAAATGCCATAAAAATTCCAAAAATAGATGCAATTGAAAATAACATAAGATGATGAGAAGGTATAATTTTAAATCCCCAAACAAAAAAACCAAGAGTTGATATCAAAAATATGCCAAGTGCGATAATGTTGTCTTTAGTCATTTTTATCCTTCGATTGAGTATAGTATCAAGGAATTATCTCATAAAAAATCTTAGCTTTTTCTTGATAAATATTATTTTGTATCAAATTTGGTGTTATTGTATACTTTAAATTACATTGTACTAGAATGTTTACATGAGTATTTTACTATTATTAAGGAGATACTATGGCAACTGTCAAGTCATATGGGGCCACTGGAACCGTTACAGGTTCTTGTCATTTAATAAAAATAGGTTCAATTTCTATTCTAGTTGATTGTGGAATGTTTCAAGGTGAAAATGAAGATTATAATTATGATGATTTTGAATTTAACCCTAAAAATATTGATTATTTGGTTTTAACTCATGCACACATTGATCATATAGGAAGGGTTCCTAAACTTGTAAAAGATGGTTTTAATGGCACAATTATCTTAACAATACCTACTTTTGAAATTGCAGAGATAATGCTTCTTGATTGTGCAGTAATTGCAGAAGAAGAGTATAAAACGCTCTATAGAAAAGCTCAAAGAATAGGAACTGAACAAAGTATACAAAAACCTTTATATACAAAAGAAGATGTACAAAATGTTTTTAGCAAAAAGTTTATCAAACTAGATTATAAGGAAAAATATAAAATTTCTTCGATTTTAAATTTAACCTTATACGATGCAGGTCATATTCTTGGAAGTGCTTTTGTATCGTTTGATTTTAGAGATGAAAATTTAAAAAAGAGGGTTGTTTTTTCAGGAGATATTGGAAGTAAAAATCGATTAATTTTGGATTCATTAGATTTTTTGAATAAAGCAGATACCCTTTTTATAGAATCTACATATGGAGATAGAGTACACAAAGATTTGGCTGTAAGTATTGAAGAGTTTAAAAAAGCGATTATTAATACTATAAATGCTGAGGGTAATGTCATTATTCCGTCTTTTGCACTGGAAAGAACGCAAGAGATACTGTGGCTTTTACGCTTAATGTATGAAAAAAAAGAGTTACCTCGATGTAAAGTGTTTTTAGATAGTCCTTTAGCTATAAAAGCTACATATATTTATGAGAATTTTCCTTGCCATTTAAATGATAAAGTTGGATTATATGCTAGTTTAGGAGATAGTCCTTTTATGTTTCCTTGGGTGAAATATTCACAAAAAAAAGCAGATTCAATGAAAATTAATGATGTTAAATCAAAAGCAATTATAATTGCTGGAAGTGGAATGTGTAGTGGAGGTAGAGTTATGCATCATTTAAAACAGAGACTTTGGAATCCAAATAATGCGATTATTTTTGTTGGATTTCAAGTATCTGGTACTTTAGGTCGTGATATTGTTGATGGAGCTAATTTTGTTAAAATCTACACTGATAAAATAGCTGTTAAATCAAAAGTATATACAATAAATGGTTTTTCTGCTCATGCAGATAAAAATGATTTATTAGATTGGATGAGCCATTTCAAAAAACTTTCTAAAGTATGTTTAGTACATGGAGAATTAGAAAAGATGAAAATTTTCAAAAAAGAAATTTTTACAAAATTAGAAATTAAAGCACATATAATGAAAAAAGCTCAAAGTGTTTTTGTTTAGCTTAATATATGTGTTGCAAAATTTTTAAGCACCTTTGCACTGTAGTTAGTATTTTTTACATTGGCAATTAAAGTTTGAAGTTGTGTATGAGAAAAGTTGTTTGTTTTTGAGATTTCTTCTATATAAGCGGACATAACTTTTGTATTATATTCAGGATGAAATTGAACTCCCCATGCATTTTTCCCTATTTTAAAAGCATGATGTTGATCGTGTTTATTTGAAGCTAGAAGAGTAGCATTTTTTGGTAAAGTTAAAACAGTTTGAGAATGTATTGTATGAACTTGAAAATTATTAGGTAAGTTATGAAATAATTGATCAGTTTTTGCATGTTGATTGAGTGTAATATCTGTAGTTCCTATTTCCATTCCATTTGGATGATAGTCTACAACACCATTCATTGATTTTGCTAAAAGTTGATGACCATAACATATACCCAATAGTGGAACTTCATTTTTCATTATGGTTGGAATCCATTTTTCAATTTGAATGCTCCATGGTAACTCATCAGTTGCCATAGCAGCTGATCCAGTTATTATAATTCCTAAACAGTTTTCTGGAGTTGGGAGATTATCGTTGTTTTGAATATCTATAACACATATATCTAAGTTTTTATTTGCAATGGTATCAATAATCCATTGATCAAAATCACCTAGCTTATTAAGTATATTTTTAAAAGTAGTTCCAGTTTTTATAATATAAAGTTTTTTCATATTTTCTCCAATTAAATCATCTAATACAAATGAGTATACTAAATTATGAAGGCAAATAATTTAGAAAGATGATTAATTTAAATACATATTTAGCACTTTTTGAGTAAAATAAGTCAATTTAATTCATAGGGTACTAAAATCATGGAAAATTTAGAAGAAGTTTTAAAAAAACATAAGCTTACAATGGATGAGTATGAAAACATACTAAAGATAATGGGACGTGAGCCAAATATGCTAGAAATTGGCATTTTTTCATCTATGTGGAGTGAGCATTGTTCATATAAATCAAGTAAAAAATATTTAAATGGCTTTCCTACTAAAGCTCCATGGGTTATTCAAGGTCCTGGTGAAAATGCTGGTGTTATTGACATTGGTGATGGAATGGCTGCTGTATTTAAGATGGAATCTCATAACCATCCAAGTTTTATTGAACCTTACCAAGGTGCTGCTACTGGTGTTGGTGGAATTTTAAGAGATGTATTTACTATGGGTGCTCGTCCTGTAGCAAACATGAATGCTCTTCGTTTTGGTAATGTTACAAATAGTGATGATATCTCAAAACATCAAAGATATTTAGTACGTGGTGTAGTTGCTGGTATTGGTGATTATGGTAACTGTATGGGTGTTCCTACAATTGGTGGTGAAACATCATTTGATGAAAGTTATAATGGAAATATTTTAGTAAATGCTTTTACTCTAGGTCTTGCAAAAACAGATGAAATTTTTTATGGACTTGCTGAAGGTATTGGAAACCCAGTAGTTTATGTAGGGAGCAAAACTGGACGTGATGGTCTTGGTGGTGCAGTTATGGCTAGTGATAGTTTTACTGAAGAAAATAAATCACTTCGTCCAACAGTACAAGTAGGTGATCCTTTTGCTGAAAAACTTTTACTTGAAGCTTGTTTAGAACTATTTAAACATGATTATATTGTTGGTATCCAAGATATGGGAGCTGCAGGTCTTACTTCAAGTTCATTTGAAATGGCTGGACGTAGTGGCTCTGGTATGATTATGAATCTTGATAAAGTTCCTGCTCGTGAAGAAAATATGCAACCATTTGAGTTTATGTTAAGTGAGTCTCAAGAGAGAATGCTTATCTGTGCTAAAAAAGGTTATGAAGATAAAGTACTTGAAATCTTTAGAAAATGGGATTTAGATGCTGAAGTAATTGGTGAAGTAACGAATACTGGAAATATGGAACTATTCTGGCATGGTGAAAGAGTAGCAGATATTCCTGTTCTTCCTGTTGGTGAAGAAGCACCTATCTATGATAGACCAGTAGCTCGTCCAGCTTATTTAGATGAAATTGCAAATACAACTATAGATGATTTTGATAAAGTTGCAAATCAAGAAGCATTTGAAAAACTTTTTAGTTCGGTTGAAGTTGCAGATAAAGCATGGATTTTTGAGCAGTATGACTCAATGGTACAAACAAATACAATTAAAGCACCAGGAAGTCTTGATGCGAGTTGTATTAGAGTAAAAGAGAATGGAAAAGCACTTGCTATGAGTAGTGATTGTAATCCTCGTTATAACTATATCGACCCTAAAGGTGGAGCTGCTGCAGCTGTTATAGAAAGTGGTAGAAATGTTGCTATGACTGGTGCTCGTCCTCTTGCTATTACAGATTGTCTTAACTATGGTAATCCAGAAACTCCAGAAATTATGTGGCAGTTTGCTGAGGGTTGTTATGGTATCAAAGAAGCTTGTGCAAAACTAACTACTCCTGTAGTAAGTGGAAATGTATCTTTATACAACGAAACAAATGGCGTAGGTATTTTCCCAACTCCTGCAATTGCAATGGTTGGTGTAAATGATGATGCAAATAAAGTTCTTCCAAGTTCTTTCCAAAATGTTGGAGCTTCTCTTTATTTAGTAGGCGATACTACTAGTGAGTTTGGTGGAAGTCTTTATATGAAAGAGTTATATGGAAAAGTTGAAGGTAAATTACCAAATATTGATTATGATAAAGAGTTAGCTCTTTGGGAACTTATTATTGAAGCAAATAAAGCAGATGTCATAAGTGCTGCAAAAGATGTTAATGTTGGTGGTATTGCTATAGCTCTTGCAAAAATGAGTTCAGTAAGTGGAAAAGGTGTTACATGTAACATTGATTTAAATGATAGCAGAGATATTTTTTCAGAGAGTTTTTCTCGTGCAATAGTTGAAGTAAAAAATGAAGTTGTATTTGAAAACATGGCAAAACAACTAAGACTTAGCATAACAAAGATAGGAAAAGTAGAAGAGAGTGGTTTTACATGTAACGATGTAAAAGCTGACTTAGAAGCTATGAAAAACAGTTACTTTAATAAATTTCAAGAAGTAATTGAACAAGATATATAAAAACTATAATAGGGGCTTTATAGCCTCTATTCCTTCTTTAAATAAACTTACGGAAAATTTATGAATAATTTTATTTTAAAAATAAAACATATTAGAGATTCTAGATGGTTCTCTAATCTAACAACATCTATAATCATTTTTTATGCATCTGTACTTGGTTTTGAGACACTTGATACTGTGGCACAACCTTTAGGTGATTTTCTTCATGTTTTAGATTCTATTGTAACGGTATATTTTGTGATTGAATTAATTATAAAAATGGCTGCAGAAGATAAGTTTTTAAACTTTTTTAAAAGTGGTTGGAATATATTTGATTTTATTATTGTTATGATAACTCTTATGCCTTTGGAAAATAGCTCATTTGCTGCAATTGCAAGACTTTTAAGAATATTTAGAGTTCTTAGACTTTTTACAGCAAGGCCAGAACTTAAAGCTATCATAGATATGCTTATAAAAGCAATACCTTCTATCGTTGATATAGTAATTTTACTTTTTATAATTTTCTACATTTATGCCATTATGGGTAGTTTTATTTTTGCAGATATGCCCTCAGGTTTATGGGATAACTTTTTAGTAGCCATGTTAACACTTTTTAGAGTTTTTACTTTTGAAGATTGGACAGATGTTATGTATGAAACTATGGAAGTATATCCTTGGTCTTGGACTTATTTTGTTAGTTTCATAATCATAGCCGCATTTGTATTTTTTAACCTTTTTATTGCAGTCATCATTGGTGAAATGCAAAAAATGCAAGATGAGAAAATGAAAGATGAAATCCATGAAGATAGTAAAAAAATCGATATACTTTTAAAAGAAGTAAGAGAACTTAGAAAAATAGTGGATGAAAAAAAAGAGTAGGCCTTTTATGAAAGATATAAAAATTGCAATACTTTCTGATATTCATGGCAATATATTTGCTCTTGAAGAAGTATATAAAAATGCTAAATCCAAAGGTGTTGATAAATTTATAAATCTTGGTGATATTTTCTATGGTCCAATTGAGCCTAAAAAAACATATGATTTTTTAAAAGAGCATGATTTTATAACAATTAGTGGAAATCAAGATAGGTTTTTACTAGAAGTAGATAAGCAAGCCATAAGTCAAAATCCTACAATAAAGTTTGTTTTAGATGAGCTTGGTAGTGAAGGTTTAGAATGGATAAAAAAACTTGATTTTGATTTACATGTAGATAAAGACATTTATATTTGTCATGGTACACCTAGTAATGATGAAGAGTATTTACTAGAAACTTTTGATAAAACTATTAAAGAAGATAAAGAAATAAAAAATTCACTAAAAGATATAGATAAATCAGTTATTCTTTGTGGGCATTCTCATAAGCCTAGATTGATTAAATTGAGTTCAGGTCAAATAGTTATAAATCCAGGAAGTGTAGGATTACCTGCATATAATGATGATGTACCAGTTAAACATACAATGCAAAACTACTACCCTCATGCATCTTATGCAATCTTAGAAAAAAGTAAGTTTGGTTGGAATGTTGATTTTGTAAAAGTAGCGTATGATGTAAAAAGTGCCGTTGAGAGTACAAAAAAAAGAGATAGAGATGACTGGGTATACTATCTAAAACATGGAAAGGGTTTGGTTTTATAACTTTAAAAATTTAAAGTAGTGATTTAATTCACTACTCTAAATTTTTTAAGGCTTTTTCTATCCTTAAAAGACCTTCTTTTAAAAGTACTTTTGTAGTTCCGAAGTTTAATCTTAAAAAGTTTTTATCTCCAAAAGGCTCACCTTCACTCAATCCTACACCGTATTTTAAAAAGTATTCATAAGGATTTTCAAGATTTAAGGCACTTACATCAATCCAAGATAAAAAAGTTGCATCTTGATTGAGTAATTTTAATTTAGGATGTTTTTTGACAAATTCTTGAACTAAATTCAAATTTTCTTTGAGATAGACTCTTAATGCTTCAAGCCATTCATCACATGAGGTATAAGCAGCTTTTGTAGCTGTAATGGCCAATAGATTTGTTTCACCAGGAAAGCCTGCCATAGCTCTTTTAAAACTCTTTCTAAGTGTTACATCAGGGATGATTGCATAAGAGCTTTGTAGACCAGCTATATTGAACGTTTTACTAGGAGCGAGAAGGGTAATGCTTCTTTTTGCAATTTCTTCATTTAAAGAGGCTATTGGTATATGCTTGACTTGTGGATTTAAAATCAAATCAGCATGTATTTCATCCGAACAGATGATTAAGTCATGTTTTACACATATTTTGCTTATTTTTTCTAACTCTTCTTTTGTAAAAACAGTTCCACCAGGGTTGTAAGGATTACAAAACAAAAAAAGTTTACATGTAGGATTTATGGCTTTTTCAAATGCATCAAAATCTATTGTCCATCTACTATTTTTTTCTACTAGAGGTACTTTAATGAGGTTGAGATTTGCATTGTTTGGAGCTTTTACAAAGTGTGGATATATAGGAGTATTTATGATAACATCTTGGGTATCAATAGCCTTACATGTAATATTCATTCCACTTACAACACCAGGAAGCCATACTATCCACTCAGGCTTGACTCGCCAGTTATAATGGCGTTGTATAAAATCTATGACAGCTTTATTTGTATCTTTATCAATTCCAGTATAACCAAATACACCATGTTCAACTCTGTGTGTTAAAGCATCAATAATAGCTTGTGGAGATTTAAAATCCATATCAGCAACCCACATAGGGATTACATCTTGATTTTTATATTTATCCCATTTTTCGCAACCACTTTTTGTTCTATCAATCTGTACGTCAAATAAATTCAAATTAACTCCTTATAAAAGCAAAAATTGTAGCATAATTTATGACTCTCTTAGCAATTATGTAAAACAGCTTTACTCGTTTCAATATTTTCTACAATAATATTTTGGATATTTAACTCTTTTATAGTTGATTTTTCTCTCTTACTATGTACTTTTATGAGAATTTTTTCTCGAGGAATTTCTTTAACAAGTATGGAGCAAATTTGGTAAAGTTTTTGAGGATTATCGATAGCAACAATAACTTTTCTAGCACTCTTTAAATATGTGTTTTTAAGTACCTCTTTTTTTACTGCATTTCCAAAGATAATAGGCTCTTTATTTTTTAGACCTTTGTAGTAAGAGTTTATATCATTTTCAACTATAATATAATGCTCATTTTTATCTTTAAAAGCTTTTGCTACACTTTGTCCAAATTCACCATATCCTAAGATAACAACATGGTCTTTTACTTTGTTGCTAACATGTTCTGATACAATAAAATTTGCATCTTCTTTTTTGATTACCTTATCTGTGATTTGAGTGAGGTTTTTGAGTATGATAGGTGTTAATATCATTGAGATAACAATAGTTACTATCATTATTTGACCGTATGGGGCTACTATAAGTTCACTTGAGCGGGCTAATTCTAAAATCGCTAAAGAAAACTCACCGACTTGAACAAGAGATAACGCTGTTTTAAAACTTGTTTTACTGTTTTCTTTTAGTTTTACAATAGCAAAAATAATGATAAATTTTAAAATTAAGATGGACAATAGAAGTACAACGATTATATGTAAATATTCAGCAATAATTAAAAAGTCTATTTGCATACCAACAGTGATAAAAAAGACACCCAAGAGTATATCTCTAAAAGGAACCAAGTCAGCTTCTGCTTGGTGTTTAAATTTTGTCTCAGATATAAGCATACCCGCAATAAATGCACCTAGAGAATACGAAAAACCTAATTGATGTGCCAAATAAGATGAACCAATAGCTAAAAAAAGGATAGTTCCAACAAAAAGTTCATCAGAATTTGTTTTTGTGATAAGAATAAAAAACTTTTCGAGAACAAATTTTCCAAGTATATAAAGAACCACTAAAAGAATGATTGCATTGATAAAAGTAGTCAATAAAATATCTGAAACATTACTACTTTTATTTGCTAAAAAACCTAATAAAAGTAAAATAGGAATAACAGCAATATCTTGCATAATAAGTATACCAAGGGCACGTTGACCATGTCTTTTGTTGATTTCTCCATTCTCATTAAATGTCTTTAGTATAATTGCTGTAGAGGAGAGAGCTATTGCTAAAGCAATGACAATTGACATTTTTTCTGAAATACCAATCATATAAAAACTTATAAGATATACAATAATAGAGGTGATGATGATTTGTGCTGAACCAGCTACAAATACTTCATATTTCATTTTTTTTAGGTGTGATATAGAAAACTCTAAACCTATCGTGAACATCAAAAAAACTACACCAAATTCAGCTATTTCTTTTAGTTCATGATTATGTACAGCATCATGAAGTCCAAATCCATAAGCTATGATAGTTCCTGTTGCTATGTATCCTATGATTGTAGGTAAACCAAACCTTTTTAATATAATATTACAAACCAAAGATATAAAAAGTGTAAAAACGATAATACTTAGCATGTTCACTCCATAAGCTAAAGGTTTACATTATTTTAGTAAAATAAAATAAAAAAGGAATTTAAATTGAGTTGGAGTATTTTTATAGCTGTAGCGATTGTATTTTATTTACTTACAAGAGGGTACAAAACAAGTGATTATCAAAATATACATGTAAACAAAGTACAGAGACTACAAGGTAAATTAGAAGACCATGAAGCGGGGCTTTTAGTAGCACTTATGGCAAAAGTAGCAAAAGCAGATGGAAAAGTATGTGAACTTGAAGCGGAACTTTTAAGTCTTACTTTTACTGATATTTCAAAAGTTTTTGATAATCCAAATGAGATTAGAGAAGAGTTAAAAGCTATATACAAAAAAGAGATGAAAAGTTTTGAAAACACTCTTATAGTTTCAAAAAAGTATTTTGAACTTACAAAAAGAGACTATGCAAAACGACTAAAAGTTATGGAGTATCTTTTAAATCTAGCTTTTATTGATCATGATTTTTCAAAAGCTGAGTTTATGATAACAGAAGATATTGCAAATGCATTAGAGATAAAAAAATCTGATTTTGAAACTTTAATTGCACAGTTTGAACAGTTTTATGCAAGAGTGCAAACACAAAAAAAATTAACTCTTTCTAAGGCTTATGAGATTTTAGGAGTAAGTGAAGGAAGTGATTTTGCAATAGTAAAAAAAGAGTATAGAAAACTCGTAAGAGAGCATCATCCTGACATTTTAATGGGGCAAGGGAAAGAGCAATCTATCATAGATGAAGCAACAAAAAAACTCCAAGAAATTAATGAAGCATATGAGCTTATAAAAAACAATAAAAAGTAATTTATCATTTTTAAAACAAAGTTTTAGTATAATCGCGTATTAATCTCAGCTTGCTGAAGCTTCAGTGAGAGGAATTGAGTTTGAACAAGTTCAAATTCAAGGAGAAATAAAATGTCTACATGTAAGGGTTGAATTTGAGAGCATTAATTAGTGTAAGTGATAAGACGGGCGTAGTTGAGTTTGCAAAAGATTTAGAATCTTTAGGTTATGAAATAGTATCAACTGGTGGTACTTTTAAGCTTTTAAAAGCTGAAGGTATTAAAGCTATTGAGATTGATGAAGTGACTAAATTTCCTGAGTGTTTTGAAGGAAGAGTAAAAACTTTAAATCCATATGTACATGGTGGAATTTTATACCGTCGTGATAAAGAGTCTCACATAAATCAAGCAAAAGAGTTAGGTGTTGAAGGTATTGATTTGGTATGTGTAAATCTTTATCCATTTAAAGAGACTATTTCTAGAACTGATGATTTTGATGAGATTATTGAAAACATAGACATTGGTGGTCCAGCTATGGTTAGAAGTGCTGCAAAAAACTTTAACAGTGTATTAATAGTAACTGACGTAACTGATTTTGATACTGTTATAGATGCTCTTAAAAATGACAAAAACACAGTAGAGTTTAGACGTGATTTGATGATAAAAGCGTATGAGCATACAGCAGCATATGATAGTATGATTGCAAATTATATGAACCAAAGATTTAATGGTGGTTTTGGTGATAAACAATTTATTGTTGGTACAAAAGCATTTGATACGAGATATGGAGAAAACCCACACCAAAAAGGTGCTTTATATGAGTTTGATTACTTTTTCTCAAACAACTTTAAAACACTCAAAGGTGAAGCAAGTTTCAATAATATGAATGATATCAATGGAGCTGTAAAAATAGCCGCTTCTTTTGGTGAAGCACCAGCAGTTTCTATAATCAAACACGCAAATCCTTGTGGTTTTGCTATTGGTGATAATTTACTTGATGCATATACTAAAGCATTAAAATGTGATCCTGTTTCTGCATTTGGTGGAGTTGTAGCGGTAAATGGTACTTTAGATGTTGCACTAGCTGAAAAAATAAACGAAATTTTTGTAGAAGTTATCATCGCGGCAAATGTAGATGAAGAAGCATTAAAAGTATTTGAAAAGAAAAAAAGAATTAAGATTTTTACACAAGAGAGCAAATATTTAGTACTCAATAATGATGAACATGACTTTAAACATGTTGATGGTGGTTTTGTTTATCAAAATAGTGATAAAGTTGAAGATGATGAAGTAAAAAATGCAGTATGTAAAACAACAAGAATTGCAAATGAGCAAGAGATGAGTGATTTAGAGATTGCTGTAAAAGTAGCAGCTCTAACAAAATCAAACTGTATTGTTTATGTAAAAGATGCTGCAATGGTGGCCATTGGTATGGGTATGACAAGTCGTGTTGATGCTGCAAAATCAGCACTTAGAAAAGCAGAAGATATGGGTTTAGATGTAACAGGGTGTTCAATGGCAAGTGAAGCATTTTTTCCATTCCGTGATTCTATTGATACAGCTGCCCAGGCTGGTATAAAATCTATAATAGAGCCTGGTGGTAGTATGCGTGATGATGAAGTTATTGATGCTGCAAATGAACATGGAATAGCACTCTATTTTACAGGAACTAGACACTTTTTACATTAAGATATATTGATCTTTAACTCTTTTTTAACACTTGCGATATCATTATAAGTTATCGTAAGTGTTGATTTTTTCTCCCTATTTTTAAGTAAGTATTATGTTTTAACAAAGTAGTAAGAATAAATAATTGTGTGTCAAATAAAGTGTTATATAAGCTAATATGTATTAATATTATCTTTAAGATAAAGACTTAAAGGCAGATAGATGATTCGAAAAAGTATTGGTTTAAAAATAGCATTTACCTTAATTCCTGTTTTGCTTATAAGTTTTATTGTCTTACAATTTGTTATAGTTAATGAGTTTGAAAAATCTTCAGTTTCTCAAAGTAAAAGAAATTTAGATTCTTTTAGTCAATCAGTTTTTCAAACAGTAAGAGTTGCTATGAATCTTGGTGATCCAGCCTTAATTAAAAAGTCTTTAAAAGATGCAGCAGCTATGGAAGGTATAACAGAACTTAAAATCCATAAATCTCAATCTGTAATTGATACATTTGGTATGAACGCTAAGCCAAGTGATGAAAAATTAATTAAAAATTTATTAGTAAATCCTGAAGTAAAAAGTATGACTTTAAATGATGAAAAAGGACATAGACTAAGATTTCTTAGACCTCTTATTGCAACGGCAGACTGTCTAGCCTGTCACGCTATGAATAAAGAGAAAGATGTTCTTGGAGTAATGGATATGACATACTCTTTTAAAACAATAGATGAAAATATTCATAACAGTAGTTTAAAATTTTTAATTATTTTTTTAATTTCACTAGTTCTAACAGCAGTAATTGTTATGTTAGTATTAAAAAGAGTTGTGGGAAATCCAATAAAAATATTAAAAGCAAAAGTTGAAGATTTATCTTATGGGGAAGGTGATTTAACTTCTAAAATTGAAGTTGGAAGTCAAGATGAATTAGGTGAAGTAGCAAATTTTATAAATAAATTTATTAAAAAAACAAGAGATATCATAAGATCATCACAATCTTCATCAATTGGTGTTAAAACTACAGATGATAAGTTAAACGAAGATGTAGAAAAAATAACTCAAAGTGCTATCAAACAGACAAAAAATATTAGTGAAACTTTTGAAATAACGAAAAGTGTTGAAAGCCATTTAAATATTTCTGAAAAGCTTTCTAAAAAAACAGCGCAAGGTAATATAGAAGCATTTGAAATTTTAGATGCAATGAGTATATCTTTAAATAGTGTTGTAGAAAATATTATAAAATCAAGCGAAAATGAGCAAGAAATGGCAACACAGATTAATACAGTTGTTGCTCAAACAGAGCAAATTAAAGGTGTATTAGATATGATTAAAGATATAGCAGAGCAAACTAATCTTTTAGCATTAAATGCAGCAATAGAAGCAGCTCGTGCTGGTGAACATGGTCGTGGTTTTGCGGTTGTTGCTGATGAAGTAAGAAAACTTGCTGAACGTACTCAAAAATCTTTAGCTGAGATTGACACCACAATAAGTGTTATTGTTCAAGGTGTATCTCAATTAAGTACTAGTATGGAACATAATGCAACAGTCATGATAGAAGTTTCAAATAATGCAGAAAAAGTAAGAAGTGAATCTGAACATACTAAAGAAAAAACATTAGAATCTATAGAATCTTCAAAAGAAGCATCAAAAAAAGTAGTAGAAATTTTACATCTTACAAAAGTTATGACAGAACAAATGAAGGGTACATTAGAAATATCAAATACCAATCAAAAAACAGCAGAAAGTTTAGATAAAATATCACATGCTATGACAAAAATAGCAAGAGATTTAGATCATACTCTTGCAACGTTTAAAGTGTAAAAATAAGGGGAAATTATTCCCCTTTATTGATTAACTCTACTTTTTCTTCAATTTCTAAATATCGCTCAATAATAGGTTCTAATTCAGCTTCTTTTTTATTAAGACTTTCACTAAGTTTTGTTAGTCCCAGTTTTTGATAGCATTCTGGATTTTGCAAACATGCTTTTATTTCTTCAATTTCTTCTTCTAACGCTTCAATCTTTTTAGGAAGAGATTCATACTCTAACTTTTCTTTATAGCTTAGCTTTAGACTTCTATTAGTTGTTATTTGTATTTTTTCTTTTTGTTCCGCTTTAGAAATAGTTTCAATTTCTTTTAACTCTTTTTCAATTGCCAAATATTCACTATAGCTTTGGTAACTCTCTTCAATTTTTCCATCACCTTTGAAAATATAGAGTTTTTTGGCAATCTTGTCTACAAAATATCTGTCATGGCTTACAAATATAACGGCACCTTGAAAACTTTGAATATACTCTTCAAGTATATTTATTGTTGGAATATCCAAGTCATTGGTAGGCTCATCTAAAATAAGACAGTCTATATCTTTCGTAAAAAGTAAAGCCAAAGCTACTCTATTTTTTTCTCCGCCACTAAGAAGTTCTATTTTTTTATTGAGGTATTCTTTTGGAAAAAGAAAGTTTTTAAGGTATCCAAAAACATGCATATTTCTTCCACGAACATCTACTCTATCTCCACCATTTGGACAGAAGGTTTCTATAAGATTTTTACTATCATCAAGTGCAGTTCTTTGTTGGTCAAAATAGGCTATTTTAAATTCACCTTTTTTAAATGACCCACTATCTACTTCCAATTCTGTTAAAAATATTTTTAACAGAGTAGATTTTCCTGCACCATTTTTACCAACAATAGCAATTCTGTCATTTTGTAAAATACGACCACTAAATGATGTAATCAGTTCTTTATTGCTTAATTTTTTATGTATATCATACATTTCAAAGAGCATTTTTTGTCTATTTATTGATTTGTCTTGATTGAAGTTTTTTTGTTCTCTCTCTAATTCTAGTTTCATCTTATTAATTAATGATGGGTTTTTCTTTGCATTTTCTCTTAGCTCAAATACTCTTTGTTTTCTTCCCTCATTCCTTTTTAAACGAGCTTTTACCCCACGTCTTAACCACTCTTCTTCACTTTTTAAATGTTTTAAAAGTGTATCATGACTTTTACTAAGACTAAGCATAAGAGCTTCTTTTGCACTTAAGTATTGCTCATACCCACCTTTATAAGTTCTGAGTTTATGCTCATCAATCTCAACAGTTTTTGTGGCAATATTATCTATAAAGTATCTATCATGAGAGATAAAAACTAAAGTAAATTTTTCTTTTAAAAGCATCTCTTCTAAAAACTCAACCATATAAACATCTAAATGATTTGTAGGTTCATCAAGCAGTAAAATATCTGGTTTTTTAAGAATGAGACCAGCTAAAGTTACTCTTCTTTGTTCCCCACCACTTAACATATTAACAGGATTATTTTCATACTCTTTGAGTTGGAATTGCACTAAAACTCTTTCTATTTTATCATCTAAATTCCAAGCATTATGAGTATCTAAAAAATTTGTTAGTGTTTCTTGTTTTTTTAATAAATCTTTATTTTCAAAATCATTTTCTAGTTTTACTAGAGTGTCTTCATACTCTAATCTAGCATTTTTTAGTTCACTTAACTCTTCTTCTATAGCTTCTTTAACACTGATGTCTTCATCAAAAGAGGGAGATTGGCTTAACATATCTATTTTTACACCATTTTGTATAATACGCCTACCTCCATCATAATCTAAAGTTCCATTGATGATTTTCATGAGTGTTGATTTACCACCGCCATTTTTTCCTATAATACAAATTCTTTCACCTTTTTCTACAAAAAAATCAATTTGCGAGAGTATTTTTTGTGATTCATATGCTTTGCTAATATCTAAAAGGTCTAATAGTGCCAAAATATCTCCATAGTTTTATTTAATAGGTGTAATTTTAACAAGATTTTGCTAGAATTGACTTGAATATACAATTAGGGGTAATTTTTGGATATAGAAAAACTAAAACATGAATTAGAGAGTACTAAACTTAAACTTATGGATCAATTTTATGTTGATTATCTTAGTTCTTTACCTAATTTATATAAGCTTCGTAATGATTTAGAAAATAATTCAGATTTCACACTTATTATGTTAAATATTGATAATTTTAAAATACTCAATGACTTTTATGGTTTTATAGTAGGCGACTTTATCCTCGAGTCAGTTGCTAATAAATTACAAAACTTTTTTAAAGGTGAACAAGTTTATAGAGTATCAAGTGATGAATTTGCAATCGTTCTTAATAAAAGATTGAGTTTTTATGAGCTTAAAGATTACCTCGTCGAACTTTCAAAAAAAATATCCCATTTAGAATTTAATTATTCTAAGATAGATATATTTGTTGATTCTACACTATCGAGTTCTGCTAGTAGATCAAATGACAATATATTTTCTAAAGTAAATATGGCTTTGAAATATGCAAAAGAAGAGGGTTTGAAATTTTGGATATATGAAGATAATATGAATTTAGGCAATGAATACGAAAGTAATTTAAAATTTGCTATTAAAGTAAGAAAAGCTTTAAATAATGCTGGATTAATACCTTATTTTCAACCAATTGTAGATAACAAAACAGAAAAAATTGTTAAGTATGAAGCACTTTCAAGGTTAGTTGATAGTGATGGGATAGTTTATCCACCTGAAAAATTTATCCCTGTTTCAAAAAAAATCAAAGTATATGACAAGGTCACAAAAGAGGTTATAAATAAAACATTTGAAATTTTTAAAGATAATGATTTGGAATTTAGTATAAATTTATCTTTTGAAGATATTATGAATCAAGAAATTTATCAGTTTATTATCAATAAGTTAAAAAAATCAGATATTGGTCCACGTGTAACTTTTGAGCTATTAGAATCAGAAAAAGTGCAAGATTTTCAAAAAGTAGTTCGCTTTTTTGATGAAATAAAAAGACATGGAGTAAAAGTTGCAATAGATGATTTTGGAAGCGGTTTTTCAAATTTTTCCTATATGACTAATTTGAGTCCGGATTATATTAAAATAGATGGTAGTCTTATTAGAAATCTTGATGTTGATGAAAATGCACAAATAGTAGTAGAAACTATAGTAAGTTTTTCTAAGAAACTTGGTATTAAAACTGTTGCAGAGTATGTTCATTCGAGTACTATTCTTTCTACAGTTAAAAATATGGGCATAGATTATTCACAAGGTTTTTATATAGATCAGCCTAAACCTCAAATAACATTTTAATTTGGTATAATTTCATCAAAAATTAATAGGATAGATTTTTATGTTTGAAATTATATTAATCATATATACACTTTACACAATCGCAAAGGTTTATATTAGTATAGCAGAGTCTAATTTTGTTTTAAAAGCAAAAGAAAAAAAAGCGATTATATTAAGTGAGAAAAATTATAAAGAAGCAGCAGAATATAAAATAGAAACAAGTAAGATTTCGATTGTAAATTCATTATATGATTTATTACTATTTTTTGCTTGGATAGGTTTTGGCTTCAAGGCTTTAGATGGTTTATTAAACTTTGATAATAGTATGATATATACAATTACTTTCATACTTTCTTTTATTGCAATAAATTATATATTAGGACTTCCTTTTGAGTTATATCAAACATTTAACCTTGATAAACGATATGGTTTTTCTACTATTGATGTTAAAACGTATATTATTGACCAGATAAAAGGAGCAGTAATGTTCTTAGTTTTTGGATCTCTTCTTATTTGGTTATTAGCTTTTATCATTGGAAGTTTTGAAAATTGGTGGATTTGGGGATTTGGCGCTGTATTTATAGTGATTTTATTTATAAATATGATTTATCCAACACTCATAGCTCCTATTTTTAATAAATTTTCACCACTTGATAATGAAGAATTACAAAGTTCAATTGAAAATCTTTTGAGTAAAGCAGGCTTGAAAAGTAGTGGAGTTTTTAAGATAGACGCTAGTAAACGTGATAAAAGATTGAATGCATACTTTGGGGGATTGGGAAAATCAAAAAGAGTTGTGTTATTTGATACGTTGATAAAAAAGCTTGAAACTAAAGAGCTTTTAGCAGTACTTGGGCATGAATTGGGCCATTTTAAGCATGGAGATATTGTAAAGAATATTGGAGCAAGTGCTTTGATGCTGTTTGTTATGTTTGCTTTTTTTGGGAATATTCCATTAAGTATTTATGAAGGAATAGGAGTTGAAGAAAGTGCTCATATGACTCTTATACTGTTTTTATTGCTTTCTCCTGTCTTATCATTTTTAATGATGCCTCTGTTTGGATTGTTGAGTCGTCACAATGAATATGCAGCGGATGAGTATGGAAGTGAATGTGAGAGTAAAGAGGCACTTGCTAGTGCATTAACAAAGTTAGCAGATGAAAATAAAAGTTTTCCTCTCTCTCATCCTTTAACTGTAGCTTTTTATCATACTCATCCAGGACTTGTAGAAAGACTTGAGAGATTAGGTGTTAATGTATAGTGTAAAAGAGGCTTTAACTAAAGCTACACAACAGATAAAAGGTATAAGTGATATACCAAATAAAGAGGCTAGAATACTTTTAGCCTCATACTTAAAAAAAGACCAACTTTGGCTTATAACGCATGACGGTGAAGAAATTGTAGAAGAGGGGTACTTTAAGCTCATTGAGAGACGTTTTAACAATGAACCAATAGAATATATAACTAATAGTGCAAGTTTTTATGGTAGAGATTTTTATGTTGATTCAAATGTACTCATACCTAGACCAGAAACAGAAATACTTGTAGATGAAGTTATCTCTACATGTAAAGGTATAAAAAGACCAACTATAGTTGAAATAGGTACTGGTAGTGGAATTATATCTATTGTCTTAGCTCTTTTAATTCCAGATGCTATAATAACAGCTATAGATATTAGTAAAGAAGCTTTAAAAGTGGCACAAAAAAATGCTGAGAAATATGAAGTTGATGATAGAATAGAGTTTATTCATAGTGATTTATGTGAGAATTATAAAAAGAAAAATTTTGATATGTTAGTATCGAATCCTCCTTATATTGCTAATGATGAGAGTTTACATATAGGACTCTCTTATGAGCCAAGTATGGCACTCTATGGTGGTAAAGAGGGAGATGAAATTCTTAAAAATATTATAAATATTTTTATAGAAAAAAACGTAAAAAATTTAGCTTGTGAAATGGGCTATGATCAAAAAGATGCAATAACAAATTATTTGAAAGATTTTAACTTAAAAGCAAATTTTTACAAAGATTTAGCTAGATTAGATAGAGGATTTGTCATAAATAAATAAAAGGAAACATTATGGAAATTATATCATTGGTATTTATACTTACATCTGTGGTTATTATATTAACTCCTGGACAAGATATGGTTTTAGTTATGTCACGATCAATTTCGCAAGGTCAAAAAGCAGGTATTATGACAGCACTTGGAGTTAGTATAGGTTTGATGGGACATACTCTTCTTGCAACATTAGGACTTGGTGCACTACTTATGACCTCAGAATGGCTATTTAACACTATAAAATTTATAGGAGCAGGATATCTTCTTTATATTGGTTATCAGTTAATAACAAATAAAGAACATAAGCTTTCGATGAAAGACTTACCAAAAATCTCTTATAAAAAAATGTTTTTTCAAGGTGCTTTATCAAATATAAGCAATCCAAAAATAACTATATTTTATTTTTCTTATTTACCTCAATTTATAGTTCCAAATGGCGGCAGTGAAACATTTCAGCTTTTTATACTTGGAAGTACTTTTGCTGCTATAACATTTTTTATAAAAGGGCCAGTTGGATATATCGCAGGAATATTATCTGTATATATTAAATCACGTCCAATAATATTAGAATATATTCACAAAACAAGTGGTGCGATTTTGATTTTACTTGGTTTAAAACTAGCTTTAGAAAAAAGATAATAGAAGAGGGCTAAAAAGCCCTCTTAAGAGAAGATTTTGAGGAAGTTTAGTCCATTTGATGACGGATATAAGTTGGGATATCAAGATAATCTTCTTGACCTTCATAACCGCCACTTACTTTTTTAAGGCGTGTAATACGCTCTTTTTTAACTGCTTCTTGGTTTTCATTTAGAAGTTTTAATTCTTTTGTTTTTTCAATTTTATTTTCAAATCCAGTTGCAACGATAGTAACTTTAACACTATCATCAGCCATATTTTCATCTGTAGTTGTACCAAAGATAACATCGGCATCTTCATCAGCACTATCATACACAACACCCATAGCTTCACTTATTTCTGAAAGTGGGCAAGCTGAAGGAATGTGAAAGTGTATAAGAACACCTAAAGCACCATTAATAGACATATTATCTAAAAGAGGAGATTCTATGGCACTTTTAACAGCTTCACTTGCAGCTCCTTCGCCACTACTTTCACCAACACCCATAAGAGCCATACCTCTATGAGACATAACTGTTTTAACATCAGCAAAGTCAACATTAATATCACTTTGACCTGAAGAGAGTACAACTTGACTCATACCACCAACAGCACGACTTAGAACATCATCAACAATTTTAAAACTGTCTTTGATTCCTAAGCTTTTATCTACGATTGATAAAAGTTTATCATTAGGAATAACTACTATGGAGTCACTCTCTTTTTTAAGTTCATTTAGACCAGCTTCTGCTAGTTTCAATCTTTTTCTACCTTCAAACATAAAAGGTTTTGTTACAACTGAAACTGTTAAAGCTCCAATTTCTTTTGCAGCTTGAGCAATAATAGGAGCAGCACCAGTACCAGTACCACCACCAAGACCTGAAGCTACATATACGATATCTGCATTTTCTAAAGCACTTTTTATCTCTTCATAACTCTCTAGTGCAGATTCTTTACCAACTTCTGGTTGCATTCCTGCTCCAAGACCTTTAGTCTTTTTCTCACCAAGTTGTATTTTTGTAGTCGCTAAAGAATGTTCGAGTGCTTGAGCATCAGTGTTAGCAACGATTAAGTCGATACCACTTACTCCTTGGCTTATCATATGGTTAACCATATTCCCACCGCCACCACCAACACCGATGACTTTTATTTTTGCACCATAAACGCTTTTAGTTTCTTCTATTGTAAAACCACTCATCTTCTCTCCTGATTGTAATTTTCATTTTTATATTTATTTTACGAAATAAAATTCCGTAAATTTTCTCGTTTTGAAGCTATAGTAGCTTAAAACAATTGAGTCATACGGTTCCAAATTTTGGACAATAAACCATCTGAACTCTTTTTTTCTTTTATATCCGCAATGCTTGCTAGTTTATCCCTAGCACTTTCTATTCCACTTTCTTCATTTAAAAGCGTATCGTTATCTGATCCATCAAGAATATTTTGAACATTTTTGCTAGGAGATATTGCTTCATCTTTATATCTTAGTTTTTTATTTGAATCTATTTCATAAGGTGTAAAATGACCTGCACCATAAAGAACTAAACCAATAGCCGTAGAATATCCTGGATCTCTTAATGTTTCAAAAAGGCCATCCATTTCCCTTGGTTTTGCTACTCTTATAGGCATGTTGTCAAATATAGCAGATGCTAATTCACGGATACCTTCTAGTTTTGTCATACCACCAGTTAATACAATACCAGCTCCAAGTTGGTCTTTATATCCACTATCTTCAAGAGCTTTAGCTAGTATCATAAGTGTCTCTTCTACACGAACATAAATTACATTTGAAACAATATCAAGTGAAACTTCATGTGTTGAGCCATCATCTCCTATAACTGGAAGTTCTATAAGGTCATTTGCATTTCCGTGAAGTGAGCCATAGTTGATTTTGATATTTTCTGCTGCACCTAGTGGAGTATGTAGTGCTGTAGATAAGTCATTTGTAATATTGAGTGAGCCAACACCTAAAAAGTCGTTAAATCGTATAGAATTACCTGTATGAACTACAAGGTTACATGTAGCTCCACCAACATCAACTACACAAACACCAAGCTCTCTTTCATCTTCATTAAGAACAGCAATACTAGATGCATATCCACCTAATACTATATTGTCTATCTCAACACCAGCTGATTTTACAGCTTTTTCAAGATTGCTTAGTGATGATTTTTGAGCAGTTATAATGTGAACTTGTACTTCAAGTCTTGCACCATTCATTCCTAAAGGATCATCAATAAATTCTTGATCGTCGACTTTAAAATTATATGGAAGTATATGTAGCTTTTCATATTCATTGGGTATATTTGCATTGTGATCTGCCATTTGCATTGCACGATTTATTTCTCTTATACCAATATCACGATTAGGAATATTTACTACACCACTACTATCTATACTTTTAGTATAAGCACCAGAGATAGAAACAATAACTTTTTCATATTGTGTTCCCGCTACTCTTTTAGCATCATTTAGTGCATTTTTTATAGACTTTGAAGCAAGTTCTATATTTGTAATAATCCCTTTTTTAAGTCCTTGTGACTTTGCAATACCAGCTCCAAGAATCTTTATATCATCATTATCACTTTTTTCTGCGATAATAGCACAAATTTTACTCGAACCAATGTCAATACCTAAAATCGTAGTACTCAATTAGTTTCCTTTATAGTATTGTTCAATCTTATATCTTTTTTTAAGCTCTTTAATAAGGTTGTTACTTATCTCGGCTTGTTTCATTTGGCTAATATTTTCATTAACTAAATCAGAATATTTTTTTAATTTACCTTTTTCAAGCAACTTTTGTTCCTTTATTTGGTATAAAACAGCCTTGTTATCGATGATTTTATAATTTCTCATTTTATTATTATCAAAAATAAAATTGATTAATTCTAAACTTTGTGCTTCTGTAAGTCCAGGGATTGTTGTAACAGTATCTCGACTTACAAACCCAATATCTTTTCCTTCAAATAAATTTAGTCTAGCTTCTGCTTTTTCTTTAAGTGCTTTAGTTTTATTGTCAATTTGCAATTGAGCTAAAACAGCAGGTTTAGCATCTGCATAAGATTTTGGCAAAGGATTATTTACTTTTTTAATTTTAACAATAATATATCCATTTTCTGTAGCAATTGGCTTTAAGACTTCACCAACTCTTGTAGTTGTTAGTTTATCTATAGGAAAAGTTGTATCACTTATTTTTACGTTTTTCTTTCCTGTTGCTTCCATTTGATCTTTTTTAAATAGTAAATAATTTTCAAGTGCTACTCTTTTTGTTGCTTTAAGACGAAAATCTTTTTCAACTTTAGCTCTTGCATCTTTTAATTTTAGGATTTTACCTTCACTATTTTTGTAATTATATTTTTTTTCTTGATAAAATTCTTTTAGTTTAGTCTCATCTATAGGCTCATCCGTCAGTGCTACTGTTATGGTGTCTAAATCATAGCTTTTTTCGCTAAGGTATTTTGTTTTGTTTTCATTCCAGTATTTTTTTATTTGATCTTCACTTACTTCTGCTTCACCTGGTGATAAAGTTATAATATCTACAGAAAGTTTATCTTTCATGAACATTGATGCTACAAACATCTCTTTTTCATTTTTTGTTGGAGGGAGTTTTAAAAACTTTTGTACTTTGTCAAGTAAAAGTTGTTTTTTTAACCTAATTTCATAATCTTTTGCTTTAATCCCTGAGTTTTTAATAACTCTATAATAAGCATCTTTATTAAATACTCCATCAACTTTAAAGGAATCATCATTTACTAACAAATTTTTAACTTCACTCTCTTGTACTCTTAAACCAATTTCATCTGCATAACTTAAAAAAAGTGTTTGGTTGATAACATTTTCTAAAACCATTTTTTGTAAACCCATTTGGTCAGCTTTTTCTTGAGTTAATTTTCCACCTAAAATATTATTATAATAACTATAGTAATTAGAATACGCTAATTGAAACTCTTGGACAGTTATTTTTCTATCACCAACTTTAGCTACAGCAGAAGCTCTGTCTGAATTCAAATCATACGCTCCCCAACCAACAAAACCAGCACCAATAAACGCAATAACGCTTATCCAAATTGTAACAACTAAATATTTTTTATGATGTTGCATCCACGTAATCATTAAAATCCCTTTAGGCTCAGGAAAGCCTTTTATATTTTTGTTATAATTCTATCTTTATTGATATTAAACGACCATAAAATCGAATATTTGGAGAATAAATGAATAAAATAAGTGAAAATTTAACAAAAAAAGATTTAGAACATATCTGGCATCCTTGTACACAGATGAAAGATTATGAAAAATTACCTCTAATTCCTATAAAAAAAGGGAAGGGAGTTTATCTCTATGATTATGAAGATAATAAATATATTGATTCAATAAGTTCATGGTGGGTAAATATGTTTGGTCATGCAAATGAATATATCAACCAAAAACTAAAAGAACAAGTTGATGCGTTAGAACACGTTATACTAACATGTTTTACTCATGAACCTATTATAGATCTTTCACGAAGACTAGTAGAAGTTACACCAAAAGGTTTAAATAGAGTTTTTTATGCTGATAATGGTTCGAGTGCTGTTGAAGTTGCTTTGAAAATGAGTTATCAATATTATGTTAATAAAGGTGAAAAAAGAACATGTTTTTTATCTTTAGAAAATGGATATCATGGTGAGACTATAGGAGCTTTATCTGTTAGTGATGTAGGGTTATATAAAGATACTTTTGACCATATACTGCTTAAAACTGTACAAGTACCAGTACCTAGTGATATGAGTGAGAGCTCTACATGTAAAGCTATTGATGCACTTGAAGAGGTATTGAAAGACAAAGCAAATCAGATTGCAGGTTTTATACTAGAACCACTTATCCAATGTGCTGGTAATATGCATATGTATTCCCCTCTTTATTTAACAAAAGCACGAGAACTTTGCGATAAATATGATATTCATTTTATAGCGGATGAAATAGCTGTTGGATTTGGTAGAACAGGGACTATGTTTGCTTGTGAACAAGCTGGTATTACTCCAGATTTTATGACGTTATCAAAGGGTTTAACAGGAGGATATCTTCCACTTTCTTGTGTTATGACTACAGATAAAATATATGATGCGTTTTATTGTGACTACAATGAAAATAAAGCATTTTTACATTCTCACAGTTATACAGGTAATCCTCTTGCTTGTAGTGTTGCAAATGCTACTTTAGATATATTTGAGAATGATGATGTTATAAACGAAAATAAGAAAAAAAGTGCATATATAGCTCAAAAATTAGAAAAGTTTAAAGAGTTAAAAAATATAGCAAGTATAAGACAAACAGGTATGGTAGCTGCGATGGATATAATAGGTTATAAGCCAAGTGATAGAATAGGTTTAAAAGTATTTGATTATGCACTTGAACAAGGGGTATTTTTAAGGCCTTTAGGTAATGTTGTTTATTTTATGCCACCTTATGTTATTAACTATGAAGAGATTGATAAAATGATGGATACTGCATATCAGGCTATAAAAAGTTTAAATAATGGATGATATATTTGAAAGAAAAAAAATACTTGAAGCATATATTAAAGGGAAAGATGAAGATAAATTTCAAATACTTGAAAATATATATTTAGATACAGCACAATTGTTATTTAAAATAGACTCAGATAATATATCCTTTCCTTCTGAAGTCGAGGGAAATAAAACAATAGCTAAAGTCTTGTCAAAAGATTTTAATCAAAAGTATGACAATGTTAAAACGTATTATTTATCAGATGATTTTTCTAAGCAAAAATGGCTTGTATTAATGAGAGAAAAAGAAAATGAAAATATTAGAGTAGGTTGCGGATATTATGATTGGGAATTTATAAGGCAAAGGGATAATGAGTTAAAAATTAAAAGTCATACAATTTATATTCACGAAATGTTAAATCTCAATGATAAACCATTGGAATATTTATTAAATATGCAAAAATCGTTTGCATATCCATGGGCAGATAAAAACAGATTAATAGAAGTCTTTGAAAAATTTAAAGAGTTAGTAGCAGTTACAAATTATTTAAAAATTAATCCATAGAACGTAAAAGTTGTTCTATAGTATTTATATCTTCTATAGTGATTTTATGAGATGGGGTTACCATACGTAATATATGAAAAACTTCTGTAATAGATATGCCTTTAGTATCTTTTTTTACTATGCGAGCTTTATTGTTTTCAATGACAATGTTGAGAAGTTTTTTTCTACTGTATTGCATAAAATAGGTTAAAAGAAGTATATCATTATGGTTTTTTTCAATTGCTACAGCTACTTTTTCTGTCACATCAGGTATTTCTGGGTAAAGATTTTCAAAATCTTTTTTTTCTATATATCCTATATAAACTTTTGTAAATAGATCAATATACCTTGTACAGGTTTCTGATTTTAAAAAATTCATATTTAATACTGTGTTTGGATTAGAACGGAGCTTGTGCAACATCCAACTTAAAGAATTATAGTATCTAAATGGAGATGTTTGTAACTTTGACGCACTCACTAGATTTGGAGCAACTGGAGTTAAAAATGGTTTTCTTTTTCTTCTATTTTTTGATTTTAGCCAATTAAATATGTTCGAAACATCAAAAGATTTTGTTAACCATACAGTGCAATACTCTGGCAACCTTTTTCTACCACTTACACCTTGATTTAAAATAATAAGAGCTTTTATATTATGATTTGGAAATAAAATTTCTAAGAGTGCTTTTTTCTTTCTTAAACGGCGTCTTAAGTTTGTTACTGATTTAATTAAGGTCATTTCTATAAATATTATTTCTTTGTCATTAAAGAAAAGACCATCAAATTCGTTTATCTCAATAGCTCGAGTTTTATAAATAATTTGACCTTTATTATTTACATGTAAAGCATTTGATTGAGTATTTGTTTTATGAGCGTGAGGACCTTTGAGTATAAAATTACCTATTCGAGGGTTTTGTTTTGCATAAAGTAAAAGTTTTTCATAAAGATAATTTTCGTAAACAATACCAGCAAAAGAGTGATAAGCACTAAGGTAGTCTGGAGATTCTTTATCAACTTGTGCAGCTTCAAGCTTAATAAGATGTTTGATGTTATAGTGATAATATAATAAGTTGTCACTTATATCTTCCATTTCTAGATTTGCGATACTTTGAGGCAGTTTTAAAATTATTTTTCCTAATTATATATTTTTTTATTACTCTAAGTATATCAAAGCTAACTTAGATAGGCTAGTGTTGTGTTTTTATTTATTCTTTTTTTGTATACTTTGAACATTAAAGTATATGGAGATTTGATTTGTTTAGTTCATCTTTAAAACGTTTTAGAATAATTACTTTTGTTGAGGGAGTTTCTTTTTTAACACTTTTGTTTATAGCTATGCCTATAAAATATATTGGGGGAAATCCCATACCTGTAAAAATAGTTGGTATGGCACATGGATTACTTTTTTTTGTATTTTTATTTTGTTTGTATCAAGCAGCAGTAGAGTATAAGTGGAGTAAAAAGTTTAGTTTTTTTGCTATTGTATTTTCTTGTATACCTTTTGGTACATTCATTTTAGATTCTGATTTGAAGAAAAAACAGTTAATATTGGCTCAACAAAAGAAGTAGTTTTTATCTGCCTCTATTAAATTCATGAGAATAGTATAGAAGTTGACAACTGTTTTCTAGTAAAGCAATAGTTTTTGCAAGTTGAAGCATATCTCTGTCATATGCGTAAAGACCATATCCTTTTATAACTATAATATTAGTATTTTTCTCTCTTAAATATCTATATATTTCGATATCAGCTCTTTCATACCAATCTTCAAATTGTTTTGGGTCATAAACAGGAATAGAATCAAAATGCATAGAACCAAAATAGTCTTTGGGTGTAATTGTATCGTGCATTAAAGAGTAGGCCATGATAAAGGGAGGCATTGCATAACAAATATATTTTGCTTCATTTATATTTTTGTAAATATTAAGATGAATATCTGCATCAAGACTTGCTTCATTCCATCTATAATCTTTTTTAGAATATAACTCTATAAAATCTTCATCTTTTATATCATCAAATATAGTATCTTTTTTGTTAATAAAAAATTTTGTTTGTTCGATTCTTGCAGAAAGTGAACCATGAAATATACCAATAAAATCTTTTCTAAACATAGATAAAGAGATATGTTTTAAGTCTTTAAGTAGATACTTTTGCACAAATTAACCTTTTTTTATTACATAGTTTGGTATTATAACAGAAAATATAGCAGGACAGAAATTGAATATACCTCATATACCCGTATTGTTAAATGAAGTCAAAGAAACTTTTAAAGATATAAATGATGGATATATTGTTGATTGTACAGTAGGTTATGGTGGGCATAGTGAAGCTTTATTAGAACAAAATCCAAATATAAAATTGATATGTTGTGATCAAGATGCAGAAGCAATAGCATTTAGTAAAAAAAGGCTTGAAAAGTTTGGTGAAAGAGTTATCTTTGAGCATGCAAAATTTTCTACTGTGATCGAAAAGTATTTAGATTATCCAATTCATGGTATTTTGGCTGATATTGGTGTTTCTTCATTGCAACTTGATAAAAAAAGTAGAGGTTTTGGTTTTGAGAGTGATACTCTTGATATGAGGATGAACCCAGAAAATCCAATTAGTGCAAAAAATGTTGTAAATGAATATTCTCAAGAGCAATTAGAAGAAATTTTAAGAGAATATGGTGAAATGAGAGATTTTAAAAGAGTTGCTAAGACAATAGTAGACAATAGACCTTTTGAAAGTTCACGAGAATTAGCTACAGTTTTAAAAAAACTGGGAGGAAAACCAAAGATTCATCCAGCGACTCTACCTTTTCAAGCTATTAGAATTGAGGTCAATAATGAGCTTGGAGAATTAGATGAGTTATTAGAATCAATTTACAATTCTAAACTCAAAAATTCTTTAGTAGCAATTATCTCTTTTCACTCTTTAGAAGATAGAATAGTGAAAAAAACATTTAAGCTTTGGACACAAAACTGTATATGCCCCGCAGGTGTTATGAAGTGTGAGTGTGGCAATAACCATTCTCTTGGTAAAGTGATAACTAAAAAGCCAATAATCCCTACAAAAGAAGAGGAAAAAATAAATCCTCGTAGTAGAAGTTCTAAAATGAGAGTGTTTAAATTAAAATGAATAGTGATAAGTCAGAATTATTAGAAGAGTATGATGAAGAGCAACAAAAAGAGAAAAATTTAGATTTTAAGTTTTTATTTCTTGTTTATCTCTCTTTAGCAGTTGCTTTTTCAATAGTTTTACCAAAAATTTATATTAAAAACCAAATTTATTATATCAGTAGAGATATTCATAAGTTATATTCTGAATACTCCGTACTCCAAGAAGAAAACATATATTTAAATCAAAAATTAGAATCTATTCGGTTTAAAAATCAGGTTTTAGATTCAGTTTTTATTGAATTAAAGGAATAAAATTGATCCGAGCATTTGTAAAATTTGCAGTTGATAAAAATGTACTTAACCATATATTTCTAATATTTCTTATAGTATTAGCAGTTTTTTCTTATAATCAAATTCCAAAAGAAATATTTCCTCCTTCAAATTTAGATGCAATTTCAATTACAGGTAGTTACACAGGAACTAGTCCTGATGTGCTTGATAAGATTGCTGTAAAAAATATAGAAGATGACATAGTAAATTTAACTGATATTGATCGTATAGAGAGTGATATTATCAATGGAGCTTTTAACATAGTTGTATATCTTAAAAGTGGAGCTAATCGTGGAGAAATTTTAGATGATATTAAAGATGTCATTTCTTCAAGAAGAACAGATTTGCCTAGTGACATGGATGAACCTGTTGCAAAGATATTAACTACAACTTATCCCTTAGTTTCTATTGCTATAGCAAGTAAAAATAGTTCTAAAAGTAAGATGCTTGAAGTTGCCAATGAAATAAAGTCTAAACTTTCTAAAATAGAAGATTTGAGTGATATTAGTATTAGAGGTGATTCAGATAGAGAGCTTGTTTTTAAAATAGATGATAAAAAGCTGAGTGCTTATGGAATTGCTACGAGCGAGTTTGCCACTGCTCTTGCCTCTTTGAGTGAAGTTTTTCCTGTAGGTATTATTAAACAAAAAGGAGATCATCTTTTTATTAGTACATATGCAGGTGAAAAAGATATAGATAAGCTAAATAATACAATATTAAATATAAGTGGTAAAAAAATTTATCTTAAAGATTTAGCAAATGCTGAGTTTACATATGCTGATGTCACAGAGTTATCTCATTTTGATGGAAAACCAAATTTATCGATTAGTATTAATAAAGCAAAAACAGGAAATGCTATAGCCTTAGTAAAAGATATTAAAAAAATTCTAAAAACATATGAGAAAAAATATACAGACTTGACATTTAAAACTTACTCAGATTCTTCTATTTGGATTAGAAATCGTTTAAATACTGTTATTTCAAATATTATTTTTGGTCTTATCTTAGTAGGATTTTCTGTTTGGATTTTTATTAGTGGTCGTATAGCTTTTGTTGTAACTTTAGGAATTCCTGTAAGTTTTATGATAGGTTTGGTTGCTGCTGAATTTATAGGGTATAGTCTCAATATGCTTTCACTTTTAGGTGCTCTAATAGCCTTAGGAATGCTTGTGGATGAAGCGATTGTTGTTGCTGAAAATATATATAGGCATCTTGAAAAAGGTGATTCACCTAGAGAAGCTGCAATAAATGGAAGTGTTGAGATGTTTCCTGCTGTTTTAACAGCAACAATAACCACTGTATGTGCTTTTTTACCACTTCTTATTATGAGTGGAGAGATGGGCGTGTTTATGCGTTTATTACCTATAATGATATCAATTCTTCTCATTAGTTCATTATTTGAAGCATTTTATTTTTTGCCTCTCCATGCTAAAGATTTTTTAGTAGTTAAAAATAAAACTAAGAAAAATGAATCTTTTTGGTTAGTTTTAAATGATCGATATTCAAAAATATTAAATTTTTTATTACACCATCAAAAAGTAGTTTTAAGTCTCTTTTTGATTGTTGTTATCTCTTCTATTGTAGTTTTAGGTAAAAAAAGTAAGTTCCAATTGTTTCCCGATTTTGATACAACACAAATCTATGTAAGCGGAAAAGTAAATATAAACAATGATATTGAAGATACACAAAAAATAGTAAATAAAATAGAAAAAATACTTCTTACAAAACTAGAAGATGATGATATATCATCGATAGCCTCAGTATCTGGTTTTATGCTTGATGCTAAGTATGAACCTCATGTTGCAGAGAATAACTTTCATATTTTTATTGATCTTCATGATAGAGTTGCAGAAAATGTTTTTAATAAATACATCAATCCTTATCTTTCACCAGAGTATGATGATAGTGATATGATAAGAAATAGAAGTGCTAATGAAGTTTTGGAAGAGATTAAAAAATATACTTTAGAATTATCAAAAAATGGTGAATTTGAAGAGTTTAGAGCTATAGTGCCAGGGGCTGGTATAGTTTCGAGTGATGTTGAAATTGCTCTTAGTGGTGGTGATAATAAACTAATCAAAAAAGCTGTTGATAAACTGACCCTTGCTATGAAAAAAGAAAAAGGTGTTTTTAATGTTGATAATGATTTAAAATTAGGTAAAAAAGAGTTAAAACTTAGAGTAAATCAATATGGACAAGTATTAGGTTTCAATGAAAAGATAATATCTTCTATATTAAGACCATATTTTTTCAAAGCAGAAGTCTCAAAGATGTTTTATAATGGTGAATTAATCAAAATACGTTCTCAAGAAAAGATGAAAGATACTTATGAATCAATATCTACCTTTTATGTCAATATCCCTGGTTCACAGAAAAAAGTTCGATTGAATGAAGTTGTAGATTTTGAATTTAAAGATGGATATTCTAATATATATAAAGATGGCGGTGTAAGAATTAGTTCTGTATTTGGTTCATTAAAAAAAGCAGAGATTACTTCAAATGAGCTTTTAGCAAAGCTGGAGCCTTTACTTGATGAGTTTAGAAAAGAAGGACTCAATGTTATAATAAAAGGCGAAGCTCAAGAAAATGAAAAAATACAAGAAGAGATGGGTAAAGCAGCAGTTATAGCAATATTTCTTATCTTTTTAGCACTTATTTGGATGTTTGATTCTGTTATCCTTTCAGTGATACTTTTAACAACCATACCTTTGTCTTTACTTGGAGTTTTAGGTGGACATATCATCATGGGATTAAATCTAACTATGCCAGGACTTTTGGGCATAGTAGGACTTAGTGGAGTTGTTGTGAATGATGGGATTATTATGATGGATTTTATAAAAAAAGCCACAAGTATAAAAGATATCGTAAAATTTGCTACTATGAGACTTAGACCAATTCTTTTAACATCGATTACAACTATATTAGGTTTATCTACACTTATCTTTTTTGCAGCAGGGCAGGCTGTGATACTCCAACCAATGGCAGTATCACTTGGTTTTGGTTTGGCTTGGGCTACTGTATTGAATCTTTTGTATCTACCAGTCTTATATACAATAGTCAAAGGACGTAAATTAGATGCAAATTGATAATACCGTTTTATTGTTTGTTTTGATAGGAATCACTCTTATTTCAGCACTTACAATAGTTTTTTTGATTAAAAATTTATTTGAAAAACAAAAAGAATTTTTATATACAAAAATCGAGCAAATAGATAGACGAGTTTTAGAAAATGCAAAAAATACAACTTCACAAATAGAAAAAAATGCGGAGCTTTTTATAAAGATATCAAATTCTCAACAACTTATGCGAAATGAGCAACAAAAAAGCTTATATGAGATGAGTAAAGAGATAAAAGAACAAAGTTCTAAAGATATGGAAAAACTATCTTTAAAAGTTGAGGAAAACTTACAAAATATTAATGAAAAAGTGGAAAAAAGACTTGAAAAGGGTTTTGAAAATATAGATAAAACCTTTAAAGATATTATTGTAGGAATTGCTAAAATAGGGGAAGCACAGAAAAAAATAGAGACTTTAAGTACAGATGTAAACTCTTTACAAAATGTTCTAACTGATAAAAAATCACGAGGTATTTTTGGTGAAGTACAACTAGGCTCTATTTTAAATTCTATTTTTGGTGAAAAAAGAGATTTATATGATTTGCAATATAGTTTTACAAGTGGTGTTATTGTAGATGCTGTTGTAAAAGCACCAGAGCCATTAGGGCTTATTGGTATAGATTCAAAATTTCCAATGGAAAATTATACCCGTATGGTTGAAGATAAAACTTTTACGAGTGATTTTAGGCAAAATATTAAAAAACATGTAAATGATATAGCTTCAAAATACATCATAAAAGGAACTACTGCCGACATGGCAATACTTTTTTTACCAGCTGAAGCAATATTTGCAGAGATTAATGCTTATCATGAAGAGTTGATAGATTATGCAAGAAAAAAAGGTGTTTGGATAGCTTCACCAACTACTATTATGGCACTTTTAACAACAATAACAGCAATTGTGAGAGATATAAAAACACAAGAACAAGCTAAAAAAATTCAAGAAGAGCTTTTAAAACTTTCATCAAACTTTAAATTGTATAAAAAGAGATGGGATAACCTTTCTAAGCATATCGAAACAGTAAATAAAGATGTAAAAGAGATTACCACTTCGACGAATAAAATATCAAATGAGTTTGAACGAATAGAGAGGGTTGAATTTGAAGATGATATTAAGTTGCCTTTATAAAAAAAATTATAAAAGTATATTTTAGGATTTATATAGGTAAATAGAACAAATAAATCTATTTTAAATATGGTTATTTAAAGGAATTTTATGAGAAAAAAATTTTATAGATTTAGACGTTGGAAATTTTTTTATAAAAGCATATAAAAGATTGGGCGTATGAAAAAGAGTATCGTTTAATTTTAAATAGTGTATTAAATCATAAAATAGAAGAAAAAAATAGATACTTAAAGTATAATTTTAGTAGCTTAAAAGGATTGATTTTTGGTATTAAAACTTCTATCGAAGAAAAAATAAAAGTCATAGAGATTATTGAAAAAAAATGTAAAATAGAAAATAGAAATGATTTTGAGTTTTATCAAGCTTATTATTGTCATAGAAATAAAAATATACAACATCGAAAAATGAGTTTTATAAAATTTGATAAAATAAACGTATAATCTTTTTATAACTAATCAATAGTATCGAATAACTCCGGTCTATATTCAAAGTGCATGGTATCGTAGTGGTACCATCTTCCTCCCCAAATAAAACCGTATTTTTCAAAGATTTCAACAATTTCTTTTGGAATTTTATTTTTATATACCAAGTTTTTATCCCATCTCCAATATGCTGAATTTTTTACATTGATATCTATACTAATCCCAAAACTATGAGGACTTAGTCTTTTTGTTCCTGCAATATTTCTATAAGTAAATGTACCAGAAATATTTTCTAAGTATTTTTTATCTTCTTGTGGAAGTTTTTTTAGCTCAGTTATTACTTTTTCAAGCTGAACTGAGGCATTTTGTTTTTTGTTAAAAAAGAGTGTTGATCCATCTATCCAACTAATAGGTACCAAGTTTTGTTTTATTTCTTGTTCATTTTTTCCATAAAGTTTTTTTAGTAATGCTTCATTTCTAAATCTTCCTGGATCAAAGTTCTTTTGTGGAGCTGTAATCTCTGCAAATGCAGGATAACGTACTCTAAGAGTATCTTTTATACTTGGATGCTCAATCATTGTTTGAAAGTCTTTTTGTACATAGTCGTGATATTCTAGTGTAGTGTTATCATCAAAATAGAGTAGATTGTTTTCTACTTTTTCTATGCTAGGGTATGCTTTTGTAAGATTATGATAAACAAAAGAGGGCATATCAGGTTTTATAACAATCCCTTTAGCTTTTGAAATGAGAAGAGCTTCTTTAGGTACATTGTTTTGGTTTTCACCTAAGTGTAAATCTGAAAAGATAGTTTTTCCAACGATAGCTCGACTTTCCACATCATCTTTGTATGTTTTTATTCCCCATGTGTTATGCATGACCATGGCTTTGCCTTCAAACTCTCCTGCATAGAGCATAATATGTCCTTGTAGATATATTAAACTCAAATAAGCGATACCTTGACTGAGTATCATTTTCTCTTTCTCCTCATTGTTTAGACCTTCAAATGAGATATATTCTCCACTTTGCTTTTGTCCAAATGAGTTTCTTGGAAGCCAAAGTCCAAAAGGTGTAAAAAAATCTTTTGTAAAAGCAGAACAGTCTCTATTATCTAAGTAACCGCCCCAACCATATTTTTCTCCCAATAATTCATTGCTTACATGTAAGAGGTTTTCTTTGTTGTAGACTAAAGGCATTGTATGGGCAACTGCTTTTGGGATTGTTACATGTAAAGCTTTATTTGTTTGATTAAACATATCTTTATAGATATATGAATAGTAAAAGTTTTCATCTTCATTGATTATTGGAAATAGGGCTCCAAGCTTTACATGTAAGAGATACTGTTGTTTGTCTGTGTAAAGTGCTGTATTATCTGTGGTAATAACTATTTTTGGGCTTCTTTTAAATTCTAGTCGCTGTTTTGCATCTAAGAGAACAAAACTATGACTAGGTAGCCATCCAGATGAAAAAGGAGTTTGTACAAAAGCCCAAGAACCATCGATTGTATAGTGAGAGATAAGTACGGGAGTGTTTACATGTATACGTGAGTTTTGTAGATAATCAAAAGGAAAGCCTTCTCCTGCAATTGATGTTTTTTTATAAAAAGGTTTGAGTGTTGGTAGGTTTCTAATTTGTGCATTTTTTACGGTAATGGCATATAAAAGTTTAGAATTGTACTTTGAAAAGTTTGTTGTTTTTAAAATTTTTTTTATATCTTCTAAATTCCATGGAAGTTTGTTTTCTGCATAGTATATATCTTTTTTTTTAAAAACAAAATTTGCCCATGAAGCTTTTTCTTTTTCAATCTTAATTTTTTCTATAGACCAAGGCATAAAGTATCTTGATTTGAAGTTTTTTTCATTTACATGTAAAGGTTCTATTTTGTTTATATATAAAGAGGCATTTTGCTCATAAATGAGTAGTTTAGGATGTTTTGAACTACAACCCACAACAAGAAAGAGTAAAAATATACTAAGTGCTATATGTAAAGTTTTCATTGTACTATGATAGCAAAAAAAAGAAAGTATTAGATTAAATTTTTTCTGCTTTACAAAGAACTTTTTTTGCACAACTTATACGATCACATTTACTACACATATAAGTTGCTTTGTGAGAAAATTGTAAAAGAGCTTCTTTATATTTTTTTGAGTTTTTTTTCTTTAATTTACATAATGCTTTCATTGGTTTCACCATTTATATTTTTATAATTTTACTAGAATAAAACTTAAATGATACTGATTTTCATTTACAAAGTATGGAGTGCGTTTAATTTATGATAAAATACATAAGATAATATAAATAAGGATAATTATGATTAGTAAATCAATGGCAGTAAGTTTAAATGAACAGCTTAATAGAGAGTTTCATTCGGCCTATATATATTTAGGTATGTCAGCATATGCAAGTAAAAATGGTTTCAATGGTTGTGCAAGATGGTTTAATATCCAATACCAAGAAGAGATATCTCATGCAATGAAACTTTTTAAATATCTTGAAGATCAAGATGCACAAATAGTTTTAGATGACATAAAAGCACCAAAACTTAAGTCAAACTCAATCATCGAAATTTTTGAGGCTGCTTTAGCACATGAGAGAAAAATGTCAGGTTGGTTAAATGAACTAAGTGATGAAGCTATGAAGATAAAAGACCATGCAACGTATAATTTACTTCAATGGTACGTAACGGAACAAGTCGAAGAAGAAGCTTCTTTTGGTGAAATTATAGACCAGATGAAGATAGTCGGCGGCAATGGCTACGGTTTATATGCGATAGATAAAGAGTTAGGGAATCGTGTTTTTGTAGATTCTACTCAAGATGCAGCCAATTAAAGGATATAAATGAAAGAACTTAGAGGTAAAATTTTTAATTATATATTCAATGTAAGAGAGTGGGGGATATTTGTTAAAAGATTGTTTTCATTAGTTGTGATTGCAATACTCTCTTTTTTAATTTGGTTGTTTCCTATAAGTCTTATTGTAGCTCCTTTTTACTCTATGACTACGACTAAATCAAATGTTGTTAAAATACATAAAGATATAAGTGGTAAAACAACTATAATGTCTTTAGAGTATGGATTAGAAGACCTTTTAGACGAGGGACTTGTTACAAATTTTACTGGTGTAAACTTGTGGATTGATAATAAGTATTTTGAGCAAGTAGGTCAACTAGAGATGTATAGAATAGCTGTATATACGCTTGAAAATAATTTGGCAAGAAATAGAGGAACAGGTGGGGCTAATAAGTATTTAGTTCAAGCTAGGTCTGAGATTTATGCAGACTATGAACTACCTATTTTTACAAGTTATTCTACGAGATTGAAACAAGCTATAAAAAATATACAAAAATATACAAAACAGTTAGAAGAAGATAATACAAAACAGATGAATGATAAAAGGGCTGTGTTTATAGTAAACTCTGATAACCTTGCAGAGGTAATTGACAAACTAAAACAACAACTTCAAACAAATATCATGATAAAAAGTAATTTTTTTAGTGATGATGATAAATTTTATCGTATCAAAGGAAATCTTATCGCTATGCAAAAGTTTTTACAAGGCATCGAGTATGACTTTAAAAACAAAATGATAGACAAATCTTCATATAAAGAAAACTTTGTGCCACTTTTACAAATCATACAAAGCGCTATTGCTCAAAATCATATAGTCATACTAGAGTCGTTCGGTCATGTTTCAAAACTAGAAAAAGATGCAAACATAATAGCTCAGAAACTAGGTGAACTAAGAGATAAGCTAAGAAACGGGTAAGCTCAAAAAGCCATCATTTCCCAAAATGATGGCTTTGCATTATAAAATTCTATCTACGTGTAAAGAGTATTTTGTTAGAATAAGCAGAAAAAGAAGTTAAAAAGTTTAGAGTTTAGCCCACTCCCTTTTTACAAGCCATACAATTAGAAGACAAAGATAATACTAAGAAAGTGACATTTTGTCACTTTTTTTAGGAAAGCTACATTCTTTATACCTTTTCCCTTAATATTTATTGACTTTGAATAAAATTTCATCTAAGATAGTATAACAAATAATAATAAAGAGTGGGGGGATTAGTACTATGATATTTAAGTCTATTCAAACTAAGATTGTTTTGATAGCTGGGCTTTGCCTGATTTCAGCAGTTACCTTATTGGTGGGTTACGGGTTGTTTTCATCTAAAAGCACACAAGATGTTGTTTCCAAGGAGGTTTCGTCTTTGTTGACTGAGATTAACATGGAGAGACTGCAAAATTTAGCCGGCGAGCAAAGTGGTAACATTCAGTCCAAACTGGAGTTGGCTTTGGATGCTGCGCGTACTATGGCTAACGCTTTTGAAGTTAGTAAACAACAACCTAAAGATGATAAAGCAGCTCTGGATATTGGCCGTGATCAGCTCAATGCTGTGCTTCTCAATGTATTGAAACGTAACAAGAGCTTTAATGGTACATACTCCTGTTGGGAGCCAAATGCAATCGACGGGTTTGATGACAACTTCCGTGTAGATAAAGACGGTAACAATCCAGATACTGGGCGCTTTACCCCTTATTGGACACGTGATGATAAAGGTAAAATTGCCGTTCAACCTTTGGTAGAGTACGACACCTACGACAAGCATCCTAACGGTGTTCTTAAAGGAGGCTGGTATATTATCCCTCGTGAGAAAAATAAAGAAAGTGTACTTGGACCTTTACCATATATAGTACAAGGTAAGCAAGTGTTCCTCGCAACTATGTCTGTTCCTATCACAGTCAATGGTAAATTCTATGGAGTTGCAGGTGCGGATTATAACTTAGATTTTGTTCAGAAAATTGCCAAAAAAGTTGATGCAGAGTTGTTTGATGGTCATGGACAGGTATCTATAATTGCTGACAATGGTCTGTTGGTAGCCCAGAGTGAGAATGCTAATATGATTGGAGGTCATTTTAAACAAGTGATGCCTAAAGGTTGGGAAAAGATTTATACAGCTATTAAATCAGGTCAGGAGTTAGTTCGTATCAACGATGATAGTGGAATGATAGAAACGGTTGCTCCTATCCAGCTTGGACAGACTGGTAAACCCTGGTCAGTTATGATTCAAGTACCGCGGGAAATTATATTGGCTAAAGCTTTGGTTCTCGATAAAGACATGACAGATCGACTTTACGATAATGCTTTATTGCAAATTGTCGTTGGTGTTGTGGTTATTTTTATAGCCCTAGTATTGCTGTGGATGGCATCTGCTAGCATAGCTCGTCCTATTCGCCGTGCAGCGGACTTGGCAGATACGATTGGTGCTGGTGATTTTTCTCAGAGTTTGAATCTCACTCAAAAAGATGAAGTCGGTCAGTTAGCCGACGCTCTTAATAAAATGTCAAAGACCCTTCAATCTGCAGCTGATGTTGCGGAACAAATTGCCGATGGTAATCTTGATGTGGAAGTTAAACTGGCCTCTGACAAAGATCAATTGGGTCATGCTTTACAAGGAATGACACGGAATTTAAATGAAGTTTTGGCTCAAGTTCATACTGCTGGCGAGCAAATTACATTGGGTTCTAGTCAAATTGCGACAGCTAGTCAATCTTTGGCAGAAAGTACTACAGAAACAGCAGCTTCAGTAGAAGAGATCAATTCAAGTATGACTCAAATGGCGTCCCAGACTAATCTTAATGCAAAAAATGCTGAAGAAGTTAATTCTCTTGCGAGTAATGCAAGGCAAGGAGCAGAAAATGGAGCTGAAATGATGAAAGATATGCTTTCTGCCATGCATGAAATAAATACTTCTAGTGAAGATATATCAAAAATCATCAAAGTTATAGATGAAATAGCCTCCCAGACTGATCTATTGGCACTCAACGCAGCAATTGAGGCTGCCAGAGCAGGACAGTACGGACGAGGGTTTGCGGTTGTAGCCGAAGAAGTTAAGATGTTGGCTTCTCGTAGTGCTGAAGCGGCTAAAGAGACATCGGATCTTATTAAAAGTTCAGTAGCTAAGACCAGAAATGGTACAAATATCGCTGAAAAAACTGCAGGTGCACTTGGTGAAATTCTTAACAATGCGGGAAAAGTGTCAGATCTGGTCAAAGAAATTGCTACGGCTTCTAACGAACAGGCCGTTGGTTTTTCTCAAGTGAATCAAGGACTTGGTCAGATTGACCGTGTTACTCAACAGAATACTGTCAATGCCGCAGAGAGTGCGAATGCATCAGAAGGACTATCTACTCAAGCCGTTCAGCTACAAAGTCTGCTTAACCGATTCAAACTTAAAGGAAGAAGTTAAGCGTTAGAAATTTCGGGGGCAGTCTGTCCCCTTTTACTTTTATAATGTTACTATCAGACTAATAAATATACAATGTTCATCCAATTAAATAGTTATATTGTAAGGGAATTTGATGAAAGAATTAAAACCAGATATAAAAAACAGCATAAATAAACATGAGACATTTGAGACATACGAAAATTTTGAGAAGAGACACATATTAATCAAAGAAGCCCCATGTGACATAAATCCTATTTGTCCATATTGCAAGGAAGAACTATTTGAAATATGGCTCAAGACAAAAGGAATTGGTTATATTGAACAAAAGCAAATATTACTCTGCCCATATTGCAGAGCATTTTTAGGTTATGGTAGTGTTCAACTTTTCTAGTAATAAATTCCGCTAAAAGGGAATAGACTACTTTTTTAAAATCTTTTACATGTAAAGAATATTTTGTTAGAATAAGTAATAAAAGAAGTCCGAAAATTTAGAGTTTTCACAGAAACTTCGTTTTGGCTTGACCCATTTTTCTTGTAAAGATGATTGGGTAGAGTGTGATATAGTGTAACTATAAAAGCACGAGAAAAATCTTAAAAGGTAATAGATGATAAATAAAAGTAGCCTGTCCCGAATGGCACTTACTTAAGCAAAAAACACTAAACTAATATGGAATAAAACTGGCTTTAAAGAAGTATCGTAACCACACGAAATACTCCATAAAGCCAGCAATATGAATCATAACAAAAAAACAGTAAAACTACAACAAAAGATGATAGTAAAAACTATAAAAGATGGAAGTATAGATAACTTTTATAACTTGCTTTCACAGGACTCAATCCAAAAAGAATTAAAAAAAGATTTACCACAATATAGAGATAGATTATATACTCCAATGCAAACACTATCTATGTTTTTAACTCAGGCAATAGAAGAAGATAGTTCATGTCAAAATATAGTAAATTCAAAAGCGATGAATACCAAAAAAGATATATCCATTACAACAGGAGGATACTGCAAAGCAAGAAAAAGACTTCCTTTAAATATGATAATAAACCTCACTAGACATATATCAAATACGAGTGCAAAACAAGTATCTAATAAATGGAAATTTCAAGGAAGAGAAGTATACTTAGTAAATGGAACAACATTTACAATGTCTGATACCAAAGAGAACCAAAAGAAGTATCCTCAACAAAACTCTTTAAAAAAAGGATTGGGATTCCCAATATGTAGAGCAGTAGGTATTATTTCTTTAAC
>NZ_JFBL01000017.1 GCF_000597725.1 Sulfurospirillum arcachonense DSM 9755
TATTTGAAATGATAGATCATATGTGTGCTGAAAAGTTTTTAAAACAAGAGCACTATGATATGTTGATTAAAACTGATAATCAAGAAAAGTTGTTAGAAGCTATAAAAGAGTATACGCCACCAAAACATAAATGGTAAAATAATTACCTATTTTTTAAATAGGTTGCACCCCAAATCTGCATCTGTTCAAGTATAGGGATGAGTTTTTCCCCTTGTTGAGTTAATCTATATTCAACTTTTGGAGGAACTTCAGGATAAACTTCTTTTTCAACTATTTTATATGTTTCTAGTTTTTTTAATTGTTGTGATAACATCTTCTGTGTAATATCAGGAAAGTTTTTTCTAAATTCATTGAATCTTACTATTTTTTCCTCCCAAAGTAACATAATCAATAACACAACCCACTTACCACTTATAAGTTCTAGAGTAATTTCAATTTCAGATTTATAATCTTCACAGTGAACTTTATTTTTTCTCAAACTTGGCATATTTTCTCTTTTCTATAGTGTCGTATTTCCAACTAAAAGGGAACTATCTAACCAAAAAGTAACTTCTTGTTTTCCTTTTTAATTAGTGATAGAATCGCTTTTATATATTCATAAGAATATATGAGATTATATCTAAATAAAGGGATGAAATGATTAAAAAAACTTTTTTAACAATATGTACAATTAGTGCAATAACAACAGTTGCTGCAGTGGCACAAGAGTTACCAACTTATAGTGAAGTACAGACTTCATTGAAAAAAGTTGTAGCTGAGCAAAATGGTGGATTTGGCTTAAATATGTGGGCAACAATTGTTGATAGAGATGGCGTTGTAAAAGTTGTAACTTTTTCAGGAAAAGATAGAGGTGATCAATGGCCAGGAAGTAGAGCAATTGCTGCACAAAAAGCAAATACTGCAAATGCATTTTCTCTTCCAGGACTTGCACTTTCAACTGCAAACTTGTTTAGTGCAACGCAACCAGGTGGAAGCCTTTTTGGATTACAATTTTCAAATCCGGTAGATACAAAAGTTGCTTATGGTGGAAGTAGTGAGAAAATAGGAACAAAAAATGACCCAATGGTTGGTAAAAAAATCGGTGGAGTCAATGTATTTGGTGGTGGGTTAGCTTTATATACAAAAAAGGGAAAATTAATTGGTGCATTAGGTGTTAGTGGTGATAGTTCATGTGCTGATCACAATATCGCATGGAAATTAAGATCTGCATTAAAGCTTGATTATGTTCCCGCTGGAGTTAGTAGCGACAAAAATGATAATATTGTTTATGATATTACAAATGGAGCAAGTGCAGGTGGCTGGGGACACCCTTCTTGTGCTGAAGCTTCAACAAAGATAGCTCAAGCATTTTCAACAACATATCCGACTTCTACAAAGTAATTACATGTGAAAGGAAGTAAAGTTTTTAAGCTTCACTTCCTTTCAATAATTTTTATACAAAAGTATAAATAAGTGTAAATTGTAATTAGAATTTTAGTATTCTAAACAATTAAAAATTTGTTTTTAAACGCATAATATGGGCTTTAGGAGATTCACCAAACATTCTAGAATATTCGCGACTAAATTGCGAAGGACTTTCATAGCCTACTAAAAATGCTGTGTTAGATGCATTGATATTTTGAGTTAGCATAATTTTTTTTGCTTCTTCAAGTCTGATTTTTTTCTGAAATTGTAAAGGACTCATCATAGTAAGTTTTTTAAAGTTATGATACAAAGAAGATTCGCTCATGCCAATCTTTTTTGACAAATCTTTAATATATAAGTTTTTTGTAAAGTTGCTTTTTATCTCTGTAATTGCTTTGACAACTAAATTTGTCGTGGAACCTTCCATAACGTACTCTCTTAAAAAATCACCACTTTTCCCATTGAGTAAAACATATAAAATTTCTTTGATAATAAGTGGGGAAAGAAAATCAATATTCTTTTTGGGAGTATCTAGTAACTTGATTAGTCTTGAAATAGGATCAAGGAGTTGATTATTGAATTCATCAAAAAATAATCCCTCATCAATTGTCTGTCTTTTTTGATATGTATTATCTTCTATATCTTTCATGACTTCATAAATTTGTTTTATAGAAAAGGTTAGTTTTAAAGATACTAGAGGTTTTTCTTGTGTGGCTTCTTCAATTCTTACTTTAGCTGGAATATGGGTGGAACTTAGTAAATATTTTGTTGGTGAATATCTATACAGAGCTTTTCCAAAATCAATAGATTTTGAACCTTGTAATACTATACAAATCGAAGGTTCATAAACGATACTCAAAAATTCTGATTGGCAAAATCTCATGTATAAGTACAAAGAAGAAATATCTGTTTCTATATTTTCTTGCTTAGAAAATTTATTTGTAATAAAATCAACTAAATCTAATCTTGTTTGTTCAAATAGTTCATTCATAATTATTCCTTATAATTAACTATATCTTAATTTGCAGAATTAGGCAAGTTTTGGGGAGTAATTTTCTACCTTATATTGTGATAAAAATATATAATAGTTAAAGTGCAAATCTCAATAAACTAAAAGGAATATTATGAACTATATTATAATTAATAATAAAAAAATTGAATTAAATAATGTGTCTGAAGACACTCCAGTATTATGGGTTTTAAGAGATCATTTAAACTTAACAGGAACAAAATTTGGATGTGGCGTTGGTATGTGTGGAGCATGTACTGTTTTAGTTGATGGTGTTGCTACAAGAGGGTGTCAAACTCTTTTGAGTGAAGTTAAAGAGAAAAAAATTACAACAATTGAAAATAGTGAAGATAAAGAAATGAATATTTTAAGGATGCATTGGAAAGAAGAAGATGTTGCACAGTGCGGATATTGTCAACCAGGACAAATTATGAATGCTACAGGATTATTAAAAGAAAATTCAAAACCAAGTGAAGAAGATATTTTAGATGCTATGGATGGAAACATCTGTAGATGTGGAACATATAATAGAATAAAAACAGCTATTTTCAAAGCTTCAAAGGACATATAATGGGTATAACTAGACGAGATTTTATAAAAAATAGTTCTATTTTAACTACGGCATTTGTAGTGGGATTTAATATTCCTATTAAGGGAAAAGCAGCAGCTATTTTAAAAAACAATATTTTAGAGCCTAATGCTTTTGTTCAAATAGATAAAGATAATTCTATCACTTTTATATTAGGGCAAGCAGAAATGGGACAAGGTGCTTATTCTGGATTAGCTCAATGTATTGCAGATGAGCTTGACGCTAAGTGGGATGAGATAGTTTTTAAAGCAGCTCCTGTAGCTCCTGTATACAATAAACCAGGCTCTACAATCATGATTACAGGTGGTTCTGGAACGATAAGATATCATCAAGAAAATGTTCGTAAAGTAGGTGCTGTAATAAGGCTTATGCTCAAAAAAGCAGCTGCTAAAAGATGGAAAGTAAGTTTATCTGATATATCAACAAAAGATTCTTATGTAACAAATACAAAAACAAACGAAAAATTTGCCTATGGAGATTTAGTTGATGACATTCAAAAAATGAAATTACCAAATGATGTTAAACTTAAAAATCCAAAAGAGTATAGGCTCATGGGGAAACCTCTTAAAAGGCATCCTATAGAAGTTCAAGAAAAAATTACGGGTAAAGGTATTTTTGGAATAGATGTAAGATTAGAAAATCAAAAGTATGCAGCACTTATTCATCCTCAAGTATTTGGTGCAAAAATCAAAAGTTATGATGACAGTGTTGCTAAAACAATGGCTGGTGTACTCAAAATAAAACAACTTCCAAATAATACTATAGCAGTAATAGCTGAGCATTGGTGGCAAGCAAAACAAGCTGTTGATACAATCGTAGTGCAATGGGATACAGGTGAATTTGTAAAGACGAGTACAGCTGATTTAAAAAAAGAGTATAGAAGTTATTTTGAAAAAGATATTCATTCTATGAGAAAAGATGGTGATACAAAAAAAGCAATACACAATGCAAGTCATGTTGTTGAAGCTGAGTACTATTTTCCATTTTTAGCACATGCTCCAATGGAGCCAATAAACTGTACCGTTTACCATGACAAAGATAAAGCATTATTGGTAGTTGGTAGTCAAATGCAAAATTTATCAAGAGACAAGTGTGCTCAAATCTTAGAGATTGAGCCTCAAAAGATTGAATATCATAATACTTATTTAGGAAGTAGTTTTGGCAGACGTGGTGCTGTGAATTTTGATTTTATTATAGATGCCTCTTATGTTGCAAAAAATGAACCATGGCCAGTAATGACACTTTGGACAAGAGAAGATGATATCAAAATGGCTAATTATAGACCAATGGCAGTTAGTCGTGCTAAGATGGCTGTAGACAATGATGGTAATATTACGGCATTTGAATCAGATATTGTTAATCAATCTATTACACAAGGTACAATTTTTGAAAAATTTATGTTTAAAAATGGTATTGATAAAACACAAAGAGAAGGTCTAGAAAATCATCCTTATAAAGTTACTAGTCACAATTTAAGAGCATTTTGTCCTCAATCACCTATCCCTGTATTGTGGTTACGATCTGTTGGGCATACGATTTCGGCTCCAATTGTGGAAAATATAATAGACCAAGCTGCAGTTGCATCAAAAATAGATCCAATGGATTTTAGAATTAAAAATTTACAAGATGCACGATTTATAAATTTATTAAAAAATGTTGCCAAACAATCAAACTGGTATAAGAGAGAAAAAAATAGTGGTTATGGTGTTGCTATAGCAAAATCTTTTGGAAGTATTGTGGCATACGTTGTAAAAGTTAAGCTAAAAGAGAAGGACTTTAAAGTAGAAAAAGTATGGTGTGCTGTGGATTGTGGATATTCTTTTAATCCATTAAATGTAGAAAATCAGATTATAAGTTCAGTGAACTTTACATTGGGTTATGTTAAATATGCTGAGATTACTATTAAAGATGGTGCTGCAGAACAAAATAATTTTTATGATTATAATGTAGCAAGGATATCTGATGCACCAGATAGTATTAATGTGGAAATTATTAATTCTGGAGAAAAAATTGGTGGGATAGGTGAGCCAGGAGTTCCTCCTATGTTTGCAGCAGTTATAAATGCTTTATATGATGTTACAGGGAAAAGATATACAAGTTTTCCTATTAAATTAGGATAAAAAATGTTTTTAAATAAAGAGTTTGTACAGTTTATAGATAAATGTAAACAAAATAAACAAAATATTGTAGTCGTAAGTGTAACACATACGTCAGGTTCAACTTATACAAAAAGTGGAAATATGATGCTTGTAAATTCAGAAGGTGAATTTACAGGTGTTTTAGGTAGCAAATATTTACATAAGAAGATTTTAGAATTGGCAGATCAATCATTGAAAAGTAAAGATTCTGTTAATTTTGAAAATATTCCTAAAGATAAATCTGTAGGACATGGAATTAGTAACTATTTTATCCAACCATTTTTTTATGAAGAAAATTTTGGTGCTTTAACGTATGCTATGAACAACATAAATAAAACATTAGTACGTTCAATCCATAATAGTGATTTTGAAATAATTGATGAAAAAATGCAAACTAAATTAGAAGATGATAAGTTTTATCAAACAATTGAAGCTCCTTACTCTATTTTAATTTTTGGTTCAGGCTCTCATGTATCATCAATGATTGCTATGGCTAATCTGATGGGATGGACAACAACAGTTATTGATAAAAATATAGATGATAAGTATGTTAAAGATGCTGATGTACTAATGGGAGTTGAGAATACTGAAGATGTTATGAACATAAATTTTGATTCATATAATGCAGCAGTTATTTTAAGTCATAGTCCACAAATGGATGATATATATCTCAAAGCAGTTTTAGATTCAAATGTAGAGTACATTGGCATAATGGGAAATAAGACAAATATGAGAAAAAAAACAGAAAAGTTTAATCTGCAAAATGATTCACGATTTTTTGCACCAATTGGTTTAAGTATTGGTGGTGATACTCATCAGTCCATAGCACTAGCTATTTGTGCACAAATTGAAGCAAAAAAAAATGCAAAAATCTAAAATTATTGCAGTTATTATTTTAGCTGCAGGTAGTTCTTCTAGAATGAATGGAGAATCAAAACAACTTTTAGAATACCAAAATAAAACGCTTTTAGAAAATAGTGTAAAAAAAGCGTTAGAAATTTCAGAAAATGTTTTTGTTGTTTTAGGTTCTTCTGCCCAAGACTGTAGAGAAGTAATCAAATCATATAATGTTACAATTGTACATAACAAACATTATAAAGAGGGCATTGGTAGTTCTATTGCTTGTGGTATTGATGCTACTAAAACTTTTCCTCATAGTTTAATTATGTTGTGTGATCAACCTTTTATTTTAAATGAACATTATAGTAATCTAGTTAAATTATCTTATGAAAACAAGCAAAATATTATTGCCTCTAAGTATTCTAATAGTAAAGGCTTTAAAGTACCGGCAATATTTCCACAAATTTATTATAAAGAATTGGCAAAATTAAATTCAGATAAAGGAGCCAAAGAGATACTCAATAGCAATAAATGTTTGTATGTAAATATAGATTCATCTTTATGTGTAGATATAGATACACCTTCTGATGCATCTAAATACTTGTAAGTTTTACATGTAAAGGTAAAAGTTAGTTTTATTGTACACTCAATTGATACAGAACAATAGAAGCTGCAATCGCAGCATTTAAACTTGTTACCTCATCATCAATGTCTATTTTTAATATAGTATCTGATAAGTCTAAAACTTCTTTTTCCGCTCCATGTCCTTCACTTCCTATAACAATTATAGATTTTGGAGTAAATTTATATTTTTGCAGACTTACTGCTTTGGATGAGTTTGCTGTTGAGAGGAGAGAATAACCCTCTTTTTGAAGTTTTTTTAAATCTTCTAAAAGATTAGTAGATTTATATACTTTGATGTTAAAGAGATTTCCTGTGGAGACACGGATACAACGTCGCAAAAATGGAGAACAAGTCTTTTCATCTATGATAAGTGTTCCAATACCAAATGCTGCACAAGAACGTACAATCGAGCCCACGTTTTCAGGAGAGGTAAGTCCGTTTAAAACTACAACATTGTCTTGTATCTGCTCATAAGAGACATACTTTGGTTTATCAATAACCGCCATCATGCCTTGATGGATTTTATGTCCTACTATTTTTTTCATAAGTTCATTATTTGCAGTGTATATAGGAAAATCTTTTTTTTGACAATGTTCATTTATAAACTCTAAATTTTCATCAGTACAAAATACTTTGTGTATCTTGATGTCATTTTTAAAAAGTTTTTTAAAGACGTTTTTACTCTCAACTACAACATATTTTTCATCTACACTTGATTGTTTTAAAGAGATAAATTCTGAAATATTTTGGTCATTTATGTCGGTTATTTGTTTCATGGGTGTGATTATAGCGAAAATCAATGGTTAAATTTAATGTTATAATTTAGCTTATCTAAATACACGAGGAATTTAAAATGAGCAGTTGGAATCTTCCTTTTAGTTATGAATTTGAAGGACGAGAGGTTAGATATGGTATCCAAGGAGAAGGAGTGCCTGTTGTGTTAGTGCATGGAACTCCTTGGTCCTCTTTTAATCTTCGTCATTTAATTAAAGGGCTTTCTTCTTATTACAAGGTTTATTATTTTGATCTTTTAGGTTACGGTAGTTCAGACAAGAGTGAAGCAGATGTTTCATTAGGTATTCAAAATCGACTTTTGGATTCTTTAATTGATTATTGGCAAATTGAGAAACCATTTATCGTTGGTCATGATTTTGGGGGAACAACAGTTTTTAGAAATCATATTTTGGATAAAAGAGATTTTTATAAAATAGTTGTTATTGACCCTGTTGCTTTATCACCTTGGGGATCCCCATTTTTTAAGCATATTGAAAAATATGAAATGGCATTTTCTGCTGTACCTGATTATATTCATTTAGCAATTGTTGAAGCTTATATAAAAACAGCTGCACATCAAAAATTAAATCAAACAACTATTGATGGAATTCTAGCTCCATGGTGTGGAGTGCAAGGAAAATCAGCCTTTTATAGACAAATTGCTCAAGCTGATTCAAAGTTTACTGATGATTTTCAAGAAAAATTCAATGAAGTAAGAAGTCCAGTTCTTATTTTATGGGGAGAAGAAGATACGTGGATCCCTTGTAAGCAAGGTAACGAACTCCAAAGAAAAATAGAGAATTCAAAACTTGTTACAATTCCTAACGCAGGTCATTTAGTTATAGAAGAAAAACCAGAAATATTAGTACAGGAAATCTTAAAATTCTTTCAAAGTTAAAGGAAGTAAAAGTCGAATTTAAATACTAATTATTTATAAAACTTTTTTAATATCTTTGGAGAGACACCAAAAAAGTAGAGAGTACTTAGGATTCTGTTGCGAAAACTTGTGTAAAAAATCCCTTCTTTTAACCATCTTCTATCACTTGTATAAACTTTTTCATTCAGAATTTTTACTTTGATGTTTTTTTTATGGACTTTTTTTATGATGGCTATATCTTCCATAAGAGCTATTTCATCATAACCTTTTATAGTTTGAAAAAGATTTGAAGTGAAAAATTGTGCTTGGTCACCATAAGGAGTATTTGTGAAAAAAACTCTTAGATTTGCAAGGATTTCTATGAGTTTGAGAAAAAAGTGATTTGAAAAGATACCTAGTTTAAAGGCTCCAGCAACTGTGCCACTCTCTATATGTAAACAAAGAAGTTCATCCCAATGTTTTGGCAAATGCGTATCAGCGTGTAAAAAAAGAAGTATCTCTCCTTTAGCCCTTGAAGCTGCTTCGTTGAGTTGATAGGCTCTTCCTGCTTTTTTTGCTTTACATGTAAGGATAGAAGAGTCTTTTATATCTCCTATCGTTGTGTTTTGTGGGGTATCACACACGATGATTTCAAAGGAACTATTTTTTGCCATATCTTTTAAATGTTTTATGGTTATAGGAAGATTTTGTTTTTCATAATAGACAGGTATTATGACACTTATCTTTGGAAATGAGTCTAAAAGGGTCTTTACATGTAAACAAAGTTTTTTATTTGTATTCTCTTTTGAGTGATATAATAGTGTACGCAAATCTTCTACATAATCTATATCAAAAAGTTTTTTTCCTTCATACACATTTAAGTGTTTTAAGGCTTTTTTAGTTTGTGTATAAACATCGTTTGAAAAGTCAATTGTAAAAGCATTTTTAGTAAAACTATTTTTTTGAAAGCCTATGAGGTAGTATCCATCGTCTCTTGTGGGAGATAGGATAGTTTCATGAGTTTGTAGTTTAGTAAATGCTTCATGAAGGATGTTTTCATCAAGACTAGGTATATCTGCGCCAACTAAAACAGCACTTTCATAACCAAGAGCAAATACTTTTTCAAAGGCATTTGCCATTTTTTGACCTATATTTTCACCTTCTTGTAAAAAAATATCCTGATTTTGAAAAGCTTTTTCAAACTCTTGTGTAAAAGGTAAAAGTGCTACAAATGTGTCTATATTTTCTTTTACATGTAAACCTAGTAAATGCCCCAACATAAGCTCATATATCTTTTTTGCTTCTACTTCACCTATACTCTTAGCAAGTCTTGTTTTGACTTTTCCTTTGGTTGGCTCTTTTGCAAAGTAGATAAGTGCTTGTTTTAAAGCCATGTTTTAAGTCTTTGCAAAAAAGATTTTATATCTGTAAAATTTTTATAATTTGCACCTAAAAAGTCAGCTATTTCAAAACTCAATTCATAGGCTTTTTGTTTATTTAAAGGTTCTTTTATAGCTTCTAAATCTTTTGATTTTGCTGGTACATAAAGTCTTCTTGCCATCTCAATAGAACAAAATCCTATACTGTTTTGTAGTATCTCTTGAAAATCAGGTAAGCTTTTTAGTTTACTAAATAAGAGGGTGATTTTTTTTTCATACTCTTTATTTTTAAAAGCAATAGTGTTAAAAAGTGTGTGAGCTAAGAGATTTCCTATGTCAAAAGAGATATCACTAAAGAGTGAAAATTCACTATCTATTATGGCAATTTTGTCTTTTTGTATCATGATAGAATCAGTATGTAAATCTCCATGTATGAGCGTTTTTTTTGAATCTAAAAAGAGCTTTTTGAGTACTTCTTTGTTGGCTAAAAACTCTTTTGAAAATACAATTTGAGGAAAATCATCTTTTATAACCAATGCTTCATGGTCTTTTATAAAAGGATACTCAAACACATAATTTTTTGTTATCTCTTTTAACTCTTCACATTCATAATATAAGTTGTTTTTTGGATTGTTTGTCGCTACTAAAAACAAAAACTCACCAAGAGATTCATAAACAAAACTATTGTTTGAAACTTCTCTCATAGAAGAGTAATCTTTGAGATACTTCATCACAAAAAAGAACTCTTTTTCATCTTTGAGATAAATTTTTGGTATAAATTGAGGAGCAATAGAGTGAAAATATTCCATAGAATTCATTTCAGCAAGAACTCTTTTTTGTGTGAGTTTGAACTGGGTTCCAAGCATTTTAAGATAAGGTTTTGCATGTTTGAGTGCATAGGTGTTTGTATCATCATTTATCTTATAAACAAAATTGAGATTACCATCTCCTATCTCTTTTATAGATATTTTGGATAGCTCTAAAAGTTTTAATAATGCACAATTTTTCAATAAAAAGTTATATTCTTGCATGCTACTCTTTTAAATTTTTAAAATACTACTCAAAGAGAAAAAATATGTCAAGAAGTTTATCTGCTTATAAGTGAGTAAGAGATACAATTTTGACTCTTAGGCTTAAGATATTTAAGCATACATCTTAGCAATTTTTTACAAAATACTCTCTTTATTCTTTCGAGTTGTACCAAGATGTAATTTTTTATAATATGGATTAGAAATGCAAACTTTTGAAGAAAATTGGAATAGAATAGTTTTTGATAATACCCCAGTATATTTTTATAAGCATAGTGCAGATTGGTTTGTTCCAAATAAAAAAGCGGATACTCTTTTACAAGAAGGAAACAAAAGTTTTGAGTATGAAAAACTGCTCAATCGTATCTCCTTACCAAATCCGAAAGTTTATGTAAAAACAGAGTCAAAATCACAAAAAAACCTTGAAGAATTTTGGTTACATGTAACCAACAGATGTAACATAGAGTGTACGCACTGCTTGTTTAGCTCATCAATCCAAGACAAAGATACTTTAAGCAAAGAATTTATGCAAGAACATATCAAAGAAGCGTATGATTTGGGATGTAGATTGTTTGTTTTAAGTGGAGGTGAGCCTTTTGTTAGAGATGATATTGTAGAGATTATTGAGTTTGTATTGAGTTTTGATACAACAAAAGTAGTTGTGCTTACCAATGGTATGTTAGCTCAAAAAACTCTTTCAAAAAAAACGTTAGATAAAAACAGACTTTCGTTACAAATCAGCCTTGATGGTTTAGAAGAAGAGCACGATAGCATACGGGGAAAAGGAAGTTTTGCAAAGTTAGAAAAAAATCTTATTTGGTTGAGACAAGAGGGATACTCGTTTTCAATCTCTACTTGTTTAACACAAATAAATATTAAAAATATCAATCAAGTGATAGAACAAATCCACCATTTTGGTGCAACTCATATACACTTTTTGTGGCAATTTAGCTTAGGAAGAGCCAAAGATGAGTCACTTTTAGAGATGGATACTATCTATAAAACTCTAATAGATGCACATACAAAAGCCCAAGAGCTTGGCATGTATATAGATAATTTTGAAGCATTAAAAACACAAGTTTTTGCTCCAAAAGGAACAGTTCATGATGGTTCAAGCTCAGGAAGAACAACACTCGCTTTGGGTTATGATGGTAAGTTTTATCCAAGTGCTGCGATGGTAGGGGTGAGTGAACTTGTAATGGATGGGGATAATATAGCTGAAGCATTGCAAAGTGCTGTGGCGAAAGATATTGAGATGCAAAGTATCACAAATCTAAACTCAACTATGCGTTATATCTTAGGTGGAGGAGATTTAGACCATAGTTTTTCTTTTGCAAAAACTCTTTTAGGCGATGATCCTTATGAGTCACTTCATGAGAAACTAGCTTTATATTTGATTACATGTGAAGCAAAAAAGTTTGACGTAATATCTCAGAGTCCAAGTCTTTGTTTGGAAATGGGAGATATTTTATATACTTGTGGGGCAAGTGATGGTGTGGCTCATACTCATGCAAACTGTTTAATTGCAACAGGGCAGAGTGAATCACTTAGTTTTGTAAAAGAGTTTTATACAGACGCTGCAAATGAAGATAAAGAAGATATCCTCAACCCTGCTTGTTATGAAGAAGAGTACTTAGCACACATTCCTGATAAATACCGTTTTCGTGGATATGGTTGTGGAAGTCCTATCTTAGAAGCAAATTTAGAAGAAGCACAAAAGCATCTTGATTTGGGAAGTGGAAGAGGAATAGAGTGTTTTATAGCTTCAAAACTTGTTGGTAAAAATGGAAAAGTAGTTGGCGTAGATATGCTTGATTCTATGTTAGATATTGCAAATGCTGGAGCCAAAGAGGTAGCTAAAAATCTAGGTTTCTCAAATTTAGAATTTCATAAGGGTTATCTTGAAAAACTGCCACTGGAAAAAGAGAGTTTTGATGTTATCACTTCAAATTGTGTTTTAAATCTTTCGTCTCACAAAAGAGAACTTTTTAGTGAAATTTTTAGAGTTTTAAAACCAGGAGGAAGGCTTGTTGTTTCTGATGTTGTGTGTGATGAAGAAGCGAGTGCTCTTATTCGTAATGATGCAAAGCTTAGTGGCGAGTGTATCGCTGGTGCTTTAACGCAACAACACCTTTTAGGATTACTAAAAGAATCAGGTTTTAAGGGAGTAGAGTTTCTTAAAAGATTTTCTTATAGAGAAGTTCATGGAGAAAAGTTTTATTCTCTTACATTTAAAGCTTACAAGCCCAAAAAAGATGAAATGGTAGAAGTCATTTATAAAGGACTTGGAGAAAGTATAGCTTTAGAAGATGGCACACAACTCTTTAAAGGAATCAAAAATAAAATTGCAAAAGAGTATGCCGATGCACTCTCATCTGTTCTTTTTATTCTTGATGAAAAAGGAGATGTGCGTAATCAAGAAGGCGAATCTTGTTCATGTGCCTTACCCCCAGAAGAAAAAAAACCAATGTTTACTTTTTCTACTTTTAAACCAAAACATAATGTAAATTGTATGGTGTGTAAATCACCACTTATTTATGCCAATACGACTGAAGCGGTAGAGTGTTTTTACTGCAAAATTAAATCTCAAAGTAGTGTTACATGTAAAGATGGTCATTTTGTTTGTGATGCTTGTCACTCTAAAGAAGCTTTAGTAGTTATAGAACAAATCTGCCAGAGTTCAACAAAAACAGATATGATAGAACTTTTTCATGATATAAGAGAGCATCCTTCTATCCCTAAACATGGACCTGAACACCATGCAATGGTCCCAGCTATCATAGTGACTTGCTATAAAAACTTAGGGAATCAAATACCAAAAAATGCACTTCAAACAGCACTTTCAAGAGGTTCTAGTGTAATAGGGGGTGCTTGTGGATTTTTGGGGATGTGTGGGGCAGCTAATGGTGTAGGTATAGGTTTTGCAATACTTTTAGAATCCTCTCCTGTAACTAAAAAATCAAGAGCTATGGCACAACAAGTAACTTCTAAAGTTTTAAAAGAGATTTCAGAGTATGAAGCAGCTAGATGTTGTAATAGAGAAGTTTGGACTTCTCTTAAATTAGCAAGTAAATTTTCCAAAGAGTTTTTAGGAGTCCAACTAAAAACAACTGAGGATATAAAATGTGATCAAAAAAGATATAACCAATACTGTTATGGTAAAGAGTGCCCAATATTTTAAGTGTTTACATGTATAGATAATACAACATTCAAAGTAGAAATTTTTAGCTATACTAGTGCTATAAACTTGTTATACACTTATACTAATGAAGTCTATTCTTTTGAGCGTTTATTTGCTAATGAAAATCAATAGATGAGCAAGGAGAAACTGTTGGATAGAAAAAAAAATGAAACAATCATTAAAGTTTTTACTCTTGTTTGTATTGTTATATCTTTAATTACTTTATACATTACTGGTACAGCTTTTGCACTTGATTTTTATACAAAAACAAATACTATTTTACATCACTTAGCAGCTGCAGTAATTATTTTATTTTTTGTTTTACATACATGGTTAAGAAGATGTAGCCTAAGAAAACTTATACAAGAGTTTAAAGATATATTGGCTAAAAAACAGTTGCATAATGAAGACAATAAATCTTTGATTATCCAAAATATTAAAAATAAACCTTTAAAAGAGCTCGCTACTTTTTTTCATTGGGATATAACTCAAATAGAAAATGAACTCCCTTTACATCATGTTAAAGTTCAAAATACCAATGATACTTTAAAAGAGATTGCGCAACAAAATGATAAAGATCTTTACGATATATTTATCCTTATTACAAAAATACATATAGAAAAAAATATTTCGGAGCCTGTTTTAACTTCTTTTTGTTAACATGTTATAAAATAAAAGGTAAAAACATCTTTGTATGTTGCATATACTTTTTATAACTATCTGACTTATGAGCCCAAAGCATCTCCTCTTTTTTTGCCTTTAAAAAAAGAGCAAGTACTAAAACTACACACAAAAAAAGATTATTAGTGTTTAGATTTGCACTAAAAGGTGAAAGCATGGTAAGGAAGAGGGCAAAGTACATGGGATGGCGTATATATTTGTAAACACCTGTTGTAACGAGAGTAGCATTTTGTTTTATCTCAGGGATAATGTTAAAGTTTAGTGTCTTTACATTATAAAGGATATATACAAACATCACTATACCTAAAGCAAATATCGCTAAACAAAGTGGTTTGTAAAACATAGTAGGATTTAAAAAGATAAGTAGAGTTATACATGTAAACTGTACACATACTAAGATATATGAGTACAGTTTACTTTGAATCACTATTTTTTCTTCCAAACTGAAAATTTAGAAAAAGTGTGTTGGTATTTTCTTACGTGTTCTTGTATAACAAACTCTACATTAAAAGGCTCATCCACTGGTTCAAACTCATCACTGAGGATTTCACCGAGTCTCTCTTGTGAGTAGATTTTAGTCTCACCTTCAATCTTACCACCTAGCCAGTGTTTTTTCTCTACGTATTCATCACTCCAGGTAAAAGGACTTCCTACGATAAAAATACCCTCAGGATTCAGTCTTTTTCCTATATCTCTTAAAAAGAGTTCAGGATCATAAAGTCTATCAAGTAAGTTTATAGCGATAATCATGTCATAGTTTTCAAAGTGTGCTTTGAGGTTACAAGCATCTCCTTGCCAAAACTCTATTTTGTTCATATCAACTGTATCGAGCTCAAGAGATTTAAGTGTTACTTCTTTTGGTTCAGTAATGTCACCTTCTACTTTGTTCTCGTATCTTAAAACTCCATTGTCTTTTAAAGCTTGGGCAACGTTAATAAATCTTGCTGAAAAGTCTATACCTACTACCTTATCAAAACTTTTTGCCAACTCAAACGAAGCACGACCCACACTACACCCAATATCTAAAACACTTGAACTGTTTTTTGCATATTTGTTAGCTATGTTAGAGACTTTTTGCAAAAAGTTTGAAACACCAAGGTATTCGCTTCCATAGTGAAATTCACAATACTGAGAGATAATTTCATCTTTTTCATAATACTCGTGTTTTTCTGTGCTTTGTTGTGTACTTTGTACATATCTAAAACCAGCATGTTGGAAAAAGTGTCTTCTAAAGGCAAATCTACTATCGCCTAAGACTTCATTTCCTGTAGATGCCCATGAGCCACCTTTAAAGATGTTATGTCTGCCATCAAATGTAGGAACACTAAAGTCATCATACAAAGGATGCACCTTAAATCCCTCAAATCCATCTATTGGAGTTGTTGTCCATTGCCATACATTACCCACTACATCAAAGAAACCATCATGCTCAAACCTATCAACTGGCATTGAAGAGCTAAAGTGTTTGAAGTTGATGTTTGCATCTACGTTTATTTCATTTTTGATACCACAAGTTTGTCTTAGACAGCTGTACATTGCTTCACTAGGCAAAGAGATATTAAGAGAGAGTTTTTTACTTTTGTAGTTACAAAAAGCTTCTGCTTCAAGATAGTTTACATCAACTGGCCAGTTGAGTGGTAGTGGTAAAAGTTTGGTTAAGGCTCTGTACATGTAAGCATCTTTTTGTTTTATCCAAAAAGTAGGATGCAGGGCTTTTGTGTACGCTTTCCATCTTTTTCCCTCATCGCTCCAAAATTCATCTGTAGTGTATCCACCATTTTCAACAAACTCTAAAAACTCTCCATTACTTACAAGATACTTTGAAGCTTTGAAGTCTTCTACATTTTCTTCATACTCTCCATACTCATTATCCCAGCCATAAAACTTTCCATCTTTTGTTTTTGTTAGGTTTACATGTAAGCCTTTTACATCTAAGAGTTCATTTTGGGGATAACTGTTTTTAATGTCATCGCATATCTCAAAACAAGGGTGTTCTTTTACTTTTGAGATGTTAAGTTGTCTATGAAGTACTGAAGAAGTCTCTACATGTATACGCTCATGTTCAATACCCATCAGAATAACCCACATAGGATTTTCCCAAGTGATAGGCATACTAAAGTTTACATTGTCTATGTAGTTTAAAACGACTTCTTTTGTTTTTTCTCTATACTGTCGTACTTCATCAACACTAGGCCAATCATAATGTACTGTGTTGAGGTCATCCCAACTCATCTCATCAACACCAATAGCAAACATAGATTCATATTTTGGATTGATACGCTCAGAGATATATTTTCCAAAAATCATTTTATTTATATAAAAAGTAGCAGTATGACCAAAATAAAAAATAAGTTGATGACGTAAAGACTCTGGTCTTTCATAAAAGACGCTGTCATCTACAAATATTTCAAACTGCTTCTCAAAAAGCTCGTAAGTTTTTAAAAAGTATTCTCGTATTTGGTCTCTTTTTTCTTCAATAGTTCCTGTATTGAGTTCGATGTTTTTTGTTATTAGATTCTCTTGCACGTACTTGTCCTTATAATTTTGAAATATTTTACTGTAGTATAGTAAATATATTGTTACATTTAAAATATTAAATGTTCATCAAAAATTGAGGTATAATCATTTATTAATATAAGTAAAGAAAAAAAGGCAGAAAATGGCAGAAGAAAAAGCAAAAAGTACAAAAAAACAAAAAGAGTCTTCAAAACTCACTACTTCAAAAATAGCAGTTCAATTAGAAATGAAAACAAATGAAGTAAATAAAAAACTTGTAGAGTTAGGTTATTTAGAAAAAAAAGGTAAAAATTACGAAATGACAAAAGAAGGCAAAGCAGCAGGTGGGCAGATGAAGTCTAATGGAAGTCGTGCATATGCCTTATGGGATGAGGCCGTAATAAAAGAAATTAAATGAGTAAAATAACACTTAAAGTAAGTAATGAGAATTTAGATAGAGTACTTATGGTACTAGAGAGTTTAAAAGCTGGACTTATTGAAAATATAGAAGTTGATAAGAGTTTGAAGACTCATAAACCTACATATCAGCCAAAAATCAATAAAGTTATAAAAGAAAATGAAGTAGTGAGTGGAAAATACATTGACCCAGCAAGTTTTAAAAAAAGATTGAATAAAACTCAAAAAAATTAGTTTATAAGCATTTGATAGAAAATTTATTTACTAAATTTATGTATTATTACGTCATGTAAATCAAATAAGTTAAAACAAATAACTAAAAAAAGGAAAATTTATGAGAAAATTTGTAAAGGTATTGGGAGCAGTTGTTTTTTCAATGATATTAGCTTCAGGAGCTAATGCTGTTGATAATAAGCACTTTGACAACCTAAAGACTTTTAAAGATATAAAAGGAACTATCACAGGAAATGCTCTTATTGGCAAAAAATTAGATTTATATCTAGTAAAAGGAACAGATGCTGCAGGAAGACCTTTTCAAGTAGTAACGGATATAAATGGTAATTATTTAATTCTTGGTTCTAAAGTAATGGATATTAAAAAGAAAAAAGTGATTACCGTTCCTTTAGATGTTAGTTGGTTAAAAGGCAAAGAAGCTTTTACATATGGTACTGGTAAAAAACACTTTTATGTATTTACAGATCCAGAATGTCCTTTTTGTACAAAGTTTGAAGCTAAATGGCCAACACTTAAAAATGATGTAACTTTTCATGTATTTCTTTTTAATCTCGATTTTCACAAAAATGCAAATGCTATGAGTAGATGGATTTTGAGTTCAAAAAATCAAGAAGAGAGAGAAAAGAGAATGGATGAGGTTTCTAAAGGAAATGTTGAGTATAAAAATGCAAAATATTCTCCTGAAGAGTTAAAAAGACTCAATAAAATCATTGCAGATCAAAAAGCAATTGGTCAAAAAGTAGGTATTACAGGAACTCCAACGGTTATGACTCTTGATGGAAAACTTAAAGCTTGGAATACTTTTTAGATGAAAAAAGTATTTAACTTAAAAGAAGGTAATAAAAATCCAGATAGAATTTTAGATGCTATAAAATATGAAATAAGAAAGTACATAAAAAGAGAAAAGAGAAAACCTTTACCAGAGGGCGTAGATTTTTGGGATTTACAATGTAAGTTTGGTAAAAATAGTGAAGAAGCTAAGACAATAGAATTTGTTGATATAACAAAAAATATTAATGAAGCTTCGAAAGAAAATTTAGAGAGCTTTTATATGGAAATTATTGCTACACAAGGTTATAAACCAAAAGAAAAAGTAGAATAAAACTTTTTTATTATCTCATGGATAAGAATTACTAGAACTTATTGAAGCATTATATAAAGCTTCAATAAGTTTATTAAATATTATTATTTTTAAATCATCTTCAACAATAAAAGTAATTATTAATAAAATTTAAAGAATATTACTTCTTTAAAGAAACATTTTTATATTTTATGGTGCATAAAAAAACATACTTATTGTATTTCTAGTAGTATTTTGTTAAAATATTATTATATGTCATAAGACTATGGTAATTAATATAAGGCTGTAGAAAAAAGGCTATGTTGTCATAAAAATCTTTGCTAATGGAGTTGAATTTTAGAAGATATAATACATAAAATTTTAAATCTATATTTTTCAAAATGTATAAGAAATCTACTAGAAGACTTAGTCTTTATATAGTAGGGGAAGTCAAGGAAGAAGATGAAAGATGATTTATCTTTAAAAATCGAATCTTTGCAAGAAAAAGGGAAACTATTTTCTGTTTTGTACGTAGAAGATGAGAAACTTTTAAGAGACAGTATTGTTCAATTTTTAAGTAAGTTTTTTTTACATGTAGATACTGCAGTAGATGGCTTTGAAGGTTTTGAAAAATATAAAAAGAAAAAATATGATATTGTTATAACAGACATACTGATGCCAAATATGAATGGTATTGAGCTTATAAAAGGTATAAAAGAGGAAAACAAAGATCAAGAGATAATAGTTATTTCTGCTCATACAGATTCTAGTTACTTTATAGAAGCTATAGAGTTGGCAGTTACTGGATATATTATGAAACCAGTAAACTTTAATCAAATACTAAACGTACTTAACCAATCTATCAATAAACTTACAGCTTTTAGAGAAAATGAACTTTATAAAAATCAGCTTGAACTTATGGTTGAAGAGAGAACAAAAAAAGTTTTTGAACTCAAAGAAGAGCTTATAAATAACTACCAAAATGTAATTTACTCTTTTGTAAAACTTATAGAGAGAAGAGATGCTTATACAGGTGGGCATAGTGAGAGAGTTGCTATGTATTCTAAAAAGATTGCTGAAAAAATGGGTTTGTCTGAAAAAGAGTGTGAATTAATATATAAAGCTGGAATTTTACATGATATAGGAAAGATTGTTACTCCTGATTCTATCCTTTTAAAACCAGGTAAATTGACCAAACAAGAGTATTCTTTGATACAAGAGCATGTCGAAGTAGGATATGAAATACTCAAAGAAAGCCCTATGTATAAAGATATTTCAAAGGTTGTATATGCACACCATGAAAGATGTGATGGAAGTGGATATCCAAATGGCTTAAAAGCAAAAGAGATTCCTTTACTTTCAAAAATTATGGCAGTAGCTGATACTTTTGATGCAATGACGAGTAATAGAATATATAAAAAAAGAAATACAGTGCAAAAAGCTCTTGAAGAGTTAAAAAAACTTAGTAATATATCTTATGATAAAAAGATTGTTCAAAGTGCTATTGAAGTATTGAAAAATATAGATATAACAAACTATATAGATCAAGAGCCAGTATCTGTAATCGATGATGAGCATTTTGCATATTTTTATAAAGATCCATTAACACTCTTATACAATAGTGAGTATTTTGATTTTAGCATGGAAAAAAATAGTGATTCAAACAATAATTTTCAGTGTTTAACTATCTTATATTTGAAAAATTTTACTCCCTATAATAAAAAATATGGTTGGAATCAAGGCAATAAATTTTTAAAAGAATTTGCTTCTTATTTATTAGATGAATTTAGTGAGTTTAGAATTTTTAGAATTTTTGGGGATGATTTTGCCTTACTTCATAGAGTTCATGCCAATATCGATGTAGATAAAATAAACTCCATTGCATTACTACAACGAAGTGGTATTTACTGTAAATTAAAGCATATATCTTTAATCGATACTCACATAAGTACTTATGAAGAGTTACAAGAAGAAGAGCAAGGCTAATTATCTTTACATTTTTTATCTAAATCTTGAAGTTCTACATTTAATGCGTTGGTTGAAATATAAACTTCCCATAATGATAACAAAAGAGAAAAACACATAGATATTAGACTTAAACCAAATACTTTTTTACCCATTTCAGTGAACTCTAAAAAAAGCCCAAACATAGATAATGTACATAGAAGTATGGATAAAACCCCAAAAAATTGCATCCATTTTGTTAGTTCTAGTCTTATTTTGAGATTATCTATTTGTGAAGTAACTGCACAATTGTCATGTTCTTTTGCTTGATTACTAAGAAGCCTAATAAGACTAGCAGTTGCCAAAAAACGGTTTGTATATGCTAAGAGTAAAAGAGATAGAGCAGGGAATAAAAGTGCAGGAGTTGATATTTCTATTTCCATAAGTTATACCTTAATTTTTTAAGTGATTTTAGCATAAAACTTAGTAATTAGCTAAAAGTTTTCCAAAATACCGTGATTTTATCTGTTCACTCGCCATAATCTGTTTTATAGGAGGAAGTTTTAAAATCACCCCTAAGATAGTAGCCATGACTCTATGGTTCCACAAAGCTTGGTTATCAAAAATAAGATGCTGTAGAGTACCTCTTTCAATTGCCATCATTACAATTCTATGGGCATTATTGAGAGGAGTAATTACTCTTTTAGGGATTGATTTGAGTAAAATTGCACTATTTGTACATACATTTACACAAACCCCACATCCTAAACATCTATCTTCATTAACAATTGCTTTTTTTTGCTTTGGTTTGTGTGGATTGTTTGTAGAAGTGATACTCATAGCTTCAACACTACATACATTGACACATTTTCCACAGCCATTACACTCTGATTCATTTACATGTGGTAGGAAGTTAGTTGTATGAACAGGATTTAAAAAGGCAAATTTTCTTGCAGCAGTTAAAGCTTCACAACAACATCCACAACAGTTACAAATAAAGTTTACATTGTTTTGTGTGTTTTCACCAAATTGGACTAAGTTATGTTCTTTAGCTTTATGTAAAAGTTCCAGACCTTCAATTTTATCTATACGCCTTGCATAGCCATGTTTTGTGAGAGATTCAGCAGAAGTACTAAAAGTCATGCAAATATCAAGTGGAGCATCACAGGCTTCGTTTAGATGCAATTTTTTATGACGACAATAGCATGTTCCAATCCCCATGAATTCAGAGTTTTCAATTACTTCAGAGGCTCGTTCATAATCAAGTACATGTAAAGCATTTTGTGTACTTAAAGCTTCTTCATTGACAAAAACACGACCAAGTTCAGTTTCTCCACGAGTAAAAAGATCTTTTACAAAATCTTCTTCAACATTGAGGTATTGGTTAAATAATTCTGAGAGTATTTTTTGATCAATTTTTCCACCTACTCTCATTAATGAAAACTCAAAAAAACCAGCCATAGGAGGAGGAAGAATATAGTGTGATTCTCCATCTTGCTCTACATCTAACAATATAGCACGACTTGCCAATTCATCAAGTGTTTTTCTCGCCTCAGTTAAAGAAACTTTCCAAATCTTTGCAGCGTCTTTTGCTATAAAAGGTTTAATAGGAAGTAAAGATACAAGTTTTGCCTCTTTTGGAGAAAAAAGAAGCTCTAAAATTTTGTAAAGAGTATCTGAAGAAGGGGCCCCTTGGGGAAATTTATTGAGTCTTTCATAGAGCTGAGTATAACCAGATTTTATTGTATGATGAGACATAGAGAATCTCCTTATTTATAATAAATTATTATACTATGTAATATTTAAATTTAAATAAATAAGATAAGTAGAGGTTTATTTTGAAAATATTATAATAAAACTTAATATTAGTTAAAATTAACACTTATTTAACACACATCTTTTATAATATTCTGATACAAAATTTTTATTAAAGGAGACTCTATGGATGTAATAGGACAATTCCCATTGTTTTATTTTCCAGATTACGGAAGCGCTTGGATGATGGGTATAACGGGTACTATTCACATTTTAGCTTCACATACTTCTGTTGGGGCAGCTATGCTTTTTGCTTTTTTAGCACGTAAAGCTTACAAAGAAAATAGAACGGATTATTATCCGTATATGAAAAAGTATGGGATGTTTTTACTTATATTTTCATATGTAATAGGTTCAATCACTGGTCCAGGGATTTGGTATACAGCGACTGCTGCAAGTCCAAGAGGGATAAGTGCTCTGATCCATAACTTTGTTTGGGTATGGGCAACAGAATGGGTATTTTTTGTTTATGAAGTAATAGGGGTTTTTATCCTTGTGTATTTTATAAACAAAATAGATAAAAAGACACATTTACAACTTACCTATACTTTTGCATTAGCATCAGTTGGAACTTTAGCTCTTATTATAGGAATTATAAGTTTTATGATGTGGCCTGGAACTGAGGCATATTATACAACAGGAAGTGCAAGTGATGCATTTTTTGGAGTAAATACTTTCCCCCATATGTTTTTAAGAATAGGTTTTATGATAATGATGTCAGGTGTTATAGGCCTTCTTATATCTAGTTCTATGAGAAAAGATAATGCCGAACTTTCTTATGAATTGAGTAAAAAAATGGGTTACATAAGTCTATTTGGTGGTTTTGTAACACTTCTCTCTTTTATATGGTACATGGGAACATTACCACAGAATGCACATGCTGTATTTGCTTTTTCTAAAGATGCGATTATTCAAAATAGAATAGTTTTAACAGTTGCTTTTTCACTCTATTTTGCATTAGCAGTTTTCAAACCAAAAATGATTCATCCAGCAATGGCTACAGCTATGATTTTTGTAATTCTTATTGGTGGGCTATGGTCAGGTGAAAAATTAAGAGAATCTATGAGAAAACCATATGTTGCAGGACAGTATATGTACTCAAATCAAATTATTAGTCGAGATGTAGCTGGTAAAGGTATAAAAAACGAATTACCAATTATTGCTGAAAAAGGGTTATTAGCACTTAATCCATTTGTTCCAAAGCGTCTTAAAGTTATCACTACAGATAATAAATTAGAAGCAGGAAAACTTTTGGCAAAAATGGCATGTTCCAATTGTCATTCATTAGAAAAAACAGGTGTTTTTAGACCAATGAAGGATAGATTGGTAGGAATGGATAAAGAAGGTATCAAAGCTATTCTTTATACTATAGGTGATGGTGGAATGTCTTATATGCCAGCATTAAAGCTTCCAGAAGCTGAATACGATGCAATAGCAGAATATTTTGCATCATTAAAATATTAAGGAGAGATTATGGATGCATCAGTATTATTAGCACTTAGGGATCCAGCAGGGGTTCCATTTTATCCAATAATTTTTCAAGTTCTATATATCTTAACTTGGGCATTACATGCAGCATTTGTACTTTTATCTTTAGGCTCTATGGGTCTTTCTATATATGGTGCAACTAAAGGACAAAGTGATAGTCATTGGAAAAAACTTACACCACATCTTATTCAAACAGGAAAAATAAGCATATCGATACTTATTGTTTTAGGAGTAGCACCACTTTTATTTACACAAGTTATTTATGATCCAAATTGGTATGTGGCTAATACACTCTCAGGCATGTGGGTATTTATATTTATCTATACACTAGTAGTTGGATATAGTATGTATTATTGGTACTATTATGCAAACAAAGCACAAAAAGGTGGTGATTATATTATAGGAATTATCTCTTTTGCCATTTTAGTTTTTGCAGGTATTTTAATGCATAATTTTGCAGTAACTTCTATTATGCCAGAACAATGGATGCAGATGTATGCACCAAATGGTGTAGTTGATGATAGTGGATGGACTTTTAATGTGAACATATTAAGACTTGCATTTTTAGTGAGTTTGAGTATACCAGTAGTTGGAATATTTTTACAAAATTATAGTAGGTTTCTATCTACAAGAGATGATTTTGATAAATCATATATATCATATACTGCTAAATTAGGAACAAATATAGCAATAATTGGGCTTTTAATTAGTGCCGTAGCTTTTGTTTTATGGATGTTAAAAATTGGATATCTTTTGAATCCTTTATCAATCGCTATAATAATTGGAGTATTAGTACTTTTATATTTTTCTAAAATGAATAAAAATAGTTATATCACAACACTGGTTCTTGTAGTGGTCGCTTTACTTATTTCAGGAATGAGAGAATTGATACGATTTGATATTATGTCAAACTTAGGATACAGTATTTATGATTATCCTGTTAATTTAGAAATACCAACTATTGCAATGTTCCTTTTAACCTTTGTAGTTATGGGGTTTACAGGTGTTGGATATTTGTTAAGTATGGCATGGAAAGTAGGTAAAAATGAAGGAATATTTGATGGTACGAAGGATGCTCTAGTGAGTAAATTAGGAAAGTATACATTAAATATTATGGTAGCGTGGATGGTTATTTATTTTGGATGGGGAATTGTAATTTTATTTAATAACACGCTTTAATTATATGTGCCAATAAAAATTGAAATTTTATTGGCATTTTTTTTTAAAAATAATAATTAATATTTTTAAAAATTGATAACTATGCATATATATTTACTTTCATCGCTATAAGTCTTTACAATGAAATATAATTATGATATTGTTATAGCAAATTATTGTGGAGTTTTATTTTATGTTTAAATTTATTTTTAGCCAATTTTTTTCATTAATCATTTTGTTTTCTGTTGTATCTATACCGTCTTATGCTAAAGAACTTACTATCTTTGCTGGGAAAAATGCTCCTTTTAACTTTAGGCACAGAGGTGCTATAACAGGTGTTACTGTTCAGATATTGGAGAGTATATTTAAAGATGCAAATTTACCATTTGATCAAAAAAAGATTGTATTTGATTCTTGGAGTGCTGTATTTAGTCAAGCTATTGTAACATCAGATTCATTATTGATTACAGCTTCTAGAATACCAGAAAGAGAATCATTATTTCAATGGATTGGTCCTGTAGCAACAGTTCGTCTTGCGATAGTAGCTAAGAAAAATACAGTAAAAATAAAAAAATTAGACGATTTAAAAAACTATAATGTTGCTAGTGTAAAAAATACATCAGCAGAAAGAGCTTATGTTAAAAAAGGTGGAGATTTATCTACTTTTTCAAGAATTTCAACACCTAAGCAAGGTTATAGAATGCTTGAGTATGGAAGGATTGATGCTCTTATTTGTACGGATCTTCCTTTTGTATACAGTTTAATTAAACAAGGACAAAATGTTGATGATTATGAAATAGTTTATGTTATTAAAAATACAAAATATTATATTGCAGCACATAAAGATTTATCAGCAAAAACTATGAATATATTAGAAGATGGATTAGCTAAATTAAAACAAAAAAATAGTAAAAATATATCTCAATACGATACTATAATGGCAAACTACTTTAAAGGTAAAATTTTATCTGAAAAAAGCAAATAAAAAGCCATTGTTATAATGGCTTTTATATCCATTTATCTAACACTAACAATCCTATAACAGCTAGTGTATAAAGATTTAGTTGCATAAAAGTTTTTCTACATAATTTTTTATTTAACCAAGTATCTTTTTTTAAAAGTATAACACACTTGTAAAGTAAAAAAATAGAGTGAAATAAGATAAGAGTTAAAATAATATTATTTTGTGGCATAAAAAACGAAACAGCCATAAGTGCACTTATAATAGTAAAAAGTATCCAAATATAAGTTATTCTTGCAAGTGCTTCTCCTCCTAAAACTTCTACCATAGTAGGAAATCTTGCTTTTTTATAATCTTTGTGATATATCAATACTAAAAGCCAAAAATGAGGTATTTGCCATATAAAATAAAACCAAGCGAGAGCATAGAATGATGGTTGCATTAAACTTTGACCTGCTGCCATCCAGCAAATGACAGGAGGAATTACACCCAGGAGAGCTCCTGGAAAGACTGCATAAGGGTTGATTTTTTTCATAGGTGTATATATACCATTGTATAAAAATACAACAAAAGCAAATATAAGAACACTTTGATAGCCTAATACAGTATAAATTGACATGAAAGAAAGCCCAATAAGAGTTATTATAATACCTAATGCTTCTTTTTCGCTTATACGCCCAGTAACTAAAGGTCTATTTTGAGTTCTAGGCATAAGAGCGTCTAAATGACGCTCTTGAAATTGATTTAAAGCACAAACTCCAAGTGCCAATAAAAATATGGCAAAAAGACAAATTGCTAAGTCAATTTTTATTTCATTTGCTACCAAAAGGTACACAAAGGCTCCAGGAATTCCTACAGCTGAAGATAAAATTGCTTTGGTAAAAGAGAGATAATCTTTTATACTTGCATGTTGTGATAGAGTTTTTGTACTCATTTTATAGTCCTTTAAAATACTCTATAAGTAAAGATATATCTTCATCACTTATCCTGCCTTTATAGGATTGCATAATTGCTGGATAAGTATCTACTACTTCTACATTAGGCTCTAAAAGAGCACGTTTCAAGTATGCTTCATCAGAAATAATTTCTTTTAAAGTACCATCAACTTTTACTTTTACCTTTCTTCCAAATATACCTTTATAGCTAGGTCCAACTCTTCTTGAACCATCTAATGAATGGCATCCCATGCAACCATTTTTATTTAAAATCGACATAGCTTTTGTTTTTTTATCATCTTGTGGAGGTACTTTTTTTTCAACTACTTGTTGCACTTTGTTCACTACTTTTTCTACCACAGTAGATTTAGTAGCTTTTTCAACTTTTTTCTCTTGAGGTTCTACTTTAGAATCTCCTTTGAAGTATTGAATCAATACAGATATATCTTCATCACTTAAAACGCCTTTGTAAGAACTCATCATGCCAGGAGCAAAACCATCAACAACTTCTGCATCAGGATCTAAGATAGAGCGTTTTAGATAAGCTTCATCACTAATGATTTCTTTTAAAGTACCATCTTTTGTTACTTTGACTTTTCTTCCAAAAATACCTTTATAACTTGGACCAACTAAAGGGGATCCATCAAGTGAGTGACAACCTGTACAGCCATTTGCTTCGAGTATGCCTAGAGCTTTTTCTTTTATGTTTACTTCTTTTTTGACTTTTCCACCTTTAAGGTAATCAATGATTTTATCGATATCTTCATCTTTAATAACATCTTTGTAAGAGCTCATCATGCCAGGAGCAAAACCATCAACAACTTCTACGTCAGGATCTAAGATAGAGCGTTTTAGATAAGCTTCATCACTAATGATTTCTTTTAAAGTACCATCTTTTGTTACTTTGACTTTTCTTCCAAAAATACCTTTATAACTTGGACCAACTAAAGGGGATCCATCAAGTGAGTGACAACCTGTACAGCCATTATCATTTAAAAGGGTTAGACCTGGGTGTATTGGTGTTTTTTCTTCTTTATCAAAAGGAGTTTTTTTATCAGAGTTATACCATTTGTCAAATTCATCTTTTTCCAAAACGTAAACTTTTGCTAACATGTAAGCGTGTCTAGTTCCACAGTATTCAGCACATTGAATATCAAATGCACCTGTATGAGTTCCTTTAAACCAAGCGTTATATATTTTACCAGGAACTGCATCTTGCTTTAATCTTAAAGCAGGAACATAATAACTATGAAGTACATCATTTGTTTTAGCAGTTACTGCTAGTTTGATATTTTCTCCAATAGGCACATACAAATCTTTTGTTTTTTTGCCATTTGGGTATTCGTGTGTCCAAAACCACATTTGTCCTGTTACTTTTACTTCCAAGTTTTGTCTAGGTATAGTTCTCATTGCTTTTAAACTAGAATATCCGTAATAAAACATGATTGCTAAAAGTATCATTGGAGCCACTGTCCAAATTATTTCTAGTGGTAGGTTATGTTCTATATTTTTTACTTTATTTCTTGGGTGTCTTTTACTACTGTATTTATATAGAAAGTAAAACATTACTCCAACAACAAGTAAAAATATAATAATAGACAATCCTACAACAACCAATATAGCAAAATCGACTTCACTAGCGAAACTTGATACGCCCTTCATTCCTTCTAACATAACAATCCTTTCCCTAGTTTATCTGAACAAGTCATTTGGAGTATACCTATAGTAGGTATCTATCGCCATCAAAGTATACAAAACAATCCACAATACAACCGTGGTATAAATGAGTTTTTTAAACAAAGATGAAGATGATTTGATATGCATATAATAAGCAACAATCAAAATAGCTTTTGTAAAAGCAATACCTAGTTGAACTATTAGCGTTGATCCTAAGTCTAAGTCTATTACCATAGGTTGAGCAAGAGTTAAAATAGTCAGACCAATTAATAAATAAAATACATTTATATAAACAGAAGATTTAACTGGATGTAATTCTTGATTTGAATTTGTATTCATGTTAACTCCTAATAAATCAAATAAAAAATTGGAAAAACAAACACCCAAACAAGATGAACTAAATCCCAATATAAAGCGGTATTTTCTAAAACTACAAAATCTGTAGATGTGATTTTCCCACTGTTAATAAGAGCTAAAACCCAAAACATAACTCCTATACCTATAATGATATGAAGTCCATGAAGACCTGTCATAGTAAAATAGAGTCCAAAAAATAGTTTGGTACCGTTTTCCATTTCATTGAGTGTAGGTGAACCTGGGTAAATACCTAGATGTATTTCATGAGACCACTCAATATACTTAATAACTAAGAAAATAGTAGCAAGTACAATAGTTGCCCAAATAAATTTTTTAGAAGTATTTGGCTGACCATTCCTTAGTTTTACTAAAGATAAACCCATGCATAAAGCACTAAGTAAAAGTATAAAAGTATTGGTTCCTCCTAAGACTCTGTTTAATTCACCTGAACTTTGCATGAACTCTGGCGTATTTTGAAAAAGGTAAAAACCAAATACCAAAAACATTGCACCAAAAATCATGATTTCAGTAAATAAAAACAACCAAAATCCAAGTTTAGCACCTTCATAATCATTGTTGAAATCAACAACTTCATGAGGATTCCCTTGTTTATCATAAATTATTTCTGGTTCAGTAGAAACTGTATTACTCATGTGGTGAGTCCTCCTTTACTGCTAAATCAAAATGATGAACTGGTTCACCATCTTTGTATTCATAAGGCATAAAGTCAACATAAGGGATAGTACCAAAATTTTCTAATTGAGGAGGTGATGGAATTTGCCATTCTAAAGTTGTGGCATTCCACGGATTTGCTCCTGCTTTTTCACCATATCTCCAGCCTCTATAAAGAGTAGCAAACATATATATAAGACCAAGAGCAAAGAGCCATGAACCCATAGTAGCTACTTTATGATAGATTTCAAATTCTGGTAAATAATCAAAATAACGTCTAGGCATACCAAACATACCTGCTAAAAACATAGGAAACCAAAGCATGTTAAAGCCTACAAAAATAACATAAAATGCACGAGAAGCATGTTTTTCATCGTACATTTTTCCCGTGATTTTTGGGAACCAGTAGTGAAAACCTGCAAACATTAAAAATACAACTCCTCCAAGAATTGCATAATGAAAATGTGCAACCACAAAGTATGTATCATGAAGATAGACATCTACCCCAACAGAAGCTACAATAAGCCCTGTAAGTCCACCTATGATAAAGGTTACAAATGTACCAACAGTCCAAAGCATTGGAGTTTTAAAATCAATAGAAGCTTTATACATAGTAGCAATCCAGTCAAAAAACTTTACGCCAGTAGGAACTGCTACAAAAAATGTCAGTGCAGAAAATATAAGCTTAATCATTTCAGATTCACCAGAAGTATACATGTGATGTCCCCAAACTAAGTATCCAACTCCTGCAATCATGGCACTTGAAATTGCAATTGCATGATAACCAAAGATAGGTTTTCTACAAAAAGTAGGAACAATCTCTGAAGCTATCCCAAAAGCAGGAAGAATCATAAGATAAACAGCAGGATGAGAATAAATCCAAAACATATGTTCAAGTAAAACAGGATCACCACCTTTAGTTGGATCAAAAATACCAATACCTAAGGTTCTCTCTAAAATAACCATAATTAAAGATATCCCAACAACAGGAGTAGCTAGGATTTGTATCCATGAGGTTGCATATAATCCCCAAACAAAAAGAGGCATCTTAAAAAATCCCATTCCAGGGGCTCTAAGTCTATGAATAGTAGCTACAAAGTTTATACCAGTTAAGATAGAAGCAAAACCAAGTATAAAAGCAGCACTTAAAGCCCAAACTACATTTGTGCCTGTTTTTACACTATAGGGTGCATAAAATGTCCAACCAGTATCTGCAAAACCATCACCGATAAACAAAGAAGCAACTGCTAATAACGCTCCAAATACATAAAGCCACCACGAGAGTAGGTTGAGCTTTGGAAAAGAGACATCCCTAGCTCCGAGTTGGAGTGGTAACAAAAAATTACCAAGAGCTGCTGGAATTCCTGGAACTATAAACAAAAATATCATGATAACACCATGTAAGGTAAATGCTTGATTATAAGTATTTGGGTCTATAAAATCTTGACCAGGACTAAAAAGCTCGAGTCGCATAATGAGTGCAACAATGACAGCTACAGCAAAAAAAGCTAGCATAACAAATAAATACATTAAGCTTATACGCTTATGATCTATACTGAAAATCCATTGTAAAATTTTGTTCTTATGATGGCCAAATATAGTATGAGTTTCATCGTAAAAACTTTTTTGAACGTTATTCATCGTGGTTGTCTCCTCTTTTTCTTCCTTTAATTAACATGTACATAAAAAAACCAAGTATCATAGATAAGATGATTGTTGCAAGGATTTTATTGCTTGCCAAAACATATTTACTATTTTCAGGGTCAAATGAAAAACAAAATGATAAAGCCCTTGCAATGGTAGGTCGGACTTTACCTTTTGAAGCTTCTAATAGAGCCATTTTCAAATCAAATGATAAATACTTTATACCACTCAAATAGCGTGTAATTTTCCCATCAGGAGAAAGGATTACCAAACCAGCAGGGTGTATATAATCTACGAAACCTTGTTTATTGATGATTTTTTTATATTCATATCCAAGAGCTTGTGTTAATGTATCTATCGTTTTTTGATTTTTTGTAGTTAAAAAGTTCCATGCATTTTCATCGAAGTTTTTTCTAATAATATTTATATGATTTTTTTTAAAGTCTTTTGCATTTTTAGGAGTATCTTTTTTTACAAAACTAATAGTCAAAGCTTTATACTCTTTACCTTCAATAAGTTCCATTCTGTCTAAACTTCTTGTCATTCCATCTATTTGAGGACCACAGATACCAGGACAGTTAAAATAATTTACAGAGATAACGGTAGGTTTATTACTCATAAACTCACCAAGAGTTTTACTTTGATTGTTTTCATCTACAAAAACAAGATCAAGCGGAACATATTTTCCAAGTTGTTCATAAGTACCCACTTTTTCATCACTTGCATAGATAGATGAAATAAAAAATGCGAGAAACAATACTAGATAAAACCTTTTCACAAGAGCACCTCTACTTTAGTAAATATTAAATCGTCACACGTTTAGTACTTAATAATAGCAGATAATATATTGTTACAATATAAAAAAAGAAATTAAATAGTTCATATAAGATATAAATTGTCCTATTTTGTAACTTTTTTGAGGATTTCTAAGATTTTTTTGCTGTTTTCTAAGTGATTTAGCTTTTTAAGTAAGGTTCCATCTTTATCCATGAGATAGACAAATGAAGTATGAGCGACAGAATAATCCATTTTTGAGTTTTTTAAGTACTCTTTTGAGTAATAAGTACCATAATTACCAGAAATATGCTTTAAATATTTTTCGTCAGAAGTTATGCCAATAGATCCTTTATAAAAATAGTTTACATACTCTTTTAACTCTTTTAACTTGTCTCTATCAGGATCAACGCTTATAAAAATAAGTTGGAATTTTTCTGCTTTGTCTTTTGGTAATTGATTTAGTGCTTGAGAAATTATGCTTAGTGTTGTAGGGCAAATATCAGGACAGTACATGTACCCATAGTAGATAAGTTTATATTTGCCATCATAATCACTTAGTGAAACTTTACCATCAATTGAGTTCATAGTAAAAGCATACTGTTTTATCTCATCTTGTTTTTGCATATAAGGGATAATCAAAAAGAACATCAATAACAAAAGAATTATTGGTGTAAATAAAAGTATGAGTTTTTTACTCATTAGTGTTTCATACCCATCATAACAGTTTTAATTGGTACATTTTGTATAGTAATAGAAGTGTTATTGGAAAAGTTCAATGTTAAGGATGTAACTACTTCATCTGGAATTAGTTTTTTATTGAGCCCTATGAGCATTACATGTAAACCACCAGGTTTGAGTTCAACACTTGATTTTGCAGGTATCTTTATATCTTTTACTTGTTGCATTTTCATCATGCCATTGCTCATGGTGTGTTCATGCAGTTCTACATTTTTTGCTACATTTGAGCTAGCACTTTGTAGATATATAGTTTTATCACTCAAGTTAATAATCTTCATAAATGAAGCACTATTTTGTAGGTTTGGAGGGACTGCTCTTACATAAGCATCTTTTATTTGGATATCTCCTGCAAAAATATTTAAAGATATAAATATAAGCAAAAGTAGTAATCTTTTCAACATATTGTTCTCCATTATTTTATTATTTTACCATTGTATCTGTGAATTATTAAATAAATATTAAAGAGAAACTTATTTATATGTTTCATATTTTCTTCAATTTAACTTTTGTTTTTGTTAAAACAAGAAAATAAATTTATTTTGTATTGTGAAGTGTTATAATCTAATATTCTGATATTTTTAAGGAGTTAATATGGCAAAAAATATTTTGTTTATCGTTGGAGATTATGTTGAGGACTATGAAATCATGGTTCCTTTTCAAGCCTTAGCTGCTGTTGGACATAATGTTGTTTCTGTATGCCCTCAAAAAAATGCTGGTGAATTTATACGAACAGCTGTACATGATTTTGAAGGAGATCAAACGTACAGTGAAAAACCAGGTCACAATTTTACACTCAATGGTACTTTTAATGACATTGATGTAGATAAGTTTGATGCCCTTGTGATTCCAGGTGGTCGTGCACCAGAATATTTACGTTTAGATGAAAAAGTGCTTGAAATGGTACGCCATTTTTCAAAAACTAATAAACCTATAGCTGCAATTTGTCATGGAGCCCAATTACTCGCAGCTGCAGATGTTCTTGGAGGTAAAAGCTGTTCAGCTTATCCTGCATGTGCACCTGAGGTTACAAAAGCGGGAGGTACTTATACATCTATAGAAGTGACAGAAGCCACAGTCGATGGTAATCTTGTAACAGCACCTGCTTGGCCTGCACATCCTCAATGGATTGCTAAATTTTTAGAAGTTTTAGGTACAAAAATTACATATTAAACTTTTAAAACTAATATTATATTTTTACAATTATATATTCTAATAAGAGTTATAATAGTAAAAATACAAAGGATTAATCATGAAACTAAGTGCAAGAAATGTACTAAAAGGTATAGTAAAAGATATCGATGTAGGTGCAGTAAATGTTGAGTTATTGGTAGAAATTGCTACTGGTGTACAAATTACTTCTATCATCACAAAAAAATCATATGAAAACTTAGGTCTAAAAGTTGGTAAAGAAGCTTTCGTAGTCATCAAAGCATCTGATGTTATGATTGGTAGTAACTAAAAACTCAATAATAAGTCTTTACATGTAAAACCTTTTTACATGTAAAGGCATTAATCTATTTTCTTATTTAAAATTGGATTTAAAAAATTATTTTTTAGATTATTATTTTCTAGATTATTCTCAATTTTTTTCTTAATATAAATTTTCCTATCTTTTTCTTCAAGTTCTTTGTCCTCTTCAATGTCACATATAATACTATTGCCACTCAATTCTAAGTTGACTTTATATATATAGTATTCTAAAAGATTATATAAGCAAGGATTTTGAGTAGCATAAACTTCTTTTGTATTGTTATCTGTTATTTTAAAATATGTATCACCAACCTCGTCTAAGAGTATTTGATTTACATTTAAAATAAAACGACTTTTATACGTATCATCAATCAAATTTCCAGTCAAAACTATTTTTTTAAAATCTTTTGTTTGTGTTGGTTCGACTAATGAAAACAGTGAAATAGTGTATTTGTGACGATTATCTTTTGTAGAGGATATTATGTATTCTTTTTGAATCTCTTTTTCTGTAGTTGAAATTTCTTTTGGTTTAGCTACTTTATTTTTTTGATACTCTTTATCTCTGTATATTATACGTTCACTGGTAATCGTTTTAACAAGAGGTTTGATTTTCACTTTTGTGACTGTTTTAATAACAGGTTCTTGAAAAAAAACAAACCCTAATAAAACTAATATTATTAATATAAGTATACAAATAATAGCGTCTTTATTAATATTCATTGTAAAATCCTTATTAAGCATGAATTAATAATTATCTAGTAATAATATATTTTGATTTTATCAGTAATAATACTCAAATAAATATAAAAAGGAGATTTATCTGAATATAAAATAATAAAAAGGAATAATTGGTTTATTTTTAACTTCTCGTTAAAAATTTAAAAATTTAATATAAAAAAGGGCACACATGAAAAAAATAATGTTAGGTTTGATAATTATAGCAAATTCACTTTTTGCTATTTCTATAAATGATATAAATGGTAAAATGCATAAAAGAGCATATATTACAAGAGTTGATCTAGTAAATGATAATCAAACTGCAGCTAAGCTAATTTTGGTTAGTTATCCAAATATAAATAAACCTGAATCAAATGATTATTTCAAATATGATTCTGAAAGAAGTCAGTGGATATATACTCATGGAGATAGTAATTACTATTATTATAGTTCATATTGGGATTCTTTTTTTAATAATACTAATGTACATACGGCTTATGTTTATGTTAATATGCAAGGATATTCTATCGATTCTTCATCAGCTAATGTCATGGTTCTTTGGGGAAATGGTTATATAGATAAACAGCATCAACTACAATATTTACAAACTTTATCTGATGGAACTAAAGTGTTTATACATGAAAATGCAACAAATTTATTGGGGTACTCAGTTAGGACTCAAATAATAGCAAATGATGGAACTGTAGATCTTTACAGTTATGTTTCTGTTGACCCATACGCAAAAGAGTAAATAAAGAATTGATGCAAAAGCTAAATAAAGTTTTTGCATCAATTGAAATATAGATTGTGTAATCATTACAAGGTTTAAAAAAATTATATTATCTATATTAATTTTAAATTAAACTTCTATTATAGTGTTTCTACTTCAAACACAACAGGTGCTTGATTTTTTATCTCTATATACACTATTACACTCTTTTTATCATTTGAGAGATTGACACTAAAGCCATCACACTCTTTACTTACTGTGTCTATAAAAATTATTTTATTATCTTCTTCTTTTGTAGGAAGTGTTATGTTTTTTGCTGATTCTAATCTTGTGAGTGCATTGTTTTCTTTAAGAACTAACCAAGTGACTTGAGGCTCTGCTATGTTATAGATAGTATGTTTTGTTTTTAGCTTTAGGAGGGAGTATTTTTTGTAACTTTTTACTTCAATACTAGAAGCTTGGAATATGTCTTTATATAATAAATCATTTATTTTTTCACTTTTACTATTTTCTTTGACAATTTTTTCAAATATTTTTAGATTGTTTTTTGTTTGAATTAGAGTAGATGACACAAAAACTACTATCAAACCTAAAAGTATAACTGATACTATAATCTCTACTAAAGTAAAAGCTTTTTTCATTACATTTTGACCGATAAGTATTTTGAGGTACTTTTTGTATTAGAGAGTGTTATCTCATCTATGAGTATATCTATGCTATTGTTTTCTTTTGTATCACCATAACTTAAAAGAGTTTGGTTTTTTTGAGAGTAGTGTACTTTTGTATTTTTGAGAATTTTTATAAGATTGTCATTTTTTATAGAATAGGCACTTTTGCTAAAGTCATAAAGATTTATGTCTTTATTGTGTAAGTCGGTTGAGTGTTTGTTGAGTACTAGGGAGGTGTATCTTAAAAAATCAGTTTTTTTACTAGTAATAGAATATAGTTTTTTTTGATTTGCACTTGCTTTGAAAAGTGCTGTTCCTGCTATAGAGAGTAGTACGACGCTTACTATGATTTCTATGAGTACAAAAGCTTTTTTATTCACGGTAGTACTCATCTATACTTTTTGGATAAGAGTTATTTTGACATAACTCTTTTGCATCTTCAAGACTATCAAATACCTTCACTTCTTGAAAAAGAGGTAAAAACACATAGGCTTTATTTGGCGAGTTTACTATGAGTTTATCGTAAAAATCGCCATCTTTAAAATCTATCTCTAAGCAGATATGTTCTTCTTTTTTATCTATTTTTTTACTATAAGGAACAAACTCTTCAAACTCACTATTTGGTTTACATGTAAGTAAGCTCGAATCAGCACTAAGAGAAAAGTCTGGAGTTGTTTGAAAAGTTTTATTTTTAAGGAACAAAAGAGATTTGTCACACTCTTGTCCATAAAGAAAAAAAGTAGCGTTTTGTTTGGAAAAGTTTTTTTTTATATAGTTTGGCATATCTTTAAGAGTCAATTTTTCTTCATGACTCTTTTTATTTGTATAGGCACTCATGACTAAAAAGTACATGATACCTATGAGCAAGATAACAACAATAAGCTCAATAAGACTAAATGCTTTTACTCGCATGTAGAAAATTTAATATCCATGCCTTCCTCTTCACCACCTTCTTTTTTGTCACTTCCTAAAGAGATAATATCAAAAGAGTCAGAAGTTCTGATATATATGTAGTTGTTCTTCCAAGGATCAGTTGGGAGCTTTTTACTACCTAGAAATCCACCTTTAGGGTATGAAGTATATGTAGAAGGATTTGGATTTACTAAAAGGGCATTGAGTCCTTCGGTTGTTGTTGGGTATGAACCATTTGAGATTTTAAAAGTTTTGAGTGCATCTGAAAGAGAGTGCATCTGTACACATGTAAGCTTTCTTTTTGCTTGTTCACTTTGCCCTATAAGGTTTGGCATAACCAAAGAGGCTAAAAGTCCTAGTATAATTATTACTATCATTAATTCTATAAGCGAAAAAGCTTTTTTCATGTATAACTCCTAATTTTGCAAAACTATATCTAAAGTTTTATATAAAAAAAATAAAATAGAGCCATTAAGTAATATTTTATTTATTAGATAATGAAAAGTTACTATACCTAATTATATGATTTTAAATTATTTATACATAACTTCAAATTAAAAAAAATACTCAATATTTGCTATAAAAAAAATAAATACACTACTTAAGTAATATTTAATAGGATAAAAGGTAGCATTATTGGAAATTTGTCTACAGGAATTTTCATGAAAATCTTTCTTTCTACATGTATAATTTTACTAAGTTCGCTTAGTTTATGGGCTTCTGATATTTGTCAAGCATTTAATACACCGCTTCAAACCCGCACAGAATCTTCTACGATTAACTTTTCTCCAAATGGAGGAGCATCCTATCTTTATGGTAATACAAATACCTCTTTAGATACTTCAGTCGTAGTAAATAGACAAGTAGGATGGTGGCCATTTGCTTCTTATGATGATACTTGTAAAGAGATGAAAGGTATAAGTGATGCTCCATGTGTCGCTTCAAAAAACCTAGGAAAGTCTATAAACTTAGAAGATTTACGTTTTGTTAAAAAACATAATAGAGTAGATACAGTAGCAACTACTAATAAAGCAATATACAATAACTATGGACAAGGTCTTACTTCTAAAGATGTACTTAAACTTGATTCGTATGATACTATAGAGAGTGGATGGTATCCTGATTTGCAAATGAATATAGAAGTTTCAAACACTTTACATGTAAATCATCTCTCAACACCAAGTTCAAACTCAATCTTAAACTTTCAAGCAACAAGTAACTATGATGTTTTTATAGATACACTTAATCTTAATAATAAGACGACTACAAAGTTTGATAGTTCTTTGCAAACACTTAAAATTAATACTCTTAGTATGAATATTGAAAATAAGTTAAATATAGAAGCTTTAAAAGAAGTAAGTATAGGCTCTTTAAAGATAAATCCTAACTCTTCTTTACTTATTAAAACACCAAAGCTTGTTATAGACTCTTTTAAAGAGAGTGCATCATCGACTCCAAATACAATAAGCCTTATAGCAGACAGTATAGACATAACAACACTTAACCTAGCAGATAATACAATTCTTAATATATCTCCATATCTTCAATCAGAGGTTACAGTAACAATAGGAAATGTAAAAACTGGTTCAAGAACACAGTTGAAACTTTTTGCAGGTAACTACCATATATCTTCACTTTTTACAAATGGAAGTAGTGGAAAAGCAGCTATAAATACTGATGGATTAGTAACTATGCTTATAGGAAGTGATTTAACCTTACTCTCTGGTAATTCTTTAAATTTCAGTAAAGATGCAAAAGATCTTTTACTCTTAGTAAAAGGAAATGTAAATCTACAAAGTAACACAAAAACAGCAGCAACGATTTATGCACAAGGAGATATCAATCTTCAAAGTGGAGCAACCCTCAAAGGGGCACTCAGTGCAAAAAGCCGTATCAACCTCTATCATAACGCAAAAGTATATGCAGATGTTTGTAGTGGTTCAAGTACAGGGGTAGACATAGCTTCTCTAAATATTAAAGTAGAAAAAAATGAGATAAAAGAGCAAACAACAACTTCGTTGCAAGTGAATGCTACATATAGTGATGGCTCAATAAAAGATATAACAGAAAATATAAGTTGGAGCATACAAGATAACTCCATAGTAAGTATAGATAACAACATACTCAAAGCACTCAAAGAAGGAACTACCACTCTAAGTGCAACAGTAGATAATACAACATCAAACACAGTAACTATAACAGTATATAAAGAGATAAACGGATATAAACTTCCACCTGAGCCAGATGAAACTTTAAATAACTCTACGCTTCTTGGGATTGACTCTAACAATAATGGGGTTAGGGATGATGTGGAGATTTATATAATTAAAAAGTATGCTAATGAAACAAAATTTCCTAAAACTAAAACTGCTATTGAGTTACAAACTGCTTGGGCAAGTCAAAAAATTCTTGAGATACCAACTATAGAAAGTGATAAATATTTGACAGAATCAATAGCTTGTAGATCTTATTGGTTTGATAAGCAGACAGTTGGAATGAGTGGATTTGAAGCAGGAAAATATAGATCAACTTTCAAAATTTATACACCAGAGTTTATGGATAAGATGTATAACACAAGAGAGAGAATCGAGCAAAAATTCTCTTTCAATGAAGCTTTGAGTGGAAATATACTCAAAGGAAGTGAAAAAGAAGGTATAGACAATTGTAGAACAAATATAGATAAGTTAGGAGAATAAAATGAATAAAATTATTTTATTATTACTTATAACTACAGTTTCACTTTTTGCTCAAATAGATGAGTATAAAACAGATATATACTTTGGAAATGGAGTTTGGAATAGTCCAGAGGCAGCACGTTTAAGTAGAGATGCTTTAGAAAATCGTATCAAAATGGATATTATAAAAGGTGATGAAAAACTAGAAAAAAAGTATGGTAAAGTATATCTCTCATATAATTGGGAGAGAGGAGCAATGGCTGATGTATTAGAAACTTATTATCAGTTAAAAGAAGCTGGTCAAGTAAATAATTTAGACTTTTTTACCGTTATTTATGCTTTAACGGGAGGGAATTTGATACTTTCTGCAAAAGCAACAGGGGCATTGATGGTGAGTATGCCATTTTATGCAGATGTTGAGCAGGCAAATGTAGATGAAATGTTAGAAAAATATTATGATACAAGTTTTTCTAAATCTCATAGAGTATTGTTAATATCTCACTCACAAGGAAATTTATTTGCAAATAGAGTGTATAACTCTATAACTCCAAAGGAATATCAAGAGTATTTTGCAAATATTCAAGTAGCAACTCCTGCTGAAAAAGTAAATGCAACAAATAATAGCTATATTACTCTGTTTGGTGATCCTGTTATCAATCCTATCCCTGGAAGCTTGCCAGGAAATGTTACGGGTGATATGGGGCATGAGTTTATTTCAGCTTATTTAGAGCAAGAAGAACCATATAATAAACTAATTGCCGATTTAAATATCCTTTTACCTATATTGGATAAAACTATATCCCAATGGCAAACAAAAGAAGAGTTGAACTATGGTACAAAAGATTATCGTATAAAAGTAGAACATAGATTTGATCCAAGCGTTACAGTTGATACAGAAGTTTATCCATTTGACCCAGCTAAAAAACTTTATTTTGTAGAAAATCCATATAACACTTATGTAAAAGGTGGATATGGTGGAACACAAATTTTAGATTTTTGGGAAGGACAAAAAGAAAATCAGTTTTATAAACTCGAAGGAACTAATCCAGTAGAGTATATAGAAGAAGTTATCGAATGCAAAGACCCATCATTGTTTGAAGTTATTTTTCATCAAAATATAAATACAAAAGATTGGAGAGTAACTGTTAAAAACAATGAAACGAATGAAACAGTAGAAGGTGTATATCCATTTAATTTAGAAGGTTCACTGTATCAATTAGAATCAGGTGAGTGGGTAATAGCTAGTTGTGATGGTAAAAGTATAGTAGATAGCTGGGAAGGTCAGAAAGAACATGAAGTATATAAACTAATTGAAACAAATGAAACAATATTTACTTTAAAAGATTTTGTATTTAAAAAATATGCAGGTACTAGGCCATTGTTGGTATATAGATATATTGTAGCACCTAAAAGTACATATGATTCTATGATTTATTGGACATGGTATAGTTATGACCTAGGACATGTATATTCTCCGCGCTTTGATACTCATAGAGGACAAATTAGTTATCTTGAAGGATTAACTATTCTTCAATCAAGAAATAATATACTTGGTTTGGTTAAATCAATATATGAAAATGGACGATACTATCATTCAATGATAATTGAGGAGCTTTCAGAAGAAGTTGCTTGGGATAGAGATGGCATCTATCCGCATAGCTCAATTACTACAACGACTCCATTATCTCGAAATGAAGTAATTGCCTTATTTGTACGTCTTGGAATTAATAATGGAATAGACCCACATTAGAATTAATAATAACTTTTTACATTAAGTAAATATTATGTATACTTTAAGCTTTATTTACATGTAAAAGGTTTTTGAAAAGATTTATGAAAAAAGGTATAGCTTTACTTATCAGCATAGGCTTTATTGCAGTGTTTACAGCTTTGATAGCCTATGTCTTTTCTCTATCAAATAAAAGCTTTGAAGAGATAGAAAGAGTAGAGTTAAAAAACCAGAGTGCTATTATCTTTTAAGTTCCGGTGACAGTTTACTTAATTATTTAGAATTTATATAAATTAGCCTTAAAATTAAAGGTGGCAAGATACTTTAACCAAAGTAAAAAATATATATTTTAATAATCTATTTTATAATTTAAGTACATTTTTTGTATACTTAATACTTTTAATATTAAAAATCAAGGGTTATTAATAAGAAGTATGAAAAAAGGCATAGCATTACTCATTACTATAGGTTTTATAGCTATTTTAGCAGCGCTTATGGCGTATATGTTTTCTATATCAAATAATACATTTGAAAGTATAGAAGATATAAAGAGTAAAAGCCAAGATTTTATCTTATATAAAGATATAAAGACCATACTCGATGAGCGCGCGAAAAGTTTAACAAACAGTGAAGATTTAACTACTTTTCTTTTGGGTATTCCTTCTACGTTTGATAAAAAAACAAAACTTCGTTTGTCTGTAGAGCTTGAGTCTTTAAGTAACAAAGTTAACATAAACTCTTTGCTTTTAAAAGATAAAATCGACACTTCTATAAGTACTTTTTTAAAAAGTGTTTGTGAAGAGTACAATGTACTTGATGCAACTTTTTTTACCAACTTAGTGTTAGATACGATAGATGAAGATAGCATTTCACGAGGTGCTATGAGTGAGATAAACCAAGAAGATATAAAGTTTTCAAATGGACGAATAATGAGCAAAGAACATTTTGATATTTTGATAAACTATTATGCAGAAAAGTCAGGAGATAAAAACATACTAAATGTTCCTTGGGAAGAGCTTGTCTACTTTGGTCCTTTAGCAAAAAGCACTATAGATTGTGATAGGATGAGCGAAGAGCTTATAAAGATACTATTACAAAGTAACGAAAGTTTGACAAGTTGTGAAGAGATAAATACTCCAACAGCAAAAAAGTTTGCACAGCAGTATAATCTACAAGCATTTAGTAATCAAAGTAGCTATTATGTTTTAGCGACTATAGAGTATGAGCTGGAAAAAAAAGTGAGTAAAGTATCTTTTATGTATGATATAAAAACAAAAGAGGCAGGTAGTATTGACTTTGTTAACTAAATCAAAAAAACCTAGTTTTCTTATAACAAAAAACTTTTCTAAAAAATTGACGCAGATGTCAGACTTACTGTTGTCTCCAGAGTTTTATTGGGTAAAAAAAGTCACTTTAAATGTAAAGTTTGCTTATGAAGTAAAAAAGATGGCAGAGTCTATTTTTGATGGTTTTCTTCCTAGTGGTGATTATGAATACAAGGTTTTCAAAGTTGCACCAAATGAGTATATTTTAGTTGCATACGATATAAAACTGATACAAGATGAGCTGATACAGCTTGGTATTGATATGGATTTTGTAGCAAACATATATACGCTCCAAAGTGAGTTTTTACAAATAAATGCAAAAGTAGATGAAGAGTTTGGACTTGCTACATGTAAAGGTGTTATTGTTTACTCTGCTAGTAAGCTTTTGGATTTAGAGGATGCTTTACATGTAGAAGAGTTACTCGAAGACAAAACTCTCTCTAAAAATTATATATATCACTCAAAAAGCAAAAAGAACTCTTTAGAGTATTTTAATCTCATGATATGGTTTGTTTTGATTTTAAATTTAGTTGTTTTGCTCGATACCATCAAACTCTATAAAGATAAAAAATTTTTAGAAAATCAAAAAAATACGTTTATAAAAAAACACAATCTCCCTAGTACTTCATTTCAGATAACAAGTATGAAAGAAGAGTTATCTTTCATAGAAAAAAATCAATTAGGTTTTAGAGATGCTATTTTGTATATAAACAAATTTCATTTTTTAAAAGATGAGCTTTTTGACTCTGTATATTTTAAAAACAATGTGATTGTATTTTCCGTTTCATTAGAGAGTAAACAAAGAGAAGAGATACTAAAAAAATATATATCAAAAAAATTGACTATTTTAAAAAGTAAAAATGAGAACAAAAGTCTAGTTGTGGAGATTCAACTGTGAATGATTCTATAAAAAGAAATATAATTTTGTTTTTTTCAGTAACATTTGTAGTTGGGGCTATCTATCTTTATAAGACAAGTTTGAGTTATGAAAAAAGTATGGAGAGTTTTAAAGAGTTTAAAAACAGATCAAGTGAGCTTATCCGTTTGCAAAAAAAATGGGGAAACCACAATACAGATAAAAGAAAACTACTTCAAATTACAAGGCAGATAAAACCAACAAAACAGATAAAAAGCAAAGGTAGCCAAAAACTTACTTATGAAAATTTAAGTAAGCCAAGTTTAGAAAGATTGGGAAGACTTTTACTAAATTCTCAGTTAAATATAAAAGAGTTAAAAATAGAAAAAGTAAATAAAAAAGTTCTTTTACATGTAGAGGTGGTTTTATGAAAAAAACACTTTACTTTACTCTTTTAGTATTAGTTTGGATTGTAGTGCTTTTTCCTCAGGATGTTATCTGGAAACATCTTCAACAAAACCTGAGAAAAAATCATGTAGAAGTAAAAGCAAACAAAGTAGATATAAACCTTTATTTACTTTATAACAAAATAGATTTAGTAAATCTAACACTTTTTAAAAATATACATGTAGATAGGTTGAAGGTGAGTTATACTCTTTTAAATCCTACAAAGATAAAACTTCATGGGGAGTTAGAAAACAAGCCTTTTGATGGCGAGATAAATCTAATAAATAAAAATGGTTTTGTGCTTTCAAAAGAGAAGTTTTTCAAAAATAGTTTACTAAAACGATATTTCAAAAAAGATACAGAGGGGTCAAAGTATGAATTTACTTACTAATTCAAAACTTATCTCTCTTTTTTGGTGGATTTTTGCACCAGTTGTAGTAGCAAAACTTTTTTTATCTGTGGGAGCTTTTTTTTTGGATACAAATACATATGAGCCTTTACATGTAAAGAAAACAAATACTCTACATATATATAATCTTCCAAAGTTTTATAAAAAAGGTAGTTTTAGATCGAACACAGTAAGAAGAGTTAAAAGCTTTAAAAACATGCACCTAAAAGCTTGTTACATAGAAAGTGGTAAAAAGTTTATAGTGGTAGAGGAAAATAAAAAAGTATCTTTTATAAACCTTGAGGAAGAGTACAAAGGTGCAAAACTTATAGAAGTACACTCAAATGCAGCTGTTTTTATGCAGCAGGGTAAAAACATAACACTAAGTATGCAAGAAGATAAATCGCAAAAAAATAGTATGAAGATATATAAAGACGAAAGCAATGATGAAAAGTATATAAATATAAAAAAAGAAGATTTTCAAAAATATATAAAAAATCCTAAAGAAGTAGTCAAAGATATACGCATAAGAGAGATTATACAAGACAATAGTTTTGAAGGACTCAAGATAACTTTTCTTAGAAAAGGTTCTTTGTTTGATACGATGAGTTTAAAAAAAGAAGACATTATAAAAACGATAAATGATAAAAACATAACAGGAACAATAAGTTTAATGCCTTATTATAATAACTTGAAGAATAGTAGTGCTTTGAAGATAGGTTTACAAAGAGATGGAAAGATGAAGGAGATAGTGTATGAGATTGATTAGTTTTTTGGTTATATTTGTTAGTTTTTTATGTGCCAGTCAAGATAAAGTAGAGATAAATTTTAAAGATTTACAAATCAATGAGTTTGTAAAAATGGTATCAAAAATAAGCGATAAAAATATACTATTGACATCTAAGATTACGGGTAAAGTAAACTTTATATCTGTAAAACCTATAAAAAAATCTCAAATATATGATTTGCTAATCAGTGTTTTAAAAAATAAAGGTTATACCCTAGTAGACAGTAGAAGTGGCTATTTACAAATAGTTAGAAGTAGTGACGCACTCAAAGAGTCACCACCTTTTAAAGGGCAGAGTAATCTAAATCAGATTCAAACAGATATCATAGGTATCCAAAATTTATCAGCGGCTCAAATGTTCAAGCAAGTCAATTTTTTACTAAGTAAGTATGGAAAAGTTGCTGTTTCACAAGAAGCCAATAGTTTAGTCATAACAGACTATCCAAAAAACTTAAAAAGCATACGAACTCTTATCAAAAAACTAGATTCACAAAAAAAGATGGATATAGCGTTTTATACTCTTCAAAATTCAAAAGTTACTTCAGTAATGCCAAAGATAAAAAATATTGCAAACAGTATATACAACCAAAAAATGCAAAGTCAAAAAGTAGATCTTTTTGCAGATGAGGGAACCAATACTCTTATACTTGTTTCAAAACAAAAAATCATAGATGAATTACTTTTACATGTAAAGACATTAGACAAAAAAGATGCTGTATCTGAGAGATATCTCAAAATTATAAATTTAAAAAATTCTGATGCAAAAATTGTAGCAGAAACTTTGAAAACTATCATTTCAAACAAACCAGTTGCAGATAATAAAAAAATAAAACAAGATTTAAAAAAACCAACTTTTACAGCGGATGAAGAGACAAATACCCTTATTGTTTATGCTTCTAGTGAGGAGCTAAAAGAGATAACTATGCTCATCAATGCATTAGATATGCCAAGGCAACAAGTTTATGTAAGTGCAAAAATAGTAGAGATAAGCGATGACAAATCAAGTAAAATCGGTGCAAAATACGGAGTTGCTGGAGGACTTGCAAATGTTTCTGGATTATATACTTTTAGTGCAAGTCTTGGTGGTCCTGCTATCCCTTTAAGTTTGGATGGTTTTGAGTTAGATAAACCCTCTCTTTCAAAGGGTTTAGCACTAGGAGCTAGTATATCTTTACTAAACTCAAACGGAGCGGCAAATGTTCTTTCTGAACCATCACTACTTTGTGTCAACAACTTAGAATCTTCAATATACGTTGGTAGAACAGAATCAATCATCTCTGAAGGTAGTGTGGGTGCTACAACAACAGATGTAACAAAAAACACATATACTAGAGAAGATATAGGTTTGACTCTAAAAGTAAAACCTCGTATTTCAAATGACAATAAAGTACTTTTAGATATAAAAGTGACACTAGAAGATATTTTGCCAGGAAGTGAACAAGGTATGCCAACTACTACAAAAAGAGATGTAGCCACAACTGCGATAGTTAAAAATGGTGAAAGTATTATCATAGGTGGTCTTGTTCGTGATAAGCGTAGTAAAACTATTTCAAAAGTTCCATTACTTGGGGATATTCCTCTTTTGGGTTATGCCTTTAGACATGACGAAGATACAAATGATAAAACAAATCTTGTTATTATTTTGACTCCATATATAGTAGATAAAAGTTCAGATTTATCATCTTTGAGAGAGATTTTGGCAAAGTTAAATAAGATAGAAAATGATTTTACAGAGAATATAATTAAAAATGAAAATTAAAAATATAAATACATTTGAAAATCTAAACCTATATCCAGATTTTATTGAAAACATAAACTCAGAATTATTGGTCAAAAATCATCTTTTATTGACTTGTATTGAAGAAAAAGCATATGCTATATTGGATGAAAATTATTTAGCGGAGGGGTTGAACTATCTTGCAAAATTATCTTTACATGTAGAGGTAGCTTTTTTAGATGAAGACTCTTATGAGAGGCTTTTTCATAGGTATTTAGAACATAAAAAGGACAATGATTTAAATAGTTCTTTTAGTGAAGACGAAAAAGAAGATTTTTTAGAAGATGATTTGTCTTTATCTGAGTTTTTAAAAACTAGTTCAGATATACTCACAAATGAAGAATCAGCACCAATCATCAAGTTTGTTAATTCACTTTTTTACCAAGCAATCAAGAAAAATGCTTCAGATATACACATAGAAACTCATGATGATAGAGGAATTGTACGTTTTAGGATCGATGGAGTTCTTGTTAAACATGTAGATTTAGATAAACATATTATCAATCTTATTGTCAACCGTATAAAAGTTATCTCAAACTTAGATATTTCAGAAAAAAGAGTACCCCAAGATGGTAGAACCATAGTAAAGATTGCAAAGAAAAGTTTAGATATAAGAGTTTCTGTACTTCCTACTTATTATGGAGAAAGAGTGGTTATGAGGATGCTCATGGATTCTTCAAAAATACCTACTTTAGAAGAACTTGGATTTGATGAAGATTTAACCCAAAGTTTTAGAGCACTCTTATCTCATTCATATGGCATGATTTTAGTTACGGGTCCTACAGGAAGTGGTAAGTCAACAACACTACACTCTTTTTTAAAAACAATAGCAACACCAGAAAAAAACATAATCACAGTAGAAGACCCAGTAGAGTATAAAACCAACGATATAAATCAGATTCAAGTCAATACTAAATCAGGACTTACATTTTCTTCTGGTTTACGTTCTATTTTAAGACAAGACCCTGATGTTATTATGGTAGGAGAAATTAGAGATAGTGAAACTGCTAAGATAGCTATCCAATCGGCACTTACAGGGCATCTAATGCTCTCTACTCTTCACACAAACAATACAACAGCAGCTATAACTAGACTTGTAGATATGGGTATAGAAGAGTTTCTAATCAGCTCAAGTCTTCTTGGAGTTTTAGCCCAAAGATTAGTAAGAAAACTTTGTGTACACTGTAAAAAAGAAGATGGAGAGTTCTTTACTGCGACAGGATGTTCTCATTGTAATTTTACTGGATATGCTGGAAGAGTTGCTGTTGGAGAACTGTTTTTAATAGATGATGATGTCAAAAGTATGTTAAAAGAGGGCATGAAAGATTTTGAAATACGTGAAGCTATGCAAAAAAAAGGTTTAGTTTTACTCTCTTCAAAAATTGAAGTTTTGGTAAAAGATGGGACAACAAGTTTGCAAGAGGGTCTTAGAGTAGGGATGAGAGACTAAATGCTTTTTAAATATAAAGGTTTAAACAAAGAAGGTTCAAAAGTAAAAGGAAACCTAGAAGCCTACGACCTAAATGAAGTCAAAGTAAAATTAAAAAACCAAGGTATCATCTATAGTAGTCTTCAAGAAATAAAACCAATTTTTAAAAAAAACTTTTTTACAAAAGAGTTACCAGCTAAAAAACTATCATCTATATGCAGAAACTTATCTATCTATCTAAAATCTGGTGTTTCTTCAATAGTCTATGCTGTAAAACTAGAAAAACAACAGCACCAAGATGACAAAAAAATGGTAGTTTTTTTTGATTCGATAGAAAATTCATTGGAAGAAGGAAATAGTTTTTATAATACTTTAGAAAATCAAAGTATATATACACTGCCAAGTTTTTTTAAACAGTCTGTTAAAGTAGCAGAAGAGTCAGGAACACTTGGAGTCGTTTTAAAAGAGATGTCCATTTTTTTAAAAAACCAAGAAAAGATAAAAGGCAAGATTACCAGTGCTATGGCTTATCCTCTTTTTATTATTATGGTTTCTTTTTTTATGGTTGGTTTTATGTTAAGTGTTGTGGTACCAAAAATCACAACGATGTTTGATCAGTTAGACCAAGAACTACCAAAAATCACCACTTTTGTTGTCTCTTTAGGAGATATAGTCAATGAAAACTGGGTGGGTATCTTGATTGTTTTTTTTACAGTTTTATTTATATTTTCGTACATGTATAAACATATAACTAAATTTACTTACCAAGTTGATACGTTTCTTTTAAAGCTTCCACTATTTGGGCAGATAATTCAAACTTCAGAATTAGCAAAATTTTCATATATAGTCTCAGTTCTCATAAACTCTGGAGTAACTTTTGTTCAAGCTGTAAAACTCTCATCTAATACTATCAAAAACAGACTCATAGCCACTACTTTTCAAAAAGCTTCAGATGAGCTTGTAAAAGGTAAAAAACTATCCAATGCTCTTTCAAAACAAAACTATAACATCGATAAATCTTTTATACAAGCTATCGCTTTAGGTGAAGAGACAAGCCAGATGAAAGATATCCTTCAAAATCTCTCAGAATTGTACAATCAAGAGAACGATGACAAGATAAATCTTATGCTCTCTTTACTCGAACCTGTACTGATACTTTTTGTAGGTATTATCATAGGAATCATAGTAACAGCGATGTTACTTCCTATCTTTTCTATGAACTTGAATATGCAATAAGATTTAATTATCTTATAAGTTATTATATAATAGACTGCTATTTTTTAAATATATTTTTTAATAATAAGGCTTAAGTTGCATAAGAAAAATATTCTTACTATCACAATATTACTACTGATAGTAGGAGTGTTGAGTTTTTTGCTCTATCAAGACAGTGACGATATGTCTCAAAAGAGTACTAAAAAGACCAACGCAGTTATATTGGACAATCCACATAAAACCTTAGAAAAAGCCACTTTAAAACAAAATTTAATAGATTTAAAAAAGATGCTTGCACAAACTCAAAAGATGTTAAAGTCTCATAACATCAACAATCCAAATACTATTATAAGTAATCATGAAATAGATAAACTAGTAAATTTAGACTTTGAAAATACAAAAAAAGAGAAAAATAAAACATTAAATAACACTTTATATAAAAATGAATCAAACAAACAAGAACCAATATATAATATTGAAAAAGAAGAAAAAATACAAACTGAAGATACTTTACAGCAACAAACAACTTTATCTTCTACCACAACATCATCTTCATTAACTCCGATTAACAAAACAAGCAAAGAAGATGTAAAACAATCAGAAGATGAAAAACCAAAAATAGTACCAGATCAAGAAGTACAAGAAGAAGTTACAAAGTTAAAAAAACAAATCGAAGACGTAAAAAAAACAATTGAAAACATAAGTTCAAGCACACAATAAGGGTTAGAAAATGATAAAAGCTTTAAGTTCTAAGGGCATAGTTTTAGTTTTATTGATACTCTCAATAAACGTATTTGCATCACAAACAAAGATGCATGTTTTACAACCATGTAATAACACACAAGATATATACAGTGTAAACTCTCTTTGTATAGATGGTGAAAAGATAACAAGAAAAAACTTTTTAGATACTTATGGTGGAGATGAAGTCCAGTACAGAACAAAGAGCTCTAAATACACAAGTATAACTTCAAAAGCAGTTGGAAATAAGACTATTTGGGAACTTACAAATCAAAATGGACTTACATTTAGCTACTCAAGTGCGACTTCTACTAATACAATAACTAAACTGACTTTTGCTGCTGTCACATATACTGGAAATGGAACGAGTCAAGATATAGTTACAGGCATAAGCAGTGTAGACTTCACAAAACCTAATAACGGTAGTGGCTACTGGCATGATAGAGCTACTGGCGATGGTGTAGTGAAAAATGATGCTGGAGATATAGTCGAAAGTGGTGAGATAGAAGTTAATACCAGTAAGGTGCATATTAAAGGTAGAAGTGCTGTTTCAAATAATTTTACTTTTAATGGACTATTCGGTGCTGGTAGATATGTTTATACTGATGTATCAAGCGCTGAAGGCTCAAATTTAACAACATTAAGTGGGTATAACTCTAATGGAGTTTCACTTGGAACTAATCCAAATATTACTGGAAGTACAAAGACCTATATCCTCTATCAAACACTATACACTCACATCAAATGGGGATTAACTAATCAAGGGAAGAGATATATAGAAGCATATAATCCAATAACAAAAGATACTATGATACTATATCAAGGAAGCGGAGTAGCTGGACATGAAATACCACATAGTGTTGGTGCTAAGTTGGATATAGCTATTGTTAAAAATTTGACAACAGTAACAAATTGGGATGTTAAATATAACGATATAGCTGGAGATTATTTATTATTAGATTTAACTAATGCTAAGAATAACTCCTCTACATTATTTCCTAGTGGTTCTACTTCTGATTTAACTATGGTTGGGAGCTCAATTGGTCAGAATACACTAAATCAAACTTTTGTTATGTACGGCAAAGCTAAATCCAAAACTTGGGCTATAGTAGAATATACTGGAACAGGTACAGCTGGCAATTTTATAGAAACTAAAGATATAGATGGAGTAGCTAAAAAACCAGCTAGAATTATCATAAAAGGTCTCAATGTTAACCCTTGGTTTGTATTTGATAATCAAAGAGGATTTGGTGTAGGAAATGACTCTTTAATTCACCTAGAAAACGCAGAAGCTGAATATGCTGGGTATGACTATTTTACTATTTCTAATGAAGGATTTACATTATCCTCTGGTAATGATAATGTAAATACAAGTGGCATTAACTATATAGCCTTAGTAGAATTCGACACAAACGCAGATGGTGGAGGGAGTTATACTACAGAAGAAGAAGCAATAACCATTGCAGGTGAGAAAGTATATAGACTAATAAGTATAAAAGATGCATCAAACAACATCAACATCCCTATTGCAGATTCAGAAGTAACTTTTTTATACAACATAGAAGTAGATAAACAAAATCTATCTCAAATCATTACAACCAACAAAGAGGGTTTAACTTCATATTATGATGTGAGTTATGATGGTGATTTGCTTGCAAGCATCACAAGTGCAACAGGAGCTAAAACCTTAACAGAGTATCTTTTAAAAACATATAATTATAATGACCAAGGAAAGATTCTAAGAGAAACGATAACCGGAACAAACATTGAACCAAGAGTTACAAAGTACGAATACAAAGAGATAAATGAAACTTTTAGTAAAAAAGAGATAAATCCACTAGGTCATATTATTACAAAAGTATACGATGCAAATGGAAACTTATTAGCTCTTACAGATGCAAATGATTTAACTACAACTTGGACTTATGATGAACAAAACAGAGTTACACAAGAGACTAAACCAGATGGCAACACAATCTCGTACGTATACTCTACAGATGATTTGATAGAAAATGCAGCATATAAAGTAAGTATAACTTCAACTCTAAATCCTGAAGTCATAAAATACTACGATGTCTATAACAAAAAAATCCAAACTGTAAAGATAGGATTTAACGGCAGATATATACTTGAAGATATACTTTATGATGAAAGAGGAAGAATCGCTTCATATTCTCTTCCTTATTTTAAAGGAGAGAAAGCATACTTTATCAATCTTACATATGATTTACAAAATAGAATCACAATCGTAGACAAACCTGCAGTTGACGAGCAAAGAGCAGTTACATCTTATGTATACAATGAAGATGGTACGATAAGTATAACGTATCCAGATAACAGAGTTGAAGTGGTACGTGAAGATGGAAAAGTAGATACTATAACATATACATATGATGTTTTAGGAAACCTCATAAAAACAGTTGATACCAATGGGAAGACGACTAATATTAGCTATGATGCATTAAATAGAATTGTAAAAAAAGAGGTACTTTCTAATGCAAATCAAGATATAACATACAATGTATACGATAGAGCAAACTACGGCATAGGTAAACTTGCTTATACTAAATCAGCAGAGTATAAAAAAGAGTATTTCTATGATGAACTAGGAAGACTAAAAGCAAACAAAGAGCTTATAGAAAATAAAACATTTACAACACAATACACGTACTTAGCAAATGGAAAGTTAGATAAAACAATCAGCCCTGATGGATTTGAGAGTATCAATGAGTACAATGAGTATGGATACCTAAGTGCAGTCAAATCGCCAAAGAAAAACTCTTCTGAACTTAGCGCAACAGATTTACAAGACTTAGTAGCTTCAAACCTAGCAAATGAGTATACTTTATATACGGAGTATATTGAACTAAAAGCAAAGGTCAACTACTACTCTCTTAAAAAAGTAGTCTATGAAACCTTGGCTCCAAAATACGCTACGATTGATCCTTCTATACATGAACAACTCAATGAAGTAGCAACTTTACTTGGTGAAACTATAGTACTACTTCAAAAAAGTGTTAGTGAGTATGAAAGTGTACTTGCAAACTATAAAAGTATAAGAGAAAATCAACTCTTAGCACAGCTTACAAACTCAAGCGATGAAGATAATTTTAAGTGGTTAAATGAAACTATGAAAGACCAAGCAAAACAATATGCTAGTCTAGCAACGATATACGTAGATAAGTCAAGCGCACTTTTAGAAGGTATTATCACAACACCATCTCTTTTAGAGGATGACTTAAATATAGACCAAGATTTGGTGACGTATTATAAAAATCAATCAAATGAGATAATCGCATATGCAAATAATTTTTACCAACTAGCATCAAACTACTTGGTAAAATATACAGATCTTAAAAAAGGAAATGGTTCACTTCAAGATAACTCATATTTAGGTATGTTTGACAATAGTGAGTTTAAGTACTTTTATAAAATCATAGACGAAGATCCACTAGGAAGAGTTATAAATGCAATCTATGGAAATGGATTAGTAACGAAAAAAGAGTACGATAGTGCGAGTGGCAATCTTCTAAGAATCACAACAGGTTACTATGGAAACAACGATATAAGAGATATCCAATACGCATACGATAAAAACAATAACATCATCACTAAATACGATGTAAAACAAGACTTCACACAAACATATAAATATGATGCAACAAACAGACTTATTAGTGCTTCAAATGTTGGAGAGAGTTTTTATGTAAATCTAGTTTACTCTTATATAGACCCAAGTCAAAGTAGCTATACATATGATGTAAATAACAATACTTTTACAAAAACTACTGACAATACTCTTATAGGTTTAAACAAACCAAATCTTATAGAAAATGATTCATCAAAAGTAGAAACTCTGTATTCAAAAGATGGGCAAAGCTATAAAAAAACAATTACTATCAATGATGAAAATGCAACATCATCATACAAGATAAATAAAAGCTTTATGTACAATCTCAAAGCTGCAAATACAACATATAAAAACCTTATCTATGTAAAAGGTGTTCTTGTAGCTATACATGTAGAGGATGATATAGGAGGGTTGATTGTTCCAAGTAACTATTATTTGCATAAAGATTTATTTGGCTCACTAGATTCTATAACAAATGAAGCAGCGATACTAGAAAGAAACATAAACTATAGACCATTTGGTGAACCAAGCGATGTCTCTTGGGCACAAACTTTTGTACCTTCAAAAGATATTACAAGTATAGGTTATAGAGGTTTTGAGCATAACTATGATTTTGGATTGATAGATATGGGTGGTTACATGTACGACCCAATCGTAGGGAAAAGTTTAAGTGACAAACTTTTTATCTATGCAAATCCTACAACATATATGGATGCTACACTAGAAAACTGGAATAAAAACTTTTTAGATATAACAGATGCTAAACCACTATATAACATAGAGATGAGTAGAAAAATAAACTCTTTAAGTTCTTTTTCAAATATTTATATAGGAGAAGAGAGCCCAACAGATACTAGTAAAATCTGGTACCATCCAAATGAATCCGGAGCACTTGATATATACGTTTATAACAATGGTGAGTGGGACAGTATGGGCTCAACTGGTTCAATAGACTCTGAAGGAATCATCAAGGCAAACTCTCTTGAACAACTCAATACACTCCCTTGTTTTTACAAAGACAAAGGTTTTGTAGACCTTCAAAATGGTCAAAAAAATGCATATACATGTACAGCTGAGCAAACATGGCAACTAGGTGGGGAGTTTGTAGGTACATATACCCTAATAGATATGGTTACAATATACAATGATGCAACTGAAGGAAGTAAGATAACGGCAGTTTTATCATCTATAGGAAATAAAGAGTTTATTAAAACTGGAAATGTATGGAGTGCTGATACTATTCAAGTAGCAAATAATCCAGCAGGCAGAGATAGTTTTACAACTCTAAACTCTTCATTTACTTACTATCTTCTAAACAATGACTGTACAGCAGATACATGTAATGGAAACTCATCAAACTCATATTATAGCGGAGCTTTAGTAGATGGCATGTACTCTTTTAACTACGTCTCAACCGGTAAGCATAAAAACAACTTAACAGATGCAACACCAGTAAGCTCAATAGCACAGATGTATACCGACTCTCCAAATCTAGCACTATTTAATAATCAAACATATTTAAAAACAGCAGACAACAAAGGAAACAGTTGTTATAAAAGAGAGGATGGAGTTTTTATAACAAAAGCAAATGTAAATCTGCCTGAAGCTTTTGTAGAAGAGGGTATAGTAAACCTACCAACAAGTGACAGTTGTGAAAATGCAGTCTTTGTAAACAATGCATTGGCACTTGCAAGTTATACTGAAGCTACAGACTGGGCAGATGCACCAAATAGTGTTAAAGTAGCAATTGGTGGAACTGAATATACCCATATAGTTAATGGCACTCAAGACTTTTGGACTGATAACGCAACTGGAGATGGACAGATAAGTGCAACGTTTATTTTCACTAAAGGAGATAGAGGAAACCTTCCTACTCTAACACATAACCTAACTGCTATCACCAAACAACTTGGAACACAAGCAAACTACACAACTACGGGTTTAGCATATGCATCTGATACTAGTTTTAAGCAGTGGTTTTATGCTACTACAGGAACTAGAACAAATAATATGGAAGATAACCCTTGTGTTACATTACCAATTTCAGAAGCGTGGAGTACAGATTTTAGCAACAAAAGATGTCAAAGGCAAGTAAATGAGTCATATACAGAAAGCTTTTATGTAATTATAAAAAAAGCAGTATCTAATGGTTCCTCTATAAAAAAGAATTCTACGGGTGAAACATGTTATTTTTATGCAAACTGGAGTGATAGGTGGCATTCAAATGAAAGAAATTCTAATTGGAGTAGTGCAAGCTCATCGCAAAAAAGCTGCATCAACAATATGGGATATAGTAATTTTTTATCATTTAATGTTTTATACGATATTAACTCAGCTTCAACAAGGAGCGCAACAATGTCTGCTACAAGAACAAAACTTGTCTGGAAATATAGAAATTTTACTTCTTTTTAATTAAAGTTAAGATTTTATAAAAAGTAATATGAGGAAATAAAATGAACAACATAATAAAAATAATCATAATCTCACTCATAACAGTAATAGCCTACCTAGGCTATTCACTGTTAACAAAAGATAGTTCTGTTCCAGAGAATCAAATCACAAAGGAGCAGTTAAACTATGCTCCTAAAAAGATAGATACTAAAAAAACAGATGAGACATTAGGGAAACTTAATCAGGAGTTAGAAAAAACAGAAAAAATGTTGCAAAAGTTTCATAAAACAGATGCAAATAAAAAAGTAAAATTAACTCAAAAAGAAGAAGCAGATATAAAAAAGCTTCAATTACAGATTGAACAGGTTAAAAAAACTATAAACAATATAAGTGAAAAAACAAACTAACATGAGATTACTAAAAATATTTGGTGTCATTTTATTATCAGTTCTTTTAAACACTTCACTTTACGCATCTATAGTAGGTGCTACAAAAGGGAGTGTTGATGTATCAAGTGGTAGTTTAACCTATGACCTTGAAATCATCACCCCAAAAGGAATTGCAGGATTAAAACCATCTGTAGGGATAAACTACAACTCTTCTTCAAACATGAACTCACTTTTGGGTGTTGGATTTTCTCTTGCTGGATTGTCCTCGATAACAAAATGCAACGAAACTCTTTTTAGTGAAAAACAAGATAGCTCTCGAAGTTTTAATTACTGTTTAGATGGACAAAAGCTTCTTTTGGTAGATGATTCAAATATCTATGGTAGTAATGGAAGTGAGTATAGAACAGAGATAAATTCTCAAAAAAAGATTATAAAAAAAGACGATTTTTGGATAGTTTACTCAAAAGATGGACTTATATATGAGTATGGAAATACCCAAGATTCAAAAGATGGAAATGCCTTTTATAAAATAAACCAAATAGCAGATAGGTATGACAATAAGATATATTTTAAGTATGCAGATACAAATGATGAACAATTTATCTCCCAAATATCATATGCAAATAACAAAATAGACTTTATATATGAAGACCGACTTGATAAAAAAACAATCTATTCAAGAAGTGTAAAAGCAAATATAAACAAAAGATTAAAAGAGATTTCAGTAAAAACAGATGAAGAGGAAGTATCTTCTTATAAACTTTTTTATGAATACAATAACGAACAATCAAGAATAACATCACTACAAGAGTGCTCTATGAAAGAGTGTTTAGAGCCTGTTGATTTTATATGGGAAGAGAAAGAAGACTTAAACTATGCTCCAATGGAACTCTGGCTACCAAATGGAGAAGGTACGTATACAAATGATTATATAACAGGAAGTAATACTTCAGGTGTATATAGTGCATTGATGGATATGAATGGCGATGGATTACC
>NZ_JFBL01000018.1 GCF_000597725.1 Sulfurospirillum arcachonense DSM 9755
GGTACAGGAGATGGTGATTTAACACAACGTTTAGCAGTAAAAGGTAAAGATGAATTAGCAGATATTGCAACAAGTGTAAATCTTTTTATCAAAAAAATACAAGATGTTATTATAAATGCGAAAGAGACAAGTAGTGAAAATGCTTCTATAGCCCATGAGCTTTCAACAACATCTTTAGCTGTTGGTAAACGCTCAGAAGAAGAGAGCATTATAGTATCTAATAGTGCACGTAGTGGTAATACTATCTTAGAAAATGTAGAAAGTTCTGTAAATATAGTAAAACATAATAGTGAACAATTAGACTTAGCTAATAGTAATTTTAAAACAATTCAAAAAGAGATGGATAAACTTAATATTCATCTTCAAGAGAGTTCCCAACAAGAGATAGAACTCTCCCATAAACTAAAAGAGACAAGCTCTAATACAGAAGATGTAAAAAATGTTTTAACAGTTATCTCTGATATTGCAGATCAAACAAATCTTTTAGCACTCAATGCTGCTATTGAAGCAGCTAGGGCGGGTGAACATGGACGTGGTTTTGCAGTGGTTGCTGATGAAGTAAGACAGTTGGCTGAGAGAACACAAAAAAGTTTAACTGAGATTAATACTACTATCAATATAGTCGTTCAAGCTATTTCAGATGCAAGTACACAGATGGATAGTAATTCAGCTGATATCTTAAAACTCTCAGATATATCTGCTAATTTAGAATCTATTGTAGTTGAAAATGCAAAAATCTTAGAAGACAATATTCAAAGTAATCATGAAAGTGTAAAAGAGACTTTAAAAATAAATGATTCTATACGTGATATGATTAAAGATATTCAAGAAGTAGAAACTATCGCTAGTGCTAATACGAGAAGTATTGAAGAAGTCGCAAGTGCTAGTGAGCATCTCTCTTCTATGACTAATAAACTTGATACTGAACTTGGCAAGTTTAAGGTGTAGATAGTATAACGATTGATAAGAGCTACTTGTTAAAGAAAGTAGCTCTATACATGTAAAAATTTTTTATTTTTTCAATACTTTAGAGAACAAACTAATATTTAATTTATAACAAAAAAACTTTTTATAAATGACAAATTCTAAAATCCTACTCAAGCAATAATCACTCACTAAGTATTGTTTATATATAATAAATAAATTTTAAATTTGGATAGTGAACATGATAAATTCGTTTAGAAATGCAACCATAGAAGACTTACCGCAAATCGTAAAGATTTATAATAAAGCCATAGAAGATGGAATTTCTACAGCTGATAGCATAAAAGTGACTCCAGATGAAAAAGTGGATTGGTTTAGAGCACATGATAGAGAAAAACGTCCTATTTTAGTAAAAGAGTATCATGGAAAAGTGATTGCTTGGTTATCTTTACAACCGTTTTATCCTCATCTTGCATATGAAAATAGTGCAAGAATAAATATATATATAGACACTAATTTTAGAGGAAAAAAACTTGGACAACAGTTTTTAAAAGAGATTATTGATCAGGCTGAAGATTATAATATTGAAAATTTTTTAGCACTTATTTTTGCTGATAACAATACTAGTTTACAGTTGTTTAAAAAACTTGGTTTTAAAGAGTGGGGGCATTTCCCTAGTGTTGCTAAAATCAATGATGAGAAAAAAGATCTTTTAATTTTGGGTTTAAACATAGAAAAATATGACAAATAAAATAAAATCTATCATCTTTGATATGGATGGAACTCTTCTTGATTCTAGTTATGCTTTGACTTGTAGCGTTAATTATGTGAGAGAAACATTGGGTTTAGGTCCTGTTGAAAAAGAGATGTTGGAGTATTATATAAATGAGCCTAATCAAAATTTAGCTAAAATTTTTTATGGTACACAAGAGTATAATCCTGAACATAAAGAACTTTTTGCAAAACATTATTTAAAAAATGCAAATAATCATGTAACTCCTTATGAAGGAGTTTATGATTTTTTAGAGTTTTTATATCAAAAAGATATTGTTCTTAGTATTGCTACAAATGCAGCAGATATTTTTGCACGTAACATGTTAAAAGGACAAGGAATGTTAGATTTCTTTTCTTTTATAGTTGGAGCAAACAATGTTGAACATTCAAAACCTCATCCTGATATGTTAGAACATATATCTAAACTTTCATCAATCCCACTTTCTCAAAGTATACTAGTGGGAGATAGCGTAAAAGACGAGGGTGCATCAATAAATGCTAATGTTGATTTTATGTTTGCAAAGTGGGGATATGGTAAAGCTCAAAATGCTAAAAATCAGTTTGAAAATATCAAAGAGCTACAAGATTACTTAGAAAGAATCCTTTAAAGATATTGATACTCTATTTTTTTCTAAATCTATATTTAAAATTCTTAAATTTTTAAATTGTTGATTTATGCTCATAACATCCATAAGATGTGAGATTCTTTTGTGAGAATACTCAGAGATATGTAAAAGAGCATCATTTTTAAGTCCTATATCTATAAAAGCTCCAAAGTCAGTGATGTTTCGTACAACTCCACTCACGATATCTCCCTCTTTTAACTCTTCTATACTTTTTATATCTTCACAAAAAGAGATCTCTTCTAACTCTTCTCTTATATCATATCCTGGTTTTTTGAGCTCTTGTAATATGTCTTTTAGACTCTCTACTCCACAATCAAACTCATATGAGAGTTTATGAAGTATATCTTCAGTCACTTGCGTCAAATCAAAATTCTCTTTTAAGTGTTTTGCAACATCATAATTTTCAGGATGAATACCACTATTGTCTAAAAAAGATTTTCCATTTTTAATCCTTAAAAAGCCTACACTTTGCTCATAAGCCTTCGCTCCAACACCCTTTACATGTAAAAGTTCTTTCTTACATGTAAAGCCTTTTATCTCCTCTCTATAAGCTACTATATTTTTTGCTAGTTTTTCACTGATACCAGAAACAAAAGAGAGGAGTTTGTAAGATGCTGAGTTCAAATCAACCCCAACACGATTGACTAAACTAAAGGTGACATCATTGAGTTTTTTAGCCAAATCACTTTGATTGACATCATGTTGATATTGTCCTATGCCTAAAGATTTTGGATCAATTTTCACTAAAGTAGCCATAGGATCACGAAGACGACCAGCAATCGATATTGCACCTCGTATAGTAACGTCTAAAAATCCATACTCTTCATTTGCTATTTTTGAAGCAGAGTACACTGAAGCTCCTATCTCACTTACAACTGCATACTTTACAGCTAACTTGTTTTCTTTAATAAGATTGGCTATAAAGTTTGCAGCTTCTTTTGAACCAGTTCCATTTCCTATTGCAATGGCACTTACTTTGTATTTTTTGATAAAATCTAAAACAATTTTACTTGCTTTACTCGTTTCGCTTAAAAGATACATAACATTTGAGTCTAAATAAGCACCATCTTTATCAATAACAGCAAGTTTACAACCTGTTTTAAATCCTGGGTCAATTCCAAGTATGACTTGATTTACTAAAGGTGGAGTGATTAAAAGTTCGTTGAGATTTTTACCAAAAAGGTTTATCGCATCATCGCTCGCTTTTTGTTTAAGTGCACTTAAAAGTTCTCTTTTTAAACTAGGGAGTAATAACCTTTTTAAACCATCTATATACGCACTTAACACCAGTTCTTTTGAATTATTTGCATGTTTTGGAATTCTATACTGTTTTATACCAGATATAAGATAATCTTCATCAGCTTCTACTTTTAAACTAATCTGTTTTTCATTTACCGCTCTTAAAATTGCTAAAATTTTATGAGATTTTATATAACTAGCTTTTTGTTTGACATTTGCTAACTCTTTATAAAGACCATTTTCTTCAAAAGTTTTTGTTTTTTTTGTAACAAGCAAACCATGATTTAAAAGATTTTTTCTTAAAGCATCTTTTGTACGTAACTCTTGAGAATAACGAAGGGCGATAATATCTTGTGCCCCTTGTATAGCCTCATCAATATTTTTTACATTGTTATTTAAAAAACCTTTTGCTTTATCATAAATTTCTTCAATAGAGTATCTCATAGACATAATAATATTTGCAAGACCTTCTAGTCCATTTTTGATAGCATCGTCTGCACGAGTGCTCTTAACACCCTTGTATGGCTCATATATATCTTCTAAAGATGTAAGCGTAATAGCTTTATCTAACAACTCTTGTAGTTTTGGAGTAAGAGCACCTTTTTCTTTTAAAGTATTTGCAATCTCTTCTTTTCTTTTTAAAAGTTTTAAACTGTATTCATATACTTCTTGAAATTTCAACAATACCTCATCACTTGCATTGTTTGTCATATCTTTTCTATATCTTGCTATAAAAGCAATCGTACATCCATCTTCAAGTAAATTTATTATGTTTTTTATACAGTTTTCACTTAAATCTGTTTTGGTTTTTAGTATCTCTATAATATTTTGCATTTATTTCCTATTCTTTAAAAAAAAGAATTATAGCAAGTATTGATAAAATTACTAAGCACCTGCTTGGATATGCATAGCAGTGCTGACATTTACAGGGATACGACTTATACCACTAGCTATCATTAATTCAACAACTTTATCATAAGACAATCCATTTGCAATCTCACAGGCTTTTGGAAAGTAACTTGAGCCTTTAGTCATGCCAGGTACTAAATTTGCCTCCATAAAGTAACATTCACCTTTTATATTTGTTTTAATGTCAATTCGTCCATAGTCTCTAACACCTAAACCATAAAAAGCAGCAGTAGCAAGTTTAATAAGATTTGTTTTTGTTTCAGGGGCATTAACTTTTTTTAATTCTTCAGAATCATCTTTTTTTGCCTGTTGTCCTAAAATCCTAAGTCCATTTGATGAAACTAAAGGATTTATCTCTATAGGAGAGATAAGTAATGTACCATCGCTATTTTGAACTACAGATACAGTAAACTCTTTACCACCCAAATACTCTTCAACTAAAATAGGAAGTTGAAATCTTTCAAACAATGAATCTACTTTAGTCTCAAAATCTATAAAATTTGTTACAAATGACAAATCATCAATCCCATTACCATTTGCAGCGTCAATAGGTTTTAGAAACAAAGGGAACTTTATAGGTAATTCTTGCATGGTTTTATACTCACCTGGTAATGCTGTAAAATAATCAGCCGTTTTTATTCCTAAACTTTTTAAATGATCTTTAGCCAAAACTTTATTGGAATCAAATTTTAATATTTCTCTTGAAGAAGCTGTATAATTTATAGAATGTTTAGCAAAATAATCACTCAACCAAATATCTTTTTTGTTTTTAAATGATAAATATTTGACAGCAAGAACAACTAAATCAGGTTTTCTATTGGCAATATTTTCTAAATCATTTTTAGTTGTACATATGTTTAATCTTACACTATGCCCTAGTTTTGTCATAGACTCTAGTATGGAGTTGCAAGATTTTATGTTTCCAAAACCACTCTCTTTTAATTCATTATTTGGTGTAGTAACAATTTCGATATTCATTAGTCTCGTTCCTTGTAAGAATGCATCAGTTTTTTAGTATAGTATTGTTATATATAATAAATAAAAGTGCATTTGAAGAAAGCCTAACAAAAATCTGTTAATGTTAATTCGAGTAGATCTAGGCTTTTAATGGGTTATCCTATATTTTTAAAAGACTTTAAAAACGGTATGATAATACAGATCGAGTATCATGATATTGTATTTAGTATAGCTAAATTTTTAGCTAAATTGTTTTATGTATAAATATAGTCACTCTTTTTCATAGCTTTTAGTATTTCGTATGTCTTAGAAACATCATAAGTTGCGCTGTGGTAAGAGTCTTGGTCAAAATCTATATTATAAAATTTACAAGTTTCATCAAGTTTTGGATTTTTAATATTTCCATTTTTGTTTAAAGCTTTTACGATATGACGATTTTCTTTCATCGTACAAAAATGATTTTCAAATGAAACGAGCTTATAAAGATGACGAAGTTCAAAGCTTATGTTGTGAGCTACTAAGGTTTTTGCTCCCTGACAAAACTTGACAAAATCCAAATCTTCTTTAAAATAGACACTATGATTGAGATTTTTTTCTTTTCTATACTGCAATACCATCTCAGGAGTTATCTTGTGTACTTCAAAAGAGAAACGATTAACAGGATAGCGAGATAAGTAGTATCTATGAAACATATCTGTTACAACATACTCATTATTTTTAATGGCAATTTTAGCAGCAGCTACCTCTATAACATCATGTTCGTTTGTTGAGTTAGTTTCAAAATCTAGAATTATCAATCTATTTTCCTTTAAAGATGGAATTATATCGTGTGAAGATTAAACCTAATTAATATGTAAGTGAAAATATAACATAGAAATATAGTATAATTCTTACATTAAAAGGGTATATTTATGAAACAAACAATAATTTCAAGTGGAAATAGTATTCAAGGAACAATTAATACTAGTGACGATTTAGTTGTTTTTGGTAAAACACAGGGAAAAATAGAAGCAAAAAATAGTGTAATAGTAGAAGCAAAAGGTTATGTTACTGGTCAAGTTATTGCAAATTCTTTATTTGTTAAAGGTGTTTTTGAAGGTAATGCTGAGTGCGATATTGTTCATATTATGGAAGGTGGAAAGGTTATAGGTGATATACTAAGTACAACTTTGATTATCGATAAGAAAGCATTTTTTGAAGGAAATAATAAAATTAAAAAAAATATGCTAAACCCATCAAAAGATATAAAATACACCTGTAAAGAACCAAATACTGATGATATCCTTCTATAAAAGATTTTTTTCTTTTACTATATGTAACTTTACGTAGCATTTGTTTTAAAGTTAAAATTAAATTAAATTATATACTTAATATTTATATCAATTTAAGATTTTAAGAGTAGTATTTTTTTGTTAGGATGAATTGTATAATTCATACATTAAAGCAAAGGAAATAAAATGGTTACTTTTCTATGTGCAGTAGTTTTATTATGTGTTGCATATTTTACATATGGTAAATTTGTAGAAAAAACTTTTGGAGCAGATGCCAATAGACCAACTCCTGCAACAACGCAAGCAGATGGTGTTGACTTCGTGCCTATGAATACGATGAAGGTATATTTAATCCAATTTTTAAATATAGCAGGTTTAGGTCCAATTTTTGGTCCGATTATGGGAGCACTTTATGGTCCTGCTGCATTTTTATGGATTATTGTAGGTTCAATTTTTGCTGGTGGTGTACATGATTATATGTCAGGTATGATGTCAGTGAGAACGGGTGGTAAGAGTATCGCTGAAATATCAGGGAACTATCTAGGTGAATACAGTAGATATGCAATGTTGTTTATTAGTGTAATGCTTCTTTTATTTGTTGGTGTTGTTTTTATTGTTGGACCTGCTGCACTTTTAGCAAATCTAACTTTTGACACTAGCGGAAAAGGTGTATTTGAAGGTACTATCTTTGCTAATAAAGTATTTTGGATATCTATTATTTTTGCCTATTATTTTATTTCAACTATTGTTCCTGTAGATAAAGTTATTGGTAAAATCTATCCACTTTTTGGTGCGGTTTTAATGTTTATGGCTTTTGGAGTTGGTGGAGCAATGTTATTTCATGGTTTAGCAATCCCAGAACTTACAGATATTAGTAGTTTTACACATCCAGCAGGTATCCCTATTTGGCCAGCACTTTTCTTTACTATTAGTTGTGGGGCACTAAGTGGTTTTCATGCAACACAATCTCCTCTTATGGCAAGAACTATAAAAAATGAGACATTAGGCCGTAAAGTATTTTATGGTGCGATGATTTCAGAAGCTGTTATAGCAATGATATGGGCGGCAGTTGGTATGGCTTATTTTCCTGAAGGAATTAATGGTTTAAGTGGTGTATTAGCTCAAGGTGGACCTGGTCTTGTAGTAAATAAAATTACTGTCGGATATCTTGGTATTGCTGGAGGTCTTTTAGCTATTTTAGGTGTTATTGTAGCTCCTATTACTTCTGGAGATACAGCATTTCGTTCTATTAGATTGACGATTTCAGATCGTTTTAATATGCCTCAAGCAAAAATAGTAAATCGTCTTATGATTGCTGTACCAATTTTTGTAATTGCTTTTTTAATTACACAAATTGGATTTAAAGCTATCTGGATGTACTTTACTTTTTCAAATCAGTTACTTTCAACATTTGTATTGTGGACAGCAACTGCATATTTATACCAACATGGTAGAAACTTTTGGATTTCAGCCTTGCCAGGTGTATTTATGAGTTCAAGTTTAGTGGGTTATATATTAACTGCTAAAGAATTCCCATTTGGTTTGAGTCATGATATTGCTGTAAATAGTGGAATTGTAACAGCAATTGTTATTATGATTTACTTAATTAAAATCGCTATATCTAGAAATAGTATAGAAGAAGATTCACAACCTGCATTTATTAAAAAATAAATAAAGGAATGCTTAAAGAAAGCTAGCGTTATTGTTAGCTTTCTTCCTCCTTATATAAAATAATCTATATATATCCACTAAAAGCTTAAAATATACCAATTAAAACTCCTATTTAAGGTACAAAACAGATTAAAAAAGAATTAGAAAATATTTTCAAAAAAGCTTGGGAATCGTATCTTTTTTTTGCTACAATTTGCCTAATTAACTCACAAGGAGAATTACTGATGTCATTTATTGAAGAATATAATAAAGAAGTAGAAGTTAGAGCAAAAGAGGGTATTCCTGCTCTTCCTTTGGATGCTAAACAAACAGCACAAGTAGTTGAGCTACTAAAGAGTGGTAATGAAGACCAAGAATTTTTATTAAACTTACTTGAAAATAGAGTTCCACCAGGCGTTGATGATGCAGCTTATGTTAAAGCAGCTTTCTTAAATGATATATCAAAAGGTAATGCTACATGTAGTGTTATAACTCCTGTAAAAGCAATACAGATTTTAGGTACGATGCTTGGTGGTTATAATGTTAAACCTTTGGTTGATGGTTTAAGTAGTAAAGATTCTGTCTTAGCACAAGCTTCTGCTGATGTACTAAAGCATATTGTTCTTGTATACGATGCATTTAATGATGTAGAAACTTTAGCAAAAACAAACTCTTTTGCAAAAGAAGTTTTAGAATCTTGGGCAAATGCTGAGTGGTTTACTTCAAAACCAGCACTTGCTGAAAAAATTACAGTTGCAGTACTAAAAGTACCAGGTGAGACCAATACGGATGATTTATCTCCTGCTAGTGAAGCATTTACAAGAAGTGATATACCTTTACATGCAAATGCAATGCTTGTTAAGAGACTTCCTGGTTCGATTGAAAAAATTAGAGAATTTCAAGCAGCTGGACACGAGGTTGCTTATATTGGTGATGTTGTAGGGACTGGTTCAAGTAGAAAATCAGGTATCAATTCAGTTCAATGGTTTATGGGTAGAGATATTCCATTTGTTCCAAATAAAAAAACTGGTGGATTAATTTTAGGTAGTACTATTGCACCTATTTTCTTTAATACAGCAGAAGATAGTGGAGCACTTCCAATTGAAGTAAATGTAGATGAGCTAGAAACTGGTGATATTATTGATGTATATCCTCTAGCTGGTAAAATTGAAAAAAATGGTACAGTAGTTGCCCAGTTTGAATTAGCACCTAATACTATTGCTGATGAATATAGAGCAGGAGGGAGAATTCCTCTTATTATTGGTCGTGGCTTAACTTCAAAGGCTAGGGCTTCTTTAGGTTTGGGTGCTGAAGATATTTTTGCTAAACCAGAACAACCAAGTGATAGCGGTAAAGGTTATACACAAGCGCAAAAAATGGTTGGAATTGCCTGTGGTGTTGCAGGTGTTCGACCAGGAATGTATGTTGAGCCTCAAACACTTACTGTAGGAAGCCAAGATACAACAGGACCTATGACAAGAGATGAAATTAAAGAACTTGCAGCGCTTGGCTTTAATGCTGATCTTGTAATGCAAAGTTTTTGTCATACAGCTGCTTATCCAAAACCAAGTGATGTTACTTTACAACATACTCTTCCTGATTTTATTAAAAATAGAAGTGGTGTAAGTCTTAGAGCAGGTGATGGTGTTATTCACTCATGGTTAAATCGTATGGTTCTTCCAGATACTGTTGGAACTGGTGGAGACTCTCATACACGTTTTCCTATTGGTATCTCTTTTCCAGCAGGTTCTGGTCTTGTTGCTTTTGCAGGTGTTACAGGTTCTATGCCTTTAAATATGCCTGAATCAGTTCTTGTTAGATTTAAAGGTGACTTGCAACCTGGAATTACTCTAAGAGACTTAGTAAATGCGATTCCTTATTATGCAATTAAAAAAGGACTTTTAACGGTTCCAAAGAAAAATAAGAAAAATGTATTTGCTGGGACTGTTTTAGAAATAGAAGGTTTACCAAAATTAAAAGTAGAACAAGCATTTGAGCTTAGTGATGCAGCAGCTGAAAGAAGTGCAGCAGCATGTAGTGTTCAACTTGATAAAGAACCTATTATAGAATATTTAAATTCAAATATCATTTTACTTGAATCTATGATAAAAGCAGGCTATGGTGATGCTGTAACTATTCAAAGAAGAGCAGATAAAATGAAAGAGTGGATTAAAAATCCTAATCTCGTAAAAGCTGATTCTGATGCAGAATATAAATCAATCATCGAAATTGATTTAGCAGAGATTACTGAGCCAATTTTAGCTTGTCCTAATGATCCAGATGATGTTGCAACGCTAAGTGAAATACTTGCAGATGATAAGAGACCAAATAAAATTGATGAAGTTTTTGTTGGTAGTTGTATGACAAATATTGGTCATTATAGAGCTTTAGGTGAAGTTCTTCAAGGTGAAGGCACAGTTCCAACAAGACTTTGGATAGCTCCTCCAACAAAAATGGATAAACGTCAACTTACAGAAGAGGGCTATTACTCACTCTTTGGAACTGCTGGAGCTCGTATAGAAATACCAGGATGTAGTTTATGTATGGGGAATCAAGCTCGTGTTGCTGATGGTGCTGTTGTTTTTTCAACAAGTACAAGAAACTTTGATAACCGTATGGGAATGGGTGCTCAAGTATATCTAGGAAGTGCAGAGCTTGCTGCTCTTTGTGCTTTACTTGGACGTCTACCAAGCGTAGAAGAGTATATGAGTTTAGTTCCTAAAAAGCTAGCAGGTAAGGAAGATAAAGTATACAAATACTTAAACTTTAACCTTATAGAAGATTTTGAACTAGTAGACTAATAAACAAGAGAGGTTCTTTTTAGAGAGAACCTCTTTTATGCTATACTTTATGCCTCTTAAAACAGACGTACTCAATTAAAAGGGAATCAATGGAAAATGAATTTTTAAGTGCAACATATATGACATTAGGTATAAATTTACTCTTTACACTTATAACACTTTTTGTGAGTGTATTTTTACTTTTATTGGTAGATAAGATACTTTTAAAAGATATAAATCTTCAAAATGAAATTAAAAATGGAAATATCGCAGCTTCTATTTTTGCTTCTTCTATTATGCTTTTTATAGCCATTATTATTGGTATGGGCATTCATTGATAAAAAACAAATTTAGCTATATTATTATTTTAATATGTCTTTTAGTTATTTATTATAGTAATTCTACAGAGAAACCCAGAAAAATAACTAAACCAAAGGCCATAGAAAAACCTAAGAAAGTAAGTAGACCAAAAATTATTGAAAAACCTAAGAAAGTAAATAAATCAAAGACTATTGAAAAACCTAGAAAAATAAATAAACCAACAATTGTAGAAAAAATTCCTAAAATCTATGATTTGAAAATTCCTAAAAAAGGTAAAGCACAAGAACTTACTACTATGAAGTATGCGAGAATTACACCAACTAAAGGTTCTCAAAAATATGGTTATTATATGTCTCTTAGAAAAAAGTTTATATTTGCAAGTGTTAAACCATCTACATTAAATAAGATGTATTTTGTCAATGGTTATTTAAATGGTTTTGTACCTTATAAAGTAGATAATATTTGGAAAATTTTACAATATATACAAACTAGGTTAAAATATCAGTTAGATGAAGTTGGTTATAACCATAGAAAAGAAGTGTGGCAAACATCAAAAGAGTCTTATATTAAACTTCGTGGGGATTGTGAAGACCATGCAATACTTTTAGCAGATTGGTTAATAGGTTTGGGTTATGATGCAAGAGTGGTTGCTGGTACTGTAAAACAAAGAGGTAAAAAACCAGCAGGACATGCATGGGTTGTTTTATTTAAAGATGGTAAAGAGTATCTACTTGAATCTACAAAAAAGTCAAAATGGAATAGTATCCCATATGCAAGTACTTTACCTTATTACTATCCAAAATATATGTTTAATAGAAAACAATTCTGGATAAATACTGGAAGCATTTTTACAACAAAATATTCAGGAAATAATTGGAAAAATAGTGGAAAGTTCATCCCTTATGACCAATACTATAAAGATTTAGACTCGTAATTACTTACTTTAATTAGAAAAAAATCACTAATTTGAAATATTTTAGTAACTTTTTAAGTTTTCCATTGACATTAGTACTAATTAGTAGTATAATTTTCTTAGGAGACGTGATATGAAGAAAAATGTTAAGTCTTACGGTGTAAGAACAGACAAATCAATGCAAACTTGGATGCAACTCTCTCGTGCTTTTTATAAAATCAGCACTAAAGAGATTCATTATTTTGCACAAAATGATTTGACTCTGAATCAGTTTAAAGTTCTTGAGGTTCTTTATCATAGAGGAAACTTAAATATAGGAAGTATTACTAAACTCACTATGAGTACACCTGGTAATATAACTGTTGTTGTAAGAAACTTAAAAAGAGATGGTTGGATATATACAGTAAAGGATGAGAATGATAAGAGATCAACTTTACTATCAATTAGCCCAAAAGGCACAGAAGTGATTGACCGTATATTTCCGACACATTCAAAGAATCTTACATCAAATTTTAAGATTTTAAATGATGAAGAGCTTAATACTTTATATATTTTGTTGAGAAAGTTACATAAATCACAGTAACTTTTTTATTTACATAGTACTAATAAAAAAAAGGAATAATATGAAATTAGTAAAAACAAGTTTAGTGGCAATTTTAGCAGCAGGCACATTATTTGCAGGAAATTATAATTTAGATGTAGCACATTCTAGTTTAGGATTTAAAGTAAAGCATATGATGGTTTCAAATGTTAAAGGAACATTTGATAAATTTAATGGTTCATTTGAATATGATGAAAAAGCTAAAAAGCTTGTAGCATTAAAAGGTACAGTTGATATTTCTTCAGTGAACACAGCAAATGCAAAAAGAGATGGTCACTTAAAAAGTGCGGATTTCTTTGATGTAGCAAAATTCCCAGAAATGAACTTTGAATTAACAAAAGTTGATGGAGATACTGCATATGGAAAATTGACTATGCATGGAATCACAAAAGAAGTTAAATTGGATTTTGAAAATAATGGAATTGTAAAAGATCCTTGGGGAAATACAAGAGTTGGTTTAGCTTTATATGGAAAAATAAACAGAAAAGATTTTGGTTTAGTATATAACTCTGCATTAGAAGCAGGTGGTGTTTTGATAGGTGATAAAGTAAAATTAGATATTGAATTAGAAGGAATTTTAGCTAAATAGGCTAATCTTTTACATGTAAGGATACTTAGTAGAAGTATCCTTTTTAATTTAGGAGAATAACAGATGTATACAATATTTGTTTCAAGTTTAAATGAAAATATGAAATTAGCGAATGTATTAAAAAAACAGTTGAATGAGTTAGATTATGAGGCTGAAATTATTAATCTTGTCAATTTAGAATTACCTTTGTATGATAGTTCAAAAGAACAAAATGGTATTCCTGTAGTGATTAATAAAATTACAGAAACTATGGAGAAATCACAAGGATATATTGTTATATCACCGGAATATAATTATTCGATACCTCCAATTCTTAGTAATTTTATAGCATGGGTATCTAGATCAAATGATGATTTTAGAAAAGTTTTTAATGAAAAATTTATTTTATTAGCAACACATAGTGGTTCTGGTGGTACTGATGTTTTAAACGCAATGAGAAATCAGTTTACAAAATTAGGCTCAATTATTATGCCTAGAGAAATTATTACAACATACGAAAAAGCATTAGAGTTTGATAGTAGTAAAAAAATACTACAACAATTTATAAAATTTGCAAGATAAATTAGGAAAGAAGATATGTTACCAACATTATTTATATCTCATGGTTCACCGCAACTTGCTATCATGGAACATGACGTTGCTGATTTTTTGCAGAAACTACCAAATAAATTTGAGAAACCAAAATATATTATCATAGTATCAGCTCATTGGACTAGTGATAATTTAAAGATTTTAGTAAATGAAAATCCTACAATTATATATGATTTTTATGGATTTCCTAAAGAATTATATCAAGTTGAATATCCGGTAGAAAATGATATTAAGTATGTTAATAAAGTATATGAAACTATAAAAAGCTCAAAAATAGATATAGAAAAAGATGAATCAAGAATAGGTTACGACCATGGCGTATGGGCACCACTTAGTTTAATGTATAAAGATGCAGATATTCCAGTAGTACAATTGTCCTTACCTATACATTTCTCAGGTAAAAAACTTATGCAAATTGGTGCAGCTTTACAAAGTCTAAGAGATGAAGCTCTTATTATTGGAAGTGGCAATATGACTCATAATTTATTTGATTCACAATGGGAAGATGAAGCTCCAATTAAAGAGTATGCAAGAGAGTTTAGAGATTGGGTAGTGAAAAACATTGAAAATAAAAATGAAGATTTATTGGTAGATTTAATCAATCAAGCACCATATTGTGCTAAAAATCATCCTTCACTTGACCATCTTTTACCATTTTTTGTAGCCTATGGTGCTTCAAAAGGTAAAACTGGAATTGCTATGAATGATGTTTACATGTATGCAAACCAATCTATGGAAATGGTACTCTTTAAAGATTAATCATGTTAAAAAAATTATCAAAAGAAAATATGGGAGCTTCAAATCTAGGTTGGCTAGAGAGTAGATTTCATTTTTCATTTGCAGAGTATAGAAATCCAAAAAATATAAATTTTGGGGCATTAAGAGTACTTAACGATGATATTATTCATCCCCAAGGTGGATTTGCTAAACATCCTCACAAAGATATGGAAATTATCTCTTATGTTGTAGATGGAGAGATAACCCATAAAGATAGTATGGGCAATGAAAAAACCCTAAAAAGAGGGGAGGTTCAGTATATGAGTGCTGGAACAGGAGTAATGCATTCAGAATACAATCTTAGTAAAACTGAGGATTTGAGATTGTTGCAGATTTGGATACTTCCGCCTCAAAAAAACATGCAAACTTTGTATGGTTCACACAGATATAAAGAAAATGAAAGACAAAACAGACTTTTAAATATCGTATCATCTTTAAAGGGAGATGCAAAAGTAAAGATACACCAAGATATAGAAATATACGTGAGTGAAACTACTCAAGAGATACAATACAGCATAAAAAAGGATAAGCAGATATATTTTGTTCAGATTGAAGGGGAAAGCCTTATTAATGAACAAGTGAGTCTAAGCGCTGGAGATGCGATGGAAATAACCGATGAAAATCTCTTACATGTAAAGCCCTTGGGAAAAATACACTTTCTTTTTATCGAACTAAAGAGTGAATTTTAAAAGTCCCATTATTTATCTCTGTATCTATTTCATCTGAATGCTTACATGTATAGGTGTAACCTAGTTCAATCATCATTTTAGTAAATTTTCCTTGGTTTCCTCTACCTGGATCAATGATTATAATTTCACAATTTTTATTTGCATGAGCATTTATAAATTCTGAGAGCATATGGGCATGATCTCTTTCATAAAGCAAATCACTCCCTATAATCAAATCAAATTTACCAAGAGTATCATCATTATCACTCCATCCTGTCCGCTCAAATGGAATATCTTCATCATTATTTAATAAAGAGTTTCTATTGAGAAATTTTTGAACTTGTGGATGATAATCTGTTGCTGTTATATCAGCAAGTCTATGGTTTAACACTAAACTAGCAAGACCAATACCACATCCAACTTCTAATATTCTTTTATTTTTAATATCAAAATCACTCATCAAAGAAGCAAGTACTTTACTCGATGGCCATATCTGACCAAATAAAGGCCAAGAAGCAGAAGAAATACCAAGGTCCTCCGCTTCATTATCTATATCTTCATATTGTTGGTTATCACGAAGTATACATGTATGTATATCTATATCATTAAATTCTACTGTTTGATACTTAACTCTTAAGTTGGACATTTTTTTCCCGTATTTAATAGACTTAATTATAAAGTTCGCTAAACTTTTAGGATGAAGTAGAGTAGACATAATTCATACAAAAGATGTGATATACATCTATAATATAAACTACTATAGCAAATTTTTATAATAAAAACAAATTATTATGATTAAATGATATTTTATGCTAGTATAATGCCCATAAATTTAAAATCTAAGGAAAAGTATGAAATCAATATACATGTATGTTGTTGGTATTTTAGTCATTGTCGGGATTGGGGTTACACCTGTTGTTATGAAACAACAAGTAAATAAAACAGTAGAAAAACAAAAACAAACTATGTTAAAAAATGGTTTAAAATTAACTATACTTAAAGAAGAAGGATATTTAAAAAGTACTAGAGATTTTGAGTTAGAAGTTGTTAATGCTAAACAGTTTAGAGATTATGTCTTTTCAAAAATACCTACAACTAACCCTACTGTACAACAGTTAATTACAATGTATACAAAAGAGAGTGAAAAAGATATTAGACCTGCTCTTGATGGTTTTTTATTTAAAGGGTCAATAAAAAATTCTAATTTACTACCTGAAGATATTAAAGTTGAAATGTCTTTAGTGAAACTCTCTACTAAAATGATGCAAGAGATAAATAAAAATAAAAAAATTGCTGATTTAATTAAACCTTTGCTAGATGAAAAAATATTGACTTTTTTTGTTACTTTAGATGCTAAAGAAAAAGTAAAAGAAATTGTTATGAAAGATATTGAAAAAAGCATAAAGATAGAGAATGAAATAATTGATATAGTATTAAAAGGTCATAAGTTAGTTTTAAATAATAGTGAAAAAATAGTAGGGGTATATTCATTTGATACCCAATCATTAAAAACAAAAGATTATTATATTACACTCAATGGTTTAAACTATAAATTTAATTATTTAAGTGATTTTAATAATGCTGGTAGTTTTCATCTTGGTAATATTACTATAAAAAATGGTTTGGGTGTTAGAAAACCATCTTTTAATCTTAAAAGCTTTGATATGGCAAGTACCGTTAAAACGATTGATAATATCCTAAATGCTGATATTAATTATGATATAAAAGGAATAGATTTTACTACTAGAGAAAAGTTTATGCTAGATGCTATGAACTTAAAAATCAATATTGATGGTTTAAATAAAGATGATGTACTCACTCTTAGTAATGCTTATAGTAATATCTACACTAATGCTTTTATACGTGGATATACTCAATCAAGTAAAACTAAAAACTCTACATTAACACAAAAAGATATGAAAATTTATACTGATAGTATTCAAAAGATTATTAATCAGGGATTTGATGGGACGATTGATGTTTCTATAAATGGTGTACATTTTGCAAAGGTTGGATTAAAAAATATTGATTTATCTTTAAAATGTAATGTAGAAAAAAATTCTTACACTATTCATGATATGAACTTAGTTAATGCTTTACATGTAAATGGTGCTATTAGTATGAATGAAGAAGATTTGAAAACTTTATCTTTATTAAATAGACAAGTTAAACAATTTAGCAATCTTGCTCAAAAAGAAGCTGATAGAGTAGTTTTTAATCTTAAATTCGAACAAGGAAAAATGTTTATTAACGGAAAAAAACTATAATAAAAAAGCCCTTACTATAGGGCTTTTATCTCTATTTATTAATAATTAACCAAGAAGTGAGTACACTACTCTAATATTTACATGTAGGGATTTTTATGTTAACAGACAAAATACGCTCTAAAGAGAGTGGCATACTCTTTTATGGTCTAACACCACCAAAAGCAAAACATACAAAAGAAGAATTAGAAACAATAGCAGCTAAACATATTGAGCGGTTAAATAACTTAGATATAGATGGTCTTGTTTTATATGATATACAAGATGAATCTGATAGAACAGATATAGAACGACCTTTTCCTTTTATCAAAACACTTGATCCTTGTGATTACGCAAAAAATTATCTTGATGCTCCATTAAAATTTCCTATTGTTGTGTATAAAGCAGTTGGAAAGTACGACAAAGATGAATTTCGTTTATGGCTTCAAGAAAGAGTTGGAAAAAGATTTCACACTGTATTCGTAGGAGCTGCTAGTAAAGATACTAAAGTTACTATTGGGATGAAAGAAGCCTATGACTTAAAAAAAGAGATAAGTCCTGATATAACGCTTGGCGGTATAATGATCCCTGAGCGTCACATAGTGAAGCATGATGAGCATTTAAGAGTGTTCTCAAAGATAGATAACGGTTGTGAGTTTTTTGTCTCTCAGTGTGTTTATGACCTTATGGCTGCTAAAAAGTTTCTGGATGATTATGCGGCTTATGCAAAAGAACATAATAAACCATTGGTTCCTATTATCTTTACAATAACCCCTTGTGGTTCAGCAAAAACTCTAGATTTTATGAAATGGCTTGGCATCAATATACCAACACACTTAGAAGAGAGATTGAAAAACTCTGAAGATATTTTACATGATTCTGTAAAACTAAGCCGTGATATTTTTGAAATACTCTATTTTTATGGAAAAGGCAAAGGTATACCTGTAGGATGTAATGTTGAAAGTGTCGCTATAAGAAAAGCTGAGATTGAGGCTTCAATAGAGTTACTTCATGACATCCAAAAAATAATGGAAAGATAGATTTGAGTCAAATAGTTTTAAGTACCTTCAACGCAAGATACACGCACACGGCTCTAGGTTTAAGATACCTTTTTGCAAATCTCAAAGAACTTCAAGAAGTTGCAAAAATAAAAGAGTTTGTAATCAATACCCAAGTAGCAGATGCGGTAGAGAGTGTATTGAGTGAAAACCCCAAAATAGTTGGGATTGGGGCTTATATTTGGAATGCCAATGAAGTAGGGGAGTTTATAGAGATTCTTAAAAAAGTTGCTCCTGAAATTATCATCATAGTAGGTGGTCCTGAAGCTAGTTACTTTCCTCATAGAGTTGATTTTAGTGGAGCAGATTATTTTATACAAGGTGAGGGTGATATAGCTTTTTATGAGCTTTGTAGAGCTATTTATGACGATAAAGCACCTACACAAAAGATTATCAAAGCTGATATGGTTGATTTAAATGCCATCAAACTTCCTTATGCTTATTATAGTGATGAAGATGTCGCTCATAGACAGTGTTACGTTGAAGCGAGTCGTGGTTGTCCTTATTCGTGTGAATTTTGTCTCTCATCACTTGATAAAAAAGTAAGAAACATTGAGCCTGAAAAATTTTTACAAGAGATGGAAACACTTTGGAATAGGGGTGTAAGAAGTTTTAAGTTTATAGATAGAACTTTTAATCAAGGAATTACTACAGCAAACAGGCTGATGGATTTTTTCCTTTCAAAAGAGCCTCCTTATTTTATACATTTTGAAGTTATCCCAGACAATTTTCCTGAATCTATCAAAGAGAGAATCAAAGAGTTTCCACCTTCATCACTACAATTAGAAGTCGGGATTCAGACACTTGACCCAGTTATATCACAAAATATATATAGAAAACTCAACATAGAAAAAATAAGAAAAAATCTTCATTTTTTAGAAAATGAAACAAAAGCACATTTACATGTAGACTTAATAGTAGGGCTTCCAGGAGAGAGTATTGAGCAGTTTGGTAAAAACCTTGATATGTTATATGGCATGACAAGATGCGAGATACAAATAGGCATTTTGAAAAAACTCTCAGGAACTACAATCAATAGACATGATGAAATCCATGGTATGGTCTATTCAGACAAACCTCCCTATGATATCTATCAAAACAATCTCATACCATTTGATATGATGCAAAAAATGAAACGATTTGCAAGATTTTGGGATATGGTTTATAACAGTGGTAATTTTAAAAAGAGTGTTACGTACCTTTTTGCTGAGGGTAAAGTGTTTGATGGTTTTTTCGCTTTTTCTGAGTGGATATATGAACAAACAGAATCTACTTGGCAAATCTCACTCGATAGACTAGCAGGATTTGTGTTTAAATACATCACTGAAGTTTTACATGTAGATATAGAAGTAGCAAAAGAGACTATGATAGAAGACGTCATGGTAGTACGCGGAAGAAAACTTCCTAAATTTTTACGTATAGAAATAGAAAACAAAAAAACAAGAAAAGAAGAGGCTAAGACCTTTAATAAACGTCAGCTAAAACACTCTACTTAAATTTGAGTATGCACCCATTTTTTAATCTCTAGAGCAAACTCTTGTGGTTTTTCTAAAGGTAACATATGTGCTGCACCTGGAAATTCAATAAATATAGCATTTTTTTTACGTTTTGACATGATATTCATCCATGATTTTTTGATAAGCACATCGTCGCTACTATAGCAAAAGGTCATAGGGTGGTGTAAATTTACAAGCCCCGTTATAATCGTTTCACGTTTTACAATAGCTTCTATTTGTTTTGTTAATGCAACTATACCAAGTTTTGCATACATCTCTTGCAATATATTGATTAGCTCTTTATTTTCATGATTAATTGGGTCTAAAAGAATCCGTATTCTATCAATACCAAGTCCTCTAAAACCATTGTTATGGATATAATTTAATCCAGCTTCACGTTTTTGAATTTCTTCATGAGAAAATGCTTTCGCACTGCTTGAAGCCAAAAAAAGTCTATCTATTTTCTCTGGATATTTGACAGAAAAATATGCAGCTAAATAGCCACCTAGAGAAAAGCCAAGCAAGTTAATCGGTTTATCAGGAAAAAATGCTAACAGTTCCTCTGCCATCTCACAAAAGTTGTTTTTTAAGGGAATAGGTACATGAATAAGTTCATAGTTTTCATCAAATAAAGGAATAATCTTAGACCAAAGTCTTTCATCACACATTGATCCAGGTAGGAGATATATTGTAGTTTTCATAAAGAAATAATATCTAAAAATACTTTTAAAATTGTAAAATTGTATTTTAAATATTACTATTCTTTAAATAAGAAAGTTTTGCAGATTAATTATATAAAAATTAATTTAAAAATAATTATATATTAAATTTAGTTAGACTTCAGTTTATGTGAAAATTACAGTCCATATTTTAGCGTTTAACTTACAAAAATTGGCATTTCATCATACACATTTCATGCAAAAATAATAGACTTATTAAATAATAATTTATCTATCAATATAGATTAAATGTAAAAGGAGAAATTAAGTATGTTTGAATTATTTAAAACTCGCGCTGAAGCTTCTGGTAATACAGAAGTGAAACGTTTTGAAACAACATTAGAAGCACTTGATTTTATTAATGACTTCTTAAAAGAAGAGAATATTCAAGATGTAGCAGGCTCTTATGCAGTGTGGGCAGATGGTCCACTTTTAAAACAAATTGACACAAAAGTAATGGAGAAAAAATTTCCAGGGCTTAGTTTTAATGTTACACGTGAGTTAGCAAAAGGTGCTAGAGTTGGTATATCTCAATTAAAATGGGGGATTGCTGAACTAGGTAGTATGGCACAAGACTCTGCTGATGTAGAACAGCGTTTAGCCTCAGCACTATCTTGGATTCATGTCGCAATTCTTCCTACTACAAAAATTGTTGCTAATTTAGCTGATTTTATGAAAAAAATGCATCCAAAAGAGTATAAATATATGACCCTAATTACTGGAGCTAGTAAAACAGCAGATATTGAAAGAGTACTTGCTTTAGGTGTTCATGGGCCAGATAGGCTTGTGATTCTTTGTGTAGATGATTTAGAAGTAGAAGGAGCGTAATTATGAAAATTGATATGCCAAAAAATGTAGATGAAGCTCTTGAGAGTACAAGTCTTTCTGGTATTCTTGATAGATGGGATTACCAAGGAACACGTGCAAAAGCGTTTGAAGGAGTAGACTTTCAAGCCTTAAGAACTAGAATAGCCAAAGTTAAAGGTGGTGTTGCAGATAATTTTGATGAAGTAGCAGAAACTTTCAAAAAAAATGCAGAAGCTAATGGTATTAAAGTTTTTCGTGCTAGTAGTGCAGAAGAAGCAAAAGAATATATTGCTAATCTCTGTAAAGAAAAAGAGGTTAAAAAGATTGTTAAATCTAAATCAATGGCAACAGAAGAGCTTCATCTTAATAAGCATTTAGAGCAATTTGGTATTCAATCAGATGAAACGGATTTAGGTGAGTGGATTTGTCAATTAGCACATCATACACCATCACACATGGTTATGCCTGCAATTCATCTTAATAAAGAAGAAATTTCTAGTCTTTTTTCTGATGAAATACAACAACCTTTAGACAATGATATTGATAAACTTGTTAAAGTTGCTCGTGAACAGATTCGTGAAAAGTTTTTTGAAGCAGATATGGGAATTTCAGGAGCTAATATTGCTATTGCTGAAACAGGCAGTATTGTGATTTGTACTAATGAAGGAAATGCACGTTTAGTTACTAGCCTTCCAAAAATTCATGTTGCACTTGTAGGACTTGAAAAACTTGTTCCAAATTATGAAGATGCAGAGCCTATTTTAACAGCTCTTCCTCGTAATGCTACGGCTCAACTCTTAACTAGTTATGCTTCATTTATTTCAGCACCAACACTCAACGACGATGGTACAATGAAAGAAGTTCATGTTGTTTTAATGGATAATAACCGTACAGCAATGGCAGAAGATCCTAAATTTAAAGAAGCACTTCAATGTATTCGCTGTGGTGGTTGTTTAAATGTTTGTCCAGTATTCCGTCTTGTCTCTGGTCATGTTTTTGGTGATATTTATACTGGTGGTATTGGAACTATTTTGACATCATGGTTTACAGATTTAAAATCAGCAGAAGAAATTCAAGCATTTTGTATTGGCTGTGATAAGTGTAAAGAAATCTGTCCTGGTAATATTGATATTCCTGGTTTAATTCTTGAAATTAGGCGTAGAAAAGCAGCTAAAGAAGGAATTCCTGCTGTTTACAAAGGTGCTTTACAAGTAATCAATAACCGTAAGCTTTTTCACTCATTACTAAAAGTAGCTTCTGTTGGACAAAAACCATTTGCAAAAGATGGTTTTATTCGTCACCTTCCTTTCTTTTTATCTAATTTTACAGAACACAGAAGTTTGCCAACTGTAGCACCTGTAGCCTTCCGTGATCTTTTTAAAACTATTAAGCAGCCTAAAAGTGATACAAAAGCTGCATTTTTTGCTGGATGTGCACTTGATTTTGTTTTTCCAAAAACAGGCGAAAATATTATTAAAGTACTAAATAAGGGTGGGGTAGAAGTAACATTTCCAGAAGACCAATCTTGTTGTGGTATTCCTCATTGGGGAAGTGGTTCATTTGATATGGCAGCTAAATCAGCGGCACATAACTTAAAGTCTTTGTTAGAAGATGATCCTCAATATGTAGTAGTAGGATGTGCTAGTTGTACGACAGCACTTAAAAAAGAGTGGGTTGAAGTTCTTCAATCTGAGGGTATGGATGATTTAATTCCACAAGCTAAGAAAGTTGCTGAAAGAACTTATATGTTTACAGAACTTGTAAATAAACTTGTAGAAGATAAAAAACTTATACCAAAAGAAGGTGTAGATACTCATAAGCTTACTTACCATGATTCTTGTCATGCTAAACGTCATTGTGGAATTTCACAAGAACCTAGATCGGCTCTTAGTGCCGCTGGATATGAAATCAAAGATATGAAAGAGTGCGATACTTGCTGTGGTATGGGTGGAGCTTATACAATTAAACAGTCTGATGTATCTATGAATATGCTTAAGAGAAAAATGGAAAATGTCCAAGAAACTGGAGCGGAATTTGTAAGTGCTGAGTGTCCTGGTTGTCTTATTCAACTTGGTGGAGGACTCGATAAAACAGATTCAAATATGAAAGCAATGCACCCTGCTGATTTAATGATAGACAAATTCCAATAAAAATATTTTTAACTATTCCCTAGCTCTAATCTAGCTAGGGAAAGCTTTACATGTAAAGGATTTTAATGAAGTAAAATCCTTTTTTATATATTAAAAGGAACACTCATACATGTAAGTCCAGCTTCTGCTTTAACAAACTCTGTAATGTCTGTTATTTTTACTGTATATCCTAATGATTTTACTATCTCTATTGTTTTTGGAAAAGCTTCATTCATACAAATGCTTTCATTAATTTTTAAGATATTTGCACCAAAAGGTTCTTCTTTTGGGACTATAATTTGTTTAAATCCTTGAAATACACTACTATCTACCCATTCAGGGTTAATGAGCAAAGTTGCATCATCAAGTGCAGTACAACCAGTTTTTAGGTGTAAACAGCCAGATACTTTTACCAAAGTTACTTCATAACCATAAGGAGCAATAATTTCTCTTAACGCTCTAATTCCTTGGGAATTTGTTCTTGCTGATTTTCCAACAAAAATTTGTTTTCCAATTTTGAGAACATCACCACCTTCAATCTTTGCAGGTAATTCAATACTTTTTATTTCACGGTAATTAGCAAATACTTTTTCCAGCGTAGCTCTCTCTTTTCGTCTCGATTCTACACCCATAGAACATAGTACTGCTACTTCATCAAACACTATAATAGGGTCTTCAACAAAAACACTATCTGCTAAGTCCATATTTTCATCAAGAGTGATTACTTTTGCACCACACTCTTGAAGCATTGAACAATAACTTTTGTGTTCTTTTTGTGCTTTTTTTATATCAATTGGATTACTTTGTAAAAAAGTTAGTTCACATTTTTCTAAAGAAGAAGAGGGAAGATGTGTAATTATATTTAACATAAAATTTCCTTTTATTTTTATTGGAAGTATTATGCCTAGTTATTTCTTACATCATTGCCATTTGTATCCTCGCATCTTCACTCATCATAGACTCATTCCATGGTGGCTCAAAAGTAAGTTCTACGTACACGTTATCTAGTTCAGGAATAGTTCCTATCACTTCATACACTCTATTGACTAGATGTTCTGAAACGGGACAACCAGGAGAAGTGAGTGTCATAGTAATCTGACATGCTATTTTACCATCACTCTCTTCACCAAAATCTATATTATAAAACAATCCCATATCGTACAAATTTAGTGGTAGCTCAGGATCATAAACCTTTTTAAGTTCTTCTATTACTTTATCATTCAATTTTTCTTTATTCATTTATAACTCCTCTTTTGCACGTGCATATATTGCATTTAACATCGAAGTAAAACCATTTTGTCTTACTGGCGAGATAATTTCGTCTAAATTTAAAATTTTTAATTTTTCTCTATCAAAGTCTAATATCTCTTGAGGTGTGTGGTTTGAGTAGATTTGAGCCAATATAAAAGCAAGCCCTTTGACTATAACCGTATCACCATCGGTATCAAAAAAGAGTTTATCATCCACTTTTCGCACAACAAACCAAACAGAAGATTGACAACCTTTGATTTTATTTGTTTCATTTTTATCTGCTTCATTTAAAGTGACTGATTTTTTACCTAAATCGATGATATATTCGTATTTGTCCATATCATCATCAAAAAGTTCAAAATCTTCTTTATAGTTATATACTGTTTCTTCCATCATTAAGCCTTTATCATCTCAATGCTTCGTTTTAAAGCTGCAAAAAATACTGCTACGTCTTTTACTGTATTGTAAACTCCAAAGCTAATACGCACAGTCCCTTCAACCCCTAAAGATTGCATGGTAGGTTGTACACAATGATGTCCAACTCTAACTTGAACTTTTTGTTTATCAAGTAAAATTCCCAAATCTTGATGGTGAATCCCTTGTATATTAAAACTGATATTTCCAGTAGCATTTAGGGTGTCACCATAGGTGATTACATCCTTTACATGTAAAAGATTTTCATAGGCATAATCAATCAACTCTTTTTCATGTTTTTGTATAAAATCAAATCCAATAGTATCTATATACTCTAATGCCTTAGCAAAGCCAATTGCTCCTGCAATATGTTGTGTTCCTGCTTCGTACATGTAAGGAATTGGCATAAACAAAGTATTTTTATATGTTACTTCTTTTATAGCACCCCCTCCACCTTGAAATGCTTTGCATAACTCGTGTAAATCTTTTTTGATATACAGTGCACCAATACCAGTAGGACCATAAAGTTTATGCGCTGAGATTACTAAAAAATCAGCGTCCAAATCTTGCACATCTACTTTTGTATGAACAGCACTTTGAGCAGCATCAACTAAAACTTTACATCCATATTGGTGTGCAAGTTCTGTCATCTCTTTTATAGGCAAAGTGATACCAAAGGCATTTGATGTTTGAGTGAGTGTAACAAAACTTTTTGGGTACTTTTTTAATAGACTCTTAAAATGTTCCAAATCAACACTCAAATCCTCTTTAGAATCTATTACATGTAAGGCTTTTTCTGTGATTTGCCAAGGTATTATGTTTGAATGGTGTTCTAATCCTGAAATAATTACATGTTCAAAATTATCTTTTACAAAACCATACGCTACTAAGTTTATACTACTTGTAGCACCACTTGTAAAAACGATTTCATCTTTCTTTTTAGCATTCAAAAAATCTGCAACTTTTTGCCTTGCATCTTCATACTCTTTCGTTGCATGGTTTCCTAAACCGTGAGCAGCTCTGTGTATGTTTGCACAATATTTTGTATAGTAGTCATGCATAACATCAAGAACTACTTGCGGTTTTTGTGCTGTTGCTCCACTATCTAAATAAATAAGCTTATTATCTTTGAAAAAAGGAAAATCATCTCTAATCTCATTGATACTCATCTAAATCCTCCTTTGCCCATGTTGGAAAACGCTCATAAGCATCTTTTTTAAATGCGTCTATAAGCATTAGGCGAGCATTTTCTTTTGTTATACCTCTTGACATCAAATAGTAAAGTTCTTCTTCACTTAAACTCCCCACAGTAGCCCCATGACTCGCTTCAAGTTCATCGATAAAGATTTTTAATTGAGGTTTAACATAGGATTGAGCACTCGCTTTTTTGGATAACAATAACGAATTACATAACTGATTTGCTTTAGTTCCTGGTGCGTTATGCCCAGCTATTACTTTAGCATCTACCAATCCTTTTGCTTCATCATTGATAATCTGTTTTATAAGTTGATTACTTGTTGTATTTGGAGCGTTATGTTGTATATTGACCAATGTATTTAACTTTTGTTTGTTCGTTGGCAGTTGTAAAGCAGTAAAATCTACATTTGCATTTTCACCCGCTAAATCAACGTTCCATAGAGCTATAGCTAAGTTTGCACCATCTTGGTATGAGTATATTTTAGAACTACTATTTTCATTTTGTGTATAATTATATGTATTTATAATATGTGTATTATCTTGTGATTTTTGCTCATGGACATGAACTAACTTTGAGTCTTTTTCCAATACAACATTTAATGTGTGATTGAAAAAAGTTTCTGCATTTATAAGCACTTTTTCATAAAGATTTAACCTAGAGTTTTCTTCAAGTTTTAGGGTTATATACATATGAGTTTGAGATTTATATAAGTCATCTAAATAGATAATCTCCAATGGTGTCTCTACATGAAAACCTTTTTCAACTTTGATTTCATAAAAATTTTTGTTTAATGCACCACTTAAATAATAAAAAGGATTTGAGCTTAGTTTATCTAGTGTTGGTTCTTTATCAAACTTTATTGTTATACCTTTAGGTAAGTTTGATTGAAAAGGGGAGTAAAATCCTTTTCTAAATACAATTCTATAGTTATCAGTAGATTTTAACTCTGTATAAAAACCTGATACTTGTTCTTCTAAATACTCTTTTTCATAAATAGCTCTAATACCTGTTTTCGAGAAAAGTTCACTTTTTCTAGTAGGTAAGCCTAAGGTTTGAAACTTCTCTATAGAGTCTATACGTACATTTGTTAAATCATTGTACGGTAAAGAAAATTTTTTTAATATGTTTGCTTTTGTGAAAGCATTAATTTCTATAAGCTTCATGATACACTCCTAGAATCCTTCATTCTTGTATAACCATTTGTTTCTATTTCTTTAGCCAGTTCTATACCACCACTTTGAATGATTTTTCCATCATAAAGAATATGCACAAAATCAGGTTTGATATACTTCAATAAATGTTGATGATGAGTGATGAGTAGTACTGAGCGTTCGTTGTTTAACATAGAGTTTACTCCAAGTGCCACACTTTTAAGTGCATCAACATCTAATCCTGAATCTATTTCATCGAGTAAAAAAAGTTCTGGCTCTAAAATACTCATTTGTAGCATTTCATTTTGCTTTTTTTCTCCACCTGAAAAGCCTGCATTTAAATCCCTTTTAAATACATCAGCTGTTATACCTAACTCTTTTGTTTTTGTTTTTACTAATTTTAAAAAGTCTATGGAAGTTATCTCTTCAAGTCCATGATAAATACGTTTTGCATTTAAAGCTTGTTTGAGAAAATACATATTATTGACTCCAGCAATCTCTATTGGATTTTGAAAAGCTAAAAATATCCCTTCTAAGGCTCGTTTTGCAACATCTAGTTCTAAGAGGTTTTTGTTTTTATATGTAATTTCACCATTTGTCACTTTATAATCAGGATGAGCAGATATAACTTTTGCTAAAGTCGATTTTCCTACTCCATTAGGTCCCATTACTGCATGAACCTCACCTTTTTTTATCTCTAAACTCAATCCTTCTAAGATTGTTTGATCTTCTATTTGTACTTTTAAATTTTTAATATTTAACATAATCTTTCCTTTATCCTACACTACCTTCAAGAGTCACATTTAATAGCGCTCTTGCTTCCATTGCAAATTCCATAGGCAATTTACCTAAAACCTCTTTACAAAACCCATTTACTATCATCGATACTGCATCTTCTTCACTTAAACCTCTTTGCATTAGATAAAACAGTTGTTCATCACTTATCTTTGAGGTAGTAGCTTCATGTTCTACGTTTGCAGTGTTATTATGTACATCTATATAAGGATAAGTATGAGCCTTTGCCTGTGAACCAATTATGAGTGAGTCACACTGTGTAAAGTTACGCGCATTTTTAGCATTTGAGCCAACTTTTACTAACCCTCTATAAGCATTGAGTCCATTTAAGGCTGAAATACCTTTTGAGATAATAGTTGATTTTGTATTTTTACCAACATGTATCATTTTAGAACCTGTATCTGCTTGTTGTGATTTTGAAGTAACTGCAACAGAATAAAACTCACCTACAGAGTTATCTCCAGAGAGTATACAACTTGGATATTTCCATGTGATGGCTGAGCCTGTTTCAACTTGCGTCCAGCTAATTTTTGAATTTGCTCCTTTGCATATACCTCGTTTGGTTACAAAGTTATAAATCCCACCTTTGCCATTTTCATCACCGGGGTACCAGTTTTGTATGGTTGAGTAGTTTATCTGTGCATCTTTTAAAGCAATAAGCTCAACAACTGCTGCATGAAGTTGGTTTTCATCACGAGTTGGAGCTGAACAGCCTTCATTGTAAGAGACATAAGATCCTTCATCAGCTATGATAAGAGTACGCTCAAACTGACCAGTTCCAATTGCATTGATACGAAAATAAGTCGAGAGTTCCATAGGACAGCGAACGTCTTTTGGCACATACACAAATGTACCATCAGTAAATACAGCTCCATTTAATGCAGCAAAATAGTTGTCATTCATAGGAACTACTGAAAATAAATACTTTTCTATCAAATCTTTATGATTTTTTATAGCTTCTGAGATAGAACAAAATATAATGCCCAAATCACTTAGTTGTTTCTCAAACGTAGTTTTAACGGACACTGAATCAAAAACAGCATCAACAGCAACTCCTGCTAATTGTTTTTGCTCTTCAAGTGGAATACCCAACTTTTCATATGTTTTAAGTATCTCAGGATCAACTTCGTCAAGTGAATCAAGTTGTTTTTTTGGAGCAGAGTAATAGGATATATTTTGATAGTCAATTTTATCGTACTTTAAACCAGCCCAATCCGGTTCTTCCATCTTTAACCATAAATCAAATGATTTATATCTATTTTCTAGCATCCACTGAGGTTCATCTTTCTTTTTAGAGATAAATTCTAATATGTTTTTATTGAGACCTTTTGGAGCAGTATCTGACTCTATATGTGTTGAAAAACCCAAAGAGTATTCACTGTCTAATACATCATGTATGCTTTGATTTTCTCCCATGATTTACCTTTCAATCTAATTAAGACTATTTTAGTCTTTTATTAAAAATGAAAAGTAAATGAAGCTAAATATTGAGTTTAGATTTTGCTAAGTATTACACAATAAACAGTGTTTGTATAACCATCATTGTTTTTGTATTCTCTATAATGATTACTTTTTGCTGCACCCATTAAGTATTTTTGATTTTTAATGTTTATGATTTTAGTATGATTTTTTTCATTTGTGATTTCTAACTCTTTGATTGGTTCAAAAACCTCACCTATTTTAAAGTCACAAATAGTTGATGTAGAAAGTACAATGCCATCATCACTACAAAACATCGACATTTGTATTTTAGCATCAATAGTTTCATCCATTATGGCTTTAAATTCTGGTTCACTATCAAATACTATTCCTATACCACCTATATTGTTATTCTCATCTAAACTTGTTATTGAAGCACAATATATATAGGTAGGTTTGTTGTCGTATAACTCTGTTTTTTCAAATGGTGTTACATAATATAATTGAGAGTCTATATTTGATAATGATTTTGCAAATGCCTCACCATTAACTTTTTTACCAATAAAAATATTTTGACTTGAATTTGAAACTGCTATTATATTTCTCTCTTTATCATAAATAAATATATTTGTATAAACAGTGTATAGAGAATTGATATATTCTAAAATTGAAGTTATTTTTTTAGTATCTAATAACTCTTTATCATTTAACATTTTTCTAAATGTAGTGTTTAATGCCCACCAACGACAATCATTGGCTCGTTCATATAAATTTCTATCCATAATATCAACACATAAAGAGGCTTTAAAAGCGGTATTATTTAATGATGCTTGTATGACAATATTATAAATGTATTCTATCGATTTTTTAATAGTATTATGTATGCTCTCACTCACCACACGAATATTATCAAGTATAGGATTGAGTGAATAAACTTTTCTTTTTGAAGCAATAATCTCACCATTAATTACAACATCAGCTAAATCATCAATAATCTCTTCTGATCTCATCCTTATATTTTTTAACTCTTTAGATATTATATTGGTTTTTTCTAGTTCACTAAAACTTATATTTAAATTTTCGATTTTTTTAGCATTATTAAATGATTTTTGATATTCTGAAGAAGCAAATCCATGCCAGTTTTGTCCTGTATATCCTTGGTATCCTTCACTTTTTGCTATATAAGATAAATTTGTATTAGTAGAATGAGTATCATTGGTATAATGAGATAAGTTTTCTTGAGTTTGCATAGATTTTTTATTATTGCTTAATACTTCTCCACTGTGACTCAATAAGGCTAATTTCATATCAAATAAATCAAGTTTATCAAAAATCATTTTCATTTCATCATCAATTTTAAAACATAAACATAAAATTCCTATAGTTTTATTTACATCCTTGATTTTCGCTACATATATTAAGCTTTTTTCTTTTCGTGGTTGCAAATCAGAATACCTGAAAAGCTCACAAAAATCATCATTCGTTTCTAATACTTCTTGTATGATTTTATCTTTTGATTTTACTATTGTATTTGTATCATCAAGATTTATTACAACTTCACCATCTGGACGTAACAAAATTATTTCATCATATACAGAGTATTTTAATACATATTCATGAAGTCGTTCTTTTATAAACTGTATGTTTTCTTGTGAGTTATCTGGATTATTTAAAAAATCTATTAAGTCATCATCTGTGGCTAAAAAACCAACATCAGCAGTACGTTCAAATAAGTTTCTAACAAGTATTTCCACAACAACTTGAGCTCTAGATTGTACTGAAAAAGAAAGTTTTCTAATATTCTCTGTGACAAGATGCTTGACTAATTCTTCTTGTAAACTTGCAAATTCTTTTTGAGTTTCTTCCATAAAAGTAAATAGTGTCTCAGCTACATCTAAACTCGATATTTTACCAGTAAGAACAGTTTTTTGTAAACTTTTAGAGAGAGATGTTAATGTGTTTTTATAATTATTAATATCACTCATATGCTCAACAACGTTAGGACTCATAATTTCATTAGACATTTTTACCCCACAAAGAAAAATATTTAAAAATTATACCTTTTTTAGTTAAATAAAGGAAGTATTATAATCATTTTAATGATTAATTATTAGTCAAAATTATGAGTAAAAATAATTTATCCTAGATCTTTTTAAGTATCTTTGATTTTTATATAAATATGAACATTTGTTGAGCCATCTTGAAAAGCTCTTTTATCAACTTCTATATAATTTAAAGATTCAATTAGTTTTCCATATTTATCATATCCATAACTTCTAGGATCAAATGATGGGATATTTTTACTAATATATGAAGCAACGCCTGAAAGTATTGCCCATCCATCATCAGTTGAAACAGCATTTATAGCTTTTGACATAATATTTTTTAGTTTTTTCTCATCGGCTTTTGTTTTCTTAACATCTTCTCTTTTCCGTAAATTTTCCGTAAATATAAATTTATCACAAGCAGATGTAAAAGACTCAGGAGTTTTCTCTTCACCAAATCCATATACTACTAAACCAGCTTCTCTTATTCTTGTAGCTAATCTTGTAAAATCACTATCAGAAGAGACAATGCAAAATCCATCAAGGTGATTTTCATGAAGTATATCCATAGCATCAATAATTAAAGAGGAATCTGTTGAGTTTTTACCTGTAGTATAAGAAAATTGTTGCATAGGTTGTATAGCGTGCTTATGAAGATGTTCTTTCCAATTTTTAAGATTGGTTGTTGTCCAATCACCATAAGCTCTTTTGATACTTGCTATACCAAATTTTGAGATCTCTTCTAATAACTCAGCAATAATAGATGCTTGAGCATTATCAGCATCTATAAGTACAGCTAATTTATCATTTTGTTTTTCTGACATAATAATCTCCTATATATAATCTAATTACTATATCATAATAAAATATCAAATAAATATTTTAGATAAATAGTGTATAATTTTTTAAAATAAACAAGGAGTATTCATGAAAGTTTTAACGTATATAATTGTTTTCGCATTTTTACTAGGGGGATGTTCGTATAAAAATGAAGCTATATCTCTTAATTCATATAAAGCTCAATACAATGGTCCTACTGTAAAAGAGAAAAAAACTGTATATCTTGAAAGTGTCATAGATGACAGAAAAATTAAAAGAGTTATTGGTCTTTATGAGGATAACGGTCAAATTAAAGATAAATTTTTTAGTGAAGTTGATTTTGCAAAAAAATATCAAGAAGGTCTAAATTATGCATTTGAAATTGCTGGGTTTAGTAAAAGTGAAAATGCCGATAATGCAAACTTACATGTCAAAGTTCTTATTAAAAAAATAGAATTAATCTACAATAATAAAAACTTTAATACTAACCTAAAAGGTGAAATAGAAGTTGAAGTTATAGTACAAAAAGATGGTAAAACTATAACTCAAAACTTTAGACAAAAAAATGCAACATGGATTAAACCATCTTTTAAATCAAAAGATTTAGAGCCATTTTTATATACTCTTTTTGTTGATAATGTAAATAATATTGCAGCTAGATTAACTTCGTATTAATCTTTACATGTAAAGATGCAAAAACTATTCACAGTTTTTGCATCACTTCAGTTGTTTGATACTACAAACTATTGAGTATAGCTTCAAAGCTAAGGTTATATTCTTTTATATTTGGATTTTCTTTTTTTGAAAATGTCTTAAAATCTATACTTTCCCAATTATTTTCATTAAAATATTTTAAAAACTTTTTAGCACTTTTTTTCTCTATAACGGTCACTTTATTAAGATAAACAGTAGAATCAAAATCTATGCCATTGTGGTAATCATGGATTAAAGTTAAAATCCAAGCAACGGATGCCATATGTCCACCAGCAATACCAAGAACCATACCTTGATCAACACTAGTAAGTGCATCTTTGCTCCAATCCGTTCCTGCAGTTACAAAATCAATATTTGGAATTTTTCCTCGTTTGATTAGTAACTGAGATGAGGCTCTTGCTAATTCAGAATTTGCACCCCAAATACCACATATTTTGTACTTAGAATAACGTTTGATTAGTTTTGGTAAAGCATAATTAACATACGATGCGGTCCAATTTGTCGGTATTGATTGTAATATTCTAACTTTTGAGTACTCTTTTACAGCATCATTTAAACCTCTCACTCTCTCGGAGCTAAATGAAGTCTTTCTCTCCCCTTCAAAAGCAATAAGGTTTATATATCCATCTTTATCGTAAATCTTATTTTTAATAGCTTTTTTTATCATGAGTTTAGCAGTTAAATATCCTGCCATATAATCATTTATAGATATCTTGCCAATATAATTAGGATACTTTTCCCTCGGCTCTCCAATAAGAGCTTTTTCTTCTTTCTTTAATTTACCAAACATAAAAACTTTGATACCACTTTGTGCTAAAATGGGAATTGATCTAGATGCAATCAGTTTTTCACCAATCACTATTACATAATCAGGTTTATCTTTTTTATTAGCAATTTCTTCTGCTACGTTAACAGCTCTAATGGAATCACGATTTGTATATATGATTTCAAAGTCCATATTTAAGCTTTTCCCAGCGCTTTTAGCAATACTATGGATACCTTGCCAAAATATATCTGTAGGAGTTGCTACAGATATCAATACAACTTTTTCTTTTGCAAAAAGGGCGGATGATAAAAAAATAACGAACAGACAAAATATCTTTAAAAATTTCATAAAAAGCGTCTCCCTTTTATGTACTTTTATTATATGTATAGTTTAGCAAAATATAGACAAAATTAAAAATTATACGTTTATATATCTAGTCTTTTTTCATATTTTGGTACTTTACAAACAAAATCAACCCAACTAGAATCATAAATAAACCAAAAATAGAAATTAAATTAAGTGAAGATGATCCTAAAAGCAACATACTTCCTATTAGAGCAAAAACAACTTCGCTTGCTTGAGTTGCATCAACACCTGCTAACTCATTTGTGTTCTTAGCATGATTCCGTGCATATAAAAAAATACTTGTCGCAAATACTCCTGAAAATAGAGCAACTAAAGATGTATTTAGTACTTGATTATATTTTGGTAATTCAGGATTAATTATAAGTACAAGAACAATCCATAAAGGTAATGAACCTAATGATAGAAGCATTACTTTATTAAAAGCATTATTAAGTAAGGGGGAATCAATTTTAGGTACAAAATGAGTCATTCCATGTTTTGCTTCCCATACAAGTTGATTTCCAAGAGGATAACAAAAGGCAGCTATTAGTACGGGAATACCTCCTAAAAGTAAGCTTTGAAAATTAAAATTATCTATATGCGATAAATTTACAAAACAAACTCCTATAAAAATCATAAGAGAAAATATCCAGATGCGTTTAGGAAATGTGCGACCAAAAAACATAAATACAAATAAACTTGCAACAACAGTAAACTGCCAAGTTGCAGCTATGACCCATCCTGGTGAAAAATCAGCGCTAAAGCAGATTAAGGCGTAAAACATACCAAAACCAATACTTCCACTAACAATCCAAAATAACCAGTATTGCGTAAAAAGATATAATACATTTTTAAGGCGTGTAATTCCACCTTGGACCCATAATATAACTACTAAGAAAATTATCATAAAAACATAACGAAGAGACGCTGACCATATCCAATGGCCACCAGCTAAACTCATAACTTCATTTAAAACAAATGTTGTACTAAAAAAAGCTCCTGAGAGAATACCGAGTAATATTAACTTAAGCATTTACTCTTTCATATCCAATCCAAGTTCAGGTGCGATTGCTCTCATAGCCAAAATGACTTCACCCATAAGCTCGCTCAATTCAATACCAAGCATATCAGCACCTTTTTGTATAACTTCTCTACTAGCACCTGCTGCAAATGATTTGGTTTTAAATTTTTTCTTTACAGATTTAACTTCTAAATCCATAACTGATTTACTAGGACGCACTAATGCACAAGCAGTGATAAGACCTGTGAGCTCATCCACAGCATAAAGAGTTTTTTCCATATCACTTATTGGCTCAATATCCGTACAAATTCCATAACCATGAGACATAATCGCTCTTATGATTTCTTCACTATAACCATGTTTTTGCATGATTTCTTGGGTTTTTATGCAGTGTTCTTCAGGATATTTTTCATAATCTAAATCATGCAAAAGTCCAACAATGCCCCATGTTTCTTCATCTCCATCGTATTTTTTAGCAAAGTATCTCATAGTACCTTCCACTGCTAGTCCATGAGTTACTAAGGCATCACCGTTATACTCTTTTAATAGTTCAAAAGCTTCGTCTCTATTTGGCATAATCATCCTTTCTTTTTATCATAATAATTTTTTACATGTAGTATATAAAAATTAGTGTATAATTGCAAAAAAATTAGGAGATTGAATGAATAAAAGTTTAGTTACAGATCTACTTAGTTTAGCACTTATTGGTATCTCTTTTTTAGCGATTCCTTACCAAGATGCTTTCCTTTATACAGGGTTATTTGCACTCTCAGGAGCTTTAACAAATCAAATAGCAATACATATGCTTTTTGAAAAAGTACCATTTCTTTATGGCTCAGGAGTAATTCCTCTTAGATTTGAAGCATTTAAAACTTCTATTAAAGATTTGATGATGAACCAGTTTTTTACAAAAGAGCAGTTAAATGACTTTTTTACAAAAGAAGAAAAAAAGATAGACTTAACTCCTATCATAGAAACTACAGATTTTTCTCCTGCTTATGATGCTCTAACAAAAACTGTTATGGAGTCATCTTTTGGTGGAATGCTTGGTATGTTTGGAGGGGAGGCTGCACTTGAAGGTCTACGTGAACCTTTTACAGAGAAATTAAAAGTAGCAGTAGTAGATATCTCAAAAAGTGATGCATTTAATGACCAAATCCAAATACACTTACAAAGCTCAACTCTTAGCGATGATATGCTTAGCTCCATTGAATCTGTAATCGATACAAGATTAGAAGAGTTAACACCACAAATGGTAAAAGAGATAGTTCAAAACTTTATAAAAGAACATCTTGGCTGGCTTGTTGTTTGGGGTGGTTTCTTTGGTGGACTTATAGGATTGGTGAGTTCTTTCTTATTATAGCCCTATTTTAAGGGCTATAATTTCAAGTATAGCAAAACTTTACAACATTTTTTAACATTTTGCTCTGGAATGTCCCCAAATAGACAGATTTTAATTCTGTAATTTGGTAAAATAATGCGAGAGCATTTTAAGGTATAAAATCAATATAAAAGTATTTTATTAAATGGATATTACCAAAATAGCACGATATCTCAATAATCAATGAAAAAAGATAAAATCTCTTAAAATAATCTAGAATTTTTTTTTAATAATAAAAATTGATATTTATGATAAAATCATGCCATTAAATTTTTATATAACATATATAAAATATATTCTAAAAACTCACAAGAGTATTAGAGTGATTACATGTAAATGATTAAAAATATCTAAGGGTTATGGATATGAAACAAATTTGTGCAATATATTTATATCCATATATAAACCTTATATCTTTTAATACAACCAAAATTCTAAAAACCTTGGCAAATAAATATGCTAAAAATACATATTACTTTCAATTATTTGTTAAGTTCATAAATCAACTATTAAATTATTATCAAAAAACAATTTTCTTTAATCTTACATATACATTACAAAACTTACAGATATTAAGTACTTACAAAATGAGAGTTTAAATATGACACAAGATTTCTTTACATGTAGATATATTTTTAATTTTAGGAGAGACATAATGAGTTGGGTATTAAACTTGGTATTAGAGAATAATTCAAATTTAAAAACACAAGAGGACATAAAAAGTAGTTTGTTCTCTTTAATCAGCAAAAATATAATGAAAGAGGTGGCATAATGGGAATTATAATAGTAGGTATTTTTATAATATATTGCATAGTGGGACTAGTTATTTCAATATTGGCTTACAAATTTACAAAAAAAGTAAAATACTCAATATTGGTAATCATCTTTTTTACTCTATTACCAACTTGGGATTTGTTGATACAAAAGGTAGTTAAGGAATACTATGTAACTTTTAAAATGGAACCTAAAATATATGCTTATCCTGAAAAAGATGAGAATGGGAAGATCGAGAGTTTGGGGTTAATAGATGTGAAAAGTACTAGATATGAATATATTGTTAATACAAAAGAGTTTTATGATTTAATTAAAGCAAGTTTTTTTAATCATAAAAAGTTAACTAAATTAGTTAATAATTACTATGAAATTGATACATATGAACTTGATAGTAAGGGTAAATTAAATTCTCTCAGATGGGTAAGAATATATATAAATAATAATCAAAAAAATACTTTTGAATTTACCGAGAAAAGAACTGCAAGATATCAAGTAAAATCGAAGATTCAAGAGTATTTATTTGGACTATACAAAAAAAAGATATTTAGAATTGTAGATATTAAACTCAATAAAGTTTTAGCGGAAGCTATTTATATAGATTTTACAGATAAATTTTCATATTTTAGAGATAACGTTTTATATTTAAGTAGTGGTAATGGTATAGGTATGTTTTATGTTAAAAATATTTCAAATCTTGATGAAATATTCCAAAAAGTTTTTAAAATGAAAATAAATTTATATGAAAGAAAAGGATTATAAAATGGCAGATATAAGTTCAATACGTGAAAATGGTTTATTAGCAGAATTAGCATATTTACAACTTGAAAATTTTACAGGAAATAGAACAAACAAGATAGAATTGATTGAGTTTATAGATAAACAGAATAAAGATACGATTAAAGGGGACAGGCTACTTTTAATTCAATAAAAGACAAAAAAACATATTTGTGAAGCATAAAAACTATGAACATAGTTTCTTTACATGTAAGACTTTTATAACCCAAAAGCTTTACATGTAAAGATATATTTTAATTTAGGAGATAAATAATGAGTTGGGCATTAAACTTTGCATTAGAAAATAATTTAAAACTACAAGAGGATAGAAAAAGCTTGTCCTTTTTAATCCATGTAAAGATAAATGAAGGAGAACAAAAATGAAGAAGAAAACATTTGCTCTATTTTTTATCATCGCATTTTTTGTAACCATTGGAGTAAAACTCTTTTCTTCATTAAGTAGTTTCGATGTTTCAAAAGGTATTTTACTCAATGAGCACCAAACATATACTATTGAAAAAAACCTTCACAATGGATGTTATGAAGTTGGCTTTTATTCAAAAGATAAACTCTTTTTTTTCCCAATGTATGAACCTTATACTTTTAAAGATTCACAGTTTGAAGTTAAACTTTTTGACAAAGGGGGCAAAGAGCTTAAAAAAACAAACATTGATAAAAACTCGAGACTCCAACATGGATTTAATAGGGGTCGTATCACATCTGGGACAGCTAATGTCGCACTTGAGCTTTTTAAAGTACCTCTACAAGGTGCAAACACTATTAAAGCTCAAATCAATGTCAAACAATTAAACGATAAGTTTAAAAACAAAGAAGTGTATCTTTACTTTCACAAATATTCAAATACATGCAATATGAAACGTTTGGCAATGGTAAATAAAAAACATACATATCCTATTAATAAAGCAGAGACAAACACAACACTTATCCCACTTTACAAAGCACTAACAAGTAAAGATACCCAAAAAGTAAAAACGATTCTTGATGCCAATGAAAGCTTATGTGATAGCAACTTTATCGGTGATAGAACAGTGTTTCACTATAGTGCTTTTCTTGATGATATAAAGACACTTACCTACCTTGAAAAAGAGTGTACAAAAAAGCTACTGCATAAGCCTGACATTCTTACTAAAACACCTTTGGTTTACGCTATAGAAAATAACGCTACGAAAGTACTTGATTTTTTATTTGAACACGGTGGTACATGCCCTGAAAGCATAGAAAATACTTATTTTAAAAAATCTATCGGTCCGAGTTCTGTGTATAAGAAAGATGCATGGGGAGATAATTTTACAAATTTTGTACATGAATATAATTTGCCTGAAATAGCTGATGCTTTATTGAAAAAAGAATGCATGAATATCGACAAAAAGATGAAGGCATTTGGAGGAGGAAAAATTACATGGGTAGAGTTAATGGAGCGAGACATGAGAGGTACGCAACAAATGAAAAAAGAAAATGACCCAAGGTGGAAAACTCAAAAAGACTACACCAAACTCATCAAAGTTTTTAAAAAATACACCAAAGATACAAATACAACACAAAGGATAAACGATGGCAAATGAACTTAAACCTTACGTACAAAGAGTAAATACAGATGACGAAGCTGTAAATCAAATCATAACGGTATTAAATGCTTTACATGTAAAGATATATTTTAATTTAGGAGATAAATAATGAGTTGGGCATTAAACTTTGAATTAGGAAATAATTTAAAACTACAAGAGGACATACAATAAGCCAAGCAAGTAGATATACAAACGAAAATGGAGAAAGATATACACCTAGCATACGATAGCCGTATAACAACTATCCAGCACATCCACTACAAATTAGGTATCTGCTAAATATTCCGAAGATAAGTTATAAAAATATTTATATATAACTTCCACAACCTACAATAGATAGAACTCTCTCAAATTAAACCATTTATTTTTAAAAAGTCACTACTTTATAATTTCTTGACTTATATCAATTTTTCTCTTCTTGTTTCACGTATAATTACAACATTAAATTTATACTTGAGTATTTCGATAGGAATAGTCAAAGGAGAGAAAAAGTGAATGAAAAACCCTATAGAAGTCTTGTAAAAACAGTCTCTTGGAGAGCGGTTGGTACGATTGATACTATAATAATTTCGTATTTAATAACTGGTAATCTTAAAATGGCCACTTCAATTGGATCAATTGAGCTTTTTACAAAGATGGTTTTATTTTATTTTCACGAGCGTGCTTGGAATAAAATTAGTTTTGGAAAAATAAAAGCACCTGAATATCAGATATAGGAGAATTTATGAAAAATAATATAGATACACTAAAACAAGCGATTAAAGGTAAAAACACACAAGAAGTTTTAGCGTACTTTTTAAATGAGTTAGATGTAAATATTGCATTTGCTTCAAGTTTAGGTGCTGAAGATCAAGTTTTAACTGATATTCTTCATAGCATTAGTGATGACGCAAAAATATTTACATTAGATACAGGAAGATTACCAAAAGAGACTTATGATTTGATAGAAAAAACAAATGTAAAGTACAAAAAAAATATAAAAATCTACTTTCCACAAGCAGATAAAGTAGAAGCTTTAGTAAACGAAAAAGGTATGTTTAGTTTTTATAACTCCATTGATGAGAGAAAAGAGTGTTGTTATATAAGAAAAATAGAGCCTTTAAAAAGAGCCTTAAAAGGGCTTGATATCTGGATAACAGGTTTAAGACGAGAACAATCAATAACAAGAGATAGTATGGAGATTTTAGAGCGGGATGAGGGAAATGGACTCTTAAAACTCAATCCTCTTATTGATTGGAGTGAAGAAGAGGTATGGGAACACATCAAAAAGAACAATGTTCCATACAACAAACTTCATGACCAAGGCTATCCTAGTATTGGTTGTCAGCCTTGTAGTAGGGCTGTTCAAGAGGGAGCAGATATAAGAAGCGGAAGATGGTGGTGGGAAAACCCTGAACACAAAGAGTGTGGTTTACATGTAAAGGAAAACAAATGAAAAATTCTGTTCAAAGAACAAGCTTTAGTGATATGAATTTAACTTCTGACGAGTTCGAAGTTAAAGGAGAAGTAAAATGACACAAGATAAAAGAAGACTGACGCATCTTAGGAAATTAGAAGCAGAGTCAATTCATATTATGAGAGAAGTTATAAGTGAGTTTGATAACCCTGCTATGCTTTATAGTGTAGGGAAAGATAGCGCTGTGATGTTGCACCTTGCTATCAAAGCTTTCCATCCATCAAAGCTACCATTTCCACTTTTACATGTAGATACTACTTGGAAGTTTAAAGAGATGATTGAGTTTCGTGACCAAAGAGTCAAAGAGTTGGGATTAGATTTACTTGTACATGTAAACCAAGATGGAATTGACCAAGGTGTTGGTCCTTTTTCTCATGGTAGTAAAGTCCATACGGACATCATGAAAACAGAAGGACTAAAACAAGCACTTAACAAATACAAGTTTGATGCAGTTTTTGGTGGTGCAAGACGTGATGAAGAGAAGAGTCGTGCAAAAGAGAGAATTTACTCTTTTCGTGACAAGTTTCACAGATGGAATCCAAAAGAACAACGCCCAGAACTTTGGGACTTATATAATGCAAAAGTAAATCAAGGCGAGAGTATAAGAGTATTTCCTCTTTCAAACTGGACAGAACTTGATATTTGGCAATATATCTATTTGGAGCAAATTCCTATTGTACCTTTGTATTTTGCAGATAAGCGTCCTGTTGTAGTTAGAGATGGTGTGAAGATAATGGTAGATGATGATAGGTTGCCACTAGAAGAGGGTGAAGAGATCAAGTATGAGAGTGTAAGATTTAGAACTTTAGGTTGTTATCCACTTACTGGTGCAGTTGAGTCATCTGCTTCAACTCTGCCTGAGATTATTCAAGAGATGCTTTTAACAAAAACAAGTGAGAGACAAGGTAGAGTCATCGATAGCGATAGCTCAGGGTCAATGGAAAAAAAGAAAATGGAAGGATATTTTTAATGAGTGATTTACTAAGTACAGATATTGAAGAATATTTAAAAGTACATGAAAACAAAGAACTTTTAAGGTTTATCACTTGTGGAAGTGTTGATGATGGGAAAAGTACTCTTATAGGAAGACTTTTACATGATTCAAAGATGATATTTGAAGACCAACTTGAAGCGATTACCAAAGATAGCAAAAAAAGTGGAACAACTGGAGAAAAAGTTGACTTAGCACTTTTAGTTGATGGACTTGCAAGTGAGAGAGAACAAGGTATCACTATTGATGTTGCTTATAGATATTTTACAACAGATAAGAGAAAGTTTATCATAGCAGATACTCCAGGACATGAGCAATACACGAGAAATATGGCAACTGGAGCAAGTACGGCTGATTTGGCTATTATTTTGATAGATGCAAGACATGGTATACAAACTCAAACGAAAAGACATAGTTATATAACAAGTCTTTTAGGTATCAAACACACTGTGATTGCTATCAATAAAATGGATTTAGTGGATTTTAGTGAAGAAGTATATGAAAAAATCAAAACTGATTACCTTCATTTTGCAAAAGAAGTTGGTATAAAAGATGCTACTTTTATCCCACTAAGTGCTTTAGATGGAGATAACATAGTCAATAAAAGTGAAAAAACACCTTGGTATAAGGGTGAACCACTTTTAAGTGTTCTTGAAAATATAGAGATAGCAAATGACATAAATTTTGATGACTTTAGATTTCCTGTTCAGTATGTAAATAGACCAAATCTTGATTTTAGAGGGTTTTCTGGGACTATTGCTAGTGGAGTTATAAAAGTAGGAGATGAAGTAGTAGCACTTCCTTCAAACAAAAAATCAACCATAAAGTCTATTGTGACATATGATGGTAATTTACAAGAGGCTTATGCTCCTATGGCTGTTACTTTGACACTCAATGATGAGATAGATATAAGCAGAGGTGATGTTATAGTAAAATCTGATAATGTACCTGATATTGCAGACGAATTTGACGTACATGTAGTCTGGATGAACGATACACCACTCAACCTTGGTGATACATATGAAATCAAAAAAGGCACAAGCACTATAAGTGGATTCTTTGAAGAGATTCATTATAAAAAAGATGTCAATACTTTAGAACACATAAGTGTCGATAAATTAGAATTAAATGATATAGGTTATGCTAAACTAATACTTTCAAAAAGTGTTGTTTATGATAGTTATGATATAAATAGACAAACTGGAAGATTTATCATTATAGAAAAGTATACAAACAAAACTGTTGGTGCTGGAATGATAAAACAAAAAACACAGGGTAAAAAAAGTACTCTAAAGCATAGTGACTTTGAGATAGAGTTCAACGCACTGGTTAGAAAACACTTTCCTCACTGGGGAGCGAAAGATATTTCTAAAATAGATGATTTTATTATATAGGAAATACAATGTTATCAAAAGTAGAAGCACTTAAGGCTGAGCGTCCACCATTGGAAATTATTAAGGATATTTACCGTGAGGCAAGCGGTGGAGAAAAGATAGACCAGCAACATATCGATTTGTTAAAGTGGTACGGAATGTATCCTCATGCAAATAAAGATGGAAAAGAAGATAAAGCGTATTTTATGAAACGTGTCAAATTAATTGATGGACGTATGGATAAAAAAGCATTGTCAATCATGAGTGATATTGGACTTAAATATGCACAAGGTTATATAGATTTTACAACAAGACAAAATATACAGTTTCATTATATTCAGATAAAAGATTTACCTGCAATGTTCAAACTTTTTGAAGATACAGCTTTAACTTCTCGATTAGCGTCAGGAGATGGACCAAGACCAATCGTCAACTGTCCTGTAAGTGGATTGGATAAAGATGATATTATAGATGTAAATCCTATCATAAGAGATTTAGATAAGTTTTTTGATGAAAATTCAGAAGATTTTTCAAATCTACCAAGGAAATACAAACTTGGAATTAGTGGTTGTAAATGCCACTGTATGGGTCATGAGATACAAGATATAGGCTTTACTGCTTTTAAAAATGGTGAAGAAGTTCTGTTTGATTTGAGTGTAGGTGGAGGTTTAGCTAAAACTAAACGTATCGCAAGTAGAGCAAACAGATACGTAAAACCTGACCAAGTCAAAGCTGTTTCTATTGCTGGGGCTGAACTTTTTAGAGAGTTTGGAAACAGAGAAAATAGAAGCAAAGCAAGAGTTAGAAATCTTGTTGAAGATTGGGGTGTTGAGAAGTTTGTAGAAGAGTTAGAAAAAAAACTAGGTTTTGGTTTACTTGAAGGAAATAATGAGCCTGAAATCACACCATATGCACAAAGAGAACATTTTGGTATTCATGATTCTATCGTAGCAGGTGAGAGTTACATAGGCTGTGCAACCAATAGAGGTCGTGTTGGAGGCGAGCAGTTTAAAGCACTTTCAGATTTAATAAACAAATATGATGCCGGTGGTATCGCTCTTACAACTACTCAAAACTTTATAGTTTATGGTATTAAAAATGAAATTCTTGAAGAATTTTTAAAAGGACTCAAAGAGATAGGATTTAACTCAAATCCAAGTCGTTTTGAAGCAAGAACACAAAGTTGTACAGGGCTTGGATTTTGCAAGTTTGCTATAACAGAAACAAAAAACTTTACAAGTTCACTCATAGCTCATTTAGAAGAAAAATTTCCTAATTTTGATGAGCATATTGCAATAGCAGTTTCAGGTTGTCCAAATGGATGTTCGCACCCTCATATAGCAGATATTGGGCTTATTGGAACAAAAGTGAAGACTGATGAAGGTAGAGTTGATGGATATGAAGTCTATTTAGGTGGAACTTTGCATGGTCAAAATGGAAGTAAATTTGGTGAAAAACAAGTAGAAAAAATACCTATAACAGAGATATTTACATATGTTGAAAATTTGATTCAAGCAAGGATTAATAAGTAAATGAACTCGCTACCTATTTTGCTTAAAAATCCTAAAATTCTTTTAATAGGTGGAGGTCCTGTTGCTTTACAAAAAGCAACGGTCCTTGAAAATAACAGTATTGATTTTAAAGTAATCTCAAAAGAGTATTGTGAGGCATTTAACTCTTTACATGTAAAGCAAATTATAAAAGATTTTGAGATAAAAGACACACATGGTTTTAATTATGTAGTAGATGCTACTGGTGATGATAAAGTAAAACAAACACTTTTAGAGAATAAAAACTTTTTGTTAAATATAGTAGATGTTCCTGAATTTTGTGATTTTTATTTTTCTTCACTTTTAAACTATGGTAAACTAAAGATTGCAATTTCAAGTGATGGTTCATCTCCAACAGCAACGCAAGTAGTGAGAGATGAGATAAAAAGAATAATTCCAGAAGATATAGATGAATTTTGCCAAAAACAAGCAATACAAAGAGCTATAGGTAAAATTGACAAAACCTTGGCAAAAACAGAATGCAAAAAATATTTTCCTTCAATATACCTCATAGGATGTGGGCTTGGTGATGCTGAACTTTTAACTATAAAAGCATATAAAGCTATGCAAATCATAGATGTAGCACTTTACGACAACCTTATTACTGAAGAGATATTGGAGCTTTTACCTGTACATGTAAAGAAAGTTTTTGTTGGAAAACAAAAAGGTGCTCATAGTAAGTCCCAAGAAGAGATAAATGAACTCATCCTTTTTTATGCAAAACAAGGTTTAAAAGTAGGAAGACTCAAAAGTGGAGATCCTTATATCTTTGGACGTGGAGCAGAAGAGGCTAAAGAGCTTATCGAAGAAGGCTATAAAGTTGAAGTTATCAATGGATTAACATCCGCCATTGCTGGTGTTGCACAAGCTGGTATCCCAGTAACTGCAAGAGATTATGCAACAAACTTTTCTGTAGTCTCCGCTCATTTAAAAGGCTCACTTATAAATTTAGATTGGATTCATCTTTTAAGTGTAAAGAACCATACAACCGTTGTTTTAATGGGACTTAGTTTATGCAAGCATATACAAAAAGAAGCTTTTAAAATAGGGGTTTGCAACGATATGGAAGTAGCCATTGTTTCAAATGCTTCAAGAAAAAATCAAAAAGTAAAAGTAACAACTCTAGCAAATCTATATAAAGATTCTTTAGAGATGGTAAGTCCTGCTGTACTTGTTTTTGGAAAAGTAGTAAGATTAAGCGACAAGCTCATATAGAGTCTGTCGCTTAATAGGATTAAGTTCTAAATTCGCTTAGTTTATCGTTTAATGATTCAGTCATTTTATTCATATGTTCAGCTGCACTTGCAATCTCTTCTACACTTCTTGCATTTTGAGTAGAGATTTCATTCATATCACTCACGCCATTAATCATGCTACCAATGTCATCACCAGTTTGAATATAACTAGTTACTGTTTTATCTGCCATATTTGTTGCATCTCCCATAACAGATGAAAGTTCATTAATCTTTGTTTCAACTCCAGTTGCTGTTTGACTCAACTCTTCAACTTTTTTTGAATTTGCTCCCATCTGTTCACTTGCATCCATGATAGATTGAACAATAACACTAATAGTCGAATTGATCTCAACTAATGATTTTTGAGTACGTTCTGCTAGTTTTCTTACTTCATCTGCAACTACTGCAAATCCTCGTCCATGTTCTCCTGCCCTTGCTGCTTCAATTGCGGCATTTAGTGCAAGAAGGTTTGTTTGATCTGCAATGTCACCTATTACTTGAAGAACATCTTTTACTTGTTCTGTATCTTGGCTGAGTTGTTGGATTTTGTGGGCTAATTCTATTTCTGTTGCTGAGCTGATTTTAATATCTTCTGTAAGATTTAAAATAGCTTGGTTTGCTTCTTTTAGAAATACATTTGCTTCTTCTAAATCTTGTTTAGAAGTTTTTGCATACTCTACGTTTTCACCGATTTCACTTCTCATAGTATTTGCTTGGTCTGTAGTTTTATGTACTATCTCAGTAGAGTCTTCAACGAGTTTTCCAACTTCAAGTGCTGTAGTAGAAAGTTCATGTGCTATGGAAGAGTTTTCACTTGAAAGATTTTTTGCATCAGCAATCAAAATACGTACTTTCTCTATAAAAGTATTGATTCCTTGACTTGCTTTTGTAATCTCATCATTTCCTCGTACTTCTAGTTTTTTTGTTAAATCCCCATCTCCACGTGAAAGATCCTCAGTCCTATCTATCAACTCTTCTAATGGTTTTGTTACACTTTTTTTAACACCTATATAGATAAGTACTATACTTAAAACTATAATAACAATAGAAACTATTACAAAAAATGATAACTGCTTTGCAATCTCTTTATCACTTTGTGCTTTTTCTATGGCTAACTCTTTTTTTACATTATCTACATAAACCCCTGTACCTAAAGCCCATTTGTATGGTTCAAAATTAATACTATATACGATTTTTGGTTCAGGCTTATCACTACCACCTTTTGGCCAGAGATACTCGACAAGACCTCCACCTTTTTTAGCAGCATTAACAATCTCTTTTATTACAAATACTCCATTTTTATCTTTTAAATGACTTAGATTTTTTCCTTCTAAAGAGGGTTTTACAGGAAGTGCTACATTGACTCCATTGTAATCATAAATAAATACATAACCACTATTATCTTCAAAAAAACGTACTTTTTTTATACTATCTTTCAATGCTTGTTTAATTTGTTCATCATCTGCACCATCTTTTTTCATACGATCATATGTTGCTTGAAACATACCTTGAAAGATTCGCATCTCATTTTTAAGTTCTTTTTTACGTGCTTCATAAGAACTTTTTTCTGCTTCATCTAAGAAAAAAGAAGCCTCTTTTTTCATTACATTATAAGCAAGCCCTATTAAGGCAACTCCAATAACTACTAATGAGACAGTAGTAGCAGCAATCATCCTCGTTGAAATTTTCATATTATATCCCCTGTATTATTATTTATAATCCATTTGAAAATTATTATATCACATGTAGATCTAATGTAAATAAGATATTTTTTTATTTTAAATAAATTCTGGCACAATACTGTATAATAATTAAGCATTCAAAGGATTGATTATGTTTGTTTTCAAAAATATATTTATATTACTTATCTTTTTAAACTCCTTTATTTTTGCATCATCTGCTGAACTTTATCAACAACTAGGTTACTCTACTACTTATAATGAAGCTCTTTTAAAAGCAAAAAAGACTAATAAACCTATGATGTTAGTCCTTAGTACTAAAACATGTCCATGGTGTAGAAAGCTCGAAAATCAGGTCTTAAGAAGAGACAATATCAACAAAATAGTACAAATGAACTTTGTAGGTATTGGTTTAGATAGAGATGATGATGTTTATCCTAAAGAGTTTATCCCTGAGGTAGTTCCTACTGTAGTATTTATCGATCCTCATAATCAAAATGTTCTCTTTAAATCCTATGGGTATAAATCAAAAAAAGATTTTATAAAAATTTTGACCCAAATTAATAAAAATTATAAAAAGGCTACAAAATGAAACACTTAGTAAAACTATTTCTTTTAATATCCTTCATTTATAATTTTTCCTATGCACTAACACCATTTTCTTTAGAGGGATTAAAAAGTGTTAATATTGCTATTTTAAATAAAGGAAAACTAGTTTCAAAGCAAACTATAGAAAAAATAAAAAAAGATCTAACACACTCTTTAACTAAGTTGGGGATACAAACTCATACTCTTGAGTTTTCTAATTTTCTTATAAAAATTGATGCTAAAAAAATAAAAAAGAAATTTGCAGTACATGTAAGTTTACTTCTTGTAGAAAGTGTAAATCCCATAAGAGATAAAAAACTTATAAATACTGCTATTACTTATCAACAAAGCGATTTTTTTATAACAGATGAACTTGAAGATGATGTTTATGAGTCTGCGGTTGAATTTTTACTTCCCTTGTTTGAAGAACAATACTTAGAAGAAAAAGAGTAATTATAGATATTAAATAGAAATATTTTTGTTTCTACTACTCAGATGATAGATTTTTAGATAAAATTACGATTAAAATTAAAAGAGCTAAGTATACAATACTTGCATATTATATTGGAGAACAATGAACTGTGATTACTTTGGAGTTTGTGGTAGTTGTAAGTTATATGAATTGAGTTATGACGAACAAATAGAAAAGAAAAAAAGGTTTATCAATGAGTTATTTACACCTTTAGGAGTAAATAATTTTGAAGTATTTACTTCACCAGATACACACTACAGAAATAGAGCAGAATTTAGAATTTGGCATGATGACAATGGTATGCATTATGCGATGAATCAACTTAGTGAGAAAAAGGTTGTTTTGATTGATTCTTGTCCTAAAGTGGTAAAGAAAATTGCAGATATAATGCCTAAATTAAAAGAGCTAATACAAGAAGACGAAGTGCTTAAAAGCAAACTCTTTTCTATTGAGTTTTTATCCTCTTCAACAAAAGTTTTAGTCTCTATGCTTTATCACAAAAAAATAGATGAAAGTTGGGATATACATGCAAAAAAATTGGAAAATGAATTAAATATATCTATTATAGGAAGAAGCAGAAAAGTTAAAAGAGTTATTTCAGATGACTTTGTACTCGATGAATTAGTAGTTGATAAAAAGCCTTACATGTACAAGATTATAGAGGGTGGATTTTCGCAACCCAATAGCTTTTTAAATGCCAAGATGATAGAGTGGGCAACCTTACATGTAAAGAGTCCAAAAGACCTTTTAGAACTCTATTGTGGGCATGGTAATTTCACGATTCCATTTAGCAAACAGTTTGAAAAGGTTTTGGCAACTGAAATTTCAAAATCCTCTATAAAATCAGCAAAGAAAAGCTGTGAAATGAATGACGTAATAAATATAGAGTTTTTAAGAATGAGTGTAGAAGAGCTTACAAGTGCATTGAAAAAAGAGCGAGAATTCAACCGATTAAAAGATATCGATTTAGATGTATATAACTTTTCTCATGTTTTTGTAGATCCTCCTCGAGCAGGGATTGATGAAAAAAGTTTGGAGTTTATAAGTCAATTTGAAAATATTATCTATATCTCTTGTAACCCAGTTACTCTCAAAAGAGATTTAGAGTTTTTAAAAGATAAATTTGTGATAGAAAATTTTGCAATATTTGATCAGTTCCCTCACACGGATCATATTGAATCTGGAATAGTCTTAAAAAAGCGAAACTAAGGTAGAAAGTATAATATTATATAAATAAAAATAAAACATTATATATTTTTTATTTTTCAAAGTTTCTCTATGATATACTCAAAAAAATTTTAAAGGAGAAAGTATGGAATGCTCGATGCCAAGTATAAATACAAATGACGACAAAGTCATAAAACAAATTTTTGAAAACTGCAGGAGTATTGCTATTATTGGACTCTCTCCTGATGAATCAAAACCAAGTCATATGGTGGCAAAATATTTACAAGATTGTGGTTACAAAATAATCCCTGTCTATCCTAAAGAAGATTATATATTGGGTGAAAAAGTATATAGAAGTCTTGAAGAGATAGAAGAAAAAGTAGACATGGTTGATATGTTTAGAAAAGCTGATTTTGCAGATGTACTAGTTCAAACAGCAATAAAAAGAGAAGATGTGAAATATTTTTGGATACAACTTGGACTTGTCAATGATGAAGCTTTTAAAGCAGCAATGGATGCTGGAATGATAGCAGTCCAAAATAAATGCACAAAAATAGAACATAAAAGGTTATTAGGTTAATGATACAGTTAAGTGAAATAGTACAAGCAAAAAGAAGAATAAGTAAAGTTATAAATAAAACACCCTTTGCATTTGCACCACTTTTAAGTGAAGAAACGGAAACAAATGTGTATCTTAAAAAAGAGAATTTACAACTTACTGGTGCATATAAAATCCGTGGAGCTTATAATAAAATAGCTTCTTTAAGTAAAGAAGAGAGAAACAAAGGTGTAATTGCTGCAAGTGCAGGAAATCATGCACAAGGCGTGGGTTATAGTGCAAGAGAGTTTGGTGTCAAAGCTACAATAATAATGCCTGAAGCGACTCCTTTGTTAAAAGTCACAGGAACCAAAGATTTAGGTGCAGAGGTTATTTTACACGGAAACAATTATGATGAAGCATATGGTTATGCTCTTGAGTACGCTAAAGAGCATGATTTGACATTTATTCACCCTTTTGAAGATGAAAAAGTTATAGCAGGACAAGGAACAGTCGCTCTAGAAATGTTAGATGATGTCAATGATTTAGATTTTATTGTAATACCTATTGGTGGAGGAGGGCTTATTAGTGGAGTTGCCTCTGCTATTAAACAGCTTGACCCAAAAATAAAAGTTATTGGTGTAACTGCTTCTGGTGCTCCTGCAATTTATGAATCTTTTAAAGCCAAAAAAGCTATAAATTCATCGAGCGTTAGAACAATTGCTGATGGGATTGCAGTAAGAGATGTAAGCCAAGGTAATTTTGAACATATACTCGAGTGTGTAGATGAAGTCGTTCAAGTGGATGATGAAGAGATTGCAAATGCGATTTTGTTTCTTTTAGAGAGACAAAAACTTGTAGTTGAAGGTGGTGGTGCTGCTAGTGTTGCTGCTATTATGCACAACAAATTTAAGTATTCTAAAGATTCTAAAATTGGCGCAATTTTAAGTGGTGGAAATATTGATGTTCAAATGCTTTCAGTGATTATTGAAAAAGGTTTAATTAAATCTCATAGGAAAATGAAACTTCTTATAACACTTATTGACAAACCAGGTGCTTTAATGGGACTTACTGATATTTTAAGAATTGCAAATGCAAATATAATAGAGATAGATTACGATAGAACTTCTACAAAACTCTCTTATGGTGATGCGAAAATAACTATAGTCTTAGAAACTAAAGGTAAAAAGCATCAAGAAGATATCATGAAAATGCTTAATAAAAATGGCTATGAAGCACAAATAGAAGTTTGATATAAAAATAATATTATGATTTATATATAAAATTTAGATACAATATTTTATGAGTAATTAAAAAAGGTTATTTTATGTTCAGTGATGATGGTAAACTAAAATTTGTTGATAAAAATCAAAATAGTACACAGAACACATGGAAAATACTTATTGTAGATGATGAAGAGGGTGTTCATACCATCACTAAGACTGTACTTAGTGGTTTTACTTTTGAAGATTCTGCTTTACATTTTATTAGTGCATATAGTGCTACAGAAGCTATGCAAATAATGAGAGATATTGACGATATATCTCTAATTTTACTTGATGTTGTTATGGAAGAGGATGATTCTGGATTAAAATTTGTTAAGTTTGTGAGAGATGAGCTTAAAAATGAGTTAGTAAGAATAGTTCTTAGAACAGGACAACCAGGCCAAGCACCCGAACGTGATGTTATCGTTAAATATGATATTAATGATTATAAAGAAAAAACAGAACTAACTTCAGATAAACTCTTTACTACTATTATTGCTTCTGTTAGAAATTATAGAGATTTAAAAGCGATTGAAGAGAAAAAAAATATTATTGAACAAAATAGAATAGGGCTTAAAAACATTATAAATGCTTCTGCAAATTTATTTGAAATCCATTCATTAAAAGAGTTTGCAAGTGGTGTTCTGATGCAGCTTATATCACTTTTAAAACTTAACAATAATTCGATGTATATTAAAAGTGATGGTTTTACTGCAGCTAAAGATAATACAAACAATAAATGTGTATTTTTAGCTGGAACAGGAAAATATAGTGAAACTAACAGATCAATCAATGACTGTTATGATTTTGATGATGAAATTAAAAATAGACTTATAATTGCTGAGACAAGAAAAGAAAGTTACTTTGATGATGATGTTTTTGTGGGTTATTATGAAACACACACAGGAAATAAAAACTTTTTATACATGAATGGATGTGCAGATTTAAGTGAAGATGATAAAAGATTAGTCCATATATTTTCTTCAAATGTTTCTATTGCCTTTGATAATATTTACTTGGATAAAGAAGTAGCAGAAACGCAAGCAGAAATTATCTATACACTTGGTGAAGTTATGGAAAACAGATCAAAAGAGACTGCTAGCCATGTAAAAAGAGTTGCTAACTATACCTATCTACTTGCTACAAAATATGGATTAGATGAAGAAGAGTCTTTTACTCTAAAAAGTGCTTCACCACTCCACGATATAGGTAAAATTGGTATAGAAGACTCTATACTTTTAAAACCTGGTAAATTAACAGATGAAGAATTTGTTATTATGAAAACGCATGCTCAAATAGGTTACGATATTCTTAAAAAATCAACGCGGTCTATTTTAAGAGCTGCTGCTATAGTAGCGCATGAACACCATGAAAAATATAATGGAATGGGATATCCTAACAGTAAAAAAGGTAATGATATTCATATTTATGGTCGTATCGTTGCTATCGCTGATGTTTTTGATGCACTAACACATAAAAGAGTCTATAAAGCAGCATGGTCATTTGACGAGGCTGTTGAGCATCTAAAACAAGAAAAGGGCGAACATTTTGATCCTCATCTTATAGATTTATTTTTAAATAATTTAGATGAAGTCAAAAAAATCTACGCTATAAAATAATAAATTCATTTTCTAGTAAATTAGAAATTAAAATTTTCTCTTTTAAAGGTTCTCCTATGTTAAGTAAAACTTTTATAGCTTCAGCACTTTGAATTGATGCTGCAAAAGTAACTGAAAAAGAGGGGTTCCCTATACTTTTTTCTATTCCTGATGAACCATCTCTATAAAGTTTATCTAAAGTATTACAGGTAGTAAACTGTCCATTCATACCAGCAATTGCACCATGAATAAAACTTATTTTATTTTCCTTACATATTTTGGCTAATTCTAATTTTGTTTGTGGATTATCAAGTGCATCAATGACAACATCTACATTTTGTATCATTTTAAAATCATTTATTGGATCAAATTTATGAACATAGGCATTTACATGTAAAGCTGGATTTATTTTTTCTAATCCCTCTTTAACTACAGTTACTTTTTCTTTTCCAAGACTCTCTAAATTTGAAAAATTTTGTCTATTTAAGTTATGTTCTTCAAAAATATCAAAATCAAAAATACTTAATTCTCCTATACCAATCCTTGTTAAAATTTCAGCTATATGACCACCAAGTCCACCACTTCCTATAATAGCAATATGTGAATTTAAAAGTTTTAATTGTGATTTAGTATTGATTGTAGATTGATTTCTTTTATATCTTAATGGTGTGATTCCTAGATTAAGAGCTATTTGTTCAATCTGTTTAAATGAAATATTATATTGTTGTTGTAATTGCATTTCAATTTTGAGTGGTAAGAACTTCTCAATCGAGTTTTTTTGAATGTTATTTTCTATTGTAATAGGCATTTTATATCCTTCTATGATATTATATGATTATGATTAAAATTACATTTAATGCGTTTTCTTTTTTAAGAGAAAACCTAAAAAAACAAAATATTCCTTATATTAATTCTATTATGGAACTTCCTGAACATTATACTCCAAATGCACTTATAAATGACCTTGGATACGAAGAAGGAAAAGTTGAATTTGTTTTTATAAATGGTAAAGTACACCCTAAAAATACTGAATTAAAAGATGGTGACAGAGTAGCGTTAGTCCCTCCAGGGACTCCTGGTTCATACCGCTTAATGTTAGGTGCTAAAAAAATAGAGAAGTTGGAGGATTAATACCCTCCAACTTCTCTTTTACTAAAACATAATCTTCTTTTTCTACTTAAATCAAAAATTCCAGAACTCATCAATTTCTTCATTTGTAAAATCCCAAGTAGCATTATGAGGAGGAAGTGCTTCGTACTTCATAAACTCTGGCATTCTATCGTCTGCACTAGTAAAACCAGCTTTTTGATTAAATGCATGTTCTGTTTTTAGAATAGTTGAACCAAGATTTACTACATCATCACCAGTAAGGCTTGCTCCAAATCTAGCATTTATCATATCTATAAGTGCTGGTAAACATTTTGGGTCATCAAGGGCAGGGAAGGCTACAAATATACACATACCTGTACTATCAACTGCTGCACTTGCTATTTGAAGATTTCTTGCAAGTTCTACTTGTCCCTCTTTTTTAAGAGGATCTACATATCCACCACTATTTAGAATATTTGTAGCAACTGCATATCCTGCTGTATGATCAGCTCCCATTGGAGTTGTAACATAAGTTACACCTTGTCCTTTTACACTTCTTGGATCATATGCTGGTATACCTTGTCCTTTTACAGTTGGAACTCTTACTAGTCCATATATTTTTCCCAATACATGTGTTCCACTTCCTATAATTCTACCAAGTGGTGTTCCATTTGCTAACTCATCTGCAAGAAGCTGATATGCTTTCTCACCATCACCATATTCTAAGATTCCAGCATCTACTGCTAAACCTAAACAAACACTTGTTTCGATTGAATCTAATCCTAAATCATCCATCAAGCCATCAATTTTTGCTATTTGATCTAAATCTTCGATACCAAGATTTGCTCCTAGTGCCCAAATAGTTTCATATTCAAATCCTGATGTCAGGTATTTTCCTTCTTTATCATTATATACTTGAGAACATTGGATTACACAGCCTGCATGACAACCATGAGTTGTTTTTCCACCACGTTCTTTAATATTTTCTGCCATTGTTTCACCACAGATATTCTCTGCATGTTCCCAAGAACCTTCTCTAAAGTTTCTTGTTGGTAATCCTCCAGCTTCATTAAGTATATTTACAAGTACATTTGTTCCAAATGCTGGTAATCCTTCACCACTGATAGGATTTTCTTGAAGTGCTTTAGTAAACACTTTACTTGCTTCTTTAAACTTCTCAGGATCTGCAATCGTTACTTCTTTATACTTTTCAGAATCAATAGTTATACATTTGATTTTTTTAGAACCCATAACAGCACCAAGTCCACCACGTCCATGGCTTCTTAGTTTACCTTGTGGATCTTTTACTGATATATTTGATGTTAGCATTTGCATTTCACCTGGACGAGCGATACTCATCACAGCTACTTTCTTATTATACTTTTCAAGCATAGCATCTAGTACATAATAATTATCTTTTCCTACGAGTTCAGGTACTTCAATAAAATCTACATTATCTTTAGTAATGTGTAGTTGATAAAACTTACTAGTATCTTGTGGAATACCTTCAATAATAAGTGCTTTTACTCCTAGCTTTGACATAATCCCTGCAGTTGTCCCACCGACATTACTCTCTTTGATACCACCTGTAAGAGGGCTCTTTGCTCCACAGGAATTTCTTCCTGAGTTTGCTGCACTTGTACCTGAGAGTAAACCTGGTGCAAAAACAAGTTTATTATTTGGTCCAAGAGGGTGGCATTCTGGATCAACTTCTTCTGCTACTACTGTAGAAGTAAAGCCTCTTCCTCCAAGTCCCATCCATTGTGAAGGAACTTCTTCTATCTTAAAACTTAATTCATTCATGTTTACACGATAAATTTTATCTGCCATTTTAATCTCCTTA
>NZ_JFBL01000019.1 GCF_000597725.1 Sulfurospirillum arcachonense DSM 9755
GAAGTTAAAAATGTCTTAGATGTCATTAGAGATATAGCAGACCAAACAAATTTACTTGCACTCAATGCTGCTATTGAAGCTGCTCGTGCAGGTGAACATGGACGAGGATTTGCAGTTGTTGCTGATGAAGTTAGAGCTTTGGCTGAGCGTACACAAAAATCTTTAGGTGAGATTGATGCTACAACAAATTTAGTTGTTCAAAGTGTTATGGAAAGTACAGATGAGATAAATACTAATGCAAAAAAAGTAGAAGAGTTAACAAATATATCAGCAGAACTACAAATTGTTATTCAAAATGTAGTTGGAGTATTAGAATCAGCAGTAGGATCAGCAGGAAAATCAGTGGATGATTATATTCAAACTTCTGATAAAATTATTCATATTGTTGATGAGATTGAAAAATCAAATACTTTAAGTGTTGAAAATACCCATTCAATTCAAGAAATGAATACTGCAACGGATAAGTTACATACAATGAGTGATAAGTTACATAAAGAGTTGATGAAATTTAAGTCCTAATATAAATGGGTGTAATTTTAAATGAAATAGAGGGAATAAAATCCCTCTAAATCTTATATACAAGAAATCTTCAAATTAATATCTTTTTTATATAAACGTTGTTAAAATCAGCATTTAAATTTAAACAAAAAGGAAAAGAGTGAAAAAAATTTTACTTACATTAATTTTATTACTCAGCTTTAATTTAATGGCTGATGATATTAAGTTATGGGAAAAATCAACATTAAATACAATTTTACAAAGAGGTGAATTAAGAGTAGCAACAGAACCAGGTTATATGCCTCTTGAAATGAAAGATAAAAAAGGGAATATCATTGGTTTTGATATTGATTTAGCTAAACAGATGGCAAAAGCAATGGGTGTAAAACTTACAGTTGTTTCAACAACTTTTGATGGTATTATTGCAGGTTTACTTACTGGTAAATATGATATTATCATAGCTGGAATGACAATCACACAAAAAAGAAATTTAAAAATTAATTTTTCTAATTCTTATTTAAGTATTGGTCAAACTATTTTAGCTCAAAATAAATATGCAGGAAAAACTTGGAAAGACTTAGATAACAAAGAGAGTATAATAGTGACTAAACTTGGTCAAACAGGTGAAATTGTGACTAGAAAATTATTTAAAAAAGCGAAAATAAGAACTTTTGATACAGAGGCAGAATGTGTTCAGGAAGTTATGAATGGAAATGCTACAGCTTTTGTTTATGATAAACCATATAACGCTATATTTGTATCAAGTAAAGGTAAAGATAGAGTGACGCATTTAGATGAAGATTTAAGTTATGAGCCTCTAGGTATGGCTGTAAGAAAAGGTGACCCTGATTTTATTAATTGGTTAAATAATTTTATAAATCAAATAAAACATGATGGTACTTATGATAAAATTTATACTAAATGGTTCAAAAGAGATAAGTGGTTAAAAAAAGTAATTTAATAGTTAGAAAATAAAATTATATTGGAGATTGCGATGAGTAATATTGTCTTTTTAAATGGTGAATATTTAAAAGAAGATGAAGCAAAGGTATCTGTATTTGATAGAGGATATATGTTTGGTGATGGAGTATATGAAGTAGTTCCAGTTGTGAATTATACAGTACTTGATAAAGAGCCATTTTTAGAAAGGTTTACTAGAAGTTTAGCTGAATTGGAATTAGATTGGCCTATGAGTCCAGATGCATTTCTAATAATGATTGATGAGTTAATCAAGAGAAATGACATCAAAGAGGGTGGCGTTTATATGCAAGTTACTAGAGGTGTTGCTCCTCGTGATTTTTCTTATCCAAAAGATACTCCTACTACATGTACAGCTTTTGCATTTTCAAAAAATGTTATAGATAATCCACAAGCACAAGAGGGTTTAAAAGTTGTAACAGTAGAAGATATTAGATGGAAAAGAAGAGATGTAAAATCTATAGCACTTTTAGGTCAATGTGTTGCAAAACAAGAAGCTAAAAAGAAAGGTGCATATGAAGGCTGGATGGTAGAAGATGGTTTTGTAACAGAAGGTACTTCTTCTACAGCTTATATTGTTAAAGATAATGTAATTATAACAAGACCTTTATCTAATTCAATATTACCAGGTATTAGAAGAAAACTTTTAATTGAGATTGCAAAAGAACATGATGTTAAGATTGAAGAGCGCCTTTTTACAGTAGAAGAAGCTTTAAATGCTGATGAAGCATTTTTATCTAGTGCAACTACATTTGTTTTACCAATCATAGAAATAGATGGTAAAAAAATTGGTAATGGAAAACCAGGACCAGTTGCTAAAAAGATGAGAGAAATGTATATTGCTTCTGCTTTAGATATTGCTGGTGTAAAACTATAAAATTAATAAGCACACCAAAATTAATTGATTATTTACAATTAATTTTACTTGCAGCAATTTGGGGGAGTGCCTTTTTAGCTATAGAAATAGCTTTAAAAGAGGTATCTCCTCTTTTAGTAGCATTTTGTAGAATAAGTTTAGCTTGTCTTCTTTTACTTTTTGTTGTGTTCTACAAGCGATATTCTTTTCCAAAAGATAAAAATTCATGGTTTATCCTTGTTATCGCAGGAATGTTAAATAATGCGATTCCTTTTTTTCTTATAAGTTGGGGACAACTTTATATTAATAGTTCTACTGCTGCTATTTTACTTTCAAGTGGACCTTTTATTGCTCTTGTTTTATCTCATTTTGTTACTAATGATGAAAAGTTTTCGCTTTTTAAACTTATAAGTGTTGTTTTAGGATTTTTAGGTATTTTTGTTCTTGTTGGTGGTGATATTGTAAGTCAAAGAACAGATGCGATTTATGGACAATTAGCAGTATTATTAGCAACTATTGGATATATAAGTTCAGGATTACTTATACGAAAACTCAATAATATAAATACTGTTGTATGTTCAACATCTATGTTTTTAACTGGTTTTATTGTTATGATACCTTTTGTTCCCATTCATGAAGTATTAAAAATAAATTTGAATAGCATTTCTTTTATTTTTATTTTGTATTTAGCTATTGTACCAACTGCTATTGCTTCTTTAATTAGGGTACAACTCGTAAGACGTGTTGGTGTTCAGTTTATGTCGCAAGTATCTTATCTTATCCCTATATTTGCTATTTTTTGGGCATGGTTATTTTTATCTGAATTTCCAAAGAGTAATGCTTGGATAGCTTTAATCTTAATCTTAACTGGTTTATTAATAAGAAGAATAAAAGAGTCATGATAGCTTGTGATTTGGGTTCAAATACTTTAAGAATTGTAAAAATTGACCCTTTAAGTAAAGAAAGACTTAAAGAGTATGAAAAATCAGTAAGAACTGCAAAAAATCTCTATAAGACTGGTGAAATTTCTCAAGACTCTATTCAAAGAATTTTTTATGCTTTAAAAGAAGCAGATATATTGTTTGACTTTAAAAACAATGAAGTACATTGTGTAACCACTGAAGCTATGAGAAAAGCAAATAATTCACAAGAAATATTAAAACAAATTAAAAATGAATTTGGCTTAGACTTTAAAATAATTGATGGACAAGAAGAAGCGAGACTGACTCTTCTTGGAGTTAAACATGCGATTAAAAAATGTAAAATCATAACAAATTCATATTGTGTGATAGATTTAGGTGGAGGTTCCACTGAAATAAGCTTTATAAATGATAAAGATATTCAAAGTAAGAGTTTTGGATTTGGTATAGTAAAAATTGCAGAAAAATATGAATCTTCAATTAAAAAAATAGAAAATAATATTGATGAAGAAGTAAAAATAATTGATAGTTTTATAAAAGATAAAAAATGCACACACCTAATCGCAACAGCTGGAACACCAACAACAGTTTGTGCTTTTTTAGAAGGTATAGATTATAAAAATTATGACTATAAAAAAATAAATGGGAAATCTTTACATGTAGAAGATTTTTCAAAAGCATTGAGCAAACTTTTACGTATGGACAAAAAAAGTAGAGAATTTTGGGTTGGAACAAATAGAAGTGATTTAGTTTGTGCAGGGATACTAATAGTAATAGCAATTATGAAAAAATTGAAATTTGAGAATTGTATAGTTATTGATGATAGTTTAAGAGAAGGTCTCGCAATATCAAAATGTAAGATTAATGTTATTTAGATATAATTAACAACTTTTTTAAAGTAAATTATATTAGCAAAGGAGAAGTCATGGAATTAAGCGGTTCTCAAATGGTTATTGAAGCACTAAGAAGGGAGAACGTTAGCGTGGTCTTTGGTTATCCTGGTGGTGCTATTATGAATGTTTACGATGAAGTTTATAAACAAGATTATTTTCAACATATTTTAGTAAAACATGAACAAGCTGCAATTCATGCAGCAGATGGTTATGCAAGAAGTAGTGGAGATGTTGGAGTTGCTTTTGTTACAAGTGGACCAGGATTTACAAATGCTGTTACTGGACTTGCAACAGCATATATGGATTCAATCCCTATGGTTGTAATTAGTGGACAAGTTCCAATTACTATGATAGGTACTGATGCATTTCAAGAAATTGATGCTGTTGGAATTTCTCGTCCTTGTGTAAAACATAATTATCTAGTAAAAGACGTAAAAGATTTACCTCGTATTCTTAAAGAAGCATTTTATATTGCAAAAAGTGGTCGTCCTGGACCTGTTCATGTTGATATTCCTAAGGATGTTACAGCGCATATTGGTAAATTTGAGTATCCTGAAACTATCAAAATGCAAACATATAAGCCTACGTATAAGGGAAATGTTCGCCAAATAAAAAAAGCTGTTGAAGCTATAGCAAATGCTAAAAGACCAGTATTATATATTGGTGGTGGTGCTATTAATTCAAATGCAAGTGAAGTTGTACGTGAATTTGCAAAGATCACTGGAATTCCTGCTGTTGAGACCTTAATGGCAAGAGGAGTTATGGGTGATGAAAACCCACTTCTTTTAGGAATGTTAGGAATGCATGGCTGTTATAGTGCAAATATGGCTATGAGTGAAGCAGACATAATGATAGCTTTTGGCCCTAGATTTGATGATAGAGTTACAGGAAAGCTTAGCGAATTTGCAAAACATGCAAAAATTATCCACATAGATATTGATCCAAGTAGTATTGGAAAAATTGTTCCCATTGATTATCCAATAGTTGGAGATTTAAAGAATGTTGTTCAAGGAATGATTCCTTTAGCAAAAGAAAAAGTTGATTCTAGTAAATATAAGAGCTGGAGAGATTTATTAAATAGATATAATGAAATTCATCCATTAAAATATGATGATTCAGATGATGTTATTAAACCTCAGTGGGTTATAGAAAGAGTTGGTGAGCTTCTTGATGGAGATGCTTTTATTACAACTGATGTTGGACAGCATCAAATGTGGACTGCACAGTTTTACCCATTTAGTTTTCCACGTCAATTTGTAACAAGTGGTGGTCTTGGAACTATGGGGTTTGGATTACCAGCTGCAATTGGGGTAAAAAGAGCATTTCCTCATAAAACATCGATTAACTTTACAGGTGATGGTTCAATTTTGATGAATATTCAAGAACTTATGACAGCAGTTGAAGCAAAGACACCAGTAATCAATATTATATTAAATAATAAGTTTTTAGGAATGGTTCGTCAATGGCAGACATTTTTTTACGATAAACGTTATTCATCAACGGATATTCAAGTACAACCAGATTTTGTAAAACTTGTTGAGAGTTTTGGTGGTGTTGGGTACCGTGTTACTACAAAAGAAGAGTTTGATACAGCATTACAAGATGCAATTAAAAGTAATAAAGTTGCTATGATAGATGTACAAGTAGATAGATTAGAAAATGTTTTACCAATGGTTCCTGCTGGTGGGACATTATATAATATGATGTTAGAGTATAAGGAGTAGATGATGGAAAATATTAGAAGAGTACTTTCAGTTATCGTTTTAAATGAAGATGGTGTACTATCTCGTATATCAGGTCTTTTTGCAGGTCGTGGTTATAATATTGATAGTTTAACTGTAGCACCTGTTCCTAATACAAATCTTTCAAGACTTACTATTGTAACTTCTGGAAACCAAAGAGTTTTAGAACAAATTGTGAAACAACTTCATAAACTTATCCCAACATATAAAGTTATTGAATCAGCTGAATTTGTTGAAAAAGAGATGGCATTAGTTAAAATTCCTCTTAATGAAGATTTTAACGGATTAGATGCTATGTTAAAAGCATATAATGGAACTATAGCTAATAGTGGAGAAAACTTTATAGTTGTTATGGTTGCTGATGATTCAAAAAGAGTAGATAATTTTTTAAAAGCTATCAAAAAGTACAATCCAATTGAGATGGTACGTGGTGGTTCTGTGGCTTTGGACGTTTAATGTATTTATCTCAAATACTAAAAGAAATAGGATTAGAGTATAAGGGTGAAGATTTTAGAGTTTCATCCTTTGAAACTCTAAAAGATGCAGATTCATCACAAATCTCTTTTTTGAATGATGAAAAATTTATAGAAGATTTAAAAGTTACAAAAGCTGGTGCTGTTATAATCAAAATCGAACATGAAGAGTTTTTACCCAATAACTGCAATGCAATTATTAGTAGAAACCCTCATTTTGATATGGCAAAAATGAGTAAATATTTTGCAAAAATGCCATTTTTAAATAATGGTAAAAAAGATATTAGTGATTTAGCTACTGTTGATAAGCATGCTGTTGTAGGAGATGGTAGCATTATAGAAGAGGGTGTTTATATTATGCCTGGTGCTATTATTGGAGCAAATGTAAAAATAGGTAAAAATACAAGAATATATCCAAATGTTGTTGTATATGATAATGTTCAAATTGGTGAAAATTGTTTTATCCAGGCTGGTGCTATTATTGGTAGTGACGGTTATGGTTTTGCCCATACTGATTTAGGTGAGCATGTAAAAATTTATCATACAGGAAACGTTGTAATAGAAGACGATGTAGAAATAGGTGCAAATACAACTGTTGATCGTGCTGTATTTGGGACAACAAGAATTGGCAAAAATACAAAAATAGATAATCTTGTTCAAATTGGACACAATTGTGAATTAGGTCAATCTTGTATTTTAGTTGCACAATCAGGACTTTCTGGTTCAACAACATTAGGTCGTAATGTTGTGATGGGTGGACAAAGTGCATCTGCTGGGCACCTTCAAATAGGTGATTTTGCACAAATTGCAGCTCGTGGTGGTATTACAAAGTCAATTGAAGGTGGAAAAACCTATGGTGGTTTTCCATTGATGTTACAAAAAGATTGGTTGAGAACTCAACTAAGAATGATTAAATATTTCAAAAAAAATAAATAGGAGAAATTATGAGTGGAAAAAATACAATTTTAAATACATTCGCTTTAGCAGAAACTAAAAAAGGAATCATTTCAGTTTCACATTTAGAAGAGCCTTATGGTAATGGTTCATTTCCAGTAGTTAGTATTGGTATATCGTTAAAAGGTGATGCTAGCAGTCCAGATTGGAAAGCACATATACCTTATGAAAATTTAGACCAATTAATAGAGTCTTTACAAGATGCTAAAAAAAGTTTTGAGAAAGAATCAAAATAGTTTTGTGTTCTACATGTAAACCTTACATGTAGAACTTTTTATAAGTTATCGATATATTCTTCTATTGATACAGCAACTTTCTTTGAAAAAGCAACTGCTTCAACAACAGTTCTAGCCCCAGTTACAACATCTCCAGAAGCAAAAACTCCAACGCGAGAAGTCATTCCATTTTCATCAGTGCTTAGTAAGCCTTTTTCATCAACACTTATGTCTTTATTATTTTTGACTATAATATCATTTGGATTTTGGCTGATAGAAATAAAAATAGAATCAGTTTCAATAAAACCTTTTTCATCTGTACCATCTGTTGTTTGATAAAAAATTCCTTTATCATTAAATTCTAAAGGTTCTTTATAAAAATCAAATTTAACACCATCAATTTTAGCACAATCCACTTCATGTTTTTCAGCAGGTATATTTTCTTCACCTTTCCTATACATGATTACCACTTCTTTTACACCGTTTCTAACAGCAGTTCTAGCAACATCCATAGCAACATTTCCAGCACCAAGAACTACAACTTTTTTACCTAAATCATAAACAGAAGGATTTTTGAGATAGTCAATGGCAAAATGAACATGTCCCAAGCTTTCGCCCTTAATTCCAAGTTTTTTTGGACTCCACACACCTGTACTTAAAAAGACTGCTTTGAATCCATCACGAAATAGATCATCAATAGTAATGTTTTTACCTATCATTATATTAGGTCTAATAATAACACCTAGTTGTTTTAATTTTTCTATGAGTTTGTCAAGAATATTCTTATTTAATCTAAAATCAGGAATACCTTGTCTTAAAACACCACCAATTTTATCATGACTATCGTACATAGTGATTCCATAACCTTTGGATGCTAGTATAAAAGCAAGCGCAATTCCAGCAGGACCACTACCAATAATAGCTATGTTATGACCATTATGTTCAGGTTTTTTAAATTGAGTATCATGCATATAAAAATCTGATATATAATTTTCTATACTTCCTACACTTACAGCTGTTTTTTTCTTATTAAGTACACAATGACCTTCACAATGTTTTTCATGTGGACAAACTAATGAACAGATAATAGATAATGGATTGTTATCAAAAAGCATTTGTCCTGCAGTTCTTATCTCTCCAGATAAAAAAAGTCTTATCATCTCTGCAATTGGAGTATTAACAGGACATCCTTTTTCACATGAAGGTTTTTTACAACCTAGACAAGTATTTGCTAAGTCTATGGTATATTTATTCATATTGAACCTTATTTGTAGTTATGATATTTTATCAAAGAATGTAAAAATAAAAAGGATATAGATCAAGATTCCCCACACTTGTGGGGAATTTGTTATTTGTAGTTTTTAACAAAATCTTCGATTCTATTAATTCCTTCTATAATACTTTTTTGGTCTGTAGCAAAAGAAAATCTTAGATATCCTTCAGCACCAAAACCTATACCAGGAACAGTAGCAACACCTTTTTCAGCCAATAATTTTTTACAAAATTCTACTGAATCATTTGTGATTTGTTTGAAGTTTACATAAAGATAAAATGCTCCACTTGGTTTTACAACGCTTAAACCTTCAATAGCATTAAACATTTCTATAGCTATGTCTCTTCTTTTTTCAAACTCTTTTCTCATCATCTCAATGTCATTATTAGCTTCACCTAAAAGTGCAGGAATTGAAGCTTTTTGTGTAATAGCATTTATATTAGAAGTACTTTGACTTTGAAGTTTTTTAACAGCAGCAGTGATTTCTTTCATCGGCGTAGCCATATAACCAAATCTCCAACCAGTCATTGCTACTGATTTACTAAGACCATTTATAGTTATTGTTCTTTTGAACATATCATCACTAATTGAAGCTACTGAAGTAAATTTTAAGCCATCAAAAAGAATTTTTTCATACATTTCATCAGAAAGTACGATTATATCTGTGCCTTTTAAAACTTCTGCTAATCCTTCTAATTCTTCTTTAGTATATACAGAACCTGTTGGATTTGAAGGAGTATTTAAAACTAAAGCTTTTGTTTTATTTGTAATAGCGTTTTTAAGTTGTTTAGGTGTGATTTTAAATTCACTTTCATCACTAGTTTCAATATAAACTGGTACACCATCACTATATTTAACAATTTCAGGATAAGTAACCCAATAAGGAGCAGGGATAATTACTTCATCACCAGAATTTAAAAGTACTTGAAAAATATTAAATAAAGAGTGTTTTGCTCCTACATTTGTAATAATATCAGTAACGTCATATTTTAAATTATTCTCATTTTTAAGTTTAGTTTGAATAGCTTTTAAAACTTCAGGAGTTCCTGGAACTGCTGTATACGTAGAGTTTCCTTCTTTTATTGCTTCAATAGCTGCATTTTTAATTACATCAGGAGTTCCAAAATCTGGTTCACCTGCTGAAAAACTTAAAACATCTTGACCATTAGCTTTCATTTCTCTGGCTAAAGTTGTTATAGCTATTGTCAAAGACTCAGACAATACATCTATACGTTTTGCTATCATCATTACACCTTAATTAATTTTTGGAATTATACCTAAAATATAATTAAAAATCGACAGTAATTTTAACATATAACTTAGTTTTTATAAGATAATATAAATATCTTAATCCATAAACAATAAAAAGAGTATTTTATTATGAATGTAAAAGAAAAAAAGTTGAACACATTTACACTTTCAGGGCTTATTATTGGTCCAATATTAGGTTCAGGTGTTATTTTATTACCTCCACTTTTATATAATATTATTGGAAATTTTTCTTTACTTATTTGGTTGAGTATATTAATACTTGGATTTTCTTTTGCTCTTATTTTTGGCAAATTAGCTATTTTATTTCCAGGAGATGGAGGAGTTTCCCTTGCTACAAAATCAGCGATGGGTGAAAAGTACCAAATATTAACATCTTTTTATCTTATTTGTGCAGTATTTTTTGGGCCCGTTGCTGTTCTTTTGATAGCCGCAACATTTATTCAAGAGTATTTTCCAGATACTTCAATAGTGATTTTAGGATTTTTTATATATCTTATAACATATACTCTTATGCTTGTAAAAATAGACTTTTTAGGTAAATTAATGCTTATTGTCACTTCTACAATTACTTTAATATTTTTGATTTGTAGTGTGAATATTCTTTTACATGTAGATAGTTTTATTTTTGAGCTTCCAAATATTGAAATAAAAGAATTAGGTCACTCCTTTTTAATTGTATTTTGGGCAATAGTGGGTTGGGAAGTCATAGGTAATTATTCTAATGAAGTAAAAAATACAAAAACACTAACTACCGCTGTTATTGTATCTGCAATTATTGTTTCTTTAGTTTATTTTCTCATAGCTTTAGCCATATGTTTTGGTGATTTTTCTAATAAAAATAGTGAAAGTTTTAAGTTAGTATGGTTAATTGAACCAATTTTTCATAGTTATTCTCAAAATATACTCTCTTTTGTCTCTGTAATTTTATGTATAGGAACTCTTTTATTATTTATTGGTGGAGTAGCTAGGCTTATCTCTTCACTTAAATTTACACAATATACATCAAAGCACTTAAAAAATGGTACACCTATTGGTTCTTTAAATTTTTTGTCAAGTATTTATATGATCACTCTTGGTTTGGTGTATTTTAGTTTTTTAAGTTTAGATGATCTTGTTGCATTTGCAGATGGTTTTTTTATTGCAAATGCAATTATTGGACTTATAACGGCTATTTTACTTTTTGAAAGTGGATTTTTACGATACAGTGCCTATTTATTGACAGTGCTTTTCTTAGGAATATTACTTTTTTCAAATCTATTTATTTTACTCATAATAGCAGGGTTATTTGTATTTACTTATTTAAAAAGGTGAATGTCAATCACCTTTTATTTGTGGTTTTAATCTTTTAAAGTTTTAAGATATAGCTCATAGATTTTTTCCAATTCTACATCTTTATCATGTATTTCTTTATTACATGTAGATTTTTCACAGCTGTCTTTATCACAGGTTCCCATAGCATCTTCAAGTACTTTCATACGCTTAAATATGTAAGCAAATAGTTCTTTGTTAATGTCAGGAATTTTATTATGAGACATTGGGTTTTTATCTCTGCCTTTTGTTATCACACGTGCAGGAATACCTACAGCTGTAGATTCATCAGGAACATTTTTTACAACTACTGAGTTGGAGCCAATTCTACAGTTATGTCCCACAGTTATATCTCCTAGTACTTTTGCACCAGCTCCTATAACAGCACCACTGAGTATAGTTGGATGTCTTTTTTCACCTTTGTTCAAATTAACTCCACCTAGAGTTACTCCTTGGTAAATTAAAACATCATCGCCAATTATTGCTGTTTCACCTATAACTAAACCAAAAGCATGATCAAAGAAAACACGTCTACCAACAGTTGCAGCTGGATGCAAGTCAATATTTGTTACAAACTGAGTAAATCCCATGATGATACGAGATAGAAGTTTAAAATTATGAGTATATAATTTATGAGCAAATCGATAATTAACTAAGGCCCAAACACCAGGGTAGTTAAACAGCAGTTCAAATTTTGAATTAAGTGCAGGGTCGTTTTTTATTGGTTGTGTAAAATCTTCTTTTATTATTTGCCAAAATGATGCATGGCTCATTGATACTCCTCATTTTTTAAATATCCATTATCTTTTAAAAGCATATTTATTTCCGCAAGTATATGCTTTTGCATATTATTATCAATTAAATTTGAATTTTCAATTTTTGATTTTAAGTTATTTTCAATCTCTTTGATATCATAATCTAAATCTTCAAAAATATCAGAAATACTTTGAGCTGCAGTGATATTTTCTATCTCATATCCCTCTTTATTTAACGTTACTGAGACTTCAGTAGGATGGGTAAATAGATTATGTTTCATACCAAGTACCTCTTGATAAGCACCAACTAGAAAAAATCCTAAAAAATAGTCGTCTTTACTTAAATCTACATCATGTAAAAATAGAGGTTTTTTAGGGTTAAAACTAATTTCTCCATCACTATCACAGGTAATATCCCAAATAGATGCTGATCTTGTTGCTTCTTCATCAAGTTTATCAAGTGGCATCATAGGAAAATGCTGCTCTAATCCCCAAAAGTCAGGAAGACTTTGAAAAATAGAAAAATTTACTAAATATCTCTCTTGAACACTCTCTTGAATAGATAATAACTCTTCATAATTTTTATCTTTGAGAAGTATAACAGCTTTTTTTATAATTAAATTGACCAATACCTCTGTATTTGATCTATCTTCTAAATCAATATATCCTAAATCAAAAAGAGTAAGAAGTGATTCCATATGGTCAATACTATCATGTAAAAATTCAAAAGCATTGTTTTTATTGATAGTGTTGTATAAATCATATAATTCTTGAATTAAAGGGGGATTCTTTTTTGGTATTAATTTTTCTGCTGTATATTCTCCAGAAAAAAGCTCTAATACAGGGGCAACTAATAAAGCATGATGTGCTGCAATATATCTTCCAGATTCTATATAAATATCTGGTTCAGTTACATTTTTTTTATGTGAAATTTCTTTTAAAAGATATACAACATCATTGGTATATTCGCTGAGTGTATAGTTTCTAAGAAGTTTGTCTTGATATTGGGAATACTCTATCGCTAAACCACCACCAAGATTAATAGAATTCAGATGAATTGCTCCTAACTTTTTAAGTTCAGCATATATATTACCAGCTTCTCTTAGTGCTTTTTTTACAGGAGGTATTTCAGTAATTTGTGAGCCTATATGAAAATGAATCATGGTAAAAGAATCTAAAAGATTGTTTTTTTCAAGTAATTTTACAGCTTTAATGAGTTCTGTTGAAGTCAAACCAAATTTAGAGTTTATTCCACCACTTTTAGCCCATACTCCAGCACCTGAACTATGTAATCTTACCCTTAGCCCAATATTTGGCATATACCCAAAACGTTTTTTTGATGTATGGATAATACTCTCTAATTCGTTTAGTCCTTCAATAGTAAGAGTTATATTGTAGCCCATTTCAGATGCGATGAAACCAAGGTCAATCATCTCATTATCTTTAAATCCATTTACTGTTATAGGTGCAGTAGGGTTGTTATAAGCCATAGCAAGGAGTAGTTCAGCTTTACTTCCTGCTTCAAGACCATAATTGTAATCAGTACCTAATTTTACTAAATTTTTTACAAAATTTGGAAATTGATTTACCTTAAGAGGATAAAGGGCGTTAAATTTGCCTTTATATTGAAACTCTTTCATAGCTCTGTTAAATTGGCTATATACAAAATCTATTTGTTTTTCTATAAGGTGAGGAAACCTCAGAAGCAAAGGACCTGTATGTCCTTGTTTTCGCACATCTTTAACTATATCGATGAGTGCAGGTTGGCTTAAAGCTTTAAGTTTTACTTTTCCATCATCAATGATATAATTATCATTTCCCCAAATATCAATACCATAATTCACTTATAGTTCATCCCATTTTAATATTTTTTCTTCTTTAGTCTCTAAATCTTTTAAAACTAAAGTTTGATTTTTGAGTTCATCATCACCAATACAAATAAAGAATTTAGCATTGGCTTTATCAGCAGCTTTTAAATGGGCCTTTATACTTTTAGCGCTGTAGAGTGTATGAACCGCATCTGTTTTTCTTTTTTTTACTACTAATTGAAATACTTGCTTAAGGGCATCTTCACTTAATGCACCTATATAATAGCCTTCTTTTTTCGTCTCAGGCATCACAACTAAATCAGCAAGTCTTTCAATACCCATAGCAAAACCAACACCAGCAGTGGGTCTTCCATCTAAAAATTCAACAAGTTTATCATAACGACCACCACCTGCTATTGCATTTTGTGCACCAATACCATCACTTATAAATTCAAATGCAGTTTTGTTATAATAATCAAGTCCACGAACGAGTTTTGTATCTACCTCATATGTAACATTAAAACCATCAAGTATGCTTTTTAACTCTTCAAAATCATCTTTACATGTAGAGCATAAATTATCCAATAACATTGGTGCATCTTTTAGCAAACTTTGACAATGTTCATTTTTACAATCTAACACTCTTATAGGATTTGTAAGTTTTCTTCTTTGACAATCTTCACATAATCCTTCAGTTTTATCTAAAAATTTTACTAAGTTATCTCTATATTGTGGCATACAATTAAAATCACCAAGAGAGTTTATTTGAAGTCTATAAGTAATCCCAAGAACATCAAACATCTCTTTTAGCATAAGAATGATCATAGCATCTTCTTTAACACTCTCTTGTCCAAAAGTTTCTGCTCCAAATTGGTGAAATTGTCTGAGTCTTCCTTTTTGAGGTCTTTCATATCTAAACATAGGGCCATGATAAAAGAAACGTTTTATTCCACCTGCTCTATCATATTTTTGAGTGATAAAAGCTCTAACTACACCAGCAGTTCCCTCTGGTCTCATACACACGTCATTTTGTCCTTTATCAATAAACTGATACATCTCTTTGCCCACTATGTCACTACTTTCACCAACACTTCTTTTAAAAAGTTGTGTCTCTTCAAGTATAGGAGTTTCAATAAAAGAAAATCCATAATTTTTTGCAATTTTTGTACAGTTTTCAACTACATAAGTATATTTTTCACTAAATTCTCCAACGGTATCTTTCATACCTCTAAGTGGGTTAACCATAAATAAAATCCTCTATTTGTTTATATATTTCTTCTATTGTATTTGATGAATCAATTTCAAGATAATTTACATGTAAAGCATTTAATGTAGATTTCATTAAATCTTGTACATGTAAGAGATATTTTATCCCTCTTTTTTCTATTGTATCTTTTTGTTTATTTCCAAGTCTAGATGTTATAAGTTCATAATTTGTTTGAAAAAGAACTACTTTATCTGGTAAATTTCCATTTAATGCAAATTTATTTAGATCTATTAAAAAATTAGAATCAAGTTCAGGATGATTTGCTAATGCATAAGAGATTCCAGAAATCATTCCTCTATCACTTATAATATAGTTATTTTCTAGTTTAGGCTGTACTATTTTTTCATAATGTTCTGCACGATCAGCCAAAAAAAGAAAAAGCTCCGCATTAAATCCAAGTTTTTCATCACTCTCTAAAAGTATCTCTCGAAGTTTTGTTCCTACTTGTGTTCCGCCTGGTTCTTTTGTTGTTACCACATTTTTATGTCTTTTGGCAAATAATTCTACTTGTGTACTTTTTCCTGTAGTATCAATACCTTCAAATAATATGTACATTTATTTTAATAAACCTTTTATCTCTTTTGGTACAAGATGACTAACATCACCATCGTGTCTTAAAATATCTCTTACTACGGTTGAGCTTATAAAAGCACTTTCTAAACTAGGCATAAGATATATAGTATCTATCTCTTTATCTAGAGAAGCATTTGCGTAACCAATTTGTAGCTCATACTCAAAATCACTCACAGCTCGAAGACCTCTGAGAATAGTTTTTGAACCATTATCTCTAGCACAATTTACTAAAAGACCTTCAAAAGAGATAACTTCTGCTTTTTTTATATCTTTGGTAGCTTCTTTTGCCATTTTAACTCTGTGTGCTAAATCAAACATAGGCTGTTTATTTTCTGAAGCAGCAATTGCCACAATGACTTTATCAAATATTGCTGATGCTCTTTTTATAATATCTAAGTGACCATTAGTTATGGGGTCAAAAGTACCTGGATATATAGTAACTCGTTTACTCATCCTTCCCACCTTTTAAAAAGTTTATGCTCAATTCCTAATAAATCAAACCATTTTCCTATATAAAAATTTTCCATCTCTTCAAGGGTTTTTATATCAGCATAATATGCACTAACAGGAGGAGCAATTTTTACTCCAAGCCTAGAGAGTTTTAACATATTTTCTAGTGCAATTGCAGAAAATGGCATCTCTCTTGGAGCAAGAAGAAGAGGTCTATTTTCTTTGAGCATCACTGAAGCAGTTCTTGTAAGTAAGTTATCTGCTATGCCACAGCTTATCTTTGCTAAGGTATTCATACTACATGGGATAATTACCATAGCATCACACTGAAATGAACCAGAAGCTGTGATAGCTCCTATGTCGTTATTTGATAAAAAAGTTTTATTTTCTTCTTTTTTTAGAACAACTTGTGAATTATTAGAAGGTATAATAAAAACTTCAATATTTTTTGGTAATTTTTCAATAAATTTTTGGCCAAGATTTACTCCGCTTGCCCCACTCACACCCACGATAATTCTTTTCATGTTATTCCAATATTATTGCTTTATATTTTGATATAAGTTTTGCTCTTAAGAGTTTACCATTATCTGTTTTTACTTTTAGTATATCACCTATATTTCCATCTTCTAAAACTGTAGCATGAGTAGCAATTACAAGCATACCATCTCTTATATAGGCTCTTATATCTGTTCCTCTTAAAATATCTTTTTTATATTCAAATTTATTCATTGTTAAAATAGAATTTGCGCTAATATAATTTTTTGTCATAAGGTTATTAGGAACTTTACATGTAATGATTTTTGAAGGTAATTTATCAATTTTGATAGTAATTTTTTCATAATCATTTCTGGATAGAATTTTATCGTTAAATAATTTATGTTTTGCTTTAAAAGCCTTTATATTTGCATCTATTGTAAATTTAAAATAGATATTTTTTTCCGAAGTTGGTGTTTTAAAAATAGCTCGGAAGGAGCCTTTTCGTTTTCTAAAATTATTGTTTTTTAAAGATATTGTTAATAATTTATATGATTTAAAGTCAAAAGGAAGTGGAGTAGTTGGTTTTATGTTTAATGAGTGAATATTTATGCAAGGATATTCATTTGCAAATTTATCTAAAATAGCTTCAATTATTTTGTCTTTTTTTCCTGCTAAATTACAAAATCTTTCAAATGTTATGATTCCATTACTTGAATCAATTACTTTATAATTTTTTTCAACAAATGGATTTTTTACATGTAAAGATGGAACACTATAAGATGCTCTTGATTTTGGAAGAGTGATGATTTTAAAGTTTTGATTTACACCAAAAAATTTCGCATCTAATTCTAAATTTTCATCAACACAATAATGAGGTAATAATGTCACTGATTTTGCAAAAACAGAAATTGTTAAAAAAAGAAAAAATAAGATGGAGCGGGAAACGAGGTTCGAACTCGCGACCCCGACCTTGGCAAGGTCGTGCTCTACCGCTGAGCTATTCCCGCAGCTAAAAAAGAAACAAAATTTTATCAAAAAAGAACCCCTATGTCAAATAAAGTTTATTCTAGCACATTTTAGGGCTTTTTTAAAGTTTATATTTTAAAAACATCTATTTCTTGTTTTAAATCAGATGTGGCATCTTGTAAAGATGTAGCCACTTGGGTAAGGTTGTCAGCAACATCTTTATTTTTATGAGTAAGTTTTGTAGCTTCTCCTACACTATTTGCTAAATCTTTAATTTTATTACTAATTAAAATACTTTTTTCACGACCAGTTTTTGTTATTTTTAAACTTTTTGCAGTTGATTCTCTCGTATTGGTTGCCATGGATGAAATTTCATTAGCATTAGAGTTTAATTCTAAAACTTGGTTACTATTCTCTTTTATATGTTCACTTACTTGTGAAACACTTTGTACGACAACTCCTATGGTAGCATCAATTTCAAGAAGTGACTTTTGAGTGCGTTCAGCTAGTTTTCTCACTTCTTCAGCAACAACGGCAAAGCCACGCCCATGTTCTCCTGCTCTAGCAGCTTCAATAGCCGCATTAAGTGCTAAAAGATTAGTTTGTTCAGAAATATCACTAATGATTTCTAAAACAGAACGAATTTGCATTGTTTGTTCTGATAAATCATGTACTTTTACGGATATATCTTGTTCATCTTGACTGATTTTGTTGATACTCGATACAATATTATCTAAAGTAGATATCATTTTTTCAAGCATCTCATAATCTTCTTGCATATAATTTGCTGATGTTTCTGCGATAATTTTTTGTTCATCTAGCTCTACGTTGATTTCTTCAGTATTTTGGTTGACTTTTTCTACAATACTATCTTGTTTGGAAGCTAATTCTCTAATTTGTTCTGATGAAGAATGAACACTTTGATTCACTTTTGAAGTGTGATCAACAGTTGTTTTTGCCTTAAGTAAAGCTTGTTGAATAGTATGCATTAAAGTATTGATATTGGAGCATATCTGACCCAATTCATCTTTGTTTTCAAAATATATAGGATTATTGAGTTCTAGATTATTTGAATTTTGCGATATATGCGCATCAATATGTTTAATACTTTTAACAATATATCTGCTTATCATCCATAAAACAATTACTGATGAGAATAAAATGATAAAAGAGATAATGATATTTAAAAGATAGTTTTGATTAAGAGTTTTTTGAATTTCTTGGTTAATTATTTTAATCCTTTTATCTGTAAATTGAGTCATATTTACAAATCTAGTAGAAATATAATGAGCTGGTTCTTCAACATCTATAGCAATATCACTGATGTCATCATGATTGTCTTTTACATATGCTTCATGGATTGGCTTAAACATAGGTTTTATATCTTTTGTGTATTTTGTATATGCTTCTTTTAAATTCTTTTTTAAATAGGGGTCATTAAAAAAATTACTCTGAAAAGCATTTTTAAAAAATCGATCTAAATCTTTTTGAAGTATATAAATCCTATCTCTAGCTTGACCTGTTGGAAGAAATTCACTAGTAACATGAATAAGGTCGTTTAAAATAGTGTCAAATTGTTCTTTTGCATGGTTGACTTCATTTGAAGGGATAACATTTTGATTGTATATTGTATCAAGTGCTTTACTGCCAGTTAAACTTGAACTTATACCAATTCCTGACAATAACATCAGACCAATTATAGAGGCAATTGAAATTCCAAGTAGCTTTGTTGAAATTTTTAGTTTTTTAAACATTATTACTCCTGCAAACTAATATAGAAAATTATATACAGTTTAAGATTATAAAAGGTTTAATTTAGTTTACCTTGTAAATTTTATTTAAAGTATACTACCTTTAATTGGGTATTTTCTTCTATAATACTATCATTTTCCTTTGAAATTAAAATGACATTACTATTTATGATTGGAGTAATCATTCCTGATGCATATTTATTGTTATTAAAAGCAACAAAATTACCATCCTTAAGATTCCCCAAAACAATATTGACACGACCTGGTTTAACACTAAATTTTTGGCTATTGTTAGCAAGTACTTTTTCATGTACAAAGTTTGTACAACCTTGTAATTTTTTTAAAGCTGGTATCAATAATAAAAAAGTATTTACATATGCTGCAAGTGGGTTACCTGGCATAGATGCGACTAACGTATCTCCCATTGTTCCCATCATAGTCGGTTTACCTGGTTTGATATTGATTCCGTGAAATGACTCTTTAAAACCATTTGATTTTAATGCCTCTTCAACAAAATCAGCTTCACCCATACTAATACCACCAGTTGTTACAATAGCATCATATCTTTTCATTTTAGAAAAATACTGAATACTCTCTTCTAAATTATCAGGTATAACTCCACAATAGTCTGCTTGAAATCCATGTTCATTTAATAAAGAGAGTAGGGCAGAAGAATTTACATTGTATATTTCATTTTCACTTGCTTTATCCCAAGGTTCTTTAAGTTCATCTCCTGTAGAAAAGATAGCTATACTAATTTTTTTATACACACCAATAGTAGTAATTCCTTGAGAAGCTAACATAGCTATTACACTAGAGTTTATTACATCACCTGTATTACAAAGTATATTCCCTTTGGCTTGTTCTTCACCTTTAAATCGAAAAGCACTTCCTTTTTTTGTTTTATTATCTAATGTCACTTCATTTTCATCATAATGAATACAGTTTTCAAAAGGAATTATTGTATCTACATCACTAGGGATTTTTGCTCCTGTCATTATTTTATAGCATTCATCGTTGTTTAAACAAGCAGAAATATTCATACCTGCATAGATAGTTTCTTTGATTTTAAGTGTTTTTCCTAAATCTTTATGTGAAAAAGCAAAACCATCCATTGCTGAATTATTAAATGAAGGCAAGTCCTTTTTACATGTAATAGGTTCTGCTAAAACTCGTCCAAGTGCATCAAAACATGAAATATACTCTTTGGGAGTCTCTTTTTCTATCAGATTTATTGATTTTTCTACCGCTTCATCAAAACTAACTGTAATAAATTCTTGCATTACTCTTCCAATCTTTCTATTTTAGCTCCAAGTGCTGAAAATTTTCCTTCTAAATTTTCATAACCACGATCTAGATGATATATTCTGTGTACTTTTGTTGTTCCTTCTGCTACAAAAGCAGCAAGGATAAGAGCTGAGCTGGCTCTTAAATCTGTAGCCATAACATCTGCAGCATTTAGTTCAGAGTTACCTCCAACTGTTGCACTATGTCCTTTTAATTTCACAGTTGCTCCCATACGGCAAAGTTCGCTAACATGCATAAATCTATTTTCAAATAATCTCTCATCTATAATACTTGTTCCATCTGCTTGGGTACAAAGAGCCATAAATTGAGCTTGCATATCTGTTGGAAAACCAGGGTATTCAGTAGTTTCAATATCAGCAGGTAGAATTTTACTAGCTGGAGATATTGTAATACTATTGTTTGTTGTTTCTATACCAAATCCCATTCGTTCTAATTTTAATGTAATAGCTTCCATATGTTTTGGAATTACATTAGTTATTGTAATTTTAGAATTTGTGATTGCTCCAGCACAAAGATATGTTCCAGCTTCAATCCTATCTGGAATTACAGTAAAGTCTTGAATATCCAAAAGATTTCCACCACTTCCAACAATAGTCAATTGTGATGTTCCAATACCATCTATTTTTACTCCTGCATTTTGAAGTACTTCACAAAGTTGCACGACTTCAGGTTCTTTTGCAACATTTACTAGTTTTGTAGTACCATGTGCTAAAGATGCAGCCATGAGAATGTTTTCGCTTCCTGTTACTGTTACTTTATCAAAAATAATAGTAGTCCCTTTAAGCCCATCAGGTGCTTTTGCAACAACATAGCCTTGTTCAAGTTCTATAATTGCTCCCATTTGCTCTAATGCTTTTAAATGTAAATCAATTGGTCGTTGACCAATTGCACAACCCCCAGGTAATGATACTTCACAATGTCCAAATCTAGCAAGTAGTGGACCAAGAGTAAGAATTGAGGCTCTCATTTTTCTCACTATGTCATAGTTGGCACAAGCTGATTTTACAGTAGTTGTATCTATTGTTACATGATTATTATCATAAGAAGAGGAAGCACCTAGGTTACCTAAAAGCTTTAGGAGTGTCTTTACATCAGCAACATTTGGAACATTGGATATATTGATTTTATTTTTTGATAAAAGTGTAGCAGCGAGAAGAGGTAAAGCAGCATTTTTAGCTCCAGATATTGAAACTGAGCCTTGTAATTTTTGTTTACCTTCAATTGATAAATAATGCATTAAAATATTTCCTTAAAATTATTATCACATTGTATATAAATTTTATTTAAATTTTGATGTTATATTTGAGTTTATCGATGAAGTAAGAAATATTTGTGTGTATTTTTGATATTATTTGTAAAATAAGTATATATAATGGTTGGTACACATGAATAATGAAGAATTAAAGATGTTACTCCGCAATGTTCATTTTGCACATTTATATGTTGATACTATAGTATTTAGTGGATTGGAAAAAAATAAAGATTATTTTTTAGAATATAAAAGTTTTAATTTAAATGATACTTCTTTAGATATTAAATCTAGTGATATAGTATTTATTGAGTTAAAAGAGTTAAATAAAGAGACTTTTAAACTTTTAAATAATATCGTAAAAACCAATGTTTCAAAAGAAATATATATTTTTTCTCCAAAAGAGGAAAATATTTTTTTATTAAAATTTGCACTTCATTTCTCTTTAAATAAAATAAATTCTATTAGTATTAAAGAAGAAGAAATTAATAAAATTTTATATGAAGCGGCTAGGAAGATTGAACGTAAAAAAGAAGATAAAATTCAACTAGAAGTGAGTAAAAAAGTAAATTCTTTCTTTTCTCTTTTAATTTTTAATAAAGACAGATTGATTTTTGCTAATGAAAAATCAAAAGAACTTTTTGATTCACAAGATTCGTCAGAAATAGAAAATTTAATTAAAAATCATGATGAAATTAATACTTTGCTAAGTAAAAATAAAAATGATAAAGCAGAAATTATCATTGAATATGATGATGGAGAAAAATGGAATTATGGATTTTTTCTTGATTTATTTTCTAATAATGATGATAAATTATTAACAATTATCCCGTTAAATAAAGTAAAAGAAACTGATGCTTTTATGGATACTATTAATAAATTTAAATTTATAGAGATTTTAAAAGATAAGTTGGCACAAAATAGTATAAGTAATAAGCCTATGGCTTTAGTTAACATAGATATAAAAAATTACGATAGGCTTAAAGAAGCTACAAGCAGTGCTATTGTGCATGAATTTATAAAAAAATTTATTAATAAATTGAGTTCTTATAAGGATTCTTCTCAAGATTTGGTTCAATGGAATGCACATTGTTTTATTTTTCTTATGGAAAAAAGTACGTTTGAGCAAGTTAAATTAAAACTTGATACTATTCATCAAAAACTTATTTACAATGAAATAGATAAAAATGTCCCTCCTATTATTACATCATCTGCTTTAAGTATTGAGAGATTAGATATTAACGATATTATCAATTGTATAGAACAAATAAATCATCATGCTTTTACATGTAGTGATTTTAATAGTGATGATTTTTTTGAGATAAATCATTTAAATAATTATCTAGATGAAGATGAACAGATAAAACATTATTTAGAAAGTTGTGTGAGTAATAAAACACCTTTAAAACTTTTAAATATATATAAAGGTCTTTGTTTAAATACAACGTCTAGTGTAATAAAAGTACAGGCTAATACATATTTTTTACGTTGTGAAAATTTGCAGGGCTATTCTATGAAGTTTGAAAATAAAACTATCATACAAGCACCAGATCTTCAAAAAGATATTCGGGCCGATGTAGTATATGTAAATTTAGAAGAATCCTATGTTGTTTTAGATAATTTAGTTTTTCTAGACAGTAGTGCAAATAATCGAGAACATACAAGAGTGCAACCACGTCTTAGAACACCAATTACTATAAAATATAAAAGATATTCATATCAAGGTGAAATTATAGATTTATCAACACAAGCAGTGGCTATAATGCTAAATCACTCTTTAAGTGATGAATTAGTATCAGAAAAAGTTGAAATACAATTTAAACTGCCTGATAGTTCAAATGAAAATGGGTTTGCATATATGGATGTTACTGGTGAAATTGTACATGTAGGTGAAATAGACATTACAAAAAGTAAAATTGTTGTTATGGTTGATCTTGAAAAACCTTATGACTCTTATCTTTTAAAATATATGTATGAGAGACAAAAAGAATTAATATTTGAGTTAAAAAAAGCTATAAAATTAATGTCTAAATAAAAGAATGAAGAAAGAGAGTTTTAAACTCTCTTTCTCATTAGAAGTAAATATTAAATGATAAAGAATCCAAGTAATACTAGAGCTCCTAGATAAATTGCTCCAAAGATAAATCCTAATTTCCACCATGTTGCTTGAGATATATATCCCGCACCATACCAGATAGGAGATGGTCCTGTTGCATATGGAGTTAAGATACCCATAAGACCAAGTGAACCTACAAGTAACATTGCAAGAGGTTGCATCATATCAGCTGGGATAAGGTTAGCTGCTACTCCTAAGAAAAGAGGAAGTAAAGCAACAGTATGAGCTGTTACACTTGCAAAGAAGTAATGGAATACAAAGAATAGAACTACAAGTAAAATAACGATTGTAACTGGTTCCATTCCTACTAGACCTTCTGAAATAAGTCCAGCTGCCCATTTAAGGAATCCAACTTTTTTAAGTCCTCCAGCCATAGCAACTAATGTTGCGAACCAGATAAATACGTTGAATGCACCTTTATTAGTGATAACATCTTCCCAAGAGATAACTTTAGTTAGTACTAAAAGACATAAAACAGCTAGTGCTGCAGTTGTACCATTAACACCAATTTGTTTACCAAAAATCCACATAACAAGAGCTAACATACCAAGACCTAGCATTAAAAGTTCTTTGCTAGTAATAGAACCCATTTTTCTAAGTTCTTCTGCTGCCCAAGCTGGAGCTTCAGGAGATGTTTTTTGTTCAGGTGGATAAACAATATAAGTTAATAATGGAACTGCTAAAAATAGAGGAATCATAATTATTGCTAAAGTTCCAAACCATTGTCCCCACTCAATTGCAATACCTGTACTTTTTTCTACTAAAGAAACAGCTAGTAAGTTAGGAGCAAGTGCTGTTAAGAACATTGAACTAGTTACACAAGTTGCTGCAATTGCTACCCATGAAATATATGCACCAAGTTTTCTTGGTTCATTTTCAGGAGTTGAGTTAAACATTTGTGGGATATTAATAGCGATAGGAAAAATTGTACCCGCACTTCTTGCTGTATTTGAAGGCATAAATGGTGATAAAACACCATCAGCAAGAGCAACAGCATAACCAAGACCTAGTGAAGTTTTACCTAGTAATTTCACAAGTAAAAGAGCTATTCTTTTACCTAGACCACTTTTTTTGTAACCTAATGCAAACATAAATGCTGCAAAAATTAACCAGATAACGCCATTTGAAAAACCACTAAGTGCCCAAGAACGACTTGCTTTTGCAGTTTCACCTACTAAACCAAACGTTGCTGAAAAGGCAACACCTGTTAAACCAATCAATGCTGCTGGAATTGGCTCTAAGATTAAAGCCACGATAACAGTTAGAAATACTGCAAAAAAGTATTGCGCATTTACATCCAAGCCCGCTGGTGTTGGTAAAAGAGCTACAACGATTCCTACCAATAATGGTATAATCATTTTAACTGTATTACTCATAATTGTCTCCTTTTGATATTTGAATTCCCGAAATTATAAAATGTCTTATGGGATTTTAATGAGACTTTTTTTTCGCTATTATTCTGATACAATATAGAATATTTTTTTAAAAAGAGTAATAATGAAGTTTATTTTTCTGATTTTGGCTTTTTTATCATGTCTTTTAGCCAATTCTCCAAAAGAAGTTTTACTTTTACACTCCTATAATAAAGGTTTAAAGTGGACAGATGGTATATCTAATGGTATAAAAAGTGTTTTGGATAAACATCCTGAATATGAAATTACTACAGAATACATGGATAGTAAAAGAATTGATACGAAGGAGTATTTTCAAGCACTTTTTACACTTTATCAAAAAAAGTTTACTCATAGAAATTATAAAGTTATTATAACAGCAGATAATTATGCTTTTAAATTTGCACTTGATCACCATAAAAAATTATTTAACAACATCCCTATTGTTTTTTGTGGCGTGGAAAATTTTGATAAAAAAGATGTACCTCTGTATCTACAGCGTTTTGTAACAGGAGTTATGGAGTATAAAGATATTATTAAAAATTTACGTCTCATTAAAGATATGATTCCTGATATAAAAACTTTATATATAATTTCTGATGATTCTTTTTCCTCTTTAGCTATAAAAAAACAGATATTAGATAGTTCAAAGGTTTTCAAAAAAGATTTTAATATTATTTATGACAATAGTATAGATTTAAATACAATACAAGATAAACTCAATGCTTTACCAGAACCAAGTGCAGTGTTATTTACAAGTTTATATAAAGACAAGTATGGAGAGTATATTCCTTATTATAAATTACGAGAATTATTTAATAAATCGAAATATCCTATGTTTGCAGTGAATAAAATACATTTAGGTCAAGGTATTATGGGTGGGGTTATGATTAATCCATATGAGCAAGGTACAAATGCTGCAGAAGAAGTTTTAGAGATTGTAGAAGAGGGCAGATCACCTTTACAAATTGATGTAAGAAAACCAATATCTAGTAAATATTTTGATCACATAGTTTTAAATAAATATGGTTTTAGTGAACAAGATATTCCATTTGGAGCGATTATGATTAATCAGCCAAAAGATTTTTTTGAGAAAAATCGTGATCTTATAGATAGTTTAGTTTTAATATTACCTTTGCTTCTTATTTTGATTATCTTTTTGATTATTAATATATACAAAAGAGTATCAGTAGAAATTGAGTTACTTGAACAAAATAAACTTGATAGTGTACTTTTAAATAATGTAGAAAGTGCAATATTTTGGATGAGTAAAGATAATATACTTTTAGGGTGTAATCAGACTTCATGGAGTATGCTAAATATTACAAAAGAGCAAATTTTAGGAAAACATATGCAAGATATTTTTCCTGAGCTTAATAAATTATTTTCTAAATATGATGAATCAGAAAATAAAATTGAAGCTACTTTAAAACATACTACTGAAGAACCTATAGATGTATTAATCAGAAGAAAACTTTATTTAAACAATAAAAATGAAGAAGCAGGAATTGTAACTATTATTAATGATATTACAGATATTAAAAAATTAGAAACTCAAAGAAAAAAAGATGAACAGTTTATGATACAACGTTCAAAGCTTTCTGAAATAGGTGAGATGATAACTTCTATAGCTCATCAGTGGAAAGCTCCTTTAGTGGAAATTTCAGCTATTGCTCAAGAGTTACAATATAAAAGAAAAAAAATAGAAATAACCCAAAGAGATGCTGATGAATTTGTAAATGATATTATGACACAAGTCACATATATGACAAATACAATAGATGATTTTAGAAGTTTTATTAAGCCTTCAACCCATAAAAGTGAATTTAGTGTTAATCAAGCTATTACTGATTTATTAAAAGTAATTGACCATAATATAAAATATAATTATATTGAAATGGAAATTGTTTATGAAAATGATCTAGAATACATTATGTATGGGTATCCAAATGAATTTAAACAATCAATTTTAAATATTATAAACAATGCTAAAGACAGTATTCTTTTAAAAAAACAAAAAGAAGATATTGTTGGCAAAATTTCTTTACATGTAAATAGTTCAGATGGTACAATATGTATTAGCATAAAAGATAATGGTATAGGAATAGCTGAAAAAGAATTAAATTCTATCTTTGAACCATTTATATCAAGTAAAGAAGATGGTGATGGATTTGGACTTTATATGGTCAAGCTTATTGTTGAAGATAAAATGGGTGGACATATAGAAGCGATTCCATGTGATGATGGTGCAGAAATATTAATTTGTGTTAAGGGGATAACAAGTGGGTAAGGTTTTATTATGAAAATATTAATTTTAGAAGATAATACTAGGCTTTCAAATGTGATAGTAGATGCATTAGAGCAAAAAGGTTATCATGTAGATTTATATAATGATGGTAAAAAAGCTTTGGAATTTATAGATAATGGTTATGATTGTTTTATACTTGATATTAATGTACCAGGTGTTGATGGACTTACATTATTAAAAGAAATAAGAAGTATGGATGAAAAAACTCCAGCTATTATTATAAGTGCAAATGTAGAGTTGTCAACTATCCAAGATGCATATTTAAAGGGTTGTGATGAGTATTTAAAAAAACCTTTTTATATATATGAATTAGAAACGAAGTTAGATAAATTATGTAAAATAACTAAAGATAGTATTTTACTTTTGGATGACTACACTTATGATATTTTAAAAGGGGTATTATTTGACTCTCAAAATGTAGAAGTTAGATTAGCTAAAAAAGAGATACTTCTACTCAACCTTTTTGCCAAAAATTTAGATAAAGTTGTTAGTTTCGAACAAATTGAACTTTATGTTTGGGAAGGTGATTTAACGACAACAGAAAATATTAGAGCTTTAGTAAAAAGACTTAGAAAAAAGCTACCGCCTGAATCAATAGTTTCACAAGGTGGCATGGGATATAAGTTAGAATATAAAAAGGATAGAGATGCTTAAAAAATATTAATAGCAGCAGTTATAAGTTTCATAGTGTTTTTTATTGATTACTATGAGACTAACTCGTATATCCTAATTCTTTAGATATTTTTTCACTTATACTTTTTAAGTCTATGGCTATTTCATTTAAGATTTTTTTATCTAATCTAATAGAAGGCCCAGATAAAGATAATGTAGCAATAACTTTTTTTGTAAAGTTAAAAATAGGCACAGCCAACGCAGATACACCTACTTCTCTCTCTCCTTGGCTTACTATGTAGCCTTGTTCTCTTATTTTTTGATATTCTTGTGAAGATATATCTACATGTATATACATATCATCAACACTAGCTTGATCCAAATAAGCGAGTAAAATTCTTCCAGCAGCACCAACTTCTAATGGAAATGTAGAACCAATATCGATGACACGTCTAAGATCATGTGTTGATTCTATACGATCAATACAAAGTCTTTTATCATCATCAATGACATATAAACTGATACTTTCATTGTACTTTTTATGTAGTTGTATCATGTGCTTTCTAGCTATCATTTTAAAATCTAATCCCATTTTACCAACTGTGACAAATCCAAGTTTTGCTACCATTGAGCCAAGTTTATATTTTTTATTTTTATTGCATATGAGATATTTACGCTTTTCTAATGCCTTAATCAGTCTATGAACCGTACTAGGGGAAAGTTTAGTTAAAGCTACAATCTCTTTTAGTGTAAATTCTTGTTGTTCATCCAAGAAACATTCCAAGATATCAAATGCCCTCTCAATCGATCGTGTTGTTGTACTCTCAGTCATAAATTTCCTTTACATGTAAAGATAAAATTATAGCATAATTTCCATTAAATGGAATTTTTTATCTTGAATGATACCAAAACAAGTGATATAATTCCATAATAAGAGAAATAAAGGAAAAATATGTCTGCATTAACAGGTATAAGAGTATTGGATGTATCTACTGTAATTGCTTCCCCTTTTGCTGCTGGATTATTTGCTGATTTTGGAGCAGAGGTTATTAAAATAGAAATGCCAAAAAAAGGTGACCCTTTTCGTGGCCTTGGACCATATCATAAAGGTGAAGGAGTTAGATGGGCTTCTATGGGTAGAAACAAAAAAAGTGTTACACTTGATCTACATTTTGAAGAAGGCAAAAATATATTTTTAGAATTAGTTGCAAAAAGTGATATTATTTTTGAAAATTTTCGAGTAGGGACATTGGATAAATGGGGACTAGATATAGAAACACTTAAAAAATTCAATCCTGATATCATAGTAGTAAGAGTAACAGGATATGGGCAGAGTGGCCCATATAAGAACAAAGCTGGTTTTGGAACACCTGCAAATGCATTTTCAGGAATGACTTACATAACAGGGCATGAAGATAGACCTCCTGTTAGCCCATCTTTTTCTTTAGCAGATTATATTGCTGGGTTGTATGCTGCTATGTCGGCTATGATGGCACTGTATCATCGTGATGCACTAGGTGGAAAAGGACAAGAAGTAGATGTTAGTTTGTATGAAGGAATTTTTCGTATGCAAGAGATACTAGTAGCTGATTATACTTTAAACAGTGTCATAAGAGAGAGAAAACCTAGTCTAAGTGGTACTTCAAGCCCTGGTGGAACATTTCAAACAAAAGATGGAAAATGGATAGTATTAGTTTGTAGCACTGATAGAACTTTTGAATATCTAACAAATGCCATGAATAGAAGAGATTTATTAGAAAAGTTCACTCTCAATAAAACACGCCTAGAAAATGATGTATATATTAATGGCTTAGTTAATGACTGGGTTATGTCTTTATCTTATGAAGAATTAAAAACTATTTCAGATAAAGAAGGTGTTCCTGTAAATCTTATATATAGTATAGAAGATATCATGAATGACCCGCATTATAAAGCAAGACAAAATATTATATCCATGCCACATAAGAGTTTTGGTGAAATTCAAATGCCGGGTATTACACCAGTTTTTAGTGAAACTCCGGGTGAAGTAAAGTGGTCAGGTCCTGAATTAGGAGAGCATACAGATGAAGTTTTATCCTCTTTGCTTCATAAAACACAAGAACAAATTGCTTCTTTAAAAGAAGCAGGTATTATCTAAGGATGTAAAATGAATTTTCCTAAAACAGTAAAAATATGCGAAGTTGGACCAAGAGATGGTTTACAAAATGAAAAAAAACTCTTAAGTACAGAACAAAAAATAGAATTAGTAAATGGAGTTTTAGCTTCTGGTATCTCAAGCATAGAGATAGGTTCTTTTGTCCATCCAAAAGCTATACCGCAGATGGCAGACACTGAAAAAGTCATGCAAGCTATTGGAAAAAGAAAAAATGTAGAGTTTCGTGCACTTATTACAAATCTCAAAGGAGTTGAGCGAGCTATAGATGCTGGAGTAGATAAAGTAAAACTAACAGTATCAGCAAGTAAGTCACATAATCTTAGTAATTTTAACTGTACACCTGAGCAAAGTGTTGCAAGTTTTGATGAGTGTGTAAAAGTTGCCCTTGAAGCTGGACTTGAAGTTTCTGGAGCTATATCAACGACATTTGGCTGCCCTTTTGAAGGAAAAATTCCACTCAAACAGATAACTAAACTCATAGAATCTTTTAGAGACATAGGTATCAAAGAAATTTCACTTTCAGATACAACAGGAGTTGCCAATCCTAGACAAGTATATGACCAGCTTAATACTTTAAAAAAACACTATAAAGATGTAATATTCCACCTTCATTTTCATAATACACGTGGTCAAGCATTAGCAAATATCATTGCAGGTATGCAAGCTGGTGTAACTCATTTTGATGGTTCATTTGCTGGACTTGGTGGTTGTCCTTATGCCCCTGGTGCTTCTGGCAATATAGCAACTGAGGATATAGTTCATATGCTTGAAGATATGAATATAGACACAGGTATCAATTTAGATGCTTTGTTGTGCATTGCAAAAAAAGCACAAGAATTTGTTGGGCATGAAACAGATAGTGCAATTTTACGAGCAGGTAAATCAAGTGAACTTATTCCTAATAAACCTAAAAAACAGATAATTCTATAATCCATCGTATCTACATGTAAATCTTTTTAATGTAGATACTTATTTTACTTATATGTTACAAATCCATACAATATTATATATATCGAAAGAAAAAATAATTGATTTGACTTTTTTTTGACTTTTTTTATTTATCTTAGAAGTGAAACAAAAAAACCCTTTTATTAGGGATACATAAAGGAATCACATGAGATTTACAAAAACTGTTAAAATGATGGCAGCTTCATGTTTAGTGGTAGCAGGTATGGCAGGTTCAGCAATAGCAGCGGAGGTTGATTCAATTCACTTTCTAATCCCTGGTGGTGCTGGTGGAGGCTGGGATGGTACAGCTCGTGGTACTGGTGAAGCTCTTACAAAATCAAAACTTGTTGGTAGAGCAAGTTATGAAAATATGTCTGGTGGAGGTGGTGGTAAAGCAATTGGTTACTTAATCGAAAATGCAAAATCAAACGAAGATACTTTAATGGTAAACTCAACTCCAATTATTATTCGTTCACTTGTTGGGCGTTTTCCATATAATTTCCGTGATCTTACAATGATTTCAGGTACTATTGGTGATTATGCAGCATTTGTTGTGAGTAAAAATAGTCCTATTAAGTCATTTAAAGATTTCGTAGCTGCATTCAAAAAGAATCCAAGAAAAATGGCGATTGGTGGTGGCTCAGTTCCAGGTGGTATGGATCATTTAGTAGCAGCAATGGCAATGGAAGCAGCTGGTGAAGATCCAACAAAAGTAAAGTATATTCCTTATGATGCAGGTGGTAAAGCAATGGCTTCATTACTTTCTGGTGAAATTCAACTTCTTTCAACTGGCTTTAGTGAAGCAGTTGGGCTTGCAAAAGCAGGTGAAGTAAGAGTTATTGCAATGACGGGTGCTAAAAGAAATGATGCATTAAAAGATGCTCCAACTTTAATTGAACAAGGTGTTAATGCTGAGTTTGTTAACTGGAGAGGTTTCTTTGGTGCTCCTGGTCTTCCAGCAGAAAAAGCTGATGCTTACCGTAAAGTAATTGAAAAAATGTATGACACACCTGAATGGGAAGTCGTTCGTAAGCGTAATGGTTGGGTAAATATTCATAATTCAGGTAAAGATTTTGAAGCATTCCTTACAAAACAAGAAACAAAAATTAAAAGTATGATGAAAAAACTTGGATTTTTATAATCTATATTATAACCACTTTGCATATAATGCAAAGTGGTTTATCTTTATATATTTCTAAGATAATTTATATTGCTTTAAAAGTATATAATCTTAAATTAAAAAGGATTCTACATGAACCTCGATAAAGTGATAGCCCTTATATTTATGGTTATCTCTATTGTTTACGGCTACACAGCTTATAACTTTCAGCTCTTGCCATTTGAGCGAAATATGCCATTTTTACCAAATACTATGCCAATGGCTATTAGTGTATTAGGTGTTTTAATTTCACTTGTTATTCTCATTAGTAAGTCAGATATGGATGATGATGAAGGTGAAGGAATGAGTATTAAACGACTCAAGTATTATAAAACTGGCCAAGCTGGAGCAATTTTAGCTACAATGGTTATCTACGCACTCATGCTTCGTGGAGTTGGTTTTATCCCTTCAACAATTTTTTTCTTATTTGGGTCAAGTTGGATCTTAGGTGAAAGAAAAATTTTCAAAATGGCTATTGTTTCGGTACTTGGTACCGTTCCAATTTGGTATTTAGTGCAAGAGGTTTTAGGTATCTACTTAAAACCTCTGCCATGGTAAGGAGTAAAAAATGTTTGAAGGTGTAATGCTAGGATTAGAAACAGCTTTCACGCTACAAAATCTTATGCTTGTAATTTTTGGTTGTCTTATCGGTACATTTATTGGAATGCTTCCGGGTCTTGGGCCCATGTCTATCATCGCTATTATGATTCCAGTTGCAATAACTCTCGGTGATCCTTCTTCTGCAATTATTTTACTTGCTGGTGTTTATTATGGTGCAATTTTTGGTGGATCAACATCATCCATTCTTATCAATGCTCCAGGTGTTGCAGGTACGGTTGCCACCTCTTTTGATGGCTACCCAATGGCACGAAAAGGACAAGCAGGGAAAGCTCTTACTATTGCTGCTGTTTCTTCTTTTTCTGGTGGTACTATAGGTGCAATTTTACTCTTTATGTTTGCTCCAGCTCTCTCTTCAGTTGCACTTCTTTTTCACTCTGCAGAATATTTTGCATTGATGGTTTTAGGCTTAACTGCTATTGCTGCATTTGCTGGTAAAGGACAAGTAGGGAAAGCTCTTCTTATGACTATTGCTGGTGTTATGTTAGCTACAGTTGGCGAATCAGCACTCTTTAATGCACCACGCTTTACTGGGGGTATTCAAGACTTACAATCAGGTATGAGCTTTATTACCTTAGCAATGGCACTATTTGCTTTACCTGAAGCACTCTATCTTATTTTTGATCCTAAAAAGAGTGAAACAGGAAACAGCGCTGAATCGATTAAAAATTTACGTATAACAAAAGATGAAGCCAAAAAAATAGCACCCGTAATTGCACGTCAGTCTATTCAAGGCTTTCTTATAGGTGTCATGCCAGGAGCTGGTGCTACTCTTGCTTCATTCTTAGGATATGGTGTTGAGAGAAATATTGCCAAAGGCGAAGATCAAGCTGAGTTTGGTAAGGGTTCTATTAAAGGACTTGCTGCTCCAGAAACTGCAAATAATGCAGCGTGTACAGGATCATTTGTGCCACTTTTAACACTTGGTATTCCAGGTTCTGGTACAACAGCAATTCTTTTAGGTGCTCTTATAGCACTCAATGTTACACCTGGTCCAAGATTGATGATTGATAATCCAGCTATATTTTGGTCTGTTATCATCTCTATGTATTTTGGAAATGTGATTTTGTTGATTCTTAACTTACCACTGATTCCATATATTGCTAAGTTATTAACAATACCAAGAAATTATCTGATTCCATTTGTTCTTTTCTTTACTATGATTGGTGCGTATATTGGTCAAAATAATGCAACTGAATTAATAATTCTTGTTGCACTTGGTATCCTTGCGACAATCTTTAAATTTGCAAAGTATCCTCTGGCCCCATTGCTTATAGGATTTATTTTAGGCGGGATGCTCGAAAATAACTTTGCAAGATCAGTCAATATAACAGATGACATCAGCTTTATGTGGGAAAGACCAATGACATTAGGTTTACTTATTGTAGCAGTCCTAATGGTTATTATACCTATGTATCGTCAATCAAAAGCTAGAAAAGCTGCAGCAAAGAAAGAGGCTTAAAATGCAATATAAAAAACTTTTTTATCCAGTTGCTGGAGGAGATGAGCTTAAAGAAAGACTTTATGGAGCACTGAGCATTGTAAAATATTTTAAGTGCCATCTAGAGGTAATGAAGTCAACCCCTGGTATAAAAGGCTATAATCATCTTATGATGCCAGAGAATATTGTTGATGACATTGATGCTGCTATTGTAACTAAATATGCCGAAGAAAATAAAAACTTCAAAAATACTATTGAAGAAATTGCCAAAGAAATTGATGTCGCTATCACTGATAAAAAGCTTGAAGAAAAAGGTTCTATAGAGTTACTATACAAAAGTGGTAGTCGTAGTGTTATGGCAGCACAAGAATCAAAGTATGCTGATTGTGTTATTATAGCTGCACCACCAAATGGAAACTCAACAGCAACTTTTGAAGCTGTAGTTATGCATAGTGGAAAACCTGTACTTATGTTTCCGCGTGTCATGAGAAGTTTTAGCACAAAATCTGTTCTCATAGGATGGGATAATTCACCTGAAGTTTCTAAAGCACTAACACTTTCTATCCCTATTTTGCAAGAAGCAGAGCGTGTACATATTGTTACTGCTGAACAGTATGTACCAAATTTAAAAGAGTTAGAACGACTTCAAGACTATCTACGTTCTTATGATATAGAAACAACGACAGGAATGATTACTACAACACTTTTTGCAGGAGAAGCAATACTTGATGCTGCTAAAAAAGGAAATTTTGATCTTATCGTTGCAGGAGCCTATAGACCTAATGGCTTAAAAGAGCTAATGTTTGGTGCTTTAACCAAATACTTGTTGACGCATACGCATATTCCAGTTTTTATGGCAAACTAATTAAATAAACCCAAATTACTCCTGTATTTTGGGTTTACATAATTATAAGAAATCTACTATAATATTCTTATGAAATATTTTATCGCCCAATTTATTACTCTTATTTTTTTATGTACATGTAATCTCTATGCTAAACCAATGCAACATATTCATTTTCTTATCCCCGGAGGGAGAGATGGTGGATGGGATATTACGGCAAGGGGTGTAGGTGAAGTGCTCACTAAATCTGGACTTTTAAAGAGTGTATCTTATGAAAACATGTCAGGTGGAGGTGGAAGTAAAGCAATCAGTTATTTGATTGAAACGGCCAATACTCAAAAGAATACTTTAATGATAAATTCAACACCAATTGTTATTCGCTCTTTACAAAAAAATTTTCCAGAATCCTTTCGTGATTTGACACTCATTGCTTCTATTATTACAGATTATCAAGTTCTTGCTGTAAGACACGATTCTTCCTTAAACACATGGGATGATATTCTTTTAGCTTATAAAACTAACCCAAAGGGGCTCAAAATTGGTGGTGGATCACGAAGAGGAGGATTAGATCATTTAGTTGCTGCACAAATAATTAAAGCAGCAGGAGCCGATCCAAAACATATACGATATATTCCACATGATGCAGGGGGAAGAGCTCTTGCAGGATTACTAAGTGGAGAAGTAGATGTACTATCTACTGGTTTTGGTGAGGTATTTCAAAAGTATCAAAGTGGTGAAGTAAATATCATTGGGGTAACGGCCTCTTTACCAGTGAAAGAAGCACCTATGATTCCAACATTTAAATCATTTGGCGTTAATATGAGCTTTGTAAACTGGAGAGGATTTTTTGGAGCACCTGGACTTAATCCAAAAAAAGTTATTAAAATGCGCAATACATTTAAAAGTATGTTGTCCACTCCTGAGTGGGAGAGTGTTCGAACCACAAATGGCTGGTCTAATCTCTATAAACCTGGAGTAGAGTTAAAGACTTTACTCATCAATCAAGAAAAAACTATTAGTTCTGTTATGAGAGAGCTTGGATTTTTATGATGAAGGATAAATATGAATATTTATAAAGCTTTCGCTCATTTTAGACTTCTTTATGTTGAAGATGATTCAGGTGTGCGTGAAGTAAACCTGCGCTTTTTAAATCGTATGTTTCATACTGTATATTCTGCTACTAATGGAGAAAACGGATATGCTCAGTATCTCAAATATAAACCTGATATCATCATCACTGATCTTAAAATGCCTATTCTTGATGGTATTGGTATGGTTAAACGCATCAGAGAAAGTGATAATAAAACAAAAATTATCATTACCACTGCTTTTACTGATGAAGAGCAACTTATCAATGCGGTAGAACTTAATATTGTTCGTTATGTAGTCAAACCACTCAATCAGAGAAATTTACTTCCTGCTCTTGAAAAAGCTATTAAAGAGTTAGGTCAAAGAAAAAAGATTGCTATTTCTAGTAATGTTTATTTGGATATTGAGCGTAATGTACTATTTTTTCATGAGAAAGAGTATCATTTAACTAAAAAAGAGTTCCTCTTTTTAGAACTCTTGGGTAATAATACAAACCGTACAATTAGCTACTCCGAGATTGAGAGTTATATTTGGGATGAAGAACCTATGAGTATGAAATCTTTGCGTACCATGGTAGGAAGTATCCGTAAAAGGTTTCACTTAGAAGAACTTATTCGTAATGTTTCTGGTCTTGGATATATTTTGAGATTAAATAATCTATGAATTTTGAAGAAGGAGGAATCAAGCGGCTAGTTCTTGTTAGCTCTACTGTAGTTATCGTTACTATTACCATTGTTGTTAGCTTTTTTCTTATAACAACGGAGAACAATAACTTTCAAGAAGAAGTAAAACGAATTGAAAAGGACCTTACTGCAAGTAGAATACGCAAAGTTGAAAACCGTTTGCAAGGCCTTCTTAGTGAAATTACTTTTGATCAATCTTTAATGAGGGAGCTTAAATTAAACGAAGTTAAAAACTTTGTACGCACCTTACAAATAAGCCTCTTAGGGAGCATTACTAAAACTAGTACATCTACTATTCGTCAAATTTTACAATCACATGATGAAATGGATTCTATTCATGGATTTGCTTTTAAGGATGATGGTACCTTGTTTTGGAGTCCTAAAAGTTCCGAATCAGAAGGTTCTAATTTTCTAGATGCTCAAGATATTCATGATAACTTTTATATAAAAGAGATGATTCATATCGCAAAATCAGGACAAGATATCCCAACTAGTTTTTCTTGGTACACTCCAGGAGAAACATCTATTTCTACTAATACTGCCTATGTTCGTTACTTACCTAAGTTAAAGCTTATTGTAGGAGCATATCGTTCTGAATCTTCTATAAATGAGTGGATACAAGAAACTATTTTAGAAAAAATAAGTAGACATGTTTTTTGGAAAGAATCTCTTTTTTTTATAGACTTTTTAGAAAGTTACACTATGCAAGGTGACTTTTCAAAAACTATACTTAGCCTTGGAAATCCACAATATATAAAAGTACTTAAAGAACAAAATACACAAAAACAGATAGGTCAATCTTTTTTAGATAATGGGTATTCAGGTTTACATGTAAACACTTTTACTCATAAATCTGAACATTATCTTCTTTACACTACAATTCTTCCTAAATGGCGCTGGATAATAGGTCTTGGAGAAAATCTTAAAGAATTAACAGCTATCAAAGAAGCACAACTCTCACGCGCTAAAATTAATCGTGATGTTAAAATCATTCAACTTGGTGCATTGTCCTTTGGTATTGCACTTATTTTCTTTATTTTATCAATCTTCTTAGCTAGAAGTATTGAAAAACTATTACTTAATTACAGACAACGAGCTGATACAGAATCTGATAAATATCAAGCTCTCTATCAACACAGTAATGATTCATTTTTACTTGCAAATGAGGAAGGCTTAAAAATAATTGAAGGAAATCCAAAAGCACTTAGTTTAACTTCTCTTAATGAAGATGAACTTAAAGCCACTTCTTTAGAGTCTTTTTTCCCAAATCTTAATTTTGAAAAAATAAAAAATAAAAAATCAGGTTATGAGCGTACAGAATTTACAAATCATAAAAATGGTAAAAAAACGGTAGAGTTTACTTTTGTATGGATATTCCTTCAAAATCAAAGAGTTGTATTTATCTCGATAAGAGATATTACGGAAAGAATGAAGCTAGTGGCTGAACGCCGACAGCAAGAGCAATTACTCATTCAGCAATCTAAGATGGCAGCTATGGGTGAAATGATAGGTAATATTGCTCATCAATGGCGTCAACCACTTAGTCAACTGTCTAGTCTTTTTATGGATATAGATTCTGCATATACTTTTGGTGAACTTAATAAAAAGTATATAATTAACACTGTTAATGAAGCAAATGATACTATTGAATTTATGTCAAAAACGATTGATGATTTTAAAGATTTTTATAATCCTAATGCTCAAAGAGAGAAATTCTCTCTCTTTGAGAGTATAGATAACGCCTTTAAAATTATACATTCATCCCTAGAATATAACAATATTAAAGTCACTTTTGATATTGATAAAGCTTTATATATAGATGGTTTTGCAAATGAATTTTCTCAAGTTATATTAAATATATTTTCAAACTCAAAAGATGCAGCTCTCCAAAGAGAGATTAAAAAACCTACGATAAAAGTATTTGCCCAGAAGCATAAAAATGAAATATCTTTACATGTAGAGGATAATTGTGGGGGAATAGATGAGAAAATAATTGATAAAATTTTTGAGCCATACTTTACTACAAAATTTCACTATGGCACTGGTATTGGACTTTATATGTCAAAAATTATTGTAGAAAACAAAATGAATGGAAAAATTATTGCTAAAAATTTACCTAACGCTCATGCTAAATTTATAATTATTTTATATAATAAAGCATAAAATAAGAGTTACATCCTAGCTGCTTAAAGTATTTCTACCACTTGCTTTTGATTTATATAATAGATTATCTAACCTTTTAAATAAATCTTCATGTTTCTCATTTTTTTGATGTTGTACTAAACCTATACTAATCGTAACTTTTTTTTCTATTCTAAACTTGTGTTTTTCGATACATCGTCTCATTCTTTGAGCAATAATATTTGCATCATTTAAAGTTGTATTAGGTAGTATGATGATAAATTCTTCTCCACCATATCGTCCCAATAAATCAATTTCTCTGAGTGATTTTTGAATTACTTTGGTCATATCAATAAGGACCTCATCTCCTATATCATGACCATATGTATCATTTACACTTTTAAAATGATCTATATCATACATTAAGATACAAAGAGGTAATTCAGACTTATTGGCTTTGTCAATCTCTTTTATTAAGATTTGCATTATTGAATATCTATTGTGAACTTTTGTCAAAGCATCAGTTGTTGCTAAAACTTCTAATGACTTTTTATGTTTTTCAAGTTCTATTGTTCTATTTTGAACTTTATGTTCTAATGTTGTATTCAGTTCTTTTAATTCTTTGGTTTTATCTATTATATTATTTTGATAATTTAAAAAACGAGTTTTAATATACCTTGAAATAAAATAAGAAACAATGAGTGAAATTAAAATAGCTATAACACCTATAAATATACTGTATTGTATCTTTAAATTATAATCATCACGTAATTTATTAATCTCTTTCTCTGTTATATTCTTTATAGATGAAGCATAAAAACCACTTCCAATTATCCAATTTGTATTTGGTATTTTACTAATATAACTCAGCTTTTTCTCTAATTTTTTTGTTTGATTGTTTTTCCATTTGTATAAAATAAAAGTTTCATTTTTATATTGTAGGCTTTTAATAAATTTTGCATATGTATCTTTTAAAAATTTGTTATCCAAATCGTGAACATTAGTGTTAAGAAGTTTTTTATTAATAGGGTTTAGTAAGGTTTCTCCTTGTGTATTTATGATAAATAGGTAACCATTGGTATTTAAACTAATTTTTTCTATAGATTTTAATAGTTCTTTATTACTTTTTTTAGTAGCAGTATCTAAATATTCAGCTGAGCCCATATACCAATCATAGTGTCCAAAAGATTTAACAAAAGCAATTTGTTTGTAACTTTTTTTTGTTATATCATTTGGTTTAGTAAATGTATCAGTCAGAAAACCTTGACCTTTAGTTTTACATAATTGAATCTCTTCTTTTATGATATATCTACCTGATGAATCTTTAAAATTTAGTATCGAAGAGCCTTCTAAATGTCTAAGGTATTTGGGTGCTAACTCAAATATTCCATTGTAATCAAGTATCCATATAAAGCTTTCTTGGTTATTCCATTGAAGAGGTCTGAGTGTTGTTATAATAAGTTGTTTAATTTCATCTGGTGTTTTAACATCTTTATATTGTTCGTAAAGTACAGTAGATATTTTATGAGCTGTTAAAACTCTATCTTCTATTCTGTCTTTTAGTTTTTTTAATATAATAGAATTTTTATGGTTAATTAAATCTACCATACTATGAACTTTATCTTTTACAGACTCTTTTTGAGTATTTATAAAGTTATTTTCAACATTTTTTACCATATTATTTAAATTATTGTTTAAAGAGCCAATAATAGTGAATATTACTAAACCCATACAAAGAGGGATAGTTATGAGTGGTAATAGGGTTATTAGTTTTAATATTTTATTTTCATGCTTTTCCACTAGATTTTCTCCTGCGGCATTTTAGCATAAATTAATTACACTTGCACCACGTCTAGGATCAGCACCTCCTTTAAATTTTCTACTTACTGCTTGAACCCCACCAAAAAATAAGTTAAGTTCATCAAACTCATTGAGTTTATACTCTTTTTTAATAGTTTCATTCATCTTTACATGTAAAGAAGGCTCACAATAAATTTCACCTCTTTCATAATGAATTCTAGGAGCACTTATAGCTTCTTGTGGAGTCATTTTAAAATGAGTATAGTTGAGTATAGTTTGTAGAACAGCACTTCTTATGCGGTTACTTCCCGCACTTCCAAGTATGAGTTCAGGTTTACCATTTTTCATAAGAGCAGTAGGAGCCATCATAGAAGGGAGTCGTATACCACTTGGCCATGAGAAAAAACCATGAGGGTTTAAATCTTCTTCCCCAAGCATATTGTTTAGCATAATACCAGTTTCAGGGATGACATGACCGCAAGCTTCACCATTGGTAGTTGTTACACTAGCAGTATTACCATCTTTATCTATCACACTTATATGAGTAGTATTTCCCCACATATTGAGTCTACTATTCATACTAAGATTAAAGTTTTTTATGAGTTTCTCATGAGATAAAATTTCTTCAAGATGATTTTTATGGATAAATTCATCTACATGTTCTCTTCTAAAATCACCAGTGATTTTTTGTGCTTCTATAAGTTTTTCTAAGTAATTAGAGTTTAAATTTTGGTTTTCTAATAACATTAAAGAAAAAGCGATTAATATTCCACCAGAAGAGGGAGGAGGGTTAGTATATACATCATAATCTTTATATTTAAAGTGAATTGGTTCTCTCTTTTTTACTTCATAAGTTTGTAATGCTTCTTTTGTTATAAGTCCATCGTTGTTTTTACAAAGAGTATCAATATTTTGAGCGATTGTACCGTTATAAAATATATCAGCACCTTTTTGGGCAAATTCTTCTAAAAAGTTTGCATATTGAGGATTTTTAAATAGTATTGTTTCATCTATGAGTTGTCCATTGTGAGAGTATAAATCCATTGAGCTTTTTGTTGAAGTAAAAATGGGTGTGAGAAGCTTAACAAAACTAGCTTGTCTTTGTGAAAGATATATACCATCTGTAGCATATTTTTTAGCAGGTTGGATGAGGGTTTCCATAGGTAGGCTTGCATGATCTAAATATATTTGCCAAATACCTTTTACCATACCAGGAATTGCTGCACTTCCACATCCTATATGAAACTCTTGAATGGTAGTTTTAAAATCAACATAAATTGGAAAAAACTCAGGTTCATCAATCCTTTTTTTGGGAACATCAACAAAAAAATCATATATATGAGGAGTTTTCCCAACTTCACAGCATTGCATAAAACCACCACCACCAAGACTTGTAAATATTGGTTCACAAATAGGGGCTGCTAACATACAAGCAAGTGCTGCATCGTAGGCATTACCACCTTGTCTTAGTATCCACTCTCCTGCTTTTGCCGTGTTTTCATCACCAGCACTTACGACACCTTTTATATTATTCATATTAAAATTCCTAGTTTCTCGACTTCTTGTAAATCTTTTGTTTTTGCAAAAATATCTTGTTGTATTTGTGCTTGTACTTTTTTGTGGACTCTATTTTTTAGCCTAGTTATAAACTCATCTTTTATATTTAGTTTCTCAAATACTTTCTCTTCTTGCATTTGATCAATTAACTCCAAAATATATTCTTTAATACTTTTACATGTAAAGGAATTATTTTGGTAATTTCCTTCTAATCCATGTCTTGTAGCATTCCATTTGTTTTGCTTTAAGATTTGATGGGGGAGTTTCTCTATCTTTTGATTTAAAGCATAAAAACATAAGGCTTGATAAAAATTGATTAAATCTTCAAGCCTTTGAAAATCATTATTAGCATCACATATCCTAATTTCAAGTGTATGAAACTTAGGACTTATTCTTAAATCCCACCATAAATCACTTGCTGAGTCTATTATGCCTGCTTTCTTAAGGTTACTATACATGTTAGTTATATCCTCAAAGCTATCAAAATACTCAGGAACACCTGCACGAGGAAGTTGGTTAAAAAGTTGTGTTCTATAAGATAATAAACCAGTATCTTGTCCATCAAAAAAAGGAGAATTAGCACTTAGTGCTAAAAAAAGAGGTAATTTATCTAGCATATAATTATATACATGTAAAGCTTCATCACTACTACTTAATCCTATATGTATATGAAACCCACATATGTGAAATTTTTTGAGTAATAAACCATATTCTTTTGAAAACTTTTTGTATCTTTTATTTTTTACAGCATCTAAAAAATCTATTTTATAAGAGTGTGCACCAGAAGTAGCGAGTATAAAGTCTTGTTCTTTCCCTAGTTTTGAAACTACTTGTATATACTGTTGTAAATAATTTGTGATTTCAAAGGCACAAGTACAAACAGGAGAGACAAACTCTAACATGCATTCTAAAAATTCTTGTTGCACATTGTTTTTTAAATCATGCGGAACCAATGGCATAATTTTTGATGAAATTTCTTTAAGTGTATAATCGTGAGCATCTTGAATTCTCACTTCTAATTCAGAACCTACTGTAAATGCTTTTTTATTTGACCATTTCTTAAAGTTCATCTTCTTTCCTTAATAGTTAAGTAAAAATATTGTAACATAAAGAAAAAAAATTGGGAATACGATGGAATTGCAGTTTGAGTATAAAATACTAGATGAAAAAATTAATAAAGAAGAATTTTTTGAAAAAGAGGGCAATTTACCTTTTGATGGAGATTCTAAAATACAAATGGAAGTAATGATGCAAGAAATTTGCGATAAACTTGCTTTGAAAGATGAATATTTAATCAAAAAGCTAGAAGTAACACTCAAATATGATTTACCATTTTTTGCTGCAAATAGAAGACTGGCAAAAAACTGGATATTAGAAAATTTTATATTTTAGGAGAACATTGTAAATGAAAACCATTTATCTTATTCGTCATGCAAAATCTAGTTGGAATGAAATAGGAATTAGTGATTTTGAAAGACCGTTGAATAAAAGAGGTAAAAGAGATTTACCATATATGGCAGATAGACTAAAAAAATTTAAAATAAAGCCTGATTTAATCCTTTCAAGTCCTGCAAAAAGGGCACAAAAAACAGCCAAAGTTATAGCTGAAACTATTGGCTATGATAAAGATGAAATCTCTTATAAAGAGTCACTTTATGAAAGTTCTTACACCACATATAGATATTTATTAGATTCTCTTAGTGATGATTTAAATTCTATTTTTATAGTAGCGCATAATCCTACTTTAACAGATGTTGGAGAGAGATTAAGTGGAGCAATATTAACAAATATTCCAACTTGTTCTATAGTTTGCATAGAGTTTGATGTAGAAAGTTTTCAAGATATAAAAGAAGAGAGTGGTAAAATTATGTTTTTTGATTATCCTAAAAAACATAATATAGAATAATTATTTAGTTTTAAAGATAAAAACTCCTGCTTCATCTCCCAAAACTACTTCCGCTCTCCAAATCATATTTCCTACTATACATGTAGGAAGGGTTGTTGTAGCTGTGTAGAGGTTTTGAGAAACTTTTTTCATTTTTAAATCATAATATCCCATATTCATATTTGTAGCAAATATATGTAAGTCTAATGTTTCTTTTAAAATATTGTCTTGTGTTGTAAGTTCAAAAATTAGTGGTTTCATGAGTGGAATAGATTTTGGTTTTATATCAAAACTAATTTTACCATAAGAGGGTAAAGTAGCACTACAAGAGTTTACATGTAAATCACAGTTTTCAGGTTGCTCATAAAATTTGATATCATTTTTAAAATAAGAACTTATAGTGGTATGATCAACCAACAGATACAATGCAATACACAAAACGGCTACTATTTCTAAAGAGAGTATTATAAAGAATTTTTTATTTTTCATACATGATTTTATACTAATATTGTTTAGAATATATTAAATTAGCGCTCAAACAACAAAGTAATAAAAATATTATAAATTATAATTAATTTAATAATTAAAGTACTTAATTTATATTAAAGGAATATAATAACTTATAGTGGTTCAGGTATTGTGGATAGTAGTATGTGTAACCTCCTTTTGATAGTAAAAAGGGGAATTTACGTTTCCCTTTTTACCTTTTTGAATAAATTACGCTATAATCATCTCCCATTTGAACAATCTAACCTTTTAAAAATTTTCTTTGAACTTGGTAATTGTCAACAGGATTCAATAAAAAAAGGTTAATTAATATGTCATTTACAAAACTTGGTTTATCAAAACCACTTTTACAAGCAATACAAGAGCAAGGTTATACAGAGCCAACGCCAATACAAAAACAAGCAATACCAATTATTTTATCAAAAAAAGATGTACTAGCAGGTGCTCAAACAGGTACGGGTAAAACAGCTGGTTTTACACTTCCTTTACTAGAACTTTTAGGAGAACATGCTCAATCAAAAGGAAAACATCCCGTTCGTGCACTTATCTTAACTCCTACAAGAGAGTTAGCAACCCAAGTACATGAAAGTGTTCTTACTTATGGAAAACATCTTCCTTATAAATCAACTGTTGTTTTTGGAGGAGTTGGAATCAATCCTCAAATAGGAAACTTTAGAAGAGGGGTAGATATAGTAGTAGCAACTCCAGGAAGACTACTTGATCATATTGGAAGAAAAACAGTTAATTTATCAAAAGTGGAGTTTCTTATATTAGATGAAGCAGATAGAATGCTTGATATGGGTTTTATTAATGATATTAAAAAAATCTTAGCACTCTTACCTAAAAACAGACAAAATTTACTATTTTCTGCAACATTTTCAGATGATATAAAAAAATTAGCAGATAGTTTATTAAATAAACCAGCTCTTATAGAAGTAGCGCGTAGAAATACGGCTTCTGAGTTAGTAGAACAATTAGTTCATCCTGTTGATAAAGATAAGAAAAGGGCTCTTTTATCGAAGTTAATCAAAAAAGGTGATTGGAAACAAGTATTGGTTTTTACTAGAACAAAACATGGCGCTAATAAGCTCAGTGAGCAATTAGCAAAAGATGGTATAACTTCTGCTGCAATTCATGGAAATAAAAGTCAAGGAGCAAGAACAAAAGCACTAGCAAACTTTAAAGCTGGTAGCATAAGAGTTTTAGTTGCAACTGATATTGCTGCTCGTGGGATTGATATCGACCAACTGCCTCATGTCATTAATTTTGAGTTACCTAATGTTTCAGAAGATTATGTTCACCGTATAGGAAGAACTGGTCGTGCAGGAAGTGAAGGTGTAGCTATCTCTTTGGTATGTGTTGATGAGCTTCAATATTTAAAAGATATAGAAAAACTTATCAAAAGAAAAATACCACAAGAGAGAATTGAAGGATTTGAGCCAGACCCAACAATCAAACCAGAACCAATAAAGAAAAAATCAAACTCAAGAAATCGTCCAAGAAATAAAAAGCCAGATGCAAGACCAACTACTTCTCGTAGTTCAGTATCAAGATCAAGTAGAAGTAGATAATACATTTAGGGAGTAAAATCCCTTTTAATATGAGAATATTCATAATATTTGAATAAAAAGGATTACAATGGAAACTGAAGCAGTTATCTATGATGATGGTGTTCACAAGTGTGTAATGTTTAATTTCGATGATGAAGAGTATGAAAATCAATATTTAGCAGTTAAACAATATCTTATAATACATCAAAATACCGGTATTTTAATTGACCCAGGAAGTAAAGGTGTTTTTGATGAGCTTTATAAGGCAATTCAAAAGTATATTCCCATAGAAAATATCAAGTTCATAACTTTTTCTCACCAAGACCCAGATGTTGCAGGAGCTATATCTGAATGGACTATTGCAACACAAGCAAAAATTTTATTACCAAATTTATGGACTAGGTTTATGACCCATTATGGTGTTTTGGATATGAGTAGAATACATGCCGTTCCCAACAAAGGTACAAAAATAAAATTTGGTGAAAACTATATTTATATTATTCCCGCTCATTTCTTACATAGTCCTGGTAATTTTTCGCTTTATGATAGTCGTTCTAAAATACTTTTTAGTGGTGATATAGGTACTAATATATCACATTATAATGAAGAAGATAAAACAGATTTTGAATCAATAAAAAGTGATATACAAGGTTTTCATGAGAGATATATGGCAGGCAATAAATTTTGTAAAGCATGGGTTAATAAAGTAAGAGAAGAAGAGGTCGCTATAATAGCTCCTCAACATGGTATATTATACAAAGAAGATAATGTTAATAAATTTTTAAATTGGTTTGAAAATTTACAATGTGGTGGAGACTTAATGGATAAGCTGTACTAATTTTTTAGTATAGATACAGTAAAAATTGCACCTTCGTTAGAATTTTTTACTGTGAGATTACCATGTAAATGTTCATTAGCTATTTTTTTACTCATATACAAGCCTAAACCTGTTCCATTGTGTTCATCTTTCGTTGTGAAATATGCTTCAAAGACTCTATCTAAAATATCACTTGGAATCCCACCAGCATTATCTTCTACATCTATGTAGATGTATTCATCATCTTCAGTAGTATATATTTTTATAAATTTTTCTTTCACTTTTTTCTCAACTAATACTTCTTTAGCATTTTTTATTAAATTTAATAATATTTGTAAAATTTCATTTGGATAAGTATTTATTTGAGATGTTTGAAAATACATGGTTGATAGAACAACATTATTGTTTGAAAGTGTACCTTGCATAAGTTTTATGGCATCATCAATAACATTTTCTATATTTACTAAAGATTTTTCTTTATCTTCTTTAAAAAATGTTCTAAAATCTTCTATTGTATTTGAAAGAAAAGCAGTTTGTTCTAAAATACCATTGCACTCTAGCTTTAAGTCATTTTTATTAATGCTATCGATTTCAACATCTAGTAGCATATTGTTTACACCCATTGCAATACTAGCTATCGGTTGTCTCCATTGGTGAGCAATCATACTTATCATTTCACCCATTGCTGCATGTTTGGATTGAGCAAGCATTAACTTTTCTTGTTCTTTTATTTTTTCTCTATTTTCTTGCATTTCAGAATCATCAACATAAATTCCTACAACACGATGAGGAATATCCAATTGATTATAAATTGCCTGCCCTCGAAATGAAGCGTAAATATAATGTCCATCTTTATGTTTCAATCTATGGTTGTTTGCAAAATATGACGTTTTTTTATTAAAATTATTTTCTAAATCTTCCATGACTTTTCTCTTATCATCTGGATGAATCCTTTTATGCCACTCTTCAAGAGAATCTGAAATTTCATCCTCTTCATAACCTAGTATTTTTTTCCAAATCTTGGAATAATAAACTTTATCTGTCATCATATCCCAATCCCAAAGACCAAGATTAGCCCCTTGTTCTGCAAATTGATTTCTTTTGATTATATATTTATAATCAAGTGTGAGCTTTTCTATATCTGTAATGTCTGAGAATATAGCGATATAGATATTGTTTTTACTATACGTAAATTTTATTGCATGAACTAAAAAAGTGTGAATTTTACCATCTTTTTTCATAAGTACTTTATGGATTTTGTTTGGATTTTTTATAATATAGTTTATCCATACAGTTCCCTCCATCTTTTTTTGGATATAACCATCTTTTTTTATAAAAAACTCGCAGATACAATTATATTTCTCTTTAAATTTTTCTATAGATTTAAATGATACAAATTCCAAAGAAGATTTGTTCATACTTAAAATTTCATTCCCTGTTGTTGTTATTACAAAATTGGGTGTAGCATCTTTTATAGTATTGATGTATTCTTTTTCTTTTCTTTCATAATCAATTATTTTAGAAAAAAAATCTTCTAAAGTATTAACAAGATATTTAAAAAGATATTTTGTTAATAGTATTATAAATAAAAGAAGTATAAGTAAAATAAATATAGAGGTAATGACAATTTTCTTTTCTTGTTCAAGTAAGCTTGAAATATCTTTATAAAATAATAATTTAGATGTTGAATCTAATTTATAATCAAAAATATTTACAGTTGTATAAAAAATCATTTCATTATTGAAAAATTTTAGAAGAGATGATTGAAAGTCGTAATCATTTGGAATATTTTTTAAGATTTGAATTTCTTTTTTGTTAATTATAAAAGGGATACTATATTTCGATAGTTCTAAGTTGTAATTATATGTATATTTATATTTTTTTAAATCTTGATTTCTAATTAATAAATAACCTTTTACACCCATATCTTCTTCAATATGAGAAAGTATATAATCAAGACTTATACTAATTTCAATCGCTCCTAAATAGTTGTTTTTTTCATTATAAATAGGTTTAATGATTTTATAATCAAAATCATAAGCAGTTGTTTCAAATCCTTTATATGTCATATATAGTGAATTGTTTTTATGCATATCTTTTATTATATTTCTTGTAGTAAGATCTTTTGAGTTATTATTTGGTTCTTTCATACTTAAAAATAATTTACCATCAGCTGTATGAAACCGTATATCAGTAACATCAGGATTTCTTGCTTTTGTAAAGTTCCATTCATTTAACATACTTGTTAATAGTTTTTCTTTATTTTTTTCATAAAAATATTTACCGACATTTTTATTTGTAACTATTTTTTCCAATGTTGTTTTATATTCATGTGTAAGGTCAAAAATTAATGCATAAACAGTATCTTTAATATGAGTATTTAAAGTATTAGTGTAGTCAGTAGTTTTTTCTGTTACTATAAAATAGAGTATACAGCTTAAGGCTATTAATAAGGCTAAAAAGAGCAGTAACATATTGTTACGCAGTTTTCTTTTTATTTTATTTAATATATTATGATAGTTTTTTTCGTTCATCAACTGTTTCTCTATCAACATGCTTAAACTCTCGAATAAGTTCTAATTGTCTATTTGATATATATTCTGTCAATGTTTTTATAATATCATCTGATATATCAAGTAAAAAGATAATATCAGTGTATTTAGCATGTTCATCAATACGGGCAATTTTTGAATCACAGTTAATAAATAATTTTTGTTCGTGATTTTGTAAAACAATATCAACTTTTAATCTTCTATCTACTCTCATTGTATCAGAAGAAGAGGGTATTCTGATTCTTACAGCTTTAATTGAGAGGTCTTTAATCTCTCCATTGAATCTTACGTCATTATATAAAAACCCAGCTTTATGATTTTTATCAGGCTGCACTCTTACATATTTTCTTGAAAGAGGTGTATAGTTTTGAAAAGAATACTGTTTTGCCGTAATAGTTTGTTCATTGCGGTTAATATTTACAATTTCTTCGCAAAATATATCCTTAGGCATAATTTTAGAACTTAAGAAAAAAAACTTTTGATTTTGTACTGCCATCTGTTGAACATAAGTAGTTTTAACTTTAATAAAATCTTTATTGATATCTAATATTTCAGCTTCATTCGTTATAGATAAGCCTTTATAAAAATTATGTATTTTAACTTTAGATTTATTGTTTTTTACAGTATGAAGTAATTCTATAAGTTTTGAACTACTTATAGGAGTGTTTTCTTTAAATTTTCCTAATAAATTTAGTTCTGTTACGTCTGAAAAAGAGAATATGATACAATTTTCTTTTTCAGGAATTGATTTGACTTTTAAAATAAAATGATGAAATTTACCATCTTTTTGCATTTTGACATTGTAGAGAGAATTTATATTATTTTTAATTTCATCATATATGTTATTACCATATAAAAAATTATCTTGCTCTAAAAAGTATCCACTGAGTGTTTTATTCTTTTCCAAAAGCTCTTCTATTTTGTTAATATTGAAAAATTTTAAAAAATTATAATTGGCTATAGTAGGTATGTTATTTTCAAGAAAAACCAAAAGATTATCTTGATGATTAAATATATCTTTTATATTATTGTTGAAAATTTCTATTTTTTCTCTGTTTTGTAATTCTGTAATACATTCAGTAAGCACTTGAGTGATTTCTTCAATGTTAAAAGGTTTATTTACATATCTATATATTCCAACTTCTATAGACTTCATAAGGTATTCTTTATCATCAAAAGCACTTGTTACTATGATTTTAACATCATCTGTAATACTTTTAATTTTTTTAGACATTTGCATACCATCTAATTTTGGCATTCTAATATCTGTTACAACAATATCAGGTTTATGTTTTTCATATAGTAACAAACCTTCTTCACCATTTGTTCCTACATAAATTTCAGTAAAAAATTTTTTAAAAAAACGCTCAGCCTTTTCTCTAAGTCCATCATTGTCTTCAACATAGAGTAAAGAAAAATCTTTTGCATTGTCCAATAAAAACTGATACATAATACTAGCCTAAAAAATATGATATATATCATTGTACTAAATATAATATTAATAAAAAATATGTTCATTTATATTATAAAATTATTTTTATTTGATGTATATATCTTACACTATATTTAGTTTGGAAATTATAGTTTCCAATACTAAAATAAGTTTAATTATGCTATGCTTATCTAATGAATTAACTAAAGGCATTTAAATGAAATATCCATTAGATTGTGAAGAAAACTTTAGTAAAACATTTTTGTTTTGGCTAACAAGATTTATTAGAAGTAAAATAACAAGTTTGTCAAATAGGCAAGTAAAAGATAAAGATAGACTTGCTCAATTAATAAAACAATTAATTATAGGATTTGATTCGATTGTAGAGTTAAAAAAAGTTATTAAAGAAGTCAGAAATATTGGCATAAATAGTATTCATGTCTATTATGTTCCTCTTGAAAAATTATATACTTTTCTAAATAGTTATGGTGCTGCTTCTATGAAAGAAATTGATGAAGAATTGTTAAGTGATTTTCTCGCTTCGCAAACAAGCAATTTATCAGATGCTACTAAAAAAAACTATCGTATAGCTATAATAACATTTTTTAGTTACATTGATAAACAAAATGAACAAAGTAATGGTAATGCTTATAGGTATGGTATTGAACTAAAAAACTGGGGTGGTTTATCTGGAAAAAGTGGTCAAAAATTACCTTCTTATATGCATAAAGAAGAAGTCAATCGATTTATAAAAGCCATAGATACATATGTATTTGGTGAAAAAATAGCTGATAGAAATAGACTGATTATAAAAATTATTTTATATACAGGTATTAGAGTTGGAGAAGCTTTAAATATAGAGATAAAAGATTTGGTTAAAGATGGAGATACTTATATTATTCAAGTTAGAGGTAAAGGCAATAAGCCACGAATTGTGATGATAAAAGAGTCTATTATTAAAACAAATTTGGATAATTGGTTAAATATGAGGGTATGTAACCAAAACCTACTTTTTTGTAATCAAAAAGGCAATATTCTGACCCAAGCTTATATAAGTAGGATAGTTGAAAAGATATTGCTTAGTGTTAGTATTAGAAAAGAAAAAAATGGTGCTCATATGCTAAGACATACATTTGCTACCCTACTCTATCAAAATAGTAAAGATCTTATATTAGTACAAGAATCGTTAGGCCATGCTGATATTAATACTTCTAGAATTTATACACATTTTGATAAAGATAGGCTAAAAAAAACCACAGATATTTTTTAATTTTCTGAAGAAATTATCTTAATAATCATAAAATTAATTAGCTTTTTTATATAAAAGTGTGTAAAAAAAGATATGCGTTTTTTGCATATTTTCTTTTTAGCGATTTTAATAAAAATTTAATAGTAATAGACTTATGATGAGTGAAGATAACGACATAAGGAGATTAAAATGGCAGATAAAATTTATCGTGTAAACATGAATGAATTAAGTTTTAAGATAGAAGAAGTTCCTTCACAATGGATGGGACTTGGAGGAAGAGGCTTTACTTCTACAGTAGTAGCAGAAGAAGTTGATCCAGAATGCCACCCTCTTGGACCAAATAATAAACTTGTTTTTGCACCAGGTTTACTCTCAGGTACAAGTGCAGCAAACTCAGGAAGAAATTCCTGTGGAGCAAAGAGCCCTCTTACAGGTGGTATCAAAGAGAGTAATGTCGGTGGGACAACTGCAGGGATTATGTCAAAGCTAGGAGTAAAAGCACTTATTATTGAAGGTATTCCACAAGATACTAGTAAGTTTTATCAACTACACATTACTAAAGATAATGTAGATTTTATTGAAGTACCTGAACTCGTAGGAAAAGATAATTATTATGTACTAGATGCTATGCTTGAAAAGTATAATAAGAAAGTAGCTGTGATGAGTATCGCTCGTCCAGGTGAAATGCAAATGCTAACATCAAATATATCAGTAAAAGATCCACAAGGTAAACTAAGAAGCCATGGACGTGGTGGACTTGGTGCTGTTATGGGTTCTAAAAAAATCAAATGTATAACTATTGATTCTGAAAAGTATAAAGAAGTAACGATTGCAGATCCTGAGAAGTTTAAAGAAGCAAGTAAAGTGTTTACTAAAGCACTTCAAGAAAATCCTATCAGTGGTGAAGGATTACCAGCATTTGGAACAAATGTACTTGTAAATATACTTAATGAAGCTGGAGGATTACCAACAAGAAACTTTAGAGAAGGTTCTTGGGAACATGCAGAGAATATCTGTGGTGAAACAATGGCAGAAAATATTAAAGAACGTGGTGGAAAAACAACTCATGGTTGTCATGCAGGCTGTGTAATCCAATGTTCTCAAGTATATAATGATAAAGAAGGAAAATACCTGACATCAGGATTTGAATATGAAACTATTTGGGCACTAGGAGCAAATCTTGGTATCGAAGATTTAGATCAAATAGCAAAAATTGATGGCTTGATGGATGATTTAGGATTAGATTCAATCGAAACAAGTGTTTGTTTAGGTTTAGCAGTAGATGCTGGAATCTTAGAATATGGTGATGGTGAGAAAGCATATCAGCTTCTTGCAGATGAGTTAGCAAATGGAACACCACTTGGTAGAATTATAGGAAGTGGAACACATGTATTGGGAAAAATATATGGACTAGTAAGAGTTCCAACTGTAAAAGGACAAGGTATACCAGCATATGATCCAAGAAGTGTAAAAGGACAAGGTGTAACTTATGTTACAACTCCAATGGGAGCTGATCATACAGCAGGATATGCAGTTGCTACAAATATTCTAAATAGTGGTGGATATGTAGATCCTCTTAAAAAAGAGGGACAAGTAGAACTTGCAAGAAATCTTCAAATAGCAAGTGCAGCAGTTGATAGTACAGGTATGTGTATATTTGTAGCCTTCCCTGCCCTTGATGACCCAAAATGTTTACCAGCACTTATAGATATGATAAATGCTAGATTTGGAGCAAGCCTTACTGGTGATGATGTAGTAAATCTTGGTTCAACTATTCTAAAAACAGAACATGCATTTAATCAAAAAGCTGGTTTTACTAGTGCAGACGATAGAATGCCAGAGTTTATGAAGTACGAAGCACTTCCTCCTCATAATGCTACTTGGGATTTTACAAATGAAGAAATTGATGAGTT
>NZ_JFBL01000020.1 GCF_000597725.1 Sulfurospirillum arcachonense DSM 9755
AACGTACAACGGCGCGGCTGAGCACTGAACGTGCCCATCTCTGCCATCTGTCGTGCTCCGCTTCGCTACGCACAACAAATGACAGGAACACACACCAAGTTCTTTTCCAGAAAACCCTTCGGGATTTTCTGAAAAACAACTGACTGGTACTCAGCCGCGCCGTTAAACAAAACAAGGAATATTATAGATGCAAGATAAAAATGATAGTAGTTTAGATATATTAGGTGTAAAACCAATTGCAAAAAGTATTGAAAAAACAACAGAAAAAGCATTAGAAGGCACTGGTGCATTTTTAAGTAGAATCTGCTTGCCTGCAGCAGAAGAATTTGGTTTATTGTTACAAGATAAAGTGAAATCATGGCGAGCAAAAAACACACGAAAAATTTTAAATCTTACTGAAGAAAAACTAGCTAAACAAGATTTATTAAATTCGAATATCAAATCTCATCCACTAATAACTTGGAAAATTTTAGAAAATAGTTCTTGGTCAACAGATGATGAAATACAAAATTTATGGGCAGGATTACTTGCATCATCATGTACAGAAGATGGATTAGATGATAGTAATTTAGTTTATATAAATTTATTAGCACAAATGACAAACTCTCAAGTTAAAATATTAAATTTTGCTTGTGAACATGCAGAAATATATAAACATGAGAATGGACTAATTCAATCCAAGGATTTGTTTCTTAATACAGATGAACTAATTGAGATAACAGGTTTAACTGATATCCATGATATAGATAGAGATTTAGATTATATGATGAATTTAGGTATAACAGGAATGCTTTCAGGTTTTCAATTAATTGATAATAAAAGTTTAGAATCAAAAGGCTTAAAAGCAAGAATTAACCCATCTGCATTAGGTATTCAATTATTTGTTCGTTCACAAGGTTACTTAGGTAATCCTCTAGAATATTTCAACTTGGAACAAAATGTTTAACAACACATTGGAGAGAAATATTTGACCCTGCGGCTCAAATATTTCTCAACTCAAACGTTGTACGTTCCCGCTTTGCGGTAACGTACAACGGCGCGGCTGAGCACTGAACGTGCCCATCTCTGCCATCTGTCGTGCTCACTTCGCTACGCACAACAAATGACAGGAACACACACCAAGTTCTTTTCCAGAAAACCCTTCGGGATTTCCTGAAAAACAACTGACTGGTGCTCAGCCGCGCCGTTATGTTTTTGAAATAAAGGAGCACTCATGAAATATGAATGGAGAAAAAAAGAAAAAGATATCTACTTGCCACCTAAAAAACCAGTGATGATTGATATTCCTTGTTTTAAATATTTCGCAATAAACAGCAAAGGAAATCCTAATAGTGCATTTTTTGGTGAATGTATCGAAGCATTATATGCTGTTTCATACGCAATAAGAATGTCATACAAAAAAGGACTCCAGCCAGAAGGGTTCTATGAATATACGGTTTATCCTTTAGAGGGTATTTGGGACATTTCTGAAAAAGCAAAACAATCATTCGACGGAAGAATAGATAAAGACGAACTTGTGTTTAAACTGATGATTCGCCAACCTGATTTTGTCACAAATGAATTTTCCGAGACCGCAAAAGAGTGGGCATTAAGGAAAAAGGGGAATCCCCTTATAGAAAAACTGGCATTTGACGAAATGACAGATGGAAAATGTGTACAAATGATGCATCTTGGGAGTTATGACAATGAACCTGAATCATTTACAATAATGGAAGAATTTAGCACAAAGAATCAGTTAAAACGAAAATCAAAGCAACATAAAGAAATATACATTTCAGACCCAAGGAAAGTCGTTCCAGAAAAACTAAAGACAGTTCTACGTGTTGAGGTTGGATAAAGATAAAAGGGGACAGTTTCCACCTTTGAATCCCCTTAATTTCCTCAAATACATTAAGGTGATATTTATGCATGAAATCCACTATCTTCTGATCATCCCCGCAGCTCTAATTGCAAGTGGAAGCCCAGGACCTGCAACATTGGCAATACTAGGAACATCGATGAAGCAAGGAAGAGCTCATGGTTTGGCTCTTGCTTCAGGAATACTTACAGGGTCGCTCATGTGGTCGATATTAGCTGCTTTTGGCTTTAGTGCATTTATGTATTCTACTGTTTGGCTATTTGAATTGATTCGATATTTAGGTGGTGTATATTTGCTTTATTTAGCCTACAAATCATTTAAGGCATCTCGTCTTTCAGCGAAGCATATTCATCTAGACAATGAAGAAAAGTTAAATTATAAAAAAACCTATTTAAAGGGATTATTGCTTCATCTTACGAATCCCAAAGCTATCCTATTCTTTGGTGCTCTCTATTCGATAGGAGTTCCTAAAGGGGTCCCATTATCTGCTTTATTTGAAGTGATTTTTGTTGTTGGTTGTACCAGTTTTTTAGTGTTTATCGGTTATGCTATATTGTTTTCAATTTCAAAGATTAGGGATTTGTACATAAGATTGCGTAAAACTCTCGAATTAACTTTTGCGGTGATTTTTGGCGCGTTAGCGATGAAAATATTATTGTTCAAATAATATTAATTTCAAAGACAGTATACTTAACTAATTACATATTCTGTTCCCTTTAATTCCCAATGATATAAGGTTACTTATAATTAAAAAAATGTAGGATAAATTATGAAAAATATTTTAGTTAGTATTAAACATGAACTTAAATTCCAAGATTTTGTAAGAGGTGAAAACTGTAAACTATTTGATTCATTAGGTAATGAGTACTTAGACCTTGAATCAGGAGTTTGGTGTACATCTATAGGACACTGTCATCCAGAAATATCAAAAGTAATTTTCGATCAGTCTTCCAAGATGATGCACAGTGGTTATTGTTACTTAAATCCAGTCATTGATAATGCAGCAAATAAAATATTAGAAATTAACAAAATGAAAGAAGGGAAATGTGTATTTTTATGCTCAGGAAGTGAAGCGGTAGAATACTCAATTAGAGTTACGAACTCAATACATCATAATAAAAAGATTCTTACTTTACATGATAGTTATTTATCTTCGTATGGGACTGCTTCAGAAAAAAGAGATGAAAATTTTATACAATTTGATTGGATTAATAATGATAATTTAGACATTATTGATTTTAGTACTATTTCTGCATTTATTTTTGAACCAGGGAGTTCTTCTGGTTTAGTTCGATTTCCTCCAAAAGAATTAATACAAGCTATAATTAAAAAAATAAAAGAAAATAATGGATTTATAATTATAAATGAAGTGACTACTGGAATAGGACGAACAGGAGAATGGTTTGGGTATAACCATTATGATATTAAACCAGATATGGTTGCAATTGGTAAAGGATTAGGGAATGGATATCCTGTTAGTTGTACAGCAATATCTAAAAATGTTTTAAGCAAATTAGATATGAATAAGTTTTACTATTCTCAATCACATCAAAATGATCCATTAGGAGCTGTTGTTGCAAAGAAAGTACTTGAAATAATAGAAAGTGATAATCTATTAGCACAATGCAAAGTAAAAAGTAAATTAATAGCTGACAGATTAACAGAAATAAAAAATAAATATGGAATTATTAAAGAGTTTAGAATTAGAGGTCTTATGATAGCTATAGATTTTTTAGAAAATAATGATGTATTCTATTCTGAAATAATTAATAATGAATTATTAAAGAAAAAGATAATCTTAGTATTACGCCCAGGCTTCAACTCATTTAGAATAGATCCAGCATTAACAATAAGCAAAAATGATCTTATATTCTTTTTAGACACTTTAGAAGATATTATATGCAACCTAAATGAAACTAATACTTATTAATTGATGGCGACTTTTTAAAATTAAAGGAATAAAAGAATGACATTAGACTTATATGTGGTTGATGCTTTTACTCAAAAACAATTTCAAGGTAACCAAGCTGCAGTAATTCCACTAAAAGGGTGGTTAGAAACAGAGTTAATGCAAAAGATTGCAATGGAAAATAATTTATCTGAAACTGCATTTATAAAAGAAATTACTCCAAATAAATATGAGATAAGATGGTTTTCACCTTTATCAGAAATAGATTTTTGTGGACATGCCACATTAGCATCTTCTTTTATAATTTTTAATTATTTTAAATGTAAAGATGAAATAGAGTTTTCAACATTAAAAGTTGGTTCGTTATATGTTTATCAAAATGATGATGGAAAAATACAAATGAGTTTCCCTAATCAAGAGCCACAAGAAACTGAAGATGATGTGAAAAATATTGAATATGATTCATTAAAATTAAAAAAATTAGCACCTTATGATGTTGTTGTAACTGCATCATCTATGAAATATGATTTTATATCTAGATATTTTTGGCCTTCAAATGGAGGAGATGAGGATCCTGTAACTGGTTCTATTCATTCAGGCTTAGCTCCTTATTGGGCTAAAGAGTTATCAAAAACAAACTTGATTGCATATCAAGCTTCAAGTAGGGGTGGTGTTTTATATTGTGAAATTCAAAATGATCGAGTATTGATTTCTGGATTTGCAGTATTATACATGCAAGGGAAAATATATATTTGATAGAATAGATAACAAAATATTTCTCAACTCAAACGTTAGGTAAAGCGAGGGATCATGACATCAGAACCAGATAAAAAAACATACAAAGGGAGTTGAATAAAAGGGGACAGTTTCCACCTTTTTTCGCCGTTATGTGCACAAATAAACTTTAAATCAATCTTTAGCTAAAATACAATATCAAATTATCAGGCACTAAAATATTACAAAAGAAATATAAAAAAACTACAAATACTTTGATAGTTTAAATCCTGTTAATAAGATAGCGATAATGAAGTTAAAATTGTTAAGAGTAATTAAAAATATTACTATATGACATATTTTTTTAAGGAAATTAATTTTTCTGTTAAAATCTCATAAACAGGAGATAAAAAATGACTTATGAAAGAATTCAAGAAAGATTAAATACTGAAATTACTGATGAAGAATTAAACTATTTTATTCAAAATAATATTAATTTTGTAGGATTAAATACTAGTAATATAAGTCAATATTTATTAGCACAATTATATGTATTAAATGATTATATGAATTTTGATATTACAAATATACTAAATCAAATAAAAAGTTTAGAAAGTAATAAAAAAAGTTCTACAAAAAAAGAAACACAATTTAATAGAGAACCTCTAAAAGGTTTATGGCATAAGCATTTTTTTGATGCACAATATATTTTAAAAAATATAGGTGCTGAATTTGGATTGAATTATGATGGTAATAAAAAACTAGATAAATTGTTATCTAAGAATGATTTTAATAAATTTGATGATACTATGAATAAAAAAATTATTTATGAAATAGTTGATGATGGTTTTTTAGGTAGACAAAAAAATAAAAAACTTACTGGAGAATGGATAATATTTACAAAAGGAAAGGGCTCTAATTACTACTTAACACTTGCAAGGCATGAGGAAGATGATTCAGTTATTTACAATAGAATTATAAATAATATTACAGAGTTTAAAGAATTAGATTTTTTTAATCACTCTAAGACAAGCAATTAATATGAAAAAAAACCTAACAATAAGAAACTCAACAGCAGAATTTTTAATCTTCACAACCGCTAACGGACAAGATACTATAGAGGTAAAAGTAGAAGATGAAACTGTATGGCTTACACAAAAACTAATAGCCAAACTTTTTGATGTAAATGTAGCAACTGTAAATGAACATCTAAAAAATATATTTAAAACTCATGAATTAGATGAAGATTCAGTTATTAGGAAATTCCTAATAACTGCTAGTGATGGCAAGAACTACAATACAAAACACTATAATTTAGAAGTAATTATCTCACTTGGATATAGAATCAATTCAAATAAAGCTACAGAGTTTAGAAGATGGGCAACAGAGGTTTTAAAAACATTTGCAACTCGTGGTTATGTGCTTGATAATGAAAGATTGAAAAACGGTAGTTATCTAAATCCCCAGTACTACAAAGATTTAATCTTAGAAATAAGAGATATTAGAGAAAGTGAAAGAAACTTTTATCAACAAATCACAGATATATATGCAACTGCAATGGATTATGATTTTCAAGCTCCTACTACACAAGAGTTTTTTGCTACTGTTCAAAATAAACTGCATTGGGCTATACATGGTCATACAGCTTCTGAACTCATAGTTGAAAGAGCAAATCATAAAAAAAAGTTTATGGGGCTTACAAATTGGAAAAAAGCACCAAGTGGAAAAATATTAAAATCAGATGTAACTGTAGCTAAAAACTATCTATCGCAAGATGAGATAAAATCACTTGATAGAATAGTAACTATGTATCTTGATTATGCAGAAGACCAAGCTGAGAGAAATATCCCAATGACTATGAAAGATTGGAGTCAAAAGTTAAATGCTTTTTTACAATTTAATGAACGAGATATTTTACAAAATTCAGGAAAAGTTACAGCACAAATTGCAAAAGAGTTTGCTATAAGTGAATTTGAAAAATATAAAGTAATTCAAGATAAATCATATAAAAGTGATTTTGATAGATTACTAGGTGAATTTGACATTCAGGGGTGATACACACAACAAAACCTAGCAGTAAACGCATAGCGTCACTGAAGTCAACCGTTATATGAAAATAAAAAGGAATAAAATGAAAAATTTCTTCAAAAAATTATTTAAATTAAGTAATGTCCCTGATGTTGACCACCCTTTCTTTGGAAAAATGCTCTATGCTGAGGGATATTGGGAAGTCAGCGAATTAACTTTTAACCAATATTCTAATCTTGGCATTACTGTAAACGCATCTGAAAATGACCCTTTTGAGCCACATGAAAACTTTACTAAGAGTATTCTTTCAAACCTTGATGAAACAATTCAAAAATTAAAGCCCAAAATATCGAAAGAATTTGAATCTTTTCTTCAAAAACCTGTACCGGATAACTTTTTTGATGAATTTACTTTAGTAGGCTTATCAACACCAGAAAATGGTGATACAAATAATGATTGGGAAATCAGTTTTGATTGTAAATCAGACCAAAATCATATGTTTACGGTTTATTTTGAAAATGGTGTTGCGTCAGAAGTCTCTGTTGACGGATAATAAAGACATATAACAAAACGCTCAAGCGGATAAAACTACGTTTTGCCCTCTTATTTTACTCATGATTCAATCATACTTAGATAGTATTTTAAGTATATTCATAAATAAAGCTTACATGTAAACAAACAATTAAGGTTGATAAATATACTTTTTATAAGAGATATCAAGACCCTTTATAAGGGGATTTTCAATCCTAAAAATTTTCCTATTTTTTAGGTTTACAAAATCAATACTTTTTTTATAGTATTTATTCCATAACTTTATGAAAGAGCCATCTTTATATGCCATAAAAATTCCTTTTTTTAATCTCTCAATTCCTTTTTTATTTTTTTTATTCATGAAAAAAAATCTTGGAAGAGGATAGTAGAGAACTAATGACCTATCAAAGTAAAAATTTTGTGTGTTCTTATATGTTTCGTATTCATCTAAAATTTCATTTGTCCCTCTTGGAAAAATATCAACTCTATTTTTAGCAATCATCCCAAATAAACCTTTATAGGAACTTCCTTCAAAAACAGAGAATCCATGATGCCTCAAAATCTCTGTATCTGTCCATGCAGTTCCTTGGAGTAATTTAAACTTTTTTAATTCTTCGAGGGTTTTAACTTTTTTGAGTTTTTCTTTTGCTTTTGGAGAAACAAAAAATACACGATATCCAACAATGCCTCTGTCTACTGGGAAAGGGACATAGGCTAATGTAGATAAACGCTCTTGTGTAACAGAACCTTTATGTACAAAATTTTCAAAAGTATTGTTAAAAGCAACCTTGTCAGCTCTTCCATGATTCATTCTTGGGCTTGGAACTAGTTTATAAGGCCCATAAATAGGGGTTGTTTTTTCTAAAGCAAGTTTTAATAAGGCCATATTATACTCACTTCTACGGTCATGTTTATCTGCTTTTGGAATATAAGTAAAGATTGTAACAGCAAAGCTTTTACTTAAAAAAAAGAGTAAAAAAATAAAAATTAATTTATGCATAGATTTTTCCTAAAAAATACATTATACACTAAATTTTTTTATACAAAAATATTATGGTTGATAAATATATTTTTTATAAGAGGGGTCAATATGTTTTATAAATGGATTATCGATTTGTATAATTTTTCTTTTTTTGAGATTTACAAAATCAATACTTTTCTTATGGTATTGATTCCATAATTTCATAAAAGATCCATCTTTGTATGCCATAAAAAGTCCTTTTTTAAGTCTTTCAATTCCTTTTTTATTTTTTTTATTCATAAAGAAAAATTTTGGAAGAGGATAATAAAGGACTAAAGCTTTATCGAGGTCAAGATTTTGTATGTTTTTATATGCTTCATATTCATCTAAAATTTCACTTGCTCCCCTTGGAAAAAGGTCAACTCTATTTTTAGCAACCATTTTAAACATGCCTTTATAAGAATGTACTTCAAAAACATTAAATCCATAGTGTCTTAAGATGTCTGTATCTAGCCAGCTAGTTCCTTGGAGTATTGTAAATTTTTTTAATTCTTCGAGTGTGGTTACTTTTTTTAGTTCTTCTTTTGCTTTTGGAGAAACAAAAAATACACGATAACCAATTATCCCTCTATCTACAGGAAAAGAAACATAAGCAAATTGGGATAAACGTTTTTCTGTCACGGCACTTTTATGTACGAAGTTTTCAAAATTATTATCAAGAGTTACCTTATCAGCTCTTCCATGGTTCATCCTTGGACTTGGAACTAGTTTGTAAGGACCATAATTAGGGATTGTTTTTTCTAAAGCAAGTTTGAGTAAAGCGATGTTATATTTAGTTCTAGCATCATCTTTGTCAGCTTTTGGGATATATGTAAAAATTGTTGCAGCAAAACTTTTGTTTAAAAAAAAGAGTAAAAAAATAAAAATTAATCTATGCATAAATCTTTCCTTTGAAAATTACATTACATTATATTATATTATGGTTGATAAATATATTTTTTATAAGAGGAATCAATATTTTTTATGTATGGATTGTCAATTCGTATAATTTTTCTTTTTTTGAGATTCACAAAATCAATACTTTTTTTATAGTATTTATTCCATAATTCTACAAAAGAGCCATCTTTATAAGCTATTGAAATTCCTTTTTGAAGTCTTTCAAGGCTTTTTTTATTTTTTTTATTCATAAAGAAAAATCTTGGTAGAGGATAATAGAGAATTAATGATCTATCAAAGTCAAGATTTTTTATTTTTTTGTATGCTTTATATTCATTTAAAAGCTCATTAGCTCCTCTTGGAAAAAGATCAATTCTATTTTTTGCAACCATTCCAAAGAGACCTTTATAGTTACTCCCTTCAAAAACGTTAAATCCATGATGTCTTAAAATCTGAGTATCTAACCAACCTATCCCTTGTACTATTGTAAATTTTTTTAATTCTTTAAGTGTTGTTACTTTTTTTAGTGCCTCTTTTGCTTTTGGAGAAACAAAAAATACACGATATCCAACAATACCTCGATCTACAGGAAAAGGAACATAACCTAATTTAGATACAAGGTCTTCTCTTATAGCAGCTTTATAAACAAAGTTTTTAACATTGTTTTTAAGAGCAATTTTATCAGCTCTTAAGTAATTCATTTTTGGACTAGGAACTAATTTATAAGGTCCATATTCAGGGATTGTTTTATCTAATGCTAGTTTTAGCAGAGCTACATTATAATCTTTTCTTGTATCTTTTTCATCTTCTTTTGACATGTAAGTAAAAATGGTTACAGAAAAACTCTGAGATGCAAAAAATAGTATAAAAAGAAAAAGAAACTTATTCATAATGGCCTCCTTCTAATAAGATATTATACAACATAATGTTATAATTTTTCAAAAAAATAGGCTAAACAGTTTTGATACAACTTACAAATATTTCTAAAAGCTTTGCAAAACAGGAGCTTTTTTCTAATCTCAATTTTAAACTCAATTCCAAAAACCGTGTAGGTTTAGTAGGACGTAATGGTAGTGGTAAATCAACACTTTTTAAAATTATTCTTGGTGAAGAACATGTTGATGGTGGAGAAGTTTCTATACCTAAAGGTTATAAGATAGGTGCATTAAAACAGCATCTTTCATTTAGTGAAAAAACTCTAAGAGAAGAGGCTGCTCTTGCTCTTGATGAAGAACACAAGTATGATATATATAGGGTTGAAAAGATTTTATTTGGACTTGGATTTGTAGCGGAAGATTTAGAAAAAAATCCACTCTCTTTTTCAGGTGGTTATCAAATACGTATCAATTTAGCAAAGCTTTTAGTAACTGAGCCAAATTTACTTCTTTTAGATGAACCTACAAACTACCTAGATATAGTATCTTTACGTTGGTTAAAAGTTTTTTTGAAAAGCTTTGATGGTGAAGTTATTCTTATAACACATGATCGTAATTTTATGGATAGTGTGACAACTCATACAATGGGAATAGTAAGAAAAAAACTAAGTATTTTACCAGGAGATACACACAAGTTTTACACACAACTTGCATCAAATGATGAGTTACATGTAAAGACAAAAATTTCACAAGACAAGAAGATAAAAGAGCTTGAAGAGTTTATCGCTAAAAATAAAACAAGAGCTTCGACAGCAGCACTTGCTCAATCAAAAGTAAAACAGTTAGAAAAAATTGAGAGGATGGAAGATATCCAAAGTGAAGCAACTCTCAACTTTGATTTTAATTTTAAACAAACGCCTGCTAAAATTTTACTTGATGTCAAAGATTTGAAGTTTGGGTATACAGAAGATAACATTTTATTTAAAGATATTACTTTCCATATAAAAAAAGGTGAATGCCTTGGGATAATAGGGAAAAATGGAAAAGGAAAATCAACACTTTTAAATACTCTTGCAGGAGAATTAAAACAACTTACAGGGCATGTACACATGCACACAAGTACTTCATTTGGACATTTTGGACAAACCAATATCAATCATCTCAATCTAAATAACACAGTTATGGATGAGATTTATAAATCAAATGCGAGTCTTTCTACGGGAAGGGCTAGAAGTATTTGTGGGGCTATGATGTTTAGTGGTGAGAGTGCAGACAAAAAGATTTCACTACTTTCAGGTGGAGAAAAAAGCAGAGTCATGCTTGGTAAAATTTTAGTAGAAGAGGTTAATCTTCTGTTTTTAGATGAGCCAACAAACCACTTAGATATGGACTCTATAGACTCTCTTATTGGAGCTATACAAAATTTTGAAGGGGCTGTTGTTTTAGTAACGCACTCAGAGGAGTTACTCCGTAAAGTTGCCAATAGACTGATCGTTTTTTCAAAAGATGGAGCAGAGATTTTTGATGGTAATTATGATGAGTTTTTAGAAAAGATTGGTTGGGAAGAGGAAGAGGCAGAAAAGAAAGTCAAAAAAGCACCAAAATCAAATCACCATGAAAATAAAAAGTTAAGAGCAGCACTTATTCAAGAAAGAAATAAAAAAACATCACCTTTGAAAAAAGAGATAGAAAAACTAGAAAAACTGATAATAACAACAGAAGAAGCACTCGAAGCAAATCAAGAAGAGTTGATAAAACTCTCTAGCAGTGGAGAGAGTGATAAACTTGTGGATTTATATAAAGAAGTAGCAGCACAAGAGAAACAAGTAGAGGATGCCTTTGAGTCTTTAGAAGTTGTACAACATGAATTTGATGAAATAACACAAGAGTATGAGGATAAACTAGAAAATTTAAATTGATTTGTAGGTGTGGAAAGATTAATATAAAAACCTATAAATATATATTGGTAAATTATGCTAGAATTCGTGCATGAATGAAAAAATACAATTAGGGGTAGTAAATACCCTACGAATAGACAGAACGAGTGACCATGGATTTTATTTAGTAAGTGAAGATGGAGACGATGTTCTTCTTCCAAAAGCTTATGTAACAGAAGACATGAATATAGAAGATGAAATAGATGTTTTCATCTATAATGATTCAGAAGACAGATACGTTGCAACAACTGAGCGACCAGGTGCTATGCTTGGTGAGTTTGGATACTTTGAAGTAGTTGGAGTTGAAAGTTTTGGAGCATTTGTGGATTGGGGCTTACAAAAAGACCTTTTTATCCCAAAAAAGTTTCAAAAAATCCCTCTTGAAGTTGGTATGAAGTTTGTTTTTAGAGTTTGTATCGACGAAGATACAGACCGTCTAATAGGAGCTCATAAATTTAAAAGCTTTATACATACAGATGTTGAAGAACTACAAGAAAATCAAAAAGTAAATATTATCATCAGAGAAAAAACTCCACTTGGGTTTAAAGTGATAGTTGATAACAAATACGAAGCGATGATTTTTCATAATGAAATTTTTGAAGACATCTGGATAGGACAGAAAAAAGTAGCCTATATCAAAAAAATCAGACCTGATAAAAAGATGGATATCTCTTTAAGACCAATTGGAAAAAGTAAAGAAAACGAAGAAACTGCAATCCACAGAGTAACAAAAGTGCTTAAAGCAAATGGTGGAGAGTTAGAGTGTACTTACAAAAGTGATCCAGAACTTATCAAAGAGCTTTTTGGACTGAGTAAGAAAAACTATAAAAAAGCTTTAACAAAACTTATTGAAGATAAGATAATAAAACTTGACGAAGATGGAATTACATTAGCGTGATTGCTGTTATTGGAGCTGGTGCATCTGGACTTGTTGGGGCGATTGCCGCAGCAAGAAAGGGTGCAAAAGTTTGCATATATGAAAAAAATAGCAAGATAGGCAGAAAAATACTCGCAACGGGTAATGGCAGATGCAATATAACAAATCAAAATATAGAACTTTCAAACTTTCACGGACAACAACCTTTTTTTGTAAACTCTTCTATTAAACGTTTTAATACCTTTACATGTAAGGATTTTTTTACAGAACTTGGTATAGAAATGGTAGAAGGGCAAAAAGGTCGTTTGTATCCTAAAAGCCTTCAATCTTCAAGTGTGGTCGAGCTTTTAGTGTATGAGTGTAAGCGTTTGGGCGTTACATTTTACCTAGATAGTGAAGTAACAAATATCACAAAAAAGGGTGAAGGATTTTGTTTACATGTAAATGAAAAATCCTTACATGTAAACAAAGTTTTAGTAGCAACTGGAGGACTTGCAATGCCAAGTTTAGGGAGTTGTGATAGCGGATATACTTTTGCAAAAAACTTTGGACACGATATAGTTCCAACACATGCTTCTTTAGTCCAATTGGTTTGTAAAGAGGATTTAAAAGCTATTGGCGGTGTTAAGGTTGAGGGTATGATTGAAGTACTTGAAAATGGTCAATCGATTAGTAGTGCAAGTGGAGATATACTTTTTACAAACTATGGAATCTCTGGCTCAGCCGTACTTGATATAAGTAGGGTTGCAGGTCATGCTTTGTTGCATAATAGAGCTTTACATGTAAAGATTGATTTACTTCCTGAATACTCAAAAGAGCAGTTAAAAAATCTACTCAAAAAACGACAAAAAAATTCACATGGAAAAAGTGTAGCTTTATGGCTTGATGGTTTTATAAACTCTAAACTAGCTTCTTTTATCGCTAAAGAGTTACCTAAAAAAAGTGCCGATGAGTTAAATATAAAAGATATTACAAAACTTGTATACGCACTTAAAAACTTCCAACTCAAAGTTACAGACACAAAAGGGTACAAAACTGCTGAAGTCACAGCGGGTGGAGTATCTGTAGATCAAATCAATGCTCAAACACTTGAATCAAAACTACAACGTGGTCTTTATTTTAGTGGAGAGGTACTAGATATTGATGCTGATTGTGGAGGTTATAACTTACACTGGGCATGGGCAAGTGGATATTGTGCAGGAAATGAGATAGTAAAATAACTCAAAACTAAAAAAAAGAACAGTTTTTGCTTGTATATCTATACATAGATATAAGAAGGAAAAAAAATGAAGTTTTTAGTTGTGGATGACAGTAAAACCATGAGAAGAATTGTTCTAAATACTCTTAATAATATAGGCTACAAAGACGTTACTTTAGCAGAAGATGGAAATGATGCTATGAAAAAGATGAAAAAAAACCATTATGATGCGATTATGACTGATTGGAATATGCCTATTATGAATGGCTTAGAACTTGTAAAAAGTGCTAGAAAAATGGATGCATATAAAGACACACCTATTATCATGATAACTACAGAAGGTGGAAGAGATCAAGTTTTAACAGCATTAAAAAATGGTGTAAATAATTATATAATTAAACCTTTTAATTCAAGAACTCTCAGAGAAAAATTAGAAGATATTATATAAAACAAAAACAATATGCACTTACTCAAAACAGATAGGTTAACGCTAAGAAATACTATTAGAGGAAAGCGAAATATTTATATTTTAGAGTTTTAAAAAAGACAAAGCACACTTTATAAGTATGCTTTATTTCAAGATATTAAATCAAACCTAATTGATTTAAAAATAAGATTGTAATAGCAATTGGCACAACATATCTAATCAAAAAGTACCATACATTAAAAAACAACACAGACGTATGTTTTGTGAATTTTTCTTGTAACATAGTTTTATCTACAAAATAACCAAGAAACAGACAAATAACAATAGCTGCTGTTGGCATCATGACTGATGAGGATGCAAAATCCATCAAATCAAATGCATTTTTGCCAAAAAATGTTAAAGAACTTCCATATGTCGTTGACATAGAGAGCAGTGCAACTATACCTAGTAGATAAAATACACTACCACACAGGAGGGTAGCTTTTTTTCTTGTCATTTTAAATCTTTCGATAAAAAACATCAAAGATGGCTCAATCATAGATACAGCAGATGTAATTCCAGCAAATACAAGTGCAACAAAAAATGATATAGCTATGATTTTACCTAGTAAACCCCAGCCTGAAAAAATCACAGGAAGAGAGATAAATACTAGTCCAGGACCAGCTGCACTAGGCGCTCCAGCTTCAAAAAGAAATGAGAAGATAATAAGACCAGCAATAAGAGCAATACCCGTATCTACAAGAGCAACCATAATAGATGATTTTACAAAGTTTGCTTCTTTTGGAAGAGAAGCTGAGTAGGTAAGAATAGTACCAACACCAAGAGAGAGTGTAAAAAATGCTTGTCCAAGAGCAGCTAGAAGTGCATCACTGTTAATCTTGCTCCAATCAGCTACGAACATAAATGATACAGCTTTGCTAAAACTATCAAGAGAGATAGCATACATCAATAGACCTATTAATATGATACCAAGAAAAGGCATCAAGATAAGGTTTATTTTTTCTATGCCATCTTTAATACCTTTTAGTACAATAAAAATTACAGTCCCAGCAATAAGTGTATGATAGAGTAATTGGGTTGCCAAATCTTTTGTTATGAGTGTATCAAAAGCAGCTCCCGCAGTTTTTGCATCTGCTGGAAGTGTCCCAAAAGAAGAAAACACATAACTTAAAATCCACCCAAGAACAACTGAATAGAAAGAGAGAAGTATAAGACCAGTTGCTATCATAAAACCAGCAATTTTCCAGTTTTCATTTTTACTTTTTGAAGTCTCTATAAACGAAGTTGCTACATTTGCTTGAGCATTTTGACCAATGACCGCTTCGGCTAAAAATACAGTAAGTCCTATAAACATAATCGCAAGAAGATACACCAATACAAATGCACCACCGCCATACTCTCCTGTAATATAAGGAAACTTCCATATATTACCCAATCCAACTGCAGAACCAGCTGCAGCTAGAATAAATCCTATCCTTGAAAAACGATTTTTCAAAATCCACCTTTAAAAAAATTTTCTGATTATATAAGAATTTATATGAAAATATACTGACTTGAGTTTTATCCAAATAAAGTAAAAAGAAAAGCTTTAATAAAAAATTAGTAGAGATAATATAGTCTATTTTTTAAGTGCTTTTTGTATAGAATGAAAAAAAATATACTAAGAAGAATTATGAGCAAATTTACACATTTACATTTACATACAGAATACTCTTTACTTGATGGTGCCAACAAAATAGGAAAACTTGCAGCAAAATTAAAAGAACAAGGTGTAAAGTCAGTAGCAATGACAGACCACGGTAATATGTTTGGTGCTATAGATTTTTATAAAGTTATGAGAGAAAATGATATTAAGCCTATAATTGGACTTGAAGCGTATATTCATAATCAAGATGAGATAGATGATAAAACAACAAAGCAAAGATTTCATTTGTGTTTGTATGCAAAAAATGAGATAGGGTATAAAAACCTTATGTATCTTTCATCCCAAAGTTTTATACATGGTTTTTATTATTATCCTCGTATAAATAAAAAACTTTTAAAAGAGCATAGTGAAGGTATTATTTGTAGTGGGGCTTGTTTGCAAGGTGAAGTAAATTGGCATCTTAATACTAACAATCCAAGAAACGTTCAAAATGGTGCAAAAGGGTATGAGAGGGCTAAAGAGATAGCTTTAGAGTATCAAGAGATATTTGGAGATGATTTTTATCTTGAACTTATGCGTCATGGTATAGCAGATCAACTTTTTATAGACGATAGTATTCTTCGTATCTCAAAAGAGACTGGTATAAAAATTATTGCAACCAATGATACTCACTATCCAACACAAGATGATGCAGAAGCTCAAGAAGCTTTTATGTGTATTGCTATGAATAAAGAGTTTGATGATCCAAATCGTCTTCGTCACTCAGTTCATGAGTTTTATTTAAAAACACCAGAGCAGATGAGTGAGCTTTTTGCAGATATTCCTGAAGCTATAGCTAATACTCAAGAGATAGTAGATAAATGTAATTTAGAGATAAAATTAGGCGATCCAACTCCTCCAAAATTTAAATTTACGCAAGAGTATGCTGCTTCAGAAGGTCATGATATAGATAATGATGATGAGTATTTTAGACTTAAATGTAAAGAGGGATTAGAAGATAGGTTAAAATTAGTACCTGCAGAGAAACATCAGACTTATTATGACAGATTAGATGTTGAGATGGATATTATTTGTAATATGAATTTCCCTGGATATATGCTCATAGTTTGGGATTTTATTCGTGAATCAAAAGATCGAGGTGTTCCAGTAGGTCCTGGACGTGGTTCAGCTGCTGGTAGTCTTGTTGCTTTTAGTCTTTATATTACAGATATTGACCCTATGCCCTATAATCTACTTTTTGAGAGATTTTTAAATCCTGAACGTATAAGTATGCCAGATATTGATATTGACTTTTGTCAGGCTCGTCGTGGTGAGATTATAGATTATGTTGTTGAAAAGTACGGTAGATATAATGTTGCTCAAGTTATTACTTTTGGTAAGCTTTTAGCAAAGGGAGTTATCCGTGATGTTGCAAGAGTTTTAGGACTTCCTTATGCCGAAGCTGATGCTATGGCAAAACTTATACCAGATGAACTTGGAATCACGCTAAATGGCAAGATTAAAAAAGGTGAGCATATAGATGGTGCTTATCAAAAAGAAGAAAAACTTAGACGCCTTATAGATGAAGACCCACGAATTGCAAGAGTATGGAAGTTTGCACTTGCACTTGAAGGACTAAATAGAAACTCTGGTATGCATGCTGCTGGTGTTGTTATTAGTGATGAAGAGCTTTGGCATAAAACACCTCTTTATAAACCATCTGGCGCTGAACAGCTTGTAACTCAGTATTCATTGAATTACCTTGAAGATGTGGATTTAATCAAATTTGACTTTTTGGGTCTTAAGACTCTAACTGTTTTAGATAATGCACTAAAGTTAATTAAAAGAAGATACGATAAAGATATAAACTTTAATGCCCTTGATATGGATAATCCTGAAGTTTATGAGCTTATACGAACAGGCCATACAGTAGGTCTTTTTCAGATAGAGTCACAAGGTATGCAATCACTCAATGAAAGGCTAGCACCAAGTGGATTTGAGGATTTAGTCGCTGTACTTGCCTTATATCGTCCAGGCCCTATGGAATCAGGTATGCTTGATAACTTTATAGAGAGAAAACATGGAAGACAAAAGGTATATTATCCTTTTGAAGAGGTTAGTTTTGATTCACTCAAAGAGACATTAGAACCAACTTATGGAATGATAGTTTATCAAGAACAAGTAATGCAAATAGTTCAAACAGTAGGTGGTTTTAGCTTAGGTTATGCAGATATTATCCGTCGTGCAATGGGTAAGAAAAAAGATATGAGTACCTATAGAGATGAGTTTTGTGATGGTGCAGAAAAACAAGGTTATGATAGAGAAAAATCAGCAGAGCTTTTTAAACTCGTAGAAAAGTTTGCCGGATATGGTTTTAACAAATCTCACTCAGCAGCATATGCCATGATAACATTTCAAACAGCATATTTAAAGACTTATTATCCACAAGAATTTATGGCAGCCCTTTTAACAAGTGAACAAGATAATACTGATAAAGTTGTTAAGTATATTGATGAGGTTAAAAGATTGGGTATTAAACTCTCTCCACCATCCATTAATTACTCTCTTACTGAGTTTAATGCTATTACAAATGATGAAGGTGAAGAGACAATTCTTTTTGGTATGGGTGCTATAAAAGGAGCTGGTGGTAGTGCTATTGGTAGGATTTTAGAAGCAAGAGAAGATGGATTGTTTAAAGATATGAGTGATTTTATGTCTAGGATTGATACTTCAAAAGTAAACAAAAGAGTTATAGAATCTCTTATAAAATCAGGGGCATTTGACGAGTTTGGACTAACAAGAAGGGCATTACTTGATCATATAGAAGTCATTGCAGAAGCTGGTGCAAAGTGTGCCAAAATGAAAAAAGATTCTATTGGTTCACTTTTTGGTGATGAAGAAGAGATGACTTCTATCTCTTTAAATATTGAAAATCTTCCTGAATTTGATGGTAAAAGAGTCCTTGAACTTGAAAAAGAAACAATGGGTTTTTATATTTCAGGTCATCCACTTGATAGTTTTAGAGAGCTTATTGAATCCATTCCTCATACACTTTCATCAGAGATTGAAAATGCAAAAAACGGAAAGACTCTTTTTATTGGGAAAGTCGAGAGTATTCAAGAAAGGATTAGTAAAAAAGGCAATAAATTTGGAATCGTAAATCTTATGGATTTTCACGGCAATATGGAATTTATGGTTTTTGCTAATATCTTAGAAAAACTCCAAGGGATGAATTTAGAAAATCCAACGGGTTTTCCAATAGAAATAAAAAGAGATGATACAGGTGTTAAGCTTACATGTAAAGATGCGTTGTCTTTGGAAGAGTTAAATAAAGAAAAAGATAAAACGAAAGTTTTAGAAGAATTAAAAGATGAAATTGATGAAATCTCACATACAAATTCTTCAGAAATACAACGTATTGAGAGTGGTAAAATATTTTTTATAGGAAAAGTTGATAAAGTTGATGAGAAAGTAAGTAAAAAAGGAAATCCTTATGGTTTTGTAAGTGCTTTAGACTTACATGGCAATATGGAGTTTATGGTTTTTGAAAAACAACTTGAAAAATTAAATAGTTTAAATATAGAAAAGCCAATAGGTTTTTCTTTAGAAATAACAAAAGACGAAGAAGATAAGGTGAGAATCTCATGTAAGGGAGTTTTTACTTTAGAAGAAGCAAAGAAGAAAAAAAACAATAAAAATGGAGTTGAAAACAAAATTACTAAAGTAGAAGAAACACCACTTCCACCTACACGTATACGAGTAGAGTTAAGTGAAAATTTTGATGCAATAGAACAACTCTATGCTTTAGTAAGACAAAATCATGGAAGAAGTGCAGTTGAACTTGTAATTACTTCAAAATTAGTTGATGTCAAAATGAATACATATATCAATATAAATCCAGCAATATGCCCTGATATAGAGAAGATTGAAGGCATTGAGGTAGTAGGGTAGTGAAAACAATAGGGATTAAACTTGAAGAACAACTGTTAGTTCTTTATACTGCATTAAATGATATTTCTCCTATTTCGATAGAAGTTTGGAAAGAGATAAAACCTTTTTTTCATTCAGTCTCTTTAGAAACTTCAGAGTACCTATTTAAAAGTGGGGATATAGTTGAGGATTTTTTCTTTTTAACATCAGGCTTAGCTCGTTATTATTATCCAAGAGAAGATGGTAAAGAGTTTAACAAATCTTTTGCTGTAAAAAAAGGTCATTTACTAAGTAGTATCTCTTCTGTAGCCAAACAAGAACCTTCTGCATTTAGTGTTGAAATTTTATCTCATTTTGAATGTCTATCTATAAAATATAAAGATTTTTTGATGTTAGGGGATAAATTTGAAGAGTGGAATCATCTCACACTTCGTATTTATGAGGCACTTACGGTTAAAAAAGAGCGTCGTGAGGCTGATTTTTTACTTTTAAGTGCAACCCAGCGGTATCAAAAGTTTTTAGAAGAGTATAGCGAAGTAGTTGATGTCCTTCCTAATTATCACATCGCATCCTATCTTGGTATTACAGAAGTAGGACTCTCTCGCATAAGAGGTTCTTTGGGGTTAACATAGGTTAATGACAAGTTTTATCTTAAATGCTAAAATACAAAAAATCAATAAAAAGAGGGTTCTATGAAATTAAAAATAGCCGAACTTAGTGATATCGAGAGTATTTTAAAACTTCATTTTAAATATCAAGTAGACTCCATTGCACAAGAAGACAAAAAAGATGGTTTTGTTACAACAGCGTTTACAAAAGAGCAATTATCAAGCATTATAGAGCAAGAACAAGGTCTTTTTATAGCAATTGAAAATGATGAAGTTGTAGGTTATGTGATGTCTGCTTCTTGGGAATTTTGGTCTATTTGGCCAATGTTTGTATATATGATAAAAGATTTAGATAGTTTAGAGTATTTAGGACAAACATTGAGTGTGAAAAACTCATATCAATATGGTCCTGTTTGTATAGATAAAAAGTACAGAGGAAGTGGGTTATTAGAAGAACTTTTTGATTTTGCAAGAGTTGAGATGGCAAAAAAATATCCTATTTTAGTGACATTTGTAAATAAAATAAATCCTAGATCTTATGCAGCACATACTAAAAAACTTGGGCTAACACTCATACAAGAGTTTGAATACAATAACAACTCTTATTATGAGCTGGTTTATGACACATCTAAGCCAGTAAAAAAATCTTAGCTATGATTTTAAAAGATGTTTTTTTAGCCCTTTTAGTAGTTTTCATTTGGGGAGTGAATTTTACTGTTATTAAAATTGGACTTGAAGAGATACCTCCTATTTTATTTTCTGCTATGAGATTTGCTGTTGTGGCAATTCCAGCAGTATTTTTTATACCTTTTCCAAAAACTTCTTATTTAAAAGTACTTGGAGTTGGAGTCTTTTTAGGGGTTATCAAGTTTAGTCTACTTTTTGTTGCTATGGATGTTGGTATTAGTGCTGGTTTGGCTTCACTTACATTACAAATACAAGTTGTTTTTACTATAGTTTTAAGTATTCTTATTTTTAAAGAGAGTATATCAAAAGTACAAATTTTGGGTATAGGTATATCTTTAATAGGATTTGTTTTATTCTTTTTTACTAAGGATGCAAATACAACAATTTTAGGACTTGTTTTAATACTGCTTGCAGGATTTTCTTGGGCAATTTCAAATTTGATTATGAAAAAAACTCAGGGTGTAGATATATTTCATTTTATGGTTTGGGTGAGTTTAGTGCCTCCTCTTCCTCTACTTATAATTTCTTATTTTACAGAGACACAAAGTCCATTTAGTCTACTATTTGAGTTATCATTAAAAGGTTGGGGCTCGATTGTATTTGTAGGGTTTATCTCTACATTACTTGCTTTTGCTCTTTGGGGGAAACTTCTTAAAACATACTCTTCAGCACTGGTAACTCCTTTTGCTCTTTTAATTCCGGTAGTAGGGATACTCACTTCAAGTATAATTTTAGATGAAACATTAAACTATACAGAAGTAGCGGGTACTTTACTTGTCATGAGTGGTTTGATTATATGTGTGTTAGGCTCACGTTTGATAAAAATTTTAATAAGGAAACAAAATGCCATATGTTAATATAAAAGTTACGAATGAAGGTGTTACTAGTGAACAGAAGCAACAACTCATTGAAGGTGCAACGAAGTTATTGCAAGATGTACTTGGCAAAAATCCTGCAACAACTTTTGTGATTATTGAAGAAGTAGAGACGGATAACTGGGGTATTGCAGGGGAGCAAGTAACAAAAATAAGAAAGAGAAAAGAGAATGAAAAAGATATTTGAGATTACAGATAAAGAAGTAATAAAAGAAGTTTTAGATAACGCAGAGTATGGGACATTGGCACTTTGTGAGGATAATAAACCCTACAATGTACCTATCAATTTTGTTGAGTTTAATGGAAACATATATTTTCATGGTGCAAAACAAGGCAAAAAAATCAAGATGATAAATGAAAATCAATATGCTTCTTTTTGTGTTGTTGAATCATATTCTATGATACAGTCGTATTTTAGTTCAAACGATAACTTAGCATGTCCAGCTACGCAGTTTTTTAAATCTATTATCATGGAAGGTAAAATTGAGTTTGTCAAAGATTATGATGAAAAAGTAAAAATGCTCTCAGCGATGATGGAAAAACTACAACCAGAAGGAAAATATAAACCTCTAAGTGAAGATGTCTATGAAAAGGCAATAAATGCTACTGAAATTTATAAGCTAGTTGTAGAAAACAGTGGTGCAAAATTTAAATTTGGGCAACATTTAAATGAGGAGAGATTTACTATGATAATCAAAAATCTTGAAGAAAGAAATAATGAAAAAGATAGATTAACGATAGAGTTAATGAAAAAGTATTTTGATGAGAAGTGATGATTTATCAAAATAAAAATCTTTGTAAAGTAAGAACTGTAACTACTTTTATAACTTTAAAAAAAGATAAATTAACATGGAAAGAAGAGATTTTAAAAGCTTCGCAGTTTTGTCATGATTTATCATCAAGATTTATCAAAAACGGCTATATAGTCCAATCGATTCGTATTGTGACCAATGCCTTTGGAGAGTATCTAAACACTTCTAGTTTAGAAAAAGCAAAAGAGGATTTAGAGTATATAAGCAATCTTTTGAATTCACTTGATGTGCAAAATCTTAGAATAAGATTTGCAATAGGTGAAGCTAAAACTAAAGAAGAAATAGCTCTTTTACCTGAACTAATTCGAGATTTTGGTGACTTATGTAATACTTGTGTCAATGTTCCTATGGATGAGTTTGGAGTTTTAGATAATCATCTCATAAACTTATCTTCAAGTGCTGTTCAAAAAATCGCTCAAATAACGCCAAGAGGAGAGGGTAATTTTAACTTTACAGTGAATTTTAATTGTAAATCTTTGATACCTTATTTTCCAGCTTCTTATCATAACAGTAGTGATAAAAATTGTTTTGTACTAGGTCTTGAAACACCAGATTTGTTAGTAGAAGTTTTAAAAGATTTTAACCTTACATGTAAGGATTTAAATCATAATGAAAAGTTTAAAAAGTACTATGAGATTATGAGTGAAGCATTACAATACCATGTTGATAATATAAGAGGAATAGTAGAAGATTTTGATACAAAAGAGTTTGTATTTAGAGGGATTGATAGCTCAGCTGCTCCTTCAAAAAACTGCTCTTCTATGTGTGAAGTTTATGAAGAATTAGGAGTTGAATATTTTGGTGCAAGTGGAAGTGTTGAAGCTTCTTCGTTACTTACTAAAGTTTTTAAATCATTAAAAAATATAGAATTAGTTGGTTTTTCAGGTCTTATGTTAGCGGTTACTGAGGATATTGGATTGGCTGAGGGTACTATAAAAGAACAGTATGATTTACGCTCTTTGCTTACTTATAGTTCAGTTTGTGGCATAGGATTAGATACGGTACCAATCCCAGGAGATGTAAGTTTAAAAAAACTTAATGCAATTATGAGAGATACGGGAACTATGGCTTTTCGTTTAAATAAGCCTCTAACGGTGAGAGTTTTTCCTGTTCCTAATAGAAAAGCTGGTAAAATGACAGCTTTTGAAAGTGATGACTTATGTAATTGCAAAATTTTGGAGGTAAAATAGTGGCATATAATATATTTTTTGATACAGAAACAACGGGTATAGAACCAGAAGATCAAATCATACAGATAGGAGCAATCATAACAGATACAAAGGGTGAGTTATTTAAAGATGGAATTTATAATGAACTCTGTGCAACAACACTTCCTATTAAACTAAAAGCTATGAGTACACATGGTATAAGAGAAGAAGAACTCAAAGGGAAATTGCCTTTTGAAAAGACAACTTTTTGGAATGATTTAAATGAATTAAACAACGAAGAAAATTATCTTATAGCACATAATTTACCATTTGATTTAGGTATGCTTGAAAAACACAAGTTTAAAAACAATTGTCAAATCATAGATACTTTAAAGTGTGCTATGCATTTGTATGATGTAAAAGTTCCTCATGTAAGTGCAGGGCATGGACAAGAAGATTTAATAGAAGAAGAAATAAGAGATAAAAACAACAATATTGTTCCAGATTATAAGCTTCAAACATTTAGATACAAACTTTTCTCAAAAGAAGAAGAGGAAACTGAAGCACAAAAATATAATGTCGAGATAAAAGCTCATGATGCTATAGGGGATGTTTTGATTTTAAAAATGTTTCTAAAAGAGTTATTTTTACGAGCAAAAAAAGAGTTTAATCTTAAAAATTCAGAAGTTATGGAAAAGTTAGTTGAACTCTCGAATGAACCTGTAAAACTCAAGATGTTTATTTTTGGAAAATATAGAGGTGTTTCATTTGAAGATGTTTTACACTCTGATAGAGGGTATCTTGAATGGTTATTAAGAGAACAAGATAAACTTGGTGACAAGTGTGATAAAAATATAAAATATACACTCATGGAATTGTTGAAATAGTATTGTTATGTAATTGATTTGTTATCATCATTAGCAATAATATGATATGAAATATAAATCAATCTTTATATCTGATATACATCTTGGCACTAAATTTTCAAAAGCGGATGAAATTTTAGATTTTATGAAACATAATGAATCTGAAAACCTTTATCTTGTAGGTGATATTATTGATGGCTGGGCAATGAAACGTAAGTTAAAATGGGCTCAGTCTCACTCCGATGTAATCCAAAAAATTTTAAGAAAAGCACGAAACCATACAAACGTATTTTTTGTGATTGGCAATCATGATGATTTTATTCGTCCATTTTTACCTTTAATTTTAGGTGATAGGTTAAAAGTAGATGATTCATTTGAATATGTTTCTGTTAAAAACAAAAAGTTTTATATAACTCATGGTGATTTTTTTGATTCTATTACTATGACAAAAAAATGGTTAGCAGTTCTTGGCGATTATGGATATGATCTATTATTGCATTTAAATAGCATAATTAATTTTTTTAGAAAAAAATTTGGTATAAAAAAGTATTGGTCAATTTCAAAGTATGTAAAAGACAATGTAAAAAAATCGGTGAGTTTTATTAATGATTTTGAAAATGTTTTAGCAAGACATGCAAAACAAAAAAGTTATGATGGCATCATATGTGGGCATATACATAAGGCTGAAATGAAAGTTGTAGATGGCATTATTTATATGAACTCTGGAGATTGGGTTGAATCATGTAGTGCTTTAGTTGAGACACTTGAAGGAGATTGGCAATTAGTTGAGTGGAATAACTATGAAAATTAGCCTAGTTCTATCAGGTGGGGCTGCTAGAGGTGCTTTTCATTTGGGTGTTTTACAAGCTATTGATGAACTTGGTGTTGAAATTGATGTTATTTCTGGAAGTAGTATAGGTGCAATCATAGCTACAAGTTATGCAGCAGGTATTTCTCCTAAAAGGCAGCTTGAAATCTTTAAATCTAAAGAGTTTAAAAAAGCTTTTAAATTTAATTATTTTAAGAAGGGATTGTTTCAAGTTGATGCACAAAAAAGTATCATTCAAAAATTAGTACCAATAAAAAATATAGAAGATACTAGTATTAAACTTTATGTTTCAGCAATAGATCTTATAAGTGGAGATATTATTTACTTTGAAAAAGGACCAGCGAATATACTATGTGTTGCTTCAAGTGCTGTTGTACCTCTTTTTAGACCTATTGATTATAAAAACTACAAATTAGCTGATGGTGGAATAATGGATAATTTTCCAATAACACCTATTATAAAATATACTAATCCAATTATTGGTGTGGATTTACACCCTTTAGAAAAAGGTTGTAAAAACTCTATGATGGCAATTATGAAAAGGATATTATTTTTAATGTGGAGAGCTTCTGTTCAAAAACAAATTGGTTTTTGTGATTTGTATATAAGTAATAAAAAATTGTCACAATACGGTCTTTATTCGTTTAAAAAACTTGATGAAATCTTTGATTTAGGGTATAAACAAGCAATGATGGATATAAAATGTTTTTTAAATCAAACAATTGATTCAAAATAGAAGAGGAGAAAAAACTACTCTTCTTCTACTTCTTTAACACTCTCAAGTACAACACCTAGTATATCAGTCATTGTTAAAATTCCTTCAAGTTCATTGTTATCAATGACTAAAAGACGTTTTACTCCACTATTTACCATTACTTGTGCCGCATATTTAACATCTAATTCTTCAGAAACTTGAAAGGCAGGTTTGGAATATACATCATAAACTCTCAATAAGTCAATATCACCATCATTTGCTACTATCGATTGAAGAATATTTTTATATGTGAGCATACCATATGCATCATGTGGTTTTAGTTTATTTACAACTAAGGATTTTACTTTCGTTTTTCTCATGATGTTAAGAGCTTCTCTTATAGGCATCATTGGTGAAACTAAAATTATTTTATCTGCTTTTACCATTACATCTTTAACTAACATTTAAATTCCTTTATAATTCTTCTAAAATTTCTTTTTCAAACAGTTCAACTTCTTTACTCTCCATCCCTGATACATGAGTTAATGGAAAAGTAAATACCATTCCATTTGCATTTTCATCATTATGTAAACCAAGTTCTTGTCGAAAAGCTTTTAAAACTTTCATGCTTAGTTTTTGAGGAAGTATGAAAAGCAATACCGAAACATTTTCTTCAAGTGTTAAGCCAAAAAATACTTTTTTTTCTTCAAGTCCAATACTCTTCCCATGGAGGATTGTTACTCCACCAGCACCAGCTTTTTTTGCTATATCTATAGCTTCTTCTTCTTTTGAATCAGGAACCATAGCTACGAGTGATATAAATTTCATTTTATCTCCTTAGTACTTATCTCTTCTTTTGAATTTTTTATTTGTGCAATTATCCCATATCCCATAACAGTTATCATAGGAAATAGTGAAGCAAAAGCAATGAGTCCAAAACCATCTATTAAAGGGTTTCTTCCTGCTATATTTTCAGCCAATCCTAACCCAAGTGCTGCAACAAGTGGTACTGTAACTGTTGAAGTTGTAACACCTCCACTATCATAGGCAATAGGTATTATATATTTTGGTGCAAAAAATGTCATAATAACCACTATAATATAGCCTACTATAATATAGTAGTGTATAGGCGTTCCACTTATAAGTCTATATGCTCCAAGGGAAATACCAATAGCAACACCAAATGCAACTGCTATTCTAAGTGTGTTTTGGTTAATATTACCTTTACTAATTTCACTTGCTTTCATGGCAATTGCTATAAGGGCTGGCTCTGCCATAGTTGTTGAAAACCCTATTAAAAAACCAAATAAATATATAAGATAATCATTACCCATACCTGTAAGAGCATAAGCAATGCTTTCTCCAATAGGAAACAATCCAAGTTCAAGTCCAACGATGAACGCATCAAGTCCAATAATAAGTAAAATAACGCCAACAGCAACTTTTTTAAGATGAGGAATAGGCTTTTTGATAATAATGTACTGGAAAAAACAAATCACTAAGAGAATAGGTAAGACATCTTTAATAACTCCTAATAACTCTAAAAAGAGATTGTAAACACCAAAGCGATTAAGAATTGGTGTATGTTGTATAGCTTCATTGACAATAGCACCAACTTCATGAGTTGAACCAAAGTTGTATACAATAATACCAAATACTTGAACAAATATCATAGGAGTTAGTGAAGCAAAAGCTATGAGACCAAAACCGTCAATTGCAGGATTTCTTCCTTTAATGGAAGAACTTAGTCCAATCCCAAGAGCAGCCACAAGAGGAACTGTAACTGTTGAAGTAGTAACACCACCACTATCATAAGCAAGGCCTATAATCTCAACTGGAGCAAAAAAGGTTACTGATACAACAAGTATATAACCCGCAATAATATAGTATTGAATAGGATGGCCTAAAAGTATTCTAAGAACTCCAAGAGCAATAGCAAAACCAACTGAAAAAGCAACTGTAATTCTAAGTAAAAATGCATCAATTCTACCATCGCTAATAACCGAAGCTTTTTTGGCAATGGCAATAAGTGCTGGTTCTGCAATAGTTGTAGAAAAACCAATCAAAAAAGCAAAACCAAGTAACCAAAAAACAGAGCCTTTTTTAGCAAAGTCATTTGCTAGATTTTCTCCAACAGGAAATATCCCGATTTCAAGACCTCTTATAAAAAGGGCAAGTCCTGTAGCAACTATAAAAAGACCAATACAAATAGAAACTAAATCATTAGGGATAGTTTTTATAATGAGTATTTGAAAAAATGCTACTACAGCAATAATCGGTAATAAATCTTTCGTAGAATTTTTTAAGTCAGATAAAAATATCTTTAAACTTTCAACTATCATCGGTTTTTTCCCAAGATATTTTGAAACCTTTTACATCTTGTAAAAGTTCAATATTTCCGTTATGTGCTTCCATAATTTGTAATGAGAGGGCCAATCCTAAACCATGTCCTTTTGTTTTTGTTGTTTTAAATGGCTCAAAGAGTATATTTTTATTTTGTATTTCTTTTCCATTATCTGTTATATAAAAGGCATGTTGAGTATTTTCTTCTTTATAAGATAGAGTAACTTTACCACTTTCATTTTCACCTTCTTCAATAGCATCAATAGCATTAAATATAAAGTTTTGTAAGACTAAAACTAAAAGTTCAAAATCTCCATTAATTTTAAGATGAGGTAAATCAAATTTAAAATCTATCTCTTTTGAGTAAGTATATTGTTCACATGAAAGTTCACATTCCGCATTAAGTTTGTCTAAATAAAAGTGTTGAAAATTGAGTTGGAGTCCTTTTGTAAAAAGTAAGGTTGCTTTTATTATTCTTTCTACTCTCCAAATAGCTCTTCGTATCTCTAAAACAAGAGGTTTACTGCCTATATCTACTTTTTTAAAGAGAGTTGATGCCAAAAGAGAAACTGAACCAATAGGATTTCTTATCTCATGCGAAAGATGAGCTGCTACTTGTCCCATAGAAGCAAGTCTTTCTCTTCTTTTTTCTTCAGTTATATCTGTAGCACTGACAATGGTTTTTTCAGCCTGTTTTGTTACTTTAACTAGATAATACAAGCCTTCATGTTCGATTTCACTTGTAGATTCTGATGTATTTATATAAGGCAATAAGGCATTTATTTTTGTTGCTTCACTGTTTTGTAAAAAGATTTCATTATTGGCTTCTAGAACCCAAAGAGCATTTGGTTGAACTTCTATGATTTGTAAAAAAAGCTCTTGCATGGAGATGTATGATTCGTTGAGTTTTTTGTATTCATTTTCTATGACATACGTTTGATTTATAAGATCTTCAAGACCTTTTTTAAAAATTTCTTTCTCTTTGTTACTCAAAGAGTTTAATAAACTTTCATCTATCAATATAATTCCTCAAAGTCTTTTAATTCAAAAAGTAAAATAGTATTATTATTCATAGCTTTTAACTCTTTACTAAATCCACTTTTAGAACATAATACAAAATGGCTTACCTCAAGTTCTATTTTTTCACATTTTCTTTTAAGAGAGCTTAGTATGTTTTTACACATACGATGGTTTTTCCATTTAGACTCACCTGCGATTATTGTACCATTTTTTATTTCAATAAGTAAGTCTATTTCAATATTTTTTTGCCAATAACTCCCATAAGTAATAATATTTTCTTTTTTATACTTATTTATAATGAGCTGATTACTCAATTCTTCAAAAGTGAGACTAATATACTGCTCAATATTAGAAATTATATGTTGTAATAACTCTTCTTTATTTACATGTAAAGCTTTTTTTAAAAAAGGAGCAATAAAAGTAAACCAAAAACGGGTAAAGTTGTCTTTAAAATATATTTTATCTTGTATCTCATAGTGTCTAAGAGATTTTTTAATAAGTTGCCCTTTAAATTCTCGTAGTGGTTTTTCTCTACTTCTTTCTTTTTTGATAATATTTTTTTCAAAAAGAGATTTATATAAAGCTCTTCCTCTTACTTGTGAAATATTTTCTTTTTTATACACAGTATAACTTTTTCTATCTCCTATAGCTAAACGTATAAGAATGGATTCTAAATCTTCTTGAAAAGCTAGATTTTCATCATAATTAAAATAAGGTTTTAATTCATCTATTTTATCAATTATATTTTGCTGTATACATGTAGATAAATCATAATCAAGATTTAAAAAGTTTAAAAATGGATGACCATTGAAGATAGAGTAAAATTCTATAGTTTCTTCTATATTTAAGTGAATGAATTTATCATGAAATTTTTTGAATGCATTATCTTGCATTTAGAACTTTTTCCAAAAAGATTTAGCAAAAATTATGAAAACCGTATAGCATTCAAGTCTTCCTATAATCATGGCACAACTTAAAACCATTTTATCATACCATGTAAAAAATGAGTAGTTTTCAGCAGGTCCTGTCAAACCAAATCCTGGACCAATATTACCTACCATAGAAATTGCAGTTGAAATAGAACTCATTTCATCATAACCTCTAGCATAAAGATAAGTCATAGTAACAAATATAGTCATAACAAAGAGTGAGATAAATCCAAATACAGAACGTAATGTAGAGCTTTTAACTTCTTTATTATCTATAAAAATAGAAGAAATTGTATCTGGTTGAAGAGATTTTTTGATTTCAAAAAGAATATTTTTAAAAAAGATAATATGTCTAATACTTTTTATACCACCAGCAGTTGAACCTGTATTTCCTCCTAAGACCATTGCAAAAAAGACAATCATAACAGCTACATTTCCCCAAGTTTCATAATTGAGAGTTGCAAAACCTGTTGTTGTTGCTACAGAGACGATTGTAAAAGAAGCATGCGTTAAAGCAGTATAAAAACTGTCACTGCTATTTGTATAATGCACTAGGGCTAAACCAAGTGAAAGTAGGACAATCATAGTTGTTAAAAATTTAAACTCTTCATGAAAATATGCTTCTCTATCACCTGTGAAAAATTTGATGTGAGATATAAAGTTTAGACTTGAGATATACATAAAAATTATTGTTACCCAAAGAATTGCATCATTGTGATAAAATCCAAGAGAAGCATTTTTTGTAGAAAAACCACCTGTTGATATGGTAGAAAGTGCATGAGAAAGTGCATCAAACCAATTCATTCCAAAAATCATAAGAAAAAGAAAGTTTGCAAAAGTAAAAAGGCAGTAAACACTCCATAGTTTTATAGCGGTATCTTTGATTTTTGGAGAAACTTTATCTAGGGATATTCCTGTTGATTCAGCCTTAAAAAGAGAAAGAGAACCATTTGGATTTAAAAGTGGTAAAAGACCAACTCCTAAGATAATAATACCCATACCCCCAAGCCAATGCATTAAACTTCTATGAAACAATAAACTGTGAGGAAGTCCTTCTATATTTGAAAATATAGTAGCTCCTGTTGTAGTAAAACCACTAATAGATTCAAAAAAAGCATCAGCAAAACTTATATTATCTACAAGGATTGTAAAAGGTATAGCCCCACCAATACCTAAAAGTAGCCAAACTAAGTTTACACTAATAATACTTTCTTTAATACTAAGTGAAACAACATGGTCCTTTAAAAGAAAAAATATAAAAGAGTTAATGCCTAACAAAGATACAATTGTCAACATATAGTATTTAATATCTTCACCATAAAAAAATCCGATAGCTGGAGGAATCAGTAAAGCAAAAAAAACTACAATACCTACAGCAGAAATAAATTTGAGTATATTCTTCTTATTCATTTTCACCTTGTTTTAACCAATTTTTAAGAACCTTTGCATTTTTTGCTAAACAAAAGCAAATTATAATATCATCTACCTGTAATGTTTTTGTATTTTTGTAAAAAAGAAATTTTTTATCTCTTTGAATATAAAAAGTTCCTTTACCGTAGATTTTATCATTGAGTTCTGGTTTTGTTTCAAGGAATTTAGAATTTGCAAATATCTTTCTCATAAACATAGTACCTTCACCACCACAAAAAACTCTTTGAGATACTATTTTGTTAGAAGTTACTTTTTCAAGGATACTATAATAAGCATTCATTTTTTCTCCACGAATTACTTCTATATTTAATTTTCTCATAAGTGAAGCGTATTGTCTGTTGTTATGAATCCCAATAACTTTTTCTATACCTTTTTGATTAGCTTCCATACATTTTGTTATATTGAATTCATCATTTGTTGTTGCTGCTATAAAAATATTTGCATTTACTCCATGGCTATCTAATAAAAAATCTAAGTTATAATTGCTTTTAATAACTTCAACATTGTTTTTTAATACAGTATTTGCATGCTTACATCTTTCTAAGTTTCTATCAATAAGCTTGATATTTAACCCTCTTTTTATTAATACTTTTGCAATCTCAAGACCTAGTTGATTTGCACCATAAATGATACAATTTTTTATGTCTTGTTTGTCTTGTTTCTTACAAATACTTACTCTAATAGAACTCATTAGAGATGGAAAAGCAAAGATATATATTAAGTCATTTGGCATGAGCATATCTAAATCATTGGGTACAAAAAATTTATCCCCTTTATCAATTCCTGCAATTATAAGTTTATTGTCTAGGTTATCTCTAAATTTTTCTATAGTAAGTGGTTCAAAGGTAGGATGTATTCTTATAGCAAGTAATAGTGCTTTTGTATAATCAAAAGTTTTTACATTATTTGCATGAGGAAAATCGATAAGATAGTTAAATGTCTTAGCAACATCAATCGCTGGAGTAATAATATCTGTTATATTAAGTCTTTCTTTGATTTTATCACTCATAAAAAAGTCATTTTTTAGTCGGACTATTTTTTCTTTTACATTTACAATGTTATCAATAATCAAAGAAGATAAGAGGTTGATTTCATCTGAATCAGTAACAGCAATAAACAGATCTATATCTTTTTTGATATTTCTATAAGTATAAGGGTCTTCAACATCTCCATATATACTTAAAACATCTAAAGTATCATCGATATTTTGAATTGTTTTTTCATTACTATCAATAAGAGTAACTTCGTTTTCTTCCATAAGCTCTTTTGCAAGAAAGTAACCTACTTTACCAGCACCAGCTATTACAACATTCAATTTTTATAACTTGTCATAGTTTTGTAAAATATATCGCTTAAATGAGAAATATATTTTTTTTCCATTGTAGTATCAATAATATCAATAAATGGATGATTTCCATATTTATCATTTACCATATAAGAAGAGTATTTAAATCTTTCTTTTTTAGAGGCCGTTCTTAATATTGCATCGTAAAACGCTTCTCTTTTTTCATTGTATATAGATAATTCTATTTCAATTTTAAAGACTTTATCATTGTGATCAAGAAAAGTTTTAATTACTTTTACAGAGTGGTCCATAACCGCATTATCAAATATATTTTTTTCACTTGAAATACATATTGAATTATTACATCTAAAATTATGTTCAAAAAGATAAGTTTTATCTTTGTTTATGAGATGCTCAAAGACACCAGAAAAAAGAAAAATAGGATAGCATAGCAAAAATAATATGATTTTTTTCATATCAACTCCTCAAAATTTACGCACATTCAAATTTAAATAACCATTTTAATAAAAATGGAGGGACAATTGTCGTGATTATTATAACAAAAATTAGCACAGCATATATTTCATTATTTAAAATTCCGTTTATTCTGCCAATTTCTGCAAAAATAAGACCAACTTCTCCTCTTGGTATCATTGAAATACCTATGAGCATTTTATTTGAAGCACATTTTTGTGTAATAAAATAAGCACCAATATATTTTCCTAAGACTGCTATTATAAGAAAAACAGCACTCATTATCCAAAAATCACCAGATGTTAAATCCAAAACTTTTAGATTCATAGACAAACCAACCATTACAAAAAATATTGGTGTAAAAAGTTGTATGATTGGTGTCATAGAGTTTTTTACTTTTTTTATAAAATCTGCACTTGCTCTAAGTCCTAAACCAAAAGGTAAGAAAAATCTACGAGAAAGCGCAATCCCTGCAGCAAAAGAACCTAATATCTCGGGAGCACCACTTAAATGTGATAGATATGAAAAAAGTAAAATGAGTGAGATAATAATAGTAGGGATAAATCCAGGAACTTGTTTTTTAGGATCATATTTTCTTACGAATTCAGACAAAATATTTGCAAGCATTGGAGCTAAAAGTAAAAACAAAAATATAAAAGCTGTAACGGTTCCTGCATTTGATAAACTTACTTCTTTTTTTATGGCAAAATCATATACAAAAACTAGAATAATAACACCAATAATATCATCAATAACAGCAGCACCTATAACTATCTGCGCGATACCTGTCTGTTCTTTGTGAATATCACGTAAAACCCTAAGAGTGATACCAATACTAGTTGCAGTGAGAGTTCCACCAATAAAAAGTGAAACAGGAAGTGTTAAATCAAATATATAAATACCTGCAAGCAAAGAAGCAGAAAATGGAAAAATAACACCAAAAAGAGCCACCACAATAGCTTTACTACCAGCTTCTCTCAATCGTTTGACATCAGTCTCTAAACCAACTTCAAAAAGGAGTAAAATAATACCAATTTCTGCTAAAACTTTTAAAACATCATTTACATCAATTATACCAAATCCAGATACTCCTAAAAGTATACCTGCACTTAGTTCTCCCAGTACTGAAGGAATTCCTACTTTTGCAAATAGTTCTCCTAAAATTCGAGCAGAAACAAGAATTAAAAATAACATAAGAAAAAAGTTATGAATATCCATTTGACTCACCTTTGTATTATTTTACTCCAAAGTTTATAAAAAAACAATTTTTAGATAAAATGCTATATCTTTACATGTAAGGGGTTTGTATGTCCAAAATAGTTATATTTTCAGGAGCTGGAGTAAGTGCAGATAGTGGAATTTCAACATTTAGAGATAGTGATGGACTTTGGGAAAAACATGATGTAAAAGATATATGTACTGCAGGGTGTTTAATTACAAATAGAGAAGAAACGCTTGCCTTTTATGATGCAAGAAGAGAAGATATACAGAATAAAAAACCAAATTTAGCACATATAACAATAGCAAAATTAAAAAACAAATACCCAGATAAAATAGCAGTGATAACACAAAATGTAGACGACATGTTTGAGCGAGCAGGCTGTAGTGATGTTTTACATGTACATGGATTTTTAAGAGAACTTTGTTGTGAAAAATGTAATTTAGTAAAAGATATAGGATATGAAAAACAAAGTAGAGAAGAGTTATGCCCACAGTGTAATGAAAAACTGAGGCCAAATATTGTTTTTTTTGGTGAACAAGCACCACGGTATGCAGATTTATATAAGCACCTAGAAGATTGTGAAGTTTTTGTAAGTATTGGAACAAGTGGAGCAGTGATAAATGTAGATATGTTTACTCAATGGGCAGAGTATTCGATACTCAATAATTTAGAAAAAAGTAACCTTATAAATGAAGAGTATTTTGATGAAGTTTATTATGAAAAAGCGGTCACTGCAATACCTAAAATAGAGCTTTCATTGAAAAAATTTTTGTTAGATTGAGGTGTATCAATATTTTTTTAAAAAACTTATGTATAATTCAATAAAATATTAAATATAAGGCATTATGTTGGAAGAGATTAGAAAAAATATCATAAGCGATAAAAACATACTTTATTTTGATTATACAGCTTCAGGACAAGCTTATGAGCCTATTGAAAAAAAAATAAAAAAAATACTAAAAACATATGCCAATACTCATTCAGAAGTCTCTTCAAGTGCAGTTAGCACAAGTAAACTTTATACACAAGCACGAGCAGATTTAAAAAAAGCTTTAGCAATAGATGAGAGTTTTTATGTTTTACCTGTAGGAACTGGAGCAACAGGAGCTATTAAAAAGTTTCAAGAACTTATGGGAATTTATATTCCTCCTATGACGAGACAAAGATATAAAGTAGAACCCGAAGATTTACCATTAGTTATAGTTGGCCCTTATGAGCATCATTCAAATGAGTTAAGTTTTCGTGAGGGATTATGTGAAGTTGTACGTATCCCTTTAAATGCACAAGAAAGTATAGATTTAGATTATTTGCAAAAGACACTAAAAGAAAATAGTAGTAGAGAAATTATTGCTTCTTTTTCAGTGGCTTCAAATGTAACAGGTGTTTTGAGTGATTATAAAACGCTATATAAAATGATTAAAAAATATAATGGGATTTTATGCTTAGACTCAGCTGCAGCGTCACCTTATCTCAATATTGATTGCAATTACTATGATGCACTTTTTTTATCTCCTCATAAACTGCTTGGAGGGGTTGGAAGTTGTGGACTTTTAGTAATAAAAAAAGAGTTATGTACTTGTGAAAAACCTACTTTTGCAGGTGGGGGGACAGTGGCATATGTTTCAAGAAAATCGCATTATTTTTTAGAAGATTTTGAACTCAAAGAAGATGCAGGAACTCCTGGAATTATTCAGTTCATAAGAGCATCACTGGCTTATAATCTTAGAAATGAAATAGGTTTAGAAGAGATACAAAAAAAAGAAAAAGAGTTAAAAAACTATTTTGGTACTCGGGTGAAAAAAATTGAAGGTGTTAAACTATATTGTAGCTACAATCAAGAAAAGCTTCCTATTTTTTCTTTAAATTTTAAAGGATTAGATCCGTATGCTATATCGCAGTATCTCTCAGATAAATTTTGCATTCAAACAAGAGCAGGGTGTAGTTGTGCTGGACCTTATGGTCATGATTTGTTAAATCTTATTGATGGGCAAAGTTTTGATAGAAAACCAGGTTGGATAAGAATAAGTATCCATTATACGCATACAACAAAAGAGATAGATGTACTTATAGATGGCATAAAAGAAGCTATACAAGCTTTGTCTTAAGCTAAAAAGTGGATTTTTATATTTAATAATATAAAAATCCAGCTATTCTTTTTATAGCCCCAATAAAGGTATCTTTATTATTCCAATCTTCAAGTTGTAGATCCCCTGTTCTAAAGTGTTGATACAAGTTATTGTTAGTCATTTGTGCTATTATTGCATCAATATTTGTTTGTATCTTTTCTTTTTTTATAAGAGTTTTTATATGCTTTGTTTGTTTCTTATTTTGCTTATGTACTTCTTTAGAATCTAATACCTCATTATAATATTTTGCTTTTCTTGGAGTAAGAAGTATGAGTATTGATTTTTCTGTTTTAGTATCAACTTTTTTTGAAAAAAGATACTGTACAGCTGGAATATCTTGAAGGAGTGGAACACCACTTTGGCTTTTATCATTTGAACTTACTGTTAATCCACTTAAGATTAAAGTTTCTCCTAGTTTTAAGACAGCAGTTGCATCTACAGATGTTCTCGCTGTTTGAGAAAATGCACTAAAGCCTACATTTTCAGAGAGTGATTGTAAAAAAGATCTCTCAGCATGAACAGTTACTTTTACTATATCATTTTTATAGAATCTAGGTGTAATGTTTAGACTAATGCCCACAGGAACATCTTCCATAGAACCATCTCCGTCACTGCTGTTTAATTGTACATGTAGTGTAGAGCCAGAGTAAAAATTTGAAGATTGATTTTCAATAGCCAATAAAGAAGGTCGAGCTAAAACTTCAGCTTTGTTTCCTGCATCATTGAAAATATTTAAATTGTATTCTAAGCCATCAAATCTAAAGTCAGGTCCTATAGTGATAATATCTGAAGTTCCATTTGTACCATAGCTTTTATTACGGTTATATAGGGTACCTGATAATGTCACATTTAGACCATCTAAAAGATTTATACCTTTTGATTGTGATTTTATTTCTTCAGTTTGTATGATAACAACATCTACTAGTGTCATTTTTGGAAGGTTAGTTATTTCTCCTGTTTCTTTTGAGATTTGGATATTGCTACCATTATTTGTGTAACTATCATCACTACTATATGAACCATTATCGTTATTATTTAATAAATCTTCAGTGCTAACAGGATCTCCAAAAATACTTCCATCTGCAGAAGCATAATAATTTTCCCAGTCATTAATTCTATTTGAGATAGTATCGTAGCTAAGTGTTTTCATATAAGTATTATCATTTGCTAGATATGTTGCATTTTTAATTAAATTTAGTGATTTTTTTGCATCTTCAATTTTGCCAGATGCTGCTTGAGAAAAGACTAAATTTCTTAAATTTGCTTTATTGTTAGGGTCAAGTTCATATGCTTTTTTTGCCGACCAAGAATTTAGTTTAATATTATTATTATAATAAGAAGATACAGAAAGAGCTCTTAGTAAATATGGGTTATTTGGAGAAAAAAGAAGTCCATATGAAAATTGGTTTTGTGCATTTAAATATTCTTGTTTTTGAAAATATATATGTCCTAATAAATAAGCAGCCCAATAATTCGAATTATCAAATTTTAAAGCAGTAGAGTATCCGATTTGTGCAAGATTCAGCATTTTTGTATTTCCAGATAACGAACGCATATGATACGATAATGCATTTAAAAAATGAAGATGACCATTTGATGGGTCAAGCCTTAATCCTTCTGCAAAAGTTTTTGATGCTTTTTCATAATTTGCATTTTTTATTTCATATATACCTTGTTTCATCAATTTCGATATTTTATTTTTTGTTGGTATATTTGATATAACATCGTCAATATTATTAAAATTAGGCGTCGCAATATTGTTTGTATTCATACCACAACCACTTATAAGTAGTGTAACACATAGTAAAGTTATAATTTTTTTATTAATAAATATATTTTTCATTTATATTCCTCTATTTTACAAATTGTATTTTTTGACTCTCTTGTCTTTTGCAGTATACGATTTCTGCTTTACCAATTGTTTTATCTTTTGGAAGAGTTTCTAAGGTTATACACTTATCTTTGAGATAATTATTTGTAAGCTCAAAGTTATTTCCATTTCTACGATTTTTCCAAAACATATTTTTATTTTTATTACAAGGTTTTAACACCAAATTTTTACTATTTTTTGATTGTGGTGTTACACACCAACCAGATTGTGCATGGATTAGTTTTATATCACCATTTACTAACTCTATATAGTTAAATTTATCTTCCATATCACTTTTACATTTAGTCGAGATTAAAATATCATCACCTCTTCTTTTCATGTTGTCATAAATATTTTTAGAAGTTGTAAGATGACCTTTTTTACTTTTCTTAAAATATTTATCAAAACTTTTTTTAGTAGATAAACAACTTCCACTTTTTGCCTTAACCATATCATTGACGTTATGATAAGTTGGCCTTTGAGCATCTTTTATATCTCTAAATGTTTGACTATCCATACCTAAACAAGATGTCCATGTGGCATATGCTGTTTTTGGATTTGCATTTTCTATATCAAAATGAAGACATTTTTGAGAATATTTGTTCACAATTTTATCATAAAATCCATCTGAAGATATGATTTTCCATTGTTCGTGGTCGTCTTGTTTATTACATTGTGCTAGGATTAATGGATCACCACTTTGCATATCTTTATTTTTTGCTTTTAAACACAATCCTTTACTTTTTAATTGTATGTATGAATTGCCTAAAGATTTTGCTTCCCATCTCTCACTTTGTATATCTTTACAGTTCTCTTGGTACACATCAATACCATTGCTAGAAACTCCTAAACATAGTGAACTATGTCCAATTGCTAAATATCTATGTCTAAATGTTTTACTAGGAGGCATCATATCAGTTTGAGTATACTTGGAGAGAGTTTTGCCATGGTCATTGTTGAAATCTAAAGTAGAAGACACGAGATTTGCTTTTACACTCTGTAAAGAGATTAAGATATTTGCATATTTTTGCTCTTCTGTTCTTAACTCACTTTCAATATTTTTAGTGATATTAGATAACTCTTTATCAACTAAAGCTAAAAACCAGTTTGTTAGATAAGGTACTTTTTGAATTTTGGAATTTTTTAGCATATTATCTAATACGATAACAGGCAACAGAGCAAGTGCTTTAGCATTATATTCTTTGTTATTTGGTTTAAAACCAAAATAATCTATTTTGTCTTTTCCATTTAAAGTATATTTTACTTCTAAGATAAGAGAAGCTCCTTTTTGAATATCTGAAAATTGTCCTACTAATAAAGCTTTTTTTACAACAATACTATTATCTGCTAATTTAGAGTCAATTTGTTTTTGTAGATTGTTAAGAAACTTTTTTGCACCTTGAGTATTGTCTGTTAACGCCTGTATTTGAGATTTTTTAGTTAGTAACTTCTTTAAGTTCTCTTTCTCTTTAGCATATTTGGTTGTTAGCGATTTTGGCAGTGCAACATTTTGCTTTGCAGTTGTTAATGATTCTTGTAATTTTTTGAGATCTTCGTTTGCCTTTTTTATTAAATAATGATTGGCTTTTTGACAAGCTGGACGTCCATCTGGGGTACATTTTTTCCCTAGATAGGGAACATGGTGACAATAAGGTTTAGCATGCTTACATAAATGATTAATATGAGATATAACACCAGTCTTAGCATAGCTAATTGCTTTATTTACGTTTTTTTCTAGTGAAGCTACTTTAGGATTCTTATTTATGAAGTCTGTCTCTTTTTGGAGTAGTGTTGCTAAATTTTTATTAGTACTAGTAATATTTTGAGACACTTTATCTAAGTCTTTTTTTATCATAGAAGAACTAATATGTGCATTTTTTATAATTTCATCTATGCCTTTTTTTATCTCTTCATTTATAATTGGTTCTATTGATGATGTTAAATCTGCAGTTATAATAAAATCATCAATCTTTCTATCATATTTAAAAGAGAGATTCACATCTCCAATATCTCCTAAATTTGAATTTGAATCAAAATATAATCCATCTTTTAAACTTATGACTACATCTTCTTCAACACCAAATATTTTTACTTTAGAAGTAATACCTAAAGGGTTAGGTCTTGTATGCAATCTATTCTCTTTAAATTCTAAAGGTCCAAGTTTGAAATCTTTTGCAGGATTCCCTTCTTGTGTTGGATTTACTACAGCAGTTAATGTCGTATTTTTTGTATTATTATCTGTGTTAGAAATATCTTTTGTATGTGTTTGATGTCCTATTGGTATGGTATCAAACAAATAAGCTTCACCACTTACACTAAATCCTTCGGGTATTTGGTTTGTTATATCCGCATCACCAGGAGTAGCAAAAGATATGTAAGCATTTTTCATGGTTAGGACTTTAGCTTCAAGTATACCAATCTCTTTTTCCACTGCTTTGAAGTCCTTTCTTACTGGAAATATTACAGCATCAGCTAACTGTTTTGCTCCATCTCCTACATCAAGTTTTTTAAAATCATCAAATGCTTTTTCAATTCTTTGAGGATGAGCAATGTTTTCTCCTATGACATCTACAATCGCGGCAAGTGTTAAAGTAGGTCCAATGATATTACTAAATACAGCAAGAACAGCTGTTCCTCCTACTAAGGCTATAGCAGCAGCTATAATAAGAGCAGTACCTCCTGTACAGACTCCAGCAAAGACTAATCCAAGACCTCCTATGGAAACTCCTGCAGCTAAAAGAATAAGAATAATTACGATGGCATTATCTACATAGACCCAAGTTTCTTGGTTGAGTTCTTCCATTTCGCCTTTTAGAGATATTCCCACAGGAGTTGGGATACCAGCATCTCCCATTTCTAAACGGATTGAGCCTCCAACATCTGTTGTTTTACCTAGGTATTCTACTTTTGCATTAAAGCCTGGTTTGATAGTTGCTTCATCATCTAGTTCAAACTCTAGCATGAAATCTTTAAGTGTTATTGATGAGGCATTAAAAGGGTGTTTCCATTCATCAATGCTTCCCGTAAAGTTGAGTCCTAGTCCATCATCTGACATATCAACTTGTATCTCTCCGCTGACAGACCCTGGTCCTTTCCCTTTTAAATCAACAATAGCTCCTAACCCAACAGTAAATTCATCTTTCATAACCCCAATATGAACTCTTGGTTCGACATTTGGAGGAAATGAAATTGTTTTAGCTAGTTTTTTTGGAATCATTGATTTTTGTATATCTGCAGCAAGGTAGAAGTCTAATGCAAATGATTTTGAATCAAATACACCAGATAAATCGGCAGATATCGTAGTGTTATTTGGGGCACCTAGTTTTGTTGCTGCTCTACCTACTTTATCAAATTTTGTTGCATCAAATTTTGATATAAAACCAATGTCATTCATTTTTAATTTAGAATTTTTATTGAGTATGGCTGGTTTTGGATCATTATAGATTTTGTCATATACATCACGTAAAATTACATTTTTTATATCTTTCCTATTTGTGTTGATACCTTTTTCGGATATATAAAACATCGTTTTTGGCATTTTTATATTTTTTGAGTTTTTAATTTTAGTTGGTAGAATTTTGTCTAAAGTGAAAGAATTTTCTAAATTAAATGCTAAATTTATCCCTTTTTCATCACCATATTCAAAAAGATAAAAATCAACTTCTTCATTAAAAAGTTTTGTAGTTGCTTCTATACCATCAAGGCTTGATGTATCATTGTTAAACTGTAGTCTTAATTTGTCTAGTTCTAAATTTTTTATAGTATTAGAAATATTTAGTTTGTCGAGTTTATTTCCCAGTATATCAGATACTTTTAAGTCATCATCAATTTGCAGATAATTAAGTTTAATCATCTTTTTACTATCTTTTTCCATAGCATCTATTGTAAAATCTGCAGTAAAATCTAAATGTTTATTGTATCTATTTATTTGACCAAATCCTGCTAATTCAATTGTAAAATCTTTAGTTTTACTTTCTTCTTTTTTCTCTTTTATATCAATTTTATATCCAGCACTACCTTCAATTTTTATATTTTTACCTAGATTTAATCCCTCATCTGTAAGACTTAAAATTGTAATTTCTTTTTCTTGGGATTCCTTTGTACCTTTTTTAGCAAAATCTATGAGTGAATTCATCTTTTGTGTTTGCCCAAAAAGTGTTACTGTGCTTCCTGCTTGTAAAAACATATTGAGGCTATCTGAATCATGCTTTGTTTTTAAGTTTTCTGGTAAACTTTTCCATGGTTCTTTATCGTATAAACCACTATTTACACCTAAATATACATTTTCAAATTTAAAGTACTTATCTAAATGTTTTATTTTTGGCTCAGAGATATTCATAGTAAAAGAGAAATTATCTTTAAATTCTTTTTTAGCCCTTAGTGGTATATTGCCTTTTTTAATTATATGAATAGGATTTGCTTTCATACTACCTGTTGTTTTAAAAGGAACTAAGTCAATACCAATCTTATTTAACACATCTTCTAAATCTTGATTGTTTTTAATGTCTAAAGAACCAATAAAAGCACCTTTTTGTAAAATTTTAAAATCTTCCCATTTAGGAAAGTGTTGTAAAATTTCTGCAGGAATATCTTCTTTTTTTAATGTGCTTTTATAGTCTCTTTTTGTAGTGTTTGTTAAGTGGATAACAAGAGCGTTTTTTAAAACTAATTTAGAAAGCTCTTTTGCTTTGAAACTTTTTGGAATCAAATCTTGAACTAGTAAGTTTTTAAAAAACAATGCTTCATACTCTAAATGAGTACCATCATTTGCAAGATTACTCTTTTTTGTAAAAGAAAAGCTTTGTGCACTATATCTTTGACCAGAGTTTTTGGCTTTTATATTTATTGTGTCTGCATACATTGTCATTGATAAGAATAATATTGTTAGTATAACTTTGCTAAATGTACTCATTTGATTTTCCTTAAAATTAATGCTACTGATATTTTATAATTATATTGACGGAATATTGACGGAAAAAGACTCTTTTTATATGATACAATTATTTTAATTTAGAAGAAAGATAGTAAATGAAAGATAATATTTATAATGTTTTGATTGTCGAAGATGAATTTATTAATGCAAAATTTGTAGAACAAATACTCGCAAATTTAGGACATAATGTTATAGCTATAGTATCTAATAGCAATCAAGCATTAAATGAAGTAAAAGAAAATAAAATAGATTTGGTTTTTATGGATATTAATATAGATGGTCCCATTGATGGTATTAGATGTACATCACTTTTAAATCAGGTTTATGATATTCCTGTTATATATATGAGTGCTTATGGAGATAGTAATACCCTCGATGAAGCTAGCAATACAAATTTATATGGATATCTTGTAAAACCTTTTGATAGTCATGATGTGGAGGCTTGTTTAAGAGTGGCTCTTAAAATGATTGCAAATTCAAAAAAAATCTCTTCTACTCAAATAGAGTCTACATGTATAGAGTTAAAAAACAATTTTACATACAATTTTCAAACAAAAACACTTAAAAAAGATACTATTTATGTAGAATTAACAAAAAAAGAGACTTTGATATTGGATCTGTTTTGTAACAATATCAATCAAAATATTTCGTATGAATTACTTTTAGAAAAAGCATGGCAAGGCACTATAGTAACTAATTCTACTATAAGAGATACTATGTCTCGTCTTCGTAAAAAAATTTTACCATTAAATCTTGAAAATATTGCTGGTGTTGGGTATAGGCTTATCAATGATTAAAATATTTGTTCGTCTATTTTTTATAGTAGCTTTTGTAAGTTCATTTTCTTTTTGTAAAATTATTGTAGATGAAAATATGGAACAATTAGAAAATTTTTCTTTGCCATATTATTATGATGAAACACGGTCTTTAAATATTGAGCAAATAGTAAAAATAGATTTAATGAATGAAGTTTCTAGTCAATTTGCTTTTGGATACACAGAAGGGAATAGTTGGTTTAAATTTGAAATAGAAAACAGAAGTAAAAATGATGAAGTTATCCTTTTTATGAATGAACCATTTTTTGAAGAGGTTAATCTTTTTGAGAAAAAAAATGGGATTTGGATAAAACGAAAAAATGGCTTGTCTGTCAGCCTTGAAAAACGTGATATGAAAGATATAAGCCCAGTATTTTTTATAAGAATAGAACCAAATAGTACAAAAACATTTTACATACAAACTTTTGCTAAGTTTGCACAATTTGGAGAGTTTAAAATTTATACAAAAAAAGAGAGTGTAAATGAATATAGATTATTGGTAACAGCACTATATACTCTACTATTAGGCTCATTTATTTTTATAATAATTTTTAATTTATTTATCTATTATACGATGAGAGATAGAATTTATTTGTATTATGTAATGTATATATTTTTTACCACTATATTCGTTTTGGCTTTTAGTGGTTTGGATCTTTATTTAGGTTTATTACCTTTTCATTATGAATTACATTTATCTATTCCATTATTGATTATATTTTTGATTATATTTTCATTTAGGTTTTTAGAGACAAAAAAATATTTAAAACATACTTATGTATTTTTAAAAGCAATAATATGGATATATATAATTTTAACAGTGCTTTCATTGATACAATTTAATCCTTGGTATCAGATTATAACAGCCTTAGCTTCCATCACTTATGTAACTTTACTGTATATGGCTATTCGTATTTGGTATTTGGGTTATATAAAAGCAAAGTATTATCTTATTGCTATGGCTATTTATACTTTTACAATAGCCATTATGTCTTTTATGATAAATGGTTGGATTGAAAATAATGATATTACAAGATATGCATTTTTAGTTGGTTTATTTATAGAAACTTCTTTGTTTTGTTTAATACTTGCAAATAGATTTAATGAGGCAAAAAATGAATTATTAGAAATAAAAAATAAAAATGAGAAATTTTTAGAGAATGAAGTAGAACAAAGAACTGATGAAATAACTTCTTTATTAGGAGAAAAAGAACTTTTACTAAAAGAGGTTTGCCATCGCGTAAAAAACAATTTTCAAGTTGTTATTAGTATGCTTTCACTAGAAGCTTATAACTATAAAGATGAAAAACAACGGAGTTCTTTTTTACAATTAATCAATCGAATTAAATCGATGTCTATGGTACATCAGTTTTTATATGACTCCAATAAACTCTCAGAAATACAGAGTGAAGAGTATCTTTTAAAAATCATACAAGAGGTTAAAAAAGTATATGAAAAAAGAACTATCAATATTGAAAATAAGATTGATAGTATAATATTAAGTGTGAGTGATGCAATGGTTTTAGGTGTAATAATCAATGAAGTTTTAAATAATTCTATAAAACATCATAATGCAGATATTTGTAATATACGAGTAGAATTAGTAAAAAAAGAGAATATTATAAGTCTAACAATACAAGATGATGGAGTAGGGTTTATTCCTAATCAAAAGAGTAAAACGATAGGGTTAGGATTAAGTCTTATTGAACAGTTTTCTCAAAAATTAAAAGCAAGTAATCTTGAATTTTTTTCTAATCATGGTACTATGGTAAAGTTGAGTTTTGAAGTTTAAATAGTATAGGAATAAGAGTGAATAAGAATATATTGCAACAAGTTGATAAGTTAGTACAAGATGATGGTTTACATCAAACTTATTTAGAGGGAGTAAAGCTTTTTAAAACTTCGACTTATAGTTATAGAGTCCCTCTATTATATGATCATTTTTGTTTGATATTAGTTTTGCAGGGTAAAAAGATTGGTTATTTAACAAATACTACTTTTCATTACGATACTAAAAACTATTTAGTAATTCCTGCTTCTTTGCCTTTTGAGTGTGAAACAATAGCGAGTGAAGGGAAACCTTATATTTGCATGCTTATTTCTATGGATAAAACAGTTATGTATGAGCTTATAACTACTCTTGAGAAACAAGAAAATAATGATGGAACCACAACATCTTTGGCATTGTTTTCAGATGATGTAACATTAGATATAGAAGATATTACCTTGAGACTATTAAAAATTTTAGAAAGTAAAGAAGAATCAAATATATTAGGAAAACAACTTTTAAGAGAACTTTTTTATAGAATTGCCATAGGTGAAAACTCGCAATTTTTGCATAAAATGTTTTTAAACTCAAATACTGAAGCAAAAATATCAAGAAGTTTAAAAACTATTCACGATAAGTATAATGAACATTTTGATATACCAAGTTTAGCAAAAAAAGAAGACATGAGTGTATCCTCTTTTCATACACATTTTAAAAAAATTACTTCTTATACTCCCTTACAATATATAAAAAAGATACGACTCAATAAAGCAAGATATTTGATTGCTATAGATGAATATCAAGTAAATGAGACAGCTTTTGAAATTGGATATGAAAGTAGTTCACAGTTTAGCAGAGATTTTAAGAGTTATTTTGGATACCCTCCAAAAGAAGCCAAAGCTTCTTTTGAAAAGTATAGCTTGATTTGATTATTTCATCGCTTGAGTAAGGATTTGACTTACTGCTTCTAGTGTGATACTTCCTTTTTCTCCCATTTTAACCATTCCATGAGATTTAAGGGCATTTGTTATGTTCGATATTACTTGATCGTCTATGTTATGGTCATTAAGATTTGTACTTACTCCAATACTTTCATAGATATTTTCTATTTTTTTGATTACAGCTTCATTATCATCTTTGATGCCAAATACATTTGTCCCCATTTGAGAAAGTTTTTCTTGCTTTTCATCTTGCATGATTCTAAGAAGTTGCGGTTGTACAACGGCTAAACTTCTTGCATGATCAATGCCATAAAATGCTGTGAGTTCATGTCCTATCATATGAGTTGCCCAGTCTTGAGGAACACCAGTTCCTATAAGTCCGTTAAGTGCTTGATTTGCAATCCACATAAGATTTTCTTGCCAAATTGGATTGTTTCTGTTATCCCAACTATCAGCTAGGCTTACTAAGCCTTTTAAAAGAGTTTCAGCATAACCATCATGAACGAGTGAAGAGTTCGGATATGTTATGTATTGTTCACATGTATGTACAAAAGCATCTACCAATCCATTGGCTATTTGTCTATCACTAAGAGTCGACATTGTTGTTGGGTCTAGTACTGCAAATTTTGGAAAAACAAGATTTGAGTGAAAAAATCTTTTCTCACCTGTAGCTTTTTTTGAAACAACGGCTCCATTATTTGACTCAGATCCAGTTGCAGGAAGAGTTAAAATAGCGCCCATTGGAAGAGCTTTTTGTACACTTGCACTTCCATCTAAAAAGTCCCAAGCATCGTTTTGGTAAAGTGCAGAGGCCACTATGTACTTACAGCCATCTATGACTGAGCCACCACCTACTGCAAGTACAAAATCAATTTTATCTTCTTTAGCAAGTTTGACAGCTTTATTGAGTGTTTCTACAGTAGGATTTGGTTCAATCCCTCCAAATTCTAACCAAGTATAATCTTCAAGAGCTTTACTTACTTGCTCATATACTCCATTTTTTTTGATAGAACCACCACCATATACTACTAATACTTTTTGTTTTTTATCTATAAAGTTGACTATTGACTTTATTTGCCCCTCACCAAACTGGATTGTTGTTGGATTATAATATGAAAAGTTCATCTGCTTCCTTTGTATTTTTTAATAATAAAATTATATTCTTTTTAGAATAGATAAAGAATAGTGATTTTTACAAATAACATGCCAATTTCTACAAATCATTTTCAAACTCACTCATATAAGCTCTATACATAAGAGGAACGAGTTGTTGTTGGAGTTTTTTGTTTTTACGTTTTTCAATAGCAACACTTTGAAAAAAAGTTTTCCATAGGTTTTTGAACTTCTCTTCATCTTTGGAGTATTCTGGCTCATCAAATGAAGCTACATGACGTATCTCAATCTCGTTTTTGTACTTTACAAAAGCAAACTCTCTTTGTATGTCATGGATTATAAAGTCATTATCCCCTAGACGGTTTAAAAAGTGTTTTCCTAAAAAATAGAGTACGTTGTATTTTGTTTCAATCTTAGCATATAAAGTACCATCTTCAAGCTCTTCAAACCTTACAAAACCATACATTCTATGAGCGACCCTGAAAATTTCTTTCTCTAAGTTTTTGATGTAGAGGATACAAGGGTAGTTAATATTGTTTAAGTTTTTTTCATCTTTAATACCTAAGATGATAAACTCTAAAAGTGGTTTTTCAAACTCTTTAGAATCACATAAAAAGATATTAGTGATAGTTGTAAAGTTTTTAGATGAAAACTTCTTTTTTAAAGCACTTAGAACTTTTTGAGATTTTTGCTCATCTGTTTGTATTTCTAGAACCTCTTCAAACAACACAACCTCTGTTTTTTCTCTTTGAATTTTCTTTACATGTAACCTTTTATAATAGACTTCATAAACTAAACTTAAAAAGCCTTCATAAGAGCCATCATAAAGCAAAGTCATCAAAGTTCCCCTGTAAAGATAGAGTAGTTTTCATCAAATAAAGTGGGTTGGATTATCTTTTTTGGTGCGAGGAGAACTTGTTTGATATTTTCTTTATACATAGGTACCTCTTTTTGGTATGTTCCTTTTGAGATAATGAAGTACTTTGCTCTTTTTATAGAGATTTTTAGTTGTTTTAAGTCATCTATACTTAAAGTTTTGAAACGCCTTGCTTGGATGATTTTTAATGCTCCTCGTATTCCAATACCAGGTATGCGTATGAGAATCTCTTTTGAGACTTTGTTTACATCGACTGGGAAAAGGTGCAAGTTGTTTAAAGCCCAAAAAGTTTTTGGGTCTATGTCAGTATCAAGATGTTGAATCTCTTGTGTAAAGAGTTCCGTGTAGGAAAAACCATAAAATCGTAAAAGCCAATCAGCTTGATAGAGTCGGTGTTCTCTTTGGATTGGTGGCATTTTATTTTTTAAAACAGGTAAGTTTTTGCCTTCATTTACTGGTACATAAGCAGAGTAGTAGACTCTTTTTAAAAGGGCTTTGTTGTATAAAACAGAAGTAGTTTTGAGTATGTCAAAGTCACTATCACTTGTAGCGCCTATTATCATCTGTGTACTCATAGGAATTGGTTTTGCAGATTTCTCTAGGCTTATATCTCTTGCTTGTTTTAAAGGTTCTAGTAGTTGGTTTTTTGTTTTTTGAGGGGCAAGGAGTTTAAGACCTTTACTTGAAGGGAGTTCTATGTTTGAGCTTACCCGACTAGCAAGTGCACAAGCAACTTCAATAAGCTCTTTACTCGCTCCAGGGATAAGTTTTAGATGAATGTATCCATCAAAACCATGCTCGTACCTCAAAATCTTCAGAGTATTTATTAGAAGCTCCATCGTATGGTCTTCATTGTGGATGATGCCTGAGCTTAAAAAAAGTCCCTCGATATAGTTTCTCTTATAAAAATTAATTGTCAAATCAGCAAGTTCCCTAGGACTAAAAGCCACTCTTTTTGTATCGTTACTCGCACGGTTTATACAATACGCACAGTCATAAATGCAAAAGTTAGTCAACAAGACTTTTAGAAGTGAGACACAACGTCCATCACTTGTAAAAGTATGGCATATACCACTATTTTCAGTTGCACCAATGCCCCCGTACTTTTTTTGTTCTTCGACACCACTTGATGAACAAGAGACATCATACTTAGCAGAATCAGAAAGAATAGAGAGTTTATCAAATATAGAAATTTTCATAAAAAGATTTTACCCTTACATGTAAAGAACTTTTGATTTTATTGCATATTGAAATATAATGTAGTTTACTTAAATTTTTTTATTGAATAATATGTTTCACAATTTTTAAGAGATGAGAAGATATAATAATATCTATTATCAAAAAAGGTTGATGTATGGAAATTTTAAATTATCTACCAGAACTTTTATCCGTGAGTGTTATTGCTATTTTTATGGCTATTAGCCCAGGAGTAGATTTTGTTATGGTTACGCGAAACAGTATATTTCATGGTAGAAAGTCTGGTCTTTACTCATCGTTAGGTATTGGTTTGGCTATTTGGATTCATGTTGCTTACTCAATTGCTGGTTTAGCTATTATTATCTCTAAGTCTATTTTACTATTTTCAATCATTAAGTATTTAGGTGCTGCATATTTGATTTATATCGGTTATAAAACTTTTACTGCCAAAGATAATCAAGAAGTTGAAGATGACATTCAATCATCTGATTTATCAGCATGGAGTGCATTAAAAATTGGATTTATTACAAATGTATTAAACCCAAAAACTACACTATTCTTTCTTAGTATTTTTACCCAAATTGTAAATCCAACAACGCCAATAGAGATTCAACTAATATATGGTTTGATAATCTCTTTAGCCCATATTGTATGGTTTAGTATGGTTTCTTTGTTTTTCAGTTATCAAGCATTTGTAAAAAAGTTTAATATGTATAAGAAAAGGATAGAAAGAGTAGTCGGGAGTGTACTTATAGGATTTGGTATAAAAGTAGCAACAACGAGTAGCAATTAAAACAAATTTATTATTTTATTTTTTATTAAAGCTATTGGTATCTACAAGCTATCTTTAGATACAATCTACATCTCGCATATATAATCAAAGGAAATATAATAATGAAAATTGCAGTTTTTTGTGGGTCAAGTACAGGAAATAATATAAAGTATATAAATGCCACTAAAGAGCTAGGTAAATTTTTTGCACAAAATAAAATAGATGTAGTTTATGGTGGTGGGAATGTCGGACTTATGGGAGCTATTGCGGATTCTGTTATGGATAATGGTGGAAAAGTTTATGGTGTAATACCTGAAAAACTACAAGAAAAAGAACTTGCACATGAAGGTATAACTGAACTTAAAGTGGTTTCAAATATGCATGAGCGAAAAGCTGCTATGGCTGAACTTGCTGATGCTTTTGTTGTACTTCCTGGAGGTGCTGGAACACTAGAAGAGATTTTTGAAGTTTGGACTTGGGCTCAACTTGGATTTCACAATAAACCTTGTGCTTTTTTTAATGTAAATGGATTTTACGATAAACTATTTGAAATGATAGATCATATGTGTGCTGAAAAGTTTTTAAAACAAGAGCACTATGATATGTTGATTAAAACTGATAATCAAGAAAAGTTGTTAGAAGCTCTAAAAGAGTATACGCCACCAAAACATAAATGGTAAAATAATTACCTATTGTGAGTATTTTTGTATTAACTCTTATTTGCTAAAAAAGTGTTGAAATGGGAAGCAAAAAGAACTATAGATGATATGTCTAAGGATACTTGGAGATGGCAATTTAATAATCCAAATGGATATGAATATAAATAAATTAAATATAAAATCAAATATTACCAAAATGGCACAATATCTCAATAATCAATGAAAAAAGATAAAATCTCATAAAATAATCTAGAATTTTTTTTTAATAATAAAAATTGATATTTATGATAAAATCATGCCATTAAATTTTTATATAACATATATAAAATATATTCTAAAAACTCACATGAGTATTAGAGTAGTTACATGTAAATGATTAAAAATATCTAAGGGTTATGGATATGAAATTTTTTTATGCAGTATATTTATATCCATATATAAACCTTATATCTTTTAATACAACCAAAATTCTAAAAACCTTGGCAAATAAATATGCTAAAAATACATATTACTTTCAATTATTTGTTAAGTTCATAAATCAACTATTAAATTATTATCAAAAAACAATTTTCTTTAATCTTACATATACATTACAAAACTTACAAATATTAAGTACTTACAAAGTGAGAGTTTAAATATGACACAAGCTTTCTTTACATGTAGATATATTTTTAATTTTAGGAGATAAATAATGAGTTGGGTATTAAGCTTTATATTAGAGAATAATTCAAATTTAAAAACACAAGAGGACATAAAAAGTAGCCTGTCCCCTTTTAGCAAGGAGGAGTGAATGGATAAAGAAGAAAGAAAAAGACTACAAATTGAGTTTAGACAACTCAAACGGAGTGAATATGACAAAGCTTATGACAAGGTATTATATTTTTTTATCATTGCTTCGTTAGCTATATTTATCATTCCTACAAATATTTTAAGTGTCTATCCCAGCTTAAAATATTTTACACAGTTGATGGCAACACTTTTTCCAAATATCAGTATTTATGCTCAGAAAAGCAAATGGTCTGAAGTGACGGAGTTTTACTTTAGCTATATGTGGATTGTAGCATTAATTATTGTTGTTTTGATGATAGTATCTATTCCAACAGCAAATGAGAAAGCTAAAAAATATTTTGGTACAGGTGAATATAAAGGTAAAGGTGCATTAGACCATAAATATTTGATGTTTGTAAATATCTTTACATTAAAAAATTTTCTTGTATTTATTGCAATATTTTTGATGTTTGGATATGTTTTTTATTTAAATTACACAGGTTCACTCATAGATGGTGGGATTTCAAGAATGAGATTTAGTGAAGCAATCAGTACACGATTTGGAATGTTTTTCATAGGAAATGTATTCCAAAATTTTGCATTATTTGTTATTGCTGGAGCAATTATCTCAAGTATTATCCAAACAATACATATTCAAAAACTAAAAAAAGGAAAATAAACAATGGGAACAGAAACAAACAATCCAACAAATGAGCAATTAACCTTTGAAGATTAAAGGGGACAGAGATTAAAGGGGACAGTTTCCACCTTTGAATCCCCTTAATTTCTAGTATTCTTACTATCTCAAGCCAATGCAAGATTATTCCATTTTTCATATCGATTATGGTCATACATTTCATTCTTTTTATAAAGAGAGAAAGTGATGGTAACTATCTTTCTCATAACAGCAATTTGAGCAGAAGTCGAATGTTTACCTCTTTCTTTAAGACGCTCATAAAAAAGCTTCATTTGTGGATTATGTTCTATTGAAGTAAGTGTTCCCATAAATAAAGTATTTCTAATAAGT
>NZ_JFBL01000021.1 GCF_000597725.1 Sulfurospirillum arcachonense DSM 9755
ACACCAGCTGAAAACTTTAATGGTGATGCAACAATTACACTTACTACAACAGATGATGATGGAGCAACAGCTCAAACAACTTCAACAGTAGTAGTATCAGATGTAAATGATGGACCAACAATTGACAACTTTAGTATTAGTACAAATGAAGATGTATCGTATACAATCACAACAGGACAGATTTTAGCAAAAGCATCTGATGTTGATGGTGATGATATTACAGTAGAGAGTGTAACGGCAACGAATGGTAGTTTAGTAGATAATGGTGATGGTACTTGGACTTTTACTCCAAATGCGAATAGTGATGCAGATGCTACTTTACATGTAACAGTAAGTGATGGTTATAATAGTGTATCAAAAGATGTACCTATTAGTGTACTTGCAGTTGCAGATGTGCCAGAATTAAATATAAGTGCAGAACCAGTTAGTCAAATTATAGATATTAGTAATTTTAATGAAGCAGATAGTGGATTTAAAGTAACTGCAAAAACAATAAATAATGATGGAACTACATTATCAGAAGATTCTGTTGATAATGTAGTTTTCCATGGTAACCCAGTAGGATTTGGTGTTGCAGGAAGTGCATCAGGAGATTATAATGAACTTGGCAATAATGGAACTGTATCAGAAGAATTGATATTTAGTTTAGACAATCCTGTATCATCGGTTGATGTTTCATTTGCATGGAAACACTCATATGGAAATGGGGAAACTGCAAAATATGAATTTTACAAAGATGGTGTAAAAGTAGGTGAAGGATTGCATAATGGAGGAAGTGATGGCATTGATCCAGTGGTTTCTTTACACCCTGAAAATGGAGTACTATTTGATACCATTGTATTTAGTGCACCATCATATGATGATGATTATTTAATCAATTCAATTCATTTTGATAGAATGCCAGATACAGATGGTGTTATTCCAACTGATGAAGATGGTAATGTGACTCTTAATATTTATGCTCAATTATCAGATACAGATGGTTCAGAGTCTATTACAGGATATACTATTTCTGGTTTATCTGATGATGTTACATTAAATCATGGTACGAAAAATAGTGATGGTACATGGACAGTAGAGCCAAGTGAGATATCTAGTCTTACTTTATCTAATGTTAATGAGGATGTTACCGTAACAGTAACTGTACATAATCAAGATGTTGATCAACAAACAGGCGAAGTTTCTGTAAGTAGTGCTAGTAAAGAAATTATAATTGAGAGTAATGTTTCAGGAAATGCACCAGATGCTATTGATGATACTAGTATAACGGTTAATGGTTTACATGGTGAATATTATGCTTATAATGATTATACTTCAGGACTTGGTTATGATGGTGTTGATGGAACGGGCGATAATTTGAATACTTTGACTATTGTAAAAGATTTTATTACTGGACGATCAGCTGATGCAACTTTTACTGCTACTTCTATTGATTATGGAACCATTACTAATGATTTAGGTAGTGATGGTACGTTGCAAACATTTTTAGGAGCAGATGCATCCTCATTGGATACAGACCCTAGAAATAGTACGGATGCAATTATTAAACTAAGTGGATCAATTGAATTAAATGCAGGTACTCATTATTTTAAAGTAACTTCTGATGATGGTTTTAGTCTGTTAATTGATAATGAAGTCGTAACAGAATTTGTTGGAAATCGATCTCAAAACTCAAATCAAAGTTCTGTAGAAATTGAGGATGGTGGAACACATAGTATTAGCATTATTTATTGGGATCAAGGTGGTTCTGCTAAACTTCATGTTGAAATGAGTTCTGATGGTGTTAACTACTCTACTTTAGCAGGAGATACAATATCTCACGCTAGCGGACTAGTGACAAATGAGGATACAGCTTTAGTTATTGAAGCAAAAGCATTACTTGGAAATGATATAGATTCTGATGGCGATACTATGAGTATTACTAGTGTTCAAGATGCAAAACATGGTAGTGTTGTACTTAATGCTGATGGCACTGTTACTTTTACACCAGAAGCTGATTATAATGGTGATGCAGAATTTACATATACTATTAGTAATGAACATAACGGTACAGATACTGCTAAAGTTTCATTATTTGTTAATCCAGATAGTTCTATAGCAATGATAGATAATGTTGTTACAAATGCTAATTATAATACTGATTTTACAATTCCAGAATGGGCAGTACTCCATAATGATACTTCAGCATATACTGTTGATTCAGTTTCAAATGAAGAGGGACTAACTTTAGAATCAAATTCAGGAGATATAGATATAACTGGATTATACAGTAATGGTGGTTCATTTGATTATACAACCAATGGTGAGACTACAAATGTTACTATTAATAGGGATACATCGGGTAGTTTAGATGGAACTGATGGAGATGATATATTAATTGATACAAAAAATTCAACTAAAACACTGCATGGGTATGATGGTAATGATATTCTTATTGGTGATGCCGGATCAGATAAGCTTTATGGAGATGCTGGAGATGATACTCTTGTCTATGACAGTGCAGATAAAATAATCGATGGTGGAGTAGGTCATGATGTTTTATTATTAGAAAGTGATGTAACATTAAATTTTGATGATATTTCCGATAAAGCGACAAATATAGAGCGCATTGATTTGAGTGAAGGAAATCAAAACATAATTCTTGATGTTCAAGATGTTTTGGATATAACTGATAATGATAATATCTTAGAAATTACAGGAGATTCAACTGATAGTGTTACTATTAAAGGTGGTTGGACTCCATCTGATGGAAATCCAAATGATGGATTCAATGAGTATACATATGGAACTGGTGATGATGCAGTAGTTATTAAAATAGAAGAGGATATTACTAATATTACTGTGAGTTAATTTTGTACATGTAGAGGGGAAAACAGATGAAGTTTTCCCCTCTACATGTTTATAAAGTAGGTTTTTGTATATACGCACCTTGCATTAAATGAATAGGAATCTCTTTAAGGTTATTACATTGTAATTCTTCTTCTACAGCTGTTCCTATTAATTTTATATCTAATGATTGAGTTAATAGTTTAAATGATTCGTATATATTACTTTTACCATCATCATGCATATCTATAAAGAAAGATTTGTCAGCTTTGATATAAGCTGGTTTTATATCTTGTAAGTATTCTAAGTTTTGTTTGGTAATGTTAAAATTATCTATACCAAAACTATAGTTATAGTTTTGTACAAGTTTAGAAAAGTTTATATAGTTTTCTAAGTTGTTGATGACGGAATAATTACTAGATTCAAAAGATACTTGTAAATTTTGTTCTGTTGATTGTTTAAAAATGTTTTCTAGCCAATATAGATTTTCATTGTTTTTAATAAAAGATGGAGCTATATTAATAGCAATACTTGTATTTCTTTGTGCTAGTTTTATCGCTATTGTTATGACTTCCTTATCTACATCATCTGTTAAATCAAGATTATTAAGCATAGGCATAAATATTCTTGCAGGATATATATTTCCTTTATCATCGCTCATTCTTAAGTATGCTTCTTGGTGAAAGATTTTTCCATCTATATCTTTTACTGCTTGGAGTGCTAGTTTTATTCCATTATTTTTAATTGCATTTGTTATGAGTTTATACCACTCTTCTTGTCCAAGTTCCATAAGTGATTCATCATTTTTTATTTCATGAAAGTGGACATAAGTTTCATTTTTCATCTTAGCTGATGATAAAGCGAAGTCAGCGCGAGATAAAATTTCTTTTTGGTTATCTTCTTCATTATAATACGTTGCTCCACCACTTATAAAAAAATCAGGTATTTTTCTAAGTTCATTTGGTGTTATATCTTCTGCTGATTGTAAAAAATGATTAATTATTTTTTTAGTATTTTCATAGTTTGTTTCAGGAAGTATCATTGAAAATTCTGAATCTTTTAGCCTTGTTACAACTCTTTCTTCAACACTGCTAGTAGTGTTATAAAAAATTTCTGCTAATTTATTTATGTAGTCGTTTAGTACTTTATATCCTACACTTTTTTTTGCTTCTATAAAATTATTTAAAACAAATATAACGATTGTACCACTTGATTTTGCATCGTTTTGATTCAGCAAAGATGAGAGTCTAAGGGAGAAAAATTTTCTATTTCCCATCCCTGTATCTTGGTCATTGTATAGTAAGTCATTATATTTTTGAACCATAAGTGCTTCGTGTTCAAAGATGTCTTTAACTTTTACTACCATTTTATTCATACCTTTAATAACATTTTTAAATTCAGTTGTAAAAGGAAGTTTTTCTTGGATAATAAAATCATTATTTGTTATTGCCATCGCCTGATTTTCAACACCTTTTAATGATTTAAGAACAAATTTTAATAGAAAATATAAACATAAAAATACAATACAAATTAGGATGCTAAAAGTTTCTAAAATTTCTGTAAAAATATTCCAAAGCTGCATATAAGCATGCCCACTATGAAGTTTTACACTTAAAGTACCATAAGGTATCCATCCTGCTGAAATTTGTGTTTTTGCAGTTGGTACGACGATATTTATATTGTTAATAAACCAATTTGGTATATTTTTTACTTTTAAAATGTTTTTATTTTGAATAAGAACTTTCCCGTCCATATCTTTAAGTATGATTGATTCATAATAACCTCTATCAAATATTGCATTTATCATAGTTTCCATCGTAGAAAGATCTTCACTATTTTGGGGAATATTCATACTGAGTGAAAGACCAAGTGATGTTGCTGTATCTTCAGCTGTTGTATAAAGTTGGTTTTGTATAAAATTATTTGCTGAATTAAAATTTAAATACATAACTGAGCCCATAATTAATATAATAAATAGTGAGAAAATAATTGCTATTTGTTTAAAAAGTGTCATATTTTATTCCTTTTGATATCTTGTAGTAGTTTAGTCCATTTTTTATTTTTAGCTACACCTGATGGAACTTCTTTACCTAAACCTTTTTGTTTTGCTAAGTAAAGGGAATCACCATTAAAGCTATAAACAGGTATTAAATCCGGTCTTTTAGTTGCTGGTAGTATTCTTTTGTTGTAGTTATCAAGCACAAGGGGAATACTTTTTTTTGTTTTAAAGTAAGTTAAAACCATGTGGGCTATCTTTTGCTTTGTTGCTTTTACATAGGAAAGATACATTTTGCTCGTAGGAACATTGAGTTGTTTGAGTGTAAAGTATTTAGCTGTAGCAAAATCTTCACAATCACCTTTATCTTTTCCTAAAAACTCCATTCTTGTAGCCCAATAGTCTTTAACTCCCCAGGTTTTAAAATCAGATTGATACCTTACTTGATTAAAAAAGTTATTTACTTTTAAAAGTTTTTCATCTTCAGGAGCATTTTTTAGGGAGTTCATAAGTTTTATAAGTGCTAAGACTCTATTTTTAGCAAATATACCATATTTTTTTTCTACTGCAGTTATAATTTTTTTATCTATAACAAAGTCATCATTTTTAGCAAAAAGATGAAAGCTTGTAAATATTGCAAGACTGAATGCAATTAAAATTTGGACAAGTTTTTTCATCTTTTTACTTTTTTTTATAGATTATATCCTATTTTTAATTCAGGAGTTTGTTCACATCCATAATTATTCAGTTGTTCTTTGTTTGTAGGATTATCACAAAGATTGTTTTTTAAAAGATTTTCATTAGTTATTATTTCATCTTTAATTGTGTTTGTATTGACTTTTTTTATAATATCTAATTTAAATTGGCCAAGAAGCTTATTCATTGAACTAAGTAGTTTGTACTTTGTTATGAGTAAATCGTACTGAGCTCTTGTATAAGTTTGTCTTGCTGTATTGTATTCTTTTTGTGCATCTAAAATAGCAAGTAAATCTCTTCTACCCAATGAGTATTCATCTTTGTATGATTCCAATGTTAATTTTGAAGCGTCAACATGTTGTTTTAAATATTTTAATTGAGTTTCGTAAGATTTATAAGAGGTATAACTTAATCTAGCTGCTTTAATAATGTCTCTTTTTGTCTTATTTAATGCTTCATTTTCTTCTTGCATTTCTTTTAATTTCTTGAGTTTTTCAGCTTCATCTGCACCACCTCTATAAAAGTTATATCTTAGAGTAACATATGCATCAGTACTCTCTTTAGTTCCTTCTATGCCATCTATATTGTCATTCCATTCTTGACTGATTGTTGCATCTAAAATAGGATAAAAATTACTTTTTGTTTGTTCATGTTCTGCTTTTTTTGCTGTTATATTTGAGTACATAACTTTTATTGCAGGATTATTATGTAAGGCTATTTGTGCGACTTCATCTACACTTTTAGGAAATGCATAATTTAACGTTGGCTTTTTATAGCTACTTTCATCAAAATGACGTCCAACATAAAAGTGATAGTTTGTTAAAGTGTCTTGATAATTATTTTGTTGCACAATATAGTTTGAATGAGCAAGAAAAAGACGGCTTTGTGTTTGTTGCACTTCAGATTGCCTTCCTATACCAGCATTAGTTTTTTCTTCAATTTTACTTAAAATATCTTGATGGTTTTTTACATTTTCTTCATAGAGTTTTGTTAGCTCATTTTCTTTTAATACTTCTAAATAAGATTTAATAGTTTCAAATGCTACAGTATTAGCTTGGTCAAGTACAGAATAAGCAGCTGAAGATATTCTTGCTTTATTTTGTTTTATTTCACTTGTTGTTTTAAAACCATTAAAAATATTTTGACTTAAGGTTATAGAGTTGTTGTAGTGTGTTAAACTAGTACTTTCTTGATCCTCTCTTTTTGTTCTCTCTCTTCCTGCACTACTTTGAAAATCTAAAGAAGGTAAATTACCCGCTTTTGCAATATTTAAATCTTGCAGTACGGATTCATAATATTTCAATTGACGATTCACATCAGGATTTGATTTTACAGCATTGTTGAGTAGTGTAGTTAAATCTTCTGCTTGTAGCCCAATCAACAAACAAAATGGTAATAGATATCTTACTTTCAATGTTACTCCTCGATTTTATTTTATATTAAAACTTATTATTTTACTCTTTACTTGCTTCTTTTTTTATAAAATTCTTTTTTAAATTCTTGAAACTTGTTTTGGAGTATAGACTCTCTAATTTGTTTCATAAGATTTAGGTAGTAGTGTAAGTTATGAAGTGAAGCCAATCTAAAATAGGTTAATTCTTTTGATCTAAAAAGATGAGAGATATAACCTCTGCTATAATTCTTACATGTATGGCAATTACACTCTGGGTCAATTGGGTTCTCATCGAGTTGAAATTTAGCTGCTTTTATATTAAGTTTTCCAAAAGATGTAAATAGAGTCCCATTTCTTGCATTTCTTGTAGGCATAACACAATCAAACATATCAACACCACGTTCAACATTTTCAACCAAATCTTCAGGTGTTCCTACTCCCATAAGATAACGAGGTTTGTTTTTTGGCATAAAAGGTGTTGTGTACTCAACTGTATCATACATATCTTCATTTGTTTCACCAACACTAAGTCCACCAATTGCATATCCATCATAATCTTCTAAAGCACAAAGCTCCGTTGCAGATTTTTTTCTAAATGCTTTATCTGTTCCACCTTGAATAATAGCAAAAATATTTTGGTCAACACCAATGCCTTTGCTTTTTTGGCTCATATGGTATTCTATAGCTGTTTTTGCCCAATCTGTTGTTCTTTGAATTGATAAAGCAATTCTTTCTTGTGTCGCTGGAAGGGCAACTAAGTCATCTAGTATCATCATGATGTCAGAATTAAAGTTGTATTGAATATCTAGTACTTTAGTCGGCGTAAAATAATGAGAAGAACCATCTATATGGCTTTTAAATGTTATGCCATTTTCATCTGCTTTTGAAATATCACTTAAAGAAAAAGCTTGAAAACCACCACTGTCCGTTAAAAAACTATTTGGAAACTTTGTAAAACCATGTAGTCCTCCAAAATGTTTAATAACTTTGTCATTTGGTCTTAAATATAAATGATAGGTATTTCCTAATATTATTTTTGCACCTAACTCTTCAACCATATCTTTAGCATCTAAACTTTTTACGCTTCCAACAGTACCAACAGGCATAAAAACAGGTGTTTGTATTGTGCTATGAGCAGTTTGTATTGTACAAGCTCTGGCATTACCATCTGTATTATCAATTTTAAAATCCATATTTAATTATCCTTATATAATTTAAATTCTACACGTCTATTTAAAAGACGCCCTTTTTTTGTTTTATTACTTACTATTGGTTTTAATTCACCATGAGCAAAGATTTTTATTTTATTTTTATTTATTCCTAGTTTTATCAACTCTTTTTTAGTATTTATAACTCTTTCTAACGATAGTTTATAATTTACTTTTTTATTACCATTAGAATCTGAATATCCATGTAATTCTAAAATATAGTGATCTAAATTACGTAATTTTTTTGCATGATTACGTACTATAATTATAGAGTAAGATGACACTGTAGTAGAGTATCTTGAAAAATGAATTCTTTTTAATTTTATCTTTGAAATTTTTGTTTTATTGAATACAGTTTTAATATTGTTTGTCAATGTTCCAAGTATATATGAAACTTTACATTTATTAAGTAAAATATTATATTTTATATTAATAATGTCAGATTTAAGAAGAGTATTTTTTTGCTTACTATTTTGTAATGATTTTTCAAGTTCTTCTTTTTTACTTTTTATATCATTTAGCATAAAATTGTGTTGAGTATAATGTTGATTTAAAAGATGCAGTAGCTTACTTTTTTTATCAGTATTTATTGCTAAAAATATTGCTTTTTGTTTATATTTTTGTAGCAATAAAAATTTTGAATAGGCGTGATTTGAAGAGAGAGGAAAATCAAATTTTTTTATATTTTCTTGTAAATTTATTTTTTTATAATAATTTTTTGTGAAATTTTCAAATTTATTTAATGATTTTGTTAAAGAATTTTTTTGTTTTTCTAGTCTTTTTTTTACAATTTTTAACAAGTTGTCATTTTCTCTGTTCTTTAAATACTTAGCATAATCTTGTTTATATATATTGAGAATTTCGTTATCTTTTTCAATTCTTAAATAAAGTGTAATAATTTTTAAAGTGAGGTCATTTTTCTTTTTAAATATCAAAGTTTTTAGTTGTTCTTTTTGATTAAAACCATTAGATAAAGCACTTTCTAAAGGATTTTTCTTGTTAAGTGAATTAAGATTTTGTAAATCTTTTTTATAATGAATTAAATCTTTATTTTTTAAAAAAACATCTTCCATGATGTTGTTAAAAGCAAACAAATTAGTAGATAAAAGCAATACAAATATAAAGTTTTTATAGAATATTTTGCATCTAAAAAGAACATGTAAAATCATTTTGCTATAATATCCTTTAATATTTTATGGAGAACGAATGAAAAAAATTCTTATAATTGCTGATGGTATTTTAGCAAAACATTTTTTAGAAAGAGTTATGACTAATACAAGTAGTGATAATTTGTATGATGTTGTAACTTACAGAGATAAGACTGTTCCCTCTAAAAAGTCTGAAAACTTTATTTTTTATAATTTTGATCCAACAAGTTTTGAAAAACTTTCCGTTCTTTTAAATAGAAATTATTACCAAATTATGGTTGTAGTCTCTAAAAAGATTGATGCTATTGGAACTTATCAAAATATACGAACACTTAATAAAGATGTCCAGATAATTCTGTTAGATAGATGGGAATTAGAGATAGAAGATAATAGATTGGAAAATATTGGTTCTCGTGATGTATTAAGCTCAAGATTTGTTGATTTTTTGCCAGATATGCCTGTTATCGCTCAAAATGTAGGTTTAGGGGCAGGAGAAATTATGGAGATAAGAGTTCCTATAGGAAGTTCTTATGTATATAGACATTTAGCAAGTATTGCACAAAAAAAGTGGAAAATTTCTGCAATTTATAGAGCAAATCGATTGATTTTACCTCGTCCTACTTTAATGATACAACCTAATGATGTTTTATTAGCTATTGGTGATCCGACAGTTTTAGAAAGTGTATATAGAAGTATAAAACAAGATTTAGGACAGTTTCCTTCGCCTTTTGGTAATAGTATATATTGTTTAGTTGATATGTTAAAGATGAATAATAGAGAAATTGATAAATTGGTTAATGATGCATTGCTTTTACATGCAAAAATAAGTAGCATGAAATTATATATTAAAGTTATTAATCCAACATATTCAAACTCTTTTGAAAAGATAAAAAGTTATAATAATAAACATATTCGTATAGAAGTTGATTATTATAATAAAAAAGCAAGTCCTGTTTTAAAAGAAGATTTAGAGAAAAAAGATATAGGGCTTATTGTTGTATCAAGTCAGTTTTTTATTGATAATATTGTACATTTATATAATGCAAGATTACCTATTTTTAAAGTTGGCTCATGGGGATTTGCAAGTCTTAAAGAGGGTGTGGTTTTAAGTAGTAATAGTGAAGATATTGAAAAAGAATCAGCAGTGATTTTTGATGTCTCTTCCCAACTTGATTTGGATATAAAGTTATATAATTTTAACCCAGATAATTTAAATGAAAAAAATGCATTAGCAGAACATTTTGACAATCTTGCAAAACTTTTTGGAAAGTCAGTAGAAGTAATTACGGCTAAAAGAAATCCGCTATTGAAATTACGAAATAGAGATGATATTCTTCAATTTGTTCCATTTAATAAAAAAATTATAGAATCCAACATGTTTTCTATTTTTTCTACAGACATGGAAAGATTGTATTTTAAGCTTTCTAATTCTTATCAGCTTTTTATTCCTATGTCGGTATAATAAAAAACTTTATAAATGGATCATAAATGAAAGTCAATATAAAATTAGATAATAAATCTACAAATTCTTATTTAGTATATATAAATGAATTAGAAAAAATAGAGCTCGATACCAAAGTTGCTATTGTTACAAACCCTACAGTAAGTGCTTTACATGTAGATACTTTGCTTAGTAAGATAAAAGCAAGAGAGTGCCATGTTATAACAGTACCAGATGGTGAGAAGTATAAAAACTTTGAAACAGTAAATTTTATTTTAGAAGAGTGTTTTACTAAACGGTTAGATAGAAAATCTATTCTTATAGCACTAGGTGGTGGTGTTATTGGGGATATGACAGGATTTGTTGCTTCTATATATCAAAGAGGTATAGATTTTATTCAAGTTCCAACAACTCTTTTAGCACAAGTTGATGCAAGTGTTGGTGGAAAAACTGGTATAAATAACAAGTTTGGAAAAAATTTAGTGGGTGCTTTTTGGCAACCTCGAGCAGTCTATTGTGAGACAAATTTTTTGAAAACTTTACCAAAAAGAGAATTTAGTGCAGGAGTTGCAGAAATCATAAAGATGGCTATCACTTTTGATAAAGATTTTTTTCAGTGGCTAGAAACTAACTCTTTACATGTAGAAGAAAATTTACAATTAGCCATTAATAAATGTATTGATATCAAAGCAGATGTAGTAGCACGTGATGAAAGAGAAGAGGGTATACGAGCAGTATTAAACTATGGTCATACTTTTGCTCATGTTATAGAAAATGAGACTAAATACAGTAAGTATCTTCATGGGGAAGCAGTGGCTATTGGTATAGTTATGGCAAACGTACTTGCTTCTAAGTTAGATTTATTGAGTGAAGAAGAGAGTCAAAGAATAACAAGTTTACTTAAGAAGTATGATTTACCAGTAACATATCCTATAGATTCTGTAGAAAAGTTTTATGATACGTTCTTTTTAGATAAAAAAAGTTTTAACAAGAAGATAAAGTTTATTTTGCCACATAAAATTGGTAATTTTTGTATAAAAGATGATATTAAAAAAGATATTTTACTAAGTGTATTAGGAGAATTTAAGTGATAAAAAAACTTTTTATTATTTTTATATTTATTGCTAGTGTTTTATATGCAGACCATAATCAAACACAAGTAAAATTAACTCAAGATGAAATAATAAAAATAGAACTTATAAAAGAGAAAATAGAAGCGATTGATCTTGCTTTAAAAAATAATATTTGGCTTATAGGTTATCAAAATTATATAACATATTTAGGATTAATAGAAGAGTTAAATATTGTTGATAAAGAAGTGAAAAGACTTTCACGTAAGAGAGATAAAAATTCTAAATTAAAATATAAAGAATTTTTAAAAGAACAAGATAGATTAGAAAAGCAAATAGAGTTGCTAAGAGAGTATAAAAATTCTCCTTTTGTAAAAATTGTAAAACCAGATGAATTAGATAAAAAACCAGAAGTTGTCAACCCTTTTTCTATAATATCTGCTTTTTCTTATATTAAACAAATTGAAACAGAGAGAGAAAATTATAAAAATAGAATTGACTCTTTAGATAATTTAATAATGAATTTAAAAGATAAAAGTGATTTGTTAAAACAAATTGATATTCTTCATAAAGATGAAGAGATAGAAAAGAGATTATTTGTAGTAAATCAAGATATTTTAGAATTTAATAGAGCTCATGATTTAGCTGAGACTACTTTTGCTGTGTATTCAAAGAAGGTTGATAGAGTACGGTTAGAAGTGACAGAAGATATAACGGCTCAAATGAAAAGAGCATTTGATATTGCTCTATTTATTATTGTAGTTATTGTTATATCTTTAATTTTTAAGCTTATAATTAAAAAGTATATAACAGATAATGAGCGTTTTTATATGGCAAATAAGGCAATAAACCTTATAAACTTTACTTTAATTGTTTTGATTTTACTTTTTGCTTACATCGAAAATGTTTCTTATTTTGTTACTGTTTTAGGTTTTGCCTCAGCTGGTATAGCAATTGCTATGAAAGACTGGTTTATGAGTATTCTTGGCTGGATGGTTATAGTTTTTGGGGGCAGTTTTCATGTAGGGGATAGAGTAAAAGTACAAAAAGATGGACTCCCTTATGTTGGAGATATTATCGATATTTCACTTTTAAGAATGACTATTTTAGAAGATATAACACTTACAAGTTATTTACAAAATAGACGTTCTGGTAGAGTTGTTTTTATCCCTAATAATTACGTCTTTACAACACTTATATCCAACTATACACATGGAACATTAAAAACTGTTTGGGATGGCATAGATTTAACTATTACTTTTGATTCAAACCATAAAAAAGCGATGTATATTATAAAAGAGATAACTAAAAAATACTCAAAAGGGTATACAGATATTGCTAGACGTAGTTTAAATCAGTTACGAAGCCAATATAGCCTCAAAAATACAAATGTTGAACCTAGAATATACTCATTTTTAGAGCCACATGGTTTGACTATAAGTACTTGGTATATGACTAACTCTTATGCTGCACTTACTTTAAGAAGTACTATAAGTTATGAAATTGTTGAAGCAATAAACAAAGAAAAAGATATACAAATTGCTTATCCTACTCAAACAATTGATGTAAGACGCACAGGTAAAAACTTACCATCAGATATAGATATAAATAAGGACGTATTGTATTAATGATGTACTCATCTCTGAATAAAATTGAAGTTTCAGTGCTAGGAATTTTTGCTGGGCTTTGCTCCGTGAAAAGGAGATTGTTAAAATGAAAAAAGTTTTTTTTAAGACATTTGGATGTAGAACAAATATTTATGATACACAAATAATGATGCAAAATTTAAAAGATTTTGAAATAGTAAAAGATGAAAAAAAAGCAGATATTATCGTAGTAAATTCTTGTACAGTGACAAATGGAGCCGATACAGGGGTAAGAAGTTATATAAATAGTGCTAATAGAAGAGGGGTAAAAGTAGTTTTAGCTGGATGCGGGGCATTTAGTAAGGGTGAAGATCTTTTTAAAGAAGAAAAAGTTTTTGGAGTGATGGGTCACTCTGAAAAAGAAAATATCAATACACTTTTAAATGAAAAAACAAGATTTGTAGAGATGGGGGATTTAAACTCTGTTGATTCTACAATAGTTAGTGAATACATAGGAAAAAGTAAAGCTTTTTTGAAAATTCAAGAAGGGTGTAATTTTAGATGTTCTTATTGTATTATTCCTTATGTTAGAGGAAATGCAAGAAGTCAAGATGAAGAACTTATACTTGAACAAGTACGGAAACTTGCTTTTAATGGATATGGTGAATTTGTGTTAACAGGAACAAACATAGGAAGTTATGGACAGGATAAAAAAAGTTCTTTAGGAAGTCTTGTTAAAAAAATTGCAACAATTAGAGGTGTTAGAAGAATTAGATTAGGAAGTATTGAGCCCATTCAAGTTGATGAAAGTTTTAGAGAAATTTTAACAGAACCATGGTTGGAGCGTCATCTTCATTTAGCATTGCAACATACAAGTGAAGAGATGTTAAAAATCATGAGAAGAAGAAATAATGTAAAAAAAGATATGGAACTTTTTGAAGAGTTACATAGTCTAAGGTATGCATTAGGAACAGATTTTATCACAGGACATCCAGGTGAGAGTGATAAAGTATGGGATGAAGCTTATGAGACATTAAAGCAGTTTCCTTTAACACATATACACTCATTTACGTATTCTAAAAGAGATGGAACGCCAAGTGCTATTATGAAACCAGAGATTAGAGGTGATGTAGCAAAAGAGAGATTAAAACAAGTAGAAAGACTTATAAGTGAAAAAAACTATGAGTTTCGATTAAAACATAAAGAGCCTTTAGAAATTTTAATAGAAGAGAAAAAAGGTGAACTATATAGTGGTTTTGATCAGTTTTATAATAGAATTTATATAGAGTCAAATAGAGATATATTAAAAGAGTGGGTTAGCGTAGAAAAGTATGAAGTTAAAAAGGACGCAAATTATGCTAAAGTCAATTATGAAATCTAAAAAAATCATGGTATCGCTTATGGCAATATCTGTTTTGGTAATTCTTGTTTTAGTTGTTTTTTTAAGAAATAATAATGAAAGTATAGATTTAAATACCTATGAAAATCTTTTAAACAATAATGTTATAAAAAAAGCAAAGATACAAAACAATGAAGTCATATTATATACTAACGATCATGCCTATATTATTTTAAAAGATGGAGTTGATTTAAAAGCATTATTAAAAAAAGTACCTATTGAAGTCGTATATGAAAATCCATTTATAAAAGATTTAGTAGTTATTGGTCTGTTCTTTTTTATGATACTAGGATTAATTTTGTATGGTAGAAAAAGAAGAGAAGTAGATATAAAGAAAGAGCAAGAAAAATACAATGCTTATGCTCATGAGGGTTTTACTAAAACAGTAGTTAAAGCAAGTACTTCAAAGTATAAATTTACTGATATTGCTGGTATTAGTGAAGTTAAAGAAGAACTTCAAGAAGTAGTAGATTTTTTAAAAAATTCTGATAAATATAAAAAATTTGGGATTACCCTTCCACGAGGAGTTTTACTCATAGGTCCTCCTGGTGTTGGAAAAACTATGATTGCAAAAGCAGTTGCTGGAGAAGCAGAAGTTCCATTTTTTTATCAAAGTGGTGCAAGTTTTGTACAGATATATGTAGGGATGGGAGCTAAAAGAGTAAGGGAACTTTTTTCTTACGCGAAAGCACATGCTCCATCTATTATATTTATTGATGAGATAGATGCGGTCGGTAAAGCACGTGGCGGCATGAGAAATGATGAAAGAGAATCAACACTCAATGAACTTTTAACACAAATGGATGGTTTTGAAGATAGTAGTGGAGTTATTGTTATTGGAGCTACAAACAAAATAGACGTTATAGATGAAGCATTGCTTCGTTCTGGACGTTTTGATAGGCGTGTTTTTATCCCTATGCCTGATTTTTCTGATAGATTAAAGATTTTAAATATTTATTTAGAAGGAAAAACTTTTGTAGGTGATGTTGCAAAAATAGCAAAAATGAGTGTAGGTTTTAGTGGAGCGGCACTTGCTACACTTGTCAATGAAGCTGCAATTAATGCACTAAGAGCAAAACGAGAAAGCATAGGGGAAGAAGATTTTTTAGCAGTGCGACAAAAAGTTCTTTTAGGCAAAAGAAAAGTGCTTAATTTTTCAGAAGAAGAAAAGAAAATACAATCAATATATCAAGCGGCAAAAGCACTTTGTGCATATTGGTTTGAGATTGATTTTGAAAAAATAACTATTATTAATGATAGGTTAAAAGATTTGGACTTAGAAATTGAATCAAAAACAGAAATGTTTTCAAAGATAAAGGTATATTTAGCAGGTATTGCTATAACAAAAATAAAGTTCAATGAGACTTATTCTAACTCTACAGATGATTTACAACGAGCTCGTGAGATTGCTAAAAATATGAGTGAGCTTTATGGTATGGGAAGAGGACTTGTTGCTTCAACTGATGATGTTCCTTCTATTTTAAATGAAGCAAGAGAAGAAGTAGAAAAATTTCTTTTAGGCATGAGTGCTCCACTTGATATTATCTCAAAAAAACTCTTTGAAGAAGAGAGTGTAAGTAAAGTAGAAATTAAAAAGATAGTTGATGAAATATTTTAGTGGCTTTTGTTTTAAAAACGAGAGTGAGCTTTTTGATACGTTTACATGTAAAAGTGATTTTTGTGTAGTTGGTTTTAGTTATGGTGCACAAAAGGCTTTTGAACATACTCTTACATGTAAAGAACGAATCGATAAATTACAATTGATTTCTCCCGCTTTTTTTCAAGATACAAATGATAAATTTAAAAAACTTCAAATGCTCTCTTTTAGGAAAAACTCTGAATTATATTCTCAAGAGTTTTTATCAAATATAACACAATTAGATATGAAAAAATATTTTCAAAAAGGATATTTAGAAGAGTTAAAAGAACTTTTACATTATGAGTGGAAACAAGAAGATTTACAAAAGATAGTACAAAAGGGTATACAAATAGAAGTGTATTTAGGACAAAAAGATAAAATAATTAATGCTTTACATGTAAAAGATTTTTTTAGTGAGTATGCTACTGTTTATTATATAAAAAATGTTGGGCATATATTAAGATAAGATATTGACAATTATAAAAAAATAGTATATAATTTATTTTATGACTGAATGTCAGTCATAAAAGGATAAAGATGCCAAAAATTATTGATAAAGATGAAAAAAAAAGATCAATAGCAATTGCAGCTATTAATCTTATAGCCGAAAATGGTTTACAAAAAACTTCTATGGAATCTATTGCTAAAGCTGCTAAAGTTGGTAAAGGTACAGTTTATCTTTATTTTAGTACTAAAGAAGAAATTGTATTAGAAATTTGGGATTATGTATACAAATTGATAGATAACGGTAAAGAAAAACAATATAAAAACACTAAGAGTCCTTCTGAGAAAATTGCAATATTTTTTGATTTTTCTCTCATTGTCGAAGAGGAATTAATAACAAAACTATTAAAGATTTTTGCTAATAATATGGCTGTTATATTGACTTCTTCTCATGAAGGACTGCGTAGTAATTATGAATTATCAGAAGAAAATGATTTGTCAAAATTGAAAGATATTTTACAAGAAGGTATAGCTTTAGGAGAATTTAAAAATTTTAATGTAGACACTGTAGGACATATATATTTAAATATGTTTAAAGGATTTCTAATTAATGCTATATGTAAAAATATTTCTCTTGAAGATATGAAAAAAGACTTTGATAAACAAAAACACTTTTTACTTGAACTCATACAAAAGGATATAAAATGAGATTGGTATACATTAGTATAGTTTTACCACTGCTTTTAAGTGGAAATTCTTTATTAGAACTTGTGGATTTAAGCCAAAATAACGAAGTAGCAAAATCTGCTATTTTAAATGAAAAAAGTATAGAAAATGTATTAGAGTCTACAAAAAGTGCTTATTTACCATCACTTTCTGTTGGGAGTGCGTATCAAAATATTTCAAATGAGAGAAGAGTATCACTTGATCCTAAAGATCTATTGTCTAGTTATGCTAATATCTCTTATAGTATATATGATGGTGGCAAAAAGTCATCTTTATTACAACAACTTAAAAAAGAATTGCAAGCAAGTAAATTTTCTAGAAAAAATATTAATAACACCTTAGCATTAAATACAGTGAGTGTGTATTTTAATCTTAAAAGTATTTCTTCTGATATATTGGCAAAAACCCAGGAAATAGAACAGTTAAAAGCAGATGTAAAAAGGTTGGAAAAGTTTAAATATGCTGGAGCTGCTTCACAAGATGAAGTTGAAAAAATAAAATCAGATTTAGCTTTTGCTCAAACACAAAAATCTGAACTTTTATTGTCTAAAACAAATTTAATATTTAACTTGAGAGAATTAACAGGAATTGATAAGATAAAAGTAGAAGAAGCTTTTGTAAAAGAGCCAGATAAGTTTTCTCAAAAAATGACAGATATTATCTTAGCTCAAAAAAACAAAACAGAAGCATTAAAATTTAAAGCAGAGATTGAAAAGTCATCACTTAGACCACAAGTTTCTTTGGACAATACTTATACCTACTATGACACAAAATTTAAAACAGATTTGAGTACTTCTAAAGATTCTTATAAACAAAATAAATTGATTTTATCTGTTAAGTGGAAAATCTTTGATTTTGGCTCATCTAATCAAAAATATGAAGCAAGTAAACTTTCATATGAGAGTGCAAAATCTGATTTAGCGTATGAAAAAAGAAAAGCAGACTTGAGATATTCATATAGTATAGAAGCATTAGATCTTGCAAAAAATAGGATAAACTCTGCAAAATTAAGAGTGAAATCTGCAGATTTAACATTTATCGCTATTGCTAAAAAGTTTAAGGCAGGCTTAGTTGATAATATTGCGTATTTAGATGCTTTGAGTGATAAGTATAATGCTAAGGCATATTTACAAAGAGTTAAAAATGATTATGAAATTAAAAAAGCAGAGTTTTATTACTATGCTGGATATTCTGTTAAGGAAATGATTCAATGATAAAAAAATTAATAATAAGTTCAGTATTGTTACCATTAAGTTTATTAGCTGTGGATGTATATGCTACATTTGATGTTGAAGGTTTAAAAGAGTCAAAACTCACTTTACCTGTTACTGGTTTTGTAAAAAAGTTACATGTAAAGATTGGTGATAATGTAAACAAAGGTCAAGTTCTTTTAGAATTAAATAATGAGATAGAAAAGATAGATATGGAGCTCTCAAAAAGTGATATAAAACTTTCTCAAATATCTAAAGATCAGGCAAGTAGTATTTTTACAAGATATAAAAAAATTAAAGATGTTATTGATGAAGAACAGTATGAAAATGTAGAGTTTGCTTATCAAAAAGCAGTTCAGACTTTGATTAAATCACAAAATGCATATATTCTCAAAAAAACTAGAGTAGAAGATAGAATATTAAAAGCACCCTATAATGGAGTAGTGACAGATTTACATGTAGAATTGGGAGACGGTGTCAGTGGCCCTGTAACACCACTTATATCAATAACGAGTTATCCTGAAGTCAAACTTGTACTTTCTTTTGATGAAAAGCATTGGAATAGTGTAAAAGCAGGTCAGACTTTTAAGTATAGAGTAGACGGACTTGATAAAGAGTTAATAGGAAAAATTACAAAAGTGTATCCAAGCGTGGATCCAAATTCTAGAAAACTAAAAGCCGAAGTTCTCACTAAAGATATATTGCCAGGTTTATTTGGTGATGGCAATATTGTAGTGGAGTAATAGATGTATAAATTTGCCATAAATAAACCAATCAGTACTTTAATGCTTGTTATGTCTTTTATCGTTTTTGGCTTGATGTCATATAAAAGTATGCCAATTAATCTTTTTCCAAATGTTGAATTTCCGGTAGTAACTATTCAAACTCAATATTTTGGCGCAGACCCTAGTAGTGTCGAATCAAAAGTTACTGATAAAGTAGAAGAAGCTGTTTCTGGTATAGATGGTATTGATAAACTTATGTCAACAAGTTATGAAGGCATGAGTGTTGTTACAGTGATATTTGAATTAGAACGAGATATAACAGAAGCTACAAACGATGTTAGAGATAAGATTGGTGGGCTTGTTCTTGCTAGTGAAGTTGAAAAACCGATTGTTAAAAAAAATGCGGGAACATCTGGTGCGGTTGTAAGTCTTTTTATTGCTACTAAGAATAATGATTGGCAATCTTTGATGAGACTAGCTGATGAAAAGATAAAACCGAGACTTCAAAGAATACGTGGTGTTAGTGAAATAAATATCGTAGGTTTTAGGGATAGGGAAGTTCGTATATTTGCAGATCCATTTTTACTCACAAAATATAATTTAACGGCAAATGATTTGCAAAAGATTATTGCAAGAGAAAATGTAAGAGCTAGTGGAGGAAAACTTGTAGGAAAATCAAGTGAATATGTTTTAAAAGCTAGAGCAGATGCTAAAAATATAGAAGATATGAAAAATATTAGAATTCTTCCAGGTGTTAAACTAAAAGATATAGCTCGTGTTGAAGATTCTCTTTCTGATGCAAAGAGCTATTCTTCATTTAATGGAAAAGCTGGGGTTGTTTTAGAAGTTAAAAAGATTTCAGGAACAAATACGTTAAATATAATAAATGGTATTAAAAAAGTTATGCCTGAACTTGTTAAAATTTCAGGGGATAATTATACTTTAAAACTTTTACAAGACCAATCAGGAAAAATTTTACAAAATATAGATCAAGTGACATTTGATCTTATTTATGGAGCAATTTTAGCTATTATTATTGTGTTCTTCTTTTTGCGAAATGTAACAGCTACATTGGTTTCAGCTTTAGCTATTCCTACTTCTATCATAGGTACTTTTGCCATAATTGATTGGTTAGGATATGATTTAAATAGACTTACTATGATTGGGCTAACTCTAGCCATAGGTATTTTTATTGATGATGCCATTGTTGTTATAGAAAATATTACAAAAAAAATGGAAAAAGGGATGGCTCCATTTGAAGCTTCATTTGAAGGAGTTAAAGAGATAGCTTTTTCAGTTTTAGCGATTTCAGCTATGCTTCTTGCTGTTTTTATTCCTGTTGCTTTTATGGATGGTATTGTTGGGAAATTTTTTAACTCATTTGCCATGACAGTCGCATCAGGTGTAGTAATTTCTTATATAGTAGCAATTATGTTTATTCCAACAGTAAGTGCAAGAGTATTAAATGCAAAAGAGAGTAAATTTTTTCATTTAACAGAGCCATTTTTTGTAGGTCTTGATAAAGCTTATTGTGCTATTTTAAAACCTTTAGTGAGATTTAAAACACTTACTATTTTGGGTGCAATTGGGATATTATTTGCATCAGGAACCCTTATAAGTAAAATTGGTGGGGATTTTGTTCCAATGGAAGATAATAGTGAAATGAGAATTATTGTAAAAGGCCCAATAGGTATAAATCTTGAAAGTATGAAAGAGAAAATGAAACCTATTGTTGAGTCTCTTAGTAAAGATAAAATGGTTGAGTATACAGTATTGACTATTGGATATACAACTGCTAAAGAAACACATAAAGCAATGGTTTATGTTAAAATAGTTCCTGTAGAACAAAGAAATTTAAGACAAGCTCAAATAGTACAAAAATATAGAGATAAGTTTAAAAGTTTAAAAGATTTAAAAGTTGTTGTTGAAGAAGTACCTGCTATAGATACAGGAACAGACAGTGCAAAAGTACAAGTTGTTTTAACAGGTCCAGATTTAAATGTTTTAGAAGATACATCGATAAAAGTTCAATCACTATTAAGCAGTATAAAAGGAGCAGTTGATATAGATAGTGATTTTGAAAAAGGAAAACCAGAAGTAAAAATCACTATACAAAGAGAAAATGCTAAAAGGCTTGGGGTAAGCGCTCAAGAGATTGCAAGTATATTTGGTGCAGCATTTTCTAGTGATACATCTATTAGTAATTATGAACAAGATGGAAGGCAATTTGATATCACATTACGATTTTCTGATGTTAATAGAGAAGCAGTAGGAGATTTAAAAAAATTACAAGTTAAATCTAATACAGGAGAGTTTGTTCCGCTTGAAGGATTAATTAATTTAGAAGAGACTACAGGGGCTGCTTCAATTAATAGGTTTGATAGAGAAAGAAAAATCTTGGTAAAGTCAAATCTTTTTGGTGTTCCTCTTGATAGTATTGTAACAGGAGTAAAAAATAAAATAGGAGAGATATTACCTGATGGATATAACTATCGTTTTACTGGTGATATAGAAAGAATGGCAGATACAAATAAGGCTTTTGGAATGGCTATTATTTTAGCAGTTATTTTGATTTACTTAATTTTGGCTGCTTTGTATGAGTCACTTATACAGCCTTTGATTATTATGGTAGCAATGCCTCTCTCGTTTATAGGGGTTGTTTTAGGTTTATATTTAGCCAATATGCCTTTTAGCTTGTTTGTTATGATTGGTGTCATTTTACTCTTAGGTATGGTTGGTAAAAATGCTATTCTTGTTGTAGATTTTGCAAACCAAGCAATAAAAGAAGGTAAACATGTTGATGATGCGATTTTAGAAGCAGGGGAAAAGAGGTTAAGACCCATTTTAATGACAACATTTGCCATGATTGGGGCAATGCTTCCTTTAGCATTAGGCGAAGGTGCTGGTCATGAAGGTAATGCACCTATGGCAATTGCTATTATTGGTGGGCTCATAAGTTCAACTATTTTGACACTTCTTATCGTACCTGCAATTTATCGTTTTATGTATCCTTTGGATTCTTGGTTAAGAAAATGGTATGAAAAAGGTGAGGTATGATATAATTTTCTAAAAAGGATAAATTATGAATGAAATAAAAATAGGAATATTAACTCTTTCAGATAGAGCAAGTGCTGGAGTATATGAAGATTTATCCGGAAAAGCTATTATAAATACACTCAATGAATATTTAACGAGCCAATGGGATAGTATTTATGAAGTTATTCCTGATGATAAAGAACTTATTAAAGAAGCATTAAAAGATATGGTAGATACTCAAGAATGTTGCTTAGTCGTGACAACAGGTGGAACAGGTCCTGATCCAAAAGATTTAACACCTGAAGCAACTGAAGAAGTATGTGATAGAATGATGCCTGGATTTGGTGAACTTATGAGACAAGTGAGTTTGCAGTATGTTCCAACAGCAATTCTTTCACGTCAAACAGCAGGTATTAGAGGCAAGTGTTTAATTATAAATCTTCCTGGAAAACCAAAGTCAATAAGAGAGTGTTTAGATGCAGTTTTTCCTGCTGTTCCTTATTGTATTGATTTGATTGATGGGCCATATTTAGAGTGTAATGAAGAAGTTATAAAACCCTTTCGTCCAAAAGCAAAATAGAAGTTATGAAAAAGTATGGTTTTGTTGGGTATGAGTATAATTGGGATTATATTTTAAAGCAGCAAGGGTGGTAAGATAAATTTAAAAAACTACCCGCTTTTGATTCATCATTAGAATATCTAGTAACTTTAAAAAGTAATCCAAATGTAAAAAACTTTTAAATGCATTTGATATGGGCAAAAGAAAACTTATTAAAAATAAAGAACTAGAAAAATAGAAGAAAAATGGTTTGGAACTAAAAATTTAAAGTGAAAAGAGTTTATATTATAGACAATACTAAACTCTTTTAAATTTACGAAACTTTATTAAAAAGCTTTTCTTGAAGAACTTTCACTAAAGCTTTATCAACATTTTCAGATGTTGTATCTATAAATATACTTGTATTGATATATTTGGGATTATTTATTGGTTTACTTGTTACTATAGCATAAGGATCTATCTCATTAAGCTTATTATTAGAAATTGCTTTTACAGAAAGTACTGCACCTTTTGAATTTATTTTAATCAAAGTATAAAACTTCGCATTTTCAAAATTACTATTTATTGTTGCTAGAAGACCAATATCTTCATTTGTTGGAAATATTATAATCATGTTTATTCCTGATATTAAAAAGATACGGTATTTTAGGTGTTTAGAAGAATAAAGTCAATTAAATTAAATTTTATAAACATCAGCTTAATAACTCATACATGGAAAGATATTTTTCAGCGAGGTTTAATTAAAACTCGCTGAAAGTTGTTTTTTTTAATGGAGAAGATTAAGTCAATATTGATAAATAAAAAAATAATTCTATTTTGAAACTTAAAAAATTAATCTAAAATAATAGGATTTATACTGATTATTTGAGATTAATGGTAAGGGACTTTAGTTTGTTAATCTCTTTTTCTACTTGGTTGATATTTTGCATTGCACTTTGAGCATTGTCACTGTAGATTTTACTTTGCACTAAAGAGCGATTAATAAGTTTAAATATAATATCTTCAATAGTAGTTTGAATATCTTGGATATTCTCTTTAGAATATTTTTGATTTAAACGGTTAAGTTGTATATCCAATTGTTCATTTAATGCTTTGATATATACATAAGAAGGTCTTTTTATACTCATCCATTGTCGTATTTCAGATGTTAATCGTTCACGTTTACGGTTATCATATGATTTTTCTGTTACAAATTTTAATTGATTTGCAAGGATACTCAATGTTGTAATAGATTCTAATTCATTAAAATACTCTTTGTATTGAGTTTGCATCATTGTATATAGAGTAATAAAGTCATCATTATATTGTGCAATAGCTATAATATCTTTCTTTATAGTAGGAATTACTAGTTTATGCTGATTAGGCTTTTGTGTAGAGTTCAACATTAGGTATGCACAAGCACCACTGAGTAGAATAGATAGCATAATAAATATGCGTAATAATGAGTTTGATTGTTTTTTTTCCATTGAATAACCTTATTGTCATATAGAATCCATTATATAAGATAAATATAACAATTTGATTGCAAAATAGTAATATGCTTTTTTCTTATGTTAAGAAAAATTTTTTGATTTTTTAATCTTTATATACACAATTGAGATAAAAATTATGCTGATTAGCGTAATTATTGTTATAAATTGTAGGTTTTCTTTAATAAGTTCTTGATTATCACCTAATATATATCCTAAAAATGTAAGAATAGCCACCCAAATACCTGCTCCTAAACTTGTATAAAGAGAAAATTTAAAGATATTCATTTTTGATAAACCAGCAGGGAGTGAAATATATTGACGAATGACAGGGATTAATCTTCCATTAAACGTAGATATTTCTCCATGTGATTTAAAAAACTTTTCCATTCTTTGAAGTTTATCTTCTTCAAACCAGATATAGTGACCATATTTTAGAAGAAGTTTTCTTCCAAGAGACCTTGAGAGATAATAGTTAAAAAGAGCTCCACAAAGAGAACCAAAAGTTCCCATAAAAAGAACCATATAGAGGTTCATTTCCCCTTTGTATGCTAAAAAACCAGCAGGTATCATAACAACTTCACTAGGAAAAGGGAAAAATGTGCTCTCTAGGAACATCAAAGCAAAAATGCCGATGTATCCTAGTGAGCCAATTGTTTGTACTAAAAAGTTTATTATTTCATGAAGAAATGCCATTAGTTTTCTTAAAACGCTGCTATAATCGCGCCCTTATATTTTTTAGCTATAAATTCACGAATTTTTTCTGAATTGATTGCTTTATTTAAGGCTTTAATCCCAGCTTTATTTTCATTACCACGTTTTACTACAACGATATTTGCATAAGGTGAATTGATTGATTCTATTGCTAAAGCATCTTTAGTAGGGTTTAAATTAGCACTTAAAGCATAATTTGTATTGATTACAGCTATTGCAACATCTCCTAATACACGAGGAAGTTGTGGTGCGTCTATCTCTTCAATAACAAAGTTTCTTGGATTCTCAGTAATATCTATTTTTGTTTTTAAATCTGTTTTAGCAAACTTTAAAAGACCTGCATTTTCAAGAACATCTAATGCTCTGTTTTCATTTGTAGGATCATTTGGTACAGCAATACTATCACCATCTTTTAACTCTTTTAAGTTTTTAATTTTAGCCGAGTATACACCCATTGGTTCAAGATGAACATTTACAGTTTTGATTAAATCTGTTCCTTTGTTCTTATTGAACTCTTTTAAATATGGAACATGTTGGAAGAAGTTTGCATCTAAATCGCCATCATCAACAGCTAGATTTGGAGTCACATAGTCTGTGAACTCTTTTATCTCAAGAGTATATCCTTCTTTTGCTAGGATTGGTTTTACTTGTTCTAATATTTCTACATGAGGGATAGGAGTTGCTCCTATACGAATAACTTTATCATTTGCATTTGCACCAATACCACTTAATCCTGCGATTAGAGATAAACCAAGAGTTAATTTTAAAATACTTTTTTTCATTTTTTTCCTTAATAATTTCTATTTTTTTGTAATTTTATAGAGGTAATCCCCTAATGATTGGAAACACTGTACTAAAACAATAAGAATTAGTACAGTGTATAACATGATGTCGGTTTTAAAGCGATAGTACCCATACTTTATGGCTACATCACCTAAACCACCACCTCCTACGGCTCCTGCCATTGCTGAGAAACCTATAATTGTGATTAATGTTAATGTTATTGCTGAAATTATTCCTGGTAATGCTTCTACTATCATTACTTTAAAAATAATTTGAAAATTACTTGCTCCATATGATTTTGCAGCTTCAATAACTCCTATGTCAACTTCTTTTAATGCACTCTCAATAAGTCTTGCAACAAAAGGAGCAGCACCAATTGTTAAAGGTACAATCGCTGCAGTTGTTCCAATACTTTTTCCTACAATAATCTTAGTAACTGGAAAAAGGATAATCATCAAAATGATAAAAGGAAAAGAGCGTAGAGTATTGATAATAACATCTAAAACTCTATATACCTTTATGTTTGGAGCTAAACCATTTTTATCTGTTAAAATCAATGCAATTGCGGGTATAAAACCAAAAATTACAGCAAGTAAAGTTGAACTTAAACTCATATAGAGTGTTTCCCACAAAGCAGGGAGTAAAATTTTTTCTAACATTATAAAATCTCCCATGTTACATTTTTACTATCTAAATATTGAGTTACACTCTCTTTATCACTAGCTGTTATATTGATAACTAAACTTCCTATAACATGGTTATTGATTTTTTCAAGTTTTCCCCAAACTATATTAAAATCTATATTCAAAGTTCTTGCCATATGTGTAATGATAGAGTATTGAGCAATCTCTTTTGGAAAATAGAGTTTTATATTTTCTCCATCTTCAGGAATTACCTCTTTTTCACCCAAGAATTTTTTCATTTTCTTATCGGGTTGTAAAAATAGGTCTTCTATCTCTCCTTGACCAATAATATTTCCGTGTTCAAGTAAAATAGCTTTTTGGGCTACAGCTTTAACAACATCCATCTCATGAGTCACTATAATGATAGTAATTCCTAACTCTTTATTGATTTTTTTTAATAAATCAAGAATAGAAGTAGTCGTATTTGGGTCAAGTGCACTTGTCGCTTCATCACTTAAAAGAATTTGAGGATCAAGCGTAAGAGCTCTAGCAATGGCAACTCTTTGTTTTTGCCCACCACTGAGTTCACTTGGATAAGCTGTACTTTTATGAGACAAGTCAATGAGTTTTAATAACTCATCGACTTTCACTTTTATCTCATCTTTGCTAAATCCCCACACTTGCATAGGAAGTGCAATATTGTCAAATACATTTTTTCTTTGCATTAAAGAGAAGTGTTGAAAAATCATTCCAACATCTTTTCTAAAACTTTTTAGCTCAGTAGTGCTAAGATTTTTCACTTCTTTGTCAAAGACTTTTAGAGTTCCTATTTCATAACTTTCTAAGCCATTGATACAACGAAGTAGAGTTGACTTTCCAGCTCCACTATGTCCAACCATAGCGAAAATTTCACCTTTATCTATTTTTAGACTAATATTGTTGAGAACTTTATCATTTCCAAAATATTTATCTAAATTTTTAATTTCAATCAACTAAGTACCTTTAAATACTTGTCAAAGAAGATAACTCTTCTTCAATTTTATCAAATTTAGATTTTGCATCATTAAGTGCTTTTTGATTAGTTTCAACTACTTCTTTAGGAGCATTTGCAACAAATCTTTCATTATTTAACATACCACTTAGTTTTTGTATCTCTTTTTCTAGTTTTATTTTTTGAGCACTAAGTCTTTCTATGATAGGCGTTAAATCAACACCTTTAAGAGGAATAAAAACCTCTAAGTTATCACTTACATCACGAACTGCATCTTCAAGCTTTTGAGTAATAAAGTTTACTTCACTACTTTTACCAAGAAGTTTTATAAATGGTACAGCTTTACTTAAATCTATGTTTTCATTAAGTTTAATAGAAAGTGTATCAATTTTACCAGGTACTTCTATAGTTGCTTTTGCACGTCTTATACTTACGATAGACTCAATAACGATTTCAAAGATTTTTTCTATCTCTTCATCTTTTTGTATATCATTTGGATAAGGTTTAATCATAATAGATTCAACATCTTCAAGTTTTGTATCACTTAATTCTTGATATAAAAATTCAGAGATAAATGGCATAAATGGGTGCGTAAGTTTCATCGCTTCTTTAAAGATAGCTCCAAGTTCACTTACACTTGATTTCTCAGCTTTAGAAAGCTCGATTCCCCAGTCACAAAACTCTCCCCATAAAAATCTATAAAGAACAGTTGCTGCGTCATTAAATCTATAAGAATCCATATAATCACGAACTTCTTTTGTAGCAACTGCAAGTCTTGATTTCATATAACGACCAAGGTCAGTTTTGATTTCAATTTCACTCAAATCAGCAAAACTATCAGCATTCATAAGAAGATATTTTGAAGCATTATAAAGCTTGTTTGTAAAGTTTCTCATCTGCTCTAGTTTTTCACCACTTAACTTGATATCACGACCTTGAACAGCAAGGATTGCAAGAGTAAAGCGGATAGTGTCTGCACTAAACTCTTCGATTGTATCAAGAGGGTCAATTACATTTCCTTTTGATTTACTCATCTTAGCGCCATGTTCATCTTTTACAAGTGCGTGAAGATAAATATCTTTAAATGGTAACTCTTTAAATTCATGTTCCCCTTGGAACATCATACGAGCAACCCAAAAGAAAAGAATATCAAATCCAGTGATAAGAAGAGAGTTTGGATAAAAGTCTTTCATATCATCTGCAAACCATTTTTCATTCTCAAATTCACCTTCATTGCCCCAACCAAGAGTTGAAAATGGCCATAAGCCTGAGCTAAACCAAGTGTCTAGTACATCAGGGTCTTGGTATATATTTTTGCTCTTACATGTAGGACATTCACTTTGAGTATCTTGCTCGCTTGCCCATTCGTGATTACATTCTCGACAATAAAAAACAGGTATCTGATGTCCCCACCAAAGTTGACGAGAAATACACCAATCTCTAAGTTCATTCATCCAAGCGTTAAATGAGTTTATCCAGTGACTTGGGTAAAATTCTGCTAGGTGGTCATTTACTTTTTGTATTGCACCATTAGCTATCTCTTTTTTTACAAACCACTGTTTTGAGATATAAGGCTCAACAACATTTTTGCATCTATAACAGTGTCCTACTTGGTTTTCATAATCCTCAATTTTTTCAACAAAACCTTCAGCTTCAAGTTTCTCTACAATAGGATTTCTTGCTTCTAAACGCTCTTGTCCTTTAAAATCACCACATTCATCATTTAAAATTCCATCTTCATCAAAGATAGTGATAAATTCTAAGTCATGACGTTTTCCAACTTCGTAGTCATTTATGTCGTGAGCAGGAGTTACTTTAACACAACCTGTTCCAAACTCCATATCAACATGTTCATCTGTAATAATTTTTATTTTTCGTCCTATGAGAGGGAGAACAACATTTTTACCCACTAAATGAGAATATCTTTTATCCTCAGGATGAACCATAACAGCGGTATCACCAAAGTATGTTTCAGGTCTTGTAGTTGCTACTATTATAGACTCATCTGAATTTTCGATAGGGTACTTTATGTGGTAAAGCTTTCCTTTATTTTGTTCAAATTCAACTTCTATGTCACTCAATGCTCCATCGTGTGTACACCAGTTAACCATGTAGTTTCCACGAACAATCATACCTTCATTATAAAGTTTTAAAAATGCTTTTTTTACAGAGTGTTTTAAACCCTCATCCATTGTAAATCTCTCACGGCTCCATGCAGGGCTTACTCCGAGTTTTCTCATTTGGTGGAAGATTTGATTTCCACTTATCTCTTTCCATTCCCAAACTTTCTCAAGAAACTTTTCACGGCCTAATTCTTCTTTTGTTATGCCTTTTGCAAGTAGTTGTTTCTCTACTACATTTTGAGTAGCAATACCAGCATGATCAGTTCCTGGTTGCCAAAGAGTTTTAAAACCATCCATTCTTTTGTAACGAGTAATAATGTCTTGAAGTGTAAATGTAAGTGCATGACCTATATGTAAGCTACCAGTGACATTTGGAGGAGGCATCATAATAGCAAAGTTTTTGCCATCTTTTTGTATACTTTTATTGCCATCTATTTCAAAATAACCACGCTCTTCCCAAATCTTATAATAAGAATCTTCTACTATTTTTGGATTGTAAACTGTACTTTTTTCACTCATGATACAAAATGCCTTATTTATATTTTGACGCGAGTATATCAAAATGTGGGTAAATAAATCATTAAAGGTAGAGAATTAAATATTTTAGTTTTTATTAAAAATGAATCTTTTTATTAAGTAAATACACACTAAAATACTATCTATAGAATATATAGATATTTTAAGATAATGTGGAGTTTTAATGAGAATAGCTATTTGTGGAGCTAGTGGTTTTATAGGTACACAGATTTCAAGAACCTTGGTTATGAAAGGTTATGAAGTGGTGAGAATAGGACGAGAACATTTTAAAAATAGTGCGTCTTTACATCGTTCTATTGATGGATGCGAAGTAATTATCAATCTTTGTGGTGCACCAATAATTAGTAAATGGGATGAACTGTATAAACATGAACTTTATATAAGTAGAGTTGAGACTACAAAAAAGCTTATTAAAGAAATAGCAATTTTACAAAATAAACCACTACTTTATATATCGGTATCATCTATATCTGTGTACAAAAGAGATTTTACACATGAAGATACTTCTGTAAACTATGGAACTGACTATCTCTCTTTATTGGCAAAAGAGTGGGAGCAAGAAGTAAAAAAAGTTGATGCATTTGGAGTTCGTTCGGTAGTATTTAGACTGGGGGCTGTTTTAGGTAAAAATGGTGGTATACTAGATGAAGCAAAAGTAGCTTTTAAAATGGGATTTGGAGTTATTCCTGGAGATGGAAAACAAGTCTTGTCTTGGATACATATGGATGATGTAATAGATGTTTTTCAAAGAGCTATTAAAGATAAAAAAATGCAAGGTATTTATAATCTTGTATCTCCTCAAAGTGTGAACATGAAGGGCTTTATGTCCACATTTGGTAAGACAATAGGAAGACCAGCTTGGTTAAAAATACCAAAAAAATTGATGAAAATTAGATATGGAGAGGGAGCCGAATATTTTTTCAAAGGCTCTCTAGTTTTACCAAAAAGATTACAAAAAGATGGATATATTTTTAAGTATTCGGATTTAAGTAAAGCTTTAAAGTCCATTGAAAATAGACAAAAAATATAATTTTAACTCTTTTATATTTATTTCATATTATAAAACTACAAAATCAATTTTGTGAATAACAATTTAAATTAATATAAAAAACAATAAAGTTTGACTATAATTCGCAAAAAATTAGACTTTCAGACAGGAAATTAATGCCTTTATCAAGACTTAACGAAGAACAGTATAAAGCAGCTACAACGGAAGCTGGCTCAAATCTTATTATAGCAAGTGCTGGAACAGGAAAGACGTCTACTATTGTAGCTAGGATTGCGTACCTTTTAAAAGAACAGAATGTAAAACCTGAACATATTTTACTTTTAACTTTTACTAATAAAGCAGCAGCGGAAATGTTAGAGCGTGTTGCCACTTATTTTGATAAATCAATAGTAGATAAAATAGAATCTGGAACTTTTCATGCAGTTAGTTATAGATTGCTTAAAAAACTTGGTCGTAAAATATCATTAAAACAGCCAAAAGATTTAAAAATACTTTTAAAAACAATACATGATAGAAGAAGATTTGATCATATAGATTCTCCCATAAAAGCCTACCAGTCTTCATATCTTTACGATTTATTTTCTTTATATCAAAACTCAACCGTTGATCTTAGTTTTTCACAGTGGTTAGAAGAAGATGAAAGTGAACATGGAGTCTATTTTGATATATATGAAGATATTTTTGAAGAATTTAAAGAGTTAAAAAAAGAGTACGGTTATGTAGATTTTAATGATTTACTTATTTTGATGAGAGATATTCTTAAAACAGATGATACTATCAAGTTTGCTGAAGTTTTAGTAGATGAATATCAAGATACAAATACCCTCCAAGGTTCTTTAATTGATACTTTCAATAAAAAATCACTTTTTTGTGTAGGAGATTATGATCAAAGTATTTATGCTTTTAATGGTGCTAATATAGACATCATTGGTTCTTTTGCAACACGTTATAATAATGCAAAAATCTTTAAGTTAAATAAAAATTATCGCTCGACTTCTAAAATACTTTCTTTAGCCAATCGTGTAATAGAACACAATCCACGACTTTATGAAAAAAAGTTAGAAGTGACAAGAATGGGTGAATGTGAAGCGCCAAGACTTTTGATATATAATGAGCTTTTTACTCAATACCAGTCAATATCTTCCCAAATAAAACTCTCTAATACAAACTTTAATGATATTGCAGTGATATTTAGAAATAATTCTAGTGCTGATGGTATAGAAGCAACTTTGAGGGAAGTAGGCATTACATGTAAGAGAAAAGGGGGGATCAGTTTTTTTGATTCTCGTGAAGTTAAAGCAATGATGGATTTAGTAAGTGTTGTTGTAAATCCAAAAGATATGATGGCCTTTATACATGTATTCGAGTATGCAAAAGGTGTTGGTTCTGCTTTATCTAAAGAGTTTTTTGAAGCACTTTTTAAATTAGGTGATGGAGATATATACCAAGGTTTTTTTCATCCAAAAGATATTGCTAATCCTTTTAAAACAAGAGTCAAAAATTATCAGCTGGGATTATTTGATGATTGTCATGAATTTGGAAGTGTGAGCCGGTTTTCTAAAGAAGGCTTTGATGAAGTTTTCTTATCTAATCCTATTTTAAAACATGCAAGGCTTAGTGTTGAGGGCTCAAAGTTCATTTACTCATTTTATAAATATATGAAAAACTCTACGCGTATTAAAAATCCACAAACTTTAGTTAATCATATATTGAGTTCTGAAATTTTTAATGCTATTGCTGATTCTTTAGCAATAGCTCGTTCTACTAGAAAAGATGGTAGTGTAGATGAAGTAGCAAAAAAAGAAGCAAGAGCAAGAATATTTAGAAAAGGGCACCTTTTGAAAGATTTAGCCAATGGGTATAAGTCTAGTGAAAGATTTTTAAATGCCTTGACATTAGGAAGTAGTGAAATGAGTGAAGGTGAAGGAGTTAATCTTCTAAGTGTTCATGCTAGTAAAGGATTAGAATTTAGTGAAGTGTATGTAATCGATCTTATGGATGGCAGATTTCCAAATAGAAAACTAATGAGTAAAGGTGGGAGTTTAGAAGAAGAGAGAAGACTTTTTTATGTTGCTACAACGAGGGCAAAAGACAAGTTAGCTCTCTCCTTTGCAAAATTTGATAAGATTAAAAAAATAGAATATATTCACTCTCCATTTTTAAAAGAAGCTAAACTTGTAACATAATTATTTATTTTAAATAAGTATATAACTAAATTAATATAAAATAGAATTAAATTATGAGGAGTGGTAATGAAAAAAGTTATATTGGGGTTGATAATAATTTCAACTTTTGTATTAGCGGGCGTTAAAACAGTAGGTATTTCACCTCAAGTATTACAAAGTAGCTATAAGATTATAGATATAAGAACAAAGTCAGAGTGGATGGAAACAGGGATAGTAAAAGGTTCTATTCCAATCATGTTTTTTGATGCACGTGGAAATTATGATGCACAAAAGTTTATAGATATGCTAAGTGGCTATGTGAAAAAAAATGAAGAGTTTGCACTTATCTGTCGCACAGGACGTAGAAGCACAGTAGTCTCTAATTTTTTAGGTGATATGGGCTACAATGTAGTCAATTTACAAGGTGGAATAAAAAGTTTACTCCAACAAGGATATAAATTAGCACCTTATCAATAAAATTTCTAAATAGTAGAAAGCTCTATTTTATCTTAAATGTTCCTTATTGTAACAAATTAGTATATTATTTTTAATTTATAAAATTATTATTTAGTATTTAAAGTAAATATATTTTTTATATATTAGTATATATTATAATCAATACAGGGAGTGCTAAAATGGGGACAATAAAAAATAAAATATTATTAATAGTTTCACTATTGGTGACAATTGTAATAGTAATAATAGCAGATATAGGCTATAACGAAGCTCGTCATGATATTCAAGAAGACATTGAACATAGATTATTAGCTACACTTAATATTGAAACAAATAAGTTTGACTCACTTTTTCGTGAGAAGAAAAAATTGATCTCTAATCTCGCAAAAACACTTGAGAAAGCTCCACTAGATAAAGAAATACATTTAGGGTATATGAAAGATACTCGTGATATTATGAATATTGCAGTTGTTTTTGCTGGATATTATGATAGACAGTATTTTGATACCTCAGGATGGATACCTCCTGCAACTTATGATGCAACAAAACGTCCTTGGTACACTGATCCTTTGAAAAATGATAAAAAACCAACAGTCTCTGGTCCATTTTCTTATAAAGGCAATGATGGAAAAGATATAAAATATCTAGCTATTGGTCAATCTATGTATAAAGATGGAAAGTTTTTTGGTGTGCTATCTAGTGAAGTAAGAGCTAAAGAAATTGATGTAAAGCTAAAAAAAGTTAAAATCTTAAAAACTGGATATATGGCTTTAATAGATAAAAAAGGAACTGTTCTTATCCATCCTAGTGAGAAAATCTTAGGAAAAAGATTAACCGATTTGGGATTAGACACACTTTATAATGCAATAATTTCCAAAAAAATAGGCAAATCAGAATATATATTTAAAGGAGAAGAAAAAATATCTTACTTTAAACACTCTGAAGAGTCTCCGTGGATATTAATATCATTGGCTAATAAAGCCGAAGCGGAAGAACCATTAAATGCTCTGTTAAAAAAATTCATCATTATTGGTATTGTTTCAATTTTAGTATCAATTCTTATTGTATATTTGATTATTACATTTTCTTTAAAACCATTATCAGATATGAGATTACATGCTCAAGATTTAGCTAGTGGAAATGGTGATCTTACAAAAGAGTTAAGCACTGAGAGAAAAGATGAAATATCTAAAGTAAGTAAAGAGATAAATAATTTTATTCAAAGAATTAGAAGTGTCATTCAAGAAGCTAAACAGTTAAGTAGCGAAAATTCTTCTGTATCTCATGAACTCTCAACAACATCTTTTCAAGTAGGTGAAAGAGTTGAAAATTCAACATTACTTATATCTGAGACAACTAATATTTCTCAAGATATTAAAACTGAAATAGATAGTTCAATTGAAGAAGCAAATGGTGCTAAAGAAGATATTCAAGAAGCAAATAAATCTTTACAAGAAGCAAAAGATGAAATTGTTTTAATGGCAACAAGCGTAGAAAAAAGTGTACAAACAGAGATTGAACTTGCTGCAAAAATTGCACAATTAAGTCAAGATGCTGAACAAGTAAAAGAGATTCTTACAGTTATCAATGATATTGCTGACCAAACAAATCTTTTAGCACTCAATGCAGCTATTGAAGCAGCCCGTGCTGGTGAGCATGGACGTGGATTTGCTGTTGTTGCTGATGAAGTTAGAAAATTAGCTGAACGTACTCAAAAATCTCTTATTGAAATCAATGCTACGATTAATGTTATTGTTCAATCTGTTTCTGGTTCAAGTGATGAGATGAATAAAAACTCTGAAGAGATTCAGAAGTTAACTATCTTTGCTGAAAATGCTCAAAGTAAAATTGTTCAAACTACTAAAGTTATGAATAAAGCTACACTAGTGAATGAAAAGATGATTAATAACTATATCCAAACAGGTAAAAATGTTGATAATATAGTAAGTAAAGTTCTTACCATAAATGAACTCTCTGGTGAAAATACAAGAAGTGTTGAAGAGATAGCAAGTGCTGCTGAACACTTAAATTCTATGACGGAAAAACTCAATACTACTTTAGGTATGTTTAAAACTTGATTTA
>NZ_JFBL01000022.1:0-5069 GCF_000597725.1 Sulfurospirillum arcachonense DSM 9755
TGAAAGAGTATGTAAGATTTTATCCAATGAATATAAGTTTTTTCTGTTGAAAGACTATAGTGTTTTACTCTAATCTTATCTCTAACAACGTCCAATAACTTTTTTTTAACTTCCACATTAAAACCTTTTTCTTAAGGGACATAATGTCCTTTTAATACAATTTAATACAAATACCTGACATTTTGTCCTGTTATCTACATGTAAAGCAATAAAAGGACATAAATTATTTAAGAATATTAGTAAAAAGAATAGAAAAGCAGTAAAAATATTGCAAATTGAAATATTTTTTGTGAATTTAGTGATTTAATAGGACACATTTTATGTCCTTTTAATGTTATCATTAAGGCTAATAGGTATATAATGTGCATTGAATAAATAGTTACATGATAATATTAAAGGAGATACATGCCATATTTAGAAACTCAATTAGAAGGTTTTTTTGAAGCTGTTGAATCATTAAAAAAATACAGAAGAGCTGATTTAATTGATAATAAGGGTCGTAATCTTTTAAAAGAATTATATACAGACCTATTACCTAATGATTATATTTTAAAAAAGACTTTGAAAGAAAATACTACATTTTTAGTAGGAAGAAAGGGAACTGGAAAATCAACTATATTTTTACGTCTAGAACAAGAACTAAAAACTAAAAAAGAATATTTACCATGTTATCTTGATGTAAAAACTATTTATGAATCTTCACAAACAGCACTAGCAAGTACACAAGAACTAGAAACACTATTAGATTCTGAACTCCTTGAAAAGTATTTAGTGGAACGAGCATTTATCCAAACAGTTTTAACTACAATTTTAAATGAAATATCAAATAAATTTAATTCAAATACTGAAAAACTTTTAAAAGCAATTGGACTTTCAAAAGTAGAAGAAGTCAAAGAAAAAATATCCGAATTAAAACATAACATTGAAAATAATAATTACTTGAAAAAAATAGAGCTTCCAATATTACAAACTATAAATTCAAAAAAAACAACAATAAATGAAGAAAATGATGAAGTAGCATCTAGTATAAAAGGAGCAGAATTAAGTGCAGAAACTACTGTGGAAGGAATAAAGGCTTCATTTAAAACAAACTCTGGAATTGAACAAAAAAACAATAATAAAACTGCTACAGAAAATGAAGATATTTTTTCAAATGTTTTTTTAAAGGTCTTTCAAATTAAAGAAGTGATATTGGGAATAAAAGAAGCGTTATCTGTATTGAAAATTCGCCATTTGTATATTTTATTAGATGATTTTTCAGAGATAGATGATACATCTATAAATACATTTGTTGATGTGGTTTTGGCTCCACTAAATAATTGGTCAGATGAGTTTATTAAATTTAAAGTTGCAGCGTATCCCAATAGAATTTATTATGGAAAAATTGACCCAGGTAAAATTGACACTATTGAATTAGATTTTTATAGTCTTTACTCTGAATTTGATAGAGATAAAATGGAAACAAACGCCATTGAATTTACAAAAAGAATATTGGAAAAAAGATTTAATAAGTTTACAAGTACACAACCAGATATATTTTTTGATACATCAACTACCAGTATGGAGGACTATTATGAAATTCTTTTTAATGCTTCAATGAATGTACCTCGTATATTAGGGTATATTTTATCTTATTGCTATCAAAGTAGAATTATTTATAATAATAAAATAAATAAAAGTGACATAGAGTCAGCTGCACAACGCTATTATGAAGATAAAATTTATTCATTTTTTGAAACTACTACCCATTCTTTAGTTTCCCTAGATGAAAAGATCACAGCACTTCAATTAAAAAACTTATTAAATTTATTTCTTGAAAAAGCAAAAGAAATTAAAAAAAGAATTACTACAGGTGACTTAAAAGGATCTTTGTATATTCAAAACAAGCCTTATAGTAGTCATTTTCATTTTGATCCAAGATTTGAAGAATTTATTAAAACTTTAGAGTTGAATTATTTTATCAGTAAGTATAATGATCAAACAGATAGAGATAAAAATCAAATATCAGTTTATTCTTTAAATTATGGACTATGCAAGAAACATAATATTATTTGGGGAAAACCTAAAGGTGCTAAATATAGGAAATATTTTATTGAACGTCCTTTTAATTACAACAAGCTAATTAAAGGTTTTCTATCTGATTCTGAACGAATTATATGCACAAATAAGGATTGTAAAAAACAATTTGATATTGATGACATAAAGTTTTTAGAGTTTAACAACTTTAAATGTAATGTTTGTTCAGCTCCTGTAATTATAGAACGTCTAGCTGATGAAATAAAAGAAGTTATAGATAAGATAGATGAAACAAAAATGCTTCCAACTCCTGAAATAAAAATATTAAAAGAACTACAAAACAGTGGTCATGACTTATATGCAAGAGATTTAGCACAAGAAATTGATTACTCTGGTCAATTAATAGGTTGGAGAGGTAAGAAATTAGCTGAAAAACATGAATTACTTACTAGAACAAAAGAAAGTGGTAAACCCTACAAATATGGATTAACAGAAGAAGGAAAAGAATTTTTTCTTGGATGGGACAAGTAAATAACATGTAACAAAACAGTGGAGCTAATAAATTACCCTGCGGGAAATTTATTAGCTCACTTCAACCGTTGTACGTTCCCGCTTTGCGGCAACGTACAACGGCGCGGCTGAGCACTGAACGTGCCCATCTCTGCCATCTGTCGTGCTCCGCTTCGCTACGCACAACAAATGACAGGAACACACACCAAGTTCTTTTCCAGAAAACCCTGCGGGATTTCCCGAAAAACAACTGACTGGTGCTCAGCCGCGCCGTTAGATTAATAAGGAAAAAGATTGATAATAGCAAAAAATATATTTGGAAAAATTATTGAATTGGCATTTACTGCCATCATTGGTGGCTTTATAGCTATATATGTATTTGGAACATCCCAACTTGAATATAAAGATGGATTTAAAGAACAATACTTTGATATTCCAGCTAAGGTACCAGATGATTTAGTCATTCAATATAAAGGGAAAAAGATTGAAAATATCAGCGTATATGATTTTGCAATCTATAATAGAACATTTAAAGATTTAAAAGATGTAACTATTTATTTTGAAGTAACAGGAAAAAAGGGAATAAATATTCCCCAAATAATTAATAGAGGAGTTTATTCTCCTTCAAGGTTACCAGAAAACATTGGTATTCATGAAGTTGTTCAAAAAGAGAAAAATATATATGCATTCAAAATTGATGTTATCAAACAAACAGGATCAAACTCGTATTACTTAGCTAGATTTATTTTTGAGGGGAAAGTAAATCCAAATATAAATATAAGTATTCCAAAAAATGCTGGTGTTGATATCAAAGAATATTCTCAATGGAGAGAGTACACAATATTGATCTCTTTTTTAATAGGAATTATTTTAATTTTTATTATAACCATCTCATTAATAGATGGAAGACAAAATAAGAGTATATGGTCAAAACGAAAACAAAGATTAATTGATGTTTTGGACAAAACTAAATCTGAAACACTAAGTGAAAATACAATATGTGAAATTATTGATAATTATGAAGATGAATTTGAACCTAAAACACCATATTTTTATAAAAAGTTTACAAATATAGTAAAGAAACTTAAATCTAACAAAACCTTGGATGATGAATAAAGTTCCCTAGCTGGAACTTATCCATCAAGTCAACCGTTAGATTACACATATAAATTTGAAAAGGGAAAAAATGTATGATTATATTAAACTAAATATATTTAGCATTTCTGGTATATCAATTTCCATTGGCGTCTTAGGTTTTTTATCAGGTATTACTACTATATTTTTAGATGTTAATAGTAGCTTATCTGTAAAATGGTTTTTATTTATAATATTAATTTTTATATCAATTTTCATCATATTCTTAAAAATCATGCATGATTTATGGATTAAATCAGAAATACATAAGAGCCATGAAGTTCCTATAAAAGCAATTCTTGAAGACCAAATTTTGGTAATTAGAAAAAATGATAATTTTATTAATAACATCTTAGTAGGTTGTTACTCAATTAATGATGACATTGAGAGGTTGGCATATATTGGTGTAGTTCATCATGTTCAAGATAAACTGATACAAATAAGACTTATACAAAATAAAGGTATTTTAAAGCAAAGTCCTTACGATAAGGAAGCTTTCAATACATTAATAATTCGTCCTGTAATTCCATTTAATGCCATTACAGAAATTAAACAAGAGGAAATATAAAATGAGTGAAAAATATTTTGGAACAGTTGTAAAAATAATTGATGATTACAGTGTGGTAATAAATGCCGGTTCTAATCAAGGTATATCAAAAAATGACTGTTTTGTAGTTATTGGTATTGGTGATATTATTGTTGACCCTGATACAGGAGAAGAGTTAGAAAAGTTAGAAGTAGTTAAAGGCAAAGTTCAAGTTCTTCATATACAAGATAAAATTTCTACTGTAAAATCTTTTGAGTATGATAAGTCACCAGATAAAAAAGAAATTAAAAAAGTGGAATCAAGTAATTCTGGACTAGGACTTTTTGGTGCTAATGAAACAGTTACAGAATCAATAACTCCGGGAAAATCAACATTAAAACAACTTCAAAATGTAAAAATTGGAGATAAAGTTTTAAAAATCTAACAAAACTTTGGAGAGAAATATTTGACCCTGCGGCTCAAATATTTCTCAACTCAACCGTTGTACGTTCCCGCTTTGCGGAAACGAATAAAAGGGGACAGTTTCCACCTTTGAATCCCCTTAATTTCTAGTATTCTTACTATCTCAAGCCAATGCAAGATTATTCCATTTTTCATATCGATTATGGTCATACATTTCATTCTTTTTATAAAGAGAGAAAGTGATGGTAACTATCTTTCTCATAACAGCAATTTGAGCAGAAGTCGAATGTTTACCTCTTTCTTTAAGACGCTCATAAAAAAGCTTCATTTGTGGATTATGTTCTATTGAAGTAAGTGTTCCCATAAATAAAGTATTTCTAATAAGTCGTGAACCTTGTTTTGAAATCCTTGAACGTTTATGTACAGAGCTACCTGAGCTGACTTCGATAGGGTCAAGTCC
>NZ_JFBL01000022.1:5079-33696 GCF_000597725.1 Sulfurospirillum arcachonense DSM 9755
ACTGAACGTGCCCATCTCTGCCATCTGTCGTGCTCCGCTTCGCTACGCACAACAAATGACAGGAACACACACCAAGTTCTTTTCCAGAAAACCCTGCGGGATTTCCTGAAAAACAACTGACTGGTGCTCAGCCGCGCCGTTAGATTATAAAGGATATTTATGAGCATATCATTAGAAAAGTATATTGAAACAGCATTGTTGGAAATAACAAAAGGCGTTGAAAGTGCAGCAACAAAATCACAAACCCCAATTGCACCAGCCAATGTTGAGGGAGTTATTCAACGTGATCCACAACTTATTGAATTTGAAATTCAAGCTACTGTTACAGAACAAAAAACAAACTCTGGAAATGGCAGTGTAGAAGCAAGTTTACCTTTAATTAGTGTGATTAAAGCAAATGTTGGTGGTGGAACAGAAAGAGCATCTGAAAATTCAACCGCTCAAAAAATAAAATTTTCTGTTCCAGTATATTTTCAAGGAAAAAAATCTAGTTCAAATAGATAATCAAAATCTAACAAATCAGAAAATAAGGGGTCAAAAATAAGGGGTCAGGTCTAAACTCTAAACTTTTTTAACAAAATGCTTTTACATGTAAAGGTATTTTTGAAGTTAAAAATAGATGTTTGACCCTGAGTATTTATATCAAGTTTCAAAAACTTAACCAAGTATAATGAAATAGCTTTTTAAAAATAATAAAATCTCTTTTATTAAATAATTAAAGGAGTTTCATTATGAAAACAAAAATACTAAGTAGTCTACTTATCTTGTCTATTATCTCATTTAGTGGTTGTGCTAAACGACCAGAAAATATCAAAGCGATAGATTTATCTAACACAAATTATCTACATTACACTTGTGCTGATATAGATTCAAATTTGGATATGCAAAAAAACAGACTTAAAAAATTAGAAATAAAACAAAACTCAAAAGCAGATATTGATGCTTGGCTATTGGTACTATCCATTCTACCAGTGAGTACAATAACAGGAGAATACGAAAAAGAGATAAGTGATGCAAAAGGTAAAATAGAAACTTTTAGAGCATTGAAAAATAAAAAAAACTGTCAATAAATAAAAGGTCTGATTCTAAAATACAGGGCAAGTATTTACTGAACACTAAAATCAGACCTAAAGTTAGCAGTCTCTAAACACTTTTCTTTTAGCCTTCCATATCCCTAACTATATACTCTTAAAAAACTACTTATTATATTCCTTTTGATACATATGTATCAAAATATAACCTTATGTCGTATTTAAAAAAATATTTACTAAATAATGATACAATGACCAAGACAAAAGGAAAACAAAATATTTACTAAATTTAAAGAGTTTTTATTAGATACCATCAAAATGACAGACAAAGATTGGCAGATAATAGAACCTAAACTGAAAATTATTAACTACGACAAAGCAGATACAATACTTCAAGCAGAAGAAGTATGCAATAAAATTAGATTTATAAATAGTGGTATTACAAGAATGTTTTATTTTGATGAAAATGCCAAAGAGTTTACTTGTCATCTCTCATTCAATAAAAACAATAAAAACATCATTGATTATTTTGCTGTTGATTACAATGGATTTACTACACAAACCCCATCTAAATATACCATTGAAGCTTTAGAAAAAACGCAAATGGTAGAGATAAGTTTTGATGATATTGCTGAGTTTTCTTCGCAAACTACTGTTTTTGAAGAAATTTTTAAAATCGTAAATACACATATTAACTTAACTATGCGGGACAATTTTATAGATATCAATATGTTGTCCAACACCGATAGATACAAACTCTTTATTGAAACCTACAAAGATATATACAAAAGAATTCCCCAATATATCATAGCTTCGTATCTAGGCATCACACCTGTTGCTCTTAGTAGACTCAAAGCAAAACTCGAAAACAACTTATAAAATTAACAAAGTATAACACTGTAGGGTTAGGTCAAACTCTAAACTTTTTGACAAAACCGTTGTACATGTAAAGGCACTTTATAAGTTAAAAATAGATATCTGACCCTGAAATATTTTAATACACAGAAGTACTTGTGTTATAATATTTGTTGGATATATAGTTAAGCTATATATTACTACAATATTTAAAATATTAATAAGGTGAGAATATGGATTTTTGGACAATAGACTTTCAAACATTATTGATTTTTATCACTGCAAATGCTGCTTTAAATTTTTCTCCTGGTCCTGCTGTTTTAAAAGTGGTAGGTGACTCAATCGGCAATGGTGTTGGTAAAGCTCATGCAAGTATTGCTGGTGTATTTGTAGCCAACTTTATGTACGCGATCTTGTCTATTCTTGGTATTGGTACGTTGATTCTTGCTTTTCCATGGATATTTGAATTTGTTAAATGGATTGGTGTAACTTACCTTTTTTACCTTTCAATTAAAACAATTAAAAATGCAATTTATGCAAAAGAATTAAAATCAAAATCTCAAAATAAACAATCTGCTAAAGCCTTATTTTGGACGAGTTTTGCTATGCAAGGTGCAAATCCAAAATCTGTTTTATTTTTCGCGGCAATGTTACCTGTATTTGCTGGAGAAGGTGCAGGAGTGGAACTACGAATGATAACTCTTGCTGTGTTGGCTCTTATACTCGAATATCCTGCTTTACTTCTTTATTCTATCTTAGGCTCAAAGGCTGCAAAGTTAGCTGTCTCGAAACGCTCAAAAGCCATTATGGATATTGTTGCAGGAAGCGCGTTAGGTTTGGCTGCCTTTATGGTTGCACGTACTTCATTACAAAAAAATTAATATAAATACACAAGTACACACAAAAGAAAAAATGCAAAATTCAAACCAAGGATTAAATGATTCAGAAAAAATGTTGGTACTCAATAAACCTAAGGGTTATTTAGTCACTCGCTCTGATGACCTTGGGCGAAAAACAGTTTATGATCTTTTACCAGATTGGGCTTTCAATGAAGGATGGATGCCTGTTGGACGACTTGATTTAGACTCTAAAGGGCTTTTATTATTCACAACAGATAGTAAAATAAACCACGCATTGACCAAACCTAAGAACTGCATTAAGATATACGAAGTCTGGGTTAGGGGGCATGTAACAGCTGAGCATATTTTTGAGGCTTCAAAAGGAGTGCAAAGTAAATATGGCCTCCTAAAAGCTAAGGTCGAAAAAATAGGTATTGGAGGGGCAAAAACAAAGCTCAAAGTACAAATCGATGAAGGGAAAAACAGACATATACGCCGTCTTTTTGGAGCACTCAAAGATCCAAAATTTGGAACACCTCTAAAAGTTATAAACTTAAATCGCATCAGTATTGGTAACTTCAAACTCGACATGGACCTTGGTACGTGGCGTTACCTTTCAGTTGAAGAAGAAAAAGGGCTCATTAAAAACCTTACTTAACTTGTGTTATAATGTTTGCCAATAAATAACTAGGAAACTTATGTATTACTTCGCATACGGATCAAACATGTCTGTTTCACGCTTACAAGAAAGAGTACCAAGCGCTATTCATTTAGGCTGTTATAGCCTTAAAGAGCATGACTTGAGATTTCATAAGTTTGGTCAAGATGAATCTGCAAAATGCGATGCGTATTTTACAGCAAATTCACTCGATATAATTTATGGAGCACTATTTAAAATCAATCCTAAAGAGAAACCTTCTTTGGATAAAGCAGAAGGACTTGGTCATGGGTATGAAATAAAAGAGGTCACTATCACAGCCACAGATGGATCTTTAATACAAGCAATGACCTACATAGCTTCACACATTGATGAAACTATTAAACCCTTTTCATGGTATATGAACCATGTTCTCATTGGTGCACAAGAGACATCCCTACCAAGTGAATACATTCAGAGCAAAATGCACTCAATCGAAACTATAGAAGATGAAAATAAAAAAAGAGATAAACAACAGCGAGCCATACACTCTTAGCAAACTACTTTATTAAGCTTCGTTTATTACTTTTTTTTCATAAAAAAAATCACCATGAACAGACTCATTTTTCATTTTTTTCGTAGCACTTTTGATAAGAGTTTCATATCTTATCGCATCTATCTTTAAGCTTGCCATCACTTCTTCTTGATTTATACCTTCAGCCTTCGCATGTAAAACCTCCAACTCTTTTTTAGTCATTCTTTTTTTCAAAAGCTGTGCTAGTTCTTCCTCACTTTTTACAGGTTCTCTCTTATCACCTAAAACCATTTTAATAATTTGGATAGCATTTAACTCTTTTAACTTCATTATGTTCCTTTGATTCAAAAAAGAAGTTATACAATAACTTCTTTTAAAATTGCCTATTTTATATGTAATTAAATATTATGTGATTTTTTTCAACTTTGCTTGTTCTAGTTCCCAGTACTCCATCTCAAAACAATCTTTTAAGCTGATTCCTTGGTAGCCTCCGAGTTTATCTGCTCTTAAGACTGCTAGCATAGTATGCTCTACAATATCGTTGATGATACTTGCTTCTTTTTCATTTTTCCCAAAACTTACAATCCCAAAATCTTTTATAACTGCGTAATTTGGTGCAGGATTTAAACATATCTCATCTTTACTAAACTCTTCAAAGTATTTTTTATACTCACCCATGAACTCAAATAAAGCTCCTTCCATATCTCCCTCAATTATCATAGGAACTCTTTTTGTTCTTATGATATGCTCAGGTGTTAAAACTCCTCTTGTTGCAAACTCTTTTAAATTCTCCTTTGAAGCATAAAAAAGTGCAAGGGTAGACTTGTTTACATGTAAAGATATTTCATGCCCTTTGTGATGTTCTATCAAGACTTTTAACTTATCTAAATTTACATAAGTTTTTGATGGTCTTGGATTTATATCTAGCTTTACATTTTCACTTAAAAAATCTTCTGCTTTACTTACAGCTTCTATCATTTTGTCATACGATTTTTTTGCATCATCATCAAAAGTAAATATCCCATGATTGTGTAAGATAATCCCTTGGCATTTTGACCAGTCAAAGTCTTGCGTCATCTCGTATATGGTCTTTGCCAAAATAAAACCTGGCATCACATAAGGCACTATCAAAAAATCCGGATAGATTTTTTTAATAAGCTCTATGCCGTTTTTTGAGTTTGAGATAGTTACGACTGCATCTGCGTGAGTATGGTCAACAACCTTAAAAGGGATAAGTGCATGAAGTATCGCTTCAACCGAAGGATTTGGAGCACTCTTGTCTATCATCGCTGCTTTTTGACCTGAAACCATGTCCGTGTCACTCAGCTCTTTGAGTCTTGCCATATCTAAAAGAGTTTCCATTTTAACAGGAGCAAAACCTTCCGCTTTGATAGAGACCAAGTCCCAACCACTCCCTTTTACAAAAAGTATCTCTTCGCCATCAACTTTGCTTTTCACAGATGTGTTACCACCCCCATGAAGCACAAGTTCATCACTTTGACCAAGAAGATTTGAAGTAAAAACCCTAAGGTTGATATCATTCCACAAATTATTCATTTTATTGTCCCCTTTTTACTGAACAAGACCAATAAAAATTCCTCGCGACTTAAGCACGAAGTTATAACTTCTGTATTTCTCATACAAACTCTAAATCATCAGAAAATTTCTCAGCACAATAAGGCTCAAAAGTAGATTTATAGTGATTATAGTGAGCTGAAGCTTTGTGCCCATCAAGTGCTTTTTCATCTGCCCAAGACTCGACTACAATAAACTTTTTAGGCTCATTTTTAAGTTGAAATATATCATATAAAAGACATCCTTCTTCATCTTTAGAAGCTTGTACCATAGTTTTTAAAAGTGCTTTCATATCTTCTATACAACCATCTTTTGCTATAAATGTTACTTGTTTTGTTATTGTCACGTTGGCTCCTAATTTTTTCTTGATTTTAACATTATATTGTTAAAAAGAAAAACTATTATTTATTTTTTTGCTAACTTAAATTACAAATTGATTATCATTTACATTATGAATAAAAACATACAAACAGTAATTGACTATCATGAAAGAACCAAACACTCTTCTAAGAGATATGCAAAATCACTAGGTTACATGGACTGGGCAAATCAACCAGATCCTTACCGCTCATATAAGAATGCTTTACATGTAAAGCTTCCTATTGCATTAGAAAATATTACGCCACCTTATCACACACTATTTGAAGATGCTTTGCCTTCAGCACCTTTACTTATAGATTCAATTTCACAATTTTTACAATTTTCCATGGGATTGGCCGCAATCAAATCTAATGGAGTCGATGAATGGGCACTTCGATGTAACGCTTCAAGTGGAAACCTTCATCCAAGTGAATCCTATCTTATCTTGCCTCCAATTAGGCATATAAGTCATCAAACAACAATTTGTCATTATGCTCCTCAAAATCACTCTTTAGAAATACTTTGCGACTTTGATTCTAAGATTTGGGAAACTTTACCAAAGGATTCATTTTTTGTAGCATTGAGCTCTATTGTATACAGAGAAGTTTGGAAGTATGGAGAGCGTGCTTTTAGATATACAAATCTTGATGCTGGTCATGCTTTACGTTCATTGCAAATCAGTGCTAAAACACTAGGTTGGCACTATAAGTATTTATCCAAAACCTCAGAAGAAGCACTCTCAAATCTTTTTGGGTTTAATCAAAAAGAACGTTTTGGTGAAAGTGAAGTCCCAGATATGTTTCTTTTAATTACTCCAAAAAAATATACAGATGCAGTAGATATCTCACCACTCATACCAAACACTTTTAATTCATCTGCAAACAATATAGCACAAACCTATCAAGATTGGCCACTTATAGAAGAGATTCAAGAAGCTACCTTTACATGTAAGAAAAATGAGTATATGCCTGCAACAAAAATTCTCTTCAAAAAAGAACCTACAAAAGAAGCAAAAGAGGTAATTTTAAAAAGACGTAGTGCACAGATGATGGATAAAAAAGACAATAAAATCTCTTTTGAAAAATTTAAAATTTTACTTGATTGTACAAAAGAGAGTTTCACTGGTTTTGAAAATCAAATCAATTTAGTGATTTTTGTCCACAATGTAGAAGATTTAAAACCTGGTTTATACATCTTTTTTAGAAATGAAAAATACAAAAATGAGTTACAATCTTTAATGCATGAAAATTTTCTTTGGCAAAAAATTAGCGAAAACTTTTATGCACTTACTTTTGGAGATTTTAAAAACATCTCAAAAAACATCTCTTGTAATCAAAGTATAGCTAGTGATGGAGCATTTTCTCTAGGAATGTTAAGTCCATTTGCCAAAGAAATTGTACAACATGGAGCACAGCGATATAAAGAGTTATACTGGGAGTGTGGAGCGATTGGTCAGCAACTCTATCTTGAAGCAACCTCTCTTAATTATCAAGCAACAGGCATTGGTTGTTACTTAGATGATGTATTTCATACTATTTTAGGTTTACAATCAAATCAATTCCAATCTTTATACCATTTTACAGTAGGTAAAGCACTACTTGATAGTAGAATTTTAACAAAAAAAGTCTATCAAGAGAGATAAATTAGATATAATCTTTTTCATACTTCTATCGATATAAAGGTGAACTTATCAATTGATAAATATAAAACTTTTGAAAAAATATAAAATTTTTAAAAATGAAAAACTCCAAAAGCTTACCTTACTAAAAAATCAAGGTTTTAACAATACAAACTATCTTTTAAAAACCTCGAAACAAAACTATATTGTAAGAGTATTTAACTCCAATGAAAACGTACCTCTAAGTAGAAAATTTGAATTTAAAATTTCTAAAAAAGCGCATAAAAAAGATATTGGAGCAAAACCGATACTTTTAGATGAAAAAAATTCTTTGATGATTTATGAGTTTTTAAAAGGTAGACACAAATACAAACTTAACAAAAACGATATAAAAAACATAGCTCTTGTTTTAAAAAAATTCCATACTATTAAAACAAATAAAAAAGCTTTTGATTTAAGAAAAGCTCTTCATAAAAGTTTATCCTCAAAAACAAACAAAGCTCTCAAAAATTTAAAAAAGTTTAAAAAAGAGTATGTTTTATGCCATCATGATTTAAATCCAAAAAACTTTATTTTTTCAGATACTATGAAACTCATAGACTTTGAATATGCGAGAAAAAATGACCTATATTTTGACTTAGCATCAGTAGTAATCGAATTTAAATTAAATAAGAGAGAAGAAAACTTTTTTCTTAAAAGCTATTTTAATAGCCCCTTTAAAAAAAATAAAAAAAAGCTTGATTCTTTTAAAATTATCTATAAAGAACTTTGTCGTCTTTGGTTTGAAAAGAGAAGTTAAAAAACTGTGACCCATAAAGAGCCACATACTTTTGGATAATTAAGATTTAAATTTTCCTAATTCGTTGTTGAGATTTTCTGTCATTTTATTTAAGTGTTCAGATGCACTTGCAATCTCTTCAACACTTCTTACATTTACACTAGAAATATCATTGATTTTATCAATTTCATGTGTGATACTACCAATTTTTTTAGCTGTATCGATATAGTCTTGTATAGTTTGTCCCGCATTTTGTGCTGTTTTATTTAAAACTTCCATAACGGTTGAAACATTTTGTTGTACATCATGTGAAGTACCTGTGATTTGTTCCATCTCTTTAGTACTATTACTCATCTCACCACTAACATCCATTATAGATTGTACAACAATATTAATTGTAGCATTAATCTCAGAAAGTGAGTTTTGTGTACGCTCAGCTAGTTTTCTTACCTCATCTGCAACAACAGCAAATCCACGCCCATGTTCACCCGCACGTGCTGCTTCAATAGCCGCATTAAGTGCCAATAGATTTGTTTGGTCTGCAATATCATTGATAACAGATAAGATATCTTTTACATCTTGAGTATTGTTACTCACAGTATTTAATTTTGATGCCAACTCCATCTCTTTAGAGGTACTCTCTTGAAGTAAAGAAGCTAAATCTACTACTTCTGTATTTACTTTTTCTAAATCCCCTACAACACCTTCAATGTCATCATGAGATACTTTAGCATTTTCTACTGAAGTTTCAAGGTATGATTGTAATTCTTTTGCGTCAAATGTTGCTTTTTGAACTATTTGAGCCTCTTCTTCAACTCTTTGACCTACTTCTATAGCTGTACTTGAAAGCTCATTCGCTACTGAAGCATTTTCATTACTACTTACTTTAGATTCAGCAATAATAGTATGAATTTTATCTATAAATAAATTAATATTTTTACTAATCATACCAATTTCATCTTGCGATTTTACTTCTAATCTCTGAGTTAAATCACCATCATTACTAGATAAATTTTTAATTACTTCGTTTAATTTTGTAAGTGGTTTAAATTGTACATTGAGTATCAATGATAAAAGAAGAATAGAAACTACTGTCATGATAAGACCAGTAACACTTAAAAGAAACAACAGTTCTTCAACAGATTTAAATGCAACACTTTTTTCAACAGTTAAACAAATAACCCAGCCATTCTCCATAGTTTCAAATGCTAAAAGTTTTTTAGCTCCTGTAGAAGATACGTAATCATATATACCTCTCTTATTTTGCGCTAAAACAGATTTTAAACTTTTAAATGTATCATTTAAAGTAAAGATATTTTTCCCTCTAGAAGCATTGCTTGGATGAAAAATCATATTTCCTTTTTGATCTAAAACAAAAGCATATCCACCTTCATATTTAGTAGCAGCAACTTTTTTACTTATATTTTCTACTAACAAGTTAGCTGAAACAACTCCAATTTTTACACCATTTTCTAAAATAGGTGCTACAGCTGAAATAGTAAGTTTTTTACTGCTTTTTCCCATGAATGGATCTGTTAATGATATCTTATTAACTGACATACCTTTTTTAAACCAAGGACGAATACGAGGGTCATAACCAGCAGATGGTGTTTTACCACTAGCATAAATCATTGTCCCATCTTTTAATCCCATATAGGTTTTTTCTGCATCAATACCTTGTTTTGCACTATTGAGCAATGGAACCATTCGCTCTTTTATTTTCAAAGGATGCACACTAATTTGCTTTGATAAAGCGTTAATAACAGTCTTTTTTGAATCAAACCAGTTTTCTAAATCTAACTTTAGAGCTTTAGCCTCGGCAGATTGTTTAGCTTCAATTTCTACTCGTATATTAGTTTCCATTTGGTAATAACTAATAATTGCAAAAACCATAAGAGAAAGTGCTAAAAACACTCCAGAGAACATCGTAATTCTTTGTTTAAACCCTATATTCATCGATTGTCCTTTTTTTAAACATAAAAAAAAATTATATTAAATAACAAAGATAAAAAAGAGACTTTTATTTTCCAAAATAATTACCTTTGCAAAAACCTTACCTGCCCATGATCTACTAATTATAACATTTTTTATTTCAAAATTTAAGACTTTAGCTTCATTGGGAATATAGCGTGAAGCTTCTCATATTTTGGCTAATAACTTATTGAACTAAAACAAAATTATTGGAGTATTGTTATAAATATTTGGTTGCGGGAGCCGGATTTGAACCAGCGACCTTCGGGTTATGAGCCCGACGAGCTACCAAACTGCTCTATCCCGCGATATTGAAGATTGTTTCTTAAAAAAATTTTATGATTTATATAAAAAAATAAAAGGTAATTAAAAAGATGGTGCGGACGAGAGGACTTGAACCTCCACGCCGTGAAGCACCAGATCCTAAGTCTGGCGTGTCTACCAATTCCACCACGTCCGCACAACAATAAAAAATCAAAATCAGTCCTAATTGGTAGAAGCTTTTAAAAGCTTTAGTGACTGACAATAAAAAGTGGTACTCCCTACACGATTCGAACGTGTGACCTACGCCTTAGAAGGGCGTTGCTCTATCCAGCTGAGCTAAGGAAGCTTCTAATAAAAGTGGCGCGCTCGACAGGAGTCGAACCTACAACCTACGGATCCGAAGTCCGTTGCTCTATCCAATTGAGCTACGAGCGCAAACCCGAGTTCAAATTATGGGGTAAGTGATGGGAATCGAACCCACGGCCCTCAGAACCACAACCTGATGCTCTAACCGACTGAGCTACACCTACCGTGTATAATATTTTAAAATGGTCGGGGTGAAAGGATTCGAACCTTCGGCCCCCTGGTCCCAAACCAGGTGCGCTAACCAGACTGCGCTACACCCCGAGCCTTAACATAAAAGCTACTAGCTTTCGTGTTTGAGGCTGAAATTTTACCCTAAAAAGTTCTGTTTGTCAAGGAAAAATTTCACTTTTGAAAATTATTTCTGTGAAAACTCGATAAGACCTTCCGTAGGAGAACTTGCCGTTGCAAAAGGTTTTTTCAAAATTCTTCCTGCTAAATAACTATTTCTTCCAGCTATTACTGCATCTCTCATTGCTTGTGCCATTAAAATTGGATTATTTGCTTGAGCTATTGCTGTATTTGTTAACACTCCATCAGCTCCTATCTCCATTGCGATTGCCGCGTCACTTGCACATCCTATTCCAGCATCAACTATAACAGGAACATTTACAGCTTCTTTTATAAAAAGAACGTTGTATCTATTTTGAATTCCTAATCCACTCCCAATTGGTGCGGCTAGTGGCATTACTGCACTGCTTCCTGCATCTTCAAGTCTTTTCGCCATGATAGGGTCATCATTTGTATATGTCATGATATTAAAACCATCTTTAGCTAAAACTTCGCAAGCTTTTAGAGTTTCCATAACATCAGGATAAAGAGTTTTTGCAGTATCGCCTATAACTTCTAATTTTATCAAATCAATACCAGTTGCTTCACGTACCATTCTAAAAAGAGTTATAGCCTCTTCAGCGGTCGTACAACCTGCACTATTTGGAAGAAGTTTAATATCTGTACCTTTAAAATAGTCCATTAAGTTTTCTTCATTTGGATTTGTGATATTTACTCTTCTTACTGCTACTGTTATAAGTTTTGAACCACTTGCTATTGTTGCATCTTTTGTAGTTTGAAAATCAGGGTATTTTCCACTTCCTACGATTAATCTACTATTAAAATCTATATTTCCAACTCTTAAAATATCATTACTCATTTGTTTCTTCCTTTATTCACTTATTTTTATCGATCAAGTATATCTATTATTGTCTTAGGTAAAAGTTCATACTCTAATGTATGTATCTTTTTTTCAAACTCTTCTAAGCTCATACCCTCTTCTTTTTTAAAACACTCTTGAGCTATAATTTCGCCACCATCAAGTTCTTCATTTACATAATGAACGCTAATACCACCTACTTTCATAGGAGAGTTATAACTCTCTTCTATTGCCTTAGCTCCTTTAAACAGAGGAAGTAAAGAAGGATGAAGATTTATTGCTTTTACATTTTGTGTAAAATAGGGTGTTAAAAACCGCATAAAACCTGCTAAGACAACAAGCTCTGCTCCACTTTGTTTGATAACTCTTACTAACTCTTTATCAAAACTTTCTCTATCAGGAAAATTAGTATGTTCTATGAGTGTAGTTTCTAAGCCATACTTTTTAGCTTTTTCTATACCTTGTGCATCTTTTTTATTACAAATACAACAAGCAACCTCTATCTTACATGTACTAAATGTTTTACCGTGTATATTTTTTAAAATCTTTTCTAAATTTGTTCCAGATCCACTAAAAAGAACTGCAATCTTTTTTATAACCATTTTATACCTTCACACAAATCTATCGGACTTAATCCAAAGTTTGAGCATTTTATATTTTTAGCCACCATTGAATGTGCTATTGAAGCGCTCATAGCTGCCTCTAAAGGAGTATAGTTTTGAGCCAATAAAGAACCTATCATACCAGCTAATACATCTCCGCTTCCACCCTTTGCTAGTTTTGAAGTTCCAAGTGGATTAACATAAAGCTTCTTGCCTTGTATTATTAAGGTATTAGCACCTTTTAAAACCAATACTACATTTGGGTATTTTTTTGAAAACTCTCTTACCCATTTAAATCGATTGTCTTGTATCTCTTGCATACTAATATCTGCTATATCTAATATTTTCAAAAGTGATTGAAACTCTTTAGGATGAGGGGTTAAAACTATATCTTCTTTTTTATTCAAAACTTCAATTATAATTTTATGGTGTAATAAATCAGCATCTATCACCATAGGCTTTACATGTGAAAGTAAAAAATCACGAAGTTTTTCATCTCCATAAATATTTCCAAGGCCCATACCAGCAACTAATACTGAAAACTTCTTAGGTAAAGTTTCACTACTCATTAGTGACATTGGAATATTATTTCTATTTTTACCAGCTAAAGTAACTAAACCTGCTCCAAAATTAAATGCTGCTATAGCACTAAGTCTACTCGCACCTTCTTTATGTCCACTTATCACTACTACATGCCCAAAGTCACCTTTATTCACAGTTTGTTTATTTCTATAGGGAAGCTTAAGATCACTCTCTTCTAAAAGATAACTACTCTGTTTTAACTCATAATTATCTCTGCTAATTCCCAAATTTGCTACTTTTATTTCACCAGTAAAATCTTTTGCCTCATCACTATACAAGCACTCTTTTAAAGCCCCCATAGTAATGGTTGTATCTGCTTCAAAGCATACAGTAGGGATTCTACCTTCACTGTCAATTCCAGAAGGAATATCACAAGCAATTTTTTTTGCATTTTTAGAATTAATCTTTTTTATAATTAAAGAGGTATTTTCACTGAATTCTCTCACAAGTCCAGAACCAAAAATAGCATCTACATAAATATCTGCATCTATTATATTTGTTACTACCTTTACATGTAAAGCACGTAACCTTTTAAGCTGTTTCTCAGCCATTTGTGATTTCACACCAAAAGGTATATATACTGACACATTTAACTCTTTTGCTAAAATTCTTGCAGCTGCTATGCCATCAGCTCCATTATTACCTGAACCACAAACAAAAAGTATCTCATCATCTTTAGCTGCACAATTTTTTACTTCATTAGCCAAAGCAAAAGCAGCTTGCTCCATTAAAATATCTTCACTTAAATACAACTCTTCATAACATCTTTTATCTAAACTTTTCACTTCTTTAAATAATTTTTGCATTATCTTCTCCTATAGCTTAGAGCTTCAAGAATATGCTCTTTTTTTATTTGATTACTCTGGGCAATATCAGCAATACTTCTAGCAATACTTTGTATTTTATGTGTACTTCTATGATTTAGTCCAAATTGAGAAACTGCTTTAAATAAAATTTCTTGAGATTCTTTATCTAAATTAGAAATTTGTTCTAACTCTTTCTCACTCAGTTTTGCATTGAGTTCAAATTGGCCCCGTTTTTTTTGAAAAATAAATGCATTTAATACCTCATCAAACATACTTTGTGAATCCATTTCACTCTTAGATTCAAAATCTTCACTCATTTGTACATATATATCAATTCTATCCATTAAGGGTTCTGATATTCTACTTTTATATCGTTTTATTTCAAGTTCATTACATCTGCACTCTTTTGTATTTGAGAGTAAATTACCACAAGGACAAGGATTTTGTGCCGCTGCAAAAAGAAATTTTGTTTCATATTTTATTTTTGAATTGACACGGGAGATAAGTATTTGATTGTCTTCTAGAGGTTCACGAAGGGCTTCTAGTACTGTTTTTGAAAAATGGGGAAATTCATCAAAAAAAAGTATCCCATTATGAGCTAAGGCACTCTCTCCTGCCATAGCTTTATTACTCCCTCCACCAAAAATACTTGGTTTTGAAGAGCTATGATGTGGACTTCTAAAAGCTCTTTGTGCATTTAATTCTTTCTCATCGCCACTTAAACATCCATAAGCATTACTCTCTAACATCTCTTTCATACTCATAGGAGGCATAATATAACAAAGCCTTTTTATACTCATGCTTTTCCCACACCCTGGACTTCCTTCTAAGAGTATATTATGCATCCCAACAGCACTTATGACCATTGCTCTTTTAACTCGGTTTTGCCCTTTAATATCACTAAAATCTAGTTCAAAATCTTTTTTATAAAAATATTTTTTTCCTTCTATCTCAATCATATTTTCATAAGAAAAATCTTCTACATGTAAAGGTACTTCTTCTTGCGCTAAAAACTCTATTGCATCTTGTAAATTTTCTACTCCATAAGCTTGTACATTTGGTATTTGATTGATTTTTTGAAGTATTTCTTGTGGCACTATTACTCGTAAAGATTCTTCTTTTGAAGCAAGTGAAAGAATAATAGGAAATATTGAAGTTGTAGATTTTACTGTACCATCAAGGCCAAGTTCACCAAAGATATAAAAGTCTTTACATGTAAGGCTCTCTTTTTGTAAATAAAGAAGTAAGGCTATGCCTAAATCAAAATGACTACCCTCTTTTTTTAGATCACTTGGAGACATACTAACAGTTATCTTTTGTGCAGGGAATTTATACTTAATAGAACTAAGTGCTGATTTTATTCTATCTCGTGATTCTTGTATAGATTGATTGACCATACCAACTATGCTAAATCCTGGTAAAGCTCTAACATAGGCTGATTCTACTTCAACCTTTAAAGCTTGATTATGATATAAAGTAGCGCATTGGAATTTTTTTGTACTTTTTTCCAATACTATTTTCTCTCTTTAAGCTTCTTTTTCCACTCTTTTTCAAATTTTTTACGTTTTAAAAATGATAACTTTTCTATAAATAGATGTCCATTTAAATGATCAAGTTCATGCTGAAATGCAATAGCCATCAAACCATCTAACTCTTTTTCTATCATCAGCCCTAATCTATCAAAATATCTTACTTTTATATTCTCTTTTCGTTCTACATCTTCATAAAAACTCGGTACACTCAAACAACCCTCTTGATAAGTGATACTTCCCTCTGATTCTAAAATCACAGGATTTATAATCTCGACCAAATTTGCAGGGTCTTGCTCACCCTCTTCATTTGCAAGATTGATTACAAGTACATTTTGAGCAACACCAATTTGAATAGCTGCTAAACCAATACCTTCATTAGCATACATTGTTTCTTTCATATCTTCTAGTAATTTATGAAGTTCTTTATCAAAGTTTATTACATCTTTTGAGACTACTTTTAAACGCTTGTCAGGATAAACAAGAATCTCACGCACCATCCTCTTCCTCCATCTGCTCCTCAACTTCTTCTATCATTTCACAAACCCAATATGGCTCAAGTCTTTTACCTGTTTTTGGTAATGCATCTAAAGCTAGAGAAACTAATGTTTCTGTAGTGTGCTCTGGATCAATTGGTACTATCGCTAATTCTATATCCGTATCAACTTCCATATCTCCAATAAAAAAACTTGTAGCATAAATAAGATCACTAATTCTTTCACATGCTCTTTTTGCATTATTAATATCTGTATGTTTCATAAGCATACCAAAAACACCATCACCATAATGAGCAACAACATCACTTCTTCTTGATGTTTTTAAAAGTAATTTTGCAATATTTCTTGTTAGAACCATTCTATCTTTATTACTTACTATCTTATTTAAAACATCATCTTTTACTTTTGCAAGAACTAAAGTACTTTTGTGACTAAATTGTTCAATTGAACTACATTCATTTTCAACAGATTGCAATAAATATCTTCTATTATACACACCAAATCTTGAATCAAATACAGCTTTACTTTCAATCTCTTTTAAAATAATACCTGTCTTTTCATAGTGTGTTTTTAAAGTACCCATTTGTTTGTTCATAAGAAATGATAGTTTTTTTAAATCTTCATTTAATGCTGAAGTTATATTTGTAATTGACAGTTGTCCAGAATTTACTTCTAATTCAGCTGTCCTTTTTTTCACAATTTCTTTCATAACATTTATATTTTTATATACTGTAGATACTACTTGCATAATACTTTTTATCTGACCAAAACCTTCTTTAACTTCCATTTCCATTTTTGCACGATGTTCATCATCATTTACAGATTCCGCCTCTAAAAGATCATTTATACGTTTTTTAAAAGATAAAGGCTTATTGTCTAAAAGTTTTTCAAAATATATTTGAAAATTATTAGGAGTGGTAGGGATGTTTTCATCCATAAGTACTTTTAAAACATATAAGGAGAACTTTTCTAGTTCGCTATTTGATGATTGTGGTCTTTTGGTATCTACTTCTTGATTATCTTGTGCATCTTGACTATCATTAGTCATTTTTGCACGTCTACCAAGTCCACTTTGAATCTTATTTTTATCTAAACGAACCATACTCTATTCTCCCTAAAATTGTTTTATTTAAAACTTTTTTCTAATACTTTATCAACTAAACCATACTCCATAGCTTCTTGTGAGCTCATAAAGAAATCGCGTTCAGTATCTTTTTCTATTTTTTTAATAGTCTGCTTTGTATTTTTTGCTAATATTTCATTAAGAACTTTTTTCATTCTTAAAATTTCTTTTGCTTGAATTTCTATATCAGTAGCTTGACCTTGTGCACCACCTAAAGGTTGGTGTATCATAATACGTGAGTTTGGAAGAGAATATCTTTTCCCAGGAGTTCCACAACTCAGTAAAAATGCGCCCATTGAAGCTGCTTGACCAATACAAATCGTACTAATATCAGGTCTAATATAATTCATAGTATCAAAAATACTAAAACCACTTGTAATTACGCCACCTGGAGAGTTTATATATAAATATATATCTTTTTCAGGATCTTCTGCTTCCAAAAAAAGAAGTTGCGCTACTATTGATGACGCAACTTGATCGTTTATCTCTCCACTTAGCATGATGATTCTATCCTTTAAAAGACGAGAATAGATATCATAACTACGTTCTCCACGACCAGTTTTTTCAACTACAACAGGTACATAGCTCATTACTTTCCTTTGCTAAAAAGTTGAGTGAATAATCTCTCTTCTATAATTGACATTTTGATCGCTGGTAATACACCTTGCTTTTGATAATGCTCATAATATGCTTTAGGATCTTGACCTTGTTGCATTGCTTCAAAATAAATCATTTGCATTACTTCTTGGTCTTCTACTTTAATCTCTTCTGCTTTTGCTAATTCATCAACAATAAATGTTAATTTTACTGATTTAGTAGCTTCATCTCTAAATTCTTCTCTTTTTTCAGTAATCTTTTTTGGATTTTCAGAATATTCTTTAATATCTTCTTCACTTAAATTTTGGAAAATATTACGAACTTGCATATCAATTTCTTGTTCTACAATATTTTCTGGAAGTGCAAATTCCATTTTTTCTAGTACATTTTCAACAAATTTAGGTTTTACTTCTTCAGCAAAAACTTTTGTAAGTTTTTCATTTTTTAGTTGTTCTTTCACTTGTGCTTCTAGTGTTTCTACTGTTGGATTTTCTTCACCTGGAAGTAATTTTTTAAGAGTTTCTTCACTTGGAGTTTTAGGAACATCTTTAATTTGAATACCTTGAAGTTTTACTTTAAAAACTGAATCTTTTCCAGCTAAATCTTTTGAATTATACTCTTTTGGAAAAGTAACTTTAACATCTTTTTCATCGCCAACATTCATACCAATAATACCATCTTCAAAACCAGGGATAAAAGAACCACTACCGATTTCTAATGAATATTTTTCAGCTTTTCCACCTTCAAATGCAACACCATCAATAAATCCTTCAAAATCAATCAAAACAAAATCACCACTTTGAACAGCTCTTTTTTCTTCAAGCTCTTTTAAAGGTGCAGAAAGTTTTAACATAGTGTTAACTCTTTCTTCAATGTCTTTTTTCAAAATACGAGGATTTTTATACTCAGGAACAAGTGCTTTATACTCACCTAAATCAATTTCTGGACGGAAAGAAATTTTAATTTCTACATCTAATCCATCATCAACTTTATCCATTTTAGTGATTGCAGGCTCTCCAACAACCAAATCCATAGCTACGTCTAACTCTTTTAATGCATCATTTAAAAATACTCTTAATGCTTCTTGTTCAACATCTTGTTTAATTTGCTCACCATGTCTAGCTAGTACTACATGAGTTGGAACTTTACCTTTTCTAAAACCATCTATTTTCATAGTTTTAGCAGCTTCTTCCGCCATTTTTTTCTGTTTTTCGCTTAAAAACGATGCAGATACTTTTGCCTCTGCTTTTGCATTTGCACTATCAATACGTTCTACTTTGATTTGCATATATTCCCTTTATTTATAAAAAATTTCTTTTAATATAGCAAAATTTTACTTTATATGCTATTACATCCTTAGATATTTTTATTTTTTTATACCGTAAAAAGGAAAAAAAAGATACAATCTCTCTTACAAATTAATAAAATTATAAATCCTCTTCTACCAAAGCCTAAGCTTGAGTGAAAGGAATTTTTACAAAGCCAAACTTTGTAAAAGGAGCCCATTAGTGAAACGACAAGAAGAATTTGAAGCAGCAGTAAAAACCATGCTAGAAATTATTGGAGAAAACACCAAAAGAGAAGGCTTAGTAAAAACTCCAAAAAGAGTTTTTAAAGCTTTTAGAGATATGACGGAGGGTTACCATATGGACCCTGTAAAAGTTTTAAATGAAGCATTATTTGAAACTGATAATAACCAAATGGTACTTATAAAAGATATAGAATTTTACTCTATGTGTGAACACCATCTTTTACCTATTATAGGACGAGCTCATGTTGCATACATACCTGATGGAAAAGTTGTTGGCCTTTCAAAAATCCCTCGTATGGTTGATATATTTGCAAAAAGATTACAAATACAAGAACAATTAACAGAACAAATTGCAGATGCTATCAACGAAGTTATCGCTCCAAAAGGTGTAGCTGTAGTAATTCAAGCACGTCATATGTGTATGGAGATGAGAGGTGTTGGGAAGACTCACTCAGCAACTACAACTTCTGCACTTCGTGGACTGTTTTTAAAATCAGATACAAGAAAAGAGTTTTTTGATATCATAAATTCTCCTGTGGTAGCACGTTACTAATGGCTTTGCGTAGTTTCAAAGAGAGACTCAAAGAAGGAAACTTATCTCCAAAATTTGGAACTATTAAAAAAATTAGTGCAACAACTATAGAAGCGCAAGGATTACGTCCTAGTATTGGTGATATTATCAAACTTATCTCCTTAGATGACCCAAATAAAAGTGAATTAGGTATGGTTACCGAGATAGATCAATACTCATTTTTTATATCTCCTTTTGGATTTATAGAAGGTTTTAAAAGTGGTGATAAAGTTTTTTTAAGTGAACAAGGTATGCGAATACCTGTAGGAGAAGAACTTTTAGGACGTGTGGTCGACCCTTTTATAAGACCTAAAGATGGTAAAGCTCCTATTAAAACTAAGCAAAGCTCTTCCATTATGAAAGCTCCTCTTGATGCTATGAAAAGGGGTCTTATTGATGAGCCTTTTGGAGTTGGGGTAAAAACAATTGATGGACTTTTAACTTGTGGCAAAGGTCAAAAAGTAGGAATTTTTGCCGGTAGTGGGGTTGGTAAATCTACTCTTATGGGTATGATTGTTAGAGGGAGTGAAGCCCCTATAAAAGTAATCGCTCTTATTGGTGAACGTGGTCGTGAAGTACCTGAATTTATTCAAAAGAATTTAGGAGGAGATTTAAGTAATACTGTTCTAGTAATAGCCACCAGTGATGACTCTCCTCTTATGAGAAAATATGGTGCATTTTCAGCTATGAGTATTGCTGAATATTTTAAAAACCAAGGTAGAGACGTTCTATTTATGATGGATTCCGTTACTCGTTTTGCGATGGCTCAACGTGAAATTGGACTTGCTCTAGGAGAACCCCCAACATCAAAAGGCTATCCTCCTTCAGTATTAACTCTTTTGCCTCAACTTATGGAAAGAGCAGGTAAAGAAGAAGGAAAAGGTTCTATTACTGCATTTTTTACTGTTTTAGTAGAAGGTGATGATTTGAGTGATCCCATTGCTGATCAATCAAGAAGTATCTTAGATGGACATATAGTATTAAGTCGCGAACTAACTGATTATGGAATTTATCCTCCTATTAGCATACAAAATAGTGCTTCACGTGTTATGAGTGATGTTATAGATGAAGCCCATAAAAAAAATGCTATGAAATTTAAAAGATTGAATTCTATTTTAAAAGAAAATGAAGTACTTTTACGAATCGGTGCTTATCAAAAAGGAAATGATAAAGAATTAGACGAGGCAATAACAAGGAAAGAGGAAATGGAACAATACTTGCAACAAACTCCTGAAGAGGTGTTTGATTTTAGTGAAAGTATTGAAAAGTTACAAGCAATTTTAAAATAATTAAAGAAATTTATCATTCTTTAATAAATAAAAGAATATTATTCAAAAAAAGTAATAGGATATTTTTTATCCTAATTAAGAAATGGAGAAAATTTAATGCGAGTCTATTTAGACAATAATGCTACTACTATAGTAGATCCAAACGTATTTGCAGAAATGGAACCATATTTTGTACAATCATATGGTAACCCAAACTCATTACATCAATTTGGTAGTGAATCTCACCCAGCTTTGAGAAAAGCTATGGATCAGTTATATAAAGGATTAAATGCAAGCGATAATGACGACATAGTTGTAACATCCTGTGCTACTGAGAGTAATAACTGGGTTTTAAAAAGTATATATTATGACCACATCTTAAATGGTGAAAAAGACCATATAATAACAAGTGAAGTGGAACATCCAGCAATAATATCCACATGTAAGTTTTTAGAAAAACTTGGTGTAAATGTAACATACCTTCCTGTAAATGAAAAAGGTATTATTGAAACTTCTACACTTAAAGATGCTATTACAGATAAAACTGCTTTAGTCTCTATTATGTGGGCAAATAATGAAACAGGTATGCTTTTTCCAATGAAAGAAATTTCACAAATTTGTAGAGAAAATGGTATACTTTTTCACTCTGATGCAGTGCAAGCTGTAGGAAAAATTCCTGTAGATGTACAAGAATTAGACATTGATTTTTTAAGTTTTTCTGCTCATAAATTCCATGGTCCAAAAGGAGTTGGTGGTCTTTACATTAAAAACAGTCAAGCTTTATCACCATTTTTTCATGGTGGAGAACATATGGGTGGTAGAAGAAGTGGAACTCTTAATGTTCCTGGTATTGTAGGCATGGGTAAGGCTATGGAACTTGCAGTTGAAAATCTTGATTTTGAAAAAAACAACGTAAGAAGGCTTCGTGATAAACTAGAAGATGCTATTTTAAAAATAGATGATGTATTTGTAGTTGGAACAAGAGAAGAAAGAACACCAAATACTATTTTGGTAAGCGTAAAAGGTATTGAAGGCGAAGCTATGCTTTGGGATCTTAATAAAAGTGGAATTGCAGCAAGTACTGGAAGTGCCTGTGCTAGTGAAGATTTAGAATCAAATCCTGTTATGGAAGCAATTGGTGCAGAAGCTGATTTAGCACATACTGCATTGAGATTATCACTTTCACGTTTTACTACAGAAGAAGAGGTTGATTACGCAGTTTTAGCTTTAAGAAAAGCAGTTATTAGACTAAGATCAATTTCAAGTACATTTGCACACACTCCAGACTGGCATGAGAGCAAATTATAATATAATGATAAATAAAGAGGATAAATAAATGGCAAAAGATGATTTAATTGGCGGTTCAATTTGGGAAGAATATAGCCAAAAAGTACAAGACCTTATGAATAGCCCACAAAACATGGGTGAGATTACAGATGAAGAAGCAAAAGCACAGGGTGGAAAACTTATAGTTGCTGACTTTGGCGCTGAAAGTTGTGGAGATGCTGTTAGGCTTTATTGGGTTGTAGATGAAGAGACTGATATTATTAAAAATGCAAAATTTAAAAGTTTTGGATGTGGTACAGCAATAGCAAGTAGTGATACTATGGCTGAACTATGTCTAGGTAAAACTGTAGACCAAGCAGTTAAAATTACTAACATAGATGTTGAATTTGCAATGAGAGATAATCCTGATATTCCAGCAGTTCCACCTCAAAAAATGCACTGTTCTGTTATGGCATATGATGTTATTAAAGCTGCAGCTGCTTCTTATAAAGGTGTTGATGCAGAAAGCTTTGAAGATGAAATCATCGTATGCGAATGTGCAAGAGTAAGCTTAGGAACTATCAAAGAAGTTATAAAGATAAATGACTTAAAAAGTATAGAAGAGATTACGAACTACACAAAAGCTGGTGCATTTTGTAAATCATGTCAAAACCCTGGTGGTCATGAAGAAAAAGAGTATTATTTAGTAGATATCCTAAAAGATACTCGTGCTGAAATGGAACAAGAAAAAATGAGTGCCTTAGCAGATGCAAAGATAGCTGGAACCGAAAGTGAAATGGCATTTGATGACTATACAATGGTCCAAAAATTAAAATCTGTTGAAGCTGCTATAGATAAAGATATTCGCCCTATGCTCGTTATGGATGGTGGAAATTTAGAAATTTTAGACATTAAAGATACGGATGATGGGATGACTGATATATATATCAGATATTTAGGTGCCTGTTCAGGATGTGCTAGTAGTTCGACAGGAACTCTTTTTGCAATAGAATCTGTTTTAAGAGAAACTTGTTCTCCTAAGATTAGAGTTTTACCTATTTAATTAACTTCTAAAACAGAGTATAATACACGATTATTATGCTCTGACTTATTCTTATTTTAATTTCAAATCCAATTATCCTTTTTTTTTAGCTTTTTCATAGTAGAATATACTTTTTTAAAAAGGATTATAGTGGGAAAAGAGATAGGCACACTTTTTCATATGTTAATTGAAACTTATGAAAAAAATCGTGATAAATTAGCTTTTATATATAGAATTAATGACAATAAATTTGATGTCACTTATCAAAAACTATTTGATGACGTCCTCATTCTTTCACGAGCATTTAAAGCAAAAGGAGTCAAAAAAGGCTCTAAAGTAATGTTTTTAAGTGATAATAGGTATGAATGGATAGTAACAGATTTAGCTTTAGTTTCTTTAGGAGCTATTAGCATTCCAAGAGGTAACGATACTCCCACTAATGAATTAGAATTTATCATGCAACATTCTCATGCCGATTTTTTAATAACTGAATCAGAGAGTATATACAAAGAGCATGAAGAGATGATTAAAGCTTTAAAATTAAAATCTATTTTTATTATCGAAGCCCAAAATATCCATACTATTTTTGATAACATCTACTCTTATTTAGATTTAATAAAAACAAAAGAAATTTTTGAAAATGAAATAAAAGAGTTTTGTGCAAGTAAAAATGAAATTAGTGAAAATGATATCTTTACGCTTATATATACTTCAGGAACAACAGGAACACCAAAAGGCGTTATACTAACGCATAAAAATGTTATGTATAACGTTAGTGTTTTACCTCCTCTTTTAGATTTGACTAGTAACGATTTATGGGTCTCTATTTTACCTTCTTGGCATATTTTTGAACGTACTGCTGAATATCTTGCTATAGCTAACGGATGTTGTGTTGTTTATTCTACTATAAAAACATTTGCTTGTGATTTAATAGAATTTAAACCAACAATTGTTGCAACTGTTCCACGTCTTTGGGAATCAATGTATACAAAAATCAATAATACTTTAGAAAAAAAAGATCCCCAAAAAGCAAAAATATTTAAAAAACTAGTCAATATTTCTGCAAAGTATAATTATAATCTTAGAGTTACAAAAGATGAGCTCCCACAATTTACAAAAGAAAACTTTTTGTCTAGTTCTATAAAAAAACTACTCGCATATATAAATTTATTTTTCTTATATCCTTTCAATCTATTTGCTAAGAGAAAATTACAACTCGTTCAAGAAAAATTTGGAGGAAGACTACGTTTAGCCATAAGTGGTGGTGGAACTCTACCAGACTTTTTAGATACATGGATAGATGCAATTGGTATTCGTATAGTAAATGCTTATGGTATGACAGAATGTGCTCCTGCAATTGCAGGGCGTACTTTAAACTGCAATACTTTTAGTACACTAGGCTTACCCATAGTAGGCACTGATTTAAGAATTGTTGATGATAATGGGAAAGATGTTAAAACAGGTGACGTTGGTGAAATCATCCTTAAAGGAGACCAAATAACTCCAGGTTACTATGAAAATGAGCAAGAAAATATGAAGTCATTTACAAAAGATGGCTATTTTAGAACTGGGGACTTAGGGAAATTTACTATTAAGGGTGAACTTGTCATAACAGGTCGTTCAAAAGAGATAATCGTTCTAGCAAATGGTGAAAATGTAGACCCAAGCCGTATAGAATCAACCATCTCCATGTTACCTTTCATAACAGATACTATACTAGTAGGACAAGATAAAAAGGGTCTTGGAATGCTTGTTGTCCCAGATTTTGATAAACTCAAAGAGTATGTTCATGAAAATTTTGATAAAGTTGTCCATAGTATGGAGCATCTTTTAGAGGACAAACAAATAGTAGGTAAGCTAAAAAAAGATATGAATGATCTTTTACACCACAATAAAGGATTTAAACCTTTTGAAAAACTACAAAATATCCATTTTTTAAATGAAGATTTTAAACCAGGTGAAGAGTTAACCAATACTTTTAAGAAAAAAAGGCATATTATTGAAAAAAAATACAAAGAAGTAATAGATAAATTTCTACATTAATTTCTATCATAATATCCATAGCTTTTTATTAGCTATGGATACAATCAAAAACAAATCTATTTTTTAAGCTTATACCCTTCCCCTTTTATTGTTTCTATAAGGTTTAATGGTAGCTTTGCTCTGATTTGTCTTATTAATGATCTAATTGTCTCTTGTGTAACTATTTCATTTTGATATACATGTGCTGCAATAATATCATAAGACACTATAGCTGGTGACTTTACAAACAAAAATTTCAACATTAACGCTTCTTTTTTTCCCAAATGAATAGAGTCATCATTATATACAAATGTTGCATGTTTAAAATCAAAATAAATTTTTTTAGATAAGAAAAACATATCATCATTCCATATATCACACAATTTATATAATCGAAATACTAACTCATCTAAAAAAAACTTTTTAACAATAATCTCATTATAAGAAAGATAATATATTTTTTTCAATATTTTAGGATCTATCTCATTTTCTAAAATAAGCAATATTGGTGCTTCAGCACCATTTTCTCTGATAAATTCCATAACTTTTGGATCTGTCGGATTTTTAAGATTGAGTATAAAAATAACATATTTATCTAAAAAATCGACATCATCATATAGTTCTTGTTCACTTTGTGCCCTTTTAACATCAAATTTTAAGCGATAATTATTAAGACATGTAATAATCTTATCTTGTAAATCTATATCCGGCTCAAGAAGAAAAATTTTCATTTTTAATTCCTTTTAAATTTCTCAGACATTTTTGTCAAGACTTCATTTTTACCATCAATTTACCAAGATAAAACTTATATTTTGTTTTTTACTACTTAAAATATACTTAAATGAGTAAATTAGTAAAAGAATAAGTAAAATTATTTATATTAAAATTAAAAAATGAAGAGGACATAGCACAAAAGATATGTCCTAAAAAAAGAAAATTAGTTGACTTTAAACTGATTAAGAGCACTATCTAATTTATTTGCCATAACAGATAAATCTTCACTAGCAATAGAAACTTCTTCAATACTTAGAGCATTTTGACTAGTAATGGATTCAATTTCTTGAATTCTTTTAATAATATTTTGAATTGATTCATTAGCATGCAAAGATTCTTCTACAGTATTATTGTTACTTTCAATATTGCTTTCTAAAATTTTAGCATTATCATTCACTATATTTTCTAATTGTGAAGAAATCTCTGCTAAAGAAAGAATTTCTTTAGCATTACTATCCATCTCTCCTGAAGCATCTGAAATAGCTTGGACAACTATATTAATAGTTGTATTAATCTCACCTAAACTATTTTGTGTTCTTTCTGCTAGTTTACGTACTTCATCAGCAACCACAGCAAATCCTCGTCCATGTTCACCTGCACGTGCTGCTTCAATAGCAGCATTGAGTGCTAATAAATTTGTTTGATCAGCAATATCAGCAATAACAATTAATACATTTTTTACTTCTTCCGTATTTTGACGAGTATTTTGAAGTTTTGAAGCAAGTTCAAGTTCGCTTTCAGAACTTTTTTGTAAATGCATATTTAGCTGATCCATTTTAGTTTGAATTTCTTGAAAATTATTATTAACAATATTTAATTGTTCACTATTATATTGAGTATTTTCTACAGAAGTTTCAACCTCTTTTAGAACCTTTTCTCCCTCTTCGACACTACTAGTAACAATTGCATTTTCTTCTTCTGAACGCTTACCAACTGTTACAAATGTAGAAGAAAGTTTCTTGGTAATTGAAGCATTTTCACTACTTGTCTCTTTAGCTCTTATAATCAACTCTTGAATCTTTTCTATAAAAAGGTTAATAGAATGTGCAATATCTCCTAATTCATCACGACTTTTAACACTAAGACGTCTTGTTAAATCACCTTCACCTGAAGCTAAATCTTTAATCATCTCTTGAAGTACATGTACTGGTTTAAATTGCCATACCAATAAGGTATAAATACTTAGGGCACCTAAAAGAACAAAAACTAAACTTATCCACAATAGACTTTTACTTTGATTATTTAAAGTAGCAAAAGCTACTTTTTGATCAATATTTACTAAAACTTTCCATCCTGTTATTTCGACTGTATCAAATGCCAAAATTTTATCATGCCCATTTACTGTAAATTCTATAAAACCAGCTTTTTTAGAAAAGATTTCATCTTCTACCCATTTCAGACTTGGTTCAACTTCACTAAGTTTTTTCCCTTTAAATGCTTTGTTTGGATGGAAGATATTGACATGATCTTTACTTGATATAGAAGCAAATCCACCTTTAAATTTGGTTGATAAAACCTCTTGTTCAATAACTTTAAGTGGCAAAACTATAAAACCAAAACTTTTACCTTCAATAGGAGCAGAAACAGTAACTATTGTTTGTCCTGGACGAATAGGATTGTCAAATGCTTTAGAAATAGTAGGCTTAAAGTTATTTGCTTCAGCCGCTTTATATACAACGTCATTCTTCACAACATGAAGAGGTATTTTTATTTTAGGATTTACATGGATAACTTCTTGATTGTCTAAATAAGCAATAGTTGTAGTTACTTTTGCAGTATTCCGAGCTTGTGCTAAATGTTCACGAATATTTTCAAAATTTTTATTCTTAAGATTATGAATACTTGAACTAAAAGCAATAGCGATATCTTTTTGATAATTTAAATATTGATTGATAGTATATGTTAATTTAGCAGCTTCTTTTTCAACTTTTGCATGAGTATCTCTGATAGCTATTTTTTTCATCATAAAATGATTAATACTCAAAAATAGAGTAAATCCTACAAGCATACCACCTATAATAGTAACTGTAATTTTTTGTTGTAACTTCATAATTTATTATCCTTGTATTCTCACTTCCACTTTGAATACATAAAATTTTTACTTACATGTAATCTTTTACTAAAAAGCAATACATGTAAATAAAAAAAGGAGCTTTACCATGATAGGCAAAGCTCCAATATTTTCAAGGAGTTGTAAATCTTTAATGTATTAGAAGTTATACTTTACATAAAAACGTAAGTTAGTAAAGTCATCATCATCTGCATTATCATCATCATATGAAGTATATCCAGCCCATAGACGAGTACTTAATCCTTTAAATGCTCCACTAAATGCATATTTAATATCCATATTGATTTCATCTGTATCATCGAATTTACCATCATTATCTTGCTCAAAATGTGCAATTTTAAAACGAGTACTAAGGCCTTT
>NZ_JFBL01000023.1 GCF_000597725.1 Sulfurospirillum arcachonense DSM 9755
GAACGTACAACTATTTATTCAATGCACATTATATACCTATTAGCCTTAATGATAACATTAAAAGGACATAAAATGTGTCCTATTAAATCACTAAATTCACAAAAAATATTTCAATTTGCAATATTTTTACTGCTTTTCTATTCTTTTTACTAATATTCTTAAATAATTTATGTCCTTTTATTGCTTTACATGTAGATAACAGGACAAAATGTCAGGTATTTGTAGAAAATTGTATTAAAAGGACATTATGTCCCTTAAGAAAAAGGTTTTAATGTGGAAGTTAAAAAAAAGTTATTGGACGTTGTTAGAGATAAGATTAGAGTAAAACACTATAGTCTTTCAACAGAAAAAACTTATATTCATTGGATAAAATCTTACATACTCTTTCACGATAAAAAACATCCTATTGACATGGGAAAAGTTGAGATAGAACAGTATCTTACAAGCTTAGCAGTAAAAAACAGAGTATCACCTACCACCCAAAACCAAGCATTTTCTGCTTTATTGTTTTTATACAAAGAAGTTTTGGGTGTCGATATGAGTGAGTGGAATATCAAGCTTTAAGGGCACAGACAAGAAAACACATACCAACAGTATTGACAAAAGAAGAGGTTCAAGATGTTATTGAAAACACAAATGGCGTATATAACCTAGTAGTATCTTTGATGTATGGTTGTGTAAAATTCTGGGACAGAATAGCAATTAAATTGAAATATATTTATAAACTCTTTATTTCATATGTCACAATATTATGTTAGCGAAAATGCTCACTCTATTTATAAGATTTGGAGCATTCTTGGCTGTTGATTTAGATAATTAAAAAACTTAAAATTAATTAGTATTTTCGTATAATACTCCATAGTAAAATCAGATACAATAAAAAGAGATTTTTAAAAACTAGGAGAAGATATTTTATCATGAATCAATTTCCTTTACTTTCTATGGAACAAACCATAGATATGATTAAACAGTTGCATGATAGAAATCCAGCTTTTGGTATGGATATTTACGAAGAAAATTTTCAAGTAAAAGATTTTCTTATCTTAGAGAACAATGGAGAAGGAAGAGCTTCTTCTTATACTCGTTGTGAATACTATATATTGATATTATCTTTAAAAGGGAAATCAATCCGCCATATAAATCAACATGATTATATGATAGAATCTCAGTCATTGCAGTTATTGACACCTGGCGTAATTCACTCTTTTGATGATGTAAGTGAAGAGCAAAATTCTTATCTTATAATCTTTAATAAAAAGTTTTTTGATACAGAATTAAAAAATTTATTAGAGTTTCATAGCTTAGATTTATCCCCTGCAAATTTTCAAGGATCTGAATTTGAAAAGATCAAAAATATATATGAGCAAATAGATTTTGAGTATAAATATAAACAGGAAGATTATAAGCAGATGACAAAATCACTTGTCACACAACTGCTACTCATCTTAAAGCGTAAAAAACTATTTTATTCAAAAAACAGAGTGCAAAATAGAGCAGAACAAATATTTAGTCAATATCTTAATTTAATAGAAAAGCATTATCAAAGTAAAAAAGTTATCCAAGAGTATGCCGATATTTTAGAAGTTACAGCAAAACACTTAAGTGAAACAGTAAAAGAGGTATCAGGTAAAAGTGCACTTATTTATATCCACACGCGTATACTAAAAGAGATAAAATATCTTTTAGTTTATACAAATTTAAATATCCAGCAAATCGCTACTATGCTGAGCTTTAAAAATAGTTCAGAATTTTCAAGGTTTTTCAAAAGATATGAAGGTATAAGCCCATCAAAATATAGATTATCTTTCAAAAATCCGTAATATTGCATATAATTACGATTTTTAGCTCTTCACTTTAACTATGATTTTCTCATATAATTGTCCCAATAAGAGAGAATAATTTCTCAAATAAGGATTTAAAATGAAAAATAAAATATTTTTAGGAGTTCAAGTATTTGTTGGACTTATGTTGTTTGTATTTGGACTAAATGGTTTTTTACAGTTTATCCCTCTGCCTGTACCTGCAGCCCCAATGGCTGAATATATGAGTGCTTTATTGGCTACAGGATTTATATTTCCAATTGTTGCTACAATCCAAATTATTGTCGGGTTATCTTATATCACAAATAAGTTTACATCTTTGATGACTATCATGGTACTACCTATAATGATAAATGCATTTTTAGGGCATCTATTTTTAGATATAGGCGGGATTGCTGGTTCAGCTATTATTATCCTTGGTATAGTAGTAGTTATGATAAAAGATAAAGCTAAATATAAAGAGATTTTTAAAAGCTAGATAGGAGATATTATGTCAAATATTATACTACACCTAAAAAAAGAGCAACAACAAATAATGTATTTAGGTGATGCTTTGATTGAAAATAAACCCATACCTTTTCCAGATAAAACAGGAACATTAGCATACTCAAATCTATTTTATTGGGCACATGCCCAAGCACTTGATGATGGTGGGATTCCTTTACATTATCATGAAGGCTTTGAGATAATGACATTTATACTAAAAGGCTCAGCTGAGCATTATGATACAGCAACAAAAGTTTGGACACCGCTACGAGAAGGTGATGTTCAAGTTATCCAGGCTGGTTCTGGTGTTGAGCATTCAGAGAAAGCCCACAAAGGGGGAGAAGCATTTCAAATTTGGTTTGACCCTGATATCTCTCAATCTATAAAAAAACCAGCTGCTTATAAAGACTATAAAGCAAGTAGTTTTAAAAGTAAAGTTGTAAATGGAATCCAAGAGCTTGTATATATAGGTGATGATGGAATTATAGTTCATGACACACCAAATATAAGTATAAAAAAACTAACTTTTAGTCATGGAAGTTTTGATGAGCAACTAGATGATTTATACACTTATTCTTTTTATCTTTTAGATGGAGAAATTTCAGTAGATGGGAAAAAAGTTGAAAAAGATGATTTTTTTATAGTCAGTTCAAGTGATAATATTCATTATGATGTAGCAAATAAAGCAGTGCTATTTGTTATCAAGAGTTTGACAAAGATAGAGTATCCCTTGTACATAGATAAATATTAATATATGTTATATCCTTTACATGTAAGGATTTACTCCTTACATGTAAGTACTATTATCCCACTGCAGATAAAGCATCTTTTAAAGGATTGTTTTTCTCATGTTTTGCAAAATCAACTTGTGAGATAGTTCCTACTTCTCCTGATTCAAACAAAACAACACTACTTTGTCTTAATCTTCCTAAACTCTCATTATCTTCATTTTTATAAGTATAGGGCGAATTATTGGCTCCTAGATATATAGCACCTATGCCAACTTCACCTAAACCTATAAGCTTATTATCGCTCCAGATACGCAAATTTTCAAAGATAGGGTCATTTTCATCTATCCAGTTATTGCCATCTTCGTCATACTGGCTTAAATCTTTAAAACCATTACCACTTTGTGTTCCAAAAAGCTCACTTCCATCATCTATGATTCCATTTTCATTTTTATCTAGTGCTAAAAAACCATTGTTTTTAGACAAACATGAAATTTGATCATTTTGTCCATCGCAATCAAGATCAAAGGAAAATGTTTCATTATTAGTAAAACTTGGAAGATCTCCATCTAGATTTACTACAAGTGGGTCTATGAAAACAGACTCTTTAATAGTTGTTTTAGAATAAAATGAGCGTTGCATGTTGAAATTAAGGTCGATCTCAATACTACGTCCATCCTCAGTCTTAATGACTCCTTGTGTTTGCATAGATAAACTTTCAGATTCTGTGTATGTAGATTCATACTCCACTTCTACCGTTCTCATCGTAAGGTTATGTGGAAGATTCTTTATACGTGTAGATTCATCTAAGCAATTCTTTTGAGGGACCAAAGTTTCTTCTTTTTTCCCCGACAATGACTGAAGTAGTTTTTGAAAGAGAGCAAATTTAATATGCTTGACTAAATCACTTTCACTCTGGGTTTTAACTTCCTCTCTCGACATAGGCTCATCTATAGAAAGATTGGTTAATTCCTCTTGAAAAGTATCTGTCTTTTCATAAGAGAACTCGTGGGCTGCTACATAACTGATATCATGTGATTCGATTTTCATGATTCACCTCCCGTAAAGAAAACAAGCAAAATCTATTCTCATTTTTATTGAGACATTTACTTTAAAATTCAAATCAAACTACAAGCCAATACAGAGTATAATTTAGTAAATATGCAATAGGATTATTTTTGGAATTATTAGACAAAGTTAAAAAATTATTGGAAGATAGAAACATATTACTTACTGGTGGTGGTGGAGTTGGAAAGAGTTATCTTACAACTCAACTTATAAGTGCTCTTAGAGGAGATGGCAAGCAAGTTGTTGTTCTTGGTAGTACGGGAGTGAGTGCGGTTAATGTACATGGACATACAATTCATAGTTTTTTTTGTTTTGGTATTTCAAATAATCTTCAAGAGATGAAAAAAAATGACAAATACACAAAACAAAGAGTAAAAGAGTTAAATAAAATTCTTTATGCTGCAGATTTGTTGATTATTGATGAGATTAGTATGGTGAGTTCTGATTTACTTGATATGATTCGTTATAGGCTCGATAGTGGAAATTTTGATGGAAGATTGCTTTTTGTTGGTGACTTTTTTCAGCTTCCTCCTGTAAAGTCAAGAGTTCAAAACAACTCTCTTTTTGATGGCAATGAGTTTGCTTTTGAGAGTTCTTCTTGGGATTATTTTGACCCATATATTGTTGAACTTACTCGTACAAAAAGAACAGAAGATGAAGAGTTTTTTGGTATATTAAATCGTATTAGAAGAGGGGAATTAGATAATGAAGTTGGAGCTTATCTGAGTGGATTAAGAAACAACTTACATGTAAGAGATGAAAATCCTACTATCTTATTTGGTACAAATGCTAAAGCAGATGTTATGAATATGCAAAGATTAAATCTTTTAGAAGCTGACCCAGTAGTTTTAAAAGCCAAAGAAAAAATACATCTTCCTTCTTTACATGTAAAGAGAATAGAGTCTTGGAAAAAGAATCTCCCAGTGCCAGCTGATTTGACTTTAAAAGTCGGAGCTAATATACTTTTTTGTACAAACAAATGGGGTTCATACTATAATGGAGAAAGAGGGATTATAAAAAACCTTGATGAAGAAGAGGTTATAGTAGAAAAAAACAATGGAAAAGTTGTAAAAGTAAAGAGAGCGGAGTATACTTTGAGTGAGAGTATAACACTCAATAATAAGATAGAAGAAAAGCCTTTAGTGACTTTAGAACAGTTTCCTTTAAAACTTGCATATGCTATTACTATTCATAAATCACAAGGCATGAGTATAGATTCTCTTGTTTGTAATATAGATAATATTTTTGAAAAGAGCCAATTTTACGTAGCTATAAGTAGAGCTAAAAATCCAAAACAACTTTTGATTGATTATAGTTATAATAGTTTTGAAAACCATTTAAAAAACTGTGTACAAGTTTCGCCAAAAGTAACAGATTTTTATGCGAAAAGTGAGTTAATAAAAATAGAAGAAGATACACTTTTTTAGTTTTTTGACGATGTACATATAAGGATAGTAAATAAAGGTCTGTTAAAATACAGTAGTCAATACTTCGTGCTTGAGTCGCGAGGAATTTTTACTGGACTTTGTTCAGTAAAAAGGAGGTAATAAACATGAACATAGATAATTCATTTGCATCAAATGTCTATAAAGATATTTCAGCATCAGTTTCAAAAAAACTTGAAGAAAATGAAAAGGTAACTGCAAAAGACATTTCCAATCAATACCTCATAGAGTATCAACTGCAAATTATGAGTGAATCAAAAATAGAAGTAAATAAACAAGCCGATGTTTTTACTCTTGCAGATATTGGTTATGAGGGGAAACCTATAGCAGAACTTACTCAAGAAGACGCAAAAGAGTTAGTAAGTGAGGAAGGTTTCTTTGGCATTACTCAAACAAGTGAAAGAATAGCAAACTTTGTTTTAAGTGGTGCAGGAGATGATGTAGAAAAGCTTAAAGCTGGGCGTGAAGGCATCTTAAGAGGTTTTAATGAAGCAGAAGCATTGTGGGGTGAAAAGCTACCAGAAATCAGCTATACTACGATTAATAAAGCGGTAGAGATGATAGATTCAAAACTCAATGAACTTGGTGTTCCTATCATAGACTCTAGCATATAAAAAAGGTAAAGATGAAAAAGATATTATTTATACTATTGTTTAGTTGTTTATATTTACAAGCTGAGGATATTTTGCGTGTAGATGAGTTTGAAGTAAGTCTTTTTAGTAAAGTATCTAAAAGCTCAGTGCAAGTAGAGAGTTCTATGATTTTTGAAGGTCGTGACGTACAAGAGTATGATTTTAAAATCATAGATGCTCTTAATGTCGTAATAGGAAGCTTTTATGTAGAAAACTTACTGACTTCACAAGGCAAAGAAGGACTTAAAAAAGCTATTATAGAGTATACAAAAAATAAATATGCTATTGACATTGATCATGTTTATATACAAAAATTAAATATTAAACAAGAGGCTTCAACACAAGAACTGATTGATGCTATGAAAAAAGAGGGATGTTGTAACTAATCTATTGCATAATGACATCAAAATCTTTTGGCACAGTTGCTTTAAACAGAGCATCGTCTAAAAAACTATTCATAGTTTGGTTAAAAAGTTCTATTTTTACACTATTTGCTAGTGTATCTTTGTATGAGATTTGCAAAATTTTATCATTTTGAACTTTGATATTATATTTTATATTTTCATAACTTGCTTCATATGTATTGTCATCTTTTTTTGTTGCACCTTTTAAAATTTCAGTTAGGTTTGGTGAGTTTTCTATGTTTGTAATGATGACTTGTTCTAATTCAGGTTCAATTATAATAACTTGATTTTTATTAAAATATATCTTTTTCTCTATTGGTTTTTTATATATCCAAAGTGCTTTTGCTTGAGTTGAAGCATAAAAACTTCCTTCATATACAATTTTTGAATTTTCTTCGTTTGTAATTGTCTGTTTAAAATCACTACTAATAGTGTTGAAATCAAGTACTTGTGCTAGCATAATCGTACATGTGAATAAAAAAGTTGTTAAAAGCTTCATATTTTTTCCTATAATTAAATTGTTGTTATAGTTTTAGCAAATTAATAGTAAATATATGATAAAATCTGTCTTTTTAAATTGAAATATCAAAAGGTAAGTGTATATGTTAGGTATTGTAAAGAAGATTTTTGGAACACAAAACGACAGAATAGTAAAAAAATACCAAAGTCGTGTTAAAGAGATAAATGCTTTAGAATCAACTTATGAAAAGATGACTGATGATGAATTAAAATCAGCGTTTAAGAGTTTTAAAGAAGAGATACAAAAAGAAACAAAAACTTTAGATGATATTTTAAATGATGTATTTGCAATAATTAGAGAAACAAGTAAAAGAACTACTAGTATGAGACATTTTGATGTTCAACTTATTGGTGGTATGGTGCTGCACCAAGGTGATATTGCAGAGATGAAAACGGGTGAGGGTAAAACACTAGTTGCAACTCTTCCTGTTGTTTTAAATGCAATGACTGGTAAAGGTGTACATGTAGTAACAGTAAATGATTACCTAGCTCGCCGTGATGCTGAAGAGATGTCTGTTATTTATAACTTTTTAGAACTTAGTGTTGGTATCATTACTGCAAATATTGAAGGTGATGAAGATAGAAAATCTCAATATGATGCTGATATTACTTATGGAACAAACAATGAGTTTGGTTTTGACTATCTTCGTGATAACATGAGATATTCTTCAAGTGAAAAAATGCAAGGCAACCATAACTTTGTTATCGTTGATGAAGTGGATTCAATCTTAATTGATGAGTCAAGAACTCCTTTGATTATTTCTGGTCCAACAGATAGAACTTTAGAAGGCTATAAGATAGCAGATGCTGTTGCTCAAAAACTTAAAGTAGAAGAAGATTTTACACTTGATGAAAAAAACAAAACAGTATCTCTTACAGAAGCTGGAAATGAAAATGCAGAAAAACTTTTTGGTGTAGATAATTTATATAGTATGGAAAATGCTGTTCTTTCTCACCATTTAGATCAAGCTTTAAAAGCAAGACACCTTTTTGAAATAGATGTTGATTATGTTGTTAAAGATGGCGAAATTGTTATTGTTGATGAGTTTACTGGGCGTCTTAGTGAAGGAAGAAGATTTAGTGAAGGACTTCATCAAGCACTTGAAGCAAAAGAGGGTGTTGAAATTAAAGAAGAGTCACAAACTCTAGCAGATATTACGTTTCAAAATTATTTTAGACAGTACAAAAAACTAGCTGGTATGACAGGAACTGCACAAACAGAAGCAACAGAATTTGCTCAAATATACTCTTTAGATGTTATCTCTATCCCAACAAATCTTCCAATGTTAAGAGAAGATAAAAATGATCTTATCTATAAAACTGAACAAGAGAAATTTGAAGCTGTTATAAAAGATATAAAGCTAAGAAATCAAAAAGGTCAACCTGTTCTTGTAGGTACTGCTTCTATTGAGAAAAGTGAGCTTTTACATGCTCTTTTAAAAGATGCAAAAGTACCTCATTCAGTACTAAATGCAAAAAACCATGAAAAAGAAGCACAAATAGTTAAAGATGCTGGTATGAAAGGTGCAGTAACAATTGCTACAAATATGGCTGGTCGTGGTGTTGATATTAAGTTATCAGATGAGATAAAAGAACTTGGTGGTCTTTATATTATTTCTACTGAGCGTCATGAAAGTCGTCGTATTGATAATCAGTTACGTGGACGTTCTGGTCGTCAAGGAGACCCAGGTGAAAGTAGATTTTATTTAAGTCTTGAAGATAATTTACTACGTATTTTTGGTAGTGACAAGATTCGTTCTATCATGGATAGACTAGGTATTGAAGAGGGTGAGCACATAGAGTCTAAAATGGTAACACGTGCTGTAGAAAATGCTCAGAAAAAAGTTGAGCAAATGCATTTTGAGTCAAGAAAACATCTTTTAGAATATGATGATGTTGCCAATGAACAAAGAAAAACTATTTATAATTTTAGAAACAATCTTTTAGATGCCGATTATGATATTGATAGTAAAATAAATGAAGTACGAACTGATTATGTTCAAAATGTACTTTTTCGTGCAGAAATTTATGAAGGTAGTGTAAAAGAAGAGTTTGATTTAGCGAATCTAATTTCGATTATTAAAGCAGATATGCAAATAGAGATTGATGAAGAAGAATTAAAAGATTTGGATTATGCAGAGTTAGCTTTACATGTAGACAAAATCATTACTGATAATTATGATAAAAAAATGTCTGTAGTTGATGATGAACAAAGACATGAAATAGGAAGAATTTTATATCTTCAAGTACTAGATAAAGCTTGGAGAGACCATCTTTATCAAATGGATATACTTAAAACTGGTATTGGACTTCGTGGTTATAACCAAAAAGATCCATTAACTGAGTATAAAAAAGAGAGTTATAATCTTTTTATGGAACTTGTAGATCAAATTAAGTATGAGAGTATTAAAACTTTACACTTAGTGCAATTAAGAGATCAAAAAGAAGAAGAAGAACTTCAAGCTATGCAAGAGATGATGGCTCGTATGGAAGAAGAAAATTCAAAAGGTATTAAGTTTGAACATGCAAGTTCATCGGATCAAACTGAACCTATTGTTGAGAAAAAAGTTCCTAGGAATGATCCTTGTCCTTGTGGAAGTGGGAAAAAATATAAACAATGTTGTGGTAAGAGTGGCCCTAAAAAAGGGATACTTGCGTAACAATCAATGTTGAGTAAATATTTAGTCAAAAAATATCTTAGATTTGATAAATCTCAACCTTTTATAACTATCAGTGCATTTTTAGCTTTTTTTGGAGTTGCAATTGGACTGATGGTTCTTATGGTTGCTATGGCAATTATGAATGGTTTTGATAAAGAGTTTGAACGAAAACTTTTTACTATGAACTATCCTCTAACGATACATCCAAATAGTTTTAAAATGGTAAGTAGCGATGATGTAGACTTACTAAATAAAAAATTTCCTCATTTAAAATTTAGCCCTTATATATCTTCACAAGTTATTACAAAAAGAGGTAATAAACTAGAAGGTGGTATGCTTTTTGGTGTAGATTTTGAAAAAGAAAAAGAGATAAATAGCGTTTTAAACAAAGGTATCGGCGACAATAAGCTTGGCAAGTTTGATATTGTAGTAGGGAGTGAGATAAGAAAAAAATATTATTTAGAAGAGGATGAAAAACTTACGCTTATATTTACTCAAAGTGATCCTGGTGGATTGTCTTTAATTCCTAAGATGAAAAGATTTACGTATAAAGCTGATTTTGAATCAGGACTTATTGCTTACGATAAGCTTTACATGTATACTCAATTAGAAGGCCTTTCAAAAATACTAAGATATAAAAAAAATACATATGATGGAATTCATGTATATAGTGAAACTCCTTTTGAAGATATAAAGAGTATAAAAAAAGTTTTACCTGATTATTTAAGTGTTGTTGGTTGGTGGCAAATGAATGGAAATTTTTTCTCAGCTTTAGCACTTGAAAAAAGAGCTCTTTTCATAGTTTTAATGCTTATTATACTTATTGCATCACTAAATATTATAAGTTCACTTTTAATGACTGTTATGAATAGAAGAAAAGAGATAGCACTACTACTTTCTTTAGGGGCGTATAAAGAAGAAGTTAAAAAAGCATTTTTTTACTTAGGGCTTATTATAGGTGGTGGAGGTATGGTTTTTGGTATCCTTTTAGGATTTTTATCTCTATTTCTTTTAGGCTCATTTGATTTGATTGATTTACCAGCGGACGTTTATGGCTCATCGAAGTTGCCATTAGAATTATCTTTAATAGATTTTAGTATGATTGTAGTAGGAGCAGCTATTATTGTTACTTTATCGTCATTTTACCCTGCACATAAAGCTACTCAAATCGATGTTTTAGATACCCTTAGAAATGAATAAAAGTTTTTAAACTATTTTTATAATATCTTCACAGTTGTTTTTTACAAGCTCTTGAAGTTTTCTAAGTAAAACTTTGGCATTTTTTCCATCTTCTGGAAATGTCACAATATTATCTTCTGCACTTTGATCTAGAAAGTCTTGGATACCAGATAATAATTCAGTTGCACCATTCCAATCTGTTCCTGGTAACATTACAATAAAGTTGTTTTTTATTTGGAATAAAGCATCTGTTTGTCTAAGTATTTTCTCAAACATAACTATACTTTCTTCTTCTTTTTTATGTTCCAAGGAAAAATATATAATAGAAAATGGAGCTTCATCAGTAATGCCAAATCTCTCTAAAAGTGCAATATGATGATCGACTAGTGAAACCAAATCTTTTTTTGAAAAAGTTATACTTGACATAATGTTTCCTTTAAATATTACATGTTATTACATATTCTACAATAAATTTTCTATATTTTCAAAATAAAAATAATTTAATCCATCTTGATGTCGATATTTAAATTTTATATTATGAGCTTTTACAATATTATCTACGATATATAGCCCTAATCCAAAACTATGGTGAGAATTTTTTTCTTGTATAAAAGGTTGGAGATAATGTTCTAAATCATGCTCTAGTGGACTACCTTTACTGATAAAAGATATTCTATTAGCAGTGGCAGTGATGATAACAAAATGATCTAGTGAGTATTTTATACCGTTGTCTATTAAGTTTTTAATAGCTGTTGTAAAGAGTCTAAAATCAACATTTAAAACTAAGTTAGCATCTATTTCCAATTTAAGGGCTTTAGAAGGAGCCATTGCTAAATCTATTGATTCGTCAATTATATCTATTAGTCTTGCTGGTCTAATATTTTGTGTGCCTTCACCTGAAGTTATCTGTTCTATAGATGCAAATTCATTGATAAGTAGCTCAAGTTTTTCAAATACATTAATAAGTCTATTTCGTTGTTTTTCATTATCAATCATTTCAGCACTAATTCTACCTTTTGTAATAGGAGTTTTAAGCTCATGCATAATATTTCTCAAAAAAAGCTGCCTAGAGCTATTTAACTTCTTGATTTGCTCGACAGCATGTTGAAAGGCATTAGATACTTGAGAAATTTCATCTTCTCCTTCACTATTACAGTGTATATCTAAATTACCACTTGCAAATTTATCCATTTGTCTCTTTAGTCGCCTTAATGGTTTGATTTTTCGTATAGTTATAATATAAGATAAAATAATTATTCCAAATACAAGTCCAAATATTGATTTGATAATATCATACCGATAGGGTTGGTAATCATTATCTTTAAAGAGTAAAATAGCATTTTGATGCTCTACAAGCAGATAGTGATGTTTATCATATTTTAATATAGAACTACTCCCTATTTTACTTTTAATTTTTTGTATTACCTTTGATTGTGTGATAATGTTTTTTTTCTTTTCTTTATCAATAATTTCGCTTAAGCTATAATCTTGAATTTGTTCTTGTAACTCTTTTTTACTAATGAGTTTATTAAGATGAAAAAGAGTAGATCTTGCAATAATAGAGTATTTTTTGTTTAATTTTTCAGAATAATCTTGTTTGTCATATTCTAAAAGAAAAATTGAAGCTAAAAGGATACTTGTTAAAGAGAGTAAAAATATAAAAGTAATACTGTAAAAAATAGATGATTTTGTAATTTTGATCATTTTAAAAATTTATATCCTATACCTCGTACTGATTGAATATATTTTGGTTCTTTTGGATTTTCGTTTAATTTATGTCTTATCCTGCCTATTATTACATCAATACTTTTATTGGTAGTATCTTCATTAATTGAATCAATATTATAAATTAGCTCTTCTCTTGAAACAACACCGCCATCTTTTTTTATAAGGTAACTTAGTATCCCATACTCTGCAGATGTAAGAGTAAGCTCATTACCTAAAAATTGAATGCTCATAGAGCTTTCATTGAGAATTAAATCTTGTTTTTTATCTTCTTGCTTTTGTACATTATCACTTTGTGTATGTCGCCTTAATAAACTTTTGATTCTTGCTTGTAATTCTCTTGGATTATAAGGTTTTGGAAGATAATCATCTGCCCCATTATCCAAAGCAGTAACTTTATCCGTGATATCATGGCGTGCAGAAGAGATAATAATAGGAGTAGAGTATTTTTTTCTAATCTCTTTACAAACTTCTAATCCATCAATACCAGGAAGAGTTAAATCTAGTATAATTAAATCAAAATTTGACATTGATAGAGTAGAAAGCCCTATAAAAGGGTCTTCTGCTGTTGTTACATTTATTTCATATTGTTCTAAGTATTCAGTTAAAATCTCAGCAAGTTCAAGATCATCCTCTATCATTAAAATATTTATCATTTATTCACCTATTTACTAGTTTATATATAATAGAGGATTATAGCATAATGCTTATTTTATAACTATAGCCATATGGTAACCATTTCTATTAATATATAATATTTTCTTTTTCTTATTTTCTAGTGCTTTTTTAAAGTCCTTAAATGATTCTATCGTTGTTTGATCCACTTGAACAATAATATCTCCAGGCATAAATCCTAATTTATAAGCTGTTGAGCCTGATTTAACACCAGTAATTAAAATACCCTTAATATGTGGAGGAATTTGATATTTTTGTCTTATATTGCTTGATAACTCTTCTAATTTGAGTCCTTGTATGGACGTTGTGGTTGTTGCTTGACTTAAACTTTTATCCATATTAGCTAGAACTATTTTTGTACTTTTAATTTTTGAATTTCGTTCATACTTAACTTCTACAGTTGTCCCTGGTCTTTTATTACCTATTGAATTTTTTAGATCATTTGCACTTTTTATTACAACATTATCAATTTCTATAATTAAATCACCTCTTTGTATTCCAGCTTTTGAAGCAGGTGAACTTTTTTCAACATTTAAAATAAATGCTCCATTTTTATGTTTATAAACTTCTTTTAAATCATTTGTTAAATTAGATATAGATACACCGATGTATCCTCTTTCTATTTTTCCTTTTTCTATAAGGGCTGTTGCAATGTTTTTTACCATTTGAGAAGGGATAGCAAAGCCTATACCATTATTGCCACCACTACGCGATAGTATAGCACTGTTTATACCTATAAGTGCACCTCTGCTATCAACTAAAGCTCCCCCTGAGTTTCCTGGATTGATTGAAGCATCGGTTTGTATAAAGTTTTCATATTGGTTAAGACCAATACTTGTTTTATTAAGAGCAGAGATTATACCTTGAGTAACCGAACCTCCAACACCAAAAGGATTTCCTATAGCAAAAACAACATCTCCTTCTTGAGAATTATCTGAATTCCCAAATTTAACAGCTTTAAAAGAATCACCCTCTATTTTTATAACAGCTAAATCAGTTTTAGAATCAAGTCCTATGACTTTTGCTTTATATTCTTTTGTTTCACCTAAAAGAGTTACAATGATTTCATCTGCATCTTCTACAACATGATTATTAGTAACTATGTAACCATCTTTAGAGATAATAACACCAGAACCTAAAGAGTGTGCTTTTCTTTGTTGTGGAGAATTTTCTGGAAAACTACGACCAAAGAAATCTTTTAAAAGAGGGTTATTTAACATTTGATTTAATTGATTGTTTTGATTTACAGTTTTTGTTGTAGATATGTTAACAACACTATGTTTTACTTCCTTAATTGAGTTATTGTAAGAAAGCACTACGCTATTGTTAGAGGGGTATACACGTTGGGGATTATCAGGCATTGTTGATATATTTACGTGACCTGCAAAAAGAGCAATAGCTGTTACTGTTGAGAGCAAAATCATTTTTTTCATTTTCTATCCTTAAATGAGTTGTATTGTTAAAATTATAATCTATGCAAGTTAATATTAAGTAAACATTATAGCAATGAATGAATAAAGTTGATTGACTTAGACTAAACCTTTATGGTAGAATAAACGCAATATATTAACTAAAAGGTTATGAGGATGAGTAAGAGTTTATACGATACTTTAGGGATTTCACAAAGTGCTAGTCCTGATGAAATAAAGAAAGCATATAGAAGATTGGCAAGAAAGTATCATCCTGATATAAATAAAGAACCAGAAGCAGAAGAAAAATTTAAAGAGATAAATGCTGCGTATGAAATATTGAGTGATAGTAGTAAAAAATCTCAGTATGATCAGTATGGTGATAACATGTTTGGTGGTCAAAATTTCCATGATTTTGCAAGCTCACAAGGTGGCGCTAATTTAGATGACATAATAAGAAGTATGTTTGGTGGTGGCGGCATGGGTGGTATGAATGGTGGTTTTGGCGGTTTTAGTGGGGGAGGGTTTGGCGGTAGTGGATTTGGTATGCCTGACCTTGATGTAAGTGCCAGAATTACTATACCTTTCAATGTAGCAGTACTTGGTGGAAAACACTCTGTTAATTATAGTGGAGAAAGTTTTGATGTTAAAATACCTGCAGGATTAAAAGATGGCGAAAAACTGCGTATAAGAAATAAAGGAAAAAGCTATCAAGGACAACGTGGAGATTTAATTTTAAGTGTAGCAGTAAGTGAAAGTCCTGAATATGAGAGAGAAGGCAATGACTTAATAAAAGTTATTGATATCCCTTTAAAAACAGCTCTTTTTAGTGGAAAAGTTACTGTTGAAACACTATATAAAGAGATAACTTTGAAAATTAAAGCTGGAACTAAAAATAATCAAAAATTTAGAGTAAAAGAATACGGAGCAATGAACCGTAAAGCAGGTACTAAAGGTGACTTATATCTTAAAGCAAATATAATTAACCCAAATGTGGATGATTTGGATGAAGATTTAGTTAAATTAATGGAAGAAAAGTTACCAGAAGCTTAATAAAAGGATAATGTTATGCATGGATATGATGAACCAGTTTATCTAATAAGTGTTGTTGCCAAAGTTTTGACAATTCACCCACAAACACTTCGTCAATATGAAAGAGAAGGGCTAGTCAGTCCTGCAAGAACAGATGGGAAAATGCGTCTTTATTCTCAACGTAACATTGATAGAATTAAAATGATACTAAGACTCACTCGAGATTTAGGAGTAAATTTGGCTGGTGTTGATGTAGTTATGCAATTAAAAGAAAAACTAGATGAGTATGAAAGTCTGATTGATGAATTAAGAGAAGAAATCAATGTACTAAAAGGTGGAAGCCGAACTAATAATTCTCTTGTAAAAAGACAAAATACTTACGACATTATTATTTTTGGAGAATAATACTTATATATAAAGGCTATTAGCGTGAATAATTTTTTAGTAATTATATTGACTGCAACAACAATAGCCATTTTATTAAATCTGTTTTTAAAACGTTTTCATGTTCCTACAATAATAGGATATATTTTTACAGGAACACTGATATCTTATATATTTCATTTATATAGTAGCGATGAATTAAATCATATTGCTGAATTTGGCATAGTTTTTTTAATGTTTACTATAGGTTTAGAGTTTTCTATAAATCATCTTATGAGTATGAAAAAAGAAGTATTTTTTAATGGTGCTTTGCAAGTATTAATAACAGGTGGTATATTCTCCTTATTGGCTCAATATATTTTTGATATTCCTGAAAAAAGTGCTATTATTATTGGTTTTGCTTTTGCTTTATCTTCAACTGCAATTGTTTTAAAAATTTTAAATGATAGTGGAAATATTCATACGGTACATGGAAGAAAAGTATTGGGAATACTCCTTTTTCAAGATATAGCAGTTATTCCACTTCTTTTGATGATAAATATTTTTGCTACAGATAGTAACTCATTATCTTCTTTACTTTTAGAAACATTCATAAGTGCACTTATAGTGCTAGGGTTACTATTTGTAATAGGCAAATATTTTTTAAATTCTTTTTTTGCAAAAGTTGTTTCTTCTGAGAGTGATGAGATATTTGTTGCTTCTGTTTTACTTATAGTTGTTGGTGCCTCTTATTTGGCACATGCTTTTGGATTTACTTATTCTTTAGGTGCTTTTATTGCGGGTATGATGATATCTGAAACCAAATATAAACATCAAGTAGAAGCTGATTTAATTCCATTTAGGGATTTACTCTTAGGTCTGTTTTTTATTACTATAGGTATGCAAATTGATATTTCTATCATTCAAAGTTATTTTATAGAAATTATTCTTTTATTGATTGCTGTAATGATTATAAAAACAGGAGTGATATTTACAATCTTAGTTACATATGTCAACAAAAGAATTTCTTTTAAATCTGCTCTTTCAATATGTCAAGTTGGTGAGTTTTCTTTGGCTGTTTTCGCACTAGCTAGTGCCAGTTCACTTTTAGATCCAGTAATAAATCAAATTCTTATTGTTATGGTTGCCCTTTCTATGATACTAACACCATTTATCTTAAGAAATGTCAAATTTCTTGCCGATTTATTTATAAAAGAAGAGGCTAATAACGAGCATATTATTTGTTCATCAGGATTGCATGATCATATTATAGTTTGTGGCTACGGTAAACTAGGACAAGAAATAGTATATAGGTTAAAAAAGATGGATGTAAAATTTTTAGTTATTGAACATGATATTAATTTAGTCAAATTAGGTCAAGAGCGTAATGAACCAGTATTTTTTGGTAATGCTGCGATGAAAAGTATACTGAAGCAATGTAGTGTAAAAACATGTAAGGCTGTTATTGTAGCCATCAATAATGAGAAAAAATTAAGACTTATATGTGAATTATTGAATTCATTTAAAGAACCTATCAATACGGTTGTTAAAGTAGCTGATTATGAAGAGAAAAAACTGTTAAAAGATTTAGATGTAAATCATATCGTAAATGAAGGAAGAGAAGTTGCCAAATCTCTTATAAAAGAGGCTCTTGTTTGAGAGGAAAAACTATTTCAAACTTTGAATAACTATCTTTTTTAGATTCAATATTTAAAGTACCTTTTAGTTGTTTGGTTACTATATCATGTATTATGCTCATACCAAGACCACTACCGCCTTTACCTTCTTTTGTAGTGTAATATGGTTTGCATATATTTTGTTTTGTTATTTCATCCATCCCTTGCCCATCATCTTCATAAATAATAGTGCAATTTTCTTTATCATTAATAAATATATTTATACTTATCAATCCTTTTTCTTTATTTTCAAAACCATGGATTATAGAATTCATAATCAAATTAGTCAATATCTGTGAAATTAAACCGGGATAACTGTTAATATGCAAGTTCTCATCACATGTAATATGTATAGTATGCTTTGTGTTTTTTGTAGCATGGTATAAAGACAACAGTATATCATCAAGATATTCTTTTACATTAAATACTCTTTTTTCTTCTCTTGATTGGTCTATAGCAATATTTTTAAAACTTTTTATTATTTGAGATGCTCTTGTCAGATTTGTTAGTATAGTTTTAGCTAATTTTCTAGATTTATCTAAATATAATTCAAATTCATCTTGGCTTAAATTATCTTCTTTGTAGAGTTTTTCTAGATTTAATATTTCTGATTCAAAATGAGAAATACCAGTTACTCCAAGTCCAAGTGGAGTATTGATTTCATGAGTAACACTTGCTACTAACTTACCTAAGTTAGCCATTTTAGTAGAGTTGTGTAGCGAGTTTTGTGTTCTTTCTAAATTTGAAAGAGTATCTTGTAATTTTATATTGGATTCTTCTAAGTCGGCAGTTCTGTTTTTTACAAGAATCTCTAAATTATTATTTAATTCTTCAACCTCTTTTTTTGTTTTGTTAATTTCAGTAATATCAAAATAACATCCGATGATGCCACCAACATTGCCTTGTTTATCATAAAAGATATTTTTTTGCATAATAACATCTTTAGAATCACCTTCTTTGGTTTGTATTTGTGTGAGATATTCTTGATAACCTTTTTCGTTCAAAAGATTTTTATCTGATTGATAATAAACTTCTGCTAAGTTTTTTGGAGCAACATCAAAAACACTTTTTCCTTTAATTTCTTTTTTATCTATACCAAATATTTCTGAAAAAGCATTATTACATCCTATATATAAGCAATTAGCATCTTTGTAATAAATAGGAATACTGATATTATCAATCAGTATTTGTTCAAAATCTAGTTGTTTTTCTAGTAGTTTTTCACTATTTTTTCTTTTTTTAACATTATGAATTAAAGTAAAAATAGCTATAAACAAAAGAATAATGAAAAAAGTAGTAATATTTACCAAAAATGTATATTTTTCATAAAATGTTTTACTTTTGTTAATGACTAAAGAGTCTTTGGGTAACTGGCTTTCTTCAATCTCATATTTTTTTAAAGCATTGTAATCAAATATAAATCTATTTGAAGATTCTGAAATTATTGGTAATGTAGATGGATGTATACCAGAAAGTACTTCTATAGCTAAACTATGCATGAGTTTACCATGTTCTTTACCACTAATAAGTTTACCACCTACTATAAGAGAATTAAGATAATATTCGGCTAAACAATAAACAGGAACTGAACTATGATTGAGTATTTCATTTTTAAGAAATTCTTGTGTTACATGTACGGAGTTTTTATCTGAGTAATAAGTACTTAATAAAACTGCTGTATCATCATCAAACGAAGAGACTTTAGCTTTTAATTCATTAATAGTGAGTGGTTCAGAATATATAAATTTTACATTAAATTTTTTATTTTTTAACTCTTCTTTTATACTTTGTTCTAAGGCTCTACCGGTTTTTAAATAATCATTTAATACATATATTTGTTTTAAATGTGGATGGATTTTTAACATAGCCTCAATAGTTGCTATTGTAGATGTTTTTTCTTCTATACCTGTATAGTTATCATATCCTTTAAGCATAGATTCATGGTAATGGTTTACACCAGAGAAAACTACAGGAAGATTTCCAAAAACATCATCTCTATATTTTTTTAGAAAATCAAAAGCATTGTTGTCAGTACTAAGTATGAGTTTAAGGTTGATGCTTTTATATTTTTTTTTATAAAAGTCTGCAAGACTTTTTAAATATTTTTTGTTGTAAATACGTTTTGTATCCATATACTCAATGTGTAGAGAATATATACTACCTGGAAAAACAAAATTTTTTATGACTTCATTGGTTATAGTATCAGTCCAAGTCATACCTTGATGATAAGAGTTGAGTAAGAGTATATGTGTTGTATTGTTTTGACTATAGAGGCTAGTAGATAATAAAAGAGTAAAAAGAAAAATCTTTAATTGTTTAAACATTTTAAAACTCCACTTACGCTTATTATTATAGCATAAATGGAGCTTAGAGTGATTTTAATTATTCGTATAAACCAGAGCTTAAATATCTCTCACCTGTATCACATAAAACAGTGACAATATTTTTACCTTTAAATTCTGGTCTTGAAGCGATTTGTTTAGCTGCATATACATTTGCACCAGCTGAAATACCAACTAAAAGACCTTCTTTATTGGCCAATGATCTTGATGTTTCTACGGCATCTTCATAACTTACTTGTAATACTTCATCAAAAACATTAGTATCTAGTACTGCTGGTATAAAACCAGCTCCAATTCCTTGAATTTTATGAGGTCCTGGTTTACCACCTGAAAGTACTGGAGATAAATTTGGTTCTACTGCTATTATCTTTATGTTTGGGTTCTTCTTTTTTAAACTAGACCCAACACCCATAAGTGTTCCACCTGTTCCAACTGCTGCTATGAAAATATCTATTTTCCCATCAGTATCATTCCAAATCTCTTCAGCTGTAGTCTTTACATGTATAGCTGGATTTGCTTGGTTTGCAAATTGTTGAGGCACAAAAGAATTTGGTGTTTCACCTGCCAATTCTTGAGCTTTATCAACAGCACCTTTCATCCCAAACTGAGGTTCAGTAAGTACAAGTTCAGCTCCAAGTGCCGCAAGAAGTTTTCTTCTTTCAATACTCATAGAACTTGGCATAGTTAAAATCAACTTTAATCCATAGCTTGCACAAACTGCTGCTAAACCAATACCAGTATTTCCACTAGTTGGTTCGATGATGATTGAATCTTTATTGATTAGGTTTTGATCTAATGCATCTTTAATCATATTAAAACCAATACGATCTTTTACTGAGTGAGTAGGGTTTAAAAACTCACATTTTCCTAGTATTGTTGATCCTGTTGCATCAGAAACTTGGTTTAATTTTACTAAAGGTGTATTTCCTATAAGGCCTGTAATATTTTGTGCATATTTCATTTTTTATCCTTGTTTTTTTAATTTCTCTTTGCCAAGAGTTTATATACTATAATCTAATTGTTCTCTCAATTTATCTTGATACTCATGAAGTTCAGATAATGAAATGTTAAAGATGTTTTTGAGTTTATCATTACTCTCTTTGTAAAACAAATTTAAAACTGGATTGTCAACTTTTGATTCGACGATATTTAAATTTCCTTCTAAAGCTATAAAAATATCTTTGACTAAGATATCATTAGCTTTTCTTGCTAAAAAATATCCACCATGAGCACCTCTAACGCTTGTTACAAGTTCAGCTCTTCTTAAAACAACTAGTAGTTGTTCAAGATAGTTTTGAGGGATCCCAGCTTTTGCTGAAATCTCTTTTATCTGTGTAGGTTTATCTGTCTTTATAAGAGATAACTCGTACATGGCACTCAAACCGTACATCCCTTTTGTTGAGAGTAGTGACATAATCTCTACCTAACCTATTGCTTGTTCTAAATCAGCTATTAAATCATTGGCATTTTCAAGGCCAATACTAAGTCTAATCAGCCCTTGTCCAATTCCTGACTTCTCTAACTCATCTGCTGGTACTTGCATATGCGTCGTACTTGCTGGATGGGTTATGATTGACTTAGAATCACCTATATTTACCACTACTGAAAATAATTTTGTACTATTGAGTATATTTTTCGCATACTCTAGACCTTCAACTTCAAAGCTTAGTAGTCCTGAAGTCAAACCATCTTTAAAGTATTTTTTTGCTTTATGATGTTGTTCATCACTTTCAAGTCCCGGATAAGATACATTTTTTACTTTTGGATGTGACTTTAAGTACTTTGCAACCTTTAAAGCATTGAGAGAATGTTGTTTCATCCTCACTGCTAATGTTTCAAGCCCTTGGATTAATAACCAAGAGTTAAATGGAGCAGGAGTAGCACCAAGATCACGTAAAAGTGAAAGTCTTGCTCTTAGTGTAAACAGAGGAAGAGGGATATCTGCATAAACAAGACCATGGTAACTTTCATCTGGCTCATTAAAATGCGCATATCTTTCATTGCCAATCAGTTTTTCATTTAATCCTTTTCTAGCAACTAAAATACCACCAAGTGCTAAACCTTGACCTGTTGTATATTTACTAGTGCTATGAACCACAACATCAACACCATGTGAAATAGGTTGCAATAGTATAGGCGTTGCTACTGTGTTATCACAAACAGTCACTATGTTATATTTATTTGCTATTTTTACAATTTTTTCTATATTTGGTATTGCAATTTGTGGGTTTGAAAGTGATTCAAAAAATATTGCTCTTGTTTTATCATCTATAAGTGCTTCTAAATCATCTGCATTGTCACTATCAAATGATTTTGCTTCTATACCAAATCTCTTAAGAGTATGTGTAAGAAGAGTAGTTGACCCACCATAAACTTTTTTTGCAACGATGATATTTTCACCAGCTTGTGCTAAGTTTGCTACTGCAAAAAATACAGCAGATTGTCCACTTGAAGTTGCAAGTGCTGCTTCTCCACCTTCAACAGCAGCAAATCTATTTTCAAATACTTCTGTTGTAGGATTGTTAAGGCGTGTATATATTGGACCTAATTCTTTCAACGCAAAACGATTTGCAGCAGTATCTGCTGTTTCAAAATCATATGCAGTTGTTTGATAAATAGGAACAGCCATTGTGCCAAAATCACCTCTGTCATATCCGTGATGTAAGGCTAATGTTTCTTGTGTCATTTGTGTGTCCTTTTTTGTTTGTTGAGAGAATTATAGAATATTTTTTGGCTAATGTCAAGTAATCTTATCGGAAAACTATTAAATAAAATAAAAATGCTATGAAAAAGCCTAAAATAGGGCATATTTATTTATGACTAATTTACTCATGTTAATATAAAATAAAATAAAAAAGTAACATTAATCATTTTGTTGAAAATAAATCTTTATTAAACTATAATAGCAACATAAGCTTTAGGGGTGTCATTTTTGACTGAGATTATACCCTCAAGACCTGATCTAGTTCATGCTAGCGTAGGCAAAAGTTACTTTATATTAAAATAACTCTCACTGATCCTTGAGCTTAAATACTTTACAAGGATTCTAATGTACACATCATCATTAGTATATATAGGACTTGCTTCCTCGATTTGTGTTTTCGTTACCTTTGCACTAATCTCTTATATGAGTGCAAAAAATTCTGGTTCTGCAATCATCAAATATAAAAATGCTGTTTCTTCAACTCTTGGAGTGAGTACGCTAAGTGCTTCTGCTCTTGGTATCTGGATACTTTTTTCTCCACCTAGCTCAGCACTTTTTGGAGGTATGGCAAGTGTTTTAGGCTATGCTTTAGCTTCTGCTTTACCACTTTTTGCTTTAGCTTTTTTAGGAACTCGTTTAAGATCTGTGATGCCAGAAGCTTCATCACTTATAGAATACACCGAAGTAAAACTTGGTGTAGCATATAAAAACTTACTTTTAGTATGCAGTATCTTTTACATGTTTATCTTTCTTTGTGCTGAGATGACTGCGGTTGCAAAAGTTTTGGAGTCTTATGGTTCGCTTTCACTTGGTTTAGGTGCTTTTATCATTTTACTGTCAGCTGTTTCTTACTCTCTTCTTGGTGGTCTTAGACTATCTATAAAAACGGATATGATTCAGTTTGTATTGATAGCCTTTGCACTGGCTTTGTTTTTTTATGTTATCCCTTGGCATCAAAGTTTAGCTTCAATTAATCTAGTAGAAGAGGTTAAAAAAGACTTTACTAACTTTAACTCAGTAGCTTTTGGATTAACTCTGATCATAGCAGTACTTTGTACAGAAGTGTTTAATCACTCTACATGGCAAAGAGTTTACGCACTAAGAGATGAAGCTGTTAAAAAAAGCTTTGTTATATCTGGTTCTATCGTTTTTGTGGTGATTTTTCTTTTAGGATTAAGTGGCATTTTTGCAAAAAGTACGGGGCTTTTAGGAAGCGATGTCAATCTTGCACTATTTGATTTACTAAACTTATCTAATCCAGTCATGATAGTACTGTTAATCATACTTGTAGTCTCACTTGTCCTCTCCTCAGCAGATACACTTTTAAACGGCATAGCATCACTGTTTATCCTTAATAAAGATGAAGACAGTAAAAATCTAAATTTATATAGGATTATGATGATAGTGACTTGTTTTCCAGTTTATTATATAGCTTCCAAGGGATATGATGTATTTTATATGTTCTTAATCGCAGATTTGATTTGTTGTGCTCTTATAGGTCCAGCAATCTTTGCAATCTTAGGTAAAAAAGAGTATAAAAAATCATTTTTAGTGGGAATCATCTCTTTAGTAGTAGGAGCCGTACTTTTTCCAGGAGTTGATTTTACTGATGGTATCTTAGTCAGAGTATTGGGTGGAGCAAACGAAGTAAATGCACTTTTCGCTACAAATCAACTGTTTTTCTCTTTTGTGATAACAGTTTTCTTATCTTTCTCTCTTACTTCTTTATTTTCTGTAAAAAAGTAACTAACATATAAAACCGTAGGATTAAATTCCTACGGTAATTGTCTTTATACTTTCAACTTAAAACCAATTTGATTTAATGAACATTATGTTCTTTTAATACGATATTTGACAAATCATAATACAAGGTGTTCTGTTATTTGCTATTTTCTCTTTAAAAACACATCAAATTTTTAAGAAAACTCACTAAATCAATCGTCATTTTTCACAAATATCCCTTTTTTAGGGCTATTTAACTTCAAATAAAGAACACTTTTTATGTTTAGTTAATTGTTAAATTTAGAGCTGTTTGTGTTA
>NZ_JFBL01000024.1 GCF_000597725.1 Sulfurospirillum arcachonense DSM 9755
AAACCAGCTATGCCAGACATGGGTGGCATGGGCGGAGGAATGGGCGGAATGCCTGGAATGATGTAAATTCTTATTTACTCTGAGCAAACTCCTATTTCATAGGAGTTTGCATCCCTATAAAGGCTCTCCAACTTTTTAGATTTGATATCTCTTTTGCATCTTTTACATGCTCACTCTCACATAAAAATCCATAAACACTACTTCCATCTTCTAAAAAAACACTTCCTATACATAAAGGCGATTGAATTTGTTTCATAAATTTTCCAAAATTTGCAACAGGCATTGACCAAACTTCAACATCTATTTGGAACTCACTTGAGCTATCAAAGACCATTCCTGGTCGAATCGGATCTTTATTTTCCAAGACAAAAAGTCTATACCCTTTTTTTGTTTGTGTTTTTTGTACAAGTTGTGCATCAAGCTGTGTCAATTGCCAATTTAGAGCTAATCCACTCATATGAGCACCACATACTCCCACTAATATTTCAGTATCTTTCATTTTCTCTCCAAATATTTTGTACTATAGCTAAAAAGTTTCTCTTCCTCAAACCTATCAGAGACTAGAGTTACCCCAAAAGGCAGACCATTTTCTCTAAAACCAGCAGGTACAGCAATAGCACATAAATCAAGTAAATTCATAAAGTTTGTATAGTAACCAAGATTTGTATTGAGTGCAATTGGGTTAGCGTTTACCTCATCAATTTTATAAATCGTTCCTGTCGTTGGAGTGAGAAAAAATTCATATGTAGCAAAGACTTTATCTATCAATTTTCTATTTTTCTTTAAGATGTATTCAGATTCAAAATAATTTATAGCATCTATTTTGTCACCATTTGAGATGATAGCTCGTACAGTCTCATTTAAAACTTCTGGTCTCTTCGTTATCAACTCTTTTATCGCAATATATCTCTCACAGACCCAAGGTCCACTATAAAGTAAGTTTGCACTCTCGTTAAATGGTTCAAAATCTATCTCTACAGCTTTGCCTCCAAGATTTTCAAACTTTAAGACTGCCTCTTCAAAAAGTTTTTGAGCAGCCTCATCACCAAAAAATTTCAACTGTTCTGTTTTTGGAATTGCAAAAGTAAACTTCTCTTTTACTTCTTTCTTTGTAGCTTCATACTCTCTTGCATATATATCTTTTTCATCGTATTTATTGACAATATCAAAAACACTCTGTGCAGATGATAAAGTTTTAGCAAATATAGTAACACAATCCAAACTTCGACAAGCAGGAACAACACCACTAGTACTTAAAACCCCTTTTGAAGCTTTTATTCCTATGATATTGTTAAAAGCTGCAGGCACTCTTCCTGAACCTGCCGTATCAGTTCCAAGTGAAAAACTCACTAAATCAAGTGCTACACTTACAGCACTTCCTGAACTTGAGCCTCCTGAAATATACTCAGGGTTGATTGCATTTTTACATGCCCCATAAGGACTTCTTGTACCAACAAGTCCGGTTGCAAATTGGTCTAGATTTGTTTTTCCAACAGGGATTGCCCCAGCTTCAATGAGCTTAGAAACTACAAAAGAAGAGTCATCAGGTATATACTCATACTCTTTACAAGCAGCAGTAGTTGGTATTGCTTTTAAATCTATATTATCTTTTATCGCAAAAGGTATGCCATACAGTGGAAAATCACTCGGATTTTTATCTTCTAGATTTTTTATATATACCTCTATCTCCTCTTGGCTGAGCGTATAAATCCAGATATTATAATCTTTAGTCTCCTCTATCTTAGAAAAAATTGATGCAAAAACTTCTCTTATACTTATTTGTTTACTAAGATATTGCTCTTTTAAACTCTCTATAGATAAATTCACTTTTCATCCTTTTTGATAACGACAAGATTATCTCCACTTTTTATATTGTCCCCTTCTTTATAAAGGATTTGAGAAACTACCCCACTTACTTCTGCCTCTATATCTACTTCCATCTTCATTGACTCTAAAATGATTAGAACATCTCCTATTTCTACTTTATCCCCTACTTTTACCTCTATCTTCCAGATATTTCCAGACATACTTGACTCAACTGCTTCTTCATCATCTGCTAAGATAAGTTCCTCTTGTGTATCAAAACTTTCTATATGTGTATCAAAGGCATCTAAGCCCTTCTCTTTCCACATAGTTTTTTCATCTTCAAAAGCACTCTGGCGTTTTTTTTGAAAAGTACTGTGAGATTCATGATTATCTTTTAAAAACTGTTTATACTCTTTGAGTTTAAAAGTTTTTGACTCAATATTTAAAGAATACTTTCCATATAAAAACTTTTCTCTTATCTCATGTAACTCTTCTGTACTTACTGGATAAAATTTGATTTGGTCAAAAAAGCGTAACAACCAAGGCTTTGTAAACTCTTTTGTACTTCTATAAGTATTCCACATTTGAAGGGTTCTACCAAAAAGTTGATACCCACCTGGTCCTTCCATCCCATACACACACATATATGCTCCACCAATTCCCACAGAGTTCTGTGCTGTCCACGTACGTGCTGGATTATACTTTGTAGTTACTACTCTTTGCGATGGATCAAGTGGTGTTGCCACAGGAGCACCTAAATAAACATCTCCTAATCCCATCACAAGATAATCTGCATTAAAAACTATATCTTTTACTTTATCAGTACTATCTAGCCCATTGATTCTTCTTATAAACTCTATATTTGATGGACACCAAGGTGCATTTGGTCTTACCCCTTGTTGGTACTTGTCAATAGCAAGTTGTATAGAAGGGTCATTCCAAGATAGTGGTAACCAAACTGTTCTTGAATCAACTTCCAAGTCTTCTATATTTTTTAAAGATGCAAGAGCTCTATTTACAAGATCCAGTATAGCCGCTCTACTTATTGTTTGACTATTAAAATGAATCTGTAAACTTCTTATACCAGGTGTTAAATCAATAATTCCAACTACATTTTCATCTTCTATATAACTCATAAGCGCATGGATAAAAAATCTTAATTCGATATCTAGTTTTAACTCTCCTGCTTCTATTAAGACAAACTCATTTCCTGCTGTTCTAATTGTTATATCAAGGTTTAACTCTTTATAGTTTAAAATCTTGATAATAGGTGTTGCACTTACAACATCAAAGTCAATTACATAATCATCCAACTTTGGTAAAATACCATTTGTCTGTATAGCTTCTTCATAAGCTTTAGTCATTTTATCTGCATTTTCTAAGCTAACTGGTTTAAACTTTATCTTATCACCTGATTTGAGTTGCCCTACTTTGTAAAGTTCACATGAGATTATCGTTGCAGGACATACAAATCCTCCAAGACTAGGACCATCAGGACCTAAAATAACAGGCATATCTCCAGTAAAATCAATAGTACCAAAGGCATAAGCATTATCATGTATATTTGATGGATGCAGTCCTGCTTCACCACCATCTTCTCTTGCCCATGATGGAGTTGGACCTATGAGCCTTACACCTGTTCTACTTGAGTTAAAATGTACTTCCCATGAAGCATTAAAAAACTCTGTAATATCTTGATTTGTAAAAAAGTCGGGACTTCCATGAGGACCATAAACAACACCTATCTCCCACTCTTCATACAGAGTTGGTATCTCTTTTAGTTTTTCAAAATCATGCTCTTTTTTAGGAGAAAAATCTAAAACATCTCCTGCTCGTAATGCTCTTCCTCCATGTCCACCAAACTCACCAAGAGTAAAAGTCGAAGCACTTCCTAGATAAGTATCTACATCAAATCCACCCTGAATAGCAAGATATGTTCTATTTCCATTACCAACGACTTTTTTAAACTCTAAAATATCTTCACATGTAACATTGATTGCTTCATACATAGGAACTAAATTGCCATTGATTTTTGCTTGCATATCTGCACCACCAAAACAGATAACACTCTCTTGTCTAAATTTAAAAGTTGCCCCTACAAAAGTCATCTCGATAAACGAAGCTTCTTGTTTATTATCTAAGATTTTGTTGAGTAGTCTTGGTGTAAGATTATCCATAGCACCTGAAGGAGGAATACCCACAGCCCAATACCCAGCACGTGCTGGAAAATCTTGTATAGTACTCATTGTTCCAGATTTTAGTACATCTACCTTATAAGGGTTATACTCTAAAGTATCTAGTACCTTTGTTGTAAAAGTAGTGTTGTGAAAAAATTCTTGCTTTGTTATAACCTCTAAATACGAGATATTTGACTCGATACCATATATCTTTGTCTCACTTAATACTTTTTGTAGTTTTGCTATATTTTCTTCACGTGTTTGGCTACATGTAATAATCTTTGCTAAAAGAGGATCATAAAAAGGACTCACTTGGCAGCCATTTTCTATCCAAGTATCGCATCTCACATCATCAGGAAATTTTACCTTTGTAATCAATCCAGTACTTGGTTGAAAGTTTTTACTTGCATCTTCTGCATAAATTCTAACTTCAAAAGCATGTCCTTTTGGATTATGTTCATACTCTAAAAGATCTTGGTTATCCCCTGCTGCTATTTTTATCATCCACTCAACTAAATCAACACCACAAACCTCTTCAGTGATACCATGTTCTACTTGTAATCTTGTGTTTACCTCAAGAAAATAAAACTTCTTTGCTTGAGTATCATAGATATACTCAACTGTACCTGCACTTTTATAATTGACTGCTTTTGCTAATTTATAAGAAGCCTCATATAAACTCTCTCTAAGTGCATCTGATATATTTGGAGCAGGAGTTTCTTCTATAACTTTTTGGTTTCTTCGCTGAATCGAACAATCTCTCTCTCCAAGAGTCTTTATATTGCCCTCTCCATCACCGAAGATTTGAACTTCTATATGACGTGCATTTTGTATATATTTTTCTAAAAATATACCACTATTGCCAAAATTTGCCTGTGCGAGATTCATAACACTCTTATAGCTTTGCTCTAATTCTTCTTCACTAAAACAAAGCTTCATACCGATACCACCCCCTCCAGCAGTACTTTTTAGCATCACAGGATAGCCTATCTGAGCAGCTTTTTCTTTTGTTTCTTCTAATGTGTTTAAAAGTTCACTTCCTTCTAACAAAGGAACATCATTGTCTTTTGCGATTTGGCGCGCAGTATGCTTGAGACCAAAATCTTTTATATGTTGAGACTTCGGACCTATAAAAATTATCTCATTTTTTTCACACTCTGCAACAAAATCTACATTTTCACTTAAAAAGCCATAACCTGGGTGTATCGCATCAACATTGTTTTCTTTACATATGCGTATAATTTTTTTATAATCAAGATAAGTTTCATCAAGAGATACTCCATGCAATGGTACTGATATATCAGCATTCATAACAAAAGAAGCATCTTTATCTGATTCACTATAAATAACAACAGATTCTATACCCATCTTTTTTAAAGTTTTGATAACCCTATTTGCAATTTCTGCACGATTTGCAATTAAAACTCTCTTAAACAATTTATATCCTTAATAATTAAGTAACGGGCCGTCCCGATTGTTTATATTTCATAGGTCGTCCTATGAAATTTTTGACTAAATAAGTCTATTTATCCCAGATGATAAGTTGTATTGGCGTTGGATTATAGCCATTACAGGGGTTGTTGAGTTGAGGACAGTTTGATATAAGGATTAAAGTGTCCATCTTTGCAACCATTTCTACATAATCTCCTGGTTTTGAAATACCATCTACTATCGCTAAATGTCCATCCTCTTCAACAGGAACATTCATAAAAAAGTTTATATTGTTTGTTATATCTTTTGGATTCATCTGTAATTCACCCACAAGTGTAAGGTAGTTATCTCTACATGAGTGCATATACTTTTTATCAAGCCCAAATCTTACAGAGTTACTCTCTGCACTACAATGCCCACCTAATGTATCGTGGTTACCGCAAGTATCTTCTACTATCTCCATCATCACATTATCATCAATACTCATAAGCTTTGTACCTTTTGTTATAAAGATACTCTCTTGCTCTCTTATCGTATCTGTTGCACTATATTTTTCTGAATAGTTATCATTGTTATAAAAGAGTGTATCGACAGCTTGGCATCCTTCAAGATCAACTATTCTAAAAGTTTGTCCTTTTTTTATGACACCTGACCAAGGAAGTCCTGATAAAATTTTTTCATTATAAATTGCGTTTTTTATATCTTTTGACATCTGTAATTCCTTATATAAAATATCTATTAGTGTTTATAAAGCCTCTTTTAGCTTCTTCAGAATAATGGGCATAATCTTCATCTTTAATCTCTATAGCATCAAAGATAGATATTTCTATATCACTGCTATCATAATCACCTGATTTGTCCATAACATGTGGAGTATTTGATAAAAACAATAACACATCCATATGAGCAGTAAGTTCTATAACATCACCCTCTTTTGCATTTTTTTGGCTTAAAACTAGTTTTGAACCCTCTTTAACATCTACTTTTTTAAACAAATTCAGTGGTTGGATAAAGTCTTTTTTATCCATTCCATATTTTCCAAGTTCTATCATGAAATTTTCTCTATCACTTTTATAGTAACCATTTCTACAACTATCAAAAGTTGCTTTATCTCCAAAGTTTTCTTTTATGATTCTGTCGTTTGAAATACCACCTAAGATATCAAGCAAACCATCTGTAGTGTCTTTGGTAATTGCAAACAATACTCTTCCCATCTCAGATAATAAAACTTTTTCCTCTCCTAAAAAAGCATTCCACTGTACCTTCACTGTATCTGCACTGTTAAATCGCTCACTAACATTTGAAGCGTTGTAAAACATTGCGCTTAAACTTGCCTTATTTCCTAAAGCTTTTAGTTGAATTGTTTGTCCTCTTTTTATGATTTTTGACCACTTTACACTTGTTGGTAAAATCTCATTAAATACTATTTTTTCACTTCTCATTTTTTCTTCCCTTACTAGAATCTATATCATTTACAATAGTCGAGCCAAATCTATTTGGATACTCTTTATCAGTTTTTACTTTATCAAAAACCAACACTCTCGTACCTAGTTTAAATGCTTCACTAATATCATGTGTCACCATCACTACACCAAAATTGAGCTTTGCATGGATATCTAAAAGTAACTCATGCATATCTATACTAATCCCTGGATCAAGTGCCCCAAAAGGCTCATCTAAAAGCAAAAGTTTTGGTTGTTTTATCAAAGATTGGGCTATTGACAATCTTTGCTTCATACCACCACTTAACTCATGAGGATACTGATACTTTGCATCTTGCAAACCAACAGCACACAAAATTTCTTCTGCTTTTTCATAAACTCTCTTTTTTGCTTTTCCAAAAAGTTTTCCAAAAAGCTGTGATTGTTCAAACTCCATTCCTATAATTACATTGTCAATTACATTTAAATGACTAAGCGTTGAATAGCGTTGAAAAACAATACCTCTCTCATCACTTGGTTCTTGTGGATAATCTTTTCCTTCAAAAAGCAACTTGCCTTTTGATGGAACTTCAATTCCCAAAAGCATTCTTAAAAATGTAGTTTTACCACATCCTGAAGGCCCTACTAGGGTACAAAATTCTCCATCTTTCATAGAAAAATTCACATGTTCTAAAACAATTGTATCACCATAACTCTTCCAAATATTATGTGCTTCAACAAGATTCATGGCTACTCCTTACCAAACCAAGGAAATAATCTTTGGTTAAATTGCTTTAGTATAAAATCAATCAAAAAAGCTAAAAATGTAATCCAAATTACATATGGTAAGATAACATCCATAGCAAGATAACGACGAACTAAAAATATCCTATACCCTAATCCCTCAGTTGCAGCAATTGCTTCTGCTGAGATTAAAAATATCCAAGCCGTTCCTAGTGTTATCCTAATAGCATCTATCAATCTAGGAAAAATTTGTGGAATCATCACACGTGTGATAATCTGCCAAGTATTTGCACCTAAAGTTTGTACCTTGATAATTTGTTCACTTGGTATCTCCTTCACTCTTTGATAAATTTCTCTAGTCATAATAGGTGCAACACCTAAAATAATCAAAACTACTTTTGATAACTCTCCAAGTCCAAAGACAATAAAGAGTATCGGGAGTATCGCCATAGTTGGTATTAGAGAAAAAAACCATATCAAAGGAGACAAGGTTGATGTCAAATAAGGAACCACACCTATAGCAATACCGATAACCAAAGCAAACAGAGCGCTTATACACACACCCATCGCTAATCTTCTTAAACTTGAAAGAGTATCATTGAGTAAGATATAATCTCCACTTCGTTTACTCTTTTCAAATGCCATTTTACTCATTGAGCCAATGCACTTTTCGATGGATGGTAGTAGTTTATCATTAGGATTCTCTGCAAGTCTTGCATTTGATGAACCCATATAAACTACTAAAATCAAAAGAAAAGGCAAAAGCCCCAAAAACATATTTGTCATTTTTGATGGAGCTTGATTAATTAACCTTTTCATTTAAAATCCTAATTATAGTTGACCTTCAGAAGCCATTTTCATATATGTATCATCAAATCTTAATTTTATATTGTCTTTATTTCCAATAACTTTTCCATTTGGAAATTCAATCCCTACAAAACCATAATCACTCGCACCTTCTCCATATAAACCATGATCAAAAGAAAATTTTGCAACAAATTCCATTGTTTTTACAATCTCATCGCTATTGTTGAATTTAACTGCATCTGCTGGCTTATAGTACATATGTGTAGTTTTTAGTTGGTCTTCAAAACCAGGTAAATCAGTTCCTGAAGCTTTTGCCATAATTGTCTTTGCTTCTTTCGCCTCTTTAGTATCTGAAGTCATTGTTTCCATCATCTCATACCAAGCACCAACTAATGCTTTACCAAGTGCTGGATTTTCTTTAAGTGTCTGCGTATTTACAACCATCAAGTCGATAATCTCTCCTGGAATATCGGAGCTATTGAACAAATTATTTGCCTTAGGCATAGCCATGATTTCACTTACTTGTGGTTTCCATGTAACTACTGTAGAAACTTGAGGAGTTGTATAAGCTGAAACCATATCTGCATCTGAAGTATTGACAACTGTTATGTCTCTTTCAGTCATGCCATTTTTTTCTAATCCACGTGCAAGAAGATAGTGAGAGATAGAAAGTTCAACTAAATTGATATTTGTGCCTTTTAGCTCTTTTAGAGATTTTGCTTCTTTTGAGATAACAACATCATTTCCATTTGAGAAATCACCAATAATAAGAGCAGTAGAGTCAACACCACCAGCCGCTGGAATTCCTAGTGCATCAGTATTTGCCATAACACATCCGTCAAATTCACCTGAACTAAATTGGTTGATTGATTCTATGTAGTCATTTATCTGAACTATCTCAACGTTGATCCCGTATTTTTTTGCCCATTTATCCATAATCTTTTGAGATTCGATAACATCCCAAGGCATCCAACCTACATAGATACTCCATGCAACTTTAAAATCTTTTTTTGTTTCAGCATATGCTGAGCTTAGTGATAGCCCTAAAAAAAGAACAGACAATGTAAGTAGCTTAAAAGCTTTTGCGAAAGTAGATGATTTCATCTAATACTCCTAAATAGAATTTAAAACACATGAAGAGGTCTTTAAACCTCCCGGGCTTTTATCCCTCCGTGTAACTCTCTATTTAAGAGTCGATTACTCTCGGACCAGACATCTATAGTAGATCGGAACCCTAGTAATCTATTAGACATATGAGGTAAAAACCTCTTATATGTTTTATATTTTACATATTAACATAAAATAGATTATAAAAGCAACATATTAATGCTTATTTTTTAATCATTTATGATTTTATGAAAAAATTATTATAAAATGTCTACTCGTTTTGTTTGTTAGAATCTATAATAAATAGGAAGGGTTGATGATTATCTCTATAAAGCTAAAGAAAGTGGTAGAAATAAAGTGATTTCCGATATTTAATATTTTAAAGGAAAAGATAGAAATCTTTTGTTAGATTTCTATCTAAATCATATTAATGTAGTAACATACCTCTTAGCATAAAATAGACTAATGCTGATAAAACAGCAGCAGCTGGAACTGTAATTACCCAAGCAGCTACAATTTTCTTTAAGGCATCTCTTTTTACATATTTTACTTTTTCTGCACTTTTTAAATGCTTTTTAGCCTCTTTTATTTTTTCTTCTTCTTCATCTATCATTTTGTAAAGTTCAACGATTCTTTCATAATCATATTTACCTTTTTTCTCTTTTGCTTCGAGTGTTTTTAACTCTCCAGTATAAGCTTTAAGAAGTTTCTTTTCATCAACAATGATTTCTCTATCATGTGCAATTTCATCTTTAATATTTGTATTTTCAAGGTACTCTCTCAAAAAACCAACACCAAAAATACCACCAACAATCGAGTGTGTTATTGTAAACAACGTTATGCAAGAAAACAATGACAACTATGGCTTCAATGCTTCAAATGGTGAATATGTAGATATGTTTAAAGAAGGAATTATTGAC
>NZ_JFBL01000025.1 GCF_000597725.1 Sulfurospirillum arcachonense DSM 9755
TTTGGCAAAAAATCAACTACATATTCAGCGCCACGATATAACTCTGAATGACCTTGTTGACGTCCGTATCCTCTTACTTCACTTACAGTCATACCCGTAAGTTCAAGTGAACTTAGGGCATCTTTTACATCTTCAAGTTTGAAAGGTTTGATTATAGCTTCTATTTTTTTCATTACCTATTCCTTACATTGATTGTTTGCTAAATTCTGGATATGCTTCCAGACCACATTCATGTTGATCTTCTCCATCATATTCTTCTTCGTCACTTACTCTAATGCCCATTGTTAATTTAAGAACAAACCATACAGCAAATGATGTGATGAAAACAAATGCACCAATTACAACGATACCTTTTAGTTGAGCTAAAATAGTAACTTCAGGGTTAAAGATACCTACTGCTAATGTTCCCCAGATACCGTTTACAAGGTGAACTGAAAGAGCACCAACTGGATCATCAATTTTTAACTTATCCCAAAATGGTACAGCAAATACAACTAAGATACCAGCAACAACACCTTCAATAAATGAAACACCCATTCCTAAGTCTGGTCCAGCAGTAACTGCTACAAGACCCGAAAGTGCACCATTTAAAACCATTGTAAGGTCAGCTTTTTTATAGATAAGTTGCGTTACGATTGCAGCAGTGATAGCACCTGCCGCTGCAGCCATATTTGTATCTGCAAAAACCATACCGATTGCATCTATATCATCTTTACTTCCAAGAGCAAGTTGAGAACCACCATTGAATCCAAACCAACCCATCCATAGGATAAATGTACCTAAAGTTGCAAGTGGTAAGTTTGAACCTGGGATTGGTCTAACTTTTCCATCAGGACTATATTTACCTTTTCTAGCTCCTAGTAAAAGTACACCAGCAAGTGCAGCCCATCCACCAACAGAGTGAACAATAGTAGATCCAGCAAAATCAGAGAAACCATCTATTACACCACCTAAAGATGTACCACCCCATGTCCAGTGACCTTGAATAGGATAAATAACAGCAGACAATACTACAACAAAAAGAAGGAAAGGCCAAAGTTTCATTCTCTCAGCAACAACACCTGATATAACAGAAGCTGCAGTAGCAACAAATACTACTTGAAAGAAAAAGTCAGCCATAAGTGAATGGTCACCATTGCTCATACCACTTAGTGCAAAACCACTTCCTATAAATGCACTACCTTCACCATACATTAGGTTGTATCCAATAAAGTAATACATAATACAAGAGATTGCAAATAAAAGAATGTTTTTACTTAATATAACAACATTATTTTTAGTTCTAGTAAGACCAGCTTCTAGCATAGCAAAACCAGCTGCCATCCACATTACTAATGCACCTGACATAACCAATAAGAATCCATCGAGGACATATTTGACGTCTGCGAAATTTTCCATTTTACTTCCTTTTTTTATTTAACTGATGAAATTGTAGCAATAATATGAGTCTAAAATGTACCTTTTGTTGATTAAAAAATAGGCAATTAAGAAAAAAGTGATTTTTTAAATTGATTTTTATAGTAAGATGGAAGTTTACATGTAACTACAATTAATGAGAAATATTTTTATCTAGTACTCTGATAAGATTAAAACCTGATTTATTTTATTTGTATATACTTATGCAATTAAAAGGAGATTGAAAATGATAGCAAACGATAACGCAGTAGGCACTTATAAATCTATACTCTGTTTTTTGATAGAAATTTATGAAATACCTAAAAAATCAAAAACATTTGAAAAACTGCAAGTTGACATAACTGAGATGTTAAATAAAGAGAGTATAGACTATAAAGAAGACGAACTTAAAATTGCTATTATTGTTTTTGCAATCATAGAATCCATACAAAGCAATAACAGTTTAAATAACTCTATGAACCTACTTGGAACTACTTTAGTAGAAAACAACATCACTACAGCATTAGAGCTTGAAAATTTTCTCATAAGTGATGAGGAAGATTTAGCAATATTTAGGCAAATAATTAAAAGCAGAAACTCCCAAAAATTAGACTCTTTTGAACTAAATGCAACTTTAACTAAAAAAGGGAAAACTATAACAGTAGAACACAATGGAGCAAAGATTAAAATTACAGATTAAGCGATAAAAAATTTTGTTCTTTAGAAAAAAACGTTTAGTATAGTTTCAACACATTTTTGATAATATAAATCAATTAAAAATCACTAGGATATATTTTGGCTTCATTAAGAGAACTGATAAAACAAAGAGTTATGATTATAGATGGTGCTATGGGCACACAGATACAAAATGCTGATATACCAAATAGTGCATGGACTGGATTAGAGGGTTGTAATGAACTTTTAAACGCTACATGTAAAGATATTATCTCTGACATTCATAGAGGTTATTTGAGTGCTGGAGCTGACATTATCAAAACCAATACTTTTGGAGCACTTCCATGGGTACTAGATGATTATGATATTGGTGAGAGAACTTATGAGCTTGCTTTAAATGGTGCAAAAATAGTAAAAGAAGCTTGTGATGAGTTTAGCACAGAAGAGAAACCACGTTTTGTAGCAGGGGCTATGGGACCTGGGACGAAACTTCCTTCTTTGGGACATATCACTTATGATGAGATGCATGCAGGATATAGTGAAGCAGCTCGTGGTTTGATTGATGGTGGAGTGGATGTTTTTTTAATAGAAACAGCACAAGACCCACTACAAATAAAAGCAGCACTTCATGCAATCCAAGATGTTTGTAAAGACAAAGATGTGCAGATTCCTATTATGGTTTCTGTAACGATTGAACTTAGTGGAACTATGCTTATAGGGACAGATGTAATTACTATTTCAACTATCATGGAACCTTTTGATATTCTCTCTTTAGGCTTTAACTGTGGAACAGGACCAGAACAAGTCAAAAAACACGTAAAGACTTTAAGTGAAGTTTGTAAATTTCCTATTAGTGTACATGCCAATGCAGGACTTCCTCAAAACAGAGGAGGGGTTACTTTTTATCCAATGCAACCTGATGAGTTTACAACTCTACAAGAGAGCTTTTTAGAATATGATGGAGTTTGTATACTTGGTGGTTGTTGTGGAACTACACCTCTTCATATAGAAAAATTATGTCAAAGTGTAAAGGAGAAAATACCACTTCCTCCAAAAGGCTATTCACCTATGTCTTTAGCTTCTTTGTTTGAAACAAGAGCTTTAAAACAAGACCCAGCTCCATTTTTGATAGGTGAGAGAAGTAATGCTACTGGCTCAAAAGCTTTTCGTGAACTTCTTTTAGCTGAAGATTATGAGGGAACTTTGAGTGTAGCACAACAACAAGTAAGAAGTGGTGCTCATGGGATAGATGTGAGTGTAGGATTTGCTGGACGTGATGAGGAAAAAGATACAAAAGAAGTGTTTGGAAGATATGTCCAAAAGATACTTCTTCCACTTATGCCAGATACCACTCAAGTCCCAGCACTTGAAACTGCTTTAAAAATGATAGGGGGAAAACCTATCATAAACTCAGTAAACCTTGAAGATGGTGAAGAGAAGTTTGATAAGGTGTGTAGTTTAGCAAAAAGATTTGGTTGTTCTTTAGTGTGTTTAACTATAGACGAAGTAGGTATGGCTAAAACAAAACAACAAAAGTTAGATATTGCTCAGAGAATCTATGACCTTGCCACACAAAGACATGGACTTAATCCTGAGGATTTAGTATTTGACTTGCTTACTTTTACAGTGGGTAGTGGGGATGAAGAGTACCACACAGCTGCTATTGAAACTATAGAAGCTATACGAGAGTTTGCTCTGCGTCATCCTGAAGTTGGATTTGTACTTGGTATCTCAAATATCTCATTTGGTTTAGCAAAACATGCAAGAGAGTATTTAAACTCTGTATTTTTACACCATTGTGTAGAAGCAGGTCTTTCTATGGCGATTGTAAATGTAAAAAATACAATCCCAATGTACAAGATAGATGAAGAACAGAAAAAAGTTTGTGAAGATTTACTCTTTAACAATAGAACTGAGGGTGACCCTCTTTTTAAATTTATTGATTTTTTTAGTGATGTAGTAGAACATCAAGAAGAAGACGATGAAGCTTATAATGCTCTAAGTACAGCAGAAAAACTCTCACATCTTCTCATAGATGGGGATAAAGAGAGAATTTTACCTCTTTTAGAGACTGCAAAAGATGAAATTCCTCCTGAGGATATAGTAAATAAGATATTAATAGATGCTATGAAAGTAGTAGGTGACCTTTTTGGAAGTGGAAAGATGCAACTTCCTTTTGTACTTCAAAGTGCTGAGGTTATGAAAGCAAGTGTAGATTATCTCAATCCATTTTTACCAAAAAAAGAGAAAGCAAGTAAAACAACGCTTATCATAGGAACTGTTAAAGGTGACGTTCATGATGTGGGTAAAAACTTAGTAGATATTATCCTCTCAAACAATGGATTTAAAGTTATCAACATAGGTATAAAAGCAGACCTTCAAGACTTTTTGTCTGCTATGAAAGAGCATAAAGCAGACGCACTTGGCATGAGTGGGCTTTTAGTAAAATCAACGGCAGTTATGAAAGAAAACTTAGAGACTATGCGTTCTATGGGGATAGATATACCTGTTATTTTAGGTGGAGCTGCTTTAAATGATAAGTTTGTAAATGAGTTTTGTAGAACAAACTATGAAGGACCCGTTTTTTATTGTAAAGATGCTTTTGAAGGTATTGAAGCTATGAGCCGTATTGAAGCGGGGGATTTTAATACAGACTTTGGAAGACCTGTTATTGATGAAGAGATAGTACAGCTTAAAAAGAAAAAAGGCGAAATACCTCCATATGAGCAGATTAAAATGCCAAGTAGAGAAGAGAAAGTACCAACACCACCATTTTGGGGTAGACGTAAACTTGATGCTGATGTAAAAGATATTGCATATGAGTGGATAAACCATAAGATACTGTTTTCAAGAGCTTGGGGTTATAGTGGTAAAGGCATGAGTAAAGAGGAAAAACAGAAACAAAGAGATGATGTTTTATGGCCATTGTATGAAAGACTAAAAAAAGATGTTGAAACAATGGATCTTTTTGAGCCTACTATCATCTACGGCTACTATCCTTGTAGAAGTGAAGAGAATAAACTGCATATCCTAGATACTAATAGAGGGTATTTTAGAGATGCTGAGGTAAACACAGAGCCTTTACATGTAGACGATATAGTACATACTTTAGATTTTCCAAGACAGGGGAGAAAACCTTTTAGATGTTTGAGTGATTTTATCAAAAATGATAGAGATGATATTGTAGCATTTACGTGTGTGAGTGCTGGACCAAAATTTAGTGAGTATGAGAAAAAATTGTATGCCGAAGGTAATTTTAAAGAGTATCATATATTGCATGGTTTGAGTATTGAACTTGCAGAAGCCTTGGCTGAGGTGGCTCACAAACAGATAAGACTTGATTTGGGGATTGCAGAAAAGGAAAAACATGCACTCAAAGATGTACAGATGGGAGCATATACTGGGTGTAGATACTCTTTTGGTTACCCAGCTTGTCCAGAACTAAGTGATACAAAAGTGATATTTGATTTACTAAAACCTGAAGAGTTTGGCATAGAGCTTAGTGAAACTTTTCAAATACACCCCGAACAAAGTACAACAGCTATGGTTTTACACCATCGTGAGGCGATGTATTTTAACGTGGATTAATGTAGAGAAGAAGTAGGTTTTTACCTACTTCAATAGAAGTTTTTGAAACGTATTTTTCTCATTTTAATACGATTTTCTACAAATACCTAACATTTTGTCCTGTTATCTACATGTAAAGCAATAAAAGGACACATTTTATGTCCTATTAATGTTATTATTAAGGATAATAGGTATACAATGTGCATTTAATAAATAGTTAGACAAAGGAAAGGCGTACAGTATGAAAATATGTGGAATTGATTTAAAAGCAAGTGATGCAATAATATCAGTAATAGAAGTGAACAATGGAACAAGCCGTTATATTCCTTTAAATTTAAAAAAAATATCTATTCAAAATGATGAAAATAAATCAGAAATTGAATCCTTTTATGAAACATTTCAAACCTTCTTAAGAGACAATAGTATAAATAAGGTTGTTATTAAGAAAAGAGCAAAGAGAGGAAGATTTGCAGGCGGCTCAGACACATTTAAAATGGAAGGAATCATTCAGTTAAATAATCAATGTGATGTTTGTTTCACATCAGCACAAGCAATTTCTTCATATAAAAAAAACAATACAGTTACAATACCAACAGACTTACTAAAATATCAAGAAGAAGCATATTTATCCGCTTTAACAGGTATTTAAATGACACCTATATATATTGATGGTATAAATGCTCCTGACGAAATAAAAGATTGTGTTAAACAATTGTCTTCAGATTTTACATTTTATAGAGAGTCATCTAAAGGTGCAAATGGTTATTTACTTTTTGGACAAAATAAAATTACAGACATAAGAATAGCATTAAAATTTTATTATTGGGGTAATAATAAAGCTTTTCATGCTGAGCCTCAAAAACTATCTCAAATAAACTCAGACAATGTTATTAAAATTTTAAATGCTTCCTATCTAAATGATGAATGGGCATACTTTATCACTCCGTTGTGTGAACATGGAGATTTAGATGATTTTATTGAAACAACGGACATCGGAAATCATAAAGCTATAGATATGGTTAATCAGATATTGATAGGAATTTCATTTCTACATAGTGAACGTTTTATACATAGAGACTTAAAGCCTTCAAATATATATTTATGCGATGAAGAAAGAGTTGTAATTGGTGACTTTGGTTCTGTTAAACATATACCAGCAGGGTTAACAACTATTCCAGCTTCTTCACATTCTATTTTATATCGACCACCAGAGTCAGTCACAACGAATGCATACGGTATTTCAGGTGATATATATCAGATAGGAATAGTTTTATATCAATTACTAGGTGGGTACTTACCGTACGAAGATGTAGCTTGGTTAAATAAAAAAGAATTACTTCATTATAATACTCTAACTGATGATTTTGATAAGTCTACATTTGTTGATCAGTGTTTGAAAAATAAAATAACAAAATCAAAACTATTAGTTATGAGTTCATTACCACCGTGGGTTCCTGATAGTGTTAAAAGGATTATCAAAAAAGCTTGTCATAAAGACCCTAGTCAAAGATTTAATACAGCTTCAGAGTTTAAAGCTAAATTACATCAAGTTAAACCACAAGTTCTAAATTGGTCTTTAGTAAATGGAACACCAACTCTTGTAAAAAATGGAACTACATTTAAAGTAATAGATGAAGACGGCATAGTTAAAGTCAAGAAGAAAAGAACTTCAAGTTGGAGGTATGATAATTCATTTACTGGAAACTTAAAAACAGTAATTGAGTCTATCAACACTACTGTCTAACAAAACCTAGCAGCGAACGCATAGCGTCGCTGAAGATAAACGTTGTACGTTCCCGCTTTGCGGAAACGTACAACGGCGCGCGGGCTGAACGCCCACTAGTTATCTGTCGCACCGAGCACCCGAATAAAAATTGAAATTTTGATTCGGGAGTCGGTGAACCGCGCCCCGTTATACTTAAAAAGGATAAAAATGTTTATAGTGTCATTAACTTATATATGTGATTTAAAAGAGGTAGATAAAATATTAGCTGAACATGTAGAATATTTAAAAAATCAATATGAACAAGGTAATTTTATTGCATCAGGAAGAAAAATACCAAGAACTGGTGGAATCATATTGTCAAAATTAAGTAGTTTAGAAAAATTAGAAAAGATTTTAAATCAAGACCCATTTAAAATAAATAATTTAGCAAAATATGAAATTCAAGAATTTATACCAAGTATGACATCAAAAGAATTTTCAAATTTAAAGGAAGAATAGTATAACAAAACATTGGAGAGAAATATTTGACCCTGCGGCTCAAATATTTCTCAACTTAAACGTTGTACGTTCCCGTTTTGCGGAAACGTACAACGGCGCGGCTGAGCATTGAACGTGCCTATCTCTGCCATCTGTCGTGCTCCGCTTCGCTAGGCACAATAAATGACAGGAACACACACCAAGTTCTTTTCCAGAAAACCCTTCGGGATTTTCTGAAAAACAACTGACTGGTGCTCAGCCGCGCCGTTAGTCTACAAAAAACACACATTGGAGTAATATGTTAATTATCTTATCACTAGTGTTAACCATTATCTTAGATAGTATTTTGGTATCGAGCATCCTTAAGTTGTTAAGTACTCTCGCCGACTTTTCACTATTTCGAGGTATTTCATCAATAGAATTATTCATTATTGCGATTCCCTTACTTATTGTATTGCCTGCAACAGGAATTTACGTACTCCTACGAAAATTCAACTTTGATCAAAAACTACAAGACATGAAAGCTGTCAAAATAATTTTTGCGACATTACTAACTATCTTTATACTTTATGTTGTTGTTCTATTATTGTCTACGACTATAAGAGGCGGTGGAATTACGTTTGCGATCAAAATGATTTTTGCCACTTATGCTTTACCTGT
>NZ_JFBL01000026.1 GCF_000597725.1 Sulfurospirillum arcachonense DSM 9755
TCATTCCTATGAGCCTGAAGCATAACCTTAGGTTTACAATCAGCACAGCAATAAAGTGTTTTGATTCTAATAGCATCATTTCCAAATACTGGTTTCATTACATTTGCTATCTTTTGTACTGCTTTTACTGTTGCAAATTCACTCCCACACTCTACGCATTCAAACAATTCATCTTGTGCCATTACATTTTGTTTAAAGTAATCTGGGTCAAGTGTTATCTCATCTCTTATTACACTCAAACAATCTTTCTCAGGACAAACTACTTCACAATAAGTACAGTTTGTACAGATTGATGGATTAAATCTCAATGTATTATCTTCTGGATGTGCGGTCAATGCTCTTACATTGCAGGCTCCAACACAACTTAGACAGAGTGTACAGGCTTCTTCATTGATTGTTATATTTCCATAGTGTACATGTTCACCTGTTTTTACAACTCCTAAGTCATCCTCTCCTACTAAGTGTGCCAATCGTGCTGAGAATATTTCTCTTTTTCTCATACCATCTTCATTTATTCCGTATTGACATTCAGGAATTGGGATTATAGTTTCTAGAGTTTTTTCTAATTCATTTACATCTTTACATGTAAAGATTGCTTGTTTATTATATTTCTTTTGAAATATTTCATTAATGATACGGATTACATCACCTGTACCTTTAGAGATAAAGTCTGTATAGAAAATTATTGGGTTACCACTTGTTTGAAGAAGATTCATAAGATGTGCTTCATGTAAAAACTTTTCACCTTCTATTGCTAGAGGTAATACATTTTTAGTTAGCTTTACATGTAAAGCTTCTAATTCCATTTTTCTTGGAATTATAAGAGAGACTTTATTTTCATAAAAAGAGCTTATTTCACTAAAAGCAACTCTAGGCATTTGAGAGTAATCTACTGCTCCACTTGGACATACTGAAATACAACCTCCACAACCATGACAATCTATATGAGAAAATTCTAAATGTTTATTTGCATCATCTTTAAGGATTGCTACAGTAGGACATACTTCTGCACACTTTCCACATATCTCTTCATTTCTTTCATGGTATTGACAGATGGAGGAGTCATATTTAATAAAGTTTTTATAGTTATATGTTCCATTATTTGTTTTTACTTTTTCTACTGCTTTTTTTAAACCTAAGATATTTGCATCATACACACCACTTTGTTTCATTGCAAACTCAGGTGCATCTGCCCAAATGATTTGATCACATTCTAAATCAAGGAGTTCTTCTTCTTTTCTAATAGTAACTGTTAGTTTACCGATATGTCCGTTTACATCTACTATATTATTTGGGTGAAGTACTATACATGTAAGAGATGATTGTTTTAAATCATTGATTAATTCTTCTTGCTCTTCATTGGAAACTATTAAAACTTTATTTCCTACTTCTTGTGCAAAGTCTAAATCTTGTGCCAAATCATAGTTTGATGCTCTTATCTCGTAGAGTTTTTTTACATTGAGTATTCTTTCACTTATATCATCTTGAGTATTTTTTACATAAAAATTTATCTCTGGAGCATAAATCTCTGTATTTTTTATATCTTCATTGGATACTAAATATTCATTATCTTTTATTTCATCTGTTATCTCTATTGATTCATCTAATGGATACTCTATCCCTAATCGGTCATAAAATAAATACTCTTTTCTCATTTTTTCTCTTTCTTCTCGGTCAATGTTTGTTTACCGTATTGTATTTTTTTACCCATTAAAAGCTTCTTAATAAGACTTGTTTAGTCCCTTATAGATGCTATGACTAGGCTATTTATAAGTATTGATATAGGTTTAATTATATTTATTGTAAAATGTAACTATTATGTTTATAAGGATATTTAGGTGGTAAAGAAAAGTTTTCTCATTTTTTTAATATTTATTGTTACTCTCTCTACTTTAACCTATATTTTTTTATTTGAAAAATCTTCCGATAAACCTATTGTTCTAGGCTCTTCTTTACCTTTAAGTGGAATAAATAAAGAGTTGGGATCAGAAATCATGGAAGGTGCAAATGCATATTTAAGTCATATAAATGCAAAAGGTGGCGTAAAAGGTCGGCATATTCACCTTGTTTCTTACGATGACAAGTATGAACCTCAAAATACTCTAAAAAACACACAAACTCTTATTTATAAAAATAACGCTTTCGCTCTGCTAAATTTTGTAGGTACACCCACCACTAAAAAAGTTTTATCACTCATCAATGAAGAAAATATCCCTTTTATATCTCCGTATACAGGTGCTTCTTTTTTAAGAAATCCCAGTTTTACAAATGTAGTCAATTTTAGAAGTTCGTATAAAGAAGAAATTGAAACAATCGTAAATTATCTCAATAAATATAAAAAAGTTACTAAATTTGCTATTTTTTATCAAAATGATGATTATGGAGAAGAAGGTTATATAGCTACTATAGAAGCTCTTAATAGAAGAAATCTAAAGTTACTTAGTGAAGGAACATATAAAAGAAACACCTTGTCGATAAGGCATGCTCTTCATGAAATCAAACAAACAAAACCTGAAGCTGTTATTATCATTGGCTCTTATAAACCAAGTGCACAATTTATTAAAAAAGCGAGAGAATGCTGTTTTAAAGATATGATTTTTGCACCAATATCATTTGTCAATGGAAACTCACTTATGAAAGAGTTAAATGGTGCTGGTAAAAATATACTTTTTTCTCAAACAGTACCATCCTATGATAATAAAAACCTTTTAGTAACTAAAGAATACCATAGACTTTTAAATTTTTACTATCCAAAACGAGAAGCAACATATGGCTCTTTTGAATCATTTTTAGTAGCAAAAATTGTCGTAAAAGCACTATTGAATGTTCCAGGAGATTTAACACAAAGAAAATTTTTATATAGTATTAAAAACCTTCCTAAAGACGTTCTTGATGATATTCCAATAGTGTATAAAAACAATCAACTTTTAAACAAAGTTTATCTTTCAAACTACAAACATGGTAAATTTGTACCTGTTAAAGAGATAGAATAAATGCACTTTTACAACTTCATAAATGAGTACTTAGACAAACTAACATTTTCAAATAAAACAAAAATTCTTATAGCTATTATTGCTTCAAGTATGATGATGATTGGATTTTTAATGTTTATCTCACTCTTTGCAATAAAATTTGACTATGAAACTCTCTATCAAAAAAGAACCATTCCTCAAGTTGAACTTGAAGAGATAAAAGATGTCTATACTGTAAACATTTATGATACCTTTTATGATTTAAAAGAAAACAATATAGATATAGATAATGCAGATGAAGTAATCTCTCTTGCAAAGCAAATTGCACATAATCGTTGGAAAAATTATAATCAATCTATACATAAAGATATAGGTGGTATCCCTGAATTTGCTAGTAATTGGTTGGACTTCTTTTTATTTAGAAAAAGTCTTCCTCCAAAAAATTACTACCAAAAAGGAATGACTTCAAAAATAGAAGAAAAGATGATAAGAATAAATAGTCAAAGTAGTAAAATTATTACAAATTTAAGAGTAGGGAATGACGAAAAAGCTTTAACTACCATAAATGAAATCTTTTTGGAAATAAACTCTATTAACATCTATCTTTCAAACCTTATAACTTCCCATCTTAAAGAGGCTATTGCTGAAAAAAACAGAAATGATACAATGTTTAAAACAAGTATATATATGCTCATTTTACTCATTGGTTTAGTCTTTTTTCTAAGTATCATTATTTCGCTTATTCTAATCAACCATTTTAAAGAACTTCACAATTCACTTGAAACAAAAGTTGACATAAAAACAAAAGAGTTAAGACTGCTTAACAATTCACTTGAAAAAAGAATAAGAACAGAAGTACGCAATAGCCGTAAAAAAGACCAAATCATGTTCCAACAAGCCAGACTTGCAAGTCTTGGTGAAATGCTTCAAAATATAGCACATCAATGGAGACAACCTCTTGGAGCATTGACCATGATAATACAAAGCTTTCAATCAAAATTTTTATCTGGAAAACTTACAGAAGAGTTCATAGACTCTCGCGTTGAGGATGCTGGAGTACTTGCTAAAAACATGTCTGATACATTAGAAGACTTTAGAACATTTTTTGATCCAAATAAATCTCATAAAAACTTTAGTATAAAAAAGATGATAGAAAAATCTATTGATTTAACTAAATACCAACTAGAAAAAGAAGGGATTACAGTCTCTTTTTCTATGCCACAAGACATATATATTTACGGCTTTGAAAACGAGCTAACCCACGTACTTTTAAATCTCATAAATAACTCAAAAGACGCTCTATCTCCTCTAGAAATTACAAATAAAACAATACTTATAACTGTAACAGAGACCAGCGTCAATGTATTTATAAAAGTTTTAGACAATGCAGGTGGCATACAACGTGATATAATAGCTAAGGTATTTGACCCATATTTTACAACAAAACACAAAAGTGTTGGAACAGGCATTGGACTTTACATGTCAAAACAGATGGTTGAAAAGCATATGAGTGGTGAGATATGGTGTAAAAATATACAATACAAGATAGATGATAGTAAATTAAGTAAGTGTGCAATGTTTACTATCGAAATACCAAAAAAAATAGAAGCGGATAAGGAAGAAATATGATATATTCTATGAAAAGCGTTAGTTTTAGTACTAAGAATTTAGCTTGTACTTTGTTCAAGTTAAAGGAGATAATCAAATGAAAAAACGTGATTTTGATTTACTCAATGGTTTCAATATACTTTACATTGAAGATGAAGCTGATTTACTCAAACACACTACGGCTGTTTTAGAAGACTTTGCAAAAAACATATTTGCAGTGCAAACCTGTGATGAAGCCCTTGATGTTATTAGCAAAAACCATATAGATGTCATTATCTCAGATATTCTTCTTAAAAATGAAAATGGTATAGAGTTTTTAAGACATCTCAAAAATGACTTGGGTATCAAAATACCTACTATCTTAACGACAGCCCACTCAGATACAGAGCACCTTTTAGATGCAATCAAGCTCAAAGTAGAAAACTACATCATCAAACCTATCAATATAAAAGAACTTTTAAACTCATTACATGATGTACTGATTCCCAAAATCCAACAAAAAGAGATTAATCGCTCGTACAATATTATCAAAACAATTTCTGCAGTTACTGATGGTAAACAAGTTGATTTAATACGATTTATCATCAAAAATTTGGACAATAAAAATATACTTAACTGCTCATATACAGATATTATGGAGAGAGTAGATGTGAGTAAACCTACTATTATTAAACTATTTAAATCATTAAGTGACCAAGGAATTTTAACAAAAATCCAAAATGGAAAATATCATTTTGATGAAACAAAACTACCTATACCGGAGTAAAGATGGATACTTTAAGAAAACTACCTAAAATAGATAAACTTGTTGCAAATCCTCTTTTTGAAGGACTTAACACAACTCTTTTAGCAAATATTGCAAGAAAGAAAATAGAGATTTTACGAGAAGAAATACTCTCAAATGCAAAGGAAGATTTTGATGAGAAAAAGTTGCTCTTTGACATTAAATCTTCATATGAAAAACTTTTTGAGCCTTCACTAAAACCACTTATCAATGCAACAGGTGTTATCTTACATACAAACATGGGAAGAAGCCTTATTCATAAAAATATATTAGAAAAAGCTTCTAGTATTATCACAAACTACTCCAATCTCGAATACAATCAAAAAGAGGGTTGTCGAGGTGAGCGTTATGAGCATGTTAGTGAGCATCTTAAAAACCTTTTACATGTAGAAGATGTTTTGGTAGTTAACAACAATGCAAGTGCTGTGTTTTTAATCCTCAATACTTTTGCTAAAGATAAGGAAGCTATCGTATCTCGAGGTGAATTAGTAGAAATCGGTGGTAGTTTTAGAATCCCAGAAGTTATGCAACAAAGTGGTGCAATCCTCCATGAAGTAGGCGCTACGAATAAAACAAAAGCGAGTGATTACAGAAAAGCGATAAATGAGCATACTTCAATGCTTATGAAAGTTCATCAATCAAACTTTAGTATTGAAGGCTTTAGTGAAGATACAAAATATAGTGATATAAAAAGAATATGCGAAGAGAATGTTTTAATAGACTATTATGATTTAGGAAGTGGTTATATACCTGAACTTCCTTATAATTTAGGAAACAATGAGCCTTCTTTAAAAACAATTCTCAAGGATGACCCTTCGCTCATAAGCTTTAGTGGAGACAAACTTTTTGGAAGTGTTCAAGCCGGAATTATCGCTGGGAAAAAAGAGTTTATAGACGAACTCAAAAAAAACCAACTTCTAAGAATGCTTCGTGTAGATAAGATAACTTTGAGTATATTAGAAGAGACTATAAAAGCTTATCTCAAAGAAGATTACCAATCCATACCTACGTTATGGATGCTTTTTCAAGATACTGCCTCTTTACATGTAAGAGCAACAAAAATGCAAAAAGAGATTGGTGAGAAGTTTTGTGAAGTAATAAAAAGCACAACTGTTATGGGTGGAGGAACTTTACCAAACCGTGAATTTCCTACAATAGCTTTACATGTAAAAGGAAAAGCCTCCAAACTCGAACGTCTCTTTAGAGAAAAAAGCCTTATAGGAAGAATAGAAAACGATATGTTTTTAATAGACTTTAGAAGCATACTTCCTGAATTTGAAGAACAAATAATTTCTATCATAAAAAAGATAACTTTGGATTAAAAACCCAAAGTTATCGTTATACTATCTACACCTTAAACTTGCCAAGTTCAGTATCAAGTTTATTAGTCATAGAAGAGAGATGCTCACTAGCACTTGCGACTTCTTCAATACTTCTCGTATTAGCACTAGCGATAGTTTCTACTTCTTGAATATCTTTAATCATATCACGTATAGAATCATTTATTTTTAAAGTCTCTTTTACACTTTCATGATTACTTTGAATATTGTCTTCTAAGATTTTTGCATTTTCAACTACAATAGATTCTAAATTAGCAGATATATCTGAGAGTTTTAAGATATCAGCTGAATTACTATCCATCTGTGTACTTGCATCTGAAATAGCTTGAACGACTATATTGATAGTAGTATTAATCTCAGTTAAACTTTTTTGTGTTCTCTCAGCCAACTGTCTTACTTCATCAGCAACCACTGCAAAACCACGTCCATGTTCACCCGCCCTAGCTGCTTCAATAGCAGCATTGAGTGCTAAAAGATTTGTTTGATCTGCAATATCAGAGATAACTGTTAAAACATTTTTTACATCTTCTGTATTAGAGCTTGTCTCTTTTAGTTTATGGGAGAGTTCTATCTCTTGTTGGGAACTCTCTTGAAGATGAATATTAAGTTTATCCATCTCTTTTTGAATTGTTTTAAAATTACTATTAGCTAAGTCTAATTGTTCACTATTATGTTTTACTATATTTACAGAACTTTCTACATTTTCTAAGATAGTATTACCACTACGTGCACTATTAGATACTATAATGCTCTCTTCTTCTGAGCGTTTACCAACAGCTAAAGATGTTGTTGAAAGCTCATGGGCTATAGAAGCATTTTCACTACTTGTCTCTTTCGCATTTATAATAACATCTTGTATTTTTTTGATAAAAAGATTTACACTTGTTGCAATATCTGCTAATTCATCTTTACCTTTTACTGCTAAACGTTGTGTTAAATCACCATCTCCTGTACC
>NZ_JFBL01000027.1 GCF_000597725.1 Sulfurospirillum arcachonense DSM 9755
AAAGCTAAGCAAGTATTAAGTAAGTATTGTATATAATTTCGTCCTCGTTTGAGAGAACGGGCGTAAGAGAGTCCCTATTTTAGGGGTTATCAAGTTCATTAAAATTATAAATGTTAAATCAAACTTTGAAATCTAAATAAGCGACTTTACAGGTCAGGGATAACTTATAAAAAGAGATTAACTATCTCTAAATAAGTTAACAATCAACACTTCATAGTGTTAGTCTAGATTCAAACTAAAGTCTACTCGAAGAGTAAGCTTTAGTGAGAGGAATTTAACTTGGACTTAGTTCAAGTTAAAGGAGACAATTTTATGGAGAGTTTGATCCTGGCTCAGAGTGAACGCTGGCGGCGTGCTTAACACATGCAAGTCGAACGATGAAGCTCTTGCTTGCAAGAGTGGATTAGTGGCGAACGGGTGAGTAATATATAGCTAACCTGCCCCTTAGAGAGGGACAACAGTTGGAAACGACTGCTAATACCTCATACTCCTTCTTAACATAAGTTAAGTTGGGAAAACTCCGGTGCTAAGGGATGGGGCTTTACGGTATCAGGTAGTTGGTGGGGTAAAAGCCTACCAAGCCAATGACGCCTAGCTGGTCTGAGAGGATGATCAGCCACACTGGAACTGAGACACGGTCCAGACTCCTACGGGAGGCAGCAGTGGGGAATATTGCACAATGGGGGAAACCCTGATGCAGCAACGCCGCGTGGAGGATGACGCATTTCGGTGTGTAAACTCCTTTTATATCCCAAGATAATGACGGTAGGATATGAATAAGCACCGGCTAACTCCGTGCCAGCAGCCGCGGTAATACGGAGGGTGCAAGCGTTACTCGGAATCACTGGGCGTAAAGGATGCGTAGGCGGATAATCAAGTCAAAAGTGAAATCCCACGGCTTAACCGTGGAACTGCTTTCGAAACTGGTTATCTAGAATATGGAAGAGGCAGATGGAATTAGTGGTGTAGGGGTAAAATCCGTAGAGATCACTAGGAATACCGATTGCGAAGGCGATCTGCTGGGACATTATTGACGCTGAGGCATGAAAGCGTGGGGAGCAAACAGGATTAGATACCCTGGTAGTCCACGCCCTAAACGATGCACACTAGTTGTTGCGATGCTCGTCATTGCAGTAATACAGTTAACACATTAAGTGTGCCGCCTGGGGAGTACGGTCGCAAGATTAAAACTCAAAGGAATAGACGGGGACCCGCACAAGCGGTGGAGCATGTGGTTTAATTCGAAGATACGCGAAGAACCTTACCTGGACTTGAAATCCTTGGAATCTTTCAGAGATGAGAGAGTGCTAGTTTACTAGAACCAAGTGACAGGTGCTGCACGGCTGTCGTCAGCTCGTGTCGTGAGATGTTGGGTTAAGTCCCGCAACGAGCGCAACCCTCGTCCTTAGTTGCTAACAGTTCGGCTGAGCACTCTAAGGAGACTGCCTTCGTAAGGAGGAGGAAGGTGAGGACGACGTCAAGTCATCATGGCCCTTATGTCCAGGGCTACACACGTGCTACAATGGTTGGGACAAAGAGCAGCGATACCGCGAGGTGGAGCAAATCTTAAAACCCAATCTCAGTTCGGATTGGAGTCTGCAACTCGACTCCATGAAGCTGGAATCGCTAGTAATCGTAGATCAGCAATGCTACGGTGAATACGTTCCCGGGTCTTGTACTCACCGCCCGTCACACCATGGGAGTTGATTTCACTCGAAGCCGGAATACTAGATTAGTTACCGTCCACAGTGGAATTAGCGACTGGGGTGAAGTCGTAACAAGGTAACCGTAGGAGAACCTGCGGTTGGATCACCTCCTTTCTAGAGTATATGGGGGAGCGTCTCACAACGCTCCTTCGAAGAGTTATCTAGACTTGTAAGTTGCTTATTTAGTTTTGAAAGTTTGATTATAAAGAGGGGCCTGTGGCTCAGGTGGTTAGAGCGCACCCCTGATAAGGGTGAGGTCACAGGTTCAAGTCCTGTCAGGCCCACCATTTAAAAAGATGGGGGGTTAGCTCAGCTGGGAGAGCGCCTGCCTTGCACGCAGGAGGTCAGCGGTTCGATCCCGCTACTCTCCACCATCTCTTAAATAACATTTACATAAAAACTACCAAAGTTTAATTTAAACCTTATTTGCTCTAGTCGAAAGACTAAGCTTTAGTGTTGAGAATAAAAGAATTTACTTCTTTTTACTTGAGCATTAAATAAGTTTTAAATTAGACTTTTTAAGTCTATGTTCATTAAATTATTATTGTTGATTGTCAAAAAAAGTGAAAACAATTTTACAACTTTGTTATGTATAACGAAAGTTATGTTTAACAAGGAAGTGATGCAAATTAGAATACAAAAATATAATCTATTTTTACTTAGGTAAGAATAGTCATTAAATCTACTCGAAAGAGTAAGCTTTAGTGTAATGAATTTGACTCGGACTTGTTCGAGTTAAAGAAACATTAAAATGATTAGGTAAACTATTAAGAGTAAATGGTGGATGCCTAGGCTGTAAGAGGCGATGAAGGACGTACTAGACTGCGATAAGCTTTGGGGAGCCGTCAAGAGGCTTTGATCCAGAGATTTCCGAATGGGACAACCCAGCATAGAGTGATCTATGTTACCCTACGGGGGGCTAACCAAGCGAAGTGAAACATCTCAGTAGCTTGAGGAAGAGAAATCAAACGAGATTCTGCTAGTAGCGGCGAGCGAACGTGGATTAGGACAAACCGGATGCTTGCATTCGGGGTTGTAGGACTGCAATATTGGATAACGGAAGATAGTCGAGTAATCTGGAAAGATTAGCTATAAAGAGTGATAGCCTCGTAGACGAAATCTAAAGTTAACATAGCAGTATCCTGAGTAGGGCGGAACACGTGATATTCTGTCTGAATCCGGGGGGACCACCCTCCAATCCTAAATACTACTTACAGACCGATAGTGAACAAGTACCGTGAGGGAAAGGTGAAAAGGACCCCAGTGAGGGGAGTGAAATAGAACCTGAAACCATTTACTTACAATCATTCAGAGCCCTATGTTTTATACAGGGTGATGGACTGCCTTTTGCATAATGAGCCTGCGAGTTGTGGTCAGTGGCAAGGTTAAGGATACCCGGAGCCGTAGCGAAAGCGAGTCTGAATAGGGCGAATTAGTCACTGGCTGCAGACCCGAAACGAAGTGATCTATCCATGAGCAGGTTGAAGCTGGTGTAAGAGCTAGTGGAGGACCGAACCGGTGTGCGTTGAAAAGTGCTCGGATGACTTGTGGATAGGGGTGAAAGGCCAATCAAACTTCGTGATAGCTGGTTCTCTCCGAAATATATTTAGGTATAGCGTCATGTTGTAGCATAGGGGGGTAGAGCACTGATTGGGCTAGGGCCTATACCAAGGTACCAAACCCTGTCAAACTCCGAATACCCTATGTGTAATCATGGCAGTCAGACGGCGGGTGATAAAATGCGTCGTCGAGAGGGAAACAACCCAGACTACCAGCTAAGGTCCCAAAGTGATAACTCAGTGGAAAACGATGTGAAGTTACTTAAACAACCAGGAGGTTGGCTTAGAAGCAGCCACCCTTTAAAGAAAGCGTAACAGCTCACTGGTCTAGTGATTTTGCGCGGAAAATATAACGGGGCTAAAGTTATCCACCGAAGCTGTAGATTCAAATTTATTTGAGTGGTAGGAGAGCGTTCTAGTCAGCGCTGAAGCTGTACCGGTAAGGAGCAGTGGAGCGGCTAGAAGTGAGCATGCAGGCATGAGTAGCGATAAAAGGGGTGAGAATCCCCTTCGCCGAAAACCCAAGGTTTCCTACGCGATGCTCGTCATCGTAGGGTTAGTCGGGACCTAAGTCGAGTCCGAAAGGGGTAGACGATGGAAAATAGGTTAATATTCCTATACTAATTATAGAGCGTGATGGAAGGACGCTTAGGGCTAAACGAGCTAACTGATGGAATAGTTAGTCGAAGGGCGTAGATTGAGGTACAGGCAAATCCGTACTTCTTTAATTCGAGACCCGACAGGCTCTTGATACTCTTCGGAGTGGAAGGAGAATCGTTGATGCCGTCGAGCCAAGAAAAGTTTCTAAGCATATCTATAATTACCCGTACCGTAAACCGACACAGGTGGGTGAGATGAGTATTCTAAGGCGCGTGGAAGAATCCTGGTTAAGGAACTCTGCAAAATAGCACCGTATCTTCGGTATAAGGTGTGCCTCCTTTCGTATAGAGATTTACTCTCGAAAGCGAAAAAGGTTGCAACAAAGAGTCCCTCCCGACTGTTTACCAAAAACACAGCACTCTGCTAACACGTAAGTGGATGTATAGGGTGTGACGCCTGCCCGGTGCTGGAAGGTTAATTGATGGTGTTAGCATTTATGCGAAGCTCTTGATCGAAGCCCCAGTAAACGGCGGCCGTAACTATAACGGTCCTAAGGTAGCGAAATTCCTTGTCGGTTAAATACCGACCTGCATGAATGGCGTAACGAGATGGGAGCTGTCTCGACCAGGAATCCAGTGAAATTGTAGTGGAGGTGAAAATTCCTCCTACCCGCGGCAAGACGGAAAGACCCCGTGCACCTTTACTACAGCTTGACACTGCTGTTGGGATATAGATGTGCAGGATAGGTGGGAGGCTTTGATTTATGGTCGCTAGATCATAATGAGCCGTTGTTGAGATACCACTCTTCTGTATTCTGATAGCTAACTCCGTACGATTATCTCGTGCGAGGACAATGTCTGGTGGGTAGTTTGACTGGGGCGGTCGCCTCCTAAAAAGTAACGGAGGCTTACAAAGGTTGGCTCAGGACGGTTGGAAATCGTCCGCAGAGTATAATGGTACAAGCCAGCTTGACTGTGAGACGTACATGTCGAGCAGAGACGAAAGTCGGTCATAGTGATCCGGTGGTTCTGTGTGGAAGGGCCATCGCTCAAAGGATAAAAGGTACGCCGGGGATAACAGGCTGATCTCCCCCAAGAGCTCACATCGACGGGGAGGTTTGGCACCTCGATGTCGGCTCATCGCATCCTGGGGCTGGAGCAGGTCCCAAGGGTATGGCTGTTCGCCATTTAAAGCGGTACGCGAGCTGGGTTCAGAACGTCGTGAGACAGTTCGGTCCCTATCTGCCGTGGGCGCAGGAAGATTGAGGAGAGTTGACCCTAGTACGAGAGGACCGGGTTGAACGAATCACTGGTGTATGGGTTGTTCTGCCAAGAGCATCGCCCAGTAGCTATATTCGGATGAGATAACCGCTGAAAGCATCTAAGCGGGAAGCCAACTCCAAGATGAATCTTCCCTGAAGACCTCATGAAGACTACATGTTTGATAGGCTGGGTGTGTAATTCCTGAAAGGGATTTAGCTGACCAGTACTAATAGGTCGTTTGGTTTACTTATATATTTTAATAAACATCACTTCCTTGTTAAGCATAAAAATTTAATGCTCGTAAAAACTGAACAAAGTCCAGTTATTACTCAAGCACTAAAGCTATTGCTTCGCAAAGAAAGTAGTTTTTACTTCTTTGACAATCAAGATAATTCTTAAACGCACTAGAAGCGTGAAGTAAGTATATAATGTATATTTACTTAACGCTTTCCGGTGGCTATAGAGAAGAGGAAACGCCCTGTCCCATTTCGAACCAGGAAGCTAAGCTCTTCATCGCCGATGATACTCTCCCTTACTGGGACGGAAACGTAGGTCGCCGCCGGTTCGCGTTATTTCTTCTTCTTTATACATA
>NZ_JFBL01000028.1 GCF_000597725.1 Sulfurospirillum arcachonense DSM 9755
GTATCCTAGGATATTTTGTATTCTCATATCGCTCCATATTTGGCTATCAGCTGCATATGCAGCCGATGCCAACATGAATGTCGCAATAAAGAAAAATAGATATTTTTTCATTACAATTCCCTTCATTACTGACCGTATGCCTTACTCCAGCCAAAAGGAGCAGTTTGTACACCTTTACCTTTAGAAGCTACACGAGCACGATATACTGTTGCGATATTTTCACTATCTCCTACAAGAAGAGCTTTTGTAGAACACATTGAAGCACATACTGGAACTTTACCTTCAGCTATACGGTTTTGACCATATAACTCTCTTTCATGTACTGAGTTAGTCTCTAAAGGACCACCCGCACACATGGTGCACTTATCCATTGCACCTTTTGTCCCAAATGCTCCATCTCTTGGGAACTGTGGAGCTCCAAAAGGACAAGCATAAAGACAATATCCACATCCTATACACACTTCTTTATCATGAAGAACAATCCCATCTTCTCTGATATAAAAACAATCCACTGGACACACTTGCTCACAAGGAGCATCTGTACAATGCATACAAGCTACTGAAGTTGAAAATTCTTTCCCTTCAATACCTTCGTGTAAAGTTACTACTTTTCTTCTACTAATTCCAACTGGTAGCTCATGTGCTTCTGCACAAGCTACACTACAACCATCACATTCTATACAACGGTCATCGTCACAATAAAATTTCATTCTTGACATTTCACTACTCATCTCACACCCCCTACGCTTTTTCTATGCGGCATAATCCGCCTTTAGTTTCAGGTATTTGAGTGATGATGTCATAACCGTAGTTAGTAACAGTATTTGCACTTTCACCTGTTGCATATGGTGCAGTTCCATCAGGATAATGACTTTTTAAATCTCTTCCTTGGAATACACCTGCAAAATGGAATGGTATAAAGATTCTATCAGGGCTAACACTAAATGAGAATTTAGCTTTAACAGTGATATGTGTACCTTCTGGTGAATGAATAGTCATCATTCCGCCATTTCTAATTCCATGATTATTTGCAAGATCTGGATGAATATCACAGAACATTTCAGGAGTAAGCGCTGCTAAATATTTAGATGCTCTATTTTCCATACCAGCACCATTTAGATTTACTAAACGAGCTGTAACTAGGTTAATAGGGAATTCTTTTGCCCAATCTTTGCTACTTTGTAATGTTCCATACTTTGTATCTACACGGAAATGGTTTTCTTTATCTTTTTCGAATGAAGGATATTTTTTAACCAAATCAGTTCTTGGTGAATGCAATGGTTCTCTGTGCATTGGAATTTGGTCAGGGAATGTCCAAACTATAGCACGAGCTCTTGCATTACCATATGGTGCAATTCCTGCTTTCATACATTTTTCAGCAATAATATTTGAAGTATCAACTTTCCAGTTTTTACCAATTTTTGCTTTTTCATCAGCTGTAAGTGTGATTCCTAGTACTGCTTCGATGTTTTTAGCGTTGATTTCTGGGTAACCATTTGGATTAGATGAACCTTTAGGAGCTGAACTTTTTCCTGCAAGTAAATCTGTACCATTGTGTTCCATACCAAATCTATTTCTAAATCCCATACCGCCTTCTTTAACACTTCTATTAATGTCATAAAGAACTGTACTACCACCATGAGTTTCTGTCCAACAAGGCCATGGTAAACCATAGTACTCGTCTTTCATAGGACCTGAACCTCTTAGGCTTACTTCATCAAACATATGCCAATTATCTGTATGTTTTTTAAGTCTATCTGCTGTCCAACCAGTTAATCCGATTGTTTTAATAATTCGAGCGATTTCATTTGTAGCATCTTCTGGCCACTTGAATTCTGTTTTATTATCACGCATTAACATAGCTTTTGTATACTCTTTGTAAAAACCTAATCTTTTAGCGAATTCAAACATGATATCTTGATCCGGTTTAGATTCATACATAGGCTCTACTACTTGATATCTCCACTGTGCTGTACGGTTTGTAGCAACAACAGTACCGCTTGTTTCAAACTGCGTAGCAGCTGGAAGTAAGAAAATATCATCTTTTTTATCAGTTAAAATTGCTGCTTCATTTACAAATGGATCAGCAAGTACAATTAATTCTAAGTTATCAAGAGCTTCTTTAACTTTTGCTTGTTGCGCGATTGAAGTGATACCATTCCCCATAACAAACAATGCTTTAAGATTCGTTCCTGCATTGTGAATTTTATCTTCACCTGGTTTTCCGCCAAGAACACCAGCATACCAACGAGCTAAAGAAAAACCTTTTTTACTCATCCAGTCTTTGCTTTTAAATCGTCCTGCTAACCATTCATAATCAACTCCCCAAGATTTTGCGAAGTATTTCCATGAACCAGAACTAAGACCATAATAACCTGGTAGTGTATCAGCCAAACAACCCATATCTGTAGCACCTTGAACATTATCATGTCCACGAAGGATATTAGTACCACCACCTTCAACACCCATGTTACCAAGAGATAACTGAAGTATTGGAGCTAAACGAGTATTTGATGTACCTACTGAATGTTGTGTCAGACCCATAGCCCAGATTAATGTACCAGGAGTTGATTTAGCATATACTTTTGTTATTTGCATTAATTGTTCTGCAGAAACACCAGTAACATCTGCTACTTTTTCAGGTGTCCATTTAGCTGCTTCTTTTTTAATTTCATCCATACCGTATACACGATCATCAATATACTTTTTATCTTCCCAGCCATTTTTAAATATTATGTTTAACATACCATACATAAATGGAACGTCAGTACCAGGTCTAATACGAGCATAAAAATCCGCTTTTGCAGCAGTTTTTGTAAAACGTGGATCAATAACAATTAATTGAGAATTATTTCTCTCTTTTGCTTTTAAGAAATGTTGAAAACCAACAGGGTGATTAACCGCTGGGTTTGCACCAAATATAATAATTGCTTTAGAATTTTGGATATCTCCAAGTGAGTTAGTCATAGCGCCATAACCCCATGTATTCGCCACACCGGCGACTGTTGCACTATGTCAGATTCTTGCTTGGTGATCTGTGTTATTTGTTCCAAAAAATGCAGCAAATTTTCTAAAATAATATGCTTGCTCTGAACTCATTTTTGCTGAACCTAAAAACTGAACTGCGTCAGGTCCGCTTGTTTCTCTTAAACTATTCAATTTCTTAGAAATTCGCTCATAGGCTGTATCCCAACTGATACGTTTCCATTGACCGGCTTCTTTAACCATTGGATATTTTAATCTTACTTCTGATCTAACCATATCGATCATATCAGCACCTTTACAACAATGCCCACCTAAACTAATTGGATGGTCTTGTGCAACCTCTTGTCTAACCCAAACACCATTTTGGACTTCAGCAGTAATACCACAACCTACAGAACATGCTGTACAAATTGTTTTTACTTCTTTAGATCCAGGAAATGGGTTTTTAACCTCTTCCGCTGTTGCTGGTCTAGTTACGTTTTCGCTTGCAAATGAACTAGTTGCACCAAATGCACCAGCTATTGCAGCCATTTTTAAAAACGAACGACGACCAATTTTAGTCGAAAGAGCATTTTGAGTAGTACTTGTCATACTCAATTTCTCCTTTTTCTATAAAGCTGTACGATAAAAATCATCCCAAGCTTTAGTTTTCTTATAAAGAATCTCTTTCTTTGGAGATTTCCCTACAACAACGCCATTTGAACTGTATGAGGCTTCGCCTGTACTTGCAGTTGCTGCTATAGAACCAGCTGCTGCGACAGTACCGACTACTGCTGCTTTCTTTAAAAAGCTACGTCTAGTTTCTGCCATACAATCCTCCTTGCTTAAATTTACCTCTTGCACCAAGAAGTTTTGAAAAAAAACATCATTTTCTTTCAAAACCTCTCATTTACACTCTACTTACAAACCGGGGTCTTCTTCATCAATCGCATATGAGCTATTATTACTAGCTGCCTTAGCAATTGTGTCTGCTTCTTTTGCTTCTCGATTTCTTTTACGACGTGCTGCTTCTTCATCACTTATAAATTCACACGACTCTTGTTTTTTCACTACTTTTTCTTTTGGTGCTGGTTTTGCCACATCAAAATAGAGTCTCTCAAACTCTACAAAAGCATTAAATACAACCGCTAAAGATTTATAAACATTTGCTTTGTCATGTTCATATAAATTTTTGATAAATTCATCTATAAATTCATTTATTATTTCTGTAAAAAGACAATGTTGCAAAGTATCATAAGATTTTTCACCTGCTACTATTAACTCGATGAGTTCATGCATAAAAGTTACTAAAAATCCTACACTATCTTCGTGCTCTTTATAGTTTTTTTCATCTCTTCTAATTTTTGTTTTTGCTAAAAAGTTTTTTACTTCTAATCTCTTTTTACCACTCTCAAAACCTTCATCATAATATGAAGCTGTAGTTCTTAACGCTTGTTTTGAAGGATTATTAAAAATATCATCATACTCATGTATAAAACTCTCAACACCACCCAAGTCCATAAACTCTTTGATTTCTTTTAAAGCTTCGCCAGAATTTTCATCTAATGGATTTTGAATCATAATATCAAGTGCTTCACTTACACCCTCATAACGATTTTCATTTGTAGAGAAAACCAACATCTTGCTTAAAAAGCCGTAATATAGTGATCTTGCTCCATTTACTGCCTCTTTATTTATCATTATAATCCATTCCTTTCATTCCTATGAGCCTGAAGCATAACCTTAGGTTTACAATCAGCACAGCAATAAAGTGTTTTGATTCTAATAGCATCATTTCCAAATACTGGTTT
>NZ_JFBL01000029.1 GCF_000597725.1 Sulfurospirillum arcachonense DSM 9755
GTATCCTAGGATATTTTGTATTCTCATATCGCTCCATATTTGGCTATCAGCTGCATATGCAGCCGATGCCAACATGAATGTCGCAATAAAGAAAAGTATACTACTTTTTTTCATATGCAACTATGCTCCTTTGCCTCTTGAAACCACTCTTTTTCTATACACCTTCGATACTTCTTCAGCATCTCCAACTAACAGAGCATTCGTAGCACAAACTGCAGCACAAAGAGGAACTTTACCTTCAGCTATACGGTTTTGACCATATAACTCTCTTTCATGTACTGAGTTAGTCTCTAACGGACCACCCGCACACATAGTACATTTATCCATTGCACCTTTTGTCCCAAATGCTCCATCTCTTGGAAACTGTGGAGCTCCAAAAGGACAAGCATAGAGACAATATCCACATCCTATACACACTTCTTTATCATGAAGAACAATCCCATCTTCTCTGATATAAAAACAATCCACTGGACACACTTGCTCACATGGAGCGTCTGTACAATGCATACAAGCAATAGAAGTTGAAATTTCTTTGCCCTCAATCCCATCATTTAGTGTAATTACTTTTCTTCTGCTTATGCCTACTGGAAGCTCATGAGCTTCAGAACAAGCAACGCTACAACCATAACATTCAATACAACGGTCATCATCACAATAAAATTTCATTCTTGACATTTCACTACTCATCTTATACCCCTACGCTTTTTCTATGCGGCATAAGCCAGCGTTAAATTCTGGAATCTGAGTAATAATGTCAAATCCATAGTTTGTAATTGTATTTGAACTTTCACCTGTTGCATATGGTTTTGTTCCTTCTGGATATTTATGACTCAAATCAACCCCTTGCATAACACCTGCAAAGTTATAAGGTAATGATATTCTATCAGGTGTTACACTAAAGTTATAGTGTGCTTTAACTTTGATTTTTGTTCCTTGAGGAGAATGTAACCACATATCTTCACCGTCACGAATTCCATAATTTAGTGCAAGATCTGGATGAATATTTGCAAACATTTCTGGTGTGATATGAGAAAGATACTTACTAGTTCTCTCAAGCATTCCTGCACCACTTAAGTTTACAACTCTCATAGTCACTAACATCGTAGGGAAATCTTTAGCCCAATCTTGGGCATTTTGCTCGGATGAAAATCTTACATCAACTCTAAAGTTATTTGTTTGATCTCCATAAGTTGGATGTTTTTTTACTAAATCTGTTCTTGGAGAATGAATTGGTTCTCTATGAATTGGAACAGGATCTGGGAAGGTCCAAACTTTTACTCTTGCTTTTGCATTTCCATAAGGAGCCACACCAGCAATTCTACATTTTTCTTGGATTATTCCACTGTAATCGGTTTTCCAATTTTTACCAATTTTTTGCTTCTCATCATCAGTAAGTTTAATACCTAAAACTTTTTCAATATTTGCAGAAGTAATTTCAGGATATCCACCTTTAATAGAAGAGCCTTTAACAGTAACAGAGTCTTCAGCTAACTGACTCACTCCATCATGCTCTAACCCAAATCTATTTCTAAAGCCCATACCACCTTCATTTACTGGTGTATCTACATCATAAAGAATTGGACTTCCTGGATGTTTATCATCCCAACTTGGCCATGGAAGACCGTAATATTCACCTTTCATTGCTCCACGTCCTTTTAAAGTCAGTGGATCAAACATGTGCCAATTTTCCTGATGTGCTTTCAATCTTTTTGCAGTCCAACCACCAAGACCAATCGTCTTGACAATTCTTGCAATTTCGTCACTTGCATCTTCTGCAAAATTAAAATCATTTTTAACTTGTTTAATTTCGCCATCTTTTATACCCATTTTCATACCACGAGTAAACTCATCATAAAAACCAAACTTTTTAGCAAATTCAAACATTACATCATGGTCAGTTTTACTCTCATAAAGTGGATCAACTACTTTTGTTCTCCATTGCGAAGTACGATTAGTTGCTGTTACACTTCCTTCGTTTTCAAACTGAGTTGCCACAGGTAAGATATATATATTATCTTCTCTGTCACTTAGAACAGCAGCTTCATTTACAAATGGCTCTGCAATAACAAGTAAATCTAACTTATTGAGTGCTTTTTGTATCTCTACTTGTTGACTCATTGAAGTAATACCAGTTCCTTGAACCCATAATGCACGAATTGGACTTGAAGAGTAAGTTTTTTCTTCTTGAAGTACACCTTGCCACCATTTTGCAAGAGAAAAGCCTTTTTCATTCATCCATTTTTTAGCATAAAATCTTTTCTTTAACCATTCATAATCAACACCCCAACCTTGGGCGAAGTGTTTCCATGAACCGTCACTTAGTCCATAATAGCCTGGTAATGAATCTGCTAAACAACACATATCAGTAGAACCTTGAACATTATCATGTCCACGAATAATGTTACATCCGCCACCTTTTTTACCCATATTTCCTAATACTAATTGTAAGATAGGAAGGATTCTAGTGTTTGATGTTCCTGTACTGTGTTGTGTAATACCTAATGCCCAAACAACTGTTGTTGGTTTTGTTTTTGCTAGTATAGTTGCTACTTGAATAATTTGTTCTGCAGGAATACCAGTAACATCAGCTGTTACTTCAGGAGTCCATTTTTTAGCTTCTGCTTTAATGTCTTCCATCCCATATACTCTTGATTCTATGAACTTTTCATCTTCCCAACCATTTTTGAAGATAATATGAAGTAATCCATAAATAAAAGCTACATCTGTTCCTGTTCTAATTCTCAAGTAATGATCTGCTTTTGCTGCAGATTTTGTATAAACTGGATCAATTACAATCAGTTTTGCATTGTTTCTATCCTTAGCTTGAAGAAAATGCTTCATGCCTATTGGATTTGCAACTGCTGAGTTTGCCCCTATCATAAAAATTGCTTTTGAGTTTTCAACGACATCACCAAAGTGATTTGTCATAGCGCCATAACCCCATGTATTCGCCACACCGGCGACTGTTGCACTATGTCAAATTCTTGCTACGTGATCTATATTGTTTGTTCCCCATAAAGCTGCAAATTTTCTAAAATAAAATGCTTCTTGCAGACTAAATTTTGCTGAACCTAAGAACATTGAAGCATCAGGCCCATTTTCTTTTCTAATTTTTAACATCTTCTCAGAGATTTCTTTTATAGCTTGATCCCAACTGATTCTAAGCCATTTTCCATTCTCTTTTTTCATTGGGTGTTTGATTCTTTGTTTACTTTTTACTAAATCAATTTGATCAATACCCTTACAACAATGACTACCTTCACTAATAGGATGGTCTTGTGCTACATCTTGTCTAACCCAAACACCATTGTGAACCTCTGCTACTATTCCACATCCTGCAGAACAGATACTACATATCGTTTTAACTCTCTTTGATCCTGGAAAAGGATTTTTTATCTCTTCTTGTGTAGCAGCTCTAACTGAGTCGCTTGAAGCAAATGCACTTGTTGCCCCAAAACTTGCCCCAATTGTTGCTAATTTTAGAAAAGTTCTTCTTCCCATTTTCAAAGATAAGTCTGCGAGTGAGTTTTTACTCATACGTTATCTCCTTAATAAGATGCCTTATAATATGCATCCCAATTAGCTGTCTTTTTGTATAAAATCTCTTTCTTTGGAGATTTCCCTACGACAACACCATTTGAACCAACTGTACTTTTTGCACTCTCAGATGCGCTAAGCGTACCTACAGCTGCAACTGTACCAACCACAGCAGCTTTCTTTAAAAAGCCACGTCTACTCTCTTGCATGATTTTCCTCCTGCAATATTTTCTCCTTGTATACAAAGAGATAGCTAAAAAAAAATAATTTTCTTAACTATCTCTTTGTATATGCAAATTTTGCATATTAAAGGACAAATAAAAAGTGCCCCTTAAACTGTGGTAAACTCATCAAAATTTCTTTTTGCACGCTTTTTGAATTCTTTTGGTTTTTTTATCTCTTCTACGACTTCTCTAGATTTTTTCTCAGGCTCTTTTACATCATAAAACATTCTCTCAAAATCGATAAAAACTTTCATACTTATTACTAATTGTTTATAAAAAACACTCTCTTCATGTTGATAAACATTTTGCATAAATTCGTCTACCATTGCATTTAAAATATTAATAAATACTTCTCTTGCTAATAATGCACTATCTTTATCTCCTGATATCTCTTCTTCTATCAATTTATGCATAAAGCTTAAGATAAAACCTATATGATCTTCTGACTCTTTACATGTAGAGGTGTCTTTTCTATATTTTGATTTTAAAACATACTCACTCATCTCTACACGTTTTTTCCCATCGTCTCTGCTTTCATCATAAAAAGATGCACTTACAGGTATTGTTTGTGTTGTTAAACTAAAAAAAACTAAATTACTCTCATCTTGTAAAGCTTTTTCTCCGCTCTCTTCTAATATTTTTTTCATAATATTAAAAGCATTATTTGAATATTCATCTAATGGATTTTGATTTAAAACATCAATACTTTTTAGTATATTTTTTACATCTTTTTTTTCATCGTTAAATGTAAAAAGTGAAGAAAAAAGTCCATAATATACTGACCTTGCTTTATTAATTGCCTCTTGATTCATTTTAATATTTCCTATTGATTAGTTTAAAATATGTTGTTACACAGTTTCTTGTATACTGTTTTGCTCATTCCTATGAGCCTGAAGCATAACCTTAGGTTTACAATCAGCACAGCAATAAAGTGTTTTGATTCTAATAGCATCATTTCCAAATACTGGTTT
>NZ_JFBL01000030.1 GCF_000597725.1 Sulfurospirillum arcachonense DSM 9755
ACCAAAACCTCTTTCATCAGGACTTGCCCATGGACCTTGTTGAATCCATCCAATATGAATTGGCATTGCACCAATTTGGAATGCTTTTAACATTGCACCAGAAGTTGCACCTAAATGATTAGTCACATCTTGATCAACACCTAATCTAGGATCTTGAAGTTTTCTGAAAACTTTATCTGCACTAAAACCACCAGCTGCTAAAATAACACCTTTTTTAGCTCTAAATACTTTTTTCTCACCAGTTGTGTTTTCTGCATCATCACTTAAAAGTTTTTTATTGAATCTATAACCAGTTCTAACGGTAACACCAACAACACCATCTTTGTCATCCATTACAAAATCATCAAACTTAGTTCTTCTCATGATTTTACAACCAGGAAGACCTTCAACAAACTTAGTCATTGGTTTAATAATTCCTGATCCACTCATGTTATCTGTAATAATCGTTCTTGGAACTGAGTGACCACCAAACCATGAAGGTTTTTTACCAGTTTGGAATTTAGCTCCACATTTTTGTGCAAATTCTAAAGTATCATTAGCTCTTTTAACGATAGTTTCTAAAAGTTCAACATGGTTAATTCCAAGTCCAGCTTTTAAACAATCTTTAATGAATCTATCACCTGAATCTTTGATACCAAATTTCTTTTGATCAGCATTATTTGGAACTGCAAATGCACCACCATTAACAACTGAGTTACCACCAATACGACCCATTTTTTCAATAACAAGTACTTTATAACCTCTTTCAGATGCTTTAGCTGCTGCTGCAAGACCTGAAAAACCTGTACCAATTACGATAACATCATATGTTTCATCAAATTTAACATCTTTTTCAAGGATTGTTGCTGCTGTTGCGTTAGTAGCACCTAACATTGCTAAACCTGCTGTTCCTAAAGCACCAATCTTTAGTGCTTCTCTTCTTGAAATTGCCTCTTTACTCATTATATTTCTCCTTTTTTAAGTTATAATATTTAAAGATAAATTGAATTATATCATCTAATTAAAAGATATAATGTGAGATTAACTATTAAATTAAACTTAAAGAAAAAAAATTAAGTTTTTAAATTAAGCTCAATATTAATGATTAATCTAAAAATTTATAAACTACTTTTTATTTTCCAAATTAAAAATTTGGTACCCTTGCCCTTTAACTGTTTTGATAAGTTTAATAGGTAGCTTACTTCTAAGTTGTGTTACTAATGACCTAATTCTTTCTTGGCTAATAATTTCATTTTGATAAACATATGTCACTATTTCACTCCATGTAGCCACGTGAGGAGTTTTTAAAAATAAATATTTTAACAATGAAGCTTCTTTTTTTCCAAGCAGTATCTGTTCTTCTTTATTAATAAAAATAGCATTTTTACAATCAAAATACATTCCGTTCGGTAAGAAGAATACATCATTATTCCATATATTACACAATTTATAAATTCTATAAACCATCTCTTCTATAAGAAAGTCTTTTATAATGATGTCATTGTATGAAAGATAATAAATGGTTTTAAATGTAGAAGGATCTTGGTCATGATTTAAAATAAGTAGTATAGGTGCCAATCCTCCATTTTCTCTAATAAAATTCATTGTTCTTGCATCTATAGGATTTTCAAGATAAAGAATAAAAAGATTATAGGTATCTAAAGAATCAACTTCATCATAAAGATCTTGAATATTTTGTGATTTTCTAACATTTATTTTTAAACGTTTTTGGTCAAGACACTCAATAACATCATTTTGGACCTTAACATCGGAATATAAAAAAAAAACTTTCATACTTCTCTTTTTTGTTAATTTTTGTTTATGGTTTATATTGTATCAAAAATGACTTAACTAATCCATAATAAGAAATATGATTTAAGATTTTTTTTTAAGTTTAGGAGCAAAATAGTAGCACTACTCCTAAACTTATTCAAACAATTATTTTATATTAAATATTTTCTCCTGCAATCATACCAAATGTTAAACAATCAGTTACAGCTACAGTTCCTAAACGGCTCGCTCCATGAGTACCACCTGTTACTTCTCCAGCTGCATATAAACCTGCAATTGGTTTCATTGTGTTTCCTGAAATTACTTGTGCTTTTGTGTTAATCTTAACTCCACCCATTGTATGGTGTGGTTTTGGAACTAAACGAACACAATAATAAGGTCCTTTTGCTTCAATACCTTTACCTTTAAATGTTTTCACTGGTTTACCAAACTCATCAACACCTTTTTTAATGCCAGCATTGTATTTTTTCACACTTGCTTTTAGTGCCGCTGCAGGAATTTTATAAGCTGCTGCTACAGCATCTAATGTATCATATTTTTTCATTACCTTAGAGTGTAAAGCTTTGTCTATGAGAGGAAGTAGTTGTTTTGGAAAAGTATTATACGTTCCTATTGCTACGGGATATGCATCTGCAGTTTCATGCAAAATGACATATTCAGCATCAGCACGAGTCTTTCTATCAGCTAGTTCGTTCATGAAACGTTTCCCATTTCTAACATCTACAGCCATACCATGTTTGAACAATCCTTGTTGTGTCATAAGTGGAGCTATACCAAAACCTCTTTCATCAGGACTTGCCCATGGACCTTGTTGAATCCATCCAATATGAATTGGCATTGCACCAATTTGGAATGCTTTTAAAAGTGCTCCAGCAGTTGCACCTGAGTGATTAGTTGCATCTTGATCTGCTGTGATACGAGGATCTTGTAATTTTCTGAAAACTTTATCTGCAGCAAAACCACCACTAGCTAAAATAACACCTTTTTTAGCTCTAAATACTTTTTTATCACCCGTTGTATTTTCCGTATCATCACTTAAAAGTTTTCTATTGAATCTATAACCAGTTCTTACTGTAACACCAACAACACCATCTTTATCATCCATTACAAAATCATCAAACTTAGTTCTTCTCATGATTTTACAACCAGGAAGCTTTTCAACAAACTTAGTCATTGGTTTAATAATTCCTGATCCACTCATGTTAGCTGTAACCAATGTTCTTGGAACTGAATGTCCACCAAACCATGCTGGTTTAACATCTTGCCATTGAGCACCACATTGTACAGAAAAATCAAATGCATCATTAGCACGTTTAACGATAGTTTCTAAAAGCTCGACGTGATTAATACCAAGTCCAGCTTTTAGACAATCTTTAATAAATCTATCACCTGAATCTTTCACACCATATTTCTTTTGATAAATATTATTTGGTACAGCCATACCACCACCATTAACAACTGAGTTACCCCCAATACGACCCATTTTTTCAATAACAAGTACTTTTAAACCACGCTCTGATGCTTTAGCTGCTGCTGCAAGACCTGAAAAACCTGTACCAATTACAATTACATCATATGTTTCATCAAATTTAACGTTTTTTTCTAAAACCGTTGCTGCTGTTGCATTAGTAGCACCTAACATTGCTAAACCTGCCGTTCCTAAAGCACCAATCTTTAGTGCTTCTCTTCTTGAAATTGCCTCTTTACTCATTATATCTCCTTGTTAAATTTAGTCTATAATTAAAGATAATTTAATTATATCATTTAATATATAGAAATTATATTCGGTTAAAATTTAATCTAACATTAAATCTTCGGAACAACAATATAATATTTAGTAAAAATTGAATTTACAAAGAATTAAAGAGGCTTTTTACTCAATAGTTGATAGCCTTTGCCTTTAACTGTATGTATAAGATTTACGGGTAGTTTATTTCTAAGTTGGTTTACCAATGCTCTTACTCTAGCTTCTAAGATGATTTCATTGTGATATACATAAGCAAGAATTTCAGAATAAGTAGCAATACCTGGTGATTTTACAAATAAAAATTTTAACAGTAGTGCCTCTTTTTTGCCTAGAAAAATATACTCTTCATTAGAGACAAAGGTAGCTTTTTTAAAATCAAAATGCATTCCATTATTTAAAAAGAAAGTATCATCATTCCATATATCACATAATTTATATATTTTATACATTATTTCTTCAGGTTCAAAATCTTTAACAATGATATCTGAATAAGAGTGATAATAAATAGTTTTAAAAGTATCAGCATGATGCCCAGCTTCTAGTATAAGCAAAATAGGAGCATCACTCCCATTTCTTCTAATAAAATTCATAATATTTGGATCCGTAGGATCTTTGAGGTTCAAAATAAAAAGAGCATATTGATCTAAAGAGTTAGCCTCATCGAATAATGATTGTTCCTCTTGTACTTGTTTAACGTCAAATTTTAAACGATAGTTATTTAAGCACGTTACAATTCTCTCTTCCAAATTTGTATCTGATTCAAAAAGAAAAATTTTCACTTTTTATCCCTTTTCAATATTCTTAAATAACTTTTGTCAAAAGAATATTAATATATTTATCATTATAAATTATTAAAAAGCAATACATGTAAATAAAAAAAGGAGCTTTACCATGATAGGCAAAGCTCCAATATTTTCAAGGAGTTGTAAATCTTTAATGTATTAGAAGTTATACTTTACATAAAAACGTAAGTTAGTAAAGTCATCATCATCTGCATTATCATCATCATATGAAGTATATCCAGCCCATAGACGAGTACTTAATCCTTTAAATGCTCCACTAAATGCATATTTAATATCCATATTGATTTCATCTGTATCATCGAATTTACCATCATTATCTTGCTCAAAATGTGCAATTTTAAAACGAGTACTAAGGCCTTTTACAC
>NZ_JFBL01000031.1 GCF_000597725.1 Sulfurospirillum arcachonense DSM 9755
AGTGCAGACGATAGAATGCCAGAGTTTATGAAGTACGAAGCACTTCCTCCTCATAATGCTACTTGGGATTTTACAAATGAAGAAATTGATGAGTTTTGGAATTTTTGATGAGTGAGAGTATAAATGTCACTATAAAATTGTTTGCTCAATATAGAGATGATAGATTTAAGATTGAACAAAGAGTATATAAAAGTGGTACAACAGCTCAAGATGTAATGGATGAGCTAGGGATAAGTGAACATAAGCTTCCTCTTGGTGTTTTAATGGTTAATTCTAAACATGAAAAAGAAGATTATGTTTTACAAGAGGGTGATATTCTCGCCCTCTTCCCTAAAGTTGGTGGTGGGTGAGATATATTATCCTATCTTTGATAACAAAAGAGAAATATGAAAACACATAACTATAAATACAGTACAGGGTTATTGAATGAGCTTATAGATTTTTCTTTGTTTAAAGAAGAAAAAAATATATTAGTTCAAATCTTTTGTGGGCAAAGTGAAGTTATATTTGAAACTATCATACATGATGTATTAGAAAATATTCCTCATGCTATATGTATAGGAACCACTACAGATGGTGAAATCTGTGAAGATACAGTTACTCTTTTACAAACAATTATTTCGATAAGTATTTTTGAGAGTACAAACTTACAAATTGCCTATGAAAAGTATGCAGATGAAAAAGATTCATTCCCTTGTGGTTATGATTTGGCTTCAAGATTAGTAACCAAAAATACAAAGTTATTGATACTATTTACTGATGGAACCAATATAAATGCTGAAGAGTTTTTAAAAGGAATAGAGTCTTATGACTCTTCAGTTGTTATATGTGGAGGCATGGCAGGTGATAATGGTCAATTTATAAAAACATATATATCTGCACAAAACACTATTTTAAGTCAAGGAGCAGTCGGCGTTTCACTGAACTCTGATATTTTACAAATAGCTACTGATTATAAATTTGATTGGCAAGCTATAGGATTAGAACATACTATTGAAGAAGTAGAAGGTAATAGGATTTACAAAATTGATGGAATGAAACCTGTAGATTTTTATGGAAAATATCTTGGTAGTAATGTATCACAAACAGAATTTCCTCTTATTGTTCAGTCAAAGGGTTTACCAAAAGCGAGAGCTGTTATAGCAAAACATGAAGATGGAAGTTTGAGTTGTGGAGGGAATCTTCAAAAAGGTGACAAGGTGAAAATAGGATTTGGTGATGCTAAGTCATTAATTAAAAGTCCTATTGAAGTATTGAAAAATTTACAAAAAGTAAATGCACAAACTTTTTTTATTTACTCTTGTATGGCTAGAAGAAGGTATCTTCCTGATTTAATAAATTTACAAGCTGAACCTTTTTCTCATATAGCACCAACTTCAGGTTTTTTTACATATTCAGAGTTTTTCCATCAAGATGGATATAATGAGCTTTTAAATCAAACTCTTACAGTTGTTGCTCTAAGTGAAAAATCAACCAAGAAAAAAATTGAAACATATGAAGAAGAACATTTAAGTGCAAAAGAAAAATCTTATGCAAAAACTATTGAATCTTTAACTAATCTTATCCAGCAAAGTGCTTTAGATTATGATGAACAATCAATCAAATTAAAAAATCAGATGAATTATTCTAAAAATGTACTCATGGGACATAAGCAGTTTCTTCGTTATACTGTACATGAAATGAATACTCCTTTGAGTGTTATTATGAACAATATTGAACTTCATGAAATGGAATTTAGTAAAAGTGTATATTTTGAAAATATAGAAGTTGCCGTTAAAAGTATATTTTCACTTTACGATGATTTGAGTTATTTGGTTAAAAAAGATCAAATTGTTTATCTCAAACAAAAAATTAATTTGGCAGATTATATACGAAGTAGAGTTGATTTTTTTGCACAAGTTGCTGACAAAGCAAAATCAAATTTTATACTCACAGTAGATAGTGATGATATGTACATTTATTTTAATGAAACAAAATTGCAAAGAATAATAGATAATAATTTAACAAATGCAATCAAATATACATTTGAGAATAAAGATATATTAGTATCTTTGAAACAAGATAAAGAGAATTATAATTTTGTTATATCTTCTCATTCAAGAAAAATACAAAAACCAGAACTCATTTTTGAAGAGTATTATAGAGAAGAGACCCGACAAGATGGTTTTGGATTAGGCTTAAACTTAGTAAAAAAAATATGTAATGAAGAAAATGTTCAAATAAATTTAGAATCAAATGAAAACTTAACTTCATTTACATACAAATTTCCAATGGATGTGAGATGAAAATTTTAATTTTAGAAGATGATATCTTAATGAATGAATCAATAACAAAGTACTTAACAAAGATTGGACATGCTATGACTTCTGTAAGAGATGGTGATATATGTCTTAATATTTTGGAAAAAGAAAAGTTTGATTTATTGATTTTTGACATAAATGTCCCAAATGTTGATGGACTTACAATTTTAGAAGAATTGCATACTCAAAAGAAAATGGTTCCAGTTATTTTTATTTCAACTCTTATAGATATTGAAGATATATCTCGAGCGTTTGAGTTAGGTTGTTATGATTATTTAAAGAAACCATTTCATTTAAAAGAGCTAAATATTAGAATCAACAAAATTTTGCAATCTACACAAATGAAAATGCAGCATAAAATATTATCAAAATCGTATAGTTTCAATCATGAAACTATGACACTTTATTTCAATAATGAACCACAAATTTTTCCTAAAAGACAACTTCAAATTATAGAATTTCTTACAAAAAATAAATCATTAGTTTGTAGTTATGATATGTTCAGAGAAAATGTTTGGTATGATTTTGATATAGATATTGATAATGCAACAATAAGAGCAGAAATCAATCGTTTAAAAAACAATTTAAAGGAAGATTTTATTATAAATGTTAGAGGTGTAGGCTACATGATAAAAAATTCTGCTTAAAAAGTTACTTACAAAATGTAACATATTTCAAAATAAAGTCTAAAATTAAATAAAAATTATAAAATCTTCTTAATCGCTATTTTAAAGCTATAAACATAGCATATTATACTTTTAACAACAAATTTTAAGGAGATTAAAATGGCAGATAAAATTTATCGTGTAAACATGAATGAATTAAGTTTTAAGATAGAAGAAGTTCCTTCACAATGGATGGGACTTG
>NZ_JFBL01000032.1 GCF_000597725.1 Sulfurospirillum arcachonense DSM 9755
ACTATCTGCCAAATTATCAGCACCAAACGCCACTGTGCCCATCGCCATAACTGCTGCTAGAGACAAGTTAAGTAATTTCATAATCTTCCCTTTTTGTAAAATTTCTTATAAGAGGGATAACTATAAGAGTCATCCCTCTTTCTATTATTTAATAAGCAAATAGTGTATTTGGTCTTACTACATGTCCACGGTAGAAAATACCTGGTTTTTTATCTGTAGATAGAACTTGGTGATATAATATTTCATTTGTTTTAGGGTCAACTTCTACAATGATACCTTCAGTATGATTTTTAGTTAACATTTTTGCTGTACCAAAAAGAATAGAGTATGTACCTGTATCTGTTTCAAATTTAGTACTTGATGTTACTGGTGAATACCAATCCCAACCTTTCTCTTTACCAAATTCCCAAGTTTGTTTAACTGTCATTTTCTTTTCATCAATAACATATTCTACACCACGGCTATACTTATCTGTTTTAATAGCTGGTTGCTCAAGTCCACGGCCATCACCATTATCAAATACACTTAAAGTTTTGATATTGCCAATATTTTTACCACGAGGGCTTAACCACGCTGTATGTTGTGTGAATGACCAATCAAAAGTAGTGTTTTCACATGCTGCATCTTCACACTCAAGTTTTTTACCTTTAGCATCTACTGGAGTAAGTACTTTAGCTGCCATGTCTTTAGACCAACCAACATTTGGAGCAAGAATCCAATCAACTTTTTTATCACGACCTACTTTTACAATACCTTGGTGTCTCATAGAAACAATAATTGCATCAGAGTCTTTATCGTAAGAAATAGAGTTAATATGTGCCCAGTTACGACCTGTTCCTGTTGAAGCAATATCACCATAAGGCATTTCTTTTTTTACTTCAATATGTTCAGCATTCATGTCAACATTTAAACAAACTGCACGAGCATCAAGACCAATGATAAGATCTTTACGGAATGTATTGATTCCCATAATTTTGTTAAAATCCCACTCTTCTACAATACGACCTGCACCATCAACTTCAATTACAACATCACGAATAGTTGTAGCAATATCTTTAGTACCTGGAATATGATAATTTTTCTTAGCAACACGCAATAATACATGACCGTTATCAATAGGCAATGCTTCATGACTTAAATCTACATAACCACGAGGAAGTTTTCTCTCATATGCTTTTTCACCCATCATAGAGTAACGATAATATTTTTGTGCTTGTGCAAATATTATATCACCATTGTCTGTTTGATGAAAACTCATAATACGTCCTGTATCATCAATACGACGACCATCTTTATCATAAAATTGCTCAGTATCAACAAACCAACGAATCTCACCTTTTGTATCTACCATATACATTTCAGCTGGAGCTAACCACTCACCAGCACCATGAGTTTTATGTTTAGTTGCCCATGCAAATTCTTTATTATCAGCTGTTCCCATAAGAGTAACCATATAAAGTCTGTTTTCAAAACCAGGTGCTACTTTTTTGGTAACTACTTTTGGTTTAATTTCCATTTTACCATCAACTATACGACCAGTAAATGGGTTTGTACGAATTTTATATGTATCATTTACTTTCTTACCCTTAAGTTTATATGTTACTTTTACAGTATTGATGTAATCATCATATAAACCAAATACAGGAACACCATCATGATTTAATAATGCACCTTCAGAAACTTTATATTTAATATCCTGACCACCATTTGGCTTACCAACTACCGTAACTTCAATATCTTTAGGATTTTTTCCATTACGATCTATTACTGCTGTTAAAGGCATAACCTTATATGGATTAACAATTACTTTTCCAAGCTGACCTTGAAAATGAACCTTACGATTAACAACAGCAGCATCTAAATCTTGTGTTAATACTACTGAAAGGCCTGTTGATAATACTGCAGCTAAAGCTACTGATGAAACAACTTGTTTTAACATAATATTTTCCCTTTTTGTAAAATTTCTTTTATCTAAATATAAGCCTTAAATAAAGGCAACTCCAATTTTTAC
>NZ_JFBL01000033.1 GCF_000597725.1 Sulfurospirillum arcachonense DSM 9755
ACTACGAGAACTAACAATCCTAGTATAACAACTATTTTTTTCATATACTCTTCTCCTAAAAAAAGTCCTCTCTCTAAAATTAATTTTTTTAAGGAGTCTAGTTTAAAAAGAGGCTTTTGATATATAATTTATGAGATTTGAATCACAATCAAATCTTGTTTAAGCTCAGGGATTAACCTGATAGAAATATCTTTCACGAAAAACATTTCTATCAAGTAAGGGCTTTACATGTAAAGCCCTTTTAATACTATATATTTAGTATTTTATTTAGAATTTGTAAATAACGTTAATACGTAACTCTTGATTATCATTTTTATCTACATCATGATCTTCATCTTCATAAATAACAGTTGTAGATAATCCTTTAAGAGCGCCACTAAATTGATATGTAGCAAACAGAGACAACCAATCTGCTTCATCAGCATCATTAGCATAATCTACATCAACATAACGCGCATTTATTTTTAAACCATACTCTTTAAAATTATAACTAGCGCCAAGTGCATACTGTTCAGATTCGTTGTACTCACCAGCATCCATTTTAGGAGATGTAAAAATCAATGGTTTAGTCCCATGTCCTGCAACTGAATATCTTGCTGTTCCATCTTCTACTTCTGCATATGCTGCATATGTATCAAATCCTCCTATACCACCACCTAGTTTTAGACCATAGAAACTTGCATCTTCTTTTGCGCTATCATCATAGTTTGTATCATCATATTGAACAGCTGCATTAAATCTAAAGTTATTTATTTTTCTTGCATATTTTGCATCAACATAGATAATATCAAAATTATCTTCTACAACACCATACGCAGCAGTAAGAGTTGTATTTGGTAAAGAAGAGTTTTTTACACCAAAAACATAACTATTTTCATCTATCTTGAGACCATTCTCATCCTCAAAATCAGCTATATCTCCACTTCCATCAACCCTATTTTGGAATTTAGTAACGTATGCTGCATATAGTGTTGTATTAGGAATAGCTTTACTTACTAATGTTGCACCTTCAAAAGCTTGTTTAATAATACGTGAACCACTACCAGCAAGAAGTGGCATTTTAATAAATTGGCGACCTACTTTTAATGTTGTTTTATTTATTGTATATGATAAGTATGCTTCTGATAGTACAGCACCTGGTCCCCACATATCAGTTTTAAATGCGTCTTTACCGTCTTCATCAACAAATGGTGAGTTAGAAGATTGGAAACTAAAGCCTGTTCTAAATCCATAAAAAGAGTCTGTTACATAATTAAGGTCTACTCCAAAGTTTAGGATATCTCCTTCTACTGTACCTGTACCTTTTTCACGATCCCAGTAATATGCTCGTATATCACCTTTTAATTTACCATTTTTAAAACTATCTGCCAAATTATCAGCACCAAACGCCACTGTGCCCATCGCCATAACTGCTGCTAGAGACAAGTTAAGTAATTTCATAATCTTCCCTTTTT
>NZ_JFBL01000034.1 GCF_000597725.1 Sulfurospirillum arcachonense DSM 9755
ATATTGTTGATGAGATTGAAAAATCAAATACTTTAAGTGTTGAAAATACCCATTCAATTCAAGAGATGAATGTTGCAACGGAACAATTAGACCAGATGACTGATAAATTGAATAATGAGTTAATGAAGTTTAAATCTTAAATCAAAATCTTATTTTATTATCGTATCCATATTACACATATGGATACGATTTTCTACTACAATGGACAATTCATATAAAAAATTCCTAGTGTTCTTTTTTTAAGCAATATTCTAAAAAAAATAAATTATTTCAAGTTATAATGATATTAATTCAAAAAAGGATAGGTGATGAATTTTAAAACAAAAATTATTGGATCATATATTACTATAGTTTGTGTTTTAGTAATAACAAATGTAATTATATATTCTAATTTAGTAAAAATAGAAAATTATGTAACAGAGTTAAATAGTAAAATATTTCATAGTATTTCTCTTTTAATTGAAGCAGATAGAGATGCTTATCAATCAAATGTAGCACTTATAAAATCGACAAATAATACTCAAGAAGAACATAAAGAACAACTTCTAAAAGAGTCATATAAAAGTTTGCAACAAACAAAAGAGAAATTTCTAAAATTTAAAAAAAATATAGAAAGTTATTTACCTAAAGAAAAAGCAAATTTTGATAGTTTTGACTTACTTTATAAAAATACAAAAAAAGATACTGATAAAATTGCTGAGTTGGTAAAAAAGACATCACTTTTTAGAGCTACTAAGGTATATTATGGCTCTTACATTAAAAATTTTGATGCTATGCGAAATAAAATAGACAAATTAACCCAACTTACACATAAAGTTTTAGAGAAAGAGAGTAAAGATGTTCAAAAAGTATTAAAAACATCAAAACAACAGTTCTTAATTTCAGCATTTATTAGTACATTGTTAGCTATTTTCTTTTCAATTATGTTAGGACGTTCAGTAAGAAAATCAACAGGTATGTTAAATAGTACATTTGAAAATCTTGCAGGAGCAGATGCGGACTTATCAATGCGTCTAGAAAAAAAAGGTTTAGAAAAAGAGTTTGAAACTATAGTAGATAATGCCAATAAGTTTATAGAAAAGCTTCAAGTAATTGTCAATAATGCAAAAACAGTTTCAAATGAAAACTCAGCCATAGCTAGTGAGCTTTCTTCAACAGCAACACATGTAGGAGAAAATTCTGAAAAACAGAGTTTTTATGTAAATAGAACAGCAAATGAGGGTAAAGAGCTAAGTGAACAATTAAAAGATTCAGTTGAGGAAGCAAAAAAATCACAAAAAGAGTTATTAGGAACAAATGAGCAAATGTCAGAAATGACAAGTAAAGTTGATACCTTACAAAATGCTATGACAGAGACTATGCAG
>NZ_JFBL01000035.1 GCF_000597725.1 Sulfurospirillum arcachonense DSM 9755
AAAAAAGGAGCTTTACCATGATAGGCAAAGCTCCAATATTTTCAAGGAGTTGTAAATCTTTAATGTATTAGAAGTTATACTTTACATAAAAACGTAAGTTAGTAAAGTCATCATCATCTGCATTATCATCATCATATGAAGTATATCCAGCCCATAGACGAGTACTTAATCCTTTAAATGCTCCACTAAATGCATATTTAATATCCATATTGATTTCATCTGTATCATCGAATTTACCATCATTATCTTGCTCAAAATGTGCAATTTTAAAACGAGTACTAAGGCCTTTTACACCAAAGTTATAGATCGCTTGTAATGAGTAACCGTCCATACCTGCAAAAATTGCATTAGTAGATAACATACTTGTATACATAAGAGCATCAGGAACGTGACCTAATGTTCCAGGCATAGAATTATCTTCATCTACAGAAGTAAATGCAGCATCAAGTTTAACACCACCAAGAACTGTTCCTGCTGTTAAACCATAAAAATCTGTATCTTCTTGACCATCTTCATCATAATTAGCTCCACCATACATAGCACCAATAGAGAAAGGATGACTAGTTGGTAATTTATAGTTAGCTCTTACAAAATACTCATTATAACCATCGTTAATCATTACAGGAGCATCACCATAACTATATCCATCATCTTCATCTGTTGTAAGATATTGACCATCTACAGTTAAACCTTTAAGGCTAGTATTTCTAAAATAAAGTGAATATAATCCATCACTATAGTGTTTATCATTTTGAGCAGGAGAAGCTGTTGCTTCACTACCATATCTCATATGCCATTCTTGAATATAAACCAATTTTAACATTGTTGAAGGAATTTCATTAATTGTTACTACTGCTGCTTCAAAGTAATCTTCTAATGCAAATGCACTACTTGTCATCAATATTGGTAATTTAATAGTTTGACGTCCTACTTTGATGTTTGATTTTAAGAATGAGTATTGTAAAAATGCATTATGTAAGTGAGCTTCACTTACAGTATTTCTACTATCATCTTCACTACCACCATCTTCATTATGGAATTCTAAATCATGTGCTGCTTCAAAGCCTAAACCTAATTTAAATCCATAATAATCAGCTGTAAGATATTTCATCTCTACTGCAATTGAACCTGTATCTGCACCTTCTGCTGGATCATGTGCTGGTACATTTAATGCCGCTGCATCTGATTCTGAACCGTTTGTATATACAAATTTAAATTGCCCTTTAAATTTACCATCTTTAAAAGCATCTGCTAAAGAATCCCCTGCATATGCCATTGTGCCTGTCGCTAGCATCGCTGCTAATGATAATTTTAGTAATTTCATTGTCT
>NZ_JFBL01000036.1 GCF_000597725.1 Sulfurospirillum arcachonense DSM 9755
CCATATATTTTTTGATTAAAAAGGTACTGATTAATATAATAAGAATGATACTTATAGCTGATGCGCTCAGAACAAAAATTAACTCTTTACGCACACCTTCTTCTGATTCTTTTTTCAAAATAGTGATTTCATCTTCAATATTATCTACAAATACAGATGTACCTACAGTCCATTTGTAAGGTTTAAATTCTTGGGTATAAGCAATTTTTGGTTTAGGTTCTCCTCCTTTTTTCTTTGCAAATAAATAGTTAGTAAAACCACCGCCTTTTTTAGCTTGCTTGACCATTTCTTGCGAGAATAAAACACCATTTTTATCTTTTGATGATGCAAGATTTTTGCCTTCTAAAAATTTAAGTTTAGGATGAAATACCATTATGGCTTTTTCAGTAGTAATAAAGATAAAGCCACTGTTATCCTCAAAATAGAAAGCTTTGCTCAATTTTTCTTTAATTTCTTGAGTAATCTTTTCTTTCGTAGCACCTTTTGCTATGTTGTCTTGATAGATTTTATCCATAACAGCAATTGCTATTTTTGTAGCATCTTTTAATTGGGCTTGTTTTTGTTCATACAAAGATTTTTCATACTTTGAAAAGAACATATTTGTTTCTTTATCAATAGCTTGATTAAAAAACCATGCTAACATACCACCTAAGAGAATTAGTGAAAAACTTATGATAATAAGTATGCGAGTAGAAATTTTCATATTACATCCTTTCAACTATAAGTTAATGTAATTATGTCCATCTCTAATAATTGCATTTTTATTTTAAGATATTCCTTAAAAAGGTTAATTAATTATTAAATATGATTTGAAAGTAACTATTTATTATATAAATAAGTAGTTAAACAAAAGTGACTAGTAACAAATTGATTGTTACTAGTCTGTAGTTAGATCAAGTTCTAAATTCAGATAACTTGTTGTTAAGAGATTCAGTCATTTTATTAAGATGTTCAGCAGCACTTGCAATTTCTTCTACATTTCTAGCATGATGTGTTGAAATATCATTTATTTCAGTAACACCAGAAATAATGTTTTCAATATCTTCACCAGTTCGTACATAACCATCAACTGTTTTATGAGAAATATTTGTTGTTTCAGTCATGATTTTAGACAAGTCAGCAATTTTCGTTTCTACATCTGTTGCTGTACCACTGAGTGCTTCCACTTTTTTTGAATTAGTTGTCATTTGTTCACTTGAATCCATAATTGATTGAACAATAACACTTATTGTTGAATTGATCTCAACTAATGATTTTTGAGTACGTTCTGCTAGTTTTCTTACTTCATCTGCAACTACTGCGAATCCTCGTCCATG
>NZ_JFBL01000037.1 GCF_000597725.1 Sulfurospirillum arcachonense DSM 9755
TTTATTTAAACATACTCAGGTTATGAGAATCAAGATTTTTCTCAGCCTTTGCTTTTTCTTCATCAAGTTTACCTTCATAAAATTCATATTCAGGTTTATAATAGTTAAGCATCGTTCTTAGGCCTTTATGACCCATTTCAACGTGACAAGATGCACAACTAATTTGTTTATCAGTATCAAGTAATTTTGCATAATGTGCATGCATTTGTTTACCTTTTTTACTGATACTTTTATTAGTTTTATAATTACCATGACATGAGATACATCCTTCATCATAAACGAAATGTTCTCTTTTTTCACGATTTTTTTGCCAATCAATATCTTCTGGGTTACCAAAGTAATGTATTGCGCCTTCTACAACACCATTTCTTGCTTTAGTATAAATATATGCAAAAAGGCTATCATGAGGTAAATGACAACTTACACAATTTACTTTAATACCAGTTTTTCCGCTTCCACCATGAACGTCATCGTGATATGAATTAACCATTGGTCTCATTTCATGACATGCCACACAGAAGTTTTCATCACTTGTTCTATGAAGACCTTCATATGTTATCCATGAAATCACAAGTCCTATAAATATTCCTACTAATCCAATTATTAAGATGTTCTTTTTCATGGTGTGTCCTTCGTCCAAATCTTAACATCATGTTCATGGCACTCTGCACACATATTTATTGATGGTTTATGTTCGTTATGACATTCATCACAATATAGTACTGGTCCATCATGAATTGAATTATGAGGATTAACATGTAATTTATCCATGAATTTTAATCTATCTGCTAAATACTGCTTACTTTTATGACAAGATAAACAACCTTTATCGCCCGGTGTTGTAAATTCTTTAGGGTTATTTCCTTGTCCCTCATGGCAATATACACACTCAAATGAGAGTTTTGCATGATGAGACTTCATTGGAAATTCTTTTCGAAGTTCAGGTGTAGATTTAACCTGCTCAACAGCAGGTTTAGCTTGCTCAGGAGCAGCAGCTTTTTCGCTGCTACTTCCGAACAAAAATGCTACACTAAAAATGAAAAAAAACCCTAGAGAAAAAAGAGTTTTTTTATTCTTCATAATTAAATATTTTCTCCCGCAATCATACCGAATGTTAAACAATCAGTTACAGCTACACTTCCTAAACGGCTCGCTCCATGAGTACCACCTGTTACTTCTCCAGCTGCATATAATCCTGCAATTGGTTTCATTGTGTTTCCTGAAATTACTTGTGCTTTTGTGTTAATCTTAACTCCACCCATTGTGTGGTGTGGTTTTGG
>NZ_JFBL01000038.1 GCF_000597725.1 Sulfurospirillum arcachonense DSM 9755
TCATATCTGATAATGGTTTTAAAGAAAATGTAATAATCAAATATACAATAAGAATTGATACTAAAATTGAAACAATACCAATAATGATGAATTTTGTTAATAATGCATCTAGTGGTTCTTCTATTTCAGACTTCTCAAGCATTGCTGTTAATATCCACGGAGATTCATTAGAGTACTTAAAATAAACTACTTTACCTTTTCCTTTAAATGTATATTCAAATTTACCTGATTTTTTTGATTTTATATAATTAGAAAGTTCTGGTAATCCCAAATCGGTTAATGTTTTCCCTTGAACTTTAGGATTTGGATTGATTAAAATAGTTCCTTCTTTATCTAACAAGCCTATATATCCTGTTTTTAAGATTCTAACTTTTTTTAACCTATCATCAATCTCTTTAGCTTCTACTTCACTTGATACCACACCAAATAGTTTACCATCTCTATACATTGATTGACCAACAGCTAGATATTTTACCTCTTTTCCATTATTATCTTTATATGAAAATGGTCCTGTAACTGTTGTTTTTTTATTGTTATTTAAAGGATCAGTATACCAATTACGAGAATCAACTTTATAATCTTTTGGTGGTATCCAACCTGCTGTATCAAAATATTGATTATTATAATAACCAGCAATTACATTATGAACTTTCATAAAACTAACTGTATCTTTCATAAATGAAACTTGTGTTTCTTTATCAAGTGAAACTTTTTCAAGTGTTTTTGCAAGATTAGCTATTAATTTTTTCTTCTCCCCAAAAAATGAATCAAAATTATTTGTTTCAAGATTAAGTGTACCTAATAATCTATGTTCAATGTCTTCTTGAATATCATGACGGGCTTCACTATATCCTATATCTGCCAATATTACTATTATAATCGTCACTAATAATGAAACTATCAGTAATATTTTACTTTTTATTGTTCCCATTTTTTACCCTCTACAATTTCCATTTTTAATCCTCCTCAATTTTTACATTAAATTCTATCAAATTAAACTTAATAACTTCCCTTCCCTTAATAAGTTATTTTGAAGACACAAATTTAAACAAGGGTATAAAATTTATAATTTTTAGAGAAGGAAGAGATATTTCCTCTTCCTTAAGTGCAAAGTATGTAAATCAAGTTTTAAACATACCTAAAGTAGTATTGAGTTTTTCCGTCATAGAATTTAAGTGTTCAGCAGCACTTGCTATCTCTTCAACACTTCTT
>NZ_JFBL01000039.1 GCF_000597725.1 Sulfurospirillum arcachonense DSM 9755
TGGCATTAAAATGGGTAAGAAGAACCATATTGAATTAGTACGTATATAGTGATATAATTTAAATAAATTATTAAAAAAGGACGTTTAATGAATTTACAAAAGAAGATCACCTTTTCTATATTAGCAGGTACAATATTAGGATTTGGTATTTTTTTAGGTATTAATCATGGAATGATGAAACAAACAGCACAAAATGAAGTATATGAAAAACTCAATGGTAAAGCTCATTCCCTCTCAACAGAGATTAATGACTGGATACAAGAAAAACAAAATGTTTTAAAAGGCTTGTCTGAAGAGATAAAAAAATTAGATGATACATCACCACAAAATGTTAGAAAATATGCTCAATTAATGGCTAAAATGGCTAAAGTAAGAAGTGCTTTAATCTATTTTAAAAATGAAACTGTGATACATCCTAATCCTAAAGTTAATATTCCAGCTAAAACTTTTGAGAGTAGAATAGTTTATAAAACTGCAAAAGCAAATAATTTTAAACCAAGTATTAGTAAGGTATTCCCAAATCCACTTGATAAAAAATCAAAAGTTGTAGCTCTTACTTTTCCAATAGAAGGAGAAAGTGTTTCTGCCCTTGTACTTGATTTAACAAGTATTGGTAAAAAAGTACTAGAAACTAAGATAAAAGGAGGATATGCTGCTCTTCTTACTCAAGATAGGCAAGTTGTTTTTCATCCAAATCCAAAGTTTATTAATAGCTCTTTAGGTAAAATAAGTCCTAAGCTAAAATGGGTAGAGGATAAGATATTTTCACAAGAATCTGGATTGATAGAATTTAGTATTGGTGGCGTAGATAAACTTATGCTATTTGATACAATTGAGAGTACTGGTTGGAAAGTTGTAATGTTATTAGAAAAAGATGTAGCATTTGCAACTCTTAACAGTCAAACAAAAAAACTTTTACTTATTAGTTTAGGGTTTGTACTAATAACATCTATTGGAGTATACTTTTTACTTAATTTTCTTTTTAAACCACTCCAAGCTTTACGAGGTGTAGTTACTGATTTAGGTACAGGAGATGGTGATTTAACACAACGTTTAGCAGTAAAAGGTAAAGATGAATTAGCAGATATTGCAACAAGTGTAAATCTTTTTATCAAAAA
>NZ_JFBL01000040.1 GCF_000597725.1 Sulfurospirillum arcachonense DSM 9755
TTTTTGATAAAAAGATTTACACTTGTTGCAATATCTGCTAATTCATCTTTACCTTTTACTGCTAAACGTTGTGTTAAATCACCATCTCCTGTACCCAAATCAGTAACTACACTTCTTAAAGCTTGAAGTGGTTTAAAGAGAAAATTCAATAGTACATATATACCTAATGAACCAAAAACTAAGAATCCACAACTAATAAGTAAAAGTTTTTTTGTTTGACTATTAAGATTTGCAAATGCTACATCTTTTTCAATAGTCATTACAACTTTCCAACCAGTACTTGGAATTGTATCAAATACCATAAGTTTATCTACGCCACCAATATTAATTTCCATTAAGCCTGATTCTTGTGAGAATATTTTATTATCTGCCCATTTTAAACTTGGTGCAATTTCACTCATAGATTGGTTTACAAATTTTTTATTTGGATGGACAATATTTTTCCTATCTTTTCCAATAAGAACAGCATATCCGCCTTCTATCTTAGTTTCTAGTACTTTTTTATAAATACTTTTTAAACCAACAACAAGGGCAGCAAGGCTTTCTCCTTCTATTGGAGAACTAATTGTCATAACTTTTGCTGTTTTATCAATTGGACTTGGAAATAATTTACTAATACTTGGTTTAAAATTATTTGCTTTAGCAGTTTTATAAACTATTCTACTCTCAAAGGTTTTAGCTGGAATTTTAACTTTAGGGTTAATATGTATCACAGTTTCATCTTTTAAATAGATTAAAGAACTTCTTACTTTAGCCATTTTAGCCATTAATTGAGTATATTTTCTAATATTTTCTGGTGACTTATCATCGAGAGTTTTTATATCTTCAGACAATCCTTTTAAAATATTTTGTTTTTCCTTAATCCAGCCATCAATCTCGTTTGAGAGGGTATGAGCTTTACTATTAAGTTTTTCATAAACTTCAACTTCTGCTGTTCCTTTCATCATACTATAATTAACACCTAAAAAAACGATAAAACCTATTAAAACCCCTCCCATAATCGAGAATGTGATCTTTTTTTGCAAATTCATTAAACGTCCTTTTTTAATAATTTATTTAAATTATATCACTATATACGTACTAATTCAATATGGTTCTTCTTACCCATTTTAATGCCA
>NZ_JFBL01000041.1 GCF_000597725.1 Sulfurospirillum arcachonense DSM 9755
TTTCACCGCCTTGGCTACTTTCAACTTATCGCGAACTCTATTTTTTAGTTTATCCTAATGCTTGTTTTTAGTGGATTAGTAATGATACGAGGCTACTTTTCTATCCCCTTGTAGTTTTAAATTATTTTCTAATTCAAAGTTTAATGCCCAACTCATCATTTATATCCTAAATTAAAATATATCTTTACATGTAAAACTTTTGAGTTATAAAAGTCTTACATGTATAAAAAGTAGCCTGTCCCCTTTAATTCTATCCTTACATTGTTTTTTCTTAGGTAAATTATTCTAAAAACATCATACTTATTTCTTTTCTATTTTCTATAAAATTTTTAAAAAGTATAAGCATTTTCTCATCTTTAGGATTTAACATTTGAGCAGAAATGAAGAATTTTAAAGCTGTTATATGATTTGAATTTTTATAAGCATTTTGAGCTTTTTTCAATTGTTCAGGCAAGGAGTAATTATTATTATTTTCTTCAAGGGACTTAACTAGTTTATATATTAAATTTTGTCTGCTACTTTCATTATCAATATGAATAGTACCAATAATATTTTTTTCTTTAAAAATAATTGCTCTTATAGAGTCTTTTTCTATATCATTTTTATATATAAAAATTTTAAAAACTTTCTCTTTTATCTCCTTAGTTTTATATTTATAAAAAATTTTAAAAAATTTATCACACTCATTTTTAGCATTAGATTTTTCTAAAAAAATCACTTTAGTTAAAGTTTTTATGTGATTTTTATACTGCCTACTTCTACACAAAATTTTATTACTAATGTTTAATTTTTCATCGTAACTATTAATTAAATTTAATTCAACAAAACCAAAATCTTTAAAAAAAGATTTTGAAATTGGATATTGTGGGAAAAAACCATGCTCTTTAAAAGTAAATTTAAATGGATATATACTATTTGCAAATATATATGTAGACAAAAAAGTTAAAAAATAAATTCGTTTAAGCATGATTTTCTATTTCCTTTCTTTTAAGAAAAAAAAGGGGTAAAGGGGACAGGCTACTTTTATTTATCATTTATTACCTTTTAAGATTTTCCTCGTGCTTTTTATAGTTGACAATATATCACACTTTAGAATATAAAAATGGGTCAAGCCC
>NZ_JFBL01000042.1 GCF_000597725.1 Sulfurospirillum arcachonense DSM 9755
ACCAAAGAGAACCAAAAGAAGTATCCTCAACAAAACTCTTTAAAAAAAGGATTGGGATTCCCAATATGTAGAGCAGTAGGTATTATTTCTTTAACCACTGGTTCTTTAATTGATGCAGCTCTTAGCCCCTATCAAGGTAAAGGAGCATCTGAACAAGTGTTGCTAAGAAATATGTTAAATAACTTTAAAAAAGGAGATGTAATCCTAGCAGATGCTTTTTACTCAACATATTATTTTTTAAACTATGTACTTCAAAATGGTATTGATGTAGTTTTAGTACAACATGGGATGAGAGCAAAAAAGACAGACTTTACAAAAGGAAAGATTATAGGTAAAAAAGACCACCTTATTGATATAAAAAAACCTTCTAAAAGACCTGAGTGGATGAGTGAAGAAGAGTTTGACAAGTTACCTAAAACTCTTACTATTCGTGAATTATACAGAGGAGGAAAAATACTTATTACTACAATGCTTTGTAAAAACAGAGTAACTGCAACACAAATTAAAAATCTATATAAACAGAGATGGCAAATTGAAGTAGATTTTAGAAATATAAAATCAACTTTAGGTCTAAAACATTTTAGTTGTAAAACACCAAAAATGGCTATTAAGGAGATGTGGGTATATTTCTTGGCATATAATTTTATACGTCTTATCATGCTTGAATCTGCTATCTATAATAGACTATTACCAAGACAACTTAGTTTTAAACATACTGTACAGATTTTAAAAAATGTGCCAAATAAATATGATAACCAACTATATGAGAAAATTTTATTTCTCATAGGTCAAAAGGTAATTGGAAATAGAGAAGGAAGAATTGAACCTAGAGCCATAAAAAGACGGCATAATGACTTCCCTCTATTGATGAAACATAGAGATATTGTAAGGGAGGAAATAAAGCAAAATGGTCATCCTAAAAAGCTTAAGTAAGTGCCATTCTAGCCTGTCCCCTTTTTCCTTAGATATATATTATACTAAAGATTAGATAAACATAATATAATCTTTAGGATTTACATGTAACGAATATTTCGTTAGAATAAGTGCGAAAAGAAGT